>NZ_JBOFZA010000081.1:0-645499 GCF_051654945.1 Serratia sp. (in: enterobacteria)
ACTATTACGTTCAAGCGGTAGCATAGGAGAAATGAGCGCCCAGGCTTCATCTGGAACATCATAACGAGCCAAATTCGAAAGCTTCCTGTCAGTTAAACATGACTATATTGTACAAAAAATAGTTACGGGACACACCCTAGGATTTAAAGACGAAGTGACAAAAGATTTCACTACCTGGCATCAGGGCCAGTGTATTGATATCCGTACGCTAAAAGGCGTTGAAATGCGCGGTAACTTAGGTGAATCCGCTCTTCAGCTGAGTATTCCCCAGGCTTATTTGGAGTACAGTTCAGAGAATTGGGATCCACCCTCGCGCTGGGACGAAGGTATTCCAGGATTACTGTTGGATTACAGCGTCAATGCACAAAGCAGCCACCAGCAGGAGAGCGGTGTGCGTGGCTATGATGTGAGCGGTAACGGTACTGTGGGAGCGAATATGGGCGCATGGCGTTTGCGCGCCGACTGGCAAGGGCGCACCGATCATCAGACTGGGGACGATAGTAACAGCAGCAAGCGTGACTGGGACTGGAGTCGGTTTTATGCCTATCGTGCAGTTCCGCAACTGCGTTCCAAGCTGGTGGTGGGCGAAGACTTCCTGAACTCGGATATCTTTGACAGCTTCCGCTTTACCGGGGCCAGCCTGAACTCCGATGACAACATGTTGCCTCCGAACCTGCGCGGCTATGCGCCGGAAGTCTCGGGAGTAGCGAGAACCAATGCCAAGGTCACCGTCAGCCAACAAGGACGTGTGCTGTACGAAACTCAGGTCGCTGCAGGCCCGTTTCGTATTCAGGATTTGAACAACGCGGTCTCCGGCTTGCTTGATATCAGGGTTGAAGAACAAGATGGCAGCGTACAGACCTTCCAGGTGAATACCGCCAACATCCCTTATCTGACGCGGCCGGGACAGCTGCGCTTTAAGATGGCTGCAGGTCAAGCCTCCAATATCGATCACGATATGGAAGGGCCGGGCTTTGGTAGCGGGGAATTCTCCTGGGGGATCAGTAACGGCTGGTCGCTGTATGGTGGCGGCCTGCTGGGCGGTGACTACAACGCTATGTCACTAGGGGTGGGGCGCGATTTGCTGGCCCTCGGAGCCATCTCGTTTGACGTGACACAGTCGCGGGCGACCTTGCCGGATCAGGGAACCCAGAGTGGCAGATCCTACAAGGTGAACTACTCCAAACGCTTTGATGAGTATGACAGCCAGGTAACGTTTGCGGGCTACCGCTTCTCGGAAAGAACCTTTATGAGCATGGCGGAATACCTTGAGGCCCGCAGTGGGAGCGAGTTTGAGTCCGGCAACAATAAAGAGATGTACACCGTTTCACTGAGCAAGCAATTCAGCGAACTGGGGTTGTCGGTGTATCTGAACTATTTCCATCAGACCTATTGGAACCGTTCTGAGAGCGATCGCTATAACCTGATGATGTCACGCTACTTTGATATTGGTCGTTTCAAAAACATCAATGGATCAATCACGGCGTTTCGCAATGAGTACAACGGTACTAATGATGATGGTATTTATCTGTCGTTTTCCATTCCGTGGGGCGACACCTCTACCGTCAGTTATAACAGCACTATTAGCGGGGATAATACGTCACATAACGTCTCGTATTATGACCGGATTAATGAACGCAGCAGTTACAACCTGACAGCAGGTGGTTCCCACCATGGTGCCGAGACTAGTGCCTTTTACACCCATGATGGTGATGCGGCACAGATTAACGCCAATGCCAGCTACCAGAATGGGCGCTACTCTGCGGTCGGTCTGGGTATGACGGGGGGGGCAACATTAACTGCTGAAGGGGGAGCGCTGCACCGCAGCAATACTCAAGGTGGGACTCGTCTGCTGTTGGATACCGGTGGGGTCGCGGGTATTCCGGTCAGAGGATATGGTTCAACCATTAACAGTAATGCCTTTGGCAAAGTTGTCGTCGCCGATGTCAACAGCTACTACCGCAACAGCGCCAGCATCGATATCAATAAGCTGGCCGATAACGCTGAAGCAAAACGTTCTGTAGTACAGGCCACGCTGACAGAAGGGGCGATAGGTTACCGTCAGTTCGAGGTCATTGCGGGTGAAAAAGCCATGGCAGTGATACGTATGGCAGACGGCAGTTATCCACCGTTCGGCGCGACCGTCCTTAACGGTAAGAAGCAGGAAACCGGCATTGTTAATGATGAAGGCAGTGTTTACCTCAGTGGTATTAATGCCGCTGAACGTATGACTGTCCGTTGGAACGGCGCTGAGCAGTGCTCGGTGGTGTTACCCCCTGCATTGTCGGCGGCAGCACAGTCCGCGTTATTACTGCCGTGTATACCACTTTCGGGTACAACCCTGTCCAATCAGGCTACCTCGAGCGTTAATACAGACACAATTTCACGAAATACACTAGAAACAGGTAAATGAACACAATGAAACTGAACTCACGTATCGCCCTCATCCTGGGGTTGGGTTGTAGCCTGGTGGCTTCGTCCTCCTGGGCTGCTATTGCCCTTGACCGGACGCGGGTGATCGTCAACGAAACTGACAAGGCTGTCAGTCTGAACATCAGTAATCAAAATAAACAGCTGCCTTACCTGGCGCAGAGCTGGATTGAGGATCCGCAGGGCAACAAAATCACCTCTCCACTGGTGGTGTTACCGCCGGTACAGCGGGTTGAGGCGGGTGAGAAAAGCCAGATTAAAGTCCAGGTGCTGCCGGCGGCGAACCTGCTGGCCCGTGACCGGGAGACGCTTTACTACTTCAACTTGCGTGAGATCCCACCAAAGAGCGATAAACCCAACAGCTTACAGATCGCCCTGCAAACGCGTATCAAGCTGTTTTATCGCCCGGCCGCGATTGTGCCAAGCCGACAGGATATGGATAACCCGTGGCAGGAAAAGCTGACGCTGACCCGCAAGGGAAACCGCTATCAGGTGAATAACCCGACGCCTTATTACGTCACGCTGGTCGATGCCAGCAAGACGAAAGGGGTTACCGTCAATGGCTTTGAGCCGCTGATGGTGGCACCACTGTCCAGTGGTGAACTGAATGTCAGCGCCAGTGCATTGGGAGACAGACCGATACTGACCTATGTCAATGACTATGGTGGTCGTCCGGCTCTGAACTTCACATGCAGTGGAAGCACCTGTCAGGTTGCACCTGATAGCAGCAAAAAATAAACATAACGGCGCGCGTTGTTCGTCGAGGCGGATAATGTCCGCCAGGCGTCACAGTCACGTGCGGCCAGGAGGCAGAAATGCAACAGATAATGCGAGTAATTTCCGGGAAATCCAGCCAGCATCAACCCGGTAATGATCGGGGCATGCGTTTATCCTCATTGTCCCTGCTGATGACTAGCCTGCTGGTGCTGAGCGGTACGGCAATCGCTGATGCCGGGCGCAACAGCGCTGAGCGTAATCTGTCGACCAGCGAGAGGTTTGTTGAAGGCAATGAGGGCATCTTGCATGTGTATGGTGCGCTGACAGAGAGTGCCTGTCGGTTGGATATGACCTCGGCTAATCAGGTCGTGGAAATGGGTGTAATCGGCACCGGGCGTCTGCAGTCCGTGGGGGCAGAAGGTACCCCAGTGGCAGTGAATTTAATTCTGCGAGACTGCCTACGTGTCTCGTCATACAACCTGGATGAGCGCCAAGGGAACGTGGTGTGGGCAGAAGACCAGCCCTCTATGTCAATCACTTTTCTCGCCCCCCAGGATATCTATGATAGCAAGATGATCGGGGTCAGAGGTGCACAGGGGCTGGCGCTACGCCTGAGCGACAGCGAACAGCATCCTGTACCGCTAGGGCAACGCAATAGGCCGGTACTGCTGAACCCAGGGAATAATGTGCTGAATTACTGGTTGACTCCGGTGCGTACCGCAGCGCCGTTACAGGCCGGTGCTTACACCGCTAATGTAGATTTTAGGCTGAGTTATGACTAGGGAGTGCCACATGCGCACCATGAATTTCTTGAAGCGGCGTGGGGCTGTCGGATATTTGAGCGGGGGGCTACTGCTCCTGTTGGTCGGTGGGCTTCTCTTGCCAACCGTAGCGTTGGCAAACACCACGGTCAATTTTTCGGTGACGGTGATAGATCCTCCGCCCTGCAAGATTAATGACGGTAACGATGTCAGCGTGAATTTCGGTACTGACGTGCTGATCACCCGGGTGAATGGTGAGAATTATAAGCAGCCGGTTCCCTACAATTTGACTTGTGTACCGGAACCGTCATCAAACGCACTCAAGTTGCAGTTTACCGGCCAGGCTGCGGGCTTTGATTCTGCCCTGGCGACCAGCAACAGCAACTTGGGGATCAAGCTGCTGCATGGGGATACGGTACTGCCGATCAATAGCTGGCTGAACTTCACCTGGCCCGCGGCACCAGAGATCAACGCGGTATTGGTCAAACGACCAGGATCGACCTTGTCACCAGGCGTATTCTCGGGTGTCGCTACGATGCTGGTGCTTTATCAGTGAGGATAGGGTAATGAATGTTTTTATTGGCAATACCCTGATGTTGTTGATTGGGGTTAGCCTGATGACGCCGGCACAGGCCGTGAACGTAAATTTCAGTGGCACGCTGCAGGCTCCGCCGCCGTGTACCATTAACAACGGCAATCTGATTGACGTGGATTTTGGCGAGAAAGTGGCGATTAAAAAGGTCGATGGCAGTAATTATATCCAGCGAGTCAATTACACCATTAATTGCGAGCCTGGCGTGCCCGGCTGGACGCTGGGATTGACCTTCCAGGGATCGGCAGCGGCTTATGATAAGGCGGCGGTACAAACCAACAAGTCTGCGCTGGGTATTCGTATGTTGCGTAATGGCGAGCCATTTACCATGAATACCCGCTTTGAGATCGACAGTGCTGCCCCACCTGTGCTGCAGGTAGTACCGGTCAAAGACCCGGCAAAGGACCTGACTGATGGGCCCTTTGAAGCATCTGCCACGCTGTTTGCAGATTATCAATAGGAGAAGCGACAATGTTGAAATGGTCTGCAGGCATTGGGTTGCTGAGCGGCTATCTGCTGCTGGGAGGCGGGCTGGCGGCGTCATTTTCCGCCGGTGCAGCGGATAATATGCGGTTGCACGGTGCGTTGGTCTATGAAGCCTGTGATATTCAGCCTGGGGATGAAAACCAGACCCTGGAACTGGGAATGGTGGCAGACCGATACCTATATCTTAATACCAGTACACCGCCCCGGGCGATCAGCTTTAACCTGATTAACTGCGATACCGGGATCGGTAATATGGTTACCCTGAGCTTCAGCGGTAAGGAAAACAGCCAATTACCAGGTTATCTGGCTGTAGATGATAGCAGCACTGCAGCTGGGATCGCCATTGGTATCGAGACCCAGGAGGGGCAACTGATCCCGCTGAACGATACGACAGGAAAAACGTACCCGCTGGCTGACGGTTCTAACGTCATTACCATCAAAGGATATTTGCGAGGTGAGCCGGAAGCCCTGGCGAACCACACCATCACCCGCGGCCTATTTCGCGCGGTGGCGACATTTAATTTGGATTATAACTGATAATTCTTTACACAGTAGATGACGTTCTCAATATATCAAGGGACGTCTCACTGCATAAAATATCGAGGTTGATGTGAAAAAAGTTCTCATCAGTATGGCGTTGCTGTTCCTTTCTTTCGAAGGATATGCGGCAGAATGCCGGGTGAATGGTGGTAGATGGTTTAATTTGCACACTACGGGAGCAACAGATGTAAGCGTAACAATGACACCCTCCTATCCTCAAAACAGACTGGAGTTAAGTGGTTACTCATTAGACTGCGCTTTTAGCGTTGACGATCAAGCGCCTGGTCGGGAAGATTACTACCATACAACTTATCCAGGAGTGACTTTCCTTGGCAAGCTTGCGGGTCAAACTGGCGGGCTTGTTATTAACGGGACCACGTATTCTGCGCCGATTGCAGGTAATAATTTCGTCGCTACGGTGCCAAGTTATGTTTTTTCTGTGCCAATTAATTTATATCCATATATCAATTTGAGCGCTAACCCTGAGGATCCAATAAATATTGTTCCAGGGGATAGAATTGCCGACGTGAGTCTTTTACAATCTAATAACTTTAATGGGTTTACTAATAATATCACTCTAAGGTTAATTGCGAGCAACAGTTTCACCCTTGATCCATCCAATTGCAAAATTAATGCAGGGCAACTGCTGGATGTTAACTTCGGTACAGTAGCCGGTAGGGAGGTTGATGAATCCATCCCGGGCCAGAAAAACCGCGTGACCAAACGCCTCAGCTATAGTTGCCCTGCACCCGGCCTGACCTTGCCGATCACGGTAACCTTGCGTGGAACGGGGGCCGGGTTTAATTCCCAGGTATTGAAGATGAGCAATGCAGATTTAGGCGTTGTGATGGAAAGGGGTGGGCAGGTGGTACCGTTAGGTTCTTCGTTCACCACCAATTTGACTAACAGCACCGGTGGCGATGATGTGACCTTCTCGCTGGTAAGACGTCCTGGGTCAGCCCCCGCAACCGGTGTCAGTAGCGGTTCCGGAGTACTGGTTATCGGGGTGCCGTAAAGGTATTGCCCAAGCTGATGTTGAGGATCGCTCGGCATCAGCTTTCAACCGTTCTGATCGCATTACCCACGAGGCTGGCAACATACCTAGTGACCAACGGATTGAAGATTTGGCCTTAATTTCCTGTAATCACTTCATTCAAACTTGTCATCCCCATACGGCGTAACGCAATCATTTTATAGCGACTGACGGCTGCGGTGGTAATGCCCAGTGCCGTTGCTAACTTTTTCTGGCTGAGACCACTCAATAGTGCACGTAACACCACACGCTCCAACTTTTGTGATTCAATCTGATGGTCAGCTAAAACCGTATGTTCTTGCAAGGTGCAGACTGCGCTATGTAACACGCATTTAAGTAAATCCAGGGGGATCAATTTATCCACCACCGCATTGACACCGGCTAAGCGGCCAAGATCTCGCAGTTTGCAAGACGAGCGATGGGTCAGTAGAATGGTTTTATTTTGATAACTATAAGGCAATGAAAAAAGCGTCATCATTTCTTTCCCCATGTTACCGACTTCCAGAATCAATAAGTCTATTGGCTGCTTGATAAGTATTTCTTTGAGTTCAAACCTGTTGCTGGAGATGCAATTGACTCGCCAATGGGTAAAGTCAGTACAGAGCTCTTTGATGCCAGTAGCGGTATAAGCACAATGCGTGATAATTAACAGGTTCACGGGAATTTTATTTTTACCTGGAGGTAAATGAGGTTGTATCATGGGGTGCTACCTAGTCTCTTAACCATTGAATGGACATTGCAGTGAGCATTTTATAAAAATGCATGACCTTAGATGTACGTTAGCGGGGGTGCTAGCGCCTCTGTAGATTTTATGATAGAGAAAGTGGTTGTTTTTAATATGGGAATAGTCATCAGTATGTTGTAGGTCATGGCCTACATTGACAATACTGCCCAGAGTAGGCAAGGTTGAAATAGTTAAAGCAGATTCTGATTAAGGTGATGCGAGAGGGAAGGTGGGGATCTATTATTAACACTGCTTTGGCTTTAATTAAATAAAAAAGATAATTAAAAATGTCATATAGATTAAGATTACGGAAATCGTCAGGATTAACCAGTCAGTTAAGTTAAATTGATTCATTTCTACCCTTATGCCAATTTTTAAATCAAATGGTTGCGCAGATAAACTGCGTAGGGGTAGGATAATTTGCCTGGCTTAACACCACAATGAGATTACCCATCGGTGAGTTGTAGGTTTAAGACTACAGGTGTTGGGATAAAACTGGGGGGAGGGCTACAACCAGCAAAGAGTCATTGCTCTGTAATGTGATTAGCGTGACGGGCGCAGCATTTGCAGCGCCCGCCTTGAGAGCAGAGAAGCAATTACAAACCGCGTTGGTCCATCAGCACGGCCAGGTCCACCAGGCGGTTAGAGAACGCCCATTCGTTGTCATACCAGGCGAGGATCTTCACCAGGTTGCCGCCAATCACCAGCGTAGACAGGCCGTCGATAATGGATGATCGAGGGTCGCCCTGATAGTCGCTCGACACCAAGGGTTCATCGCTGTAGCCCAAGATATCTTTCAATGGTCCTGATGTTGCCGCTTTACGAAATGCCGCGTTCACTTCTTCGGCAGTGACATCCCGTTTAAGAGTAACGGTCAGATCAACGATAGACACCACAGGCACCGGTACGCGCAGTGAATAGCCGGTCAGGCGTCCGTCCAATTCCGGGATCACTTTACCGAGCGCCTTGGCTGCACCGCTAGAATAAGGCACGATAGAAAGCGTAGCGGCACGGGCTCCGCGCAGATCTTTCTCCGGTTGGTCATGCAGGGCCTGGCTGTTGGTATAGGCATGTGTGGTGTTCATCAGACCATGTTCGATGCCGAAGTATTGGTGCAAGACCTGTGCTGCCGGTGCCAGTCCGTTAGTCGTACAGCTGCCGTTACTGACCACTTTATGCAAGGCAGGATCGTATTTCTCATGGTTAACGCCCATCACGACCGTGATGTCATCGTCTTTACCGGGCGCAGATAAAATCACCCGTTTTGCGCCGCCCTTGGTGATGTGAACTTCGGCTTTGGCTTTATCGGTGAAAAATCCGGTGGCTTCGATAACGACATCCACCCCCACGCTGCTCCACGCAATGGCGCCGGGATCGCGCTCGGAGAAGACGTGAATGGCTTTGCCCTCCACCAGTAACTGGCCTTCAGAGGCTTCCACACTGGCGCTCAATGTGCCTTGCAGCGAGTCGTATTTCAGCAGATGAGCCAGGGTTTTGCTGTCGGTCAGGTCATTGATTGCTACTACCTGAAAGTCATTGCGGCCCAGTGCTGCGCGCAATACATTTCTGCCAATTCGACCAAACCCATTAATGCCTACTTTGACCATGATGTGCTCCTCGGTGAGTTATCTGGTTCCAAAATAGTGCGCGGGTGACTTGGCGTAAATGACAAATAACAATCAATTTAGGACAAGGTGCGAGCGTGGAAACGCTCACGATAATCTGACGGTGTCAGTTGTAAATTCCTTTCAAACACGCGACGCAGGTTGAGGCTGTTGCCAAAACCGGTGGCGGCGGCGATGTGCTCGAGTTTGTCCGAGCTTTGTTCCAGATGCTGCCGTGCAACGTCGAGGCGGACTTCCTCCACATACTTGGCGGGGCTGATCCCGGTTTCACGGGTGAAAACGCGGGTAAAGTTCCTTGGGCTCATGGCAACGTGTTCCGCCAGCCTTTCAACGGATAAATCGCCGGACAGATTGTGCAGTATCCACGTTTGCAGATCGCGGATTGGGCCAGGGGAATTGGCCTGGCTGAGCAGAAAACGGCTGAACTGTGATTGCCCACCGGGGCGACGCAGGAACATCACCAGGTCTTGGGCGACGTCGCGCGCTAACGTGAAGCTGTGATCGTCTTCCACTAAAGCCAGCGTCAGGTCGAAGCCGGAACTGACGCCGGCGGAGGTCCAGACTTTGCCGTCCTGAAGATAAATCGGGCCTTTCTCTACCCTAACCTTGGGGAATTGGGTTTGCATCGCGTCAAGTAGCCGCCAGTGCGTGGTGGCTCGGCGGCCATCAAGCAGACCGGCCTGAGCCAATAACCATGCGCCGCCGCAAATCGATACCACCCGCCGTGCATGCGGTGCAGCCTGACGCAGCCAATTGACGACGATATCACCTTCCTCAGTGCTGGTGCCTCTGCCGGTGATCATGATGGTGTCACGCGGCAATGTGGGATCAAGGTCAGCGAGGCGGTGATCGGCCAGCAGATTTAACCCCGACATCCCCCGTATCACGCGATGCGCCTGGGTCGTGGCAATCGACACCTGATACGGTGGATGTGCGGCATCTGCTGACCTCAAGCGGTTGGCCTGCATCAGGATATCGGCAATGCCCGTAGGCTCGAATAACATGCCCCCTTCGGGGACGATAATCAGAAAGGTATGCATGTCCTTAAAATACAAATTAGACAAAATAAGTCAAGTGCGGGGTGGGTTTCACCGGCGACTTTTGAAAATGGCGAAGCGCATTGCGATTAAGGTCACCTTTTACCCGGTATCACCTTCCTGACGCTTCTGCGGTCCGTGTTGCAAAACGACGATAAGTTTTCACATTCTCCAATCAGTGGTCGGAACCCGATTCCGGTTCTTCGACAACGGGATATACATTTCATCTGGCGAGATGCCATTATTTTGACTATCGATTTTTACCTATGTAGCGTTAAGTATATATGATTCTCGCCTCATATTTATTTAATACATCAAGGTTTGTGGTTTGTAATAAAATATACTACAACACTTCGTTATAGATAGGTGTGTTATTTTGTTTTTGGCATTTATTCGAGGGTGTTTTAAGTTTGATGAATAATATCTGGTTATTATAAGAGTTGCCTGTGATGATAAGATGAATTTGTAGTTTTTCTGATGGAATAGTACGTGAATAATTATCTTTGGCTGGTATGTTCAGGGTTTATTACGGATCTGAAAGGGATCGCTGGTCTTGCTCGACAATACCGAACGCGTGATTAACATTTCTTGACGTTATCTTCATACTTTCTTCATAGTGTTTAAGGTTTTTTATTGTTAACTACGTGTGTTGTTTTATTTGTAGTCAGTTTTTTACTCATCTACAAAGCGAATGGGGTATGGAGCAAAACGATTTTATAAATAACTTTCAGTCTTTTTGTGGTTATTTCTATTGATATCCGCTGTTGTGAAAGCGAACGTCGCCGGTACAGACGAAGAGCGTGGTGGCCGATTTTGGCATTAATCGCCACATAATCTATCCAAACGAAGCACAGTTTATAAGGCCATGATGTGTATGTGTAGAGTAACGCGTATTCACTATGCTTGGTATGTTGCTTTAGCCTGTTTGGCTATATCGTCTATCCGTGCGGGTATCGGTTTCCAGACCATGGGTTTCATCATCAACCCGGCTCGTGAAGAGCTTGGATGGTCCAATACTCAAATTACAGGGGTAATTGCATTCAGGGAATTGATCGCAGGAGTTGTCGCACCTCTTGTCGGCTGGTTGGTTGATCGACGGGGGCCAAGAATTATTATGCTGGTCGGCGCTATTCTTGTTGGTCTGTCGCTCAGCGTGGTCTCTTTCACACAAACTTTCTGGCAGTTCGCTTTGATTTTTGGCGTAATTGGCGGTATCGGCGTTGCCGGTCTGTCTAATGCATTAGTGTTTCCTCTGATTGCCAAATGGTTTTCAACCCAGCGTGGGCGTGCAACCGGCTTGGTATCATCCGGTGCCAACCTCGGCGGTATATTGTTGTCGCCGGTCATCATTTGGTTGTTGTCTATTTCCGACTGGCGCTCTACCTGGTTCTTTCTTGGCTTCCTGCCAATTCTCATTCTGGTGCCACTTGCTATCTTTGTTCTGCGTCGCGAGCCAGCAGATATGAACCTTCTGCCGTACGGCGAGGAACAAGGCAGCGAATTTGCTCAAGAGCAAAACGGGGGAGCCTGCCCTGACCTTACATTGACAGAAGCCATTCGTTCACCAGGATTCTGGTTTCTAATGGTTGGCTGGAATCTCAGCGATTTTGTGTTGAAAGGTGCCTTGTTACATAAGGTTCCAGCTGCTCAGTCGCTTGGTTTCACAACCGCCGAGGCAGGTAGTGTGATCTTGACCTATGGCGCTTTTGCCATCTTGGGCAAGTTATTAACGGGCTTTATTGTGGAACAAGTCTCAACGAAGTGGGTCGTTCTTAGCCTCTCAATATTGCAAGCGATAGGACTCATCCTGTTCATCAGCGCGGGGAGTATTTGGCAACTGCAGTTAGGCTATGGTGTCTTGAGCGGTTTGTCTGCAGGAGGGCTGATCATGATGATGCCTTTCCTGCTCGCTTCGTTGTTCGGCCGCAAGAATCAAGGCGTTATCATGGGGATCGTTACGCCTCTGGTCATGATCTCAGGTATCGGTGGACCGTTATTGGCGGCGCTGTTGTTCGATATAACGGGTAGCTATGTTGTCGCCTTTGAGATTTATGCGGCGATTGCCGTTTTCGGTGGCTTGGCCCTTCTTGGGGCCAGCATTGTCCCGCGAATGACACCGAAACTTTAAACCTGTACAGGAGGTAATATCATGTCGACGGTCACTATTCTCTATCCGGGCCAGATGGGCGGTGCTTTTGCAGCGTTGCTATTGGCGGCTGGCCATAAAACGATCAGTCCGGTGGGTTGCCGTAGCGAGAAAACCCAAAAATCAGCAAGGGAGGTCGGGATCGGCATACGTGACAGCATGGTCGATGCTGTTGTTGAGAGTGACCTGATTTTGTCGCTGGTACCCCCATCTGCAGTTATAGATGTGGCACATCAAGCAATAAGCGCCTGCCGTGAAAAGAGTGTTATGCCCGTTTTTATCGATATGAATGCAAAAACTCCAACGGATGCAGAGTATTTGAGTAGGGCTTTCGACCAGGCTTCGTTGCCTTTTTGCAATGCCTGTATTATCGGGCGCGCCTCGCATTTAGGTAAAGAAGGACGAATTTATGTCAGCGGTCCAGACACCATGCCATTAGAGGAATTATTTAAAGATATATTGCCAGTGATTCGGCTTGGTGATGAGGTTGTCCAGGCATCAATTTTCAAAATGGCTTTTGCAGGTTTTAACAAGGCGGTTACTGCTGCCCTGTTTGAAACGGCTAATACCGCCAATGCCTTTGATGTCACCGATCCTCTGTTCGAACTGATCGGGTACCATTTGGGAGGTACATTGTCTGATTTACGAAAACTGGTCCCAACCTATCCAGACCATATTACGCGCAGGGCGGAAGAGATGGAGGCATTGGCACAGATGCTGAGTGATTGTCAGTTACCGAACAAGATTGCCTTGGCTGCTGGGGAAACATTTCGCCGTCTTGGCTCCAGCGGTTGTTGGTCTGCGGAGGAAATATCTACTCACTTCATGGCGTTGCTATCGGCTATTAACTATCGAGCTGCGCCTATCAAGATGGCGTAATATTTGGGTCAACTCAGAAGTATTTTGGGGACAGTGGCTCAGTCTTGATGGGGTGGGTGTTAAATCCGCAGACAGATGCAGGCGCTATTGGCCAACTTGAAAGGTTTATCGTGGGGTTGGTTTTTCGAATGACTGGCAGGCGATAGCCTTCTTTGCCTGGGTCAGCAGCTTGATGCCCATGCTCGGTGAACCCTGCAACGATTGAATGGCAAACAGCAAAAAGCCCGCTTAGTTTCCTAAGCGGGCTTTTCTAAATATGGCTCCTCTGACTGGACTCGAACCAGTGACATACGGATTAACAGTCCGCCGTTCTACCGACTGAACTACAGAGGAATCGTGTGAACGGGGCGCATCATATCCAGCCGTTAAGAACGTGTCAACGCAAAATTGGCTGCGGCAGCGCAACTGCTCATCATCTGAGCGAATTCAATCGTGTTGTGGCTCGCTGTCTGCATACCAGCGCTGTAACCGGGCCAGCGGGTTTTGTTTGTAGAAGCGGCAGAAATGGTCATACAACGCAGGGAAGCGGTTAGACAGCAGCTCTGGGGCGCTAAAGAAATACTCTGAAAGCACGGCGAAGCACTCCGCCGGATCGCTGGCGGCGTAGGCATCCATACTGGCAGCCTCTTCTCCCACCATATCGATTTCGTCCTGCAGGTTTTCCATCGCGGCGTGTAAATCATATTCCCAGGTGGCAATATCGCGCAGTGGGATCGGTGGCACCCCGGTGGCGGTACCGCCATTGCGCATGTCCAGCTTATGGACTGCTTCGTGGATCACCAGGTTGAAGCCGGAAAGGTCGAAGGAGTCTTGCACATCTAGCCAGTTAAGCACTATGGGCCCTTGTTCCCAGCTTTGCCCTGCTTGCACCACTGGCCCGGAATGCACCAGGCCGATGTCATCCTGCCATTCATCTTCCACCACAAAGGGGGTGGGGTAGAGCAGGACTTCGTTAAAACCGTCCAGGCATTCTGCCCCCAGTTCCATCATCGGCAACGCAAACAGCAGGGCAATGCGCGCCTGCATCAGGGAGGTCAGTTCCAACCCTTGTAGAGGCACGATACGTTTATTTTGCAAAATCTGGCTGGCGACCGCCACCAAACGCCGCTGCTCTTGCTCATCCAACGGTGAGAGCAGGGGGATGTTCAGGGCTTCCTGCCAGTCGGCAAACGTTTCCGCCTGCGCTTGATTTGCTTTCCACGGCCATTTAATCATTGCGTTGCTCTAAGGGTCACTGGAACATTCGGCTGGGGCTGATAGCGTCAACATGCCGCAAAAAGGGGCACTATAGCAAGCGTTTCACGCAGAGATGCCGTAATGGCAGTATGGGACGAGTTCGCAAGCCGTTGAGGAGGGAACGCTCCTCTCTGCGCCACTATTCAATCACTTACGCTTAAGTTTGTCTGTGATCAAACGCCCACATAGAAAATCTTGCTAGCAGCCGATCCCGTATTTCCGGGTGAAAAAGTAGCAATGCTGCTGAATGGGTAACATGTTCGACCGTAGGGGCGTAATGCTTGTCAGTTAAGCGAATAATACGCTTTGCGATGCCCCTCACCCTAACCCTCTCCCAAAGGGAGAGGGGACTGTACATGCGACCCATTAACTCCAGAATCTGACTTTGGCACGGGCGCAGCATGCAGCGCCCCTACGACGTGTCACCTTACCTGCCCACGACGCTGGACTCACCCTAACCTCCCAAAGGGAGAAGGCTGGGGTGAGGGGGCACCGCATTGGGTAAATCAGTTGGGATTACCGCTCAATATCCTGCTTTTCCAGCGCCGCATCCAGCAGGCGTTTAGCCTCAGGGACGGACTCAATGCTTTGCAACGTCAGCAAGGTTTCAATGGTGGATTCCGCTCCCGAGTTTTTATTCACCTTGGTGGGTGAATCGATGCCATCAAAAGCGATCCCTGTGGCGGGAAAATACATTTGTGCTTGTGCGGGGTTCTTGTTAAACAACCACAACGCTAAATCGACGGCCTGCTGCAAATAAGCCGTGTCGCGGGATATCTGCCAGGCTTTGACGTTGGCAAACACCATTGGGCGGATGATGTAGGCGATCTGAGCAAACGTCTGTTCCTCAATCACGGTGACTTTCTCATCCTGCTGTTGCACGGTGAACCAGTTTGCCAAACCTTTTTTGATCAGTGCGGGTTGGAAGTGATCCAGCTCGTTAAACGCTGCTTTAATCATCTCCCTGTCCCCCAGCGTTTCACCTGCCGTCAGCAGAGCATAAGCCTGGCTGTTGCCGTAGCCGTGCCACATGTTTTGCCAGCTTAAAAATGCGCCGTTCACCGTGGAGGCGCTATCCTTGACCTGCATCAGCATGATGCCCGCCGCTAGCGCACGCATCACTTTTTCAATTTCCGGCTTGGGCTCCAACTTATAGGCATTGCTCAGACCCATTAGCAATATCGCAGCCTGATCTCCTGCGGTTTGCGGTAACCATTCGGCTATCGCAATACCGTCTTTTTCACCACGAGTCTGCTTGAAGTTAAAGTCTTTATAAATAACCGCCGTGGTGGCGAAAATGGTTTCGTGTACCTTTTTCGCCAGCGCTTCGTCTGTCTTTACCAGGGTAGGGTAAGCCTCTGTCAGGGCCCATAAGGCACGCCATGTCCACCAGTTGGGCTCCGCTACGCTGGTCTTGTACGTTTTGTTTATGGAGTGATCCGGGTAGATAAAGTTATAAAAATAACCGTTCTCCGCTCGCTGATGGAGAATAAACTGCACCAGCGATTTCACCTTTTCCAAGTCCGCCGCAGAACCGTTTAGCTGATACTGACGTTGATAAAACACTACGGCCCTGGCAACGTCATCAATTGCCGAGACGCCTTCGATAGGATCTTTCACCCAGCGATAATCAGGATATTCACTATAGATATGGATCAGCCCCAATTCTGTGTTGTCGGCTAGTGTGATCTTTTGGTAAAGGGCATCCAGATGCGCGGGGTTCACCACGGTGGCGGAAGCCGAGAAAGTGGCTAATCCAATGATGCAAGCCAGGGTATGCAATAGTTTCATGTTTTTTCCTTGTTGTTATTGAGTAGTTTATTTCAATTTAAAAAACATAGTTCACACCCAGCTTGCCGAAATTAGTCTCGGTGTTTTTATAGGCATTGGGATCGCGGACGTTATGATCCCAGAATTTTTTGTCATGCTCGACCCGGTAAAAATACTCGGCAACCGCATAAAATCTGTCGGTAATCGGATAGCTGTAGTTAAAGATATATTTTTCGCTTCTGGAAGTTTCCTTATAACCGTCACGGCCACCAATACGGCGTAATTGAGGTTCCATTTTCAACAGGAAGTTGTTTTTACCCATGCTCCAGGCCACCCAGGGGCGAAACTCCTGTTCCAGCACGTTCGCCGTTTTGTCGCCATCATGATTGAAGTCCTGGCCTTCTTTGCGGAACACTTCAAAACCGACGTTGACACGATCTGCCACTCGATAGTTAAAATTCACCAGCGCCTCATAAAATTGGAATCGTCCACTATCGGCGCCACGAGCATCCTTATCCTCTACCAGCATTTTGATATCGGTGTTGACGCTGAAGTTGTCCGATACCTGATAACGGTAGTAAGGACGGAAACCATAACCATCACCGCCAATGTTATTATTGTGACCGGTGGTACGGTTCTTCTCATAACCGGTTTTACCCAGATAGATCCCTTCCAGCATAAACCAGTGTTTATCGATACTTTTCGCCCATGCCGGGCGGATTTCCATCTCGATCATACGGAAGTCGGTTTTCTGCTTGCTGTCATTACGAGAGTCGTTGGTAAAGTGCACCTGTTTGAGGACGAAACCGGTGTTCCAGCCGCTGTCACCGAAGTTGACACGCCCATCTGCAAAGACGATCTCATGCACCGGACGCGAGTTGGTGCTGCGCCCTTCATTGCGGAAATGCTCTATTTTATACTCTGCCAACCAGTTACCGTGGAAGTAAGAACGTTCATCCTTTGGCAGGCGAATAATACCGATATTGTCATCGCTTAGCTCGATAACCGTATCTACCATTTCACCGTTGTCTTTAATTATTCTAATTTTGTCACCGGCGAAAACAGGTCGGTTTTCAGCACCTGCAGCTTTGGTGTTATTGGGGGCGTTCTCTGCATAAGTAGTAGAACTGAGACCAGCCAGCAAAAGCAGAGAAAAAATTTTAGAATATTTCATTATAATCCCTTCTAAACTGGTGGCATTACCTGGTTTTTGGCCATGGCAATGCCATCCAATATGATTAATATTAGTTTTTCCATTAAGCCAGTTAAAAGCGCAATATCGATTGCTTACGAATTACATGCCGATAAAAGGATCCTCTATATCAATCCAGTGCGCTTGTGCGTCGCTGGCACCGACATATAATCGCCAGCGATTATCACCTAATGCGATAAGGCCACCGGGGAAAATGACATCGACCAGGTCAGGGCGTTTAGCATCGCCTGGCTGTAAATGACATCTTGCTGCAATGATTTTTATAGCGGTGTAGTTTTTGGTGTCCGGGTTGAAGATAAAGACCCCCGGGTAGTAGTGCCTCCTTTGTTGTTGATCAAAACAGGCAATATGGGCCAGTACGCCGATAGTGCCATTGCCAAGTAAATGCGTTTCGTTGACGCCGCCCCATTCGTCGTGATTGAACTGCCGATCGAGCAATTGTGCACTGGCGATCGTTTCTGGCGTGAGTTCCTCCAGGCTGCCGATCTCCACGTATCCAATGGTGCCTCTGCCGCCGATGTCGCCCTGCGGCCGGGTAAAGACCCCGATGCGCCCTGGCTGGATCTGGCACAGGCGGATGTCTTTCATGCCTGCCGGGCCACGAGCGAAACGGTTGAGCGACATGATGTCACGCCCACGATAAAAAACGGTATGCCAGATCAGTTGCTCCGGGTGCTCGGGATGAGGGTTAACCTCGACGCCACCCAGTATCAGCTCACCGGCGATAAAGTAAAAGAAGGGATCCTGTAACGGGAAGGTGGGCGCATCTGCAACCGGCGTCCATTTTCCCTGCTGCTCATGAAAGAAGACAATCGTTGAATGTTCTGAGTCCCTGGCTTCAACGCGCCCGGCAATCACCTGTAGCCCGGCAGAGGTGAAGGGAGCGGTAATGTTATATACATCCTTGTCGCCCACGCCGGTGAATTCGAGCCGGGCAGTGTTGAAGGTCATACCCGACGTTCTCTGGTGATAGTCGGCGATCAGTTCGGCCACGCTGGCCGGAGAGTGATGATGCATGGCGTATTCTCCCTAATTACACCGACAGGTGTTGCCAAAGTTGGCTCAGCGGCATTTCAGCCAGACACATGCTTTCGTCTGCGGCACCGTAGTAGACCCGCAGGGTATCGTTCTCAATTAACGCGCCGCAGGTAAAGACGACGTTATTAAAGAAGCCGTGAAGCTCATAAGGTGCTTGCGGTTGCAGCAAGGGGACCGCCGACTTGGCGAGGATCTGGCTGGGATCGTCCAACTTGAGCAGCATGGCACCGAGGGCGTAACGCTGGTTCACATCAACCCCGTGGTAAATTTGCAACCAGCCTTTGGCCGTTTTCAGCATCGGTGCGCCGCCACCCAGCTTTAGCGCATCCCAGGGATCTTGAGATGTTCCCAGCAGATGCTGGTGCTGTCCCCAGTGCAGCAAATCGTTGGAACTGGCCAGCCAAATCTCCGGTTTACCGAAGTGTTTTGGTGCAGGGCGATGCAGAGCCATGTATTTGCCTGCCACCTTTTCCGGGAACAGGCAAACGTCACGGTTATCCGGGCAGAATATTAATCCCAGGCGTTCAACGGTGGTGAAGTCCTGGGTCACCGCCAACGCCGTGCAGATCCCTTTGGAGGAGACGGCGGAATAGTTGATATAAAAGGCACCTTCAATCTCAGTGATGCGAGCATCCTCACAGCCAAAGGCCTCGTAACTATTGTCCGGGAAGATAAATGGCTGCGTATCAACCACAAAATCGACGCCATTGCCGCTTCTGGCGACCCGAAGATGAGAGAGCGATGTCAGATAGACGATGGCCGGATCTGCCTTATCGACGATCAGCCGTGGATCGCTAAAATCGTAGGCGGGATCGTTATGCCAAAACTCTCTGGTGGTAACCTGCCAACCTTCCGGGGTTTCGGCTAACCAAGGGACCACGGTGGTGCCTTCATACCTGGGTATCACACTTTCCGCAATGCGCACCAACATAATGGTTTCATCACCAAAGCGGGTGACGCCCGCATTGAACGCGCATTCGACCTTAAATCCCGGGCGACTTGGCGTAATGTCCTGGGGGGTGATTAATGGGTTACCGGAAAATCTAATCATTACTATCCTCTACAAAAATAACGATATCGTTGTTAGTCAAATGGCCAGGGAGTTGGCGAGTATCAAATAAAACGCTGACGTGGGGCGGCACCTCGAAGGGGTAGTCCTCCCCAAAATTAATCATTACGGTGGCGCGCTGTTGGCGATAGCGGCGGCTGAATATCAGGGTGTCTTGTACCTGCGTTAGTTGCTCGTAGTCGCCGTAATGAAACACGGGATAGCGGCCGCGCAGGGCGATGAGCTGTTGATAACCATGCCAAAGGGAGTCGGGGTCATCTTGCGCGGCAGCGACATTGTTCTGCCGATAATCTTCATTGATTGGCATCCATGGTGGCTGGGAGCTAAAACCGGCAAAGGGATCAGCCGACCACGGCATGGGCGTACGCGAATTATCACGGCTCTTGGTTAGCGCAAACTGAAACGCTTCCTCTGGGTTACCGCATGCGGCTAATCTCTGTTGATAGTGCGTCCGTCCCTGGATGTCATAAATGGCATTCGGCTCGGTGGCGACATAATCCTGCATGCCCACCTCTTCACCGTAGTAAATGAAAGGCACACCGCGGGCCGTTAATTGCAGACAAGCCACCGCCCGCGCCCGGTCAGTATCGCCAGCAGATTCGCCAAAGCGGCTAATCATCCGTGGCATATCATGGCTGGAGAAAAACAGCGTAGGCACGCCGCCAGGTAGGTTGTTCATCAGCGTCAACTGTTGGACCATCTGCGGTAAATCAAAGGCCGGCAGGCTGCCTAAATTAAAATTGAAAACCACGTCGCACAGGCTGTCAGCTTGATAACGAGCCAGCTCGGCAAGCTTGTCGCTACCCACTTCCCCGACAATAAAGCAGGGGCCTTTGGCTCGTACATGAGCGATTAAATCGGCGAGGCATGACTCAAGCCCCGGCTGGTTAATATCGTACAGATGCTGCTGTTCGCCGTTGTCGAGCGTCGGGTTGTCCGTACGGATGGGGCTGCATGACAGGAAGTTGATCACGTCCAGCCGGAAACCATCCACCCCCAAGGCTTGCCAGAAATCCAGCACGGCCTTGGCTTCCTCGGCGACGGCCGGATTGGCCCAGTTGAGATCGGCCTGCTCAATGGCAAACTTGTGATAATAGTATTCACCGCCATTGGCTTCAGGCTCCCAGGCCGGGCCGCCGAAGAACGACTGCCAGTTGTTGGGCTGGCGGGTGAAGATAAAATAGTCACGATAGCGGCTGTGCGGGTTATTCAATGCGTCCTTGAACCACGGATGCTCGGTAGAGACGTGGTTAAGTACCATATCAATAATCACCCGGATATTGCGCCGATGGGCTTCGGCGATAAACCGCTCGAACACCGCCAGCGTGCCATAGTGCGGGGCGATATTAAGGTAATCGCTAATGTCGTAACCGTTATCTACCAGAGGGGAAGGGTAGAAAGGGGTGATCCACAGCCCGCCAACGCCCAGCGCTTGCAGGTAGTCCAGCCGATCTATCAGCCCGTAGAAATCGCCGATCCCATCGCCGTTGCCGTCCTGAAAACTAGGCAGATAGACCTGATAGAACACGGTTTCACGCCACCACGCTTGTTCAGTCATTGCAGCCGTTCCTTATTTCAGCGACAGGGACATGCCCTGCATAAAGTATTTACGGAATAACACGAACAGCACGACGATCGGGATGGTCTGGAGCACGGCACCGGCGATCACTGGCCCAACGTAGACGCCATAGGATTTACTGAAGGTGGCCAGCAGCACCGAGAGCGGCATCTTGCTCTCATCCTGAATAACAATCAGTGGCCACAGGAAGTTGTCCCAGGTGCCGACAAAGGTGAACAGCGCCACGATGGCGATGATGGCTTTGTTGAGCGGCATCATCAGATAGATCATGATTTGCCACAGGCTGGCGTTATCGATCTTGGCCGCGTGAATATAGTCATTCGGCGTGCTCTGGAAGCTTTGCGAAATCATAAAGATCCCCCAGGCGCTCATCAGGAAGGGCACGATCATGGCGCTATAGCTGTTTAACAGCCCCAGTTCCCGCACCAGGACAAACTGCGGAATGATGAACATGAAGGCCGGGAACACCATTTGTAAAAACAGCAGGTTTTTAAACCACCGCTGGCCGGCAAACTGCATTTTAGCCAGCGCAAAACCGATAAACATCGAACTGAGCGTGACCGCTACGGTGACCGTCGTGGCGATAAACAACGAGTTGAACAGGGTCTTTAGAAAGGGTTTCTCCACCCGCCCGGTGTTTTCAAACAGAAAACGGTAGTTATCGAGCGAATAACTCCCCTCCAACAGCCCGGTGGTATAAACCTCGGCGGAAGGTTTGAAGGAGGAAAGCACCATCCAGATATAGGGGTACAGCCACGACAGCGCCAAAAAGAACATAACCAGATGAATAATGAGACTGCTGACAGATTTTTTCATTTAGACGATCTCCACCTTTCTTTCCAGCAGCTTTCTGACGATCAGGATCAGGCTAAAGCTGATCAGTGCGATAAAAATGGACATGGTGGCCGCCCAGCTTGGCTGCATCTTCATAAATGCGGCTTCATACATGACGACCATCGGCGTGGTGGTGCTGTTTAATGGGCCACCGCCGGTGATCAGATAGGGTTCGGTAAAGATGGCAAAAGAGACCGTAATGGCTAAGACCAGCACCATGATCAGTTGCGGGTTGATCAGCGGCAGGGTTATGCGGAACAGGCGCTTAAGCGCAGGGGTGTTATCCAGCTCTGCCGCCGAGTAAATTTCTTTGGGAATACTGTTCAGGCCAGAAAACAGTATCAGCCCGTAATAACCGACAAACTTCCAGGTCACCACCAGCGAGATGGATAACATGGCGAAGTCCGGGCTGGTTAACCAGGGTAGGGTAAAACCAAACCAGTCATAGAGAAACTGGTTCAATGGCCCGTTCTGGCTGAAGATCTTGGAAAACACGATGGAGTAGGCCACGCCGGAGGAGACGTTAGCCAATAAAAAGCTCAGGCCGACAAAGGTCCTGCCGTATTTCAATTTCTGTAAACCAAACGCAAACAGTAGCGAAGCAATAAACACCACCGGCAGGTAGTACATTAAAAACCGCAGCACGTTCAGCATCGATTTCCAGAACAGCGGGTCTTGTAGCACCAGAACAAAGTTTTGCAGGCCGTTGAATGAAGGCATGCCAACAAAACGCCATTCAGTCAGCGACAACACCGCCAGCCAAATAAAGGGATACAACCAGAATACGCTGGTATATCCCAGATAGGAGGCCGCCAGAATACCGCCGACGTGTTTATCTTTAAGCTTGAGAGAAATCATAACTAACGGCCACCTTCAGGCGAAGCATCAAATGAGAAATCAATAAGTTATGGTGATCAGGGTTTTAACAGAGCATTCACTTCCTGCGCGGATTGTTGCAGTGCCTGATCCGGCGTGACGGTTTTAAATGCGGTCTTCTCCAGCATTTGCGTCATGCTGCGCTGAATTTCCACCGTTTCGCCGCTGGACGCTGGCGGCACGGCGACGTTGACATATTTGGCATAGACCGCGGCGTAAGGGTGATCCTGGTAATATTGCGTAAACAGCGGGTTAGTCAGTAAATCGGCTCTGGCTGGTGGCATGCCAGTCAGCTCTACCCAGCGCTTATCGAATTTCGGCTGGCTGAACACCCATTGGATGAACTCCCAGGCTTCGGGTTGCACCTTGGAATGACTGAATAGCACCAGTCCTTTACCATCGGCGAAGGTATGTGGCATCGCCTGCTGATTTTTCACCAGCATCGGGCCAATTTTGATCTGCTTGAGGATTTCCGGATACTGCTGCTGATAGCGGCTGATGTCCCAAGGGCCACGTACTGCGCCCATCACCTTGCCGGTCACCAGAGGATCATCCTGGCCAAAATCGTAGACGGTCCATTTCTTTTCAAACAGCGTGTTTAAAAAGCCGATGACGTCGCGGCCAGCCTGGTTGTCATAGGTGGCTTGCTGGTCGGCGATATAGGGCTTACCGCCGCTCTGGGCATAGTAGAGCGCGATAAAATCAAACCAGCGGTCCCACCAGTTACGGCCAGACGTGGCTTGCACCGCGTAACGCTGGTTCTCGATGGTGTATTTTTCACTGAGGGCATACACCTCGTCATAGGTTTGCGGAATACCGCTGAAACCCTGTTCCTGTAATAGATCGCCACGCCACCAGAAAAGCACCGGATTCATGTAAATCGGCAGAATGTAATTTTTGCCGTTATAGCCCCAGTTCTTCATGATATCGCCCATCTGGCGGGTCTCAATTAATGCTTCATAGCCCTCAAGCGCAGAGAGATCGACGATCTGGCCCAAATCAGCCAATTGCGTACCGAAGCCGGTAAAAATATTCTCTGATATATCCGGTGCACGGTCAGAGGCAATGGCGTTCATGATGGCTTCTTCTGAGCTGCCGGCTGCCGGGATGGTGGAAAATACCACTTTCTTTTTATCGCTTTGTTGATTCCATTCACCCACCACTTCGCTCCAAAATGCCTCCTGGACGTTGTTTGGGGCGATCCACAGGGTTATTTCCTGTTTTTCATTGTTAGCTGTGGCCGAGTTGTCATCACAGCCCGTAAACGCTATGCAACTGGCTGCGATAGCCAGAGAGAGCAGGGTGTTATTGATTTTTTTTCGCATGAATTTATTACCTATGAACGATTCATCAGTAGGAAGAAAGGCGGTCAGGCCAATTTTTAACGTTAAAATAGCAGCGAAGATGCCGGGATTCTGTGAGTGCTCTCACATCTCATTATTTTTATTTTAACGTTAAAATGGTGACGTAGGTTGCAATTTTAACGTTAAAACTGGAGTAGTATACGCTTCGTGGTGGTGAGAACCGATCATGGCTTAAGGCAGATTGGGATATAGTAGGGGCAACTTGGTACATTTAACTTCCCGGAGCTTTTAACATGACCACTGGTAAAAAACGCGAAACCCTAAAAACCATTGCCGAGGCGTTAAACGTTACGCATACCACCGTCTCCAATGTGTTTAATCACCCGGAAAAAGTCTCGCCAGAACTGCGTGAGAAAATTTTAGCCTACGCCGAATCCATTAATTACCACGGCCCCACAGGAGCAGGACGATTCTTGCGCACGGGCAAAAGTGGAACGCTAGGGGTGATTTTTAACGACAATCTGAGCTATGTTTTTTCCGATCGTCACGATATTGCGCTGATGCGTGGGATAGCCGAAGAATGTGAGAAACACGGCATCAATATCGCGTTGATGCCGCTTAAGGTGAATAACGAATTTAAAAAACGCATGATGAGTGCGGTCGTCGATGGTTATATTTTAAATGCGACCTATAGCAATGATGAAATTGTCCAGGCCGCATTAACCAGCGGGTTGCCGGTGGTGACTACCGATATCAAATTGCAGGACTTCACCTGTGTCTCTATTGATGATGCTGCCGCCATGCGGGCAATCTGCGAGCATCTGCTGGCGGCTGGGCATAAAAAATTTGGCATTGTCGCCTTCCCGGTGAAAAAGGAGGCTGGCGTACTGTCATCGTTGGCCGAATTCTCTGATGAATTTGACAACGGCGTGGCATTTGGGCGCGTTAGCGCTTGTATCAAGGCATTGTCCGCAGCCGGTATTGATTTAACGACCAGCCACGTTGCGGAGCAGCATCATGACGAAGCGGGGGGAGAAGAGGCTGCCAAAGTGCTGCTGGCACAGGAGCCGGGCATTTCGGCCATCATCTGCCTGTCCGATCGTTTTGCCTTCGGCGTTTATCACTACTGCCAAAGCCATAAAATCCCGGTTCCCAGCCAGATGGCGATCACCGGGTTTGATGATATTGATATTCAGGATCCCCCGATTGCACTGACCACCATCCGCCAACCCATTGTTGCCAAAGGGCATCATGCCGCCAGAGCGTTGATAGCGGGCCAGTTGACCGAGGATATCTTTCTGGATTTTGAACTGATTGTTCGTGATTCGGCATAACCATATGGAAAGGAAATGGAAAAGTTAACCTGTTTCAAAGCCTACGATATTCGGGGTAAGTTGGGTTCGGAGTTAAATGAAGAGATAGCCTGGCGGATTGGCCGCGCCTACTGCCAGTGGCTAAAGCCAAAAACCGTGGTGGTAGGCGGCGATGCCCGCGCGACCAGCGCCGCACTGAAAACAGCGCTGGCAGCAGGGCTGATGAACGGCGGGGCCGATGTGCTAGATATCGGCATGGTGGGCACCGAGGAGGTTTACTTCGCCACCCGCTTTTATGGCGTTGACGGGGGCATTCAGGTCACCGCCAGCCATAACCCGATTGATTATAATGGCATGAAGCTGGTTAAGCAGGATTCGCGGCCGGTCAGCGGTGATAACGGGCTGTATGACATCCAGCGCTTGGCCGAGCTGAATCAGTTTACGCCGTCAGCCATTCAGGGGCAGCTTGCCGTTCGTTCTATCCGTGAACATTATATTGCGCACTTGCTGAGCTATATTGATCTTGGCGCATTAACGCCGATGAACATTGTGGTCAACGCAGGAAACGGCGCTGCAGGCCCCACCCTGGATGCGCTTGAGGCGGCATTGATACAGCGTCAGGTGCCAGTCCGTCTGATTAAAATCAACCATCAGCCAGATAGCACTTTCCCTAACGGTATTCCAAACCCCATGCTGCCTGAGAATCAGGGCATCACCCGTCAGGCGGTGCTTGAACATCAGGCGGATTTGGGCATCGCCTGGGATGGGGATTTTGATCGCTGCTTTTTCTTCGATCATCTGGGTAACTTTGTTGAAGGATATTACCTCGTCGGTTTACTGGCGGAAACGTTTTTGCGCGCCGACAATAGCGGGAAAATCATCCACGATCCGCGCTTGTTATGGAACACCCAGGCGATTGTGCAGGCGCTTGGCGGTACGGCGATCGAGGCCAAAACGGGCCATGCTTTTATTAAAGACACCATGCGCCAACATGATGCCGTTTATGGCGGTGAAATGAGCGCGCACCACTATTTCCGCGATTTTGGCTACTGCGACAGCGGAATGATCCCTTGGCTGCTGATCATCGAATTGCTGTCGCGCAAAGCGACCTCGCTGTCAGCCTTGATTGAGTCCAGCAAGGCGCGGTTCCCGGTATCGGGCGAACTTAACTTTACCGTTGAGGATCCGAACGCCAGCATCGAGCAGATCAAGCAGTTTTATGCCGATAGCGTGCTGCAAACCACGGCAATCGACGGCCTGAGCATGGCGTTTGAGCACTGGCGCTTTAACTTGCGCGGCTCAAATACTGAACCCTTGTTACGATTAAATATTGAAACTCGCGGTGACCCTCGATTGCTGGAACAAAAAGTCGCACAGTTGACCGAACTTATTCAATGGAATCCCTAAGTAAGGCCGCCGCGGTGAAGTGAATGATTATTTTGCTTGTTGACGTAAATCTTCGCCGTAATTAAATGCCGAAGGGTTGAATAGATGACAGCACAAAGTTGGAGCAGATAATGGCTAGCGTTTCTCTTACTAATCTCGAAAAGTATTATGGCAATATCAAAACCATTAATCAGGTTAACCTTGACGTTGCCTCCAAGGAATTTATCGTGCTGGTTGGGCCTTCGGGCTGTGGCAAGTCCACGCTGTTAAGAATGATTGCGGGCCTTGAAGAGGTGAGCGGCGGTGAAATCAGGATCGGTAACCAGGACGTGACCCATATGAATGCCGGAGAACGCGGCGTAGCGATGGTGTTTCAGTCTTATGCGCTGTATCCACATATGACCGTGCGGGAAAATCTGGCGTTTGGCTTGAAAAACATCAAGACGCCGAAGCCGGAAATCGCCGCTCGGATCGCCAATGCCGCGGCTATCTTACAGTTGGATAATTATCTGGAACGTTTGCCCCAGCACTTGTCCGGTGGCCAGCGTCAGCGTGTCGCAATAGGGCGATCCATCGTCAGCTGTGCGAACGTATTTTTGTTTGATGAGCCGCTTTCTAACCTGGATGCGGCGTTACGTATCCAGATGCGGCAGGAAATCGGTAAACTGCATAAGGATCTCGGTAAAACCACCGTCTATGTGACCCATGATCAAACAGAAGCCATGACGCTGGCAGACCGGATCGTCATTTTGAATCAGGGCAGAATAGAGCAGGTAGGAACGCCGGAAGAGGTCTATAACCATCCGGCCAATACGTTTGTCGCCGGTTTTATTGGCGCGCCGAAAATAAACCTGTTTGCAGTCGCCTATGAACAGCAAGGGCGAGTGAATATAAATGGGCAAAGCGTGTTTATTTCGCATCTGGCGAATGCGGACCTGGCCGCAGGCACGACCTTGACGTTAGGCATCCGCCCTGAGCATCTTTCCTTAACCGACAGTGCCGAGCTGTGCTTGCAGGTGAGAAACGAGCTCACTGAAATGCATGGCGACTCTACGGTGGTATTGCTTGGCTCTGCGCAATACGGCACGTTACAAATGAAGGTGCCTTACCAACTGAAACTCGCCCCGGGTGAAGAGGTAAGCATCGGTGCCAGCTGCGATAATATTCTGGTGTTTGATGAGCAGGGTCAGGCGATACGTTGTGGTGGTTAGGTAACACTTTCACGCAGAGGGGAGGACTTTATCCAGATATCGTCCTCTCATGTTTTCAGCGTCGCTAAATTAACCGTGACCTCCGAAAATCGCGGGGAGCGGCAGGTGGCATTCTCTATTTTGAGTTTTTGTTGGTTAAGCTGGGGGTGTTTTAAATTGAAAGATGGGCATACCTCGGATGATGTACTAATTTTGCCTGTCTATATGTTAACGCTTACGATGAGCACGTAGAGCATCTAATACCAAAGAAAATGCAGGAGAAACTTGTTTACGGCTGGGGTAATACAAATAGTACCCAGGAAAAGGTTTACACCATGCTTCAAGTACACGAATTAATCGACCTTTCTCAATATGCTCACCAAACTCCTCTTCGGGTAAAAAGGCGATACCTAATCCCTCCAGAGCGGCATAAACAATGTGTTCTGAAGTATTGAACGTTACCTGTCCGTTCACCCTCACGTTCAGGTCACCCCCGTCTTGATCAAAATCCCAGACGTACAGCCCCCCCGATTTGACCATTCTTTGATTTATACAGCTGTGTTGCGTCAGTTCATGCGGTGTTTGCGGAACGGAAAAACGTGAGAAATAATCCGGTGATGCTACGGCCGCCATACGCAGTTGCGGGCCAATGGGTATGGCAATCATGTCTTTATCAATAGTGTCGCCCAGGCGCACTCCAGCGTCGAAACGGTCGGCAACAATGTCGCGGAAACCGTGGTTGGCGTCGAACTCGATGTGAATATCAGGGTATTCCCGCATAAGTGGTGTCAGTTTGGGTAACAATGTCGTGCGTAATACGTTCGGCCCACAGGTGATTCGGACTGTACCGGCGGGTTTGTCTCGTAGCTCTGTGAGCATATCCAGTTCAGTTTCAATCTCATCAATCCGGTTGCCGATGGATAACAACAACCTCTCTCCTGCTGCTGTGGGTGACACGCTGCGCGTGGTGCGGGTCAGGAGTCGAATTTGCAGGCGGTCTTCCAGCGCAGAAATTGCCTGGCTCAGAGCAGGTTGCGTGACACCAAGATGTGCAGCCGCACGGGTAAAACTCCCTGCGCGGGCGACAGTGACGAAATAGAGAAGATCATTCAGGTTGCGTTTCATCAGGTAGGTCCTAATTAATAAGCCTGGCTTATAAGCCCATTAAGTATTCATTAGCTAGTCAGACTACACCTGTCGTGTAAAAATTCCACCAACAAATAATCATCAACTGCATATATATTCATGCGCTTTTGCGGTTATTCCCGCGAATAGCGTCCGACCCCGGCTTGCCTGAATGTAGCCGAGTCGATATTCAGAGGTAGCCGTTAATGTTCACATTCACCCGTGACACCACACATCACAAAGAGCAAACGTATTGGAGCGGTGTGTTCGCGATGACGTTGTGCGTTTTTGTACTCATTGCCTCAGAATTTATGCCAGTCAGCCTTCTGACACCTATTGCCGTTGATTTAGAGGTGAGCGAAGGACTGGCCGGACAGGGGATTGCCATTTCAGGGGTACTGGCTGTGTTAACCAGCCTGTCTCTTTCCACTCTAGCCGGGAACCTGAATCGCAAATATTTGCTGCTGGGCATGACGGCGCTAATGGCTTTATCGGCAACGATTGTTGCCCTGGCTTCCAGTTACCTGATTTATATGCTGGGTCGTGCCCTGATTGGTATTGCGATCGGTGGGTTCTGGTCGATGTCTGCCGCGACAGCGCTTCGTCTGGTGCCACAGCGCCTGGTACCTCGCGCATTAGCGATTTTCAACGCTGGAAATGCCCTCGCAACCGTCGTGGCGGCACCGCTTGGCAGCTATCTTGGCTCAGTGATTGGCTGGCGTGGCGCTTTCTTCTTTCTGGTCCCGATCGCGATAGTGGCCTTCATCTGGCAATGCTTCAGCCTGCCCACAATGGCAGTCGAACAACATGCACGTTCCGGCGATTCTGCTGCTCGTCTGCTCTTACGTCCCGCTGTTGCCGTTGGGCTCCTTGCCTGCGGGCTGTTCTTCATGGGCCAGTTCTCTCTGTTCACCTATGTACGGCCATTTCTTGAAACCGTCACTCGGGTAGATATCCGTACTTTATCCCTGATTTTGCTCACTATCGGCGTGGCGGGGTTTATTGGCACGCTAGCGATCGGCTCCGTGTTAAAGAAAGGGCTTTATTTCACGCTGACTGCCATCTCTTTACTGATGGCAACCATCGCGGTTGCGTTAATCCTGAGGGGCAATCACGTCTGGCTGGTTGCGTCACTGCTGGGCTTCTGGGGACTGATGGCGACGGCCGCGCCAACCGGATGGTGGACCTGGATTGCGCGCACGCTGCCTGAAGATGCCGAGGCAGGTGGTGGACTGATGGTGGCAGTGATCCAGCTTTCCATTGCGCTCGGCTCCACGCTCGGTGGCCTGGCGTTTGACCACATTGGCTGGCAGAGCACTTTTGCTCTGAGCGGCGGACTACTGATTGTCGCTGCTGGGCTGACCATGCTGACATCACGTAAAACACACCATGCACACTAGAGGAGGAATTTCATGAAAAATATGACGTTGGCGTTGGGGCTGTTAATCAGCTCATTGGCCGCAACAGCGGCGGATATGTCAAAAGGCGCGGATAACTTCTATAAAAGCGATGAGGTTAACCAACAAAAAGTAACCTTTAAGAATCAGTACCAGATGAACGTTGTGGGCAACTTGTTTATCCCGAAAACGCTGGATCAAAATGCCAAAAATCCGGCGATTATCGTCGGACACCCAATGGGCGCGGTAAAAGAGCAAAGCTCGAATCTGTATGCACAAAAACTGGCAGAGCAGGGTTTTGTGACGCTGGCGATTGATCTCTCTTTTTGGGGGGAAAGTGAAGGCAAGCCAGGACATCTGGTTTCACCGGAAATTTATTCTGATGATTTCAGCTCGGCGGTTGATTACCTCAGCACACAGCCATATGTTGACCCCGAGAAAATCGGTGTACTGGGCATCTGTGGCAGCGGCAGTTTTGTTATCAGCGCGGCAAAAATTGATCCACGAATGAAAGCGATTGCCACCGTCAGCATGTACGACATGGGATCGGCTTTCCGCAATGGCCTGAATCATTCCCAGACGCCGGAACAGCGTAAGGCCGTTATTCAGTCCGCCATTGAACAGCGATTTGCAGAATTTAAAGGCGCAGAGAAGGCGTATATCCCGGGGACAGTGAACAAGCTGGATGAGTCAACCCCGGCCATTCAGCGTGAATTCTTTGATTTTTACCGTACTGCGCGAGCAGGCTATACGCCTCAGGGCGAGAAAGAAGAATTGACCACTAAGCCTTTGTTAAGCAGCATCGGCAAGTTTATGAACTTCTATCCGTTCAATGATATCGAAACCATTTCACCACGGCCAATGTTGTTTATTACAGGTGACCAGGCACATTCGAAAGAATTCAGCGAGGATGCCTATAAACGTGCTGGTCAATCGAAGGAGATGTATGTTGTGCCCGGCGCAGGTCATGTTGATCTGTACGATCGCACTGACCTGATCCCCTTTGAAAAGCTGACATCATTTTTCAAAATCAATCTGAAATAACAGCAAAAGCCGCCCCTCTACAGGGGCGGGAACTTAGGAAGAGACAGGTTGAAAAAATCCATATTCTTATCATTATTTCAGCTGTTTTATTGTGTGTTTCCCGTTCATGCTGATGGCGATACCTGGCCAGGTAAAGAGGATCTGATGATAATCGAGATGACTATAGGGCAGCGGAGCTACGACATTGAGCTTGAGGATAATCCGGTAGTGAAGGCATTGATTCAGCAACTCCCATTAACTCTGACGATGCAGGAACTGAACGGGAATGAGAAATTTGCTGATTTATCCGATTCTTTAATTGCCCATCACATTAGTCCAGGCACCCTGCATAGAGGTGACCTCATGCTATATGGCTGCAAAACCCTTGTGCTTTTCTACGAGACATTTCAGACATCTTATAGTTACACGCCAATCGGCAAAGTCGTTGCGCCTGATACGCTGCAAGATGCCGTAGGTCACTCGGATATTAAGGTAAGCTTTACAATGAAAAAGGCTGAATAAAGCCTATCGTCAGCAAGACTGCATCATCTGGCTTTTCGATAGTCATCAGCAGATGCTCACGGTCAAAAAAATTCAATTCTGAATGGGTTAAGCGATAATTTCTTTGCTGTAGACGGTGATCCCCGCCATGAGCGGGGATCGGCGGGCGCTACTTGGCGGCGGCTTCCTCTGCCTTTAGTATTTTGTGGATTTCATCCTTGATATGTAGCTTCTCTTTTTTCAAGCGAACCACCTCGTCAGAGTAGCCATTGCCTGCTGGCCCCTCTAAACGGGAGATTTGGTGGTCGAGTTGGTTGTGTTTCTCAAACAATGACTGGAAGCGGGGATGGCTTGATTTCAGGTGCGAAATTAACTCACGGTATTCTGGAAACATACTCAAGCTCCTTTGAGTCAAACTGGACACTGGAGGGCTTCTCCACTTTCACTGTAACCCAGCGCAGATTATTTTAAAATGGCGCTAGCTAGCAAAAATCGCAGCTGCTGTTAAACCTGGTCTTCAGCGTGATTTGGCCAGATCCCCGTGCGTAACGTTGCCGGCGAAAACTCAACGTTGCGGCCACGCCAACCCAAAGCCTGCCGAAACCGCCACGCATTGGTGATATCAAACCGCCAGTAGCGCTCGGCACCGGCGACATCGCCGCTTTCTGCCTGCCATAAAATCTGTGTTTCCCCCTGCAAATGCAAAATGTCCCCGAGTGCAAAATCGATAAACAGCAGCGCCGCCCGTGGCTGTGCCAGCAGGTTACCCAAGGTGTTCATATAGCGATTGCCACGAAAGTCCGGTATCCACAGGGTTTCGCCCGCCAGATGGATGAACCCCGGTTTACCGCCGCGATGCGAGATATCCACGCCGCCTTGCGCCAAATCGCCGTGGGCATAGCTGGCCACAAAACAGGTATCCGCCTGCTGGATCAACTGGCGGGCCTGTTCATCTAAACCGTTCAGGTGTGCGATCGGCTCGGCAACATTCGGCTCGGCGAACAGCTCCCGGCGTTGAATGTACTGCGGGCAGTTGCCAAAGCTCTGCTGCACCGCAATTTCCACGCGGTTTTTATCCGTGCGGCTAATGGTGCGTTAACCCGGTTGCGCCTGCGGTTGCTGAAATCTAACCCCAATGCGCCGACGGGCTGGCCGGGATAGAGCGCCGCCTGAGCCGGATCGTCTGCGCGGCGTGGCGTGCTGATCCGCAAATGGGTGTCATCGGGCGAGCGTAAAAAACCGGCGGGGCCGCTGAATAACGTGGCAACCGGCCATTGCCGCTCATCCAGGGTGGCGACAAACAGGTAGGGCAGATGAGCAAAGAACTCACGGTGCTGATCGGGCATGGCGGTGTAGATGTTACCGCTCACCGCATCAAAACCGGCTAGATCCTGCGCCAGTTGCTCATCGGGGTGAAACAGGGGGGAGAGCATCTTATTGCCCTTCAGCCATGTCTGGCAGAGGTAACGCAGGCATCGGGAAGAACCCGGGCAGGGCGGCGATACGATCTACCCAACGCCGGATAGCCGGGAAGGATTTGAGGGAAAGCCCACCTTCGGGAGCGACCGCGACGTAGCTGTAGCAAGCTAGATCGGCAATCGTTGGTAACGCGGTCGCTAAAAATTCGCGCTCTGCCAAATGTTGCTCTAACTGAGGTAAAAAGCGTGCGCTGATGCTTTGTGCGTACGGGTAGTTCTCTGGCGCAGAGAATTGCACCACCATCCGGCAGGACGCAGGGCCATAGCGCACCTCTCCGGCGGCTTTAGAAAGCCAGACCTGCACCTGAGCCGCCGCCAACGGATCTTCCGGTAGCCAGTGGCTGTCAGGCGCATAACGCTTAACCAGATACACCATGATGGCGTTGCTATCGATCAATACCAGCTCATCGGCCAGCAATACGGGGATCTGGCCCACAGGATTAAGCCGCAGGAATGCCTCGCTACGGCGCACCGTGGCCGGGGCTTCACAATACTCGTAAGGTAGATTGAGCATCCGCAGCAGCAGCTCGACGCGGTGGCAATGGCCAGAGGCCGGTGTGGCGTACAGTTTCAAGGTTTGCATGGTGACTCTCCTTTATCGTGTTGTTGATTAGAATACTCTTGCGTCAGGTGATGGGTATCCGGGAAGATGGCAATTGATAATTTCACTTGGCGGAATAATCTATGGATCGTTTAGATGAATTGGCGATTTTTGTGGCGGTGATCCAGCAGGGCAGCTTGGCCGGTGCGGCCCGCAAACTACGCCGTTCCGCTCCGGCGGTGACCCGGGCTATCGCTTCGTTGGAGCAGCGGTTTGGCGCGCGGCTGGTGGAACGCACTACCCGGCGTCTGGCACCCACGGAGGCTGGGTTGCGGCTAGCCGCACGTGCCCGAGCGCTGTTGCATGACTATCAGGAAGCCGTGATGGATACCGCCGAGGCACAACTGAGCGGCCTGCTGCGCATCACCTCGCCGGTACAGTTCGGGCGTAAGCACGTAGCGCCGATGGTGATGGCCTTTCTCGAACGCTACCCGCAAATCCAGATCGACATGCAGTTAAATGACCGCAATCTGGAGCTGATCGATGAAGGGCTGGACCTGGCGGTGCGTATCGGCCATTTACAGGATTCCTCCAAGGTGGCGCGCAAGCTCGGAGAGGTGACTCGCCTCACCGTGGCTAGTCCGGCCTATCTGGCGCAGCGTGGGGAACCGCTGGAACCGGCGCAGTTGAGCGAGCATGACACTATTGTCGGTACTCTGCGTCCGTCATCCGGTGAATGGCGTTTCGGCCCTGGCGAAAACGGTGAGAGGGTGCGCTTAACGCCGCGTTTGATGCTAAATGAGGTGGAAACCCAACTGTTGGCGGTGCGGGCAGGCAAGGGGGTTGCCCGGCTACTGTCTTATCAGGTGGCGGACGATCTGACCAATGGCACGCTGGTACGGCTGTTGGCCGCCTATGAGCCCCAGCCAATACCGGTGCAACTGGTCACGAATAACGTGCAATACATGCCGCTGAAAGTGCGTACCTTCTGGGACTTCGCCTATCAGCAACTGAGCCAGATAGCGCAAATACAACCCGGGCATAATTGACAGAATTTAATCTGGGTTTCATGGGTGAGACGTTAAACGTGCGCTAATAGTTTTACCTGTGAAACTAATTGGCCGGAAAATTAAATTTATATCGCCGATCACGCATTGCTGCATCAGCTATCTTGACAATATTTTAACATGTTGCTAATAGTTAACTCACATCTTAAATAATAAACAAAGTTTAATATATGAAACTTCTGGTGGGCAGTTACGATAACGCAACCACGGTGGAGGATGAAAATGCGATCCTGCTATCATTTCAATCCCGTAGTCAGCGAGTTTACCAACAGCAACGCCATGAGTTGAATATCGCCTATGGTAATTCACCGCGTGAAGTTTTTGACTGGTTTTATTCAGCTAAAAAATATCAAGGCACTATCATCTTTATTCACGGCGGTTATTGGCAATTTTGTGATAAACAGGATTTTGCTTTTATAGCCAGTGCACCCTTGGCAGCAGGTTTTGATGTGGTGCTGGTGGAATACACTCTGGCTCCGGAAGCTAACCTGGCCGATATTTGCCGGCAAATTGGTGTGGCTCTGGATGCTATTGAGCGGCGGCTGGAAACGAATGGTGATAAGCCGGTTTATCTAGCCGGGCATTCTGCCGGCGGGCATCTGGCGGCGCTTTGGCAGCAGCATCCGCTGGTGCGGGCGGTGTTTCCCATCAGCGGTATCTTTGAGTTGCAACCGCTGCTGGGAAGCTACGTCAATCAGCAGCTAAAACTGACTCCCCAACAGATAGCGGCCTTGAGCCCGGCGCGCAATATACCGTTATCGTTGAAACCCATGGTGTTGTTTTACGGTGCGGCAGAGCTGCCGGAGCTAATGAATCAATCACTTTATTACTATTCCACATTGCGGGCGCAGGGGCTGCCGGTTAGCTGCGATGCGCTCCCCGGAGCCAATCATTACAGCGTACTGGATGCGGTATTTGCTGCCGATGGCGCTTTGCACCGCTACCTGCTTACCGATGGAGAGAGACCTGATGCGCACAGTCATTGATACCGGCCTACCGGAGATCGGCCAGCCCTTTTCCTGGGCGACCAAGGGCGGCGGCATGTTATTTACCGCTCATGGCCCTGTAAGGCAGGATGGAACTATTGAAACCGGCGAGCCGGAAAAACAGATCACCCTGACGTTTGATAATTTGGCTACCACGCTCAAGGCCGCCAATAGCCATAGCGATAATGTATTACAGGTGATTGTTTATCTTACCGATGTGAATGATGTCAGACTGCTGGATCAAATCTACCAACGTTATTTTAATTATCCGTATCCCAATCGCTCAACGGTCATTGTTGATAAATTGGTGGTGCCTGGTATGAAAATAGAAATTACTGTTAGCGCTACCGCTTAATCCGTTATCAGAAAAATAATGTTCACCTGCCAATTCATTGAATAATGAGTTAAGGATAATCTATGTTCAAAAATATCAGCCCTTCAACGCCCGACCCAATAATGTCACTGATGGAAGCCTATATGCAGGATGCTAATCCGCAAAAGGTTAACCTGGGAATTGGCCTGTATTACGATCACCAGGGGAATATCCCGTTGATGCAGGCCGTGCATATTGCCGAACAGCGGTTGCTGGAACAACAGCGGCCACATACTTACCCGCCAATCGAAGGCTCTGCTCCGTTTGCCCGCCAGATCCAGACGCTGCTGTTTGGTGAACCTGCGGATCGTATTGCCACGGTGCAAAGCGTAGGTGGCTCTGGCGCATTAAAGCTCGGGGCCGACTTTATTTATCATTATCTGGATCGCCGCGAAATCTGGGTCTCCGATCCTACCTGGGCCAATCACTGGGCGATATTCGAAGGCGCAGGGTTGCGGGTCAATACCTACCCGTATTTTGACGATGTGTCGGGTGAACTGCGTTTTGCTGCCATGCTCGATACGCTCTCCGCCTTGCCGGAAGGGGCGGTGGTGTTGCTGCATCCTTGCTGTCATAACCCTACCGGCACCGATCTGAGCCAGAAGCAATGGCAGGCGGTGATCGAGGTGGTACAACGACGTCGGTTGTTGCCTTTCTTTGATATCGCCTACCAAGGCTTTGGCGATGGGCTGGATGAGGACTGCTTCGCGCTGCGGGCGATGTTGAAAACCGAGATGGATTTCCTGGTGAGCAACTCATTCTCCAAAAACGTAGCGCTGTATGGCCAGCGGTTAGGCGGGCTATCGGTATGCTGCGGCACGGCTGCATTGGCGGCGAACGTCAAAGGTGCACTGAAGACGCTGATCCGCCGCAGCTATTCCTGCCCGCCGACCCACGGCAGCCAGATTGTGGAAACCCTGTTGGCTGACCCACAACTGTATCAAATGTGGTCCAGTGAGTTGGCCACCATGCGTCAACGAATCAAACAGATGCGCGTTAGCCTGGCGGCTGGCCTGGAACAAGGCAACACCACGCTGGATTACACCCGCATCCGCGATCAAAAAGGCATGTTCAGCTACACCGGGCTGAATGAACTTCAGCTCGGCCAACTGCGGCAGCAATATTCCATTTATCTGGTGGCCCCCGGTAGGATGTGTCTGCCCGGCCTCAACCAGCAGAATCTGGATTATGTGACCGCCGCCATCCTTGACGTTACCCGTACCGCATAGAAAAGGTGAGCAACCATGAAAGATGCGAAACGTTTTGACGCTATCGCCCAGCGGCAGGATGGGCTGAAAAAGCACCTGACCGCCGGGCAGATGTCGATGCTGGCGATCGGTGGGGCTATTGGCACCGGTCTGTTTCTGGGCAGCGCTTACGCGATCCAGATGGCCGGGCCAAGCGTACTGCTGAGCTATTTTATCGGCGGGGTGATTGCGCTACTGCTGATGGGCTGTCTGGCAGAAATGACCTCCGAACACCCAACCCCAGGGTCGTTTGGTGACTATGCCGAGTTCTACCTCAGCCCGCTGTTCGGCTTTCTGGTGCGTTATTCCTATTGGTCTTGCGTGGTGCTGGCGGTGGGGACCGAGGTGACCGCCATCGGCATGTATATGCAGTTCTGGTTCCCTGGCACGCCGATCTGGCCATGGGTGCTGTTGTTCTCGGCTGCGGTGATCGTCGTTAACGTGATCGGGGTGAAGTCTTTTGGCCAGGTTGAGTACGCGCTCTCCACCGTCAAGGTGGTGGCCATTTCGGCGTTTATCCTGATCGGCATCGGCATTCTGGCGTTTTCCGCCAACCCGACCTTCGGCATGCGTAATTTCACCGACAACGGTGGCTTCTTCCCGTTTGGAATCAAAGGCATGTGGTTTGCGGTGATCGTGTCGATATTCAGCTATCTGAGTATTGAGATGATCGCAGTCGCCGCCGGGGAGGCCAAAAATCCGGTGGTTGCGGTGAAAAGCGCGTTTAAAGGCACCATTTTGCGGCTGTTTATCTTCTATATGATGTCGATAGCCCTGATGCTGGCCATCGTACCGTGGCGCCAGTCCGGCACCGGTGAAAGTCCGTTCCTGGTCGCGATGAACGTGATCCATCTACCTGCCGCCGCCGGGATCTTTAACTTTGTGGTATTGATTGCCGCACTGTCTGCCATGAACAGCCAACTGTATATCACCACCCGCATGATGTTTTCACTGTCACGCGCCGGGCAGGCTCCGGCAGCGTTGGGGCAGCTTAGCAAACGGGGTATTCCGGTCAACGCGTTGGCAATTTCCTGCGTGGGGATTATTGTCTCGATCGTGCTGAGCATTGCCGCCCCGGAGAAATCCTTCGCCGTGATGATGTCGATCTCGGTGTACGGTGCCTGCTTTACCTGGCTGATGATCTTTGTAACGCACCTGTTCTTCCGCCGCCAGCATGCGCAGACGCATCTCAAGTTCCGCATGTGGGGTTATCCATACTTTACCTTGGCGGGGGCGCTGCTGATGGCCGGATTGATGATAACCACGCTGTTCACGGACTTCTTTAGAATGACGCTGTGGTTTGGCATTCCTTTCACCGCGTTGCTGGTGGCCATCTATTTCTACAGCCGTCGGAGTTTGGCACCGGTTGCTGCGAAGGCACCGGTGCAGGGCGTGGAGTAACTCACAACTAAAGCTGGCTTTTGGGGATGATGTGGTCGCCAAAGTTCGGGCGTTGGCGGCCCGGTTCCGGCGCGGTTAACGGGGCTACTTCGTGCAGGCTGTTTTTGCAGCGTAAGACCAGCTCCTGATACTGAAGCGTGCCGGTGCGCTTCCAGGCTAACTCCTGCTCGGTCAGTTCGCGGATCACCCGAGCAGGGCTGCCAATCACCAGTTGGTTGGCGGCAATCTCCGCAGCGGCCTTGACGAAGGCGCCCGCGCCGACGATGGTGTTTTCGCCAATGACCGCTCCGTCCATGATGACGGCATTCATCCCGATCATCGCGTTCCGGCGCACGCGGCAACCGTGCAGAATGGCGCTGTGGCCGATATGCCCATCCTGTTCAACCACGGTGTCCTGTAGCGGGAAGCCGTGCATCACGCAGTTATCCTGCACGTTGGCACCGTCTTCGACCACAATGCGCCCAAAGTCGCCGCGCAGGCTGGCATTGGGCCCGATATAGACTCCTTTGCCGATAATCACGTCACCAATCAGTACCGCGGTGGGGTGAACAAAGCTGCTGGGATCGACCACCGGCGTCAAACCGTCAATCTGATACACGGGCATAGGGCAAACTCCTTAAAATGTAGTGGGATCGCGCGGCAACCCACCAAAGCGGCGATAATAACCGGCACTGGGTGCAGGTAAGCTGCCGATGGTGGTTTCTGCCAATGCGCTGACATACTCCGTCGCGGCGCGATCCACCCGCTGATAGATGTTGATGCACAGGTTGCGGGCTATTTGGCCTTCCCACTGCGCGGGTAACAGTGCATCCGGCAGCAGGGGATCTTTCAGCACCACGCGGCGGAAAAAGTGGATTAATAATAGCTTAATCTGAAAGCAGCGCAGGGGCGTCAGGTCCTGCTCGTCGGCTTCGCGCAGCAAGGTCATCAGCGGGCGGAAGGAGACAATGAACTCATGATAGTAGCCGGCCACTTCGCTCAACGACCAGCAGCTGGCGACCATTTGCCGCAGCGCCTGTTCGGAACGGTTGTAGGGATAGTCGGCCCGGAAGTAGATCACCTGCTCGCTGGCATTGAGTTCACCAAGCAGGGCGGTGACGTCGGTTTGTGCATGGGTGGGGGCAGCCATCAGGTTGTTGGCGATCTGGCCAAAGCCCAACCAGCCCAACTCTTTTTTCAGCCGTGCCCGCTCGGTTTTTTCCGCACTCTCCAACAGCAGCAGCTCCCACTTGCCATCCCATTGCGGTTGCTCGCTGAGGTAGATTTTGGACTCGGCGTGGCGAAACTGGCGCATGCCCTGTTCGGTAACGCGGTAATAGCTGCGCCGACCAATCTTTTCTACGTCCAGCCAACCTTCTTTCTGCAAACGAAACACCGAGGTCCGCACAAAACGATCGCCGAAGCCCAGCGCTTCCAGCAGTGCGCTCAAGCTGCCTAACCAGATCTCTCCGCCGCGATGGCTCAGCGCATCGCCGTAAAGTGAGATGATCAGCGAGGTGCCGCTGATCGGTTGGGCACTGAGCGCATGGCTAATAAAGTTGTCCAGTTTATGTTCCATATTTTTCCATGGGTTAGCCTTTACTGAGACACGACATTAGCATATTCGACGATGGGCTGCCCTCACCGCGGCCGCAGATCGATCACCCGCTGGGCCTTGCCTTCCGAGCGGGGAATATCGCCACAGTTGGCAATGCTGACATCGGTGCTGACCCCCACAATCGATTTGATGTGGTGGCGCAGTTGGTGGCAGATATCGCAACGTTGCTGGTGATTAAGCGTCAGCGCTGACTCTTTCAGCTCCACGCGCACGGCCAGCGTATCCAGATGCCCGGCACGGCTCACCTGTAATTGATAATGCGGCGACAGATGTTCGAACTGCATAATCTGTTCTTCAACCTGTGATGGGAACACGTTGACGCCGCGAATGATCAGCATATCGTCGGAGCGGCCGGTGATTTTGCCCATCCGGCGCATGTTGCGGGCATCCCCTGGCATCAGGTGGGTGAGATCGCGGGTACGATAGCGGATCACCGGTAGCGCTTCTTTGGTCAGCGTGGTGAACACCAGTTCGCCGTGCGCGCCGTCGGTCTGTATACCACCGGTTTCCGGGTTGATGATCTCCGGCAGGAAGTGGTCTTCCCAGATGGTCGGGCCGCCGCCGCTTTCGACACACTCCATCGCCACGCCCGGCCCCATCACCTCGGAAAGGCCGTAAATATCCAGCGCCTTGATGCCCATGCGTGACTCGATCTCATGACGCAGGGATTCTGACCAGGGTTCGGCACCGAACACGCCCAAGCGCAGAGAGCAGTTACGTGCATCGCCCCCCATTTTACGCTCCAGTTCGTCGATCAGCGTCAGGCAGTACGACGGCGTCACCATGATCACGTCGGGTTTGAAGTCCAGGATCAGTTGCACCTGCTTCTCCGTCTGGCCGCCAGACATGGGGATCACCGTTGCCCCCAGCCGTTCTGCGCCATAGTGCGCTCCCAGCCCGCCGGTAAACAGGCCGTAACCGTAAGCGACATGGATCTTATCTTTGGCCGTTGCCCCGGCAGAGCGCAGGCAGCGGGCAACAATATCGGCCCAGTTATCGATATCCCGCTGGGTGTAACCCACCACCGTCGGGCGGCCAGTGGTGCCAGACGATGCATGAATGCGCACTACCTGTTCCATCGGCACGGCGAAGGTGTCGAACGGGTAGTTGTCACGCAGATCCTGCTTGGTGGTGTAGGGGAACAGTGCCAGATCGCTCAGCTGTTTGAGGTCGCTCGGGTGAACACCGGCCTGATCGAACTTGCGTTGATACATCGGGACGTTGTTGTAGGCATGGTGCAGGGTCCATTGCAGGCGTTCCAGTTGTAATGCTTCGATTTCGTCGCGTGAAGCAAATTCAATCGCGTCGATTGGCCGTGGATTTGTAGTCATCTTTTTAGCCTCGCAGGGGTTAGACACGCTCAATAATCATGGCAATGCCCTGACCGACGCCGATGCACATGGTGCACAGTGCGTAGCGGCCAGCGCGTCGTTCCAGCTCAAACAGGGCGGCCAGCGCCAGGCGCGCACCGCTCATGCCCAATGGGTGGCCAAGTGCGATGGCACCTCCGTTGGGATTGACCTGTTCGGCATCATCCGGCAGACCAAGCTGGCGCAATACCGCCAATGCCTGTGCGGCGAATGCTTCGTTAAGTTCTATGACGTCCATCTGCGCCAGGCTTAATCCGGCGATCTCCAGAACCTTGCGGGTCGCGGGCAGCGGACCGATCCCCATCAATCTGGGTTCTACGCCGCAGGTGGCGGTGGCGACAATGCGTGCCCGTGGCGTCAAGCCTTGCTGCAAAGCCATGGCTTCGGAAGCGACAATGAGTGCCGCCGCACCATCATTGACGCCGGAAGCATTGCCTGCGGTGACGCAGCCCGGCTGGCGGAACGGCGTTTTCAGTTTCTGTAGCTGTTCCAGCGTGGTTTCTGCGCGCGGATGTTCGTCTTCGCTGAATTGCGTGACCACCCCTTTCTTGCCGCTGAGGCTCACCGGGATAATTTCCTGTGCCAAAATCCCCCGCTGTTGGGCCAGGGCGGTACGCTGCTGGCTGCGCAGGGCAAAGGCATCCTGATCGGCACGGCTGATGCCAAACTGTGCCGCGACGTTTTCGGCGGTTTCCGGCATTGAGTCGGTGCCGAAAGCCTCGTGCATCAGCGGGTTCACAAAGCGCCAGCCGATGGTGGTATCAAACAGCTGTGCCTGACGGCTGAAGGCGCTGTCGGCCTTGCCCATCACCATCGGGGCGCGGGTCATCGACTCTGCCCCTCCGGCCAATACCAGGCTGGCCTCACCGGCCTTGATGCTGCGGGCCGCCATGGCCAACGCATCCAACCCCGAACCGCATAGCCGGTTGATGGTGGTGCCAGAAACGTTTTGCGGCAGCCCGGCCAGCAACGCCGCCATACGGGCCAGATTGCGGTTGTCTTCCCCGGCCTGATTGGCGCAGCCCAGGATCACGTCATCCACCCGTGACCAGTCCACGTTAGGGTGGCGTTCCAACAGGGCGCGCAGCGGCAGGGCGGCCAGATCGTCGGCCCGCACGTTGGCCAATGCGCCGCCGTAACGGCCAATCGGTGTACGCACGCCATCGCAGATAAACGCCTGATTCATGGTTGCTCTCCTACAATGCTGTGGCCCAACCGATGGGCGCGGCCACGGAACCAGGCGACGGTTTTCCCCAGTTGGTTAACGATCTCGACGTCATAAAGCCCGGTGGTTTTACCCTGATGGCGCACTTCTGCGCAGGCGGTGAGACGATCGCCAGCCAACGCTGGGCGGATAAAATCGATGGTGCAGCCGGAAGCGACCGCTGCCAGCCCCTGACTGTTGCAAGCGTAAGCAAAAGCGGTATCCGCCAGGCTGAACAGTTGGCCGCCGTGACAGGTCTGGTGGCCATTGAGCATCTGCGGGCCGACGGTCATGCTGACTTTGGCCATACCGGCATCCACGGCATCGATGTGCATCTCCATCGCCTGTGCGCAGGTATCCTGGCTAAACATCTGGTCGGCGCAGCGCTGGGCCAGCGCGCGCGGAGTATTGGCATTCATCAGCATTTGGCTCCTGAATAGTTGGCGGCATAACGGCGCAGTAGCGGCATGGGGCGATAGCGGGGTTCTGCGTAATAGCGCTGAAGATTTTCCAGCGTGGTGAGGATCTGTTGCCAGCCGAGCTTGCTGCCCCAGGCCAGCGGCCCTTGCGGGTAGTTGACGCCAAAGCGCATGGCGTCGTCGGTGTCGGCGGCGTTGGCCACGCCTTTATTCACCACGTCTAGGGCTTCATTAGCCAGCATGGCGACGGTGCGCATCACCAGCAGACCTGGGTAATCCGGCAACTGGATCACCTGTTTACCCAGCGATTGCAGCAGGCGGATGACTTTGGCCGTTTGTGGCAGCGTGTTCTGCTCGGCGCTGCTGATGGCGATAACGGGGGCGTGCTGATAGTTGACGGACAGGTCGAACAGTACCACGGGCGATCCGATTTCTTCGGCGACTTGGCTTGCTGTTTTACCATTTGTTAACATAAATGTAACTTCGTCGATCCGGGCTAACGCACTGGTCTGGCCAGAATGTTTGATCGTCTCCGCATTTCCTGCCAGCAACTGTGCAAACTCACCGATGGCCGACCAATCGCCGTGCAGCGCAACGGACTTCGGTAATTCAACCACTGCTGCGGTAGCAAAGGTTGGCTGTGGTGCCGCCTGTTCACTGCCATAACGGTAGAAACCGCGGCCACTTTTGCGGCCCAAATGCCCGGCAGCCACCAGTTCCTGCTGCACCAGCGAAGGGGTAAAGCGGCTGTCCTGATAGAAGGCGTGATAGACCGATTCGGTGACGGCATAGTTGACGTCGTGGCCAATCAGGTCGGTCAGTTGCAGCGGTCCCATGGCAAAACCACCGGCGTCACGCAGCACGCTGTCCAGGGTCGCGGGGTCGGCAATCTGTTCTTCCAGGGCGCGCAGGGTTTCGGCATAGAAAGGCCGGGCCACGCGGTTGACGATAAAGCCCGGAGTCGAACGGCAGACGACGCTGTGCTTACCCCAGTGTTGAGCCAAGGTTTGCAGGCTGCTCAGCGTTTCCGGGCTGGTTTCCAGCCCGCCGACGATCTCTACCAGCTTCATCAACGGAGCCGGGTTGAAAAAGTGCAGGCCAGCCATGCGTTGCGGATGCTGTAACGCGCTGGCGATGGCGGTAATCGAGAGTGATGAGGTATTGCTGGCAAACAGCGCCTCTGGCGAGCAGATCGCCTCCAGATCGCGAAACAGGCTCTGTTTGATTGCCAACTTCTCCGCCACCGCCTCAATCACCAGATTGCTGTCGGCCAGATCGCCCAACGAGTCGGTCAACTGAATATTGCCCAGCAGGACTTCGGTGCTGTGGGCATCGGCTTTACCTGCCTCGACCCGTTTACGCAGCCGTTGCCCGAGTTGCTCAAACGCACGGGAGGCGGCGGGCAGGGCGATATCGAACAGTTTGACCCGATGTCCTGCCGCCGCGGCCAACTGGGCAATGCCGATCCCCATGGTTCCGGCACCAATCACGGCGACCGTTGCGGAGGGGGTTGAAGCATTCACCGCCATCTTTTCTCTCATGGCTATTTCCCGCTGAAATTCGGTGGACGTTTGGCGAAGAAGGCGCTGACGCCCTCGCGATAGTCGTCACTGCGGCCACCCAAACGCTGTAAGTCACGCTCTAAATCGAGCTGCTGGTCGAGCGTATTGCTGGCCGAGCTGTACATGGCCTTTTTGATGAGACCCAGACCGTAGGTCGGTTGGGTGGCAAGCTGTCTGGCCATGCTTTGGGTATGATCGGCCAGCTCGGTGGCGGGTACGACTTGCCAGATCATTCCCCACTCCAGCGCCTGCTGAGCACTGATTTTGTCGCCTAGCAGCGCCATGCCCATAGCTCGCGCATGTCCGGCCAGGCGTGGCAGGTACCAACTGCCGCCAGAGTCTGGCACCAGGCCCAGTTTGCAGAAGGATTGGATAAAGCTGGCGTTGTCGGCGGCCACTACGATATCGCAGGCCAAGGCCAATGCGGCACCCGCTCCGGCGGCAACACCGTTGACCGCGCAGACGATCGGTTTAGGCAGGGCGCTCAGACGGCGGATCAGCGGATTGTAAAAACGTTCCACCGACAGCCCAAGATCCGGAGGGGCCTGATCCACGCTGACGTTGCGATCGTTCAGATCCTGTCCGGCGCAGAAGCCACGCCCGGCACCGGTGATCAGCACGCAGCGCACGCTCTCGTCGCGTTCGGCAATGGTCAGCGCTTCGCTGAGCTGGTGGTGCATTTCATCGTTAAAACTGTTGAGCCGATCGGGGCGATTGAGGGTAATGGTTAGTACCCCGGCTTCGATGTGGCTGAGAATTAATGCGTTTTCCATAAATCAGCGCCCTTGATAGTTCGGTGTACGTTTTTCGAAGAAGGCGGCAATGCCTTCGCGGCGATCGTCGGTGGCGGCCAGGGTGACAAACTGCTGGCGCTCCATTTGCAAGCCCTGGCTGAGGCCGGTTTCCTGTGCCTGCTTGAGCGCCTGCTTGGCGGCGCGCAGGGCTAGCGGTGCCTGTTGGCTGATGCGCTGGGCCAACTGCTGAGTGCGTTCCAACGTTAATGCGTCGACACAGACTTCGCTCACCAGCCCGATTTGCAGTGCGCAGCGGGCGTCGATGGCTTCGCCGGTCAGTACCATTTGATAGGCGCGGGATTTACCCACGCTGCGGATCAGGCGCTGGGTGCCACCGGCTCCGGGCATCAGGCCAAGCGTGATTTCGGGTAGGCCAAAACGGGCGCTTTCGCCGCACAGCGTGATGTCGCAGGCCAGTGCCAACTCACAGCCGGCACCGAGGGCGTAGCCGTTCACCGCCGCCAGTAACGGCTTGCTGAACTGGGCCAGGCGTTGCCAGAGCAAAGGGCGGTGATCGAGCTGGGTGGCGGTGACATCCTGTTGCTGTAATTCGCGCAGGTCGGCACCGGCAGCGAAGAACCGTGCGGCACCGGCGATCACCACCGCACCTACGCCGGTATCGGCATCGGCCTGTTCCAGTTGATAGACCAACTGCTCCAGGCAGGCGGTACTCAGCGCATTGCGGGCATCGGGGCGGTACAGCGTCAGCGTGACCACGCGTTGTTGCTGCTCATGCAGGATCCAAGGGGTTTCCATCGTCAGCTCCTAAACGTCAAAGTCCAGTACCACGCCTGCACCGCGTGGCCAGGACTGGCAGCTCAAGACATAGCCTGCCGCCAGTTGGTCCGGCTCCAGGCTGTAGTTGATCGCCATGTCTACCTCACCGGCCTTCAGCTTGCATTTGCAGGTGGCGCAGACGCCGCCTTTGCAGGCGTAAGGCAGATCGGCTCCCTGGCGCAATGCGGCATCCAGAATGCTGTCATCCTCACTGCCGACTTCGATCTTCAGGCTGCGACCGTCGAGGCGGATCTCTACCTGGGTAGCGTTGCGACTGCCTGCGTTAACCGGACGGGCAGTCATCCCACTGGTGTTGAAACGCTCGCTGTGAATATGTTCCGCAGGCATCCCGGCGAGTTCCAGCACGGTGTGCGCGTCGTCCATCATCGTCTCTGGGCCGCAGATAAAGGCGTGGTCGAATTCGTTGAAGTTCACCAGCGTGTTGCCTATGGCGGTCAGGCGATCACGATCGATGCGGCCGCTGAGCAGCGGGCTGTCGAGGTTCTCCTGGCTGAACAGATACAGCGGCTGGAAGCGCTGGGGATAACGGTTTTTCAGATCCGAGAGGGCTTCCTTAAACATCACCGAGCGGCTGGTACGGTTGCCGTAAATCAGCGAGAATTGGCTGTTGGGTTCCAATTGCAACGTCGCCTTGATGATCGACAGCATGGGCGTGATGCCAGAGCCGGCGGCGATCGCCAGATAGTTGCCCTGGGTCTGTGCCTGTGGCTGATAACCAAAGCGGCCCTGCGGCAGCATCACTTCCAGCTCGTCGCCCACCTGCAAGCTCTGGTTGATAAAGGTAGAGAAGCGCCCTTGATGGATCGCCTTGATACCGATCCGCAAGACGCCTTCCTGCGGTGCGCTACAGATGGAGTAGCAGCGGCGTAGTTCTTCGCCGTTGACCCGCGCCTTGAGCGTCAGGTGCTGGCCGGGGGTATAGCCGTAATGGGATTTCAGTTCGTCCGGGACGCGCAGCGTGATGGCGACTGCATCCGGGGTTTCGCGCTCGATGGCTGCGACATTCAGGCGATGAAAGACCGTCATGGTTTTCAGTGCTCCTAAATACATTTGAAATAGTCGAACGGTTCCCGACAGTCGCAACAGCGGTAAAGCGCTTTGCAGGCGGTGGAGCCGAACTCGCTGATCTTTTCCGTGCTGGAACTGCCGCAACGGGGACACTGCACTGGGCCATGTGCCAACGGTTTCTCACAGGTGTGCCCCTGCGGCGGTGCCACGCCGTATTCACGCAGGCGCTGGCGAGCATCCGCATTCATCCAATCGGTGGTCCAGGCCGGGCTAAGGCTGATGGTGATTTTCACCGGACTGAAACCCGCGTCATTCAGCGTCTGTTCAATGGCGTTGAGCAGGTACTCCGTTGCCGGGCAACCTGAATAGGTTGGAGTGAAGGTGATATGCCAGCCTGCACCTTCGCGCTCCACGTCCCGCACCATGCCCAGATCGGTAATGGACAGGACCGGCAGTTCGGGATCGCTGATCTGCTGTAAGCAGTGCCAGATCTGGGGGATCTCTGCCGGTTGCAGTCGGGTGATATTCATCATGGCCTCTACCAGTTACAGTTCGGGTAAGCGCGTGGCAGAAACTGCATCTCTGCCAGCATCGGGCCGAGGTGCTCAGTGTGACGCCCTTGCTTGCCGCCGTGGCGGAATGCCTGCTCGGTGGGCAGTGCGAGCGTGGCCTGGTGCAGCGTGTCGCTGACCATGGCTTGCCACGGAGCCTGCAATTGGCGCGGATCGACGGCGATGCCCAGTTCGGCCAATTGCAGCTCGATCTCGTCGGCGTGGAACAGCTCGGCGGTAAAGCGCCACAGATCGTTCAATGACTGTTGGATCTTCTGGTGGCTGATTTCGCTACCGTCGCCCAGACGGATCATCCAGCCGTGGCTGAAGCGCAGGTGATAGTCTGCTTCCTTCAGCGATTTGGCGGCGATGGCGGCCAGTTGGGTGTCCTTGCTGTGGCTCAGCTCGCGGTGCAACAGGACATGGTAGGTGTCCAGCAGGAACTGGCGTACCAGCGTGTCGTTAAAGCCGCCGTTGGGCTGTTCTGCCAACAGCAGGTTATGGAATTCACGTTCGTCACGGCCAAAGGCCAGGCTGTCTTCGCTGTGCTGTGGGCCGGAAAGCTCGGCGGCGTAGCTCAGAAAGTTGCGCGCTTGCCCCAGCAGGTCGAGGCCAATGTTGGCCAGCGCCAGGTCGATCTCCAACTCGGGAGCGTGGCCGCACCAGCCGCACAGGCGTTGTGCCAGGATGAGCGGCGTATCGCCCAAACGCAGGGCATAGCTGAGGGTTGCATCGTTAATCGTCGTCATGGCCTGCCTCTACATGTTCTTGATGCCGTCGGGAATGGTGTAGAACGTCGGATGACGGTAGATTTTGTCGTCGGAAGGATCGAAGAATGCCGCCCGATCCTCCTCCTGGGAGGCGATCAGATGGCTGGACTGCACCACCCAGATTGAACAACCTTCATTACGACGGGTATAGGCATCGCGGGCGTTTTCCAACGCCATCCGATCGTCTGCGGCATGCAGGCTGCCCACGTGGCGGTGGGCCAAACCCTGCTTGCTGCGAATAAACACTTCATACAACGGCCATTCGACATGAGTCATTTTTCTCTCCTCGATTAAGCAGCGTTTGCCGCGCGTTTGCTGGCATGGGCCATGGCACCATCCCGTACCCAACTGCCTTCGTCCCAGGCTTTCCGCTTGGCTTGCAGACGCTCGTGGTTACACTGCCCGCGTCCGTGGATCACCTCGTTCAGCTCTGCCCAGTCGATCTCGCCAAAGCGGTAGTGCCCGCTGGCCTCATCCCACACCAAATCGGCATCGGGGGCGCTCATGCCCAGGGCTTGCAATTGCGGTACGGTGTTGTCGATAAACTTCTGCCGCAGCTCGTCATTGCTGTGGCGTTTGATCTTCCAGGCCATGCTCTGCGCGCTGTGGGGCGAATCGGTATCGCTGGGGCCAAACATCATCAGTGCAGGCCACCAGAAGCGGTTGATGGCGTCCTGCAACATGGCTTTCTGCGCTGCGCTGCCCTGGGCCATAACCATCACGGCTTCGTACCCTTGGCGCTGGTGGAAGCTCTCTTCCTTACAGATTTTCACCATCGCTCTGGCGTACGGGCCGTAAGACGCGCGACACAGCGCTACCTGGTTGACGATGGCGGCACCGTCGACCAGCCAGCCGATCACGCCAATGTCGGCCCAGTTCAGCGTGGGATAGTTGAAGATTGAGGAATATTTCATCTGGCCGGCGAGCATCTTTTGGTAGATATCCTGGCGGGTGCAGCCGAGGGTTTCCGCCGCGCTGTACAGATAAAGGCCGTGCCCGGCTTCGTCCTGAACTTTGGCCAGTAATACCGCCTTGCGCCGCAGGGAAGGGGCGCGGGTCAGCCAGTTGGCTTCCGGCAACATGCCGACCACTTCGGAATGAGCGTGCTGGCCGATCTGCCGGATCAGGTTGCGACGATAGGCATCCGGCATCCAGTCTTTGGCTTCGATGGAGATATCGGCGGCAATCTTGTCGTCAAAGTGCTGCTGAAATTGTGCGTCAGTTGTCATGCTTGCCTCTTGGTGATTCGTGTTTTTCACATTGAAACTAAAAATGTGAATCACTTTAACTAACCGTAAGGCTACAAGTTGATAACAATAAGATCAAATGCAAATAGTGTGGTTTTGCTATTCGCATCACAATGCAATTTGTTAATTTATTGATTTTAATGTAATTAAATCTCTGTGTTTTCTTGGCTTTGTTTTGGTTTTATACTTTTGTTTTGTTTTTGTTAAATTTTAATCTGGCGCCGAATGGAAAATATGTGATACATCATTAAGCTTGTAATTGTCTATTTATGAATTCCGGAGGAGCAAATGCAGCAGTTAACCAGTTACCTTTCTGGCGCTTGGGCGTACGGCCAGGGGCAATCCCGCGAGATCCAGCATGCCGTTACCGGTGAGCCTTTGTATCAGGTCTGCTCCGACGGGTTGCCGTTGGCGGCCAGCCTGAGCTATGCCCGCGAGCTGGGCGGTAAGGCGCTGGCAGCGATGACCTTTCAACAGCGCGCACAGATGATCAAAGCGGTAGCGAAGCACCTGTTGGCCCATAAGGAAGCGCTGTATCAGATCTCCTATCAAACTGGGGCTACGCGTAACGACGGCTGGGTGGATATCGAAGGCGGCATCGCCACGCTGTTCTCCTATGCAGGGTTGGCCGGGCGAGAGCTGCCGGACGATACGCTGTGGCCGGAAGATGAGCTGATCCCTCTTTCCAAACAGTCGCAGTTTGCCGCACGCCATGTGCTGACCTCGCGCCCTGGCGTTGCGCTGCACATCAACGCCTTCAACTTCCCTTGCTGGGGTATGTTGGAGAAGTTGGCTCCTACCTGGTTGGCCGGTATGCCAGCCATCATCAAACCCGCCACCGCGTCGGCACAGCTGACCCAGGCGATGGTGAAACTGATTATTGACAGCGGGCTGGTGCCGGAAGGAGCGTTACAGCTGATCTGTGGTGGCGTGGGCGATATGTTCGAGCACCTCGATTATCAGGATGCGGTCACCTTTACTGGCTCGGCGCAAACCGGGCAAAAGCTGCGTGCTCATCCGCGGCTGTTGGAAAAATCCATCGCCTTTACCATGGAGGCCGATTCGCTGAACTGCTGCGTGTTGGGGGAGGACGTGACGCCCGAAATGCCAGAGTTTGCGCTGTTTATTAAAGAGGTCAGCCGCGAAATGACCAGTAAGGCGGGGCAAAAATGTACCGCCATCCGGCGCATTATCGTCCCGGCAGCTCGCATTTCTGAGGTACAACAGGCGTTGTTGCAGCGCTTGGCCGGTGTGACGATTGGCGATCCGCAACTCGAGCAGGTGCGGATGGGAGCGTTGGTCAATCAGGAACAGCGCGATGACGTGCAGCAAAAGGTGGAATTCCTGCTGCGCAATGGCTGTGAGCCACTTTGCGGTGCGACGCTGGATAAGTTGACGATCGTGGGTGATAGCGCGCAATCAGGCGCGTTTTACCCGATCACCTTATTGTACTGTGCCGATCCGTTCCGCCATCAGGCCGTTCATGGCACAGAGGCATTTGGCCCGGTGGCGACGCTGATGCCGTATCAAACTATCGAGCAGGCGATTGAGCTGGCGTTGCTGGGGCAAGGCAGCCTGGCCGGATCGCTGGTGACGGCTGATGAGGGGCTGGCTGCGCAATTTATTCGCGCCACGGCCTGCGCCCATGGTCGTATGCTGGTGCTCGATCGTCACGCCGCGACCGAATCGACAGGTCACGGTTCACCGTTGCCTTTGCTGGTGCATGGCGGGCCAGGGCGAGCCGGCGGTGGGGAAGAGCTTGGTGGGCTGCGCGCGGTAAAACATTACATGCGGCGCACGGCGATCCAGGGCAGTCCGTCGATGCTGGCGGCCATTGGCCGCGAATGGGTTCGCGGTGCCAATGTGGTGGAAGAGCAGGTACATCCGTTCCGTAAATACTTCGAGCAGTTGCAGATCGGTGAAAGCTTGCTGACTGCGCGACGCACCATCACTGAGGCTGATATCGTCAACTTTGCCTGTTTGAGTGGCGATCACTTCTACGCGCATATGGACAAGATCGGCGCGGCGGAATCCCTGTTTGGTGAACGCGTGGCGCACGGTTACTTTGTCGTGTCTGCCGCTGCGGGTTTGTTTGTCGATCCGGGCGTCGGGCCGGTGATTGCCAACTATGGCATGGAAAACCTGCGCTTTATCGAACCGGTGAAGATTGGCGACACCATTCAGGTGCGGCTGACCTGCAAAAAGAAAATCCGCAAGCCGCAGAAAACCGTTGAAGATCGCCCGCATGGCGTGGTGGTCTGGGATGTGCAGGTGCTTAACCAGCACCAGCAAGCGGTGGCGCTGTACAGCATTCTGACGCTGGTGGCGCGTCAGGAAGGGGATTTCAACACGGCGCACTAAGGCTGGATCGTCGGGGGCATCGTGCTAAGATGCCCTATTATTAGCTGAAATTATCTACCCATGACTATTCAACAGCTTAGCCTGAATGGCTTTCGCTCCATCCGCAATATGCAGTTCACCCTTGGCCGCGTGAATGTGATCAGCGGCCCAAACGGCTGTGGCAAATCCAATCTGTATAAAGCCGTACGCCTGATCCATGAGGCGGCTAGCGGTCGGCTGTCACTGGCCTTGGCAGAAGAGGGGGGCATTCAAAATGCGATGTGGGCGGGGGGAGCGCGCTTGGGGGATAGACGTGGCGATCCAAAACGGATGATCCTGTCGGCTACGCTGGACGATTTTGACTATGAAATTCAGCTTGGCTTTCCCCCGCCTGATAATGGTGATGATCCTAGCCTGTTTACGCTAGATCCCCTGGTGAAGCAGGAATCTCTGTGGTTGAGTGGGCATGGGCGGCGCAATTCGATGCGTCTGCTGGAACGCGCTAATCAAACCGCGTTTCTCACCAACGTCCAGGGAGAACGGGCGGCCTATCCCGCCGTGTTGCATGCGGAAGAGTCGGTATTTGGTCAGTTATCCGATCCGCATCTTTATCCTGAGCTATCGCAGGCCAGGGAAACTCTGCGCCAGTGGCGCTTTTATCATGAGTTTGCGGTTTGGCCGGGTTCGTCGCTGCGTGTGCCGCAGATTGGCATTCGCTCCCCGGTGCTGGCGCACGATGGCAGCAATCTTGCCTCTGCATTCAGAACCATCCATGAGGTAGGAAACAGCGCTTTGCTGTATCAAACGTTGGAACAGGCTTTCCCTGATTCCATGTTTAAGGTACAGGCCCAGCAGGGCCGCTTCCAATTATTGATGCATCGTGAGGGGATCCTGCGGCCACTCGAAGCCGCCGAGCTTTCCGACGGCACGTTGCGTTTTCTATGCCTGACGGTGGCGATGCTCAGCCCAAGGCCGCCTGCCTTTATGGCGTTGAACGAGCCGGAAAACAGTCTGCATCCGGATTTGTTGCCCGCGTTGGCACAACTGATTGCCCAGGCCAGCCGCTACAGCCAACTGTGGGTCACCAGTCACTCACCACTACTGGCGGGTTTGATTGCCGAGCATTGCACCGTAACGCATTACCAACTCTCTCAGCAGCAAGGCGAAACCGTGGTGGAACAGCAAGACTGAGTCTAGATGCTGCAAACCTGGTTCTTACCGCCTTTTTTCGCCGTATACAGGGCGCTATCCGCCATGCTGACCAAGCTCAGCGGCGTGTCATTATGCGGATGCGGCACTTTAGCGGTGGCACCGATACTGGCAGTGATCATTCCCAGCGGGCTACCCGTGTGGGCGATTTTCAGCTGGCGAATGCCCTCCAGCACCCGCTCGGCAAAGGCAATGGCGCCTTGAAGATCGGTATCCGGCAGAATAATCGCCAGTTCCTCGCCGCCGTAACGCGCCATCAGATCGCCAGGGCGGCTTGCCATGCCTTGCAGCAAGCGGCCCAGTTGTTGTAAACACTGATCTCCAGCCACGTGGCCATAGATATCGTTAAACTGCTTGAAATAATCGATATCGAGCATCAGCAAGGCCACTGAGCGATCGTTGCGTGCAGCCCTGGTCATTTCGTTTTTCAGCGCGATATCAAATTGGCGGCGGTTGGCCAGGCCGGTCAAGCCATCCAGCAATGCCAACTCTTCCAGCGTGTGGTTCATTTGCGTCAACTGATCGCGGGTGCGCATCAGTTCGACTTCGGTCTGGACGCTATGGTTAATCTGGCGGATCAACACCAATCCAAGGGCCAACAGGATCGACAGCAGGACGCCGCCGCCGACGGCAAACAGTGACGCATCACTGCGCCAGTCTGCGAGAACGTCTCGTTTCGACAGCCCGGCGGTGATCACCAGCGGATAACGTTCTAGCCGTGAATAACCATAGACTCGTTCCACATTATCAAACTGTGACACCAGAGTGACGTTGCCAAACGTGGAGTGCGGCAGAATTTCACGGAACAGGATGCTGTGGGAGATATTTTTGCCGATGGCATTCTCATTGTATGGACGGCGGTACAAAATGGTGCCGTCGGCCAGCACCAGGCTGAGTGAGGCGTCGTTATTCAGGGCAAAGGTGTTATAAAACTGGCGGAAATAATTGACGTACAGCGTCGCAATCACCACGCCGGCAAAACTGCCGTCCGCATGGTTAAGCCGGCGCGACACCGGAATAATCAAATCGCCAGTTGAGCGGCTACGGATCACTTCGCCTATATACACCGCATTATTGTTATGGGTGACGTGGTATTTAAAGTACGCCCGGTCAGCATTATTGGCATGGCTGAGTGGTTTACCGTTGGAGGTCAGGAGCCAGTTACCCTGGGTATCATAGACAAAGCTGCCATGCAGTTGCGGAAAGTTGCTGGCCTGAGTCTGCATGACTTTTTGCAGGCGCAAACGCTGAGTTTCGCCCAGACCATCGTTTTCAATACGCTCGCTGAGATCGACCAGGTTATTGTCCACCTGGGCAAAGGTATCCTCGGCATGTTGCGCCAGCGATCGGGCCAGATTCTGCGAGTCGTTTTCGGCAAGTTGCAGGTTGCGTTGATGAGAGTTCCAGATTTGCCAGGCATTGAATATCACCAGGGTGAGCACGACGATAATCACAAACACGCCAGCCTGAAAGAGTAACGGCGAGTTCTTTTTTTTCCCGGGTAATTGATTTTTTTTTGGTGGGAGCTGGGGTGCTAGCATAGCATTCCTGTTATGGAATCAGTTGGGTACAGGTATTGCGAACAATCTTAACCCTTATATCTGCGACTTGCATGTCCAGTTATATCTCCAGGATATAATCAGCATAAATTGACACCGGGGAGGCGCATGGCAGCACTATCTGACGCAATGATGCAGGTTTTACTGACGCTGGCGGTATATTACCCGTTTACGCTCGGAGGGCTGGCAGGGTTGATGATTATCGCGCTCCTGCGGCGCAGATCGCCGTTCTGGCGGCTGGCTCTGCTGCCGTTGCTGGTGCTGTTTGTCTTGTTCGCCCTGGTGGCTTACCGTTGGCATTATTAGCGTTGAGCAGTGCCCGCTATCAGAGCAAGGCACTGTACCGTACGGTTATTCAACGTTGACCATCCAGTTGACTCCGAACTTATCGGTCAGCATACCAAAGCCCTTGGCCCAGAAGGTTGGCTGGAAGGGCATGGTGACGGTTCCCCCTTCGGCTAGCCGATTAAACACCTCACCGCCTTGCTCGACGTTTTCACTGCGGATAGAGAGTGAATAACCGCGATGTGTTGGTCCGGTTGGATCGGCCGGGCAACCATCCGATGCCATAATGACGTTTTCTCCGATCGCCAGTCTGGCATGCATTATCGAATCGGGATCGGTATCAGGCGCGCCATTTTGCTGTTCCTCTGGCGGCATATCCCGGTAACGCATCATGATTTCTATATTGCCGTTTAACTGTTGCGCATAAAAATTCACCGCTTGTTCACAGTTACCGGAAAAAAACAGATAGGGTTGGATCAGCATAGCCCCTCCTCTTGCTTTCACATAAACAATAACGCCGCAGAGCCGTCCCATAAGGCTGCCAAGGCATAGACCAATACCAGAAACAACATGAAAGGGGGATTGCTCATGGTGCCATCCTCGGTCACAGTTTTGTTGAGCATCATTCATTATAGCTGATTATGGTGCGGCAACATGACAATCCGATGAAAATTGCACATTTTTTGCGCAGGGTTTTTCAGACTACAAGAGATGGGTAACTCGCTGATTTTTGACTATAGTATAGGTACAGAGGCATTAATTCTGTCAGGGGGTGGTCTCTGACGAACAACGTCTTGATAACAGCATTGCCAGCAAGTGCAGGCAACGAGTCACTAAGGGAGAGTAAAAATGGGTATCATTTCCTGGATCGTTTTTGGCTTAATCGCCGGTATTTTGGCTAAGTGGATCATGCCGGGTAAAGACGGCGGCGGTTTTATCATGACTGTGATCCTGGGTGTGGTGGGTGCGGTTGTCGGTGGCTATATCAGTACCTTCTTCGGAATGGGCCGGGTCGATGGCTTTAATCTGGGTAGCTTTGTGGTTGCCGTTATCGGTGCCCTGGTGGTGCTTTTTATCTACAGAAAGATCAGAAGCTAATCAACAACCGGACAACGGGGTCGCTGCGGCGGCCCTTTTTCATTTAAATGTGATGAACGTACGGCGTTCTGAGAAGGGGATAGCAATGGGATTATTAGATGGGTTGGTCGGCGCATTGAGCGGCGGTAAAGGGATGGATTACAGCGCTATTTTGCAGTGGGTTGAACAGCAGGGGGGCCTGCCAGCCATTCTGGACAAACTCCGCCAGGGAAATTTGGCGGATGTGGTCGCCTCCTGGATCGGCACGGGTGAAAATCAGCCAATCAGCGGTGAACACGTTGAGCAGGCGTTAAGCAGCGATGCGATTGCACAACTGGCTGGCAAGTTGGGGATCGATCCGGCGCAGGCTTCCGCCCTGATTGCCCAGTACTTGCCGATGATCACCGACAAACTGTCACCGAATGGCCAAGAGCCACAGGGCGGCGACCTGATGAGCGCCGGTATGGATTTACTGAAAGGTAAACTGTTCGGTTGATAGTTCCCCTCCGGCTGGCCGGAGGGGGGCTGTTACAGCGTCAGCATAATTTTACCGATATGGGCGCTGGACTCCATCAACGCATGAGCCTGTGCGGCAAGTTCTAGCGGGAATGTCTGGAAAATCTGCGGTTTTAATGCCCCTCGTGCCAGCAACGGCCATACTTTCTGTTCCAGGTCGGCGGCGATCTGAGCTTTGTCTTCCACACTGCGCGCCCGCAGGGTTGAGCCGGTATGGGTCAGGCGCTTAAGCAGCAGCGGCATCAGGTTCAGTTCTTTCACTACGCCATTTTGCGTACCGATCTGTACGATACGCCCGTCCATGGCGGCGGCGCGGTAGTTCTTCTCTACATACTCCCCCGCGATCAAATCGACAATCACATCGGCGCCTTTGCCGTTGGTGGCAGTTTTGGTCAGTTCAACAAAATCTTCTGTACGGTAGTTGATGGCGACGTCGGCACCCAGTGCCAGGCTGGCTTGCCGCTTCTCTTCCGAGCCGACGGTAGTGATGACATAAGCACAAAAGGCTTTTGCCAACAGAGTGGCGACGGTGCCAATCCCGGAAGTACCCCCGTGGATCAGCACGGTTTCCCCGGCCTTGAGATGGCCGCGCTGAAACACGTTGACCCAAACGGTGAAGAAAGTCTCGGGTATGGCGGCGGCTTCCAGCATGCTAAAACCTTCAGGCACCGGTAGCGCGTTGCTTTCATGGACTTTGCAGTACTCGGCATAACCTCCACCGGCGATCAGAGCGCACACGGCGTCACCGGGCGCGTAACGTTGCACTCCAACGCCAACGGCTACCACCGTGCCGGCAATTTCCAATCCCGGGATATCCGAAGCGCCAGGAGGCGGGGCATATTGCCCACGGCGTTGCATAACATCTGGGCGGTTGACGCCTGCGGCTGCAACTTTCACCAGTATTTCACCCTGAGCCAATACTGGCAGTGGGCGCTGTGCCGGTATCAGCACTTCAGGTTCACCCGGTTGGCTGATTTCGATAACTTTCATGCTATCAGGTAGTGGTGTATTGGCTGGCATGCCTACTCCTTCAATCTTTCTGCCTATGCGGAACACCATCTTAGCGAAATATTTCAGCGGGCATGTGCTTGATAGAGCGGTTTTGCAAATCGAGATCGGAAGGGAGATTTAACATCAGTCGTTGGGCGGAATGCGAAAACCTTTCAGTGAGACGATAAAGTGCTTTTTGCCTTTGGAAATCTTTGCGCCTTGGTCGCACCATAGGCTGGCGAGTTGGAAGAAGTCATCGCTGTCAATGTCATAGGCCAACTCAATCTTTTTCGCCGTTCCTGAGCGGATCAGCGTCTCTGCCTGCTGGTGATTAATGGCTTTTACGGTGTTCATAACGAAATCCTTGGTGTTAACCCGGTGCGGATAATCGCTAATTATCATATGGCTGGATTATGACATTTTTGTGATGGAAATATGACGTTGGGCCATTCTGTGGCTTGGCGCAGGGTAAACAAGGGGCGCTCGTAGCAAATTCGCAGTGATGGGGGTGGGGCGTTTTTTTGTCATGGGTTAGAGTTGGCGGCATGCAGGTTCGGATCTAGTATGGGCGTAAATCTTTTTACCAGACCGGGATTATGACCAATCAAGTGCGTAAACCAACTCTGCGTCAGCGGAGCTATCAGCTGTTGTTTGGTAACCAAACCCGGATCGGGCGCAGGATGCAGCTATTCTGGTTGAGCACGGCGCTGCTCAGCGTGCTGTTGCTGTTTCTCGAACCCGGTGGCAGTTCGCTGTATACCCCCGATTCTCAGGTGCTTCATCAGCTGTTTTTGGCTGAGCTCTTGTTCACCAGCATTTTTACGGTGGAATATCTGTTGCGGCTTTGGTGTACGCCCAGCAAGGAGCGCTACGCCATCAGCTTTTTCGGTATCGTCGATCTGCTGACAATGTTGCCGATGTACATCATCTGGATATTCCCCCACATAGCGGTGGAGTATATCGTTCTGCTGCGCGTGTTGCGGATCCTGCGTGTATTGCGGGCGTTGAAGCTGCTGCGTTACATGAGTGAAATGGGCATTGTCTGGCGCAGCATCAAGCTGGCGCGCCATAAGCTGGCTATGTTCTTTAGCTTTGTCGGCGTAATGCTGTGCGTGTTTGGCGGGTTGATGTACGCGGTGGAAGGGGGCAGCGGCGGATTTACCAGCCTTGGCGCTTCGATGTACTGGGCTGTCGTCACGCTAACCACCGTTGGCTATGGTGATATTGTGCCCCATACGCCATTAGGGCGGATGCTGGCTGCGGTACTGATCCTGGTCGGGTATTCAATTATTGCGGTGCCTACCGGCATCCTCACCGCCTACATGTCGCAGGAGATGCAACGCAATCGGGAACAGCGCCATTGTGTGCAATGCGAACGTGGCGGGCATGAAACCGAGGCGAAGTTTTGTAAATTTTGCGGGGCGGCGTTACCACCATTATCAGTGAAATCCACAAGATAACGTCGATAATTTCGCCAGAGGGGAGCAAATTCTGTGCGTTCGCTCCCCCTTTCCAGCTTCACGAGCTAAAAAGAGTTGCTATTAAACGCCCGACATGAGTTAATGATTCTCGGCCTGTGGTACAGACCTATTTATGCACGACATTTTGAGTAAAGTAGTTCAAATTTAAAGCGTTATCCTTGATAGCTCTTCACTGACGAATTTCCTTTCTAGTGCCTCCATAAGTAACTGATGACCGGCTATTTCATGCCCATGGTGGCTTACATTTTTATTGAAGGAATTCAACATGTCTAACATGATCAAAGGTCAAGTGAAGTGGTTCAACGAGTCTAAAGGTTTTGGTTTCATCACTCCTGCAGACGGCAGCAAAGACGTGTTCGTACACTTCTCTGCAATTCAGGATCAAGGCTTCAAGACCCTGGCTGAAGGCCAGAACGTACAGTTCTCTATCGAGAACGGTGCTAAAGGTCCGTCAGCGGCTAACGTTACCGCTATCTAATCGGCCTCTCGCTGATTAACAAAAACCCGCCAAGGCGGGTTTTTTTGTGTCTGCGATTTGGGCAGGGTGGGGGGGCTAAAAGCGTTCGCCGTGGCAAGCCAGGGTAGTGCTGTGTTCTGCTAAGCTTTACTGATCATGGCCACATAATAGGGCGGTTATTTTTCCCTCACCCAGCCATCTCCCCGAAGAAAGGGAGGTGTGCAGTGGCGTAGTCAGCATTAGTGTTAATCTGTAGCACCGATGAGGCCTACGGGGCTGTAACAAGGCATTATGCGTTTTTTGTTAACTGAGACGTATTACGTAGCAATGGGTTCTCTTCATCAACTGTAATAGACTGACATCCGTGATAAACAACGAGGTAGAGCATGAAGGTTAACGATCTGGTGACGGTAAAGACCGACGGCGGCCCACGTCGGGAAGGAGTAGTGCTGGAAGTTGAAGCGTTTAGTGAAGGCACCATGTATCTGGTGTCATTAGAGGATTACCCGGCAGGCGTGTGGTTCTTCAATGAGATCGATAGCCGTGATGGCACTTTTGTGGAGTTGCGCAGCGCTGCACAGGAGTAGACTTTTCCCGGTCATCAAAGCAGCTCGCTACCGGTCTGGCTGGTGGGCTGAACTGACCGCCGAGTCATGCGCTGCTGGCAATCAGCAAAAACACCCGTTGCAGCCGCAACGATGCTGGACATGGGTATTTTTTGTCGTACGCCAAGTCACTTCGTAGCGCTGTTGTTTTGCTTGGCCATGGGTTCGGCCACGGTGGCTATCAACGGCTGTTGACGAAAATGCCGCTGGTGAGCGTGTCGGTCAGACGCACAACATGGTAGATGATCTGCTTGTTGTGGGTTTTGATCTTTCTTTTGATATTTCCCTTGTGGGAAGAGACGGTTTTCACCTTGATCTGCATCTGGTCCGAGATCTGGATAGTGCCTTGGCCGGACATCCACATGCGCAGCATGTTTGATTCGGTTTGGCTCAGAGTGACAGGTGTTTGATCCAGCGAGCTTTTTTCCGGGCGGATCGGCTTTCTTTCGAGGTAGTAGCTCAGCAACTGGCTCATGGTTTGCGGTTTAATCGATTTTGATGAAATGATAACGTTTTTGCGCACGTATAAATAATCATCGAAATGTACGTTGGTGATCGCCATGAAAATAAAGAATAAAGTATCGGGATGCAGAGAAATTACGCGTTTTATTCGTTCTGTCGCGTCCGCTTCATGTATGAAGCAGTCTTCATTCAGGAATACCATATTTGGCTTAAGTCTGGTGCATTTTTCATGCAGACCATCGATATGACTGACAGCGTTGATCTGACGTTTTTTCACCCCGTGCGATGCCAGGTAATCAGTTAACCCTAATCTGGTGTAACTGCATGAATCCATAATGATTATTGGCATGTCGCTCCCCCACTCAAGTCCGTTTCCACGCGATTATAAAAAGATAAGCCTGAAGAGATAGGCTAAAAGTTACAAAAAAACCACATCTTATGAAGGCAACTTTCTATCAATAAAACCGGTATGACTCAACGTATTTTCAAATTATATTTTGTCGTTTACCCGAACCATTAATTTGGCTTATGTCGACTTATTCTACTCGCTGGCTCGCTTGCCGCTAGAAATATCAGCGGACTCCAGGTTATCAGCGTTAAATTTGTGACTAAGGTCCGGTATTTTCAGCGTGATACTATTTTTTGTTAATGGGATGATTCTTAAGTTTGTCTAATAACTGGCTGTAGTGCCAGAATTGGCGGTTTTTTGACTGATTTTGTGGCTGCCCTTTCATCACCAACTTCCATTAAGTACGCTTATTCAATTGATTGTATCAATGTATTGAAACAAATGGTAACGATTCTTGGTTGTTTTGGCGTACTTGAGGAGCGTGTTTATTACCCAAACCAAGCAACAATAAGTAGCTCCGCTAACGAAGTTGCGTTAAATGAGATAACTTATCTAAATTATTTTGTTGTTAACTATTCATTGTCGGTGAACTTATCGGGCGACTTATCGGTATTCCTGTCGTATCTTGGGGAACGGACAGAACGAAGTGCTGCCAAATACCCTCAATAACGACATTACGATCAGGAGGCCGGGTGGATCACAATCAGTTTGGGCAACCCATTGGTGCGGTGCTTGAAGGTTGGCAACCTGCGGGTGAACCGGGAAAACAGAGCCTCCAGGGGCGCTTCTGCTGTTTGCAGCCGATGGATATCGCACGCCGTGCCGGTGAACTGTTTCACGCTTACCAACTGGCAGAAGATGGGCGTGACTGGACCTATCTTTCCTGCGAACGCCCCACCGAGCTGGCTGATTTCCAACAATACTTGCAACGACAACTGGCCACCCAGAGCAGAAACACCATGGCGGTGATTGATGCGACTACCGGGAAAGCGGTCGGTACCTGCGCTTTCTTGAGTATCGACCAGCTCAACGGAGTGGTTGAACTGGGGATGATCAACTGGTCACCGTTGATGCAGCGGCGGGCGATGGGCAGTGAAGCCATCTTTCTGATGCTCAGACATGCTTTTGACGACCTGGGGTTCCGCCGCTGCGAGTGGAAATGCGATAGTCTGAATGCCCCCTCCCGTGAGGCAGCCCTACGCCTGGGTTTCACTTTTGAGGGCACCTTTCGTCAGGCGATGACCAGAAAGGGACGCAACCGTGACACCGACTGGCTCTCCATCATCGACGGTGAATGGCCGTTATTGCGTGAGGCGTTTACCGCCTGGCTGTCGCCGCTGAATATCACAACCGACGGCCAGCAGAAGCAACGCCTCGCAACGTTCAAGACTCGGCCCGACAAGCCTGCATCGATGCCAGCGCCAGAGTAATATCCTGTTCTTCGGTCATCCAGTTCACCAGGGCGGCCCGAATACCCGGTTGGCCTGCGTAGCTGGTTGGTGTGCAGCGCACCATGCCGTGTCGGTCCAGGCGCTCAATAAAGCGATTGCGTACGGCGGTGGCATCGCCGGTAATGCCCTGTAGCGCAAAACACACGATGTTGAGATCCACCGGAGCCAGCAGGCGAAAGCCTTCACTGGCTGCTAGCCCATCGCCCAATAGGCGCGCCAGCGTCACATTACGTTCGACGACTTCCCGCATACCGCTGCTGCCGTAGGCTTTCAATGCCATCCACAGGGGAAGTGCACGAAAGCGCCGCGAGTTCTCAGGCGTGAGGTGCAAATAGTTGTCCGGACGCAGCGCGGGGGCCTCCAGATAGGCCGAATGGTTCTGAAATACCTGCATCTGTAATGCCAGATGACGAGTAAATTGGATGGCGCTGTCATACGGCACATTCAGCCATTTATGGGCATCAACGGTGATTGAATCCGCCTGATGCCAGCCTGCCAGCAGATGCGCCAGACGAGGAGAGCAGGCCGCGATACCTCCGAAAGCGGCATCAACGTGCAACCAGAATGGATAACGTGCACGGAGTGCCAGCAGGCGAGGAAGATCGTCGAAAACGCCCGTGTTTACCGTGCCCGCGCTGGCGAGCACCATGGTGGGAACCTCTGGCGTGGCGGCAAGCTGGCGCTCCAGCGCCTCGATATCGATAACTTCAGAATCTGCCCGGCTGGAGATGATTTTTAACGCATCACGCCCAATACCCAACATGCTGAGCGCTTTTACGCTGCTGGCATGAGCGTTGGCGGAAAGCACCTGAATCGGCCCCAGTGCGGTCATGCCAAGCTGTGCTACGTCGATCCCACGCTGTTGCCCCAGCCACTGGCGGCCGATGGCGATCCCGGTGAAGTTGGCCATGGTGGCTCCGCTGACAAAGCTACCGCTGAAGTCGGCGGGCAGTTGCAGCAGCGTTTTCAATTGATCAATCGTTGCCAATTCAATAGCCGCCGCCACGGTATCATGGCTCAATTGGCTATTCTGGTCGGCAGTGCTAACCAACCAGTCGGCAGCCAGCGCGGCCGGAGTGCTACCGCCGGTGACAAAACCAAAGTAACGTGGCCCGGCACTGCCGGAAAGCCCTTGCTGGTAGCGTTGCCAAAAATCCGCTAACGCCGCTAACGCACCGCAACCTTCTTCGGCCAGCCGATCGTCACCGGGTTGCAACTGCTGTGCGTCCAGGGGAGGGCAGACCGGCCGTTGGGTTAAACTGGCAAGAAAACCTTGTGCCAGTTGGTTGGTGTAGTCAAGTATGCGGGGTAAATCGTCAAGATCCTGCTGCAAACGTGGATGCATGGGCGTTCCTTTGGTTGATGGCCTGTATGTTTGCACTATAGGTGATCCTGATTGGTGCTAATATCGATAAAAAATGACCCTTTTGGATAGCAAGGTTAACCAGTAATGACTGAACGGATCCCTCTGCAAATCTTGCCAACCTTTGTGATTGCCGCCCGGTTGGAGAATTTGCGTGCCACGGCACAGCGCCTCAGCCTGACTCACGGTGCCGTCAGCCAACAAATTCAGCAGCTCGAGCAGGCTATTGGTTACCCACTCTTTGATCGCTCTGGGCGCGGGGTTCGGCTAAATGCCGCCGGGCGTGAACTGCTGGCAGCCACCGAGCCTGCCTTACTCGCTTTGCAACAGGGCGTTGACCGAGCCAGAAGGGTAGCGGTAAGCCAGAGGTTGCGCATCAGCGTGCTGCCTTCCTTTGCCCATTGCTGGCTGTTGCCCAGGTTGGCAGAGTTTCACCGTGCCTGTCCTGGACTCCGTTTGGACATTGATGCCTCGCTGGCGATACAAGACCTGGGCCGAAAGGGATTCGATGCCGCGATCCGCATTGGTGATGGCCAATGGTCAGGCGTTCAGGCACAGCGCATCGCAACGGGTGAGGTACAGCCGGTAGCAACCCCGGCGCTGGTCAGGCAATGGCAGAAAGCATTTGATGCTGGAGATCCGCAGGTGCCGCTGCTTGAACATGACGTCACTCCCTGGCGCAGCTGGTTTGCTGCCGCGGGACAAAATAGCGGCGGGCAACAATTGGCATTGTTCAACGATGCCGGGTTACTGCTGCGCGCCGCCGAGCAGGGGTTTGGTATTGCGCTGGTCAAAACCGTGCTGGCGCAGGATGCGATTACCGCCGGACGGCTGGAGCCACTGGCGGCGGCGCAGCATTTGGGCGATAGCGATGTCTATCTGGTCTGGCCGCAAGCTGGCGGATTAACGCCTGAAGTGAACGCGTTATTGAATTGGTTACAGCAACAGCTCAGCTAAACCGCTGCCTTATATTGTTGCGATTTAAAACAATATTTAAATAAGGGACATGCTCGGTTTATCTTTCGTTTACTATTTTAACCTTTACTTCATTACTGCAGGTAACTATACTCCAGCCAAAATTACCGAGGAGAAAACCCATTGGACAGTTGCAGTAGTAGCGAAATAATAAAGGCAAGTTGACCAATCTCCTGTGATTTGTTGCTTGCCGAACACGGCGGGCAGCACCCCTCTCTAGTTATTCCGAGCTGTGCAAACCCGAATATGATTGTTGTTCCCGAGGCGTTCGCGCATTGGGTGTATTGATTCGGATATTATTATGGTATTTAACCATCATTACGGCTTGTTCCCTCCAGGCACTCATACGCTAACCCGCTGATTGATTTTCGGCGCGAATTCGCGTGTGCTTAACGGCACATGATTCAACCTCAATGATTAATTAAGGGGAAGATCATGGCTATGACTCCTTTTATCCTGAATTTATTCCTGGCGATGGGCCTGGGTGCCGTTATCGGTGCCGAACGTCAATGGCGTCAGCGTATGGCGGGCCTGCGTACCAATTCTTTGGTGGCGACCGGGGCTGCCGTTTTTATCCTGAGTTCCGTTACCACCGAACCGTCCAGCGCGGGACGTATTGCGGCGCAGATCGTCTCCGGTATCGGTTTTCTCGGTGCGGGTGTGATTATGCGGGAAGGGCTGAATATCCGCGGCTTGAACACGGCCGCCACCTTGTGGTGCTCGGCTGCCATCGGCGTGCTATGCGGCCTGGGACAACACTGGGAGGCCGTTTCGGCCACCCTGGTGATCCTGTGTGCCAACATTCTGCTACGCGAAGCGGCGCAGCGCATTAACCTGCAACCGCAGCAGCAGGCGGTGGATCTGGAACTGCGTTATCGTGTCCAGGTGACCTGTGGAGAACAGGATGAAATCCTGGTTCGCACCCTGATCCTACAGGCATTGAACGGCGTGGCATTACGTCTGCAATCACTGCGTAGCGCCGATATTGCCATTCCGGGCCAGCTGGAAGTCTGTGCAGAAATCCTGGCCAATCCGGCTGCGCAAAAAGAGATTGAGGGCATTGTCTGCCGTATTAGTTTAGAACGCAGCGTGAGTGCCGTGCATTGGCGTGTCGCGTCAGAATTACCCGTTTAACGATAATTAATCCTCGCCTCAATGGTGATAAGGAGGTGTTATGCAAACTCCCCCCAGAGATATGACTACCCTGGGTAATTAAGGTAAACAGCGTTACCTTAATTACGCCAGCAAACTAAATTCCACTTTGCGTATGTTCACCCGTTATTACGGGCGGGGTAACCCTGAGTGCAAAGTAAAAAAAAGAGAATAGCGTGATGACCCATATTAAAGAAAATAACCGTCGCCGTGATAAACATCGCGAGCCGTATGCCATTGCTCTCGAGGCAAAGAACAGTCTCGATCAAACGTTGGCTAATTTGAATTGTAATCGTATCGGCCTGACCCAAGAAGATGCCCAGGAGCGTTTGCAGCATTTTGGTACCAATCAGGTTGCTCATGAGAAGGCACCGCATGCGCTGGTGCAGTTAGTCAGCGCGTTTAACAATCCGTTTATCTTTGTGCTGATGGTATTGGCCGGGATCAGTTTCTTTACCGACTACTGGTTGCCCATTCAGCATGGTGAGGAAACCGATCTTACCGGCGTCATCATTATCCTGATCATGGTGGCGTTGAGCGGTTTGCTGCGTTTCTGGCAGGAATATCGCACCAATAAAGCGGCTGAATCGCTGAAGTCGATGGTGCGCACCACGGCAACGGTGCTGCGCCGCAGTAATTTCAGTTCCCAGCCGCTAGCGATGGAAATACCCATCCGTGAGTTGGTTCCGGGCGATATTATTCAACTCTCGGCCGGGGACATGGTTCCCGCGGATCTGCGCTTGCTCCATTCACGCGATCTGTTTATCAGCCAGGCCATCTTGACCGGTGAAGCTATTCCGATCGAGAAATATGATGCCCTGGCCAGCGTCAGCCAAAAGTCCAGCGAGATCGATGCCTCCAGCGAAAGCGAACTGCTCGAGCTGGCCAATATCTGCCTGATGGGCACCAACGTGGCCAGCGGCACGGCGACGGCGGTGGTGGTCGCGACCGGTGGCCGCACCTACTTTGGCTCTTTGGCCAAGTCGATTGTCGGCACCCGTTCGCAAACCGCGTTTGACCGTGGGGTAAACAGCGTTAGCTGGCTGCTGATCCGCTTTATGTTGGTGATGGTGCCGATCGTGTTGCTGATTAACGGTTTCACCAAGGGTGACTGGACAGAGGCGGCCTTGTTTGCTCTGGCGGTTGCCGTAGGTCTGACGCCGGAAATGTTGCCGATGATCGTGAGCTCAAACCTGGCGAAGGGGGCTATTGCCATGGCACGGCGCAAGGTGGTGGTCAAACGCCTGAATGCGATCCAGAATTTTGGCGCGATGGACGTGCTGTGTACCGATAAAACCGGCACCCTGACGCAGGATCGCATCATTCTGGAGCACCATCTGGACGTCAACGGCAGCAAGGATAACCACGTGCTGCATTTGGCCTGGTTGAACAGCTTCCATCAGGGCGGTATGAAAAACCTGATGGATCAGGCGGTGATCCGTTTTGGCCAGGGGCAGCCTGGGGTTGAGGCGCTGGGACGCTATAGCAAGGTTGATGAACTGCCATTTGACTTCGTACGCCGCCGCCTGTCGATTGTGGTGCAGGATGAACAGCAGCGCCAACTGCTGATTTGCAAAGGTGCGGTTGAAGAGATGCTGGAGATCGCCACTCACATCCGCGTCGGGCAGCAGGTATTGGTGCTAGACGAGGCGCGCCGTGCCGATTTGCAGGCCTTGGCCTGCCAGTATAATGAAGATGGTTTCCGCGTACTGGTGCTGGCAACGCGAGATCTGGGCCAGGAGGGCTGTACTTTGCCACTCAGCATGGCGGATGAACGCGATCTGGTGATCGAGGGGGTATTGACCTTCCTCGATCCACCGAAAGAAAGCGCACGTGAAGCAATTGCAGCCTTGCAGGAAAATGGCGTGGCGGTGAAAGTGCTGACCGGCGACAACCCGGTGATCACCTGCAAAATCTGCCGTGATGTCGGCCTGGAACCGGGACAGCCGCTCTCCGGTCTGGAGATCGAGCAGATGGATGATGCCCAACTGATGCGTGAGGTTGAGCTGCGAACGGTATTCACCAAGTTGACGCCGCTGCAAAAATCACGCGTGCTGAAAATGTTGCAGGCTAACGGCCACACCGTGGGCTTCCTGGGTGATGGCATCAACGACGCCCCGGCGTTACGCGATGCCGATGTGGGTATTTCGGTTGATACCGGCACCGATATTGCCAAGGAATCTGCCGACATCATCCTGTTGGAAAAGAACCTGATGGTGCTGGAAGAAGGGGTGATCAAGGGGCGTGAAACCTTCGGTAATATCATCAAGTATCTGAACATGACCGCCAGCTCCAACTTCGGTAACGTGTTCTCGGTGCTGGTGGCCAGTGCGTTTATCCCGTTCCTGCCGATGTTGGCGATCCATCTGCTGTTACAGAACCTGATGTACGATATCTCCCAGCTTTCCCTGCCGTGGGACAAGATGGACAAAGAGTTCCTGCGTAAACCCCGTAAGTGGGATGCCAAGAATATTGGTCGCTTTATGCTGTGGATTGGGCCGACGTCTTCGATTTTCGATATCACTACCTATGCACTGATGTGGTTCGTGTTCGCCGCCAATAGCGTAGAACATCAGGCGCTGTTCCAATCCGGCTGGTTTATTGAGGGCTTGCTGTCACAAACGCTGGTGGTGCATATGCTGCGTACCCAGAAGATCCCGTTTATTCAGAGTACGGCGGCGTTGCCGGTGCTGTTGACCACCGGGGTGATTATGGCTCTCGGCATCTATATTCCGTTCTCACCGCTCGGGGCATGGGTAGGGCTGCAACCGTTGCCGTGGGAGTATTTCCCTTGGTTGGTGGCGACGCTGGTCAGCTACTGTGTAGTGGCGCAATTGATGAAGCGTTTCTACATCCGTCGCTTTGGCAAGTGGTTCTAAACTAGGTTCGCGCCGGGCGTCAAGCCCGGCGTTTTGCTAATGCTGCGGTTCAGAAACTTTTTACCAGAACTTCACGCGGCAGTTCTGTGCCATGTTTTAGCAGATGGTCGAAGGATTTCTCGCAGCTTTTCAGCTGTTGCAAAAACTCCTGGGGAGACAGATCGTGTTTTTTACCGCTCATATAGGCCAGCGCCAGCTCTTTGGCTTGATAGCGTGAAAAATTGTACATGGTGCCCCCGATGGAATAAGCATTGTCATTACTACTGATTGTAGGGGGCGAGCAGATAATAGACAGTGGCTTTGGTGTATAGAATCAATAGCCGAAACTTAACTCCCCTACAGGCTGCGGCAATGCCTGCGATATTCCGACGGGGAGCGATCGGTATGCTTTTTGAATATTCGGCAAAAATAGTTGCTGTCGTCGAACCCGCAGTTATGGGCGACCTCTTTGATTTTGAGATCGTAGCCACGCAGCAGATTTTTCGCCCGCTCCAGGCGCACCGCGGTGATGTACTCATTGAAGCCGACCGGACCCGCTTTTTGAAACAGGTGGGACAGGTAGTTAGGGGTAATATGAAATCGTTTGGCGACGCCTTCCCGTGTTAACGGCAGCCCGGCGTGGTCATCAAGATAATCCTGGATGGCCAGCAGCAGTTCCTGGCTTTTACTGACGGTTTGGCCCTGGCTGGCGAGCTGTTCCAGGCAATGGCTTATCAACCCGGTAAAGATCAGCTGCGAGGTTAACGCATCGGGTTGCAGTAACACCTCATTCATCGCCAACAGCAGGTAGGAGCCGACTCTGGGCCCGCGTCGCGCAACGTGCTGTTTGTGACTCTCGCACAGCGTTACTCCGTCCCAGCGTTGCAGGCTGAAACCCAGCCTTTGCTTGCTGAACAGGATGCTCAGCGTGGTCGCTGGCCGGGTCCATTGCGGAAAACTCCATTTACCGGCAGGGACATAGAGCACCTGATAGCGCGAGAGCGTGTTATTCGCCAACGGCAGACACTGCTCTTCAACTTCCCCTTCGAGCACGATCTCAAGGCGAGGAAAAGCCACGCAGAAGGCTAACGGTGGTGCGGGGAACGTGGGATCGGGGAAGCGTACCTGGATCGCATCCTGATGGGCAATCAACTGATTAAGCAGGGTAACAAGGGATTCAGACATCGCGATCTCCAGTGCTCTTCGGCGGTTAACGATAGATTTTTTATTAGTGGTGCTCGTTAGTCGTAGGTTTGATCCAGCAATGCTGTCGGTGACACCGGTTTTGCGTATTTTGACCAAGGTCACATTTTTGGCCTGCGTGCATCTGTGTCCAGTATTTCGTAGTAAAAGCCCCCTGTTTTTGGCCGAGGCTTCCAGTAAATTTGCCGTCATGTTATCAAAAAGTAAATGGAGAAATCATGATGCAGCGTCAATCCGAGATCTACCTGGAGGCTTTAGGGGCCAACATTGAGTTAACGGCGCAGATGAAGCAGGAGCTTGATACGTTAGGCTATACCGTGGTGCACAACGTGGCGGATCCTGACTGGTTGGTGGCGATGCGCGATCTTATCGACCAACTGGTGGAGAAAGAAGGGGATAACCTGGCCATTGAGCACCATCAGGAAGCGACGGCAACGCGGATTGCCAACATGGTAAATAAAGGTGTGGTGTGGGAAAAAGTCTGGTCACACCCGCTGATCCTGTCTGCCTGCCGCTACATTTTCAACGGTGAGTTTAAAGTCTCTAGCCTGAATGCCCGCGAAGCCTTACACGGCGGTGGCCATCAGCCTTTGCACGCCGATTGGAAAAAGCCGCGCCCCGATTTTCCCAAGGTACATCTGGTCAATGCGATATGGGCGATTGACGATTTAAGTGCGGAGAATGGCGCACCACGCATCATTGCCGGAACGCACTTGCGGCCGGAACTGCCGGAGGACGTGTTGGCCGATCCTGATTTGGCACATCCCGATGAGATTGTCTTTGCGGCCCCGGCCGGCAGCGTAATGATCTACAACGCACATACTTGGCATGGCGGTACACAGAACCAGATCGGCACCCGGCGGCGTGTTCTGCACTCACTCTATATCGACCGTGCAGATACCGCTCAGCAGGATCAGCGCCGTTGGCTGAAGGAAGCAACCGCCAGCCGATTGACTCCGGCACAGAAATGGCTGCTGGATGTGCTGTAGGGACGCCGCATGCCGCGTCCGGTCATTGATAACTACACAGGATCTGCGATACAGCTCTCGTTAATTGTTGCGTTAATGTTGCCGAGATGGACTATTGTCTTCTCTTCACTTGCTAACTCACGCTTGTCAAAGGCGTGAGGGACACGGAGAGACTATGAATCAGCGGGAACTAGAAAGCGCCATCGTTACCGATTTTTCCAAGCGCATGAGCTACGGTGATTACCTGTGCCTGGACCGGCTGCTGGATTGTCAGCAGCCACTTTCCAATCCGCAGCATCATGATGAGATGTTGTTTGTAGTGCAACACCAGACCTCGGAACTGTGGATGAAACTGATGCTGCATGAACTGCAAGCGGCCAGAGTGTTGGTGCAGCAGGATAAACTTAGCCACTGTTTCAAAATCCTGGCCAGGGTGAAGCAAATCCAGCGCCTGCTGTTTGAGCAGTGGGCGGTGCTGGAAACGCTGACTCCATCCGAATATGTCGAGTTCCGGGGTGTGCTGGGTAATTCGTCGGGTTTCCAATCGCATCAATATCGCTCGATCGAGTTCTTACTGGGTAACAAAAATGCCGCCATGCTGGCCGTGTTCAGTGCCGATGAGGAAAAATACGCCGCGCTGAAAGCGATCCTTGAGGCACCAAGCTTGTATGACGAATTCTTGCGCTATCTGTCTCGCCACGGTCTCGCGGTGCCTCAGGCATGTATTGAACGAGACTGGACCCAGCCTTACCAGCGTAATCCACAACTGTTGCCGGTGTTCAAACTGATATACGATAATCCGCAAACCTACTGGGCGGCCTACGAAATGGCCGAGAAGCTGGTGGACATCGAGGAAAGTTTCCATCTCTGGCGTTTTCGCCATATGAAAACGGTTGAGCGGATCATCGGTTTTAAATCAGGTACCGGTGGCTCCAGCGGCGTCAGTTTTTTGAAAAAGGCGTTGGAATTGACTTTCTTCCCGGAACTGCTCGATGTACGAACCGAAATCGGGGCGTAGATCAACCCGCTAGTTCAGGGCGCATGGCGCCCTGAACAGCAGATCACTCCTCGGCGGCGCGGATAATAAGTTTGCCGAAATTTTTGCCTTTCAGCAGGCCGAAAATGGCCTGAGGGGCATTTTCCAGCCCGTCGACCACGTCCTCGCGGAATTTGATTTTGCCTTGGCTTACCCATTCCCCCATCTGTTGTAAAAACTCTGGGAATTTTTCGGCGTAATCATCAAAGATGATAAAACCCTGCATCTTGATGCGCTTACGCAGGATCAGGCCTTGTAGTAGCGGCAACCGATCCGGGCCGTTGGGCAACTCGGTAGCGTTGTACTGCGCGATCACGCCACAGACGGGGATTCTTGCCTTGGTATTGAGCAAAGGAATGACCGCATCGAATACCGCGCCGCCGACGTTTTCGTAGTAAATATCGATGCCCTGTGGGCAGGCCGCGGCCAGTTGGGCGGCAAAGTCGGCCGCACGATGATCGATACAGGCATCAAATCCCAGTTCTTCTACCACATAGCGGCACTTCTCTGCGCCACCCGCTACGCCCACTACGCGGCATCCTTTCAGTTTGGCAATCTGACCGACCACGGAACCCACGGCTCCGCTGGCTGCTGCGACTACCAGCGTTTCGCCCGCCTGTGGCTGGCCGATATCCAGCAGCCCCATATAGGCGGTAAAACCGGGCATCCCTAATACGCCAAGGTAGCGGGAAGGGTGTTCCAGTTTGGCTCCCAGATTACGTAGGCCGCTGCCGTCCGATAACGCATGGCTTTGCCAACCGTCGTAGCCCAAGACCCAATCCCCAACCTTAAAGTCTGGATGTTGTGAGGCCTGCACCCGGGATACTGTACCTCCGACCATCACCTCGCCAATCTGTACCGGTGGCGCATAAGAGGGGGCATCGCTCATACGGCCACGCATATAGGGATCTAATGAAAGATAAACCGTGCGCAGTAACAACTGTCCGGTGGCGGGTTGCGCAATGGCGCTGGTTTCCAGACGGAAATTGTCTGCTTGCGGTTCCCCGTGCGGGCGTGAAGCTAACAAAAAACGGCGGTGATGCGCTTGCTGAGACATCGATAACTCCTTGGCGGCGGTGTGAACGGATGGCGTTCAGGTACCCACTAGTCTAGTGAATATGGCGCAACGGGAAATAGCGTTATGTGCGCACTTATGCACGGATGTAATAAGTATGGCTAACCAGCTTGTTGAAAAATATTGCGCAATGCTCGCAGTGGGGAAATGTGAGTTGCAGTGCTTATCTCGTGAAGAAAAATAACGGCGGAAATCGGCGGGTTAACAACAAATATCAGTGATAGCAAATGCCGATATTTTGCCGTTCTTGCGATTATTCTGAGTTGATATATTGATTGGGGTTATGATATTGATTTAATTTCGGCGTTTCAGTGATGCCATAGCGGCCAATAGCTATTTCTTGTGGCTCACTTAATTTCCTTCAGGAAAAAAGTGTGTTCACCTTGAATAGCAAGCCGGGTGGGGGGAAGGTGCGCTATAGCGGGACGATCAGCACGTCTATACTGCTGGTATTGATAAAGCGTGCGGCGGAGCAGGCCAGTTTATTCATCATGCTGTCGCTATGGTTGCCACAGATGACCAGATCAAAAGGTTGCCGTTGGTTAGCGTAGGTCAGGCAGTCCCCCAACTCGCCATGCACGATCCGGGTCGCGATGTTGGGATAGTCTGCCCTCAGGCAAAGTTCTTCCATAAACAGCAGCGTTTCTTCCTCCATCAACGCACGCAGATCGCCCAGCATGGGGGCGGGGAAAATCTCGCTATTGGCAATGCTACTGATCAGCGTGATATGCCCATTGCAGGGGCGTACGATAGAGACCGCTTTCTCTACCAGGCGGTGGCTATCTGCTGCGACGGCCACCGTAACCAGAACGTTGCGATATCCCATGTGCTACTCCCCAGCCTGTTTAATTGCTAAAAGGGTAGAGCAATGCCTGCGCAATAAATGTGGTTTACATCACGCGCAACGTTAAATCCCAGGGCGGGCAAGAAATTCCGCCATAAAAGATAAAAGATGCGCGCATAAGCGTGAGGGATTAAAGCACCTGGGCCCAGAGTGACTTTGGCACTTTGCCCAGATCGAACAGTTTGCCAGAAACCAGTTCCGCACGGCGATGGTCTGCGGCACGGTACATGTTGCTCATTTCGTTGTCATCGGTCAGAGAATAATTGAGCTTGTCATAAACTTTTTCCAGACTGTCCAAGCTGGAACATTTGCGAAACGTCATCAGGTAGTCGATGGTACTTGTCATAGTTAAAATATAGCCTGTTAATAGTATTAGAGCGGAAAGGAAAGCCTCACATGTTCGCAAAAATCGCCATAAGATGAAGATGTGTCGCCAGGCAAAATAAAACAAAAGTGAGCAAAGGGAACGCGCTGTGCCGAAATACCCTTGATAGGTGTGTGGGCACCCTGGAATGATAATATGTGATGAGCATATCGGCAATATACCTTCACAGATAAACCTTCAATTAGGGAGAATCTTAGCTTGTGAGGTGCATAGGGAAAATTTTGCAGGATAAGTCTGCATTTCTTTGCTCATGGCAAAGCAAAAGATAACGGGATCGGTTTTTGGTGGTAATGAGGGAAAGTAGTCAGTTAGGGTATTGTTCCGATGAATATTCAAAAATTTTGCTTAAGATGGGTAAAGTTCAAACATTATCCACCTCAACGTGAAAACCTGGTAGACAATAAAATGCTAATGATCAAATGCATTTTCTTGCGCTCGCCGAAAGTATTAGGAATTTTCCCTACGAGTAATCAGATATCATAAATAATAATTAAAATGCTAAGTAAAATGCAATTTCCTGCTTTTACGGCCGATAAAGCCTGGGTAGTATTTTTTTGGGAGCGTTATCACTACCCGCATTGCTCGATTATCTCGCTATGAAACAGATCGTTACCTCTGCTTACTTGTTCACCCCTTAATCCTGCCTCTGTTAACACCGGGATCCGGCCTGTCGAAAATTGGAACTGCCACTATAGTTAATTCTGACTTTGCAACGGCAGGCGTTCCAACCCGGTAATTTTGCCCATAACGCACTGGTTGAAGATGATAAACAGTCATTTAAACTAAGTTTACGGCGTGTTTGCAGATTTTTGTTCTGTGATTTGGCTTTGGTTAAGCTTTTGTTCGAATTGATCTAAAAACGGCTGTTTTTAGGCTGTAAAAGCTGGTTTTTAAGACCTTTTCTTACTTTGGTACATTTATTGAACAGGTAAGTGGTTAATAAGTAGGCTGAATTTACCCGATTTTAGCTGGATATTTTTTATTTTTGTGATCAATGTCACATTGCGCTCAAAATTGCGCGTCCATCACGTTGTGTGTGCCAAGGGTTCGGGGGTAGAGTTGCGCTGCAATTAAGATTAATCTTATTATTTTTGTAAAAATAGTCTCACACAAAACACACTTTTGAAGCAGGATGCTGTATATCCATACACGTAATTACATGTATACCAAATACTGAGTAACAACCCGAATTGTGTATAGTCGCGCAGTTATCGCGGCTGGCGTACAAGGATTTGTTTGCCAACTTTGGGAATGAACCCAAGTGATGGGCGATAATTTATCACCCAGCGTATGTTTTTAAACATAGTCTGTCGGGATGGGAATATGGGTACGTCTGAACTACTTAAACATATTTATGACATTAATCTGTCATATTTGCTTCTGGCACAGCGCCTGATTAACGATGAGAAAGCGTCTGCAATGTTCCGTCTGGGGATTGATAACTCGATGGCGGATGCGCTGTCGCAACTCACATTGCCGCAAATGGTAAAATTGGCAGAAACCAATCAGCTGGTTTGCCATTTCCGCTTTAATGACCACAATACCATCGAGCGCCTGACGAAAGAATCCCGCATCGACGATCTGCAACAGATCCACACCGGCATTTTGCTATCGAGCCATTTACTGCAAGAACTATCGGGTAAAGGCGGTAGTGTGACGAAGAAAAGAGCCTGATAATGACTGAGAAAAGTATTGTTCAGGAAGCCAAGGACATTCAACTTGCCATGGAATTGATCACGCTGGGCGCACGCTTGCAGATGTTAGAGAGCGAAACGCAGCTTAGCCGTGGGCGATTAATCAAGCTGTATAAAGAATTGCGCGGCAGCCCGCCGCCCAAAGGCATGTTGCCATTCTCGACGGACTGGTTCATGACCTGGGAACAGAACATCCACTCGTCGATGTTTTTCAATGCTTACCAGTTCCTGCTCAAATGCGGCCAGTGCCATGGGGTCGAAGCCGTGGTCAAAGCCTATCGGCTGTATTTGGAGCAGTGTCCGCAGCAGCCCGGTGAGCCACCGCTGCTGGCGCTGACACGAGCCTGGACGCTGGTGCGCTTTGTCGACAGCGGCATGTTGCAGCTCTCCGCCTGCAGCTGCTGTGGCGGGACTTTCATCACCCATGCGCACCAGCCGCTAAACAGTTTTGTCTGCAGTTTATGCCAACCCCCATCCCGCGCAGTAAAAAAACGTAAACTTTCGCCGCAACTGGCCGATATTATTCCACAACTGCTGGACGAGCAGGTAAAACGCGCGGTCTGAGCCCGTTTGCAGGCTATACAAAACACAGACTGGTGAAACTCAAGGGCTCGGTACTCCGGGCCCTCAGGTACGGCCCGGCTGTAGCCGAATTTCACCCGCGCTGACTCACCTTCCATCCACATTGTGAATTTAAGGAATACGTGTGCTAGTTATTTTGGGTTATCTCGTGGTACTGGGTACGGTGTTTGGCGGCTATATGATCGTCGGCGGGCACCTGGGCGCGCTGTATCAGCCAGCCGAATTTCTGATCATCGGCGGTGCTGGCGTGGGGGCCTTTATCGTCGGCAACAACGGTAAGGCGATTAAGTCCACGATCCGCGCGCTTCCCAAGCTGATGCGCCGCTCAAAATACAACAAAGAGCTGTATATGGATCTGATGGCGTTGCTGTATCGGCTGATGGCCAAATCCCGCCAGCAGGGCATGTTGTCGCTGGAGTTCGATATCGATAATCCGCAGGAAAGCGAAATTTTCTCTAATTATCCACGCATTCTTGCCGATAACCATTTGGTGGAATTTATTACCGACTACTTGCGACTGATGGTGAGCGGCAATATGAACGCCTTTGAAATCGAAGCGTTGATGGATGAAGAGATCGAAACCTTCGAACAGGAGAGCGAGGTTCCTGCGAGCAGCTTGGCGATGGTCGGTGATTCGTTACCGGCGTTTGGTATCGTGGCTGCGGTGATGGGCGTGGTACATGCGCTGGCGTCAGCCGATCGGCCTGCGGCGGAATTGGGGGCCATGATCGCCAATGCGATGGTGGGAACCTTTCTTGGTATTCTGCTGGCCTACGGCTTTATCTCGCCGCTGTCTACCGTGCTGCGACAGAAAAGCGCCGAAACCACCAAGATGATGCAGTGCATCAAGGTCACCCTGCTGTCGAGTTTAAATGGTTATGCCCCGCAGATCGCGGTCGAATTCGGTCGTAAAACGTTGTACACCACGGAGCGCCCTTCCTTCGTTGAGCTGGAAGAGCATGTGCGCAAGGTGAAAGCCCCGGCACAGCAGGCGACGGAAGAGCAGGACGCATGAAACAGAATCACCCGGTCATTCTGGTCAGAAAACGTAAATCCCATCATGCCGGTCATCATGGCGGCTCCTGGAAAATTGCCTATGCCGATTTTATGACGGCGATGATGGCGTTTTTTCTGGTGATGTGGCTGCTGGCGATTGCCAGTCCGCAGGAGTTGACGCAGATAGCCGAATATTTCCGCACCCCGCTGAAGGTGGCGCTGACCGGCGGCGACAAAAGCAGCTCGGAAAGCAGCCCAATTCCGGGCGGTGGGGACGATCCAACCCAGCAGCAAGGGTTGGTCAAAAAACAGATGGATTCACCGGAAAAACGTGCCGAAGAGTTGCGCCTGAACAAGCTGCGGGAAAAGCTCGATGAGCTGATTGAGTCGGATCCGCGCCTGAGAGCGCTGCGGCCGCATTTGCTGATCAAGATGATGGACGAAGGGTTGCGCATTCAAATTATCGACAGCCAGAACCGGCCGATGTTCAAGACCGGTAGCGCACAGGTGGAAAGCTATATGCGCGATATCCTGCGTGGGATAGCGCCGATCCTCAACGGGTTGACCAACAAAATCAGCCTGTCGGGCCATACCGACGATCTGCCTTATGCCACCGGTGAGCGCTATTACAGCAACTGGGAGCTGTCCGCCGATCGTGCCAATGCCTCCCGACGTGAACTGATCGCCGGTGGCCTGGCCGAGGGCAAGGTGTTGCGGGTGGTTGGCATGGCCTCGACCATGAACCTGAAACCGCACGGCGGAGATGACGCGATTAACCGGCGTATCACCATTCTGGTATTGAACCGAGCAACCCAGCAGGGGATAGAACACGAGAATGCGGAGGGCAATGCGACGGAAATCGATAATCCAGACGGTTTGAAGCAGTTGGCTCCGCAAGCTCCAGCGATACCGGAATTGCCGGCACCTGCCCCAACCGCCGAACCGCCGGCAGCACAGAGCAGGTCAGAGCAACCCCCGGCAGCGGTGCAAGCCGCAGACACCGGGCCGACAGCGGCTATTCCGGCGGCACCCTCCGCCACTTACACCGACTAACAGCGACTCACAGTAGAGGTGATCCCGTGAGCATGGACATAAGCGCTTTTTATCAGACCTTTTTTGATGAGGCAGACGAGCTGCTGGCCGATATGGAGCAACATCTGTTGGAGCTGGATCCGCTGGCCCCGGATATTGAACCCCTGAACGCGATTTTCCGCGCGGCCCACTCGATCAAGGGGGGCGCCGCCACTTTCGGCTTTAGCGTACTGCAGGAAACAACCCACCTGCTGGAGAATTTGCTGGATGGTGCCCGGCGTCAGGAAATGAGCCTGAGCACCGAAATTATCAACCTGTTTCTGGAAACCAAAGACATTATGCAGGAGCAACTGGACGCTTATAAAACGTCGCAACAGCCTGATGCCGAGAGCTTTGAGTATATTTGTCAGGCGCTGCGACAGTTGGCTTTGGAAGCACAACAGCAGGATGCGCCTGCGGCGGCGGTAACCTTACCGGTGGCGCATGCCGCTGCTCCGGCCGCGATCGAGGGCGGGATGCGGATCTGCCTGAGCGGCCTGAAGCCGAATGAAATTCCGCTGATGCTGGAAGAGCTGGGCAATCTGGGCGAAGTGGAAAATCCGCAGCAGACCGAGACCAGCCTGGAGGTCACCCTGCTGACCTCGGCCAGTGAAGACGATATCAGCGCGGTGCTGTGTTTTGTGCTGGAGCCGGAACAGATTGCCTTTTCCACGCCGCCGAAGGCCGTGGCAAAGGTCAGCACGCCGGAACCCGTTGCCGTAGCCGCACCAGCTGCACCCGTTGCGCTGGCTGAAGCACCGAAGCCGAAAGCCAAGGCCAGCGAATCCACCAGTATCCGCGTGGCGGTGGAAAAGGTCGATCAACTGATCAACCTGGTGGGGGAGTTGGTGATCACTCAGTCGATGCTGGCCCAACGCTCAGGTACGCTGGACCCGGTCAATCATGGCGATTTGCTCAACAGCATGAGCCAGTTGGAGCGTAACGCCCGCGACCTGCAAGAATCGGTCATGTCGATCCGCATGATGCCGATGGAGTACGTTTTCAGCCGCTTCCCTCGTCTGGTGCGCGATCTGGCCAGCAAGCTGGACAAGCAGGTGGAGTTGACGCTACGCGGTAGCTCAACCGAGCTGGACAAGAGTCTGATCGAACGCATTATCGATCCGTTGACACACCTGGTGCGCAACAGTCTGGATCACGGCATTGAAGAGCCTGCCGCACGCCTGGCTGCCGGTAAGCCTGAAGTTGGTAATCTGATCCTGTCCGCTGAACATCAGGGCGGCAATATCTGTATTGAAGTCACCGATGACGGTGCAGGACTCAATCGCCAGAAAATCCTTGCCAAGGCCGCCTCGCAGGGGTTGCCGGTGAGTGACAGCATGAGCGATGAAGAGGTCGGCATGTTGATCTTTGCCCCAGGGTTCTCCACCGCCGAGCAGGTGACCGACGTTTCCGGGCGTGGCGTGGGGATGGACGTGGTGAAGCGAAATATTCAGGAGATGGGTGGGCATGTTGAAATTCATTTCCAGGCGGGGAAAGGCACCGCTATCCGCATTTTACTGCCGCTGACGCTGGCTATTCTTGACGGCATGTCGGTCAAGGTGAATGAGGAAGTCTTCATTCTGCCACTGAATGCCGTGATGGAATCATTGCAACCGCAGGCCGAGGATTTGCATCCACTGGCCGGTGGCGAGCGAGTGTTGCAGGTGCGTGGCGAATATCTGCCGTTGGTGGAGTTGTTCCGGGTCTTTGAGGTTGACGGAGCCAAAACCGAAGCCACCCAGGGCATCGTGGTGATCCTGCAAAGTGCAGGCCGTCGTTATGCACTGTTGGTCGATCAGTTGATCGGTCAGCACCAGGTGGTGGTGAAAAATCTGGAAAGCAACTACCGCAAGGTACCGGGCATTTCCGCTGCCACCATTCTGGGGGATGGCAGCGTGGCGCTGATTGTGGATGTGTCGGCGCTGCAAACGCTGAACCGGGAAAAGCGTCTGACGGACGCTGCCGCATAATTATTAACCGACTGATTTAAAGGTGATCGAAATGGCAGGACTTGCATCCGTCAGCAAATTGGCTGGCGAAACGGTTGGTCAGGAATTCCTGATTTTTACCTTGGGTAACGAAGAGTATGGCATTGATATCCTCAAGGTTCAGGAGATCCGCGGTTACGATCAGGTAACGCGCATCGCTAACACCCCGGCGTTTATCAAGGGCGTCACCAATTTGCGGGGGGTGATTGTGCCGATCATCGATCTGCGCGTGAAGTTTGCCCAGCAGGACGTCTCTTATGATGAAAACACCGTGGTGATCGTGCTGAACTTTGGCCAGCGCGTGGTGGGGATCGTGGTTGATGGCGTTTCTGACGTGCTGTCATTAACGACCGATCAGATCCGCCCGGCCCCTGAGTTTGCGGTTACGCTGGCTACGGAATATCTCACCGGCCTGGGGTCACTTGGCGAACGTATGCTGATCCTGGTGGATATCGAAAAGCTGCTGAGCAGCGAAGAAATGTCGCTGGTCGACAACGTAGCAAAAAGCGCCTGATTATTCGGGATCAGCAGTTGCACGTAAAGGTGTAACAGATGGAGATGATGCAGAACGCCGACACGCCGTAAACCCGTCCATGGGGGCTCGCAATCGCGCATCCCTGCGCTCAACGGTCGGCTAACCTGCACCATCCCCATCTGACTCAGGCTAGGGTGTTGCGGTATTAAACACCTTAGTGGCGCTACGTAGGGGGGCTGCATGCTGCGCCCATGTCCCGGGAGCCAATGGATGGCACATTCGGTCCCCTCGCCCTTTGGGAGAGAGTTAGGGTGAGGGGAGTATCACCGGTACCGAGCCAGATCACAGTCTTACGCAAACTTAAGAAAAATCTTATCAGCTAACCATAAAGTTCTCTTCTGCCACGCCGATAACTCAGTCAGTTAACGTACACAGAGCTTGTCTGTGCGGGCTTCCAAGAAGGGTCAACATGTTTAATCGTATGAAGGTGGTCACCAGCTTATTGCTGGTGCTGGTGTTATTCGGTGCCTTGCAGCTGGTTTCCGGGGGGCTGTTTTTCACTTCGCTGAAAGATAACAAAGAAAATTTTACCGTACTGCAAACTATCCGACAGCAGCAGTCAGAACTGAATGAAAGCTGGGTCAACCTGCTGCAAACCCGTAATACCCTCAATCGCGCCGGGATCCGCTATATGATGGATCTCAATAAAGCAGGCACCGGTGCCACCGTGGCTGAACTGCTGACCTCGGCGAAAAACACGCTGAGCATGGCGGAACAACACTACGCGGCCTATGAAAAAATCCCTCTGGATGCTCGCCAGGATGCCGATGCGGCGCAAGAACTCAAACAGCGCTATACCACTTTGCACACCGCGCTGTCGGAACTGATCCCGCTGCTGGGTGACGGCAAGCTGGACGCCTTCTTTGAACAGCCAACCCAGCGTTATCAGACCGAATTTGAACAGGTCTATAACCGCTATCTGACCCAGAACGACAAGCTATACCAGATCGCGGTCGAAGACGGCGACAGCTCTTTTGAGTTTGCCGTCTGGACGCTGGGCGTGGTGCTGGTCTTGGTGGTTGCGGTGATCGTTCTGGTTTGGCTCGGCATCCACCATATTCTGGTGCGTCCGCTCAACCGCATGATCGAACACATCAAACTGATCGCCGCCGGCGATCTGACCCACCCGATCGACGTCAACAGCCGCAACGAAATGGGCGTACTGGCAGCCAGCCTCAAGCATATGCAGGGCGAACTGATCGATACCGTCAGCGGTGTGCGACAGGGGGCCGATGCCATCTACAGCGGCGCTTCCGAGATTGCCGCAGGCAATAACGATCTCTCTTCACGTACCGAACAGCAAGCTGCTTCGCTGGAAGAAACCGCTGCCAGCATGGAGCAGTTGACGGCCACGGTGAAACAGAACGCCGAAAACGCCCGTCAGGCCAGCCAACTGGCGTTGAGCGCCTCAGAAACCGCGCAAAAAGGCGGCAAAGTGGTCGCCAACGTGGTGCAAACCATGCACGACATCGCCGGCAGCTCGCAGAAAATTGCTGATATCACCAGCGTAATCGACGGCATTGCGTTCCAGACCAACATCCTGGCGCTGAATGCGGCGGTAGAAGCCGCACGTGCCGGTGAACAGGGCCGTGGGTTCGCCGTGGTGGCCGGTGAGGTCCGTAACCTGGCAAGCCGCAGCGCGCAGGCGGCTAAAGAGATCAAAGGTCTGATTGAAGATTCGGTGAGCCGCGTTGATATGGGCTCGGTGCTGGTGGAAAGCGCCGGTGAAACCATGGGCGATATTGTCAATGCCGTCACCCGTGTCACCGACATCATGGGTGAAATCGCGTCGGCCTCCGACGAGCAGAGCCGTGGTATCGATCAGGTTGGCCAGGCGGTCGCCGAAATGGATCGCGTTACCCAACAGAACGCCTCTTTGGTCGAAGAATCGGCCTCTGCGGCGGCCGCTCTGGAAGAGCAGGCCAGCCGCTTGACCCAGTCCGTGGCGGTATTCCGACTGAAAGCGGAAGGCCAGCAGGAGTTCAAGTCATCAGCCAACAGTAAAGTTATTACCCCGGTAATCCATCATAAAAAAATGAACGCCAGCGATCCGCAGGAAAACTGGGAAACGTTCTAACCGGCATTGGGCTGCGTCACTCCCGCGAGGGCGTGGCCCTTTTTTCCGTCCTCAGCCGTATTAACCCACGGCTACCTGGAGGTTTATCGTGTTTAACCGAGTCCGTATCTCTACCAGTCTGTTTTTATTACTGCTGACCTTTTGCCTGATGCAATTGGTCAGCACCGGCTTGTCGTATACCGCTTCCCGCTCCGATAACCATAATCTTAATCTGATTAGTCTGGGTAGCCAGCAACGAGATGCCCTTAGCCTGAGCTGGGTTTCTCTGCTACAGGCACGTAACACCTTGAACCGGGCCGGCACCCGGGCGGCGCTGAAAGTACCGCAAGAACAGGTCGATGCCTTGATGGGCAACGCCCGCAGTTCGTTGCAGAAAGCCGACCTCTATTTTAATCAGTTTCTGGCCGTTGCGCGTAACAGCGAGCAGGAGCAGCAACTGACAGAAACTACCCAAGCCAGCTATGAGCGGCTACGGGGCGCCTTGCGTGAACTGGTCGTCTTCCTGGAGGGCGGCAACCTGCAAGGCTTTATGGATCAACCCACGCAGAAAATGCAGGACCTGTTCGAAGCCGACTTCGTCCAGTACCTGCAATTGGTCAACGAAAATATTGCCCAGGCCAATGCGGCCAATCAGCGCTCCTTCACCCTGGCCGGTTGGCTGGTGTGTGGTGCAGTCCTGATGCTGATCCTGGTGACAGCCAGCGCTATGTGGTGGCTGCGCAATATGCTGGTTCAGCCGCTGAATATCATGCGCAGCCACTTTGACCGCATCGCCGATGGCAATCTGGCTACGCCAATCCAGGTGTATGGCCGTAACGAGATCAGCCAGCTGTTTGCCAGCCTGCAGCGTATGCAGAACTCGCTGATTGGCACCGTGGGTGCGGTGCGCGAAGGTGCCGAGTCGATCCTGATCGGGCTACAGGAGATCTCGGAAGGTAATAACGATCTCTCTTCCCGCACCGAACAGCAGGCGGCCTCGCTGGAAGAAACCGCCGCCAGCATGGAGCAGTTGACCGCCACGGTGAAACAGAACGCTGACAATGCCCGTCAGGCCTCCAAGCTGGCACGTGATGCCTCGGCTACCGCCGCCAAAGGTGGGGAACTGGCCGACGATGTGGTCACGACCATGCACGATATTGCCAGCAGTTCGCAGAAAATTGGTGCGATTACCAGCGTGATCGACGGTATCGCCTTCCAGACCAATATCCTGGCCTTGAATGCGGCGGTTGAAGCGGCGCGAGCGGGTGAACAAGGGCGCGGTTTCGCCGTCGTGGCCTCAGAGGTACGCAATCTGGCGCAGCGTAGCGCCCAGGCGGCCAAAGAAATCAAAGTGCTGATCGATGAGTCGGTCGGCCGCGTCAAGCAGGGGTCGTTACTGGTGGAAGACTCCGGTGCCACTATGCAGGATATCGTGCGTTCGGTGACCCGGGTCACCGACATTATGGGGGAGATCTCCTCGGCGTCTGATGAGCAAAGCCGTGGTATCGAGCAGGTGACTCAGGCGGTGACACAAATGGATCAGGTGACGCAACAGAACGCCGCGCTGGTCGAACAGGCGGCCTCTGCTGCTGCGGTATTGGAAGAACAAGCGATTACCCTGGCGGATGCGGTAGCGGTATTCCGCCTGGCGGACGATAACATCACATTATCGGAAAGCCCTAACAACGGAGTTTTATCAGTGGCTAAGGAAGCAACTAGTGTCGAATTGTACAGTAAATAACCATCCTGGTGGCAGGGTATGAGCGGATCATCCTCACCCACCAACAAAGAGTCTGCGTCTCTACTGACACAGATGGTACAACGGCTGCCTTTGTCGGATGTGCATTTCCGACGTATCAGCCAGTTGATCTACCAGCGTGCCGGGATTGTGCTGGCCGAGCACAAACGCGAGATGGTTTACAACCGTCTGGTGCGTCGTTTGCGCCTGCTTGGCATACCCGATTTTGGCAGCTATCTGGTGCTGTTGGAAAGTGACATCAACAGCGCCGAGTGGCAGGCATTCGTCAATGCCCTGACCACTAACCTGACGGCGTTTTTCCGTGAGGCGCACCATTTCCCCATTCTGGCGGAACATGCGCGCTCACGGCCAAACGGTTACTGCGTATGGAGCACCGCCGCCTCGACCGGCGAAGAGCCTTACTCGATCGCCATTACGTTGAGTGAGGCGCTGGGGCAGAAGGCTGCGGGGACTCAGGTTTGGGCCAGCGATATTGATACTCAGGTATTGGAAAAAGCCGAAGCGGGAGTCTATCGCCAGGAAGATCTGCGCACCCTGACACCGGCACAGATGCAGCGTTATTTCCTGCGTGGCACCGGGCCTCACCAGGGGCTGGTGCGGGTACGGCCAGAATTGGCGGCACAGGTCCATTTCCAGCCGCTCAATCTGCTGGCACCCGAATGGGCATTGCCGGGGCAATTTGATGCGATATTTTGCCGTAACGTCATGATCTATTTTGACAAAGAAACCCAAGAGCGCATTTTACGGCGCTTTGTGCCGCTGCTTAAACCAGGGGGCCTGATGTTTGCTGGCCATTCCGAGAACTTCAGCCAGCTCAGCCGGGATTTCTACTTGCGTGGGCAGACCGTGTATGGCCTGACCAAGGAGAGGTAATGAATAAAATCAGCGTATTAAGCGTGGACGACTCTGCCCTGATGCGGCAGCTGATGACCGAAATTGTTAACAGCCATCCCGATATGGAGATGGTGGCCACCGCTCCCGATCCGCTGGTGGCGCGCGATCTGATCAAAAAATTCAACCCGCAGGTGCTGACGCTGGACGTCGAAATGCCGCGTATGGACGGGCTGGATTTTCTGGAAAAACTGATGCGCCTGCGGCCGATGCCGGTGGTGATGGTGTCATCGCTGACGGGACAGGGATCGGAGATCACTCTGCGAGCGTTGGAGCTGGGTGCAGTGGACTTTGTCACCAAACCGCAACTGGGGATCCGCGAAGGCATGCTGGCCTACAGCGAGCTGATTGCCGAGAAGATCCGCACGGCGGCCAAGGCGCGTCTGTCACAGCGTTCAACGGGGCCGGCTCCGGCGATCCTCAGCCATACGCCATTGTTGAGCAGTGAAAAGCTGATCGCGATTGGCGCGTCTACTGGAGGCACCGAGGCGATCCGTCATGTGTTGCAGCCGTTACCGGCCAATAGCCCGGCGTTATTGATCACCCAACATATGCCACCAGGGTTTACCCGCTCATTTGCCGAACGGCTCAACAAGCTGTGCCAGATCACGGTGAAAGAAGCGGAAGATGGCGAGCGCGTCTTGCCAGGCCATGCCTACATCGCGCCGGGAGACCGTCATCTGGAACTGACGCGCAGCGGCGCCAACTATCAGATTCGGTTACACGACGGCCCGCCGGTCAACCGGCATCGTCCTTCGGTTGATGTGCTGTTCCGGTCGGTGGCCCAGTTTGCCGGGCGTAACGCGGTGGGGGTGATCCTCACCGGTATGGGGAATGATGGTGCGGCAGGAATGCTGGAAATGCACCGGGCCGGGGCGTACACCCTGGCGCAAAACGAAGCCAGCTGTGTGGTGTTTGGCATGCCTCGGGAGGCCATTGCTACCGGCGGAGTGAATGAAATAGTGGAGTTGGAGCGCATGAGCCAACGCATGTTGGCGCAGATCGCGGGTGGTCAGGCGCTGCGTATTTGATGTGATACCCCGAATTACGGGGGAAAGACGATTAACCTTAGGAGTAATAATGGCAGACAAAAACCTTAAATTTCTGGTGGTGGATGATTTTTCCACCATGCGCCGCATCGTCAGAAATTTGCTGAAAGAATTGGGTTTTAACAACGTCGAAGAGGCGGAAGACGGAGCGGATGCGTTGAACAAGCTGCGCGCTGGCGGCTTCGATTTCGTGGTATCGGACTGGAACATGCCGAACATGGACGGCCTGGAGCTGTTGCAAACCATCCGCGCCGATGGCGCGCTGGCGTCAATGCCGGTACTGATGGTGACGGCGGAAGCCAAGAAAGAAAACATCATTGCTGCTGCTCAGGCGGGTGCCAGCGGTTACGTGGTAAAACCCTTCACGGCGGCAACGCTGGAAGAGAAGCTCAACAAGATTTTTGAAAAACTGGGCATGTAAAAAAGGAGAGGGCGATGAGAGATATTCCAATGCCTGCCAGCGATGCAGCGACAGCGGGCGAGATCATCTCCCGCATCGGTCAACTGACCCGCATGCTGCGTGACAGCATGCGTGAGCTGGGGCTAGATCAGGCCATCGCTCAGGCGGCCGAAGCGATCCCGGATGCACGCGACCGTCTTGATTATGTCGTCACCATGACGGCGCAGGCGGCGGAACGGGCGCTCAACTGCGTAGAGGCGGCACAGCCTCGCCAGGCGGAGTTGGAGTCGCAGGCCAATACGCTTAAAGGGCGCTGGGACGAGTGGTTTGCCAACCCGATCGAGTTGGCGGATGCCCGCTCGCTGGTGACGGATACCCGTCAGTATCTGGATCGGGTACCGGAGCACACCGCATTCACCAACGCCCAGTTGCTGGAAATCATGATGGCGCAGGATTTCCAGGATCTCACCGGCCAGGTGATCAAGCGTATGATGGACGTGGTACAGGAGATTGAAAAGCAGCTGCTGATGGTATTGATGGAGAACATCCCGGATCAGCCAGCCAAAGAGAAAAAGCCCAACGACAGCCTGCTCAATGGCCCGCAGCTCGATCAGAACGGGGCTGGCGTGATTGCCAATCAGGCCCAGGTAGACGATCTGCTCGACAGCTTAGGTTTTTGATGACCATTTAGGGCGCATTGTTGCGCCCTAACTCTTTTTGCCAGCCCATCCGCTAAATAACCCGCCTTTTCCTTCGTTGTTCCCGCAATGAAATTCGCATTTTTTTGGCATGCTGACGGCAATTCTATTCCTTGCATGCGACGGGAGCCGTCTCCTTGGCTGAAGACAGCGATCAGGAAAAAACCGAGGCCCCCACACCCCACCGGTTGGAGAAAGCTCGTGAAGAGGGGCAGATTGCGCGTTCGCGCGAACTGACTTCGATCCTGATGTTGATCGCCGGGTTGTCGATCTTGTGGGTCGCAGGCGGCCATATCGCGCAACAGTTGGCGAGGATGCTGGCAGACGGCCTGCATTTCGATCACAACATGGTCAGCAACGATAAGCAGATGCTGCGTCAGTTTGCCATGCTGTTGCGTCAGGCGGTGTGGGCGCTGATGCCGATCCTTGCCGGTTTGGTGCTGGTGGCATTGGCAGCTCCAATGCTGCTGGGCGGTGTGGCCTTCAGCCTTAAGTTTGACGCCAAGCGCATGGATCCGATCGCCGGATTGAAGCGTATGTTCTCCACCCAGGTGCTGGCAGAGCTACTGAAGGCGATCCTCAAAGCAACCCTGGTAGGCTGGGTGGCCGGTCTTTATCTGTGGCATAACTGGGCGGCGATGCTGCACTTGGTTACGCAGCAGCCGCAGGACGCGCTGAAAAACGCGCTCCAGATCGTGATCCTCTGCGGCATGCTGATCGTGCTTGGATTGGTGCCGATGGTGGCCTTTGACGTGTTTTATCAGCTATGGAGCCACTTCAAGAAACTGAAGATGACCAAGCAGGATATTCGCGACGAACATAAACAGCAGGAAGGCGATCCCCATGTTAAAGGGCGGATCCGTCAGCAACAGCGTGCCATCTCTCGTCGTCGCATGATGTCTGACGTACCGAAGGCGGACGTGATCGTCACCAACCCGACGCATTACGCCGTGGCACTGCAATACAACGACAAGAACATGAGTGCGCCAAAAGTATTGGCTAAAGGGGCCGGTGAGATCGCTTTGCGTATCCGCGAACTGGCGAACGAGCACCGTATTCCAACGCTGGAAGCACCGCCGTTGGCGCGGGCGCTATACCGACACAGTGAGATTGGGCAACACATTCCTACGACCTTGTATGCCGCCGTGGCCGAAGTCCTGGCCTGGGTCTACCAGCTGCGCCGTTGGCAGCGTGAAGGCGGTCTGATCCCGAAAAAACCTCAACGTTTACCGGTGCCGGAAGCACTGGACTTTGCTGGAGAGAGTAACTCAGATGGCTAATTTGGCCGCCCTGCTTCGTTTGCCGGGTAATTTTAAAGACACGCAGTGGCAGGTGCTGGCTGGCCCGATACTGATCCTGATGATCCTGTCGATGATGGTGCTGCCGTTGCCGGCATTTATCCTCGACTTGCTGTTTACCTTCAATATCGCGCTGTCGATCATGGTGTTGCTGGTGGCGATGTTTACCCAGCGTACGCTGGAGTTCGCGGCCTTCCCGACCATCCTGCTGTTTTCAACCCTGTTGCGCCTGTCGCTGAACGTGGCCTCCACCAGGATCATCCTGATGGAGGGGCATACCGGTTCGGCGGCGGCGGGGCGGGTCGTCGAGGCATTCGGTCACTTCCTGGTGGGGGGCAACTTTGCCATCGGTATCGTGGTGTTTATCATCCTGGTGCTGATCAACTTTATGGTGATCACCAAGGGGGCCGGGCGTATTGCTGAAGTTGGCGCCCGCTTTGTTCTCGACGGGATGCCGGGTAAACAGATGGCGATCGATGCCGATCTGAACGCCGGTTTGATCGGCGAAGATGAGGCTAAAAAGCGCCGCTCCGAAGTAACGCAGGAGGCGGACTTCTACGGTTCGATGGACGGTGCCAGCAAGTTTGTACGTGGTGATGCCGTGGCGGGCTTGATGATCATGGTGATTAACGTGGTGGGCGGCCTGCTGGTGGGGGTGATCCAGCACGGTATGGAACTGGGGACCGCAGCGGAAACCTATACCTTGCTGACCATCGGTGATGGCCTGGTCGCACAGATCCCGGCATTGGTGATCTCGACGGCGGCGGGCGTGATCGTCACCCGTGTTGCCACCGATGAGGACGTTGGTGAGCAGATGGTAGGCCAGTTGTTCAACAACCCGCGGGTGATGGTATTGAGTGCCGCGGTGTTGGGGCTGTTGGGAATGGTTCCCGGCATGCCTAACCTGGTCTTCCTGCTGTTTACGGCGGCGCTGCTGGCGTTGGCCTGGCGGTTGCGCGGGCGTGAACAGCAATCACCGAAAGTCCAGGAACAGCCGTTACCGCAGGAAAACACCCAGGCGGTGGAGGCCAGTTGGTCTGACGTGCAGTTGGAAGATCCCTTGGGTATGGAGGTTGGTTATCGTCTGATCCCCATGGTGGACTTTCAACAGAACGGCGAATTGTTGGGACGTATCCGTGGCATCCGTAAAAAATTCGCTCAGGATACGGGCTATCTGCCACCAGTAGTGCATATTCGCGACAATCTCGAACTGTCGGCCGCCAGCTACCGCATTCTGATGAAAGGGGTGGAAATCGGCAGCGGTGAAGCCCATCCGGGCCGCTGGCTGGCAATTAACCCAGGTAATGCCGTGGGTGATTTGACCGGGGATAAAACCGTCGATCCGGCCTTTGGTCTGGAGGCGGTGTGGATCGACAGCGCGCTGCGTGAACAGGCGCAGATCCAAGGTTACACGGTAGTGGAAGCCAGCACCGTGGTCGCCACCCATCTTAACCATTTGCTCGGTCAGTTTGCCAGCGAGCTGTTTGGCCGCCAGGAAACTCAGCAACTGTTGGATCGTGTCTCGCAGGAGATGCCGAAGCTGACAGAAGACTTGGTGCCGGGCGTGGTTTCGCTGACGACCTTGCACAAGGTGCTACAGAATTTGCTGTCCGAGCGGGTATCGATCCGCGATATGCGTACCATTATTGAAACGCTGGCGGAACATGCGCCAACGCAAAGCGATCCTTTTGAACTGACCACCGTGGTGCGCGTGGCCCTTGGGCGGGCGATAACCCAGCAGTGGTTCCCGGGTAACGGTGAAATCCAGGTTATCGGCTTGGATACGCCGCTTGAGCGCCTGCTGTTGCAGGCTCTGCAAGGCGGTGGGGGGCTTGAGCCAGGTTTGGCGGATCGGTTGCTGGATCAGGCTAAACAGGCATTACAACGCCAGGAAATGCTCAGTGCGCCGCCGGTACTGTTGGTAAACCACGCGTTACGGGCTCTGTTGGCGCGCTTCCTGCGCCGTACCTTGCCGCAGTTGGTGGTACTGTCGAATCTGGAAATCAACGACGAGCGACAGATCCGTATGACCTCAACCATTGGAGCCGCCTGATGAAAACTTTCCTGCCTCTATTGGTATTGTTAGCACCGCTGGCGGCGCAGGCGGTGTCGGGGTCCTGGGCCGCCGATGCCACTGGCGTAACGCTGGAAACGGGGGGCGTGCAGGACGTGTCCCCCAGCCTGCGGGCGGCTAATCCACCGGCGGCTACCGCCAGGGTAACCAGCGTAAGCTGGCGTTATCAGCTGTTAGCGGGTGCCCCCGCTGGATTGCAGGTGCAACTTTGCTCCTCGTCACGCTGCGTGCCGCTCGGCACGGGCAGTGGCCGCAGTGAGGCTTTCAACGGGATTGCGGCAGACAGCGAATTCCGTTTCATTTATTACGTGCAGTCGCGCGGCGCGTTAAATCCCCCGCTGCGGGCGATCTCCAATCAGGTGATTGTGAATTACCAGTGAGTTGCGAGTCGGATCCAGCATCAGGGCGGCGATATAATGCCACCAGCTAAGCGTTGCCCCCTCACCCTAGCCCTCTCCCAAATGGAGAGGGGACTGAACGTGCTACAGTTTGACTCCTGTACCTGATTGCGGCTCAGGACTCACTCCCTCTCCCTAAATAAGTGTTCATGATATCTCCTGTCTGTAAATCGGGTTGGGGTGAGGTGAAAAGGCTGGCAAGGCTTCAAGAAAGGTATGGAACAAGGGATTGAGAAGGGCATGGAGCAGGCACGGGCAAGCATCCTGAACATTGCCAGCGCGATGCTGGCGGATGGCTTCGATCGTGCCACTGTGATGAAATTAACCGGTCTTTCCGCAGACGATCTGGCACTAATTTGCCACTAATCTGTGCTGGAAATAACCGGTGTTGGCGGGTTAAGAGCGGTCAAACCCCAATCTTGCGGCCTAACAGGCTACCGGCGCGGGACTGGCCATCGGGGCCATACAGCGATTTATTCTGTTTGTTCAACACCGCCAGCGCCTGCGTATTGTGCGCAATATGGTGATTGAGCAGCATACCGTTATGGTTGTTTTGCTCACGCAGTTGCAAACTCAACTGTTGAACCTGCTGCCATTTGGCTGCCAACTGCGGCTGGCCATCATAAGGCGCCTGACAGTGTTGCAATCGTTCCTGCTCCAGCCTCTGTTGGTCGAGATAATTGACCGTCGCCAGCAGTTGGCTTTTAGCGTCGGTCACGCGTTGCAAAGCCACGCCAACCAAGGTTTTTGAGCATAGCAATGTATGCTCTTCCGTTTGTACCGTGCCTAACGCATGCAAGGTTTCCAGCAGCTTATCCAGCAGTTGTGCCAGGTTTTCCATATCAATGACTCACCCTTGGTGTTAACCCCGATCGTCGCTGGACATCCATTCGCTTTGCACGTCTTGTAACAAGGCGTCGGCAATTTTGCCGGTATCCATCTTTAACTCGCCGTTGCGGATGGCCTGCTTGATGGTTTCCACCCGCTCCAGATTGATATCCTGAGTGCCCGGCTGCATCAGGCGCGCCTGTGCGTCGCTCAGCTTAACCTGGGTGCCGCTGACCGCAGTTTCCGCTGATATTTTTTTGCGCGCTTGCACTGCGCTGTCGGTTTGCGTGTCTCGCGGCTGTACCGTCGGGACGGGTTGCAACCGCTGGGTACGATCGATACTCATGTTCAATCTCCATCTATACCTCCGCAGCCTAGGCAACGGAGGAGTAAAGTCTGTGGCTCTGGTGGCCGGAAAATGCTGCTATGACTTTCTTATCGGCAAGCTGTGGCAAAGCTTTATTTTTTTATAAAGTAATACGAATTGTGCCATCGCTATTGGCAATGCCACTAACAATCTGCCCCGAGGCCATGCGTACACGAACGCTATCTTCGGCGGCGGCGTTGTTCATCGCCTTACCGGCTCCGCTGATATTGAATCCGTTGCCCTGAGCCATCACCTGTACCGCTTGCCCGGCCTTGATCGCCCAGGCTCGACGTAACATGACCGGATTCAACGGTTGACCTGGGCTGATATTGCGCAGGCTGACGGCACCGATCGCTTTGCCGCTGTCGGTCAGGGTGCGTGCAGGTAAGGTATCCAATCGGCCAGTCTTCAGTTTGAGATCCTCTGCGGCCAGCTTACTGCCCGCGCTAATCCCCCGAGCTGCTACCAGATAATGGCCCATCACCTGCACCTGTGCCTGAATAAAACGCCGCTCCTGACCACAACGGGCCGAGATACTGATGTTGCCCCAGCGGCGAGCGTTTTGCGGTAACGAAAGCTGTGGCAATTCGCACTGTGGCCAACGGCTTGCTGGCGTTCGCAGTTGTACCTTGACGTCGGTCACGTTGGCATTATCGGCAAATTGCGCCTCAATAAAGCTCTTCACCTGTCCAGCCAGGCCCTCGGCGTGCGCGTTCAGGCCGATCAACAAACAGACCAATAGCAGGATGCTTTTCATATTTTGCCTCAACAGACGCAGCGACGACAGAGCGACCAGTGTAACCGTTACGCGCGCAGGCTAAGCAGACAAATAGCGACGCATTTTGCCCTTATTCCCACGATAGGCTGACAGGCAGGGCGTTTATGCTGTCGGCTCCAAATTCTAACCTCGCGGAGGGAGCATGCTCGATAAATTGGACGCTGCTCTGCGTTTTGGCCAGGAGGCGCTGAACTTACGCGCCCAGCGGCAGGAAATTCTGGCGGCCAACATCGCCAACGCAGATACGCCGGGCTATCAGGCTCGTGATATCGATTTCGCCAGCCAATTGAACAAAGTCATGGATCAGGGGCGCGTCAGCGGCAGCGGTATTGCCTTGAATCTGACTTCAGCGCGCCATATCCCGGCGCAGAACATGCAGCCACCGTCGCTGGATCTGCTGTTCCGCGTGCCGGATCAGCCTTCGATGGACGGTAACACGGTAGATATGGATCGTGAGCGAACCAACTTTGCCGATAACAGCCTGAAATATCAAACCGACCTGACGCTGTTGAACGGGCAAATCAAGGGCATGATGTCCGTGCTGCAAGGAGGGTAATCCCCATGTCGTTATTGAACATTTTTGATATTTCCGGCTCGGCCCTGTCCGCGCAATCCCAACGTATGAACGTCAGCGCCAGCAACATGGCCAACGCCGACAGCGCCACCGGACCGGATGGTCAGCCTTATCGGGCCAAACAGGTGGTTTTTCAGGTTGCGGCCGCAGCGGGCCAGTCGACCGGCGGCGTACGCGTCGCGCAGGTGGTTGACGATCCCTCACCGGAGCGCCTGGTATTTCAGCCGGGCAACCCGCTGGCGGATGCCAAAGGCTATGTGCGGATGCCCAACGTCGATGTGGTTGGCGAAATGGTCAATACCATCTCGGCCTCGCGCAGCTATCAGGCCAACGTCGAAGTGTTGAATACCACCAAATCCATGTTGATGAAAACCCTGACGTTGGGTCAGTAACCGGAGCTTTTATTTATGGCCATTGCCGCCACGACCAATGAATCACTCGACAACAGCATTGCCGGCACCAGTGCCAAAAGCGGTGCGAATGGCAATACCAGTCAGGATCTGAGCAACAACTTCCTGACGTTGCTGGTGGCCCAGTTGAAAAACCAGGATCCCACCAACCCAATGCAAAACAACGAACTGACCACTCAACTGGCTCAGATCAATACGGTGAGCGGGATTGAGAAGCTCAACACCACGCTGGGATCGATTTCCGGCCAGATCAGCGGCAACCAGTCCATTCAGGCCAGCTCGCTGATCGGTCACGGTGTGATGGTACCGGGCAAAGAGATCCTGGTGGGCAATGATGCGGGCAAGGTGAGCACCACGCCGTTTGGCGTCGAGCTGGAACGCACCGCCGATGCGGTGACGGCCACCATCAGTGATGCCACCGGCAAAGTGGTACGCACCATCGATCTGGGCGGGCTGACCGCGGGCGTGCATTCCTTCTCTTGGGACGGTTCGCTGGAAGATGGCACTAATGCGCCTGATGGTGCTTACACCGTGGCGATTAACGCCAGGAACGGCGGTGAGCAACTGGTGGCACAGCCGCTGCGTTTTGCCATGGTTAACGGCGTTACGCGCGGTACGGACGGTGCAAAACTGGATCTGGGAGTGGCGGGAACCTCTACGCTGGATGACGTGCGCCTGATCCTGTCCAAACTGAGTTCGTCCAACTAAGCGTAGTGATTTTCCACGTCGGCAAGGGATCGCAGCACCGATCCTGAAGACACTTTTTTAAATGACCTATTTCGGAGAACGACATGGCTTTTTCACAAGCGGTCAGCGGTTTAAACGCGGCAGCAACCAACCTGGATGTGATCGGTAACAACATCGCCAACTCCGCCACCTACGGCTTCAAATCCGGCAGCGTTTCCTTTGCCGATATGTTTGCCGGTTCGCAGGTCGGGTTGGGCGTAAAAGTGGCGGGGATCACCCAAAACTTCAACGGCGGCACCACCACCAACACCAACCGGGCCATGGATATCGCCATCAGCCAGAATGGTTTTTTCCGTATGCAGGACGCCGATGGCGGCATCTTCTATACCCGTAACGGTCAGTTCATCATGGATGCCAACCGTAACATCACCAACATGCAGGGGCTGAGCCTGACCGGCTACCCGGCAGCCGGTTCGCCACCCACCATCCAGCAGGGGGCCGATCCGGTTCCGCTGAGCATTCCTGAAGGCATGATGAACGCCAAAGCCAGCACCAACGGCAATATGGTGGCCAACCTGAAATCGACCCATCAGCCGCCAGAGGTGAAGCCGTTCGATCCCAACAAGACCGATTCGTTCAACTACGTCAACACCATTACTACCTACGACACCCTGGGCAATGCTCACAACATCAACGCCTACTTTGTGAAAACCGCCGATAACAAATGGGACGTTTACACCCAGGATGGCAGCGTGACCGGCGCTCCGTCAGCCAAAGCGGGTAGCCTGAACTTTGATACCAGCGGTGCGCTCACCGGCACGTTGGATGCGCAGGGCCAGCCGAGCGCTACGCCGTTCAACCTGGTCGTGCCAATGTCGCCGAAAGACGGCGCGCTGGGGCAAACCTTCAATCTGAGCTTTGCCGGTAGCCTGCAACAGAACGTCGGTAGCGACTCCGTCAGCAAGCTGGCCCAGGACGGCTATGCCACCGGGGAATACCAGGGCTTCCAGATCAACAAAGACGGCACCGTGGTCGGGGTATACAACAACCAGCAAACCCAACTGTTGGGGCAGATCGTGTTGACCAACTTCTCCAACCCGGAAGGGCTGGCAGCGCAAGGTGATAACGTCTGGAAGGAGACCGGTGCTTCAGGCCAGCCACGTGTGGGCCTGGCGGGTGGCGGCGGTTTTGGTTCACTGACCAGCGGCGCGCTGGAGTCTTCCAACGTCGATTTGAGTCAGGAACTGGTGAACATGATTGTGGCGCAGCGTAACTACCAGTCGAACGCGCAAACCATCAAAACCCAGGACTCGATCCTGCAAACGCTGGTCAGCCTGCGCTAATAGGATTGCTTTATGGATCACGCGATTTATACCGCGATGGGTGGTGCCCGGCAAACGCTGGAGCAGCAGTCGGTGACGGCCAATAACCTGGCCAACGCCTCAACGCCGGGGTTCCGTGCACAATTGTCGGCGCTGCGTGCGGTGCCGGTTGACGGGCCAAGCATGCAGACACGTACGCTGGTCGCTGCTTCTACGCCAGGGGCCGACATGAGCCAGGGGCCGCTGAACTACACCGGGCGGCCGCTGGACGTGGCGTTGCAACAGGATGGTTTTCTGGCGCTACGGCTGCCGGACGGTACCGAAGCCTACAGCCGTAACGGCAGCATCCAGATCTCCTCCACCGGGCAGTTGACGGTGCAGGGCGTGCCGCTGATGGGCGATGGCGGGCCGATCGAAGCGCCTCCGCAGGCAGAATTGACGCTGGCGGCGGACGGCACCATCTCGGCGCTGAGCGCGGGCGATCCGCCCAATACCATTTCCCAGATTGGCCGTCTGAAGCTGGTGAAGGCCGATGCGCGGGAAGTGGTACGCGGCGATGACGGCCTGTTCCATCTGACGGCGGCGGCTCAGCAGCAGCGTGGCAACCAACTGCCGAACGATCCCGATGTGCGGATCATGCCGGGAGTGCTGGAGGGCAGCAACGTCAAACCGCTGGAAACCATGGTCGATATGATCGCCAACGCCCGTCGGTTTGAAATGCAAATGAAGGTCATCCACAGCGTGGATGAAAACGCACAGCGCGCCAACTCATTGCTGTCAATGAGCTGAGTGCAGAGGAATAAATCATGATCCCATCCTTATGGATTGCCAAAACCGGTCTGGATGCGCAGCAGACCAATATGGACGTGATCGCCAACAACCTGGCGAACGTCAGCACCAACGGTTTTAAACGCCAGCGTGCGGTATTTGAAGATCTGTTGTATCAGACCATGCGCCAGCCTGGCGCTCAGTCTTCCGAGCAGACCACGCTGCCTTCCGGTTTGCAGATTGGTACCGGCGTGCGTCCGGTCGCGACCGAACGTATCCACAGCCAGGGCAACCTGTCGCAGACCAACAACAGCAAAGACGTGGCGATCAAGGGGCAGGGCTATTTCCAGGTGGTGTTGCCAGATGGCACCCAGGCCTATACCCGCGACGGTTCGTTCCAGATCGACCAGAACGGCCAACTGGTGACCGCCAGCGGCTATCAGGTGCAACCGGCGATCACCATTCCGGCCAACGCCTTGAGCATTACCGTGGGCCGTGATGGCATCGTCAGCGTGACCCAACAGGGCCAGACGGCGGCGCAGCAGGTCGGGCAGTTGACGTTGACCACCTTTATCAACGACAGCGGCCTGGAGAGTATGGGTGAAAACCTGTATCAGGAAACCGAAAGCTCCGGTGCACCGAACGAAAGTACCCCAGGCCTCAACGGGGCGGGGCTGTTGTATCAGGGTTATGTTGAAACCTCTAACGTCAACGTGGCGGAAGAGCTGGTCAACATGATCCAGACCCAGCGTGCCTATGAGATCAACAGCAAAGCGGTATCAACGTCCGATCAGATGCTGCAAAAGCTGACACAACTGTAATCGACGGGCGCAGCCTGCTGCGCCCGTAATCCTTATCCAGAGCAACAAAGGCGATACCCGTGGTAACCACCTTTTTAGCGGCCAGCGTGCCGCAGCAAGGCAAGCGCGTCCTGGCCGGGATGCTGATGCTGACAGTCAGCGGCTGTGCCTATATTCCGCATACCCCTTTGGTTGACGGGGCTACCACGGCTCAGCCAGCACCGGCAGGCGCCCCGGTGCCGAACGGTTCAATTTTCCAGACGGTGCAGCCGATGAACTACGGCTATCAGCCGCTGTTTGAGGATCGTCGCCCGCGCAATATCGGCGACACGTTGACCATCGTGCTGCAAGAAAACGTCAGTGCCAGTAAGAGTTCATCTGCCAACGCCAGCCGCAACGGGGCCAGCAAGTTCGGCGTAGCCACGTCACCACGTTACCTCGATGGTTTACTTGGTAATGCGCGAGCCGACATGGATATCTCCGGTGATAGCACCTTTGGTGGCAAAGGCGGGGCCAACGCCAACAACACCTTTAACGGCACCATCACCGTCACGGTCAATCAGGTGCTGGCCAACGGCAACCTGCACGTGGTGGGCGAAAAGCAGATCGCCATCAATCAGGGTACCGAATTCATTCGTTTCTCCGGTGTGGTTAACCCCCGCACCATCAGTGGCAATAACTCGGTCACGTCCACCCAGGTGGCGGATGCACGCATTGAATACGTCGGTAACGGCTATATCAATGAGGCGCAGACCATGGGGTGGCTACAGCGCTTCTTCTTAAATGTTTCACCGTTCTAAGGATTGACCGATGCTGAAAAAGTTATTTCTCACACTGTCCATGATGCTGGTTTGTTTCCCGGCGTCGGCGGAACGCATCCGCGACCTGGTGACGGTACAGGGCGTGCGTGACAACGCCTTGATTGGCTACGGCCTGGTGGTGGGGCTGGACGGTTCCGGCGACCAGACCATGCAAACCCCTTTTACCACTCAGAGCTTGAGCAACATGCTGTCGCAACTGGGGATCACCGTACCGCCGGGCACCAACATGCAGTTGAAAAACGTGGCGGCGGTGATGGTGACGGCCAAGTTGCCACCGTTCTCACGGGCGGGGCAGAATATTGACGTGGTGGTGTCCTCGATGGGTAACGCCAAGAGCCTGCGTGGTGGGACATTACTGATGACGCCGCTTAAGGGCGTCGATAATCAGGTGTATGCACTGGCGCAGGGTAACGTGCTGGTTGGCGGGGCCGGTGCTTCCTCCGGTGGCAGTAGCGTGCAGGTCAACCAGCTGGCCGGTGGACGCATCAGCAACGGGGCTTCCATTGAACGCGAGTTGCCGACTACCTTCGGCCAGGACGGCGTGATCAACCTGCAACTGAACGACGATGATTTCACGTTGGCGCAGCAGATCAGCGACGCCATCAACCGCCAGCGAGGCGGCGGTACCGCCTCACCGCTCGATTCCCGTACCGTTCAGGTGCTGGTGCCGCGTGGCAATAGCTCGCAGGTGCGCTTCCTGGCGGATATTCAGAATATCAGCATTAACGTTGGGGCGATGGATGCCAAAGTGATCATCAACTCCCGTACCGGCTCGGTGGTGATGAACCGCGATGTGGTGCTGGATTCCTGCGCGGTGGCGCAAGGCAACCTGTCGGTAGTGGTCGATCGGCAAAACACCGTCAGCCAGCCGGATACGCCATTCGGCGGTGGCCAGACCGTGGTGACACCGAACACCCAGATTTCCGTGCAACAGCAGGGCGGTTCGCTGCAAAAAGTGAATGCCAGTGCCAACCTCAATAACGTGGTGCGTGCGCTGAATGCACTGGGGGCGACGCCGATTGACCTGATGTCGATCCTGCAAGCCATGCAGAGTGCAGGCTGCCTGCGCGCCAAGTTGGAAATTATCTGATGAGCAGCGATCTGATGGCCATGTCTGGGGCGGCCTATGACACCCAGTCGTTGAACGGTTTGAAGCGCGACGTCGCCGCCGATCCTCAGGGCAATATCAAGCAGGTGGCCCAGCAGGTGGAGGGAGTGTTCGTGCAGATGATGCTGAAAAGCATGCGTGCGGCGTTGCCGCAGGATGGCGTGTTGAGCAGCGACCAGACGCGGCTGTATACCTCAATGTACGATCAGCAGATCGCCCAACAGATGTCGCAGAAAGGCCTGGGGTTGGCGGACATGATGGTCAAACAGCTCTCCGCCGGGAACAGCCGCCCAAGCGAAACCGCAGGGACGGTGCCCATGGCGCTGGACAACGAGGTGTTGCAAACCTTACCGCGTCAGGCATTGGAACAGATGGTACGCCGGGCGGTGCCAAAAATGCCGCCAGTAGCTTCTTTGCCGCTGAGCAACGGCAACTTTGTCGCGCAGTTGTCTGTTCCGGCACGGGTTGCCAGCCAGCGAAGCGGTATTCCACACCAACTGATTATGGCGCAGGCCGCGCTGGAGTCCGGCTGGGGGCAACGCGAGATCCCGGCAGCGGATGGCTCACGCAGTTACAACCTGTTTGGCATCAAGGCGGGTAGCAGTTGGGATGGCCCGGTAACGGAAATCACCACCACTGAATTTGAGGAAGGCGTGGCGAAGAAGATCAAGGCTCGCTTCCGGGTGTATGGCTCCTATATGGAAGCGATTGGGGATTACGTCAAACTGCTGACCAACAACCCGCGCTATGCCAACGTTGCCAATGCCGCCAGCCCTGAGCAGGCAGCACACGCCCTGCAAAAGGCCGGTTATGCGACCGATCCGCTGTATGCCAAAAAGCTGGTCAGCATGATCCAGCAGATGAAAAACGCCGGGGAGCAGGTGAGCAAGGCCTATACCCACGATTTGCAGGATCTGTTTTGAGGTTACCCCTCACCCTAGCTCTCTCCCACTGTACAGGCAGAGGGTTGGGGTGAGGGGAAAACATTCATGCCCACCCTCAAGCTTTTTCCGCCGTGGCCGATAACCCAAACAGGCCGGATGGCAACGCCCGGCACACTATTTGACCTCTGTGGGCCGATGGCACCGCAGCATAAGGAACCTCTATGTCCAACAGCTTAATCAATACCGCGATGAGTGGCCTGAATGCGGCGCAGGTCGCGCTTAGCACCGTCAGTAACAACATTTCCAACTATAACGTGGCGGGCTATAACCGCCAGACCGCGATCCTGGCGCAAAACGGCGGCCTGGGTACCATGAACGGCTTTATCGGCAACGGAGCCACCGTGACTACGGTCAATCGCGAGTATAACCAGTTCATCATGACCCAGCTGCGCGGGGCGCAAAGCGAGGCTGCGGCCCAAAGCAGCTACTTTGAGAAAGTCTCCCAGATCGACAACCTGCTGGCGTCGAAAACCAACACCCTGGCGTCGGGCATGGAAGATTTCTTCAAAAACCTGCAAAACGTCGTCAGCAATGCCGGGGATGATGCCGCCCGTCAGACCGTGCTTGGCAAGGCCAACGGCCTGGTGAATCAGTTCAACAATGCGGATAAGTATCTGCGCGATATGGATGCAGGCGTCAACCAGCAGCTGAGCGACAGCGCCACGCAGATCAATACCTACAGCCAGCAAATTGCCCGCTTGAATAACGAAATCACCCAGGTGCGCGCCAGCAGCGGCGGCGGCGAGCCGAATGCCTTGCTGGATCAGCGCGATCAGTTGGTGACGGAGCTTAACAAGGTGGTGGGGGTTCAGGTCACCCAGCAGGATGGTGATGCTTATACCGTGACCTTCGCCAACGGTTTGACGCTGGTACAAGGCAATTCCTCCTATCAGGTCGCGGCGATCCCTTCCAGCAAAGATCCGTCCCGCCTGACGCTTGGTTACGATCGCGGCAATGGCACCAACGAAATCCCGGAAAGCCAGATTGGCAGCGGTAGCGTCAGTGGCGTGTTGAAATTCCGCAGTGAATCATTGGATGGCGCACGTAACCAGTTAGGGCAACTTGCCCTGGCGCTGGCCGACAGCTTTAACCAGCAGCATCGCGAAGGTTTTGATATTAACGGCGATGCGGGCGGGGATTTCTTCAGCTTTTCCGGTGGTCGCGCAGTCAATAATACCAACAACACCGGTAACGCCTCGCTGTCGGTCGACTTTACCGACACCGGCAAGATCAAGGCCAGTGATTATCGGGTAGAGTTTGACGGTGCCAACTGGCAGGTCACGCGCCTGGCCGACAACGCCAAAGTGCCCGCCACCGCAGGCACCGATGCGGATGGCAAACCGACGCTGAGCTTTGATGGTCTACAGGTCGGAGTAACGGGCAGCGCGAATAAGAATGACAGCTTTACCGTGAAACCGGTCAGCGATGTGGCCGGCACTCTGAAAGTTGCCATCAGCGATTCGGCCAAGTTTGCTGCCGCAGGGGCGGAGGATGGTGGTAAGGGCGATAACGACAACGTCAAGAAACTGCTCGATCTGCAAACTGCCAAAGTGGTGGAAGGCAAGGCAACCTTGAGCGGAGCCTATGCCGGATTGGTCAGCAGCGTGGGTAACCAAACCGCCACCGCCAAGGTCAACAGCACCTCACAAAACAATATTGTGACCCAGTTGCAAACCCAACAGCAGTCCATCTCCGGGGTCAACCTGGATGAAGAGTACGGCGAACTGTTGCGTTTCCAGCAGTATTACATGGCCAATGCGCAGGTGATCCAGACCGCCAGCTCGTTGTTTGACGCCATACTGAATATCCGTTGATATCACCGTTAATCGCAGCCGGTATACCGGCTGTGGAAGCTCTTATTGAGGAACCCAATCCATGCGCATGAGCACCAGCATGATCTACCAACAGAATCTGTCGGGGGTCACCAATAATCAGTCTCTGTGGATGCAGTCCGGGCAGCAGCTTTCCAGCGGCAAGCGCGTGCTTTACCCTTCGGACGATCCGTTAGCGGCGTCACAGGCGGTGATGATCTCGCAGTCGATGTCGGAAAACAGCCAGTACGCGTTGGCGCGCACCTTCGCTCGTCAAAACATCTCGATGGAAGAAACCGTGCTGCGTAGCGCTGCCGACGGTATCAAGGACATGAAAACGCTGATCGTCAATGCCGGTGACGGCACCATCAGCGACAATGACCGCGACTCCTTGGCCACTCAGCTGCAAGGGCTGAAAGATCAGTTGCTTAGCCAGGCCAACAGCACCGACGGTAACGGCCGGTTTATTTTCGCTGGCTTTGCCAATGATAAAGCGCCGTTTGTCGATCAGAACGGCACGGTGGTTTACCAGGGCAGCAATTCGGCCATTGAACAAAAAGTGGATGCCAACCGCACCATGACCGTGGGCCACACCGGTAGCTCGGTGTTTATGTCATTGACCAGCAACGTGAAACCGGAACCAGATGGCAGCCCTTCGGAAACCAACGTGTTCAAAAGCATCGACTTGGCGTTGAAGGCGTTGAAGACCCCGTTGCAGGGGGCCGATGAGGCTACCCGCGCCCAGGTTACCGCCGATCTCGACAAGGCAAGCCGTGGGCTGGATAACAGCTACAACAACGTGCTGAGCACCAGTGCGGTACTGGGGACCCAGTTGCAAGAGTTGGATGTATTGGACAGCATCGGCGTGGAAAATAATACGGCGAACCAAAACCAACTGACCGCGCTGGTGGATGCGGATGTGGTTGAGGCGATTTCGTCCTACTACATGCAGCAGGCGGCCTTGCAGGCATCGTATAAAACCTTCAGCGATATGCAGGGTATGTCACTGTTCCAAATGAACCGCTAATACCCGTCGTCTTTCAAACTACAGCGTTGTTACCTGCACTTGCCCACCCCAGTCACTTACAAAAACGTAAGCTCCTGGGGATGAGCAAGCTTGTCGCCTAGCTGTAGCTTGAAATCCATAGGGTATTAATTCTTGATGGCTTATATTCATTGAGTAGGGCACGGCGCTCTATAAAGTGGATATAAAGCGCCGCGCCGTTTTTACACAGCCTGATTTAACGCCGGGAAACGTCAAGATATTCCGACTGGATAAGTGACCTTTATTTTTAATACTACGCGCTTAAATGCGCGTTATTTTTTCTTTTTGGCGACGGTCCAGATTTTACCGCACTCGGATGGCGTGATCTGGATGCGATTGGTGACCCAATGTGCCATGCCTAAGGCTCTGCGTGCTTTCCTGTTTTTCATCTTCATTCCATGCTCCTGGCCTAGTTTAGGTAGAAAAAGCGAGATAAATAAAATGCCGCTGCCCGCAGGCACGGTATTTTATTTTTCGGATTGTTGGTTGTTTTCAATAAATCACCAGCCAAACCAATGGCTTTTTTAGCGTATTGCGACGCTGAGAGATTTATTTAATGAGGCCATTCTAAGGTGGGTATTTTATTATTCAAGCCCGGGCAGATAATCGCCGCTAAATCTGGTTAATTTGCCTTTTTCAACTTTTTATCTCGGAAAATATCGTTCCCTGCTAGTTTGTCTTGCGGGTCACCCCGGCGTTACGGGGACATGCCGCCGATCACTACCGCCAGCCGATCGAAAAACTCACCGAACAGATGTTCACAGAACGGGGCAAGCATCGGCATCATCATGCCGAGGGTCAGCATTCCAATGGTCAAGGTTACCGGAAAACCGATAACAAATACCGACAGCTGCGGCGTGACGCGGTTAAGCAGGCCTAGCGCCAGGTTCAGCGTCAACAGCAGGCAGATCAGCGGCAGTGCCAGCATCATCCCGTTAATGAAGATCAGCGTGCCCGCCTGGGTCAGCGCCAGGAAACCGTTGCCGTTCAGCGGTTGCGCCTGGATCGGCAATGTATGGAAACTGTCTGCCAACAGTGAAATCAGCCACAGGTGACCATCAAAGCTGAGGAACAATAGCATCGCCAGCAGGTTCAGCAGGCGTGCCAGCAGCGGCGTATTAGGGCCGCCGGAAGGATCGAAGAAGGTGGCAAAGGACAGCCCCATCTGCATGCCGATCACTTCCCCCGCCAGGCGCACCGCCGCAAAGGCGAACTGCATGGTCAACCCGATCGCCACGCCGATCAGGATCTGCTGCACGGCCAGCCATAGGCCGGTGGCGGAAAACAGCGGGATATTGCTGGTGGGCAGCGTGGGGGCGATCAACAACACGATCAGACCGCCCAGGCCAATTTTCACCCGCTTGGAGATCTGTTTTTCGCTGAACAGCGGGGCGGTGCTAATCAGCGCCAGTATGCGCAGGAGTGGCCAGAAGAACTGGCTGAGCCAGACGGTAAGCTGGGCACTGTCAAAGGTCAGCACGGTTAGCCAATCAGGTTTGGCAGGTTGCTGAACAGCATACGCATATAGTCCAGCAGCAGATTCAGCATCCACGGCCCGGCGATAATCAGGGTGGCGACTACGGAGAGAATTTTGGGAATAAACGACAGCGTCATTTCGTTGATCTGGGTGGCGGCCTGCAACAGGCTGACGATCAGCCCGCTGAATAGCGCGGCCAGCAGCAGTGGGGCGGCCAGTGCCAGCGCCACTTTCATCGCTTCCGTACCTAGCGCCATTACCGATTCTGGTGTCATCTTTATTCTCCAATATGGGGAGTTTTTAGCCCCTCACCCCAACCCTCTCCCAAGGGAGAGGGAGCTAAATGGTGCTATTGATAAGTCTCTGCGCCTTCGGCAACAACGCTACAGCATCAGCAAACTCGATAGGTCTCCTCTCCTTGGGGTTAGGGTGAGGGGGCCACTCAAGATCTAGCTATAAAAACTCTGTGCCAACGACCCCAGCAGCAGTTGCCAGCCGTCCACCAACACAAACAGCATCAGTTTGAACGGCAGCGAGATGGTGGCAGGTGGCACCATCATCATCCCCAGCGCCATCAGCACGCTGGCGACTACCAGATCGATGATCAGAAATGGAATAAACACGGTAAAACCAATCTGGAAGGCGGTTTTCAGCTCACTGGTCACATAGGCCGGCAACAGAATACGCATCGGCACGGCCTCTGGGCCTTCCAACGCGGGCAAGTTAGCCAGCCTGGCGTACAGGGCGAGATCGCTTTCCCGCGTTTGGCGCAGCATAAATTCGCGCAGCGGTTGCGAACCTTTGTCGATCGCCACCTCCATGCTGATCTTATCCTGGCTGAACGGCAGGTAGGCATCCTGATACACCTTGTCGAACACCGGTGACATGATGAAGAAGGTCAGAAACAGCGCCAACCCGAGCATCACCTGATTGGGCGGTGCCGACGGGGTGCCAAGGGCGTTACGCAGCAGCCCCAGTACGATGATGATGCGGGTGAAACTGGTCATCATCAGCAGCATCGCGGGCAGGAAACTGAGTGAGGTGATCAGGACCAGCGTTTGTACCGGCAGCGTCCAGCTTTGGCCGCCGTTGGCCGTCGGTTGGCTAATCAGCCCCGGCAACTGAGCCAAAGCGGCTGGGCTGAGTAGTAGCAGGCCAGCGGCTAGCAGCGGGCCAATAGCCCGGCGAGGGGGAAATGAATTCATGCCGATTTATCCGGGCGTTTTAACACGTTTTGCATTAACTGGCGGAAATCTGCCGGTGATTTTGTATCGGTTGCCGCCTGCGCGGGTGGCGCAGACAGGGTGTGCAGTGGGGTGATCTGCTGAGCCGTGACGCCCAGCACCAGCCAGGTGTTATCTACTTCAACGACCACCACGCGTTCGCGTTGACCAACCTGGCAACTGGCCCGCAGGTTGAGCAATTTTTGATTGCCACGGGCCTGCGGGGCCAGCCCCAGCCGACGAAACAGCCAGCCAGCGAGCAGGATCAGCAGCAAAATAGCGCCGAGCGCGCTGCTGACCTGCATCAATACCGAGCCGGTGGGCAGCGGCGAACCGGCGGGCTGCTGAATGCTTTGTGTCTGCACGCTGGCGTTGGGGTTCATCAGCGGCTCAGGCGGCGCATGCGCTCGGAAGGGGTGATGATATCGGTGATACGTACGCCAAATTTGTCGCCGACCACTACCACTTCGCCTTGGGCAATCAGATAGCCATTGATCAGGATATCCAGTGGTTCACCGGCCAGACCGTCCAACGCCACCACCGAACCCTGCGACAGGCGCAGCAGTTCTTTGATGGTCATCTTGGTGCGCCCCAACTCCACGGTCAGCTTGACCGGGATATCCAGGATCAGATCGATATCTTGCAGGCTACCCAACGCATCCTGAGCTTCCAGCGTCTTGAAGACGCCTTCGGTAGAGGCGGATTTCTCGCTCGCCTGTTGCTCGTTAAACGCATCAGCCCACAGATCGTCTACGGAGCCCGCTTCTTCGCCAGACGGTTGTTTAGGATCACTCATTGGGCTGTTCCTCACTCAGGGCATTCAAAATAGGGTTAATCAAATGTTCAACACGCAGGGCGTACTGCCCGTTCAAGGTGCCGTATTGGCTGGTCAATACCGGGACGCCGTCCACGTGGGCGATCAGGCGATCCGGTTTATCAATCGGTAACACGTCGCCTGGCTGTAGCTTCAGCACTTTCGACAGGCGCATCGGGATATCGACAAAGTTGGCGATCAATTCCAGTTCGGAATGCTGTACCTGCTTCACCAGCGTTTCCCGCCACTGGCTGTCTTCCTGACGGGCATTCTCCAGCGGCGGATTGGTCAACAGCTCACGTAGTGGCTCGATCATGGCGAACGGAATACAGATATTGAACTCGCCGCTCAGCGCACCAATCTCCACCTGGAACGGCGTGGTCACCACGATATCGTTGGGAGAGGTGGTGATATTGGTGAACTTGACCTGCATTTCGGCGCGCACGTATTCCACATTGATCTTGTATATGGCACTCCAGGCATCGCCGTAGGCGTCCAGCGCCAACCGCAGCATGCGTTTGATCACCCGTTGCTCGGTCGGCGTAAATTCCCGCCCTTCGACCTTGGTAGGGAAACGGCCATCGCCGCCGAACAGGTTATCCACGGCGATAAACACCAGGCTGGGGGCAAACACGAACAATGCCGTGCCGCGCAGCGGGTTCAGATGCACCAGGTTCAGGTTGGTCGGCACCGGCAGGTTGCGGGCAAATTCATGGTAAGGCTGGATCTTGATCGATCCTACGGTGATATCCGGGCTGCGGCGCAGCAGGTTAAACAGCCCCATGCGGAACTGACGGGCGAAACGCTCGTTAATGATTTCCAGCGCGTGCAGGCGCTCACGCACCACGCGACGCTGGGTCGTGGGATCGTAAGGTTTGACCTCGCTTTCCTGACCGACAACGACGGCGGGTTCATCCGCCGCGCTGTCGCCATTGAGCAAAGCGTCGATCTCGGCCTGTGAAAGAATACTGTCGCCCATGGTTAATTACCGCAGTATGAAGGCGGTGAACAGCACATCGCTGACCACTTGCTTCGGTTGTCCTGCCACCAGCGGTGGGCTGAGCACATCTTTAATCTGTGTCACCAGTTGCTGTTTGCCTTGCTCATTGGCCAGTTGACTGGCTTCCTGGCGTGAAAGCAGCATTAGCAGACGGCTACGCACCTCAGGCAGAAAATCGTTCAGCCGGCGGCGCGTCTCTTCATCGGGCAGGCGCAACGTCAGGCCGATATACAGTACGCGATCGAGGTTATTATCCGGCGTCACCAGATTGACGGTAAAGGTATCCAACGGCATAAACACCGGTGCCGGAGGGGGCAGTTGTTTGGCCTCGGCGGCTTGACCATCTTTAGGTTGTTGCATCAACCACCAGCTATAGCCTGCGGCACCGCTGGCACCCAGGGCGATCAGTACCAGCAGGATCACCAGTATCGGGCGTTTCTTTTTTGCTGCTGTTGGCAGGGAATTCTGAGACATTGCTAAACCAAATCCTGTTCTCTGCGCGCTGACAAGCTGCACGCATTACATGTAAATCCATTATCCCGCGTATTCCGGCCTGCAATAGCCAGAATAGGCGGGGAAAAGCGTGCCAGCTTGGGCGTTTGCACGCCGTCAGGCGAAAATATCAACGCCATCAACCGAGCGGGCCATCGCCTGTAATGCTGCCGGCGCAGTTACGGCCTCAATGCCAGTTTCGGCGCTGCCATGCTGTTCGCGGTAAGAAGGTTGGCTACCTTGGTGAGAGGCCTGCTGCTGTGACTGTTGCGGCTGGGGCAGCGACTCGCCGCCAACGCTGCTTTGGCCAAGGTTGATACCGCTTTCCGCCAGTGCATGACGCAGATGGGGCAGCGCCGCCTCGACCGCAGCACGGACCTGGCTGTGTGCCGAAGCGATATGCAACTGGGCCTGGTTATCATCGAGCTTCAGCGTGATTTGCAAAGCCCCTAACTCCTGCGGGTGCAGGCGTAATTCGGCGCTCTGTTGGCCGTTGCGCTGGAACATCAGTACCTGCTGACTCAATGCCTGCTGCCACTCCGGGCTGCCGAGCTGAGCGTTCAACTGCGGCGTTGCCGGTGCGCTCACCGTCGCGCTGATTGGGTTGCTGGCGATAACCGGGCTGGAAACGGGGGCAGGGGCGGTGTGTTGTGGCACCGAGGACGATGGTGCTGATTCCGCCGCCAGCTTCAGTGGCGTCGCGATGTCGTCCTGGCTGCCATCGGTCTGAGAAGACAACACCGCAGCCGTGTCCGCTTTAGCGGTCGATGTGGATTTGTCTTCTATGTTCGCCGATGCTTTGGTAACCGTCAGGCTGGGGGTTGGCAACGCTGATTTGTCGCTCAGGGTGGCTAACAGTGATGAAGTGGCGGCTAGCGGCGCTTCGTCTCCGGTTGACTCAGCGGTGCTGGCATTCCCATTCCCTTGTGGCGGCATCACGGTGGCTGGCAGCATGGCAAACAGGGCCTGCAAGGTAGCCGCATCTAAAGTGTCGGCTGGCTGCAAGGATTGCTCGTCATCGATCTGGTTATCCTCTGCCACGTCCAGATCCTGCGGAGCGGTCAGCAACTGCTCACGATCGCTAAATGAGGCCAGCAATTGATTAAGCCGTTGACGGTCAAGGGTCGTGATTTTGGGATCCGCAGCCAGTAACTGTGCCGCGTTTGGCTTGCCAGTCGGCTGTCCGTCGGGCATGAAGCGCTCGCCTAGCAGTTGAGCAAAGCTGGCAGCCAGCCCGGCGTCATCCAGTGGCAAGGCGGCAAGGCCAGTCTCCGTACCGTCAGCGGTCGGCGGCAGGCCAGAAAGAACGTTGAGATTCATGGATTCAGATTCCTTTGTGAACTGCGTTGCGCGAACTCATCCATCAGCTTTTGGTCACGCTTGTTTTCCAGCATCAGTTCGGCGCTGAGGGCGCGGGTGTTGAGCGTTTCGAACGCGTTCAGCCGCTGCTGCTTGTCTTGCCACTGCTTGACCGCCCGTTCCACTTTTTCGCTCCACTGCACCAATTGCTGGCGGTGCTGGCTGATGGCCTGCTCGAGCGTGCCGATAAACTGTTGGTAGTTTTGCCAACTGGCGGAGCCCATCCCGCTACACAGGGTGCTGTTCAGCTTTTGCCGATACTCATCCTGGTAGTTGAGCAGCATGGCAAGCTGCTGCTCTGCCGCCTGTTGCGCCTGACGTGCCTGGCCGAGGTGTTGTGCGGCCTGTTCTACGGCATCCTGTGCCAGATCGCGCAGGATAATCAGCGGTGACTGTGGTTTCATGGTGCTCAGGCTCCGTGGTTAAACAATCAGTTGCTGTAATTGCTGGCAGGCTTCGTCATAGCCGCTGCGCTCGAAAATGCCCTGTTGCAGATAGGCTTCCATCTGCGGATACAGCGTCATGGCCTTGTCCAGCAGCGGATCGCTGCCTGCGGCGTAGGCACCTACACTGATCAGATCGCGGTTACGCTGGTAGCTGGCCAGCATCTGTTTGAAGTTTCGTACCCGGCGGTAATGCTCTTCATCAATCAACGAGGTCATGGCGCGGCTGATTGAGGCTTCAATATCGATGGCCGGATAGTGGCCTGCCTCCGCCAACCGACGGGAGAGCACCACATGGCCATCGAGAATGGCGCGTGCCGAGTCGGCAATCGGATCTTGCTGGTCATCGCCCTCGGTCAATACCGTATAGAAAGCGGTGATGGAGCCACCGCCGCTGATACCGTTACCGGCACGTTCAACCAGCGCAGGCAGCTTGGCGAACACTGAAGGCGGATAGCCTTTGGTGGCCGGAGGTTCACCGATCGCCAGGGCGATTTCACGCTGTGCCATGGCGTAGCGGGTCAGGGAGTCCATGATCAGCAACACGTGCTGGCCGCGATCGCGGAAATCCTCGGCGATGCGGGTGGCATAGGCGGCTCCCTGCATACGCAGCAGTGGGGAAACGTCTGCCGGTGCGGCGATCACCACCGAGCGGGCGCGTCCCTCGGGGCCGAGGATGTTTTCGATAAAGTCTTTCACTTCGCGGCCACGTTCGCCGATCAGCCCGACAACGATCACATCGGCTTGGGTGTAACGAGCCATCATGCCGAGCAGCACGCTTTTACCGACGCCGGAACCGGCGAATAGCCCCATGCGCTGGCCACGCCCCACGGTGAGCAAGCCGTTAATGGTGCGCACCCCCACGTCGAGTACCTGTTCGATCGGGGTACGTTGCAACGGGTTGAACGGGGCGGTGATCAGCGGTGCGCGATAGCCGGTGTCTGGTGCTGGCAGACCATCGAGCGGTTTGGCACCACCGTCGAGTACCCGTCCAAGCAGCGCCGGGCCAAGCGGTAACTGTTTGCTGGCGCTTTGCCCTTCGGGGGAGACGCGAGCATAGACACGCGCTCCGGGCACGATGCCGTCAACTTCTTCCAGCGGCATCAGGAACAATCGCTGGCCGTTGAATCCGACCACCTCACTTTCGACTTCCTGCACCACACCGCTGTCATGGCGTTCGATCAGGCAGGTTGCCCCTAACGGTAGCTGCAAACCGGTGGCTTCCAGCACCAGCCCGGTAGCGCGGGTCAGGCGACCATAGCGGCGCACCGCGGGCGCACGGGCAATGCGTTTTTCCAGACTGTCCAGCGAGCTCAGCCAGCGGCCGAGACGAACGGTCATCACAGCTCTCCCGGGGCGGCCAGGCGGCACAATTCATGCCAGCGGGTGGCCAGGCTGGCATCCAGATCGCCTTCCTCTGCGCTGACCTTGCAACCACCCGGGTGTAACTGACCGTCGGCCAGTAGCCGCCAACCGTGCAGGCTGAGGGTCATGCCAAGCTGTTGCTCCACCCGTTCATAATCATCCGGGTGAACACGCAACTGAGGTTTGCCGCTGAACATCGGTTCCTGCTGGATCAACTGTTGGATCTGGCCGAGCAGGGCGGTACCGTCGCAGACCGGGGCTTGGCCGATCACCTGTTTGGCCGCCGTCAGGGCCAGTTGCATCAGGCGTGAGGCAATCACGCTGTCGAGCGCGTCCAGCGTGTGCTGGAACTCGGTCACCAACTGCTGCCAATGTTCGGTGATCGGTTGCTGCTGCTGTTGGCCCGCCAGAATGCCTTGCTGGCGGCCCTCCTCCAGCCCGGCCTGAAAACCGGCGTCATAGCCTTTTTGTTGACCTTCGGCGAAGCCTTGTTGCTGTCCTTGCTGCTGGGCTTGCAAACGTAACATCTCCAGCCGTTGCTGCTCGTTGATGTTGTCGTCCTGCGGGATCGTGATCACCTCCGGCGGGATTTCCGGTGCTGGCACCGGTTTTGGCTCCGCCAGATCGTTGAGCGCCCAGGGTTGCCAGGGCAGGGTGTTAAGGCGATCAGACATAAGTGTCCTCGCCACCGCCGATGATCATTTCGCCGGTTTCTGCCAGGCGGCGCACTACCAACAGGATGGCCTTCTGTTCGTTCTCCACCTGCGACATGCGCACTGGACCACGGTTGGCCAGATCGTCGCGCAGGATATCGGCGGCGCGTGCCGACATGTTCTTGAGGAACTTCTCGCGCAGCGGCTGTTCGGCACCTTTCAGCGCGATCAGCAGCGATTCGCTTTCCACGTCCTGCAACAGACGCTGGATGCTGCGATCGTCCACTTCGACCAGGTTTTCGAACAGGAACATCTCGTCGATGATTTTCTGTGCCAGCTCGCCGTCGTATTCGCGCATGGCATCGATAACCGCTTCTTCCTGTTGTGATTTCATCAGGTTGATAATCTCGGCTGCGGTGCGTACGCCCCCCATTTTGCTGCGCTTGAGGTTCTGGCCGTCCAGCAGGTTGTTCAGCACTTCGGTCAGTTCTGCCAAGGCGTCCGGCTGGACACCGCCGAAGGTGGCGATGCGCAGCATCACATCGTTGCGCAGGCGCTCGTCGAACTGCGCCAGGATATCCGCCGCCTGACCGCGTTTGAGGTGCACCAGGATGGTGGCGATGATCTGCGGATGTTCGTCGCGGATCAGATCGGCAGCGCTCTGTGGCTCCATAAAGTTGAGCGTTTCCATACCGGAGGTATCTTCCCGTGATTCGAGAATATCCTCCAGCAGGCTGCTGGCCCGTTCTTCACCCAGGGCTTTCACCAGCACCGAGCGCAGGTAGTCGCTGGCATTGACGCTCAGCGCGGCGTACTGTTCGGCATCGTCTTCAAACTCGGTGAGGACTTCTCCCAGTTGTTTATGCGACACCTGGCGCATGCTGGCCATGGTGCCACTCAACTGCTGCACTTCGCGCGAGGAGAGATGCTTGAAGACTTCGGCGGCGCGATCTTCACCCAGCGTCATCAGCAGGATGGCGCTCTTTTCGGTACCTGTCAGGCTCATAGTTCGTTACTCATCCATTGACGGATCACCAGGGCGACCACGCGTGGATCTTTATCGGCCAGTTCGCGGATCCGCTGGCCCTGGACTTCAGCATTGACGCGCTGCTGTGATTTCTTATGCAGCGCCTGCTCTTCATGACTTGGCTTGCTGACCTCAGCAGGGCGGTTGGCTGGTGCATTAGCTGCGGCAACCACGGCCTGCTGAGCAATCTGACGGCTTTGCAACTGCGGGCGAACCAGCTTGCGCCACAAAATCCAGGCCACCAGCAACACCAGCAAATAGCGGCCTGCGTTGAACAGTTGATCGATAAACGATTGTGACTGCCAGAAAGGCAACTCGCCGCCGGTCTGCTCCACATCGTTGAAGGTCGTGTTGACCACGTTCAGCGTATCGCCACGGCTGCTGGAGTAACCCATCGCTTCACGAACCAGCGCTTCCACCTGGGCCAATTGCTCTTTGCTCATTGGCAGCGGCTTGCCGTCTTTATCGGTACCCAGAGTGTTGAGCACCACGGCAACCGACAGGCGCTCCACCGCCCCGGCTTTGTGCTGGGTATGGCGAATGGTGCGATCCACCTCGTAGTTGGTCGTTTCATCACGGCGACTGTTTTGCGCGACGTTGCTGCTCGCCCCGGTACGCGTGTTGTTATTGGCATTGTTTGCCGTGGCAGGAGTGTTACCCGCCGCCGTCGCTTTTGGCGTTTCGATCGGTGCCGTCGGTGCTGCACTAGGCTGGTTGGAAAGGGCACCTGGTACACCGCCGATCTGTTGTCCGCCGTTCTGTTCGCTCAGGCTGAGCTGTTTGGAACGTATCGCGGATTTATCCGGCTGCTGGTTGGGTTGGTATTGCTCGTCGGTTTGCTCACGGGTGGCAAAATCGATTTGGGCCGTAACCTGAGCGCGCACGTTCGCACTGCCGACAATCGGTGCCAGAATGGCTTCAATACGGCGCTGGTAGCGGTTCTCGACCTCATTGGCGTACTTCAACTGCGCGGCATTGAGATCGCGCCCGGTGCCGTCAGATTGAGTCAGCAGGCGGCCAGCCTGATCGACCACCGTGACGTTGCCCGGCGGTAAACCGGCCACGCTGCTGGATACCATATACACCACGGCATTGATCTGGCCGTCGTCCAGAGTGCGGCCAGGTTGCAACGCCAGCGTTACCGAGGCTGAAGGGTTTTTTTGTTCGCGCACAAACAGTGAAGGTTTGGGCAGAGCCAGATGTACGCGAGCGCTCTGTACTGGCCCAAGGGACTCAATCGTGCGCGACAGTTCGCCTTCCAGCGCCCGCTGGTAGTTGATTTGTTCGCTGAACTGGCTGATACCGAATTTTTCCTGATCCAGCAGTTCAAAGCCGACGGCTCCTCCCTTAGGCAGCCCCTGTTGCGCCAGACGCAGGCGGGTTTCATGCACCTTTTCTGCCGGGATCATCAACGCCGAGCCGTTCTCGGTAAAGCGATAGGGGATGTTCATCTGCGTCAGTTGCGTGACGATAGCGCCGCCGTCGCGATCGTTGAGATTGCTGTACAGCACGCGGTAATCGGGGCTCTTTGCCCATAGCGCCAGCGCAACCACGATAGCGATCGCCGCCGAAGCCGCGATCAGCAGTGGAATTTTAGGGTTGGCACGCAGCCGGTTCCATAGGGCCAGCAGGCCGTTATCACGGCTCTCACCATTCATGCTGGTACCCACTCTGGTGGGTTCGAGGTATGGCTAGCGTTGTTGTGTGATGACAAAACAGACTCCCTGATACACAGTTCTTTACGGCCTGATATACCCTCTGGATTTCAAGCTGAAGCCAGGCGACAAGCTTGAAAGACGACGGGTATAAAAGTGCCCCCATTTTTGGGCATGCCATTATTTGCCCTAAAGGCCAATTTCGATGGCCCGATAAACCGGTGTTTTTGCAGTTAATTAGCCGCTTTAGTCGTAAAACGCTGTGGTAGGGTGTGCTACATCGGAATAATGCAGGCGAATTAATACGCACAATCGACAGGATATTGAGGTCACGATGGCAATTCAGGGTATTGAAGGTGTGGTGCAGCAGTTGCAGGCTACGGCGGTTCAGGCCGGAGCGCTGCGCCAAAACGATCCGGTGCAGGGAGCCAGCTTCGCCAGTGAGCTAAAAGCGGCGCTCGGGAAAATCAGCGACACGCAACAAACTGCCCGCCAACAGGCGCAGGATTTTGAACTGGGTGTACCGGGTATCAGCTTAAATGATGTGATGGTCGATCTGCAGAAGTCTTCGGTTTCATTGCAGTTGGGGGTTCAGGTACGTAATAAACTGGTCGCGGCTTATCAGGATGTGATGAATATGGCAGTTTAGCGATAAGGTAGGGCGGCGAGGGAGTAACGATAAAACGCTCTGTACTAACACCCACCGCCCGGTACCGTTACCGATCGCGTAATCGATTAATAAATCACTGCGATCCGGTGTCTTGTGCGTCGCCGATGTTTTTTCTTGGCGATACCAATCTTTTTACTATCAATAACTTTTGCGTGTTTCTTGAAGGCAAAAATGCACAACATCGTCAGCGACGCCACCAAGTATTCCATCACAACGTCCTCCTTGAAATTGATAAAACAAACTAATCTTTGTAGTTATTGTCCTAAAAGTCAATTGGTGGGGTAAGAATTGGATATATCCTTATAAAACAAAGGAAATGTCTTATATTTTTGGTGGCTAAACTGATGAATGGTGCCTTTGGTATTCGATTAGAGAATGGAAGTTGTTAGCGTTTAGTGGGGATAATTGTTAATCACTTAGACTAACCCTTTTAATGGGATAAATCACGGACCCACTTGAGCTAATGATTAGATTCACGCTAATTTCATCGAATGAAATGATACTACCCACATCAATCATCACTCTTATTGTTTACGACTGCATCAGATGAAAATGTCTTGGTTTTCGAGCCCAACGTCGTGTTTTCAATCCGCCAGCTCGCCAATGAGAAACGGATTGAGTCTCATTACAGCATCAACAACACACAGGGCAGGTGTGACATAAATAAATAGGGGGTATTTTAATTTGCTAATATAAATCTTATTTTTTTTGGCCGAGCATTGGAGTATGCTGAGGCCACTGTAGATTAGAGAGTCTATACATTTATTTGGGCAGGGATGTTATTTTTTACCGACGAAAATAATAGCTATAAGAGTATTTACTCAGGAACGATGATGAGCACGAAAAGTGAAGTGAGATGGCGTTTTTTCAGCATTATCATGTTGGTTGTCTTGGTCGCTCTGACCTATGTATTAGTTAAGCTTAGCTGAAGTACGGGCCACTCTGGGTGGCCTTCGTCACCTCCCCAGCCCGCAATCGTTATTACTCCTCTACCGTATTGAGCAAAGGATAGGAGGGGGGCAGCACGGCAGTGGGTGGCATAATCCGTTGATGCCCACGAATGGCGGTAGGTGCGAAGCCGAAGCGTTTACGAAAGCGTTCGGCAAAACGGGAAGCGCTCTCATAACCCACATATTGCGCAATGGCGGAAATCGGCCAGTCGGTGGCCTGCAGAAGAAACAGCGCACGGCTCATACGTACGTCGATCATCAGGCTGCGCAGGGCAGTGTTTTCTGCCGACAGCTTACGCCGTAGAACTACCTCACTCATCATCAGATTTTCAGCCACTTCGGCGGCGGTCCAGATCCGGTGCGGATCGGTTGCCAGCAAGCGGCGAACCTGCTGAGTCAGATCGTTGGTTTCCTGGCGCGTAAAATGAACCCCAAAATGTGCCAGCCACAACAGTATTTCACACATTTTATGGCGGATCACCGTCTGAGGAAAACGCTCGTGTAGCGTCATTGCCAGCGAGGTAGTTTCAAAACTGTGTAAAAACGGGCAGGGCAGCTTCGTCAGCGTAGTGACGCCGGTGAAAGGAGTTGGCGCATTGGGTAATGTATCAAACAGCAAGGGATCGCAAATCAGCAGCTGGCAACTGAACACTCCGCCGTCTGAAAGGCTGTTAATCACATCGACAGTTAACCCTCCGTCTATAATCAACAGCTCCCCCGCGCGAGCGACCACCTCCCGCTGCTGCCATCGTATACGTGTTTGTCCTTGCTGGATCAAAAACAGATGCGTGTGCTCAAAATAGAGCGCCAGAAATCGTAGTTCAGTGTGCTGAATGAGGTGTGCTGATGCACCGATCCCGGGACAAAGATTAATTAAGCGTTCCATCAATATTCATTTCATCGTTATTATCTACGAATATCTTTACGCTTTGCTGGGTGATGGAGCAACATCTTTTCGTCTGTTGCCGATCACAACTCGGTAATTTACTGGTCAAGAATCAGTTTCCTGTTGAACAGAAAACGTCCGTGTCGGGATAAGTATTATCCATTAAGTCGGCAATAATGCCAGCGGTTTGCATTTTCATGCATTACCTGCCAAACGAATTATTCAAATGACATGCGTTTATATTATGGTGCAACGGGATAATAATAGTGTTTTATCCTCTTAATCACCAAAGACAGACAAACAAACATAAGATTTATCTTGGTTGCGGCTCGCCAAGCAGTAAGGCGCGGTCATGAAATTGACCGTAGGTACTGTTGACCACGCTTTGGCGCGTGGACTGCCCGATCAACACCCTTAATTCATCCATGCGCTGTTGCATCAGACGCTTCAGTTCGGTTTCGTTGTTCAGGATTTGCTGCAATTTGTTGCGTAAAATCCCCTGCAAGGCCGGAGATAACTCGGCGATGGCCACCAGTTTGGCGGTTTTTTCCACCGCCTGGACGTAGATGACTTCCATTTCAATCAGCGCATCCCACTGGGCAGCCTGCGCCAGGGCGATCATTTGCTCACTCAGAGTCTGGATCTGTTGATAGGCCGATAGCAGTTGTTGGTAGTCTTCCATTATACGCCGTCCTGAGCGGGTTGATAATTGGGCCCAATTTGACGCCAGGCGTCCGCAATGTTTTCCAGCAGCCCGCTGACCTCGTCAAGAGCCGCGACATCATTGTGCAGATTGGCCTGCATCAGACGGCGTTTCATATAGTCGTATAAGGCGGCCAGATTATCGGCAATCTCGCCGCCTTGTTCATGGTTGAGGCCATTTTTCAGCCCGTTATCAATGATATTAATCGCCTTCGAGATGGCTAAACCCTTGCCGGCGATATTGCCCTGATTCATCAGGATGCGTGCACGAAGCAGGGCGCTGAGCGCCCCGTCGAATAGCATCACGATCAACTGGTGCGGGCTGGCTCCCATCACGCCACTTTCTACACTCACCTGGGCGTAAGCCTGGGTGCCGCTGCGGTTGTACATGCTATTGTTACCTGGTTATCGCGTTTATTTAGACGCGAACTGTTGGGTTAAGTAATTACTGGTACCATTCAGTTTCGACATCATGGTATCCAACTGAACAAATTGCTGTTTGTAACGATCGATGGCGCTTTGAATGCTTTCGGTCACGCGGGTGATCTGGGTATTCAAACGATCGAGGTTGGTATTGATACTCTTGGTCGAGTTTTCGATAACTCCACCGGCCTTGATATAGTTTTGGATCTCATTGTGGATTTCCGTTGCCATACCGGTCTCTTTACCATCACCGGCAAAGAATTTGGCTACCTGGTCCGGCTTTTCGTCCAGCGCCTTTTTCAACTTGTCGCTGTCCAATTCCAACTTGCCGGTTTTGGTATTGGTGGTAATGCCGAGGTTACCCAGGCCTTTCAGGTCAGGGTTATCCTGAGCGGCGCTTAGCGCACTCTTGATAGAAGACTGGACGCCGCGCAGCGTGTTATCACCCAGCAATGCGCCATTCTTGGCGTTTTGCGCTTCACCCGACTTGACCGGGGTGTATTTGGTCAGGGAGTTGAAGGTATCCAGCAGCGAGTTGTAGCTATCAACCCAGGCCTTGACCTTGTCTGCCGACCCGCCTTTATCGGCGGTAACCACCAGGTTCTGCGGTTCACCCGGTTTGGTGGTGGTTTTCAGATCCAGCGTGACCCCTTGCAGGGCATCGGCGATGGAGTTGGTGCTGCGTTTGATGCTGGTGCCGTTAATGGTCACCTCAGCATCCTGGCCTTTGACCGTTTCCTTCATGCCGTTGCTGGTACTGGCGGCGTCGTAATTTAACATCGCCCCCAGCTTGTCATCATTATTGACCTGTACCTTGACCGTATTACTTTCACCGGTGGTGGAGGAACTGATGGCCAACTTATATTCGTTATCGCCCACGCGCATGATGGTGGCATTTACCCCAGCCTTGGCGCCGTTAATGGCATCGCGCATTTCCAGCAACGAGGTTTGATCGTCGCCAAGCGGGATTTTGACTTCTTTGGGCGGGTTGCCGGCGGTGATGGAGATCGAACGATCGCTGGCACCGCTGGTTCCCAGTTGCTCTGCCTGATCCTTGATATCCGCCGTCGTCGTCAGGGTTTGCGGCTGCGCCAGGTGTAGCACCTCAATGCTGTAGTTACCCGGGACCGACTTGGCCGTGGTGGTGACGCCAAACTGATCGTGTGTGCTGGTGGTGGTGTTGTTAAAAAACTCCGGTTTGGCGAGCTCTTTGCTGAGGTTATCGAACTTTTCCAGAGAGCTTTTCAACGTGCCGTAGGCGGTCAGCTTGGCGTTATAGCTGGTTTGCTGAGTGGTGTAAGGTGTCAGGCGCTGTTGCTCCGCCGCGCTCAGCTTATCCAGCAATCCGTTAAGATCCAGCCCTGAGCCGATGCCTAATGAACTAATCGATGCCATTCGTCATTCTCCTATGATCAAAAACTTGATACCCGTCGTCTTGCCAGTTGCTTGAGCATCGGAGAATGAAGCCCTGCCGCTAACTGGAAGCCATCGGGTATGTACGTTCTTTGCGTTATCGGCTCAGTATCAGAAAAGTTTACGGATAAATAGAAAAAACGATGGCGCAGTAGAAGAGGGAAAAACAGCGTTATTCGCGCCATTGACGAAAAATGAAAAAAACGGAAAAAAAATCTAAAGGTTGCAGGGGGAGCGCCGATACCTGATGAGACGGTGGTTGACGCCGTGGGCCAACAAGGTCCGAACCCTTTAATTGTGAATGCGAACGTCGCAACTGATTCGTAAGGAAAGCAAATTATGGCACAAGTAATTAATACCAACAGCCTGTCGCTGATGGCGCAGAACAACCTAAACAAATCTCAGTCTTCTCTGGGTACCGCAATCGAGCGTCTGTCTTCTGGTCTGCGTATCAACAGCGCGAAGGATGATGCTGCGGGTCAGGCGATCTCCAACCGTTTCACCGCTAACATCAAGGGCCTGACTCAGGCTTCTCGTAACGCCAACGACGGTATCTCTCTGGCGCAGACCACTGAAGGCGCACTGAACGAAGTTAACGACAACTTGCAGAACATCCGTCGTCTGACCGTGCAGTCTCAGAACGGTTCTAACTCTTCTAGCGACCTGCAGTCAATCCAGGACGAAATCACCCAGCGTCTGAACGAAATCAACCGTATCTCTGAACAAACTGATTTCAACGGCGTGAAAGTGCTGAGCGGTGACCAGAAGCTGACTATTCAGGTTGGTGCTAACGATGGAGAAACCATCGATATCGATCTGAAAAATATCAATGCCACCACTTTGGGCCTGGATAAATTCAGTGTTGCTGATGGTGTTGATGTTGCTAAAGTTGGAGCGACTCCAACCACAGTAGCAACGGGTAAAACCTTGGCTATCGATAGCGATGGCAAGCAAGCTGGTGGTGCTGCTCCAGCCAGTTACAAAACAGATGATGCAACTGGCGATCTGTATGCTATTGGCGCTGATGGTAAGTCTTATAAAGCCACCATTGATAATGCTACAGGTAAAGTGGGCACTATCGCCGGTACAGAAACAGATACCACAGCAATGACTCTGTCTTCGGCCACGACAATTAAACAAGAAGTAGCTCCAACAGGTGCAGATGCCGCTAATCTGAAATCTTATGATAGTGGTAAGTCATATGTCATTCAAGAAGGCACCGGTACTGACGCCAAGTACTTCAAAGCTACAGTAGATGGCGACGGTAAAGTTAGTAAAGGCGCGGAAATGAGCACCGATCCTAAAACCACCGACCCACTGGCAGTACTGGACAAAGCGCTGTCACAAGTAGATGGCCTGCGTTCTTCCCTGGGTGCGGTACAGAACCGTTTCGATTCTGTTATCAACAACCTGAACAGCACCGTGAACAACCTGTCTGCTTCCCAGTCTCGTATTCAAGATGCTGACTACGCGACCGAAGTGTCCAACATGAGCCGTGCCAACATCCTGCAACAGGCTGGCACCTCTGTATTGGCCCAGGCTAACCAGTCTACCCAGAACGTACTGACTCTGCTGCGTTAATCGACTCTCTCCGATTAGCCTGTTATCCAAACCCTGCTTCGGCAGGGTTTTTTGTCTTCGGGTGCCATCAGGGTATTTACATGGCACAAATAAAGCCCGTTTTGTACGGCTGTTCAGACGATTGGTATTTCGCCTGCTGCGGATAATAGCGGTGACTCCGTTATCCGCAGGTTAGACATAGTGAGCGATCTGTATACCGCCGAAGGCGTCATGGACAAAAATTCTCTCTGGTTGCGCTACGTTCCGCTAGTGCGCCACGAGGCGTTACGCCTGCAGGTTAGGCTGCCCGCCAGCGTGGAGCTGGACGATCTGCTGCAAGCCGGGGGAATAGGGCTGCTAAACGCCGTTGAGCGTTACGATGCCCTGCAAGGAACGGCCTTCACGACCTATGCCGTACAGCGTATTCGCGGGGCGATGCTCGACGAGTTGCGTAGCCGGGACTGGGTACCGCGCAGCGTACGGCGCAACGCCCGGGAGGTGGCGCGTATGATGCAGCAACTGGAACAGCGGCTTGGCCGCGCGGCCAGCGAAGTGGAGGTGGCTCAGGGGTTGGATGTCTCGCTGGACGAGTATCGGCAGATCCTGCTGGACACCAATAATAGCCAGCTATTTTCCTACGACGAATGGCAGGAAGAGCATGGCGACAGCGCCGAACCGGTGCTGGAAGGTCATGAAGCCGCCAATCCGCTGCATCAACTGCTGGAAGGCAATCTGCGTCAGCGGGTGATTGACGCCATCGAGGCGCTGCCGGAACGTGAAAAGCTGGTACTGACGTTGTATTACCAGGAAGAACTGAATCTGAAGGAAATTGGCGCAGTGCTCGATGTCGGTGAATCACGAGTCAGCCAGTTGCACAGCCAGGCGATTAAACGCCTGCGGGCACGGTTGGCCCAGGACACCTGAACCCTAAAGCCTGCCCTCAAAACCCACCTGATTACTGCCGCAATAAATGGACTGCAAATATGCCAGGAAAACAGTTGAAGAAACGGCCACTCAGCCGCTACCTGAAAGATTATAAACACAGCCAAACCCATTGTTCCCAGTGCGAGAAGGTGCTCGACCGTATGGCGCTGGTGTTTCGTGGCAAGATCATCAATAAGGAAGCCATCGCCAAGATGGATCAGCCGATTGACGATCTGGTCTGGCAAAATGTGCAAAGCGAGTTGACCGCACTTTGCCGGTTTTGTAGTGAAATTTCCTGTAACAGTCACCCCAGCTACTTCGATATCATGGCGTTTAAACAGTATCTGTTTGAACAGACCGAGATGAACCACAGCACCATCCGCGAATATGTCGTGCGTCTGCGGCGATTGGATGAAATGCTGGTGGCTCACAACTATCCTACCGACCAGTTTGCCAGCGCGTTCAACCATCAGCGTATTATCGACGATCTGCCCCCGGCGGCGAACGATAATTACCGCATCGCACTGCGTAAATATGACCAGTATTTAGCCTGGCAAAAAAGCTATTGATATACCCGTCGTCTTTCAAGCTGCAGCGTTGTTACCTGCACATAGCTATTCGGCCCATCCGTGGGCCTCACCCCTTACGGGGCCGCTGTGTACAGCGTTCAAATCTGTTCCCGACAGATTTGTCACCCCAGTCACTTACTAAAAGTAAGCTCCTGGGGATGAGATAGCTTGGCGCCTAGCTGTGCTGTACAAGGATGTACGAATGCCGCGAGCGCATGGATGCACAAGAGCGGCCAACTTGAAATCCATAGGGTATAACCGCAGTCAACGTCAGAATATTGTTGAATTTGAAGAGTTTCACCCTACGTTCCACTTCCTTCCCCACGAATAAAGGATGATTATTCAGAGCACATCTGATAAATCTATCGTTCTGACGTCGTTATTTTCCCTGGGGGGAAGTTGTGGATCTGCAACAGCAACTGGCGCAATTTCCGCGCCTGGATTTGGTTGGCTCTGTCACGCCGCTCGAAAAGTTATCCCGCCTTTCTGATTACCTTGGCCGCGAAATTTACATCAAACGTGACGATGTCACGCCGATGGCAATGGGTGGTAACAAGCTGAGAAAACTAGAGTTTTTAGCCGCCGATGCGGTGCGCCAAGGGGCCGATACCCTGGTTACCGCCGGTGCCATTCAATCCAACCACGTTCGCCAGACTGCCGCCGTGGCGGCCAAGCTTGGCCTGCAATGCGTGGCGCTGCTGGAAAACCCTATTGATACCAAAGCGGAAAACTACCTCACTAACGGTAACCGCCTGCTGCTCGACTTGTTCAATGTTGAAGTGGTGATGTGCGATGCCTTGCACGATCCGCAGCTACAGCTGGCCGATCTCGCCACACGTTTGGAAGCCCAGGGTTTCCGTCCTTATGTGATCCCCGTAGGCGGTTCCAACGCGCTAGGTTCATTGGGCTACGTGCAGTGCGCACTGGAAATTTCCGCGCAAAGCCGTGATGTGACCTTCAGTTCGATCGTGGTGGCTTCCGGTAGCGCCGGAACGCATGCCGGTCTGGCGGTGGGGCTACAGCAACTGTTGCCGCAGAGCGAACTGATTGGCGTGACCGTTTCCCGCAAGGTGATCGATCAGTTACCGAAGGTAGAACAGTTGCAAAAGGCGGTCGCCAGTTCGCTGCATATTGATGCATTGGCACCAATCACCCTGTGGGATGATTATTATGCGCCGCAGTACGGTATGCCGAATGACGAAGGTATGGCGGCGGTAAAACTGCTGGCGCAGCAGGAAGGTGTGCTGCTGGACCCGGTCTATACTGGTAAGGCGATGGCGGGGTTGATTGATGGTATCAGCCAGAAACGTTTTCGCGATGAAGGCCCGATCCTGTTTGTGCATACCGGTGGGGCACCGGCGCTGTTCGCCTATCACCCGCAGGTATAATGCTGGGCAAGGCTGTTATTCCATTTAGAACTATATTTATTGGTTTATATTCCTTTATGAAATAATCATGGCTGTTAAAGTCATGATATCAAAAAGATAAACAACAGATGGGGTGTCTATGGTCTTTTCAAAATTTCGTCGTCAACTGCTGCTGGGTGTGATGGCCGTTGCGCTGACAACCGGGTTGAACGTGAAAACCTATGCGGCCGACAACCTGCTCGATCAGGTCAAGCAGCGTGGCACGCTGATCGTTGGGCTGGAGGGCACCTACCCGCCGTTCAGCTTCCAGGGTGAGGACGGCAAACTGACCGGCTTTGAGGTGGATTTTGCTAATGCACTTGCCGAACATCTCGGGGTAAAGGCCAAGCTCAATCCCACCAAATGGGATGGCATGCTGGCCTCGTTGGAGTCCAAGCGTATCGACGTGGTGATCAACCAGGTCACCATCTCCGACGAGCGCAAGAAAAAGTACGACTTCTCAACCCCGTACACCGTGTCCGGTATCCAGGCACTGGTGAAGAAGGGCAATGAGGGCATTATCAGCAAGGCCGACGATCTGAAGGGCAAAAAGGTCGGCGTCGGTCTGGGCACCAACTACGAACAGTGGCTGCGTGACAACGTGCAGGGTGTTGATGTGCGTACCTATGATGATGACCCAACCAAGTATCAGGATCTGCGCGTAGGCCGTATCGATGCCATTTTGGTCGATCGTCTGGCGGCGTTGGATCTGGTGAAGAAAACCGGTGATACGCTGGCCGTCGCTGGCCCGGCATTCTCTCGTCAGGAGTCTGGCGTAGCGGTGCGTAAAAACAATCCGGAACTGCTGGCCGCTATCGACCAGGCCATTGCCCAAATGCAGCAAGACGGTACGTTGGCGAAGATCTCTGAGAAATGGTTTGGCGCGGACGTAACTAAATAATGCAAGAGAGTATTCAACTGGCGCTGGATTCAGCGCCATTTTTATTACGGGGTGCGCTGTTGACCCTCCAGCTCAGTCTGGGGGGCATGGCGCTCGGATTGATCCTTGGGTTTGTGTTGGCGCTGATGCGCCTTTCGCCGTTATGGCCGATTGCCTGGTTGTCACGCATTTACGTATCCCTGTTTCGTGGTACGCCGCTGATCGCCCAGCTGTTTATGATTTATTACGGCTTACCGCAGTTTGGCATCGAGTTGGATCCATTCCCGGCGGCGCTGATTGGCCTGTCGTTAAATACCGCTGCTTACACGTCTGAAACGCTGCGTGCGGCTATCTCCTCGATCGACAAAGGGCAATGGGAAGCGGCGGCCAGTATCGGCATGACGCCTTGGCAGACCCTGCGCCGGGTGATCCTGCCGCAGGCGGCTCGTACCGCATTGCCTCCGCTGGGCAACAGCTTTATCGGTCTGGTCAAGGATACCTCGCTGGCAGCAACCATTCAGGTACCGGAACTGTTCCGGCAGGCGCAACTGATCACCTCACGGACGTTGGAAGTGTTCGCTATGTATCTGGCGGCATCGCTGATCTACTGGGTGATGGCCACCTTGCTTTCCGCGTTGCAAAACCGCCTGGAAGCGCACGTTAACCGTCAGGATCAGGAGTAACCGATGAGCGCCATCGAAGTCAGACAGTTGGTCAAAAAGTTCAAAGGGCAGACCGTGTTACACGGCATCGATCTTGAGGTGAATGCCGGTGAAGTGGTGGCGATTATCGGGCCTAGCGGTTCCGGTAAAACCACCTTGCTGCGCAGCATCAATCTGCTGGAGGTGCCGGACTCTGGCACCATCCGCGTCGGTGAGATCCTGATCGACAGCGCTCGCCCGCTGAGCAAACAGAAAAACCAGGTACGTGCCCTGCGCCAGCAGGTGGGCTTTGTGTTTCAGAGCTTTAACCTGTTTCCCCACCGTTCGGTGCTGGAAAACATCATTGAAGGGCCGGTGATCGTCAAAGGGGAGGACAAGGCCAGCGCCGAAAAGCTTGCCCGTGTCTTACTGGCAAAAGTGGGGCTCAGCGGCAAAGAGCAGGCATATCCGAAACGCTTGTCCGGCGGCCAGCAGCAGCGCGTAGCCATTGCCAGAGCGTTAGCGATGCAGCCTGAAGTCATCCTGTTCGATGAACCCACCTCGGCGCTCGATCCGGAGCTGGTTGGTGAGGTGCTCAGCACCATTCGCGCCTTGGCAGAAGAAAAACGCACCATGGTGATTGTTACGCACGAGATGAGTTTTGCCCGTGACGTGGCCGATCGCGCCATTTTTATGGATCATGGCCGCATAGTTGAGCAGGGGCCCGCGAAGGAATTGTTCGCCAACCCACAGCATCAGCGTACCAAGCAGTTTCTGGATAAGTTTCTTAATCAGTGATGTTGCCAGGGGGCTATGCCCCCTGAGCTTAACCCGCCTTTAGTAACTCATTGCGTGCTGCGGCGGCGAGAAACGCGCTGCGGCTACCATAGCCAGGATGTTGTTGCACCAGTGAATCAATACGGTTCAGCAGCCTGTGGGGCAACGTGATATTGATACGTTCTGCCCGGCCATCAAACTTGTCCATATTGATATCTACCAGCAGCCACTGTCCACCGTTGAGGGCGTCGTTTCCCTGCGCCAAATGGAATGACACCGCCTGTGGACGCGGAATGGCCTGATTGTCTTCGCTTAATAATTCAAAATGCGCATCCAGGGCGCTTTTGGCATCCTGGAAGGTTTGGTCGAGGCTGTCTCCGGCAAAGTAGCAGCCAGGTACATCGGGAAAGAAGCCGCTGGCGCTACCATCGGCATCGGAATGAATATAAGCGGCATAAAACATAGCGTTACCTCGTTAATGCGAAAGGGTTTTGCCATCAGATAACCCGGCATCTTTGATGATCTGCCGTAGGGTGCCCAATTTCAGATCTTTAACAGGATGAGGCACGGTCACCACCAGCGGTGAGTCGGGATGTTTGAATTGATGGTGGCTGCCTTTGATCCGTTGCAAAACCCAACCCTGTTTTTCGAGTAATGTTATCAGCTCTGAACTTTTCACCTGTTCACCACCTATACTACACACTATACACATTAAATAACAAGGGAATGAATACGGTATCGGGTGTTTTTTGTTCAGGCAATAAAAAACCCCGCATTGTTGCGGGGTTTGCGTAGTCGATCGAAAACCCGTGGTTAACCGATCGTCATCAGGCTGGCGTTGCCCCCGGCGGCGGCGGTGTTGACGCTCAACGAGCGTTCGATCAACAACCGTTCCAGCAGGATATTGGTCTCACCGCGTGCGAAGCCCTGCACCGAGACAATGGCACCGCTGCGCTGGGCGATTTGCTCGCATAGCGTGCGCAACTGATCCGCATCGCCGTGATAGATGGCCGCATCAAACTCGACCTTATCCTGTGCCCAGTCCTTGGTGAAACCGATCCGTGCCTGAACGGCGGCTGGCAAACTACGATACAGCGTGCGCTGCAATTCGGCTTCCGGCCACAGCACCTGGCTACCAACTGCCAGTACGGCGGCCAACTGGTTCAGCGCATCGGCATTGTTGTCTGCCAGACACAGCACGCGTTCGCGTGGTAACAGGGCATACGTGTTGCGTTCCCCGGTAGGGCCTGGCAGTGGGCGTACGGTACCTCCCTGACCCAGTTCGGCGTAAAGCTGTGCCAGAACGGCCAACTCGCGATGATTCTCCGCCACTGCCCATTGCTCCAGAGCTTGGTGCGGTGCGAGCAGTGCAGGGCGCACGGTTGCCTCCAGAGGACGCTCGTTATCCTGGCGGTTCAGCGTACGTTGCACGGCATCCTGTGGGCGGCTGGCCAGCAAACGGTACAGATAGAGCGGGCCACCGGCTTTCGGCCCGGTGCCGGACAGGCCCTCACCGCCAAACGGCTGAACGCCTACCACTGCACCGACCATATTGCGGTTAACGTACAGGTTACCGACCTTGGCGTGGTCGGTCACTCTGGCGATGGTTTCATCGATACGCGTATGGATCCCCAGCGTCAGGCCATAGCCAGAGGCATTGATCTGATCGACCAACGCGCCCAGGTTGGCACGCTGGAAGCGAACCACGTGCAGCACCGGACCAAAGATCTCTTTTTGCAGTTCGTCAAAGCTTTCCAGTTCGATCAGCGTTGGTTTCACAAAGGTACCGCGAGACCACTCCTTCTCGTCATCCCCCAGGCTCTTGGCTGCCTGATAAACCTTGCGGCCTTTGGCACGCATGGCCTGGATATGACGCTCAATACCGGTTTTGGCTTCGGCGTCGATCACCGGGCCAATGTCGGTAGACAGGCGTTCCGGGTTGCCCATGCGGCATTCGGCCATCGCTCCGCGTAGCATTTGCAGAGTGTGTTCCGCCACGTCTTCCTGTACACACAGGATACGTAAGGCAGAACAGCGTTGCCCGGCACTGTCGAAGGCAGAGGCGACGACGTCGGTCACTACCTGTTCGGTCAGGGCGGAAGAGTCGACGATCATCGCGTTCAAACCGCCGGTTTCGGCAATCAGCGGAGTCGGACGGCCTTGAGGATCCAGGCGGCCTGCGATGTTGCGTTGCAGAATGCCCGCCACGTCAGTCGAGCCGGTGAACATCACGCCGCGTACGCGAGCATCGTTGACCAAGAGGGAGCCAACGGTTTCACCTTGGCCAGGCAGCAGTTGCAACACGCCCTGAGGAATACCAGCCTCCAGCAGGATGCGTACCGCCTGGGCTGCGACCAACGGCGTCTGCTCGGCAGGTTTTGCCAGCACGCTGTTACCCGCAGCAAGGGCGGCGGCAACCTGACCGGTAAAGATGGCCAGCGGGAAGTTCCACGGGCTGATACAGACTACCAGGCCTAACGGACGATGGCTGTCGTTGGCGAAATCGTCGCGCACCTGACCCGCATAGTAATGCAGGAAATCAACGGCTTCGCGTACCTCGGAAATGGCGTTATTGAAGGTTTTACCCGCTTCGCGCACCAGGATCCCCAGCAGGCTTTGCAGCTGGCTCTCCATCAACTCTGCTGCACGTTCCAGAATGGCGGCACGTTCGGCTGGAGGGGTAGCAAACCAGATCGGCCCGGCAGCGGCGGCGGCGTCTAATGCCCGGCTGACTTCACCTTCGGTGGTTTCACGCACGTAACCGACAATGTCACTCGGTTCGGCAGGGTTGATCACCGGTTGCTCCACCCCTTGATCCAACGCGGCATCGATGATCGGCTCTGCGCGCCACTGCTGCGTGGCGCTGGTGAGCAGGGCACTGGACAACGAAGCCAATCGTTGTTCGTTAGAGAGATCCAGCCCGCTGGAGTTGACGCGTTTTTCACCGTACAGCTCACGCGGCAACGGAATGCGCGGATGCGGTAAACCGATACGACCTTCGCTGGCGGCCATGGCCTCAACTGCGCTGACCGGGTCGGCCACCAGTTCGTCCAGCGGCAGGGTGGCATCGGCAATACGGTTAACGAAGGAGGTATTGGCCCCGTTTTCCAACAGACGGCGTACCAGATAGGCCAACAGCGTTTCATGCGTGCCGACCGGCGCATAAATACGGCAAGGGCGGTTGAGCTTGCCATCGGCCACTTTACCTACCACTTGCTCGTACAGCGGTTCTCCCATACCGTGCAGGCACTGGAATTCGTACTGGCCCGGATAGTAGTTATTGCCCGCCAGATGATAGATGGCGCTCAGGGTGTGGGCGTTATGGGTGGCAAACTGCGGGTAAATCAGGTTCGGTACCGCCAGCAGCTTGCGGGCGCAGGCCAGATAGGAAACGTCGGTGTACACCTTGCGGGTATACACCGGGTAGCCTTCCAGGCCATCCATCTGGGCGCGCTTGATTTCGCTGTCCCAGTAGGCGCCTTTTACCAGGCGGATCATCAGGCGACGGCGGCTGCGGCTGGCCATATCGATCACCGCATCGATGGCGAACGGGCAGCGCTTCTGGTAAGCCTGGATCACAAAGCCGATGCCGTTCCAACCGGCCAACTGCGGCTCAAAGCACAGCTTTTCCAACAGGTCGAGAGAGATCTCCAGGCGATCGGCTTCTTCGGCATCGATATTGATGCCGATATCGTATTGGCGTGCCTGCAACGTCAGAGATAACAGGCGCGGATAGAGTTCTTCCATCACGCGATCGTACTGAGCGCGACTATAACGTGGGTGCAGCGCCGAGAGTTTGATCGAGATGCCGGGGCCTTCATAGATGCCACGGCCATTGGAAGCTTTACCGATGGCGTGGATCGCTTGCTGATAGGAAACCAGATACGCCTGCGCATCGGCTTCGGTCAGTGCAGCTTCACCCAACATGTCGTAAGAGTAGCGGAAACCTTTATCTTCCAGCTTGCGCGCGTTGGCCAGCGCTTCGGCGATGGTTTCACCGGTCACAAACTGCTCGCCCATCAGGCGCATCGCCATATCGACCCCTTTACGGATCAACGGCTCGCCACGTTTACCGATGATGCGGTTCAGTGAGTTGGAAAGATTGGCTTCATTATGGGTAGACACCAGCTTGCCGGTGAACAGCAGGCCCCAGGTCGCGGCGTTGACAAACAGCGAAGGGCTGCGGCCGAGGTGAGAGTGCCAGTTACCGTTGCTGATCTTGTCGCGGATTAACGCATCGCGCGTTGGTTTGTCTGGAATACGCAGCAGCGCTTCGGCCAGACACATCAGAGCCACCCCTTCCTGAGAAGAGAGTGAGAACTCCTGTAGCAACCCTTGCACCATACCGGCACGGCCGTTGGCGCTCTTCTGGTTACGCAGCTTTTCGGCAATGCCATAGGCCAATTTATGAGTAGCCTGCGCCAGATCGGCGGGTAAACGCGCCTGCTCGAGCAGCATCGGCACGACTTCGGTTTCCGGGCGACGGTAAGCGGCGGTGATGGCCGCACGATTTACAGACTGTGGCAGGATCTGTTCGGCAAACTCCAGGAACGGCTGATGGGACTCTTCAGGCACCTGTGGCGTAACCTCCTCCACGTCTTCTGCCTGGCTGGCAGCGGCCAACGTCGGAATTTCTGGCAGATCGGAACCGCTCTCCAGACGTTCAAGATAATTGAAAATAGCCTGCTTGATTAACCAGTGCGGCGTGCGGTCAATCCGTTGTGCTGCGCTCTTGATGCGATCGCGGGTTGCTTCATCGAGCTTTACGCCCATTGTGGTAGTGCCCATGCCAATCCAGCTCCTGTGTTTGGAACCCCTGCCAATCGGCCAGATCGGGGGCGTTCCGTAGAGTAATGAGGTTATTGATGCCGACAATATCCTGCATGTTGCAACTTTGTGCAACCTTGTTAAATCTGGCCGATTACGAATTGTGACTTCACGCGGTTTTTTAACATCCTGCAATCCAGAGATTTCAGGCTTTGACACAGGATTTTGGTCAGTAAAGCGACAATTTCCCTGTATAAATCAGGGTTAAGTAAGAGGTGCAACTCATTCCGGGCTGGAAGTGTGCAACCGTGACAGGGAATAAGTGTGACCTGGGGTGAGTTTTGTGTGAGTTTATTGTTAAATGTCTTGTTGGTTATTGACCGCGTCATCTAGGATAGCCAGCGTTCAGATCATGATGGGTTCAACCACTGTTTGCCCGCCGTCATCGCAATGCGCCCCGTTCCGGCGTTTTGGCGGGTGAAATTACTGACATAAAAATACCCGATAACTTTCAACAAGCTGCCCATGACGCGGTGGCCTGAAAGGGGAAAGGGAATAAAAAATGGAGAGTTTAAGATAAATGAACACACCTATGCTGGTGACCTTCGTGGTCTACATTCTTGGGATGGTGGTAATTGGGCTGCTAGCCTACCGGGCTACCAACAACTTCGACGATTACATTCTGGGTGGCCGTAGCCTGGGTAGCGTAGTCACTGCGCTCTCCGCCGGCGCCTCCGACATGAGCGGCTGGCTGCTGATGGGCTTGCCGGGCGCGATTTTCCTCTCCGGCATTTCGGAGAGCTGGATCGCCATCGGGCTGACCATCGGGGCTTACCTGAACTGGAAGCTGGTGGCGGGGCGGTTGCGCGTGCATACCGAAGCCAACAACAATGCCTTGACGCTGCCGGATTACTTCACCAGCCGCTTTGAAGATAACAGCAAACTGCTGCGGGTGATTTCCGCCATCGTGATCCTGGTGTTCTTCACCATCTACTGCGCTTCCGGCATTGTGGCGGGGGCGCGTCTGTTTGAAAGCACCTTCGGCATGACTTACGCCACTGCGCTGTGGGCCGGGGCGGCCGCTACCATCCTGTATACCTTTATCGGCGGGTTCCTGGCAGTAAGCTGGACCGATACCGTGCAGGCCAGCCTGATGATTTTTGCGCTGATCCTGACGCCGGTGATTGTGATCTTGGCCGTGGGCGGCATCGACAGCTCAATGCTGGTGATCGCGGCGAAAAACCCGGCCAATCTGGATATGATGAAAGGGCTGAATCTGGTGGCGATCCTGTCGTTGCTGGGCTGGGGTCTGGGCTACTTCGGTCAGCCGCATATCCTGGCGCGCTTTATGGCGGCAGACTCCCATCGCACTATTCGTAGCGCGCGCCGCATCAGCATGACCTGGATGATCCTCTGCCTGGCTGGGACTATCGCGGTGGGCTTCTTCGGCATCGCCTACTTTGCCAACAATCCGGAGCAGGCGGGCAACGTTTCGCAAAACGGCGAGCGGGTGTTTATCGAACTGGCCATGCTGCTGTTCAACCCGTGGATTGCCGGGATCTTGCTGTCGGCCATTCTGGCGGCGGTAATGAGTACCCTGAGCTGCCAACTGCTGGTGTGTTCAAGTGCCATCACCGAAGATTTGTACAAAGCCTTCCTGCGCAAAAATGCCAGCCAGCGTGAGCTGGTGTGGGTAGGGCGCGCGATGGTGCTGGTGGTCGCGTTGGTAGCGATTGCCCTGGCGGCAAACCCGGAGAACCGCGTGCTGGGGCTGGTAAGCTATGCCTGGGCTGGTTTTGGTGCCGCATTTGGTCCGGTGGTACTGATCTCGGTGATGTGGTCGCGTATGACCCGTAACGGTGCGCTGGCCGGTATGCTGGTGGGAGCGATCACCGTGATCGTCTGGAAGCAGTATGCCTGGCTGGATCTGTATGAAATCATCCCTGGGTTCGTATTTGGCAGTATCGCCATCGTGTTGGTCAGCCTGATGGGTCGCCAACCTTCGGCCACCATCACCAAGCGTTTTGATCTGGCAGAAGCCGAGTTTAAAACGGTCTAAATTCGCCTACATCTCTCCCTGTTAAAGCGGGGAGAGATCCTCTTCGCCCCTCACTCTTCTCACCAAGCTGTAACAACTAGCGACATTTGATTAATAAAAATCACACTTCCGCCTCTTGTTTTTCTTTTCAGTAGAATGATAATCACTATCGTTCTGGTTTACTTTTCTTTACATAGCCGTGGCCTCGGTCGATCCAGCGCCAGCGGCTGACTGCAAGCGCCTTTTCAGGGGTTAATATTCTATGTTTGTTCCTTTCCTTATCATGTTCCGTGAGGGGCTGGAGGCTGCGCTGATCGTCAGTTTGATCGCCAGCTATCTGAAGCGGACTCAACGCGGTCAATGGCTTGGTGTGGTATGGATTGGGGTGATCGTCGCCGTGGCGCTGTGCCTGGCGCTAGGGATCTTCATCAATGAAACCACCGGCGAGTTCCCGCAAAAACAGCAAGAGCTGTTCGAAGGGCTGGTGGCGGTGGTGGCGGTATGCATCCTGACCTATATGGTGTTCTGGATGCGCAAGGTTTCCCGCTCGGTGAAGGTGCATCTTGAAGGAGCGATCGATAACGCGCTCAACTCGGGCAAGAGGCAAGGCTGGGCATTAGTGGCAATGGTGTTTTTTGCCGTCGCTCGTGAAGGGTTGGAGTCGGTGTTCTTCCTGTTGGCTGCGTTCCAGCAGGACGTGGGTATTGCCGCGCCAATCGGTGCGATGCTCGGCCTGGCGTGCGCCATCGTGGTTGGCATGCTGATCTATTGGGGCGGCATCAAGCTGCACCTGGCCAAATTCTTCAAATGGACCAGCCTGTTTATCCTGTTTGTGGCTGCGGGCCTGGCAGCCGGGGCGATCCGCGCCTTCCACGAGGCCGGGCTGTGGAACCACTTCCAGGATATCGCTTTCGACTTCAGCAACCAGCTATCTACGCATTCACTGCTGGGCACCCTGTTAGAAGGGATGTTCGGCTATCAGGAAGCGCCATCGGTCAGTGAAGTCGCGGTCTATTTCCTGTATCTGATCCCTGCTCTGATTTTCTTTTTCCTGCCGCAGCGTACGGAGTCCTCAGCGATCCCGGTGCAGCGCAAGACTCCTCACTAATTTAATAGGGAATACCGTATGTCTACTCCGTTATTTCGCCGCAAGGCGTTGCACGCTGCATTACTGGCCGTTCCCGCTTTCGCGCTGAGCCTCAACGCGCTGGCGGCGGATGTCCCACAGGTTAAAGTGACCGTTAACGACAAACAGTGCGAGCCGATGCAGCTGACTCTGCCTGCCGGTAAAACCCAGTTCGTGGTGAAGAACACCAGCCAGAAAAACCTTGAGTGGGAAATCCTCAAAGGGGTGATGGTGGTCGAAGAGCGTGAAAACATCGCGCCGGGCTTCACCCAGAAAATGACCGCGAACCTGGAACCGGGCGAATATGACATGACTTGCGGGCTGCTGAGCAACCCTAAAGGCAAGCTTGTCGTCACGGCGGCGGCCGGTGCAGCAACCGATGGTAAGCCTAACGCGATGGATCTGGTTGGCCCCATTGCCGAATATAAGGTTTATGTCACCAAGGAAGTTGAAGGGCTGGTCAAGCAGACCAAGCTGTTCACCGATGCGATTAAAGCCGGTGACGTGGCCCTGGCGCGTAAGCTTTATGCGCCAACGCGTCAGCACTATGAGCGTATCGAACCGATTGCCGAGCTGTTCTCCGATCTGGACGGCAGCATCGACGCCCGTGAAGACGATTATGAGAAGAAAGCCGAAGATCCGAAATTCACCGGTTTCCACCGCCTGGAGAAAGTGCTGTTTGCCGACAACACCACCAAAGGCATGAATGAGTATGCCGACGGTCTGTACCAAGACACGCTGGAATTGCAAAAACGCATCTCTGAGCTGACTTTCCCACCAAGCAAGGTAGTGGGTGGTGCGGCGGGCCTGATTGAAGAAGTGGCGGCCAGCAAGATCAGCGGTGAAGAAGATCGCTACAGCCGTACCGACCTGTGGGACTTCCAGGCTAACGTCGATGGCGCACAGAAGATTGTGAACCTGCTGCGCCCGCTGTTGGCAAAGGCCAATCAGCCACTGCTGGCGAAGATCGACGCCAACTTTAAAACCGTGGATACCATCCTGGCCAAGTATAAAACTCCACACGGTTATGAATCCTACGAGAAGCTGACCACGGCGGATCGTAACGCGATGAAAGGGCCGATCACCACGTTGGCAGAAGACTTGTCACAGCTGCGTGGCGTGCTGGGTCTGGATTAAGGCAGAGCATAATGAATCACAAGACCGGCCCGCATAACGGGCCGTTTCCTCAGGATAAGCAGGCCGCTTTGCCATCGCGCAGGCGGCTGTTGCAAGGTTTGGGCATGATGGGCGGAGCTTTGGCGTTGGCGGGGCCTTCGCTGGCCCGGGCTGCTGAAGAGCAGCTGGCTACCTCGCAGGACGAACGCTGGCAAAAACAGCCGTTCTACGGCCAGCATCAAGCCGGGATCCTGACGCCGCAGCAGGCGGCCATGATGCTGGTGGCTTTCGACGTGCTGGCGACCAACAAGCAGGATCTTGAACGACTGTTTCGCCTGCTGACCAACCGTATCGCATTCCTCACCAGTGGTGGTAAGGCACCGGAGGTCGATCCCAAGCTGCCACCGTTGGATTCGGGCATCATGGGGCCGGAAATCTACCCCGATAATCTGACCATTACCGTTTCCGTCGGCACCTCGCTGTTTGATGAGCGCTTTGGTTTACAGGCGCAGAAGCCGCTGCATCTGCAAACCATGACGCGTTTTCCCAACGATTCACTCGATGCTTCCCTGTGTCATGGTGATTTGCTGCTGCAAATTTGTGCCAATACCAATGAAACGGTGATCCACGCGCTGCGCGATATCATCAAGCATTCGCCGGATCTACTCAGCGTACGTTGGAAGCGGGAAGGTTTTATCTCGGCACACTCGGCACGTAGCCGGGGCAAAGAAACGCCGATTAACCTGCTGGGCTTCAAAGACGGTACGGCCAACCCAAAAACCAGCGATAAGCCGTTAATGGACCAGGTGGTGTGGGTCGGTGCTAAGGCAGGGGAGCCAGCCTGGGCCGTCGGTGGCAGCTATCAGGCCGCACGTATCATTCGTTTCCACGTCGAATTTTGGGATCGTACGCCATTGCAGGAGCAGCAAACCATTTTCGGTCGTGAAAAACACAGCGGTGCGCCGCTGGGGATGAAACACGAACACGACGAACCGGATTATGCCAAGGATCCGGAAGGCAGGCAGATCAAAATGGATGCCCATATTCGGTTGGCTAACCCACGTACGCCGCAAACCCAGAGCAGCCTGATGCTGCGCCGTGGTTACAGCTATTCATTGGGTGTCTCCAATTCTGGCCAGTTGGAAATGGGCCTGCTGTTTGTCTGTTACCAGGCCGATCTGGAGCAGGGCTTCCTGACGGTGCAAAAACGGTTGAACGGCGAAGCGCTGGAGGAATACGTCAAGCCCATCGGCGGCGGGTATTTCTTTGTGCTACCGGGTGCCAAGAGCAGTGGTGATTATTTGGCCAGCGGCTTGTTGCAGGCTTGAGACGTTAAAACTGCCGGTAAGAACAAGAAGCGTAGCGCAAAGGCTGCGCTTTTTTTGTTTGCTCAAATTTTAATCCGGAAACCTGAATGTCATTCGGCGATGTGAATATTAACTAGTTGATATTTATTAATAAAATAATTTAATGCCAAGTCATTTACGCTTTGATATAGTGGTGTTGCAGCGAGTTAAAACAAAAAATATTAAAAATTTTTACATTTTAGCAACGCGGCGCGGTTGAATGTCATTATACTGTAATCATCTGGCGGTAGTTTTCACACGGTGCACAGCTCAATGCTGTAAATATCACTGCGGGGATCGCTAATGGTAAAGTCCTTGGTTGGGCTACAAAGAACAAATAACAGACCTTCCCTGATTTCTCGTTGTAACGAGGGTTCTCTCTACGACTCTCAATTTCTGACCGACTCTTGGCTTTCCTTGCGCATTAATCCGGCTGACACACACTCCTGTTTTACACAAATCACATTTTCCTGTGAACGGCTGTTCACGTCATCCAATGGCTTTAAAGGGGCCACAACCTAATACGTGTGTAACATAATCGCGCGGTTTTCGACTGCCGTTGCGGTAGGTGAAACAAACTGTAAGGTGCCACTATGGGAAGACAGAAAGCAGTGATCAAAGCACGTCGTGAAGCCAAACGCGTCATTCGTCGTGACGCACGTAGTCATCGCCAGCGTGAAGAAGAAAGCGTGACCTCGCTGGTACAAATGGGTGGTGTGGAATCTATCGGCATGGCGCGTGACAGCCGGGATACTTCTACCATCGAGGCTAGAACCGAAGCTCAAGGTCATTACTTATCAGCCATAGAAAACAAGCTGTTGATATTTGCCACTGGTGAAGCCGGCTGCGGCAAAACCTTCATCAGTGCTGCCAAGGCAGCTGAAGCCCTGATACATAAAGAGGTGGATCGGATTATCGTTACCCGTCCGGTTCTGCAGGCGGATGAAGATCTCGGCTTTTTGCCGGGGGATATCTCTGAGAAGTTCGCCCCTTATTTCCGGCCGGTGTATGACATTCTGCTACGCCGTTTAGGATCGTCGTTTTTGCAATACTGCCTGCGCCCGGAAATCGGCAAGGTTGAAATAGCGCCTTTCGCTTATATGCGTGGGCGTACCTTCGAAAATGCGGTGGTCATTCTGGACGAGGCGCAAAACGTCACGGCCAGCCAGATGAAGATGTTCCTGACCCGCCTGGGCGAGAATGTTACGGTGATCGTTAACGGGGATATTACCCAGTGCGATTTGCCACGCGGCGTGAAATCCGGCCTTAGCGACGCGCTGGAGCGCTTCGAAGAGGACGAGATGGTCGGCATTATTCGCTTCGATAAACAGGACTGTGTGCGCTCTGCGCTGTGCCAGCGCACGCTTAATGCCTACGATTAAGCTTTCTCTATCTCTACAAGGGCCACTTCGGTGGCCTTTTTCACGCCTCAAACTACGGTGAAACCCTTCAAAAAAAATCAGTTAAGACGCGCTATAGGCATCTGTAAACCCTTAAAGACTGCTCGAGTGTGGACACTATGTGGACGCTCTATACATGCTTTCCCCTTTAATGGATTGTAGGCAATCGCATCTTGCAGAAAGTCGGGAGCAAAGTGGGCATAGTTCATGCTCTACTCTATGCGTGCATATCCTGCGCGGGCTAGATTGCGACTGAGGTCCTTCTGGTCTTGCAGGTCAAGCTAAACAAGCAATAAAAATTAAGTATTGATGATGTTTAGTTTATTTGCTTACTCAATGGTTAATAGTTTAAATACTGCGTATTTTTTATAATAAATTGATTTTAAAATAATTAAATGAGTAGCGTGTGGCTCATGGATTTTTGAGTATAGACATAATTATTAATGTATAGTAATACTGCTATTAACAGGGATAAGGCTGAACCTGACGGGAGTTAGAGCGATGACAACAAGGGCAGACATAGAAAAAGGTCGATTAATCTATACTGAGCATCTTGGGTGGATTGATAAAGGGCATGCTCAAGGTGGGGATGCCAGAGCGCTATGGGCACAACTGCTTAGTGAGCCAGCCAATCCCTTGCTAAAAGATTACTTTCTGGTTAACTACTCCCAGACAATGGGCGGGAAATATGTTGGCGTCAATGTCCGTACTGGCATTCGTGCACAATGGAAAGTAAAGAAGGGACTGTCGATAGAGACCAAACGTTCCATTGCGCTTTCCATGATGTTCTATGTTTCGCTAAAGTTCGAAGGGTTGCAATCAAATGCTTTGTTTTCCCGTGTAACTGACAGTGGCTTCAGTTGTGAAGACTTGGTGTCAAATCTGCTAGGTTTTTACTCCGTTGTTCTTCCTCGTAACTACATGGCACTCATTCGCCCAAAACCAAAGGAATATGCACGGAAGATATGGGATTATTACGGTCCTGTTGGGCGGTATAAAAACAATGAGTTAAAAGCGATTATTTTCCCTGACCCTGAACGGTTTCCCAATAATGCCTACCCTTATAAAAAGGGGCTTCCATCCTATCTTTGTTCTATCAAACCATTTTCTTCTTATGAGAATGATTTGGTCATCAATACAATTGATGCTAGCATGATATTGGGGCTGAAATGAAAACGATGCTAGCTTTTATCACAATAGTGTTTTCTGCTTTTTGCTACTTTGCTTGGTTATATACTATGCCTAACATCACTTACACCGATAAAGATCTCTTTAAATACTATCTTCTGACGTTTTCGGAAATAAAGAATGCTCCAAGATTGTCAGAGGATTATTACTTTGAGTATGGACCCAGTGATGAGTCTGACCCGCAGGAAAGTATCATGTACACCTGTGGGGTAAGCAATATCGATGAAGGCTATGCCAAGTTACTTTCATATGTTAAAGGTACGGGAAAAACTTTCAGTACAGGATATACTTGGGACAATCCTCCCAAGCGTGGTGATGAGTATTTTTTTCTGAGCAGGACGAGCCTACGGGGAGGGGAAGAGTGCTTAATCTTATCCTTCTCTAAGGAAGCGAAATAACAGCTAATTCCGGATGGCGGATATTGTAATAGTTAACTTTAAGGAAACCATTATGGCAAACCTGATTTATTTAACAGTAAAAGGGCGTACACAGGGTTTGATTTCCGCTGGGTGCTCGACCTATGCCTCGATAGGCAACAGGTATCAGGCAGGGCATGAGGATGAAATTTTTGTTTTCTCATTTGATCATGACCTTACGCGTGAGCAGAATGTAAACCATCAGCCTATCGATTTTATCAAGGCAATCGATAAGTCATCGCCCCTGTTTGGTATTTCGATCACCAATAATGAGTCACTAACGCTGCGTTTTGATTTTTATCGAACGGCTACCGATGGAACCCTGGAACTATATTACAGCATAGAAATTACGGGCGCGACAATCGTCGGTTTCTCCAGTCATTATCCAAACTCTTTAACCCATAACGATGCCCAACCCTACGAATCGGTTTCAGTGAAATACCAAAGTGTTACCTGGAAACACCATGCGGCAGGAACCTCAGGTTATAGCATTTGGTCTGACAACGTTTATTGAGTGAATCGTCGGCACAATGGCTATAATACTGATAATAATCAACGTAGAAATCATTTAGGAAATGGTCACGGTAGGTATTTATAGCATCGGGAAAACGTGGTGTTGTTAGTTGGTCATTTTTCCAGCTCAGTGTGGGCGACAACCCCAGAGAACTACCACCAGGTTTTGCTGGAACTTTACCTGATTTATAAGGCCATCACTTCGATGGCCTTTTTTAGCAAGAGTTTTTAATAATCCAGACGGATATGAACCTACGAAATAACTCAATAATATCCCAACAACTTCCACCAGGCGAGGCCGACAACAAAGATCAGAATGACATTGATGGTCACTACGCAGAAATTGATTTTATAGAAGCGTGGCCGTTCAAAATAACCCTGAGCAAAGTAGATAGGGCCAGGACCACCGCCATATTCGGTATTTCCCCACATAAGATTACTGAAGATACCAAAGCAGATGGCCACCATCATCGGCGGTGCGCCGGCAGCGATGGCCGTGGCGGCAAACGGAGCATATAGCGCAGCGACATGGCCGGACGCTGTGGCGAACAGATAGTGCACATAAATATACAGCACGCCAAGGATCACAAACGTCTGCATGGCACCAAAACCGCTGATGGAAGTTTGCAACTGGGAGGTCATCCAACTGATAAAACCGAGGCTGGAAAGCCCACCAGCCAGGCTGATGATCACGCTGAACCAAATCACCGTATCCCAGGCGGCCTGATCCTTAAGCAGATCCTTCCAACTTACCGCCTGAGTGGCAAACAGGTAAGCGGCCAGGCCCAGGCCTACTGTGGTCGCGGATAGCCCAGTCAGCAAACTGGTTCCCCAACCTAGCAGTGCCAAGGCAAAACCCAACGCCACTTTTTTCTCAGTGCCGGACATAGCCCCCAACTCGTTCAGAGCACGATGCCCCATCTGTTTGGCTTCAGGCGTCTTTTTAAGCTCTGGATCGAGGATTTTATACACCAGCAGTGGCATTAGCAAAAAACACACCATCGCCGGTACTACGGCAGCAACGAACCAACCGCCCCAGGTAATTTCCACGCCCAGCGAGCTTTTGGCGAGGCTGCCCACCAACGGGTTTGCCGCCATCCCGGTCAGGAAAATAGCACCGGTGATCGGTGTGAACTGGAAGCAAACCATAATCAGAAAATCACCGATTTTTTTACCGCTCACGCCGGGTGCCGAGCCCAGAACTTCATTAATCGAACGGGCGATGGGAAAGATAATTCCCCCCGATCTGGCCGTGACCGATGGCATGGCGGGAGCCATAATCAGATCGGAAACCCCCAGCGAATAGGCAATTCCGAGGCTGCTGCCGCCAAACATCGACAGCATTTTATAGGCGATACGTTTGCCCAGGCCTGATGTTACAAATCCCAGTGAAAGAATATAAGCACAGAAGATCAACCATACCGTACCGCTGGCAAAGCCGGATAAAGCCTGGGCTTCGGTCAGGGTTTTGGTAAAGATCGTCACGCACAGCGCCACCAGCATGACTGCCCCGGAGGGCAGCGGTTGGGTCAATATGGCGGCAATGGTGGCAGCGAAGATGGCAAACATTTGCCAGGCCTGCGGAGTTAATCCTTTTGGCACTGGGCAAAGCCAGATAATCACGCCCAACAATATTGGAATTAGTGCAGCGACAATCTTTTTATTTCTGTTGGATGATTCGGCTGACATAATCATCTCCTTATGAAAGGATTGAGTTTTTTAGCCCTGTTGGGCTGAATGTTTCACTGCCCGATCCACCATCTGCGGTGCCATGCCCAGATAATTGGCCGGGTCAGTGAGTTGTTTAATCAATTCCGGCTCCAGACGGCTGGTAATGGCAGGCATTGCATTGAGGACATCGGCGAGATTTCCGCCGTTTTCATTGACGATGCGGCAGGCGTCGTAAACCACATCATGGGCATCCTGGCGTCCGATATAGGGGGCCAGCCCCATCATCACGGCCTCGGCCACGATCAACCCTTTGGTCATATTCAGGTTTCTTGCCATTGCCGCCTCATCAACAATCAGGCCACCCAACATGAATTTCGCCTGCTTGAGCGCCCCGGCGCTTAGCACAAAACTTTCTGGGATGGCAATCCACTCGGCATGCCACGGGCCGGTAGCACGCTCCAGATCCTGCACCATGGCATCCAGCATCAACCCAGCCTGCTGGCGAACGCCTTTGGCACAGGCCAGCATCAGTTCGCTAGAAATAGGATTGCGTTTTTGTGGCATGGTGCTGCTGGCGCCGCGTCCTTTGACGAACGGTTCATACAGCTCGCCATATTCGTTAGAGGCCATCAGCATCACGTCAAAGGCGATTTTGCCCAGTGAACCGGTGATCAGCCCCAGCAGATTCACGGCCTCGGCAAAGCCGTCACGCGCCACATGCCAGGTGGAAACAGGGGTTCCCAGCCCGAGTTCTTGCATCATGGCGTGCTGGACCTCCAACCCCTTGTCACCCAGCGAAGCCAAAGTCCCTGCTGCCCCGGCAAATTGGCCAACCAACACGCGTGGGCGAGCCTGAGCCAGACGCTCGGCGTGACGATCAAACATGTTGAGCCAGATTGCTGCTTTATAACCGAAAGTGATCGGCAAGGCCTGCTGCAGGTGAGTACGCCCGGCCATTGGGGTTGTTCGGTAGCGTAAAGCCATGTCGGTGAGGATGCTGCGCAATTGGTCAATATCGGTTTCAATCAACTCAAAGGCATCGCGGATTTGCAGTACCACTGCGGTGTCCATAATATCCTGGGTAGTTGCCCCCCAATGAACATACCCGCCCGAGTTTCCAGCCTGCTTTGCTATCTGATGCACCAGTGGCAGAATGGGATAACCCACGATTTCGGTTTCATGGCGAAGTAGTTCAAAGTCCAGTGTATCAGCATTACAGCGAGCACTAATTTCTTCCGCGGCTTCCTGTGGTATCACTCCACAGGCTGCTTGGGCCTTCGCCAAGGCAATCTCTACCTCAACGTACTTGCGAACCAATTCGCGATCATCAAAAATAGCCCGCATTTCCGGGGTGCCGAATGAATCGCGAAACAGAATAGAATCAAGAACATTAGAAGCCATGATGCCTCCCTCAATGGAAGAATAGTGGTAAGGTAAGATCTGTTTCATATGCCATGCGTCGACAATTAGGGGCACAGCGCATTGAGCGAAAATCAAGCGCATGTATGTTTTTGCTGTGCTGACAGGCTCAAATGTCCGTACATTTCATATGTCCGGACAATATATAATGTCCGGACATTAAGTCGGGTTATTTAGTTTTGGTTTTGTGATACGGATCAGGAAATTTTTGCCGGGAGCCAGGGGTAGAGAGCTATGAAAGAATCGCTTTACAAACGTATTGCACGCGAACTGGTTGAAAGTATTGCGTCGGGTCAATATCCGGTAGGCGCGTTATTGCCCCCTGAAATGGAGTTATGCGAGCTGTATCAGGTTAGTCGTCATACGATCCGCGAAGCGCTGCGTGATATCACCGAACAGGGGTTGATCGTCAGACGTAAGGGGATTGGCACGATAGTGGCGGAGAAAAAGTCGAACAATGCCCTGAATCACCCCATGGCCTATCTGGAAGATTTGTTTGTTCTCGCCACCAATAACCTGCGAGTGGTTAAAAAAATTGATGAGGTGGTGGTTGATCACGATCTGGCACAGGTGATCGGTTGTTCGCCCGGTTCCCGTTGGCTGCATATTGCCAGTATCCGTGAAGACAGCGAAAAGAAAGATGCGCCGATCTGCTGGACAGACAGTTACACCAGCCCAATCTACGACAAAATACGTCGCTTGGTGCGTAGCGATCCTTACGCCTTGATCAGCGTGTTGATTGAACAGCACTACGGGGTCAAAAGTGAAGAAGTACGCCAGACCATCACGGCCGTGGGAGTGCCTGCCAAAATTGCCAAGGTGCTTGGCGTTGAGCCCGGTTCACCGGCGTTGAAAATTGTTCGCCGGTATGTTGACCGTAACGGTGAAACGTTCGAAACGACTATCTCGATCCACCCGGCGGACAGATACGCCTGTTCGATCGTACTCAGACCACAAGCGTAGAGTGAAACCAGACAATCGTACTATTTTTTATCATAAACAATAGGATAAAGCAGAGGCAATATTATGGATGATATGCAGCATGGATGGCCGAGTGTGGGTAAACCGTGGTTACTGAGCGCAATGCTGCTGATGGGGAGTTTTGCCGCCTCGGTAAGTGCAACGACGCCAGAAAACTACCATCAGGTCTCGCCAGAACTTTACCGCTCTTCACAGCCCTCTGCCTCTCAAATGCATACGCTCGAGCAGCAGGGCATCAAAACCGTACTCAACCTGCGTCAGTGGAATAATGACGATAGCGAAGCCAGAGGCACGGGGCTAATCCTGCGCCGGGTAGCGATCAACGCCGCTGTGATCAATGATGATGTTGTGGTGCGGGCGCTGAGAGAAATTCGTTTTGCCCAGAAACCGGTGTTGGTTCACTGCTGGCACGGTAGCGATCGTACCGGGCTGGTGGTCGCAATGTATCGTCTGGTGTTTGAAAATGCGGCCAAGCCTGCGGCATTGGCCGAGTTGAGAAAGCCGGAGCATGGTTATCATGAAAACTATTATGCCGGGATTGCGCGCTATATTGCCAATGTCGATATCAGCCAGATACGGCAGCGAGTTTTTGCTGATAACCATTTGTAAAAATGAGAGATTTTATAGCAGTTAATAGCATTGGCAGTAGCGATCTTCCCCTCACCCCGACCCTCACTCAAAGGGCGAGGGGACCGAACGTGCCACAGGCAGGCTTTTGCGCCAAGGTTCCAGCCCTGGAAAGCGTCCCAGACAGACTCGTCACCTGACCACAACTGCGGATCTGCTCCCTCTCCTGTGGGAGAGTTGAGGTGAGGGGCGATCTCAATGACCAGACCACTACGCCGTCTCCCATCCTTATTCAGAGCAAATCTCATTCTCGTTTACGCTTTGTGTAAATTAGTGTGGTTTTTTGTATATCATTTAACATTAATAATGTTAATTATTGGTGTCTTCCAGCCGTTAAAACCGAACTTAACGCAGATTTAGGAATTTTTGGGTTGTGCGCAGTGCGCAGTGCTGGGTACACCGACTGTTGTATTTGGGAGCTTTGAAGTCATCATGAAATATATCATTCTGATTCTATTGATTTTATGTGTGATTTACATTCATTATCGCGGCCGCGTTCGTTATCCTTTTTGGCGGCAACTTTCCGACCACTCTACCTTTACCGCGCCGCTGAACGTATTTATGTATCTGTTCTCACGCGTGCCAACCACGCCATATCTGCAACCAGAGCAGTTCCCCGATCTGGTCACGCTGCGCGACAACTGGCAGACCATTCGTGAGGAAGGGCAGCAGCTGATGGCGATCCAGCAAATCAAGGCGTCGGACCAGTTTAACGATGCCGGCTTCAACTCCTTTTTTAAAACCGGATGGAAACGCTTTTACCTGAAATGGTATGAGGATAATCACCCTTCGGCGATGGCGCTATGCCCGCAAACTACCGCGTTGCTACGCAGCATGCCTTCGGTGAAGGCCGCCATGTTTGCCGAATTGCCCCATGGCAGCCGCTTGCCACGCCATCGCGATCCCTATGCCGGTTCATTGCGTTATCACCTGGGGCTGATAACCCCTAACGATGACCGCTGCTTTATTGAGGTGGATGGTGAACGCTACAGCTGGCGTGACGGGGAAGGTGTGATGTTTGATGAAACCTATCTGCACTATGCCGAGAACCAGAGCGGGCAAAACCGGCTGATCCTGTTTTGCGACATCGAACGCCCCATGCGTTATCGTTGGGCGCAGGCGGTGAATCATTGGCTGGGGCGTAATTTGATGAGTGCGGCCACGGCACCGAACGAGGAGGGCGATCGCACCGGCGGCGTCAATCGGGTGTTCAAATATATCTACGCTATCCGTAAGGTTGGCAAACGATTAAAAGCCTGGAACAAGACGGGATATTACCTGATCAAATGGTTGCTGTTTGGCGGGATCGCTGCACTGATTTTCTTCTCCTTATAAAGAGAACGGGGCACAAATCTGCGCCCCGTTGATTGTTTTGTCTGGGATCAGGCAAATATCGTCATCATATAAGCGGCAAACAGCGCCAGATGCGCGGTGCCGTTCAGCACGTTGGTTCTGCCAGTAGAGAACGAGATATGGCACAAGATCAACACCGTCAGCATCACTACCATATGCGGTGCCTGTAGGCCGAAGATCAGCGTCTGGCCGGTCAGGGTAGCAATAATTGTTACCGCTGGCACCGTCAGTGAAATGGTCGCCAGCACTGAGCCGAAGAACAGGTTCATGGCGCGCTGCACCTGATTGTTCAATACCGCACGCAGAGCACCCAGCCCTTCCGGGGACAGGATCAACAACGCAACCAGGAAACCGGTGAACTGGGTTGGCGCGTTGAGCTTGGTGAGCAAGCCCTCAAGCGGATTGGCGTTGAATTTGGTAACGGCAATAACCGCAACCAGATGCACGATCAGCCAGGCCGCGTGCCACAGGCTGCTGTGTGACGAGGGTTTACCGTGGTGCGGGTCACCATCATCATCTTCGTGTTCATAGACAAACAGGCTCTGGTGAGTTTTGGTCTGGATCAGCAGAAACACGCCATACATCGCCGCCGAGATGGCCGCAACCAGCAGAGATTGACCTACGCTGAAATTGCCGCCCGGCAAAGCGCTTGGCAACACCAGCACAATCACCGCCAGCGGGAAAATCGCCATCAGGTACTGTTTGATGCCGCCCAGGTTTACGTACTGGGTGGCAAACTTGCGCCCGCCGAGCAGCAGGGCAACCCCAACCAGTCCGGCAGTCACTATCATGATGATGGAATACAGCGTATCGCGCATCAGAGCCGGGGCCGCGTCGCCGGTTGCCATCAATGCTGAAATCAGACTCACTTCCAGGATCACCACCGACAGGCTGAGGATCAGCGAGCCGTAGGGTTCACCCAGGCGGTGGGCCAGAACGTCGGCATGGCGTACCACGCTGAAGGCACTGCTAAGGATACCAACCAGGGCGATGATGTTGATAGCAACAATAAGTGGGAAACTGCTGGTACCGCTCCATAGGTTAAGCACCACCAGCGCGGCGATAGGAAAAATCAGGGAGTACTCTGTGTGGCGAGATTTGGATCGGCCAGGATCGTTGTGCGACTTCATTACGGTACATCTCCTTCTCAAACTGCGTGGCCCGTCATCGCTGTTCACCTGCAGATAGGGTCAGCGTATCCAGAAAGTTGTTAATAATAATAGGATACACTCTGCGTATGACGCCGAGTAATAATGTGATGTTATGTTTAGTTTTTAGAAAGCAAAACTTTGCTTTATGTGATAAGAGTAACAAAAAAACCGCATTGGATGCGGTTTTATTTACTTACTTTTACGTAAAAAATCAGAGATTACGGCTTAAACGCCTATAAATGGCTTTTAACCGGCGTTTTTCACGCAAAATAAGGCAGATAATGGTGATCAGGAATCAATGTTATCCATGATCTCGTGCCTTTTATGGTGGTAACCCTCTTCATTTAGCCCTTCACGCCAGTAAGGGACGGCATAAAGCTGATTACGATCACATTGCCGCTCCCGACGCAGGTAGCGACGTAGTTCCACCACCAGCCGATCCTCACCAGCCAACCAGAACTGGGTGCCGCTTTGCGGCAGGGGCAGGGTGCAGAATTGGGTGATGAGATCGGGCGTTTTTTCCGTGCCACCAATGATCCAGCTTAGTTCAACGCCGGCAGGTTTTTGCAGCTCGATAACGTCCGCTGGGGTATCGACGCGGATAAAGGCGTGGCCTTCGCTACGTGCAGGCAGGTTTTCCAGCAGTGCGGCGATGGCAGGTAACGAAGAAGGATCGCCTGCCAGGCAGTAAAAATCGGCCGTTGGCAGCATTGGCTTGGGGCCACCAGGATTACTGATACCAATTTTATCCCCTGGCTTGGCCTGGCGCGCAAAGTTCACTGCTGGCCCGCTGTGATCGTGCAGGGCAAACTCAATATCAATCTCACCCTGCTGCGGGCGAACGGCACGAATAGAGTAGGTACGCACTATTGGACGTACGGCATCGGCGGCCCAGACCGGGCCATTCTCGGTGAGCGTCGGCAGGTCTGGTTGCGTTTGATTTGCGAGCGGTAAGAAGACCTTGATATGGGCGGCTGCGGCTTCGGCCGGGTAATAACGCAAGTCTGGCGCGCTGAAGGTAATGCGGCGCAGGTGCGGTGTGATGTCGCGTAAACGGGCGACTTCGATCAAATAGGGGGCGCGGCTGCGTGGGGTTTCGGTTGTCACGGGACTCTCCTTTATCATTCTGCGGGCAGTATATCATGCCATCTGATAATGAGAATTGTTTGCTGGTTGGCATGGCACATCATGCCAAGCGACCTCATCCGGTCGGATTGTATTTTTTTGCGGTTAAAACTCCGCTCTCTGTTAACAAAACACAGGTGAAGAGTAAACTTTTACGTCTATTATTATTATTGCTTGTGGGTACAAATACTTTTTCACATTTAATCTGTGTGGGAACTTGATTGGGGGGCCAGAAAAGAATATGGTCATTATTACATCGGGTAGGTGAAAATAAATACACGCCCGTATCCAAAGCAAATTACAGACACAGTGGCGCAGGGTTTAGGGCAATCCTATTCCCAGGAGGTTGTATTAGGTGTTAACTCGAGATTTTCTGCAAAAAGCAGACTGCAAAACGGCTTTCGGCACCATCGAAGAGTCGCTGTTGCTGACGCCGGAACAGCGCTCGGCCTCACTGACATGTACGCTCTCCAGGCGGCGAGGCAATAGCCCAGTATGGGTTTTTGGCTATGGCTCGCTGATGTGGAACCCGGTATTTGAATCCGAAGAAGTACGCCCGGCGACGCTGCAAGGCTGGCATCGGGCATTTTGTCTGCGTTTAACCGCTGGGCGGGGTACGCTGCATCAGCCTGGGCGCATGCTGGCGCTACAGGAAGGAGGGCAAACCACTGGCCTGGCGTTTCGCCTGCCGGAAGATAAGCTGCGCGAAGAGCTGGAACTGCTGTGGAAGCGCGAGATGATCACCGGTTGCTACCTGCCAACCTGGTGTGACCTGACGCTGGACGACGGCACCGTAGTGACCGCTCTGGTGTTTGTGATGAACCCCCAGCATCCACTGTTTGAAGCGGATACCAGCCATCAGGTGATCGCCCCGTTGATTGCCAGCGCCAGCGGCCCGTTGGGTACTAACGCGCAGTATCTGTTTGCGCTGGATAACGAGCTGAAAAATTACGGTATGAAGGATGACTGCATTGGCGATCTGGTCGGCTATGTACGCCAGTGGTTGCAGCAGAACACCTCGGGGCCAATAGGTGGCGAAGCCACGGCCTAACCCTCCATCACCATCAGGGCGTGGTATTCCGCGCCCAAAAATCATCGCGTTTATATATCTAATCCCTCTAGGTAATAACTTTTTACTGCATAACTCAGTTAACCATAATAAGTTAATGGTTATTTATCTTGTTAATTCATAAGCCATTTATATTTTCACCAACATCAGAGATGAATTTTTAATGATAAAAAATGCACTTAGCATTAAAAGCTATAAGTAAAGCGTATTGCTTATTTGTTCTGCCCGAACAGACTCCGTATCAATATTGTTAACGCTATTGGGGAGAGAAGGGTACGGAATGAATTTTCAGCAATTAAAAATCATTCGTGAGTCAGCGCGTTGCAACTACAACCTGACTGACGTGGCTAATGCATTATTTACCTCGCAATCCGGGGTCAGCCGCCATATTCGCGAACTTGAAGAGGAGCTGGGGATTGAGATATTTATCCGCCGTGGCAAACGATTATTAGGCATGACCGAACCGGGCAAAGAGCTGCTGGTGGTGGCGGAACGTATCCTTAATGATGCCAATAATATCCGCCGCCTGGCCGACGTGTTCAGCAGTAAAGACGCTGGCCAACTGCATATTGCGACCACTCATACCCAGGCCCGCTATAGCCTGCCGGGGGTGATTAAGGAGTTTCGCGCGCTGTATCCACAGGTGCGCGTGGTGCTGAACCAGGGCAGTCCAGAGGAGATTGCCGCCATGCTGGCCTGTGGCGAGGCGGATATCGGTATCGCCAGTGAACGCCTGATGAGCGAAGAGTCATTGGCCGCTTTCCCTTATTACCGCTGGCATCATGCCATCTTGGTGCCGGAGGGCCACGAGCTGACACGCCAACCGCAGGTCACGTTGGAAATGCTCAGTACCTTGCCGTTGATTACCTACCGTCAGGGGATCACCGGGCGCTCACGGCTGGATGCGGCATTTAAGGCCGCAGGGCTGACACCGGATATCGCGCTAAGCGCCCAGGATTCTGACGTTATCAAAACCTACGTCGAGTTGGGGCTGGGGGTGGGCATTCTGGCCGATATGTCGTTTGAAAAAGAGCGCGATCGTGGGTTGGTGAACCTCAATGCCGAACATCTGTTCGAGCCTAATACCGTCTGGCTGGGCCTGAAACGCGGTCAGTTACAACGTAACTATACCTGGCAATTTATCCAGCTATGCAATCCCACCTTGTCGCTCACGGAAATTAAAGAGAAAGTGTTCTCCGACCAGTTGGAGCAGGTCATCGACTATCAGATCTGAGGCTGTTATGCGCCTGAATGGTGCAAGGAATGCCACATCTCTGTGCAAAAGTGAGGCGTAGGTTACAGATTGTACGGCAAGAACATTTTAGTATCTGTGGGTTGGCAAACTGGCATACAAGCTGCTAGTGAGTTGTAAAATAGCCACGAAAACTTCAACAGGCGTCCGCGCAGCACGTTTGCCCCAATGGTGGAATGTGCTGCCCGGGCGTCTTTTTTATGGCTGGCGTTGCCGATTACAGGTTTTTCCGATGGCTTCTTTTTGTCGATCGCTTAGGCTAATGCCTCAGGTTGCATTATGCTGTGCGACAGTTTTTTTCTACCGGCCGGAACGGTAGCGTCAACGAGGTGAGTTTGCCATGCGGCAAGGAAGACGGAAGGCAAACGTAGTTATGACAAAGGTTATGCGGCAAAAGGTGTCACAGTTGTTATCCAGCACGCGCTTGCTCGGGCTATTGGCCTTGCCAGTAATGGCGTTTAACGCCCAGGCGGAAGCACCGCCGGCAGTGGCGCAAAGCGCAGCAGAAGCTACGGTGGACGCTCCCTCGGAAGGGACGAGCGTGATTGACGATCTGGCTAAAGCGCCACCGGTTGCGACAGCAGAGGTTCAGAAGGAAGCTCCGCCGGTAAAAGTGGCACCAGCTCAGGAGGAAGTACTGCCGGTAGCAGCAATACCCGCTCAGAAAGACGCGCCAACGGTAGTAGAAGCCCAGACGGTAACGCCAGCGGCAGAGGCTGAGGCAATTGCCCCGCCAGCGGTAGCCAATGCGGCAGATATCCCAGTGCCAGCACCCGTGGCAGAAACTCCGGTTGCAGAGGTCAGTGAAGTAAAGGCCAAGCCAAACCCGGCACAAGACCTGCCGGAACTGGGCAGCGCTGGCGTCAACGATGCCGAACGGGAAAAAGAGTGGGCTACGCGGGCGAAAAAGCTGGCAGAGCAGAATCTTAACCAGCTATCCAGCGAGCGGGCGCGCGCCGGTACCAAAGATTATCTGACCAACCAGGCCAGCTCGGCCCTACAGCAGCAGACTGAGGAGCTACTTTCGCCACTGGGTACCGCCAAACTGTCGCTGGCGGTTACGCCCGAAGGCGATTTCACCGGCAGCAGTGGCCAGTTGTTCAGCCCGCTGTATGACGTGGATGGTCTGCTGACATACAGCCAGGTGGGGTATCTGCAAAAGGCCAACGGCTCACAAGGTAATTTTGGCCTGGGGCAGCGCTGGGTGGTAGGGGATTGGCTGCTGGGCTATAACTCCGTGCTCGACAGTGATTTCCAGAGTCAGCATAACCGCGGCAGCATCGGTGCCGAAGCCTGGGGGGATTATCTCCGCTTGTCGGCCAACTATTACCATCCGCTGTCGTCGTTTACCCAACAGGCCAATAATGCCGTGTTCCTTGGCCGTCCGGCGCGCGGCTACGACATTACCACCCAAGGCTATCTGCCTTTTTATCGCCAGCTTGGTGCATCACTGAGCTATGAACAGTATCGCGGCGCCAGCGTCGATCTGTTAGGCAATGGCAATAAACAAACCGATCCCAGCGCGATGCAGGTGGGGCTCAACTATACGCCGGTTCCTTTGGTCACGGTCAAAGCCCTGCACAAACTGGATAATGCAGGCGACACTCAGGACAAAGTCGAACTGGCGATGAGTTACCGCCTGGGGGTGCCGCTGATCAAGCAGATCTCCCCTTATTATGTGGAGCAGGCCAAATCGTTGCGCGGTAGCCGCTACGATAGCATCGAGCGTAATAATGTGCCGGTGCTGGAGTTCCGCGAAAGCAAGACGCTGCAGGTGTTTCTGGCAACGCCGTCATGGAACCTGAATGCCGGGGAAACGCTGCCGTTGGTGCTGGAAATCAAAGCGGCCAACAAGATCGCTGCGGTTAACTGGCAAGGGGATACTCAGGCCGTCAGCCTGACGCCGCCAGCCAACAGCAACGATCCACAGGGTTGGACCTTGACGGTGCCAGCATGGGATGAGACGCCAGGAGCCAGTAATCACTACCAACTGTCCGTCACCCTTGAGGATGAAAAGCAGCAGAAAGCCACCTCTAACTGGATCACGCTACAGGTTGCCGCTCCGTTGAGCTTGTCTGTCGAAGGGGAACCTGGGTTACCGCCGCCGCAAACCTTACAGCCACCGGCCATCCCGGCGGTTACCGGGCCGTTGCACCCGCAGGGCAACTAATCTTTTTTATTGCCCAACACCCAGACGGCGGCTTCGACCCGGGATTTCAGTTTCATCTTCTTCAGCAGATGTTTTACATGCACTTTGACGGTACTTTCAGTGATTGTCAGCTTGCGGGCGATCATCTTGTTTGGCAGCCCCTGTGCGATCAGCTTGAGGATGTCGCGCTCGCGCGGGGTTAGCTGCTGGATGTCGCGTTCTGTTGCCGGGCGGTTTTCCCGCAGGCTGGCAGCCAGCACTGGGGTGAGCGCTTCGCTCAGCACCATTTGCCCTGCCGCTGCCTGATGCAGCGCCTTGAGTAACTCTTCTGGCTCCATATCCTTGAGCAGATAGCCATCGGCACCGCGTTTTAACGCGTTCACCACGTCGTCTTCATGGTTGGAAACGCTGAACACCACCACGCGGCCGGAAAGGGCGGTCTGACGCAGACGATCCAACGTTTCCAGGCCGTTCATGCCGGGCATATTCAGATCCAGCAGGATCAGGTCAGGATCGTGCTGTTCCGCCAGTTCCACGCCTTGCTCACCGTTGCTGGCTTCGGCAATGACTTGCAGTTGCGGATCCATGCTAATCAGCTGTTTGACGCCGTTACGCAACATGGGGTGGTCGTCAATCAGCAGTATGGTGGCAGCTTCTTCGGTCGTCATACTCTTTCCTTATTCGATAGCTGGGTTATCCGGGCGGAACGTCACCCGGACTTCGGTGCCGCCGCCGCTACACGGCAAGATTTCGCACTGGCCGTGCAGGCTTTTGGCGCGATCGCGCATGATGATCAGGCCATAGTGATCGGGTCGTTCGCTGATATCCGGCAGGCCACGACCATTATCACTGACGCTCAGGCTGACTTCGCCCTGTTGGTGCATTACGCGGATAGTCACCTGGCTAGCCTGCGCATGTTGGTGAATATTGCTCAGCGCCTCGCGCGTGATTTGCAGCAGGTGGATCGCCTGATAAGCCGGTACGCTACGCGGGCCCAACTGATAATCCAGCTCGATGGCAATCCCCAGCCGCTGATTGAATTCTTGTACCGTAGACTGTAACGCCGCCAGCAGGCCGGGTTCGGTCAGGCGCAGGCGGAAGGTCGTCAGCAGTTCACGCAACTGCCGATAGGCAGTATTGATCTCTTCCCGCATCTGCTGCACCAACGCCAGGCTGGCCGGAGGGAGTTCCTCTCCTTGCATTTGCAGGCAACTGGTCTGCATCTTCAGACAGGTGAGGGATTGAGCGATGGAGTCGTGCAGCTCGCGGGCAATCGCGGCGCGTTCCTCCATCAACATCAACTGCTGCTGGTGGTCAACCTGGCGCTCTATCGCCAGTACGCTGGTCAACTGTTCTACCAGAGTATTCAGCAATTGGCATTGCTCATCGCTTAACCGCTGGTCTGGCGCGTGTTGAGCGACAACGACGCCATAATTGCCCAGTTGGTCACTCAGGCTCCAGCTAAGCGAAGGATGCCCCTGATGATGGGGCTGATGCTCACTCAAGCAGGCGCTGCACACCGGGTTATGACAATACTCCGGTCTTAACGGCTGGTTACCGCTCAGCTGCAAAAACTGCTCCTGGCTATTATTTTCATACAGCCGTACCTGGATGCTGTGCAGCGGCGTCAGCGTCGATAACTGGTTGAGGATCGGCGTCAGGCGGCTACAGATCGGCTCGCTGGTGTGCAACTGGCGGCTGGTACGATACAGGAAGCTCAGCATCTGGTTTTTCTGTTGCAGGTCGGCGGTTTTTTCCGCGACGCGCTGTTCCAACCTGGCGTACATGGTGGAAAGCTCATCGGACATGGTATTCAGCGCGGCACCCAGGGAAGACATCTCATCCTGATGCCCACGTTGGGCGAAGCGGCTGCTGAAATCGCCGCGTCCCACCGCCAGCGCCATGGCCACCAACTGACGCCACGGGTGCAATAAACGGCGGCGCAGGTAGCAGATGGTGCCCACCAGCAGCAACAGCGTCAGGGCAATAAAGCCCCCCTGAACCAGCGTCACCATCAGCAGACGCCGTTCGGTCTGGTGATCGATATCGGAAACCAGCTTGTCCAGCAGGCTGACAAAGTGGGCTACCTGAGGAGCCGCATCGGCAGGGCGTTGCGCCTGTCGCAGTCGTGGTTGCAGCTGGTTGAGCCAATAATCACGTAATGTCCGTAACTGCGGGGTCAGCCCTTCGCGCTCCAGCGCCTGCTGCAAGTCGCGGCTGGTTTCATCCTGATCCAGGCCCAGCATCAGGATGTCGCTGTGGGCATCCAGAGGCACCTGAGACAGCAGACGGTAACTCTGCATGCGCAACGAACCCGCTTTGTTGATGGCATGCGCGTTGCCCTGAATGCTTTGCGACATCCAGGCAGAAGTACTCATTCCGGCGATACCCAGCACCCCCAGCAGTAGCATAAGCAGAGCTACCTGGTTAACGATGGAAAGCGGAGCCAGCAAGCGTTTCATCGAATACGCATCCCCATACAGCAGCGCAAACCGGAGGGGGAATTACCAGCCACTCCGGCGGCCAAATGACGTCAATAGCCGCCATTTTTCCTTATCCCCCGGCATAACCCCATACCCCTAACGAAGTACCCCTTAGTTTCCGGCTGCTTGCCTATCAGCCAAACCTTAAGCGTTGCTGAGGTATAAGCTGCTGAATAGCAATAGATTAGCTGGCCTTGATGGGCTACTCACTAAGGGATGTATGAGGTTTTTCCGCTGTGGGTTACCTGCTTGCTGGTTGATTTGCATCAACTTTACCGCTTGCGGGGATCATCTAGGGTGGGCGCAATTATCACTGTGTTTCTGAGGTTATTATGTCGCAATCTGCAACGCCTTTAACAAGAAAAACAGGTGCGGTTATTCAGGACTGGCAACCTGAGAACAGCGAGTTCTGGCAGCAAAGCGGGCATCGCATTGCTCGCCGCAACCTGTGGATCTCCATACCTTGCCTGTTGCTCGCCTTCTGTGTCTGGATGCTGTTCAGCGCGGTGGCGGTCAATCTCAATAAGGTGGGCTTTAATTTTACTACCGATCAACTGTTCCTGCTGACCGCATTACCCTCGGTTTCCGGTGCTATCCTGCGCGTGCCTTACTCCTTTGTGATCCCGATGTTTGGTGGCCGTCGTTGGACAGCCATCAGCACCTGTTTCCTGCTGGTACCCTGCCTGTGGTTGGGCTATGCGGTGCAGGATCCGACCACCTCGTTTAACGTCTTTATTATTATTGCGTTGCTGTGCGGTTTTGCCGGGGCCAACTTTGCTTCCAGCATGGCAAACATCAGCTTCTTCTTCCCGAAAGCGAAGCAGGGCGGTGCACTGGGTCTGAATGGTGGTCTGGGAAATCTGGGCGTCAGCGTGATGCAACTGGTGGCTCCGTTAGCCATCTCGCTCGCCATGTTTGGTTTCCTGGGCGGCACCGGCCAAGTACAGCCGGACGGTAGCCAACTGTGGTTGGAGAACGCCGCCTGGATTTGGGTGCCTTTCCTGCTGGTAGCGACGCTGGCGGCCTGGTTCGGCATGAACGACTTGGCAGCCTCCAAGGCGTCTTTACGCCAACAGTTGCCGGTACTGAAACGAGGTCACCTGTGGGTGCTGAGCCTGCTGTATCTGGCGACCTTTGGCTCTTTTATCGGCTTTTCGGCCGGTTTTGCCATGCTGGCGAAAACCCAGTTCCCGGACGTGGTGATCCTGCATTACGCCTTCTTCGGGCCGTTCCTTGGGGCGCTGGCTCGTCCGGTGGGCGGGGCGCTTTCCGATCGCTTTGGCGGTATTCGGGTAACGCTGCTTAACTTTATCGTCATGGCCATTTTCGCTGCCTTGTTATTCCTGACTTTGCCGGGAAGCGCGCATCAAGGCTCGTTTATCGCCTTCTATGGCGTGTTCATGGTGTTGTTCCTCACTGCCGGATTGGGTAGTGGTTCAACCTTCCAGATGATTGCCGTGATATTCCGCAAGATCACCGTGGACAGAGTAAAAGCTGAAGGGGGAAGCGATGAGTTGGCGCAGCGCGAGGCGGTCACTGATTCGGCAGCCGCTTTGGGCTTCATTTCGGCGATTGGTGCGGCAGGGGGGTTCTTTATTCCCAAGGCGTTTGGTACTTCGCTGGCCTTGACGGGCTCACCGGCCGGGGCGATGAAGATCTTCCTGGTGTTTTATATTCTGTGTGTTGTGGTGACCTGGGGCGTTTACGGTCGTAAAAAAGCGTCACGTTAATGTCCTCTAACACTCCCTGGCTTGCCGGGGAGTGTTTTCTTCTTTGAACTCTTCAGGGTATTTTATTGGTAATTCAGGGGCGAGCCTTTTTGGTGTGATATTTTCACTGTTATCCATAATGCGGTTTCATTACATGGATATCCTCCAGTAACCAACCTCTTCTTTTCAAAATCCTGGTTATTATAAACAACCGATTGCAGGATAAATCTCTGCATTTTTAGGGGTACAATCTTATCCGATGAGTGACCAGACGTGTTTTTCCCTGATCGGGAAAGTGGGCGCACCATTTTTCAGCACCATAGAAAAAGAAAACGCCCAAGGTCTGCTGCCAGCTGATTTATGTCTGCGTCAAGCAACAGGTTAACGTGTGAAATGTGCCCGCTGGGCGGGTTTCATGATTTCATCTGGCGCTGAAAAAATGTGCTTCTGGTTATTTTATTGATTACTATCATTGAGTTGTGATTTTGTTTTTCTGCGCATCGTAAAAAACAGACGCTTTTTACAGCATAAATTTTTGCGTGTCGATTAGGCAAAAAATCAAAATCTAAAACGGTGAAATTGATGATTTTAATTAAGGTGAAATATAAAGAAAATTTAGCCGTTAGAGTTTATATTTAATGCCTTGAACATTTTTTCATACTTCTATACAAAGAAGACTTTGTGAATTCATAAAGGGAATGAAAAATGAGCGCTGAAAGGGAAATAAAAATCAAAAATCTTGAGGTGATCATACCCAATAGAAAAAACACCCGGTTACGTTGGAAAGAGTTTCAGATACTTTCTCTGCTGGTTAACCGATCGCCAGAGTTGGTGAGCCGTGCGGAAATTATAGAGAATATCTGGAAGGGCACCTATTGCTCAGACTCTACAATAAATCAAACGATTAAGTCTATTCGCCAAAAAATTGGTGATGCTGAGCATACCCTGATCAGAACTATTCCTCGCCTTGGTTATAAGGTGGATAATAAAACGATTTTTCATTTTAAATCTGAAACGGAGCCTGCCTTGCCTGCGGGCACCATTTTTTCAGAAAATCACGGTAAAGGTATTAATAAGGAGTCGTGCGCAAATGAAGATAATGACGCTGTCGAAGCGGATGAAATTTACCAGAGAGAGGCTGAAATTGTCGATAACATCACGGTTGCGGAAAGTTATCCATCACTAAAGCCGACATTAAACCGCACGGGGCAACGGGCGCAGGTGATCCGCAGGAACAGAATAGTGAACTATTTGGCGGTATTTATTTCGTTGCTGACGGTATCGCTATTGTCCTATGCGTTAGGCAGCCGAGCCAAGCCAGCCATGCAGCATGAGCGGGTAAACAATGCCCGTCTGGTACTGTCATTGGATCTGCGCACCAGTGCCCGGCCACAGGCGTTGAACTGTATCTATCAGGAGGGGCAGGGCAAGGAAATCAGGGTGAGCTGCCGTGCTCCTTAACCGTTTTCACCTGTACCTCTTTAAGTTATGAGCCTTCAAAAGAGTAAGTTGAACACGTAATTTCATGTTAGCTTGGCTTTATAATTACCGAAAAATACTATTTTATTATTTGTTATTTGAATCCTCAAGATGAATTGCCCAGTCTAGCCACGACCCTTTGCCGTATTTTTCATGTGGAAAAATAGAGTAGGGAAACTGACTGGGTGGTAAATAATGGGTAAACGCACAATAGCTATTATCGGTGGCTCTGGTTTTATTGGCACGCGCCTGGTGAAACGCCTGAGTACCCGTAGTGATTTGGCACTGAAGATCATCGACCTCAAAGAGAGCCAACGCTTTGCTCAGTGGTACCACTATGCTGATGTGACTCAGCCAGAAAGCCTGCGACAGGCGCTGGCAGGTTGCGATGCCGTGATCAATCTGGCGGCTACGCATCGGGATAAAAGGAGGTCCCGCTCGCTTGATCGTCAGGTCAGTGTCGAAGGCGCGCGCACTCTGTGCAATGTCGCTGTCGAGTTGGCAATCAAGCAAATCGTGTTCACTTCGTCGGTGGCCGTCTATGGTGTAGTGGAGCAGGAAACCGGGGAGGAGGGTTCTCTTGTTCCTGCCGATCGTTTCGGCAAGTCAAAACGGCAGGCGGAGTTGATTTATCAAGCTTGGCGTCACGCGGGTGCGGGTAACAAGCTGACGATTATTCGCCCAACGCCCGTGTTTGGCGAAGGCGATCGTGGCCATTTTTATCATCTGTGCCGCCGGATCGCCAGCGGCCGTTACGTCATGATCGGCGACGGTAACAACAGGCAGTCGATGGCCTATGTTGAAAATATCGCGGCTCACCTGGAGTATGTGCTCGATCGGCAGGCCGATTACCAGATCAGCAACTATGCCGATAAGCCGGACCTCACCATGAACCAGCTTATTGAGGGCGTGGCCACCGCTCTCGGTCGAGAAGACAGGTTTATTCATATCCCCTATTGGCCAGGGATGTGCGGTGTGGCACTGCTTGATTTAGCCGGTAAGGTCAGCCGCCATAAATTTGCCATCAGCCGCGCCAAGGTACAAAAGTTTTGTGCCACGGCCCAGTTTACCTCCAATGGACCGTCACATTTTGTCGCCCCCGTCGAACTCAGCCTGGCGATTGAGCAAACGGTAAGGCACGAATTTAGCTGAGGTTCAAAGCCGTTTGTACGGTGCTTTTCCTGCACTACCCCCAAATATCTGTCGCCTGTTTTTCAGCAGGCGTTTTTTGGCTTAAATCTATTATTTTTGTTTAAATACAGTACGATAGCGTAATTTTAACCTATCATCCTTTAGTGGTATTTCCAGCATTCCCCGCTCTTTCCCTCCCTGATTCCCTTGATCGCAATCAAGTTACGCCCTGCTGGGCATTAGTAGCCTGACCGCAGATTGAGCAATGTCACTTGGCAACTTCTTACAACGATAATAGCCTTCAGGAGAACTCCGGATGAGCAAATTTCTAGATCGGTTCCGCTACTTCAAGCAGTTGGCCGAACCCTTCTCTGGCGGTCACGGTCAAACGCTGAACACCAACCGTGATTGGGAAGACGGCTACCGCAGCCGCTGGCAGCACGACAAAGTGGTGCGTTCAACCCATGGCGTGAACTGTACCGGCTCCTGTAGCTGGAAAATCTATGTGAAAAACGGTCTGGTTACCTGGGAAACCCAGCAGACCGACTATCCACGCACCCGCCCGGATTTGCCAAACCATGAGCCCCGTGGCTGCCCACGCGGTGCCAGCTATTCCTGGTATCTCTACAGCGCCAACCGCCTGAAATACCCGTTGATGCGCAAACGTCTGATCAAGCTGTGGCGTGAGGCGAAGGCCCTGCACAGCGATCCGGTGGATGCCTGGGGCTCGATCGTTTCCGACCCGGAAAAGGCCAAAAGCTACAAGGTGGCCCGTGGCCGTGGCGGTTTTGTCCGTTCCAGTTGGCAGGAGGTGAATGAACTGATTGCCGCCTCCAACGTCTATACCGCCAAGACCTTTGGCCCGGACCGCATTATCGGTTTCTCACCCATCCCGGCGATGTCGATGGTGTCTTATGCCGCGGGTGCCCGTTACCTATCGCTGATTGGCGGCACCTGTCTTAGCTTCTACGACTGGTACTGCGATTTGCCACCGGCCTCGCCGATGACCTGGGGCGAACAGACCGACGTGCCGGAATCCGCTGACTGGTATAACTCGTCGTATATCATTGCCTGGGGTTCTAACGTGCCGCAAACGCGTACCCCGGATGCCCACTTCTTCACCGAGGTGCGCTACAAAGGCACCAAAACCGTTGCGGTGACGCCAGACTACGCGGAAGTGGCCAAGCTGTGCGACCAGTGGCTGAACCCTAAACAGGGTACCGATAGCGCCATGGCGCTGGCGATGGGCCACGTGATGCTCAAAGAGTTCCATCTGGATCGTGAAGTGGGTTATTTCCGTGATTACGTGCGCCGCTACACCGACATGCCGATGCTGGTGCTGTTGGAGCCGCGTACTGAAGGTTATTACGCCGCTGGCCGCCTGCTGCGCGCCGCCGATTTGGTTGACGGTCTAGGCCAGGAAAACAACCCAGAGTGGAAAACCGTGGCGCTGGATCAAACCAGCGGCGAACTGGTGGCTCCACAAGGCTCCATCGGTTTCCGTTGGGGCGAGAAGGGTAAATGGAACCTGGAGCAGCGCGAAGGGAAAGCCCAACAGGATGTGGAACTGCAGCTCAGCCTGTTAGGCAGCCATGATGAGGTGGTCGACGTTGGCTTCCCTTACTTTGGCGGTGCCGAAAGCGAGCATTTCAACAGCGTGGCGCTAGACGAAATCCTGCTGCACAAGCTGCCGGTCAAACGCCTGCAGCTGGCGGATGGCAGCCAGGCGCTGGTCACCAGCGTCTACGACCTGACTTTGGCGAACTACGGGCTGGATCGCGGTCTGAATGATGCCAACTGTGCGAACAGCTATGACGAAGTCAAAGCCTATACGCCAGCCTGGGCAGAGCAGATCACCGGCGTATCTCGCCATAACATCACCCGCATTGCGCGGGAGTTTGCTGAAAACGCCGAGAAAACGCACGGCCGTTCGATGATTATCGTTGGTGCCGGTGTCAACCACTGGTATCACATGGACATGACCTACCGCGGGCTGATCAATATGCTGATCTTCTGCGGTTGCGTTGGGCAAAGCGGCGGCGGCTGGGCGCACTATGTTGGCCAGGAAAAACTGCGCCCGCAAACCGGTTGGATGCCGCTGGCGTTTGGCCTGGACTGGCAACGCCCGGCGCGCCATATGAACAGTACCTCGTTCTTCTACAACCACTCCAGCCAATGGCGCTACGAGACGGTCGGTACCGAAGAGCTGTTGTCCCCGATGGCGGACAAGAGCCAGTTTGCTGGCAGCCTGATCGACCTTAACGTGCGTGCCGAGCGCATGGGCTGGTTGCCATCGGCGCCACAGTTGGACACCAACCCGCTGCATCTGGCCGCGCAGGCCAAAGCCGCTGGTCAGACGCCGGTAGATTTCACCGTGGAGAGCCTGAAACAGGGCAGCCTGCGCTTTGCCGCCGAACAGCCGGACAACCCGCAGAACTTCCCGCGTAACCTGTTCGTCTGGCGCTCCAACCTGCTGGGTTCCTCCGGCAAGGGGCATGAATACATGCTCAAATACCTGTTGGGGACCGAGAACGGCATCCAGGGCCAGGATCTGGGCCAGCAGGGCGGTGTGAAACCACAGGAAGTCGAATGGTTGGATAATGGCGGCGAAGGTAAGTTGGACTTGGTGGTGACGCTCGATTTCCGCATGTCCAGCACCTGCCTGTATTCCGACATCGTGCTGCCTACCGCGACCTGGTACGAGAAAGACGATATGAATACTTCGGATATGCATCCGTTTATTCATCCGCTGTCTGCGGCTGTCGATCCTGCCTGGGATTCCAAGAGTGATTGGGAGATCTACAAGGGCATCGCCAAAGCGTTCTCCGAGGTGTGCGTTGGCCACCTGGGTCAGGAAACCGACATTGTCACGTTGCCGATCCAGCATGATTCCGCCGCCGAACTGGCGCAGCCCTATGGCGTGAAGGACTGGAAGAAAGGCGAGTGCGATCTGATCCCGGGGAAAACCGCGCCACACATCATGGTGGTTGAACGTGATTACCCTGCGACTTACGAGCGCTTTACCTCGCTCGGCCCGCAGTTGGACAAGCTGGGCAACGGCGGTAAGGGCATCAGTTGGAATACCCAGACCGAAGTCGACTTCCTGAAAAAGCTCAACTATGTGAAGGCAGATGGCCCGGCTGCCGGACGGCCGAAGATCGAAACGGCCATCGATGCGGCGGAGGTGATCCTCTCGCTGGCACCGGAAACCAATGGGCAGGTGGCGGTGAAAGCCTGGCAGGCACTGAGCCACATTACCGGGCGCGATCACACCCATCTGGCGCTGAACAAGGAAGACGAGAAGATCCGCTTCCGCGATATTCAGGCCCAACCGCGCAAGATCATCTCCAGCCCGACCTGGTCTGGCCTGGAAGATGAACACGTCTCTTACAACGCCTGCTACACCAACGTGCATGAGCTGATCCCATGGCGTACCCTGAGCGGCCGTCAACAGCTGTATCAGGATCACGAGTGGATGCGTGCCTTCGGTGAAAGCCTGCTGGTTTATCGCCCGCCGATCGACACCCGTGCCGCACAGCCGTTGCTGAATAAAAAACCGAACGGCAACAAAGAAAAAGCGCTGAACTTCCTGACGCCGCACCAGAAGTGGGGTATCCACTCCACTTACAGCGACAACCTATTGATGCTGACCCTGTCACGCGGTGGGCCGATTGTCTGGTTAAGTGAGGACGATGCCAAAGATCTGGGCATCGAGGACAACGACTGGATCGAGGCCTTTAACGCCAACGGGGCGCTCACCGCACGTGCGGTGGTCAGCCAGCGTATCCCATCGGGTATGACCATGATGTACCACGCGCAGGAACGCATTGTGAACATTCCAGGCTCGGAAATCACCAGCCAGCGCGGCGGGATCCACAACTCGGTGACCCGCGTGTGTCCGAAACCGACCCACATGATCGGCGGCTATGCGCAACTGGCCTACGGCTTTAACTACTACGGCACCGTTGGCTCTAACCGCGATGAGTTTGTGGTGGTCCGTAAAATGGACCAGATCGATTGGTTAGACGGTGAAGGTAACGACTACGCACAAGGCAGCCAGCAGGAGAAAGCCAAATGAAAATTCGTTCGCAAGTTGGCATGGTGCTGAATCTGGACAAGTGCATCGGTTGCCATACCTGTTCGGTGACCTGTAAGAACGTCTGGACCAGCCGTGAAGGGATGGAATACGCCTGGTTCAACAACGTGGAAAGCAAGCCGGGCATCGGCTACCCGAACGCCTGGGAAGATCAGGATAAGTGGAAGGGCGGCTGGATACGCAAAATCAACGGCAAACTGGAGCCACGCATGGGTAACCGTGTTGGCCTGCTGTCGAAGATTTTTGCCAACCCGGACGTGCCTGCGCTGGATGATTATTACGAGCCGTTCGATTACGACTATCAGCATCTGCATACCGCGCCAGAGGGCAAGCATCAGCCGATCGCCCGCCCGCGCTCGCTGATCACCGGCCAGCGGATGAAGAAGATTGAAAACGGCCCGAACTGGGAAGAGATCCTCGGCGGCGAGTTCGACAAGCGTGCCAAGGACAAAAACTTCGACAACATGCAGAAGGCGATGTACGGCCAGTTCGAAAACACCTTCATGATGTATCTGCCACGCCTGTGCGAGCACTGCCTGAACCCGGCCTGCGTGGCGACTTGCCCAAGCGGCGCGATCTATAAGCGCGGCGAAGACGGCATTGTGCTGATCGATCAGGATAAATGCCGTGGCTGGCGGATGTGCCTGACCGGCTGCCCGTACAAGAAAATCTACTTCAACTGGAAGAGCGGCAAATCCGAGAAGTGCATCTTCTGCTATCCAAGGATTGAGGCAGGTCAGCCTACCGTCTGTTCGGAAACCTGTGTGGGGCGTATCCGTTACCTCGGTGTGCTGCTCTACGATGCCGATCGCATTGAACAAGCGGCCGCTACCGAGCACGAACAAGACCTGTATCAGAGCCAGATGGACATCTTCCTCGATCCGCACGACCCGGCGGTGATTGAGCAGGCGCTGAAAGACGGTATCCCGCAAGGGGTGATAGAAGCCGCGCAGCAGTCGCCGGTGTATAAAATGGCGATCGACTGGAAGCTGGCGCTGCCGCTGCACCCGGAGTATCGCACCTTACCGATGGTATGGTACGTGCCGCCGTTGTCACCGATCCAGTCAGCCGCCGATGCCGGTGAACTGGCCCATAGCGGCGTGCTGCCTGACGTTGAAAGCTTGCGCATTCCGGTGCAATACCTGGCGAATCTGTTGACCGCCGGGGATACCGCGCCGGTGCTGTTGGCACTGAAACGCATGTTGGCGATGCGCCACTACAAGCGGGCAGAAACCGTTGATGGCGTGGTGGATACCAGCGCGCTGGAGCAGGTTGGGCTGACCGAGGTGCAGGCACAGGAGATGTATCGTTATCTGGCGATCGCCAACTACGAAGATCGGTTTGTGGTGCCTTCCAGCCATCGTGAACTGGCGCGTGAAGCCTTCCCGGAAAGCAAAGGCTGTGGTTTCAGCTTTGGCGACGGCTGCCACGGTAGCGACAGCAAGTTCAACCTGTTTAACAGCCGCCGCATCGATGCCATCGACGTGACGCAGAAAACCCCGCGCAAGGAGGATGCCTCATGATCGCTCTGCGAATTATTGCCCGCCTGCTGGATTATCCCGATCGGGCGTTGTTTGACCATCAGCAAGAACTGGTGGAAGCCCTGGAGCCGGCGTGTGAACTGGATCTGCATCAGAGCGCCCAGTTGATCCTGTTTATTCGCCGCTTCTGCGGCCGCCCGCTGCTGGACGTGCAGGCGGAGTATTGCGAGCTGTTCGATCGTGGCCGTGCGACCTCATTGTTGCTGTTTGAGCACGTTCACGGTGAATCCCGCGATCGCGGCCAGGCGATGGTCGATTTGATGGAGCAATACCGTGCCGCCGGGTTGGAGATCGACAGTCGCGAACTCCCCGACTTTCTGCCGCTGTACCTGGAGTACCTGGCCAGCCGTAATAAAGTGGAAGCGCAGGGGGGATTGCAGGATATTACGCCAATCCTGGCCTTGCTGGGCGCTCGTTTGCAGCAACGCCAAAGCCCGTATGCGGTGCTGTTCGATCTGCTGCTGGCGCTGTCCGGCACCGCAGTCACCAGCACCAGCCTGGAGGCGCAGGTGGCTGGTGAGGCCAGAGACGATACGCCACAGGCACTGGATGCCGTCTGGGAAGAGGAGCAAGTCAAGTTCCTGGGCGAACAGGGGTGTGCTTCGGCGCAGCAAACCGCTCACCAGCGGCGCTTTGCGGGCGCGGTAGCGCCACAGTATCTGGATGTGGGCTCGATGACCACGGCAACCAAAGGACGCTAATCATGCACTTTCTGACGCTTTTCTTCTTCGATATCTATCCGTATATCGCCGGGGCCGTCTTCCTGATCGGCAGTTGGTTACGCTACGACTACGGGCAATACACCTGGCGTGCCGGTTCCAGCCAGATGCTGGATAAAAAGGGCATGCGCCTGGCCTCCAACCTGTTCCATATCGGCATCCTGGGCATTTTTGCCGGGCATTTCCTTGGCATGCTGACGCCGCACTGGATGTATGAATCCTTCCTGCCGATGGCGGTGAAGCAGAAAATGGCAATGTTTGCCGGTGGGGCCTGTGGCGTGATGATGTTGGTAGGGGGCGTGCTGTTATTGAAACGCCGCTTGACCAACCAGCGCATTCGCGCCACCAGCAGCGCAGGGGATATCCTGATCCTGACGTTGCTGGTCGTGCAGGTCTGCCTGGGGCTGTTGACCATTCCGTTCTCTGCCCAACATATGGACGGCAGCGAGATGCTGAAGCTGGTGGCCTGGGCGCAAGCGGTGGTCACTTTCCATGGTGGGGCGGCTCAGCATCTGGAAGGGGTCGCACTGATATTCAAAATCCATATCGTGCTCGGCATGACGTTGTTCCTGATATTCCCGTTCTGCCGTTTGGTGCATATCTGGAGCGTGCCGGTGGAATATCTGACTCGTCGCTACCAACTGGTGCGTAACCGCCGTTAATTCCCCCGCATTATCGAGCGGCAAGGTCCGATGGACATTGCCGCTACTCTGTTATTTTTCCTCATTATTTTCCCCTCGCTCCAACCTTCTCCCCGAATAGATCTTAGCCATCGTATGTACATCCACAAGGTAGAGGGAGCTAGCCCTGAGCCGCAATCAGGTACAGGTATTAAACTGTGGCACGCGCAGTCCCCTCTCCCTGTGGGAGAGGGCTAGGGTGAGGGGCTGCTTTGACCAGTCTTAGCCCCATATGACACGACAAAGCGCTTATTCTTATAGATCTCTTTTCGGCGTTGATTTACGCTGTGCCATTGGGTTAACAGCATGCTTTACCCGGTTAGTTAAGCGAACGGAATCAATCAGTAAAAATTCCTGTTAGGATTTTCATTATGCTGATGTTAAATAAAGGCTGGATCAACAATAGCGTTAAGGTTCTCATTAATTACGCTGGATGCTAGCCAAACGAGTTAGGGATAAGCAGACTGAACACCTATGACCATTGATAACCTGTCCCACCCCGTACTGCCGCTGAAAATCATCGCGACCGGTGCGGCCTTGCCTCCCGGCTGCATCGAATCTGCGGCGTTGGATCGGCAATTAAATAAACCCGTCGGCTATGTAGAACAACGCTCGGGGATTATTCATCGCTTTCATGCCAGCAATCAAGCTAGCCAGGCTGCACTGGCCGTCGCTGCATTAGACGACGCGCTGGTTCGTCACGACATCCCGCGCGATTCCATCGATCTGTTGATCTCGGCTTCGGCAATTTCCGTCCAGGCGTTGCCCTTCAGCGCTGCGCATATACTTAAAATCGCCGGGCTATCGTCGGGGATTGCGGGCTTTGATATCAATACCAGCTGTGTCAGTTTTATTAGCGCATTGCAGGTGGCGGCGGGGCTACTCAACGCCGGTGTTTACCGGCGTATCGCCATCGTTTCTGCCGATATTGCCTCACGCGGCATCGACTGGGAGGATGAAGAGTCCTCACTGATTTTTGGCGATGGTGCTGCCTGTGCCATCGTAGAGCGTGGTGATGGGCGCAGCGGCATCTTGTCCTACCTGATGGAGACCTACCCGGAAGGCAGCGATTTGTGTGAAATCCGCGCCGGTGGCACGCGCCGCAACCCGCGTGCAGGGATGAACGACAGCGATTTTCTGTTCCATATGAAGGGCAAGCAACTGTTCCGCCAGGCTTCGGCGCTGATTGAAGGTTACCTTGGCCGTTTACTGGCCGCCGCAGGGCTAACCTTGCCACAGATCGCCACCGTGGTACCGCATCAGGCCAGCCACCTCTCTTTGGAGCATATGCGCAAAAGGTTGCATGTTGCGCCAGAGGCACTGGTGGATATCTATCGTTATCGGGGTAACCAGGTGGCGGCGTCAATTCCTTCCGCTCTGCACGAGGCGGCGATCACCGGCAGGCTGAATGCCGACCAACCGGTGATGCTGATCGGCACTGCGGCCGGGTTGACTCTGGGTGGCATGGTACTGTTGCCATGAAAGTGTTGGTAACAGGAGCGACCAGTGGGCTTGGGCGCAATGCGGCCGAGTGGTTATTGGCCGCCGGACATCAGGTCCATGCTACCGGGCGCGATGAGGCCGTCGGCCGTGAGTTGGTGGCGCAGGGGGCAAAGTTTACGCCGTTGGATCTGACCCGTGCCGGGATGGAACAGTGTGAGCAACTGATGAAAGGCTATGACGTGGTCTGGCACTGTGCCGCCAAATCCTCCCCCTGGGGCGATCGCAGAGCCTTTTTTCAGGCCAATACCTACGCCACGGAAAAACTCGCCAAGGCTGCCGGACGTTGTGGGGTAAAGCGCTTTATCCATATCTCGACGCCTGCGATCTATTTTGATTTCAAACATCATCACAACATCACCGAAGGCGAGTCTGCCCGGCGGTTTGCCAATCATTACGCCGCCAGCAAGTATGCCGCCGAGCAAAGTATTGCCGGACTGTTGCATCGTTATCCGCAGACGACCTATCTGATCCTGCGACCACGTGGCCTGTTTGGCCCGCATGACCGGGTCATTGTGCCCAGGATCCTGGCCCAGATGCAGCGTGATAAAGGCGTGTTGCGCCTGCCCGGAGGCGGTAACGCCTATCTGGATCTGACCTTTGTGCTCAACGTGGTGCATGCGATGGATCTGGCCAGCAACCGGGAACATTTAGCCTCTGGCGGTATCTATAACATTAGCAACCAACAGCCACAGCGGCTGGAGGATATGCTGCATCAACTACTGGCTCAACAGCTAGGTTGGCAATATCGGATACAGGCATTGCCTTATCCGCTGTTGTGGGCTGTGGCGGGAGGAATGGAGATGGTGTCTCATTTTACCGACAAAGAGCCGATGTTGACGCGCTACAGCGTGGCAGCCGCCTATTTTGATATGACATTGGATAACAGCCGCGCGATTGAAGAGCTGGGCTATCGGCCGCGTTATAGCCTGGAACAAGGGATTGAACTGACCGGCCAATGGATGAAACAGCAGGGGATGGCGCCGCATGGCTAATATCACTCCCTTTGAAATCGGCTATTGCACTCACCTGGGCTGTATGGCGCTGCGTGGCTCGCCGATGCGTACCTGTAAATTCCCCTCCCGAGCGTATTTGCTGGAGGTGGGCGAGCGCCGCTGGCTGTGGGATACCGGTTACGCCAGCTATTTCCAGCAGTACACGTCCAGCGGTATCTTCCGGCTGTATAGTCAGATGACGCCGGTATATTTCAGCCCACAGCAGGCACTGCTCGAACAGTTGAGTAGCCGGGGCGTGGGCGTGGGTGATATTGAGGCGGTGATTATTTCCCATTTTCATGCCGACCATATTGCCGGTCTGCGTGACTTCAGCCGCCTTAACATGATTTGCTCCGGCCAGGGTTGGCAGCAAACTCGTGAACTGCGCGGCTTTGCCGCCCTGAGGCGGGCGTTTGTGCCCGGGCTGATCCCAGAGGAATTTGAATCCGCGTTGCAGTTTGTGGAGTCGTTCCCGTTACAGAGCCTGCCCGCCGAGCTGGCCCCGTTCCAGCAGGGTTATGCGTTGCCGGGTAGCGCGGGGCAAATCATCATCGTGCCGCTGCCGGGCCATGCTGCGGGCCATATTGGTGCCTTTGTGCAAACCGACGCGGGCTGGACGCTGCTGGCAAGCGATGCCGCCTGGTCACCGCTGAACTATCAGCAACTCCGCGGTCCTTCGCGGTTGGCGAATCTGATCATGGATAATCCGCGCAGTTACTATCAAACCCTTGAGGCGCTAAACCAACTGCATCACGGTGGCGCGGCGGAGATCCTGTTGTGCCATGAGGGGGATTTATGATCCCATTGATGACGCTGTGGCACTACCTGCGAGCGCGAAAGCTGCATTTCACCGAACGGGCAGCGCTTGAAGCCTACCAGGCGCGCCAGTTGCAACGTTTTGCCCGCCGCGTTTTGGCGCATAGCCCGTATTTCCGGCCATACTGTCTGTTACCCTTGAGCGAATGGCCAGAAATGGACAAAGCGATCATGATGACGCATTTTGATCGGATGAACACCGCCGGGTTGCAGCTGGAAACGCTGTTGGCCTGTGCCCGGCGCAGCGAAAACGATCGCGATTTTACCCCCAAAGTGGGCAAATACAGCGTTGGCCTGTCGACCGGTACTTCCGGGCGCCGCGGCGTGTTTGTGGTCAGCCCACAGGAGCAGCAGATCTGGGCTGGCGGCATGCTGGCAAAAATGCTGCCACAAGGGGTATTTGCCGGTGAACGGGTTGCGCTGTTTTTACGTGCGGACAATAACCTGTACCACAGCGTCAACAACCGCTGGCTGAGCCTGACGTTTTACGATCTGTTTACGCCTTTTGCCGAACACTTGCCGCAGATTGAACGAGAGCAACCCACCATCGTGGTCGCGCCTGCGCAGGTGTTGTGCGCCTTGGCCAGCGCGGTTGAGCGGGGAGAGTTGCAACTACGGGTGAAAAAAGTGATCTCGGTGGCCGAGGTGCTGGAACCGCAGGATCGCCAACGGCTAAAGCGGGTGTTTGCCGAGGTGGGCGAAGTTTATCAGGCTACCGAAGGCTTTCTGGCTGCAACTTGTCGCCACGGCACCTTGCATCTGAACGAAGAGTTTATTCATGTGGAACCACAGTGGATCGACGAGCAGCGCTTTACCCCGATGATCACCGATTTTACCCGCCGTACGCAGCCGATCGTGCGTTATCGGCTGGATGATATTCTGGTGCGACGCGCGGAGCCTTGCCCTTGCGGCCAGGCCAGTATGGCATTGGAGCGGATTGAAGGGCGCTGTGACGATCAACTGCTGTTACCCGGATTGCAGGGAACGGCGCAGAGAGTCTTTGCCGACCTGTGCCGCCGAGTGATTGCCAACGCATTGCCCGCCGTGGCGGATTATCGCCTGACCCAATTGGCGGGCCAACGGCTGCACCTGATGGCTGACTGTAGCCCAACAGAGCTGGAGCATTGCCAGCAGCAGTTGATGACGCTGTTTACTCAGCAGGGTATTGATGTACAGCAACTGGAGTGGCAGCTCACTGCACAGAGCATCATGCCGCAGTTTGATGCCAAACGCCGACGCATCGTGCGGTTGCCGGAGGCACCATGAAAGAGGTGCTCTATCGGCTATGGCAAATGCTGCTGGGCTGGGGCTTTGTCGGCCTGATTTATAACAGCACCGATCGTTGGCAAGGGGCCGGTTATCAACTGACGCCGAGTTGGCTGGATCGTGCCATCCCCTTCAGCCCACATGCCATCTGGCTGTATTTATCTTTTTTCCTCATCGTTCCGCTGTGCTATCTGCTGTGCCCGCTAAGCCGGATCAAATGGCTGAGAAGCTCGATGCAGCTAGCCGCTCTGGTTGCAGGAGCCATCTATCTGCTGTGGCCGACGACGATGGACTACCCGGTCGATCAGGGCAATTCGCTGAGCTCAACGATGCTGTCAGCATTGATCGGGATTGATTCAAAACAAAACTGTCTACCCTCATTGCATATAGCCTTGACGGCGTTGGCGGTATGGGCCGTGGCGGATAGCCGGAAAAAATGGCGTAGCATACTGTTGTCGATTTGGGGCCTGGCGATTGCCTTCTCGATCCTGCAACTACGCCGCCACCTGTTGGTAGATTTGCTCAGTGGGGCGTTGTTGGCCATGGCCGTAGGCTATGCCTGCCAGCAGGTTCGATGGATTGTCAGTGATTTTCGTCAGGGAGAACGACAATGACCGATCTGGTGATACCGATAGTCTTTATGCTGTGCGTGGTGCTGGGCGAAGCCCTGTGGCTGCAAAAGCGCAACCGCGGCAGCGTTGATTGGCATGATGTGATCTTCAACCTCAACTCCGGGCATATCATGCTGTGGCTGTTCCGCGGGCTGGAGATCTTCTGCTATGGCTATGTGGTCACTCATTACAGCCTGGGCCTGGTAGACAGTTGGCCGGTGGCGCTGGTGTGGCTGTTTACCCTGCTGGCGTGGGACTTTGGCTTCTACTGGTTGCACCGGTTGCATCACCGTTTCCGCCTGCTGTGGGCGGTACATGTGGTGCATCATCAGGGCGAGCACTTCAATCTGTCGCTGGGCGTGCGTAACTCGTGGTATTCGTCGTTGACCTCGATCCCGTTCTTTATGCTGTTGGCGTTGGCCGGTGTGCCGCTTGCGGTGTTTATCACCGTCTCAATTCTGCATTACAGCATTCAATTGTTTAACCATAACGCGCTGACCCCCAAGCTGGGTTGGCTGGAGAAAATCTTCGTCACTCCGGCACACCATCGGGTGCATCACGTGAACGATTTGGCCTACTCCAACCGTAATTTTGGCGGCAGCTTCATCTTCTGGGACAAGCTGTTCGGCACCTTTGGGCCGTCGCTGCCGACCGGGCCTTTCGCCTACGGCGTACGCGGGGACAAGTCTTCGGTTAACCCGTTCTGGGCCAGTAACCTGCCGTTTTTGCGCTATTTCAAACTGCCGTTCAAACCTTCCGCCAGTAGCGCCCATTTCCGCAGTTCTGCCTGGTGCATGGTGAGCGGGGCATTACTGCTGTTCGCCCTGGTGCTGGGCTACGTTTACCGCTTTGGTTACGGCTACAACGGCCTGACCGGCGAACAGGCGGCGCTGTTTATGCTGTTGGCGATAGGGGTGGTGGCGTTGGGTGGGCTTGCCGAAGGCCGTAGCTGGGGCGTAAAGGTCTGGCTGCTGGTGGCGTTGGCCGCTCCGCTGCTGTTACTGGTGGCGCTGGGTTGGCACCAGCCTTATTGGTGGCTGATGGCCTGCGGCATTGCGCTGCATGGCTGTGCGGTGGCCGCTGGCTGGGGACGCCAGAAGGATACTGCACATGGCTGATTCACTGCCGCCACTCTCTTTCCCTGCGGATGGGGAGCAGGCATTTCATCGTGAATTGAAACGTCGGGCTCATGCCTATCTGAGCGGACGTAACGATCACCGCTTTGCCGATGCAACCCGTTGGTTCAAGGCGATTGTCCTACTGTTGCTGTGCGTGGGGTTCTACCTGCTCAGCCTGATGCAGCAGCAGGGGATGGCGTTTATGCTGTGCTATTTCGCTTTTGTCATGATGGGCATGTTGCTGAACGTCAACGTCAATCATGATGCTTCACACAATGCGTTTGCCCGCACACCCTGGGTGAATCGCCTGGCGGGGCGGCTGGTTACCATCCCGCTGGGGGTCGATCCCGACTATTGGCGGACCAGACACGTCAGCTATCACCATGTGTATGCCAACGTTGAACATTACGATCTGGATACCGAGGAGAACGGCTTTTTCCGCCAGACGCCGTTCCAGCAATGGCGAGCGCACATGCGGTATCAGCACCTTTACTGGCCGCTGATCGCTGCCTTGTCGCTGCCCTATATTGCGCTGGTGTTTGATTGGTCAGACCGGCTTGGCAAAACCCCGTTGGCGGCCGATGGCGTGCTGGCCGGGCGCCAGGGCTGGGCAGTGTTTATTGCCAGCAAATTGTGCCACATTTTAGTGGTGCTGGTTATTCCCCTGGTGGTTTGCCAGCAACACGGCATCGGTTGGCAAACGGTATTGCTCGCCTATCTGTTGAGCCAGATGCTGGCCTCGCTGCTGGTGGTGTTCTTACTACTGGGAACCCACTGGGCGCAGGCCGAGTTTTACGCGGTGCCAGAAGGCAGTCAAATGCCGCAGGGCTGGTATCGGCATAACTTTGCCACCGCCTGCGACTGGGTAACCTCGCCACACTGGCTACACCATCTGACCGGTGGGCTGAATTATCATCTTACCCATCACCTGTTCCCCGGCTGGAACCACCGTCACTACCCGGCGCTGGCCGCCATCCTGGCCGAACTCGCGCCACGCTATGGCATGGATTATCGCTGTATCGGCTATCGGGAACTGTTGCAACAGCAGCAACGCTTCTTGCGCGCGATGGGGCAGCAACCGCAATGAAGATGCCAGACACCACGCCGCTGCGGCCCTTGGCGTTCCAACGGGAGAATCGCGACATTCATCTGGCGCTGATGCGCGGCAGCCAGGCTTATCTGGCAGAGCGGGGCGATCATCGCTTTGCCGACCGCGGGATGTTTGCCAAGGTGTTGTTGCTGATCCTGCTGTGCGCGGGCTTCTACGCTGCCAGTTTGCAGCAGCAAAACGCCTGGGCCTATTTTGGCTGCTACGTCGGCTTTATTTTCTGTGCCATGATGCTGACGGTGAACGTGGTACACGACGCTTCGCACAACGCTTTTTTCAAACGGGCGCGGCTGAACCACTGGCTTAACTTTGTCGTCAGCATTCCGTTAGGGTTGGATGCGGACTGTTGGCGAGTGCGCCACGTCATCTTCCATCACGCCTACAACAATATCGAAGGCTACGATCCGGATATTGAACCGAACGGCGTGCTGCGGCAAACGCCGTTCCAGCAGCGTAAAACCTTCATGCGTATGCAGCAATACTATTGGCCGATAGTGGCCGCGTTGACCTTCCCGTATTACATCTGGCTGTTTGACTGGTTGGATCGGGCCGGTAAAACGCGCATGACGCCCAAGATGATGTTGCAGGGGAAACCAGGCTGGAGCGTTTTTTTGCTGAGCAAGCTGGCGCACTTCACGCTGGCGTTAGCCATCCCGTTATGGCTGCTGCCCCCAAGCATCAGCGCCACGGCAATCTGGCTGACCTATCTGCTGAGTCAGATGCTGTCGTCGTTGGTGTTTGTGATGTTGATTGTTGGCACCCACTGGGCCAAGGCCAATTTCTATCAGGCTCCCGAGCAGGGCAAGATGGTGCATGGCTGGTATCAACATCTGTTTTCCACCACCTTCGACTGGCAGGCTACTCCGCAATGGGTTGGCTACTGGTTGGGCGGTGCCAACCTGCATCTGACCCATCATCTGTTCCCACATTGGAGCCATCGGCATTATCCGGCGCTGGCGAAGATTATTGCCGAGGTGGCTGCTCAATACGGCCTGGATTATCAGTGTCTGGATCTGAAAACGCTGTTGCAGATGCAACAGCGTTTTTTAGGGGCGATGGGGAAGCGCTAAAGCTATTCCGGCTTCATCCCGGCGGCGGTCATCAGCAGGCGGAATAGCGAGGCGACCAAAAACAGCCCGAGCACGCTGGCACTCCAGATCACCACCAACCAGCCGACGCGTTTCCACCAGGGTATGGTGGCGGTTTTCTCATTCATCGTTTTGTCCATCAGTGATACCCATCCTCATGGCTCACCTTGCCGCGGAACACGTAGTAGCTCCAGAAGGTGTAGACCAAAATAATTGGAATAATAAACAGTGCGCCCACCAGCATAAAGCCCAGGCTCTGTAGCGGTGCGGCGGCCTGCCACAGGGTGATGGCCGGTGGGATCAGCAGCGGCCAGATGCTGATGCCCAGCCCGCTCAGCCCCAGGAACACCAGCAACAGCGTCAGCAGGAACGGCGAGTAATGAGCATCGTGGCGTACGCCGTGCCAGATCCCCCAGGCGCTGAGCAGCACCAACAGCGGCACTGGCAGCAGCCAGAACAGATTCGGCAGGCTGAACCAGCGGGTTGCAATCTCAGGGTGAGCGATCGGCGTCCATACGCTGACGGCCAGCAGGATCAGCAGCAGGCTGACCAATAGCGGCGTGGTCAGCCGATGCATACGTGCTTGCAGGCTTCCGGCGGTCTTCATGACCAACCAGGTGCAGCCGAGCAGCGCATAGGTCACCACCAGCCCCAAACCGCAGAACAGGGCAAACGGTGTAAACCAGTCGAAGGGGCCACCAACATAGGCGCGGCCTTCTACCGGGAAACCGTCGATAATTGCCCCGACGACCACGCCCTGGCAGAAGGTCGCCAGGATTGAACCACCGATAAACGCCTTATCCCAGATATGGCGTTTTTCTTCCTTGGCCTTGAAGCGGAACTCAAAGGCAACACCGCGGAAGATCAGGCCAAACAGCATCAGTGTCAGGGGAATGGCCAACGCGTCCAGGATCACCGCATACGCCAGTGGGAATGCGCCAAACAGGGCGGCCCCGCCTAGCACCAGCCAGGTTTCGTTGCCGTCCCATACCGGTGCTACGGTATTCATCATCACATCGCGATCGTGGCTGTCTTTCACCCACGGGAACAGAATGCCGATACCCAGATCAAAGCCGTCCATTACCACGTACATCATGGTGCTGAACACGATGATCACAAACCAAATCAGCGGAAGATCGATACCCATGTTCAGCTCCTGTCGTCCAAAGTTTCGTGTACCGCAGAGAGCGGACGTGCCGGTGTGCCATGGCCGCTTGGCTCGTCACCCTCATGGGCCTGTGGGCCTTTGCGGATCAGGCGCATCATGTAGGAGTAACCCACACCAAACACCGAGCAATAGACGACGATAAAGGCCAGCAGGCTGACACTCATATGGATGTCGCCGTGGGCAGAGACGGCATCAGAGGTGCGTTGCAGCCCATAAACGACCCACGGCTGGCGGCCAATCTCGGTGGTGAACCAGCCCGCCAGCAAGGCAATCAGCCCCGATGGCCCCATCCACAAAATGAAGTACAGGAAGGGTTTGGACTGATACAGCCCACCGCGCCAGCGTAGCCACAGGCTCCAGACGCCAGCCAGGATCATCAGCATGCCCAGCGCCACCATGATACGGAACGACCAGAACACTACGGTGGAGTTAGGGCGATCTTCCGGTGGGAAGGATTTCAACGCCGGAACCTGCTGCGTGAGGCTGTGGGTGAGGATCAGGCTGCCGAGGTAAGGGATTTCCAGCTTGAAGCGGGTTTCTTCACGCTCCATATCCGGCCAGCCGAACAGGATCAGCGGTGTCGCCTCTCCCGGTGGGTTTTCCCAATGGCCTTCGATGGCGGCGATTTTGGCCGGTTGGTATTTCAGCGTATTGAGACCGTGCGCATCGCCGATCACCGCCTGGATAGGGGCGACGATCAGTGCCATCCACATCGCCATCGACAGCATTTTACGCATCGCTGGCGTATCACGGCCCCGCAGCAGATGCCAGGCCGCCGAAGCACCGATAAAGAAGGCTGACGACAGGAACGCGGCGGTGGTCATATGCAGCAGACGGTAAGGGAATGACGGGTTGAAGATCACTTTAAACCAGTCAACCGGCACCACCACGCCGTTGATGATCTCGTGCCCCTGCGGAGTCTGCATCCAACTGTTGGAAGCCAGGATCCAGAAGGTGGAGATCAGCGTGCCGAGTGCTACCATACAGGTGGCGAAGAAGTGCAGGCCGGGGCCGACACGATTCCAGCCAAACAGCATCACGCCCAGGAAACCGGCCTCGAGGAAGAAGGCGGTCAGGACTTCATAGGTCAGCAACGGGCCGGTGATGCTGCCGGCAAACTCGGAGAAAAAGCTCCAGTTGGTGCCGAACTGATAGGCCATCACCAGGCCGGAAACCACGCCCATGCCGAAGTTAACGGCGAAGATTTTCGACCAGAAGTGGTACAGATCCCGGTAAGCCTGATTGCGTGTTTTCAGCCATAGACCTTCGAGCACGGCCAGATAGCTGGCCATGCCGATGGTGATGGCCGGGAAGATAATATGGAAGGAAACGGTAAAGGCGAACTGGATCCGTGCCAGCTCCAATGCATCAAGTCCGAACATGGAGCCTCCTTGATTTGTTCATAAATCGGCCTCTTAGGAAAGCGCTAGCTTGCTTATTAAAACTTGCGCTAAGTAGAGCATGGAGTAGAGTAACGATAACAGTGACAGTTATTTCACTTTTAACTATAACAGTTGGATTTGTATGACCAGATATGAACAGCTCGCCCAGCAGATCCGCGAACAGATCCAGAACCGCGTATGGCGTGCCGGAGATAAACTGCCTTCGCTGCGGGAAAGCGGCAAACGTGCCGGGCTGAGCCTGATGACGGTGGTGCAGTCCTACCAGCTACTGGAAAGCCAGGGCTGGATCGTGGCACGGCCACAGTCTGGTTACTATGTCGCGGCCCGTTCACAGGCATTACCCCAGCCTGTCCGGGGTGAAAAACTGTTGGTGAGCGAACAGGTAGATATCAACGCCTTTATCTTTGACGTGCTGCAAGCCTGTAAGGATCCGGACATTGTCCCGTTCGGTTCGGCCTTCCCGGACGCAACCCTGTTTATGCAACCCAAGCTGGCCAGGGCGCTGAGCAGCGTGGCCCGCAAGTTCACGCCTCACAGTTCGCTTGCCAATCTGCCGCCGGGCAATGACGCCCTGCGCCGTCATATTGCCCAACGGTATGCGCTGAGCGGGATGCAGGTTGCCCCCGATGAAATCGTGATCACCGCCGGGGCGATGGAGTCGTTAAGCCTGAGTCTGCAAGCGGTCACGCAGCCGGGGGACACGGTGGCAATTGAATCGCCAGCCTTTTACGGCGCATTACAGGCACTGGAGCGGCTGAAGCTGAAGGCGGTGGCGATCGCTACCCATCCACAGCATGGGATCGATCTGGATTCGTTGCAGCAGGCGATTGAGCAGTATCCGATTAAAGCCTGCTGGCTGATGACCCATTTTCAGAACCCGCAGGGTTCCAGCATGTCGGACGATAATAAGCAACGGCTGGTGACGATGCTGCGTGAGCATCAGATCTCGTTGCTGGAAGATGATGTCTACGGCGAACTTTATTTCAGCGCCGAGCGGCCATTACCTGCCAAGGCTCTGGATCAGGGCGGGCAGATTTTGCACTGCTCGTCGTTCTCAAAATGTCTGGCTCCGGGGTTCCGCGTGGGTTGGGTGGCGGCAGGGCGTTATGCGCCACAGATCCAGCGCTTGCAGTTGATGAGTACCGTTTCGACCAGCGTGCCGACCCAGATGGCGATCGCCGATTATCTGCTGCATGGCGGCTATGATACCCACCTGCGTCGCCTGCGGCGTTTATTGGCCCAGCGTCAAAGCGCCATGCATCAGTCCATTGCCCACCATTTCCCGCCGACGGTGAAGATCAGCCAGCCGGACGGCGGCTATTTTCTGTGGTTGGAGCTGGAGGCGACACAGTCCTCGATGGAACTCTACCAACGCGCGCTGGCAGAGGGGATCAGTATTGCGCCGGGGCGAATGTTCACCACCGGCGATCGTTTCAACCACTGTTTCCGCCTGAACGCCTCTTTTGAGTGGAGCGACAGGCTGGAAAGCGCTATCAAGACCTTGGCCAGGCTGATCCGCAGCCTGAACTAAGCCAGATAATGTTTCAGCGCCCGCCCGGCCTGATGAATTGCCGAATGTACTGCTGGCACCTGAGCAATCGGGTTTAGCAGACCGTAATCGTGGATCAATCCATTGTAGCGGGTGGCGGTTACCTCAACGCCAGCAGCATTGAGGAGGCGGGCGTAGGCTTCCCCTTCATCCCGCAGCACGTCCAGTTCGGCGGTCTGTATCAGCGCTGGGGGCAACCCTTTCAACTGTTCTAATGTTGCATTGAGCGGCGAGGCGTAGATCTCCTTACGTTGGGCCTTGTCAGTGGTGTAGTTGTCCCAGAACCACTTCATCATATTACGGGTTAAAAAATGGCCTTCAGCAAATTGATGATAGGAATCGCGATCAAAACTGGCGTGGGTGACCGGCCATAGCAGGATTTGGCAGCGCAGCGCCGGAGTGCCGCGATCTTTAGCCATCAGGCTGACTACCGTTGCCATATTACCGCCAACGCTGTTGCCTACCACCGCCAGCCGGCTGCCGTCGACGTTGATCTTGTCACCGAACTCTGCCACCCATTCCGTGGCCGCATAGGCTTGTTCGATGGCGGTGGGATACTGGGCTTCTGGCGACGGCGTATAATTGACAAACACCGCTACGGCACCAGAGCTGTAAACCAGATCGCGCACCAGTCTTTCGTGGGTAGGGAAGTCACCTAATACCCAGCCGCCGCCGTGGAAGAACATGAATACTGGCAATTTCTCTTTCACCCGTGGTGGCCGCACGATATGCAGCAGGATGTCCTGACCGGCGACGTGGATGGTCTTCTCTTCAATCTCAACCTCATGTTGCACTACTTCCACACTGTGCTGTGCGCCTTCCAACACCTTGCGTGCCTCCTTTGGTTTCATCTGCTCCATTGGTTTGCCACCGCTGGCATTTAGCTCTGCCAGAAAGGCCGCGACGTCTTTAACCGCAGCGGGCTGGGTGGGATCAAAGGTTTTTTTGCTCATGATGGGATCCTTAAGGTTGAGGAGGGAACTCGGAAAATGGGGATAGCTTAGAAGTGTAGTCTGTAATTGCCGTTACCCCTCGCCCAAAGGGCAAGGGGACTGTCTGAGGCACAGATTGACACTGTACTAGCAAGCAACACCGAGTTGGCCCCCTCTCCTTTTTGGGAAGAGGGCTGGGGTGAAGGGACTTCAGCGCAGCCTGCCATTTTTTACTGCACTAAATGAGGTCAAGATGCACGATATTGGTGCGAAAAGGTGCAGAGCTGCCGATTTGGCGCAATTATTTTTGCGAGCAGGATCAGATAATCGCAAGAATTTTGCGATTGAATAGGATTTCGTGGTCGCCGATGATTTTAGGCTCTATTTTTGCGCCCTTTCATTACAAATGCATAATTATTGAATATTTATGCAATATAACTCCTTGTTTTAACGAAAAAAATAACCAAATCCGCTAAAAACCCCGTTATGGCACGATAGCTGCTCTACACTATTTATCAAATGGGCGCTATTTTAACTACTCATTAACATTTATTCCCCGCTTAGCGGCGCTAAATGCGGCATTAATAGCGAATAACCGATTTTATGTAACAGGTTTGTATCTGAATGGCCGATGCTCAGCAGCATTATCGTCGGCCAGAAAATACACCGGATAACCGGGTTAATTTGCTTTTTCGTCGGCCTTGCGGCCCTAACGCGGTCCTTACCGCCAAAATTCAGCCTTTGCTGACGTTATGAGGTCATTATGGAACAGCCAATCGCAGTTACCCGCCAGTCTTTCGACGACTGGATGATCCCGGTCTACGCCCCTGCGGACTTTATTTTGGTGCGTGGAGAAGGCTCACAGGTCTGGGATCAGCAGGGGAAATCCTATATCGATTTCGCCGGAGGCATTGCCGTTAACGCCTTGGGCCACGCCCATCCGCAGGTGTTGGCGGCGCTGGTCGAACAGGCGGGCAAACTTTGGCATCTGGGCAATGGCTATACCAACGAGCCGGTATTACGCCTGGCCAAGCAGTTGATCGATGCCACCTTTGCCGACAAGGTATTTTTCTGCAACTCCGGCGCGGAAGCCAACGAGGCTGCGCTGAAGCTGGCACGAAAATATGCGCTGGATAACGGCAACGGCGAAAAGAATCAGATCGTCGCCTTCAATAATGCGTTCCATGGTCGCACCCTGTTTACCGTGACTGCCGGTGGCCAGCCAAAATATTCTCAGGATTTTGCGCCACTGCCTGGTGGCATTACCCATACGCCGTTTAACGATCTGGCGGCGGCTGCGCAGGTGATTAACGAGCGCACCTGTGCGGTGATCGTTGAGCCTATTCAGGGTGAAGGGGGGGTGGTACCAGCACAACCTGAGTTCCTGCAAGGGCTGCGTGAACTGTGCGATCGCCATGGTGCACTGCTGATCTTTGATGAGGTGCAAACCGGCGTAGGCCGTACCGGATCGCTGTATGCCTATATGAATTACGGGGTAGTGCCGGATGTATTAACCACCGCCAAAGCCTTGGGGGGCGGTTTCCCGATTGGTGCAATGATCACTACCGACAAGCTGGCGAAAACCCTGGGCGTTGGCACGCATGGCACGACCTACGGCGGCAACCCGCTGGCGACGGCGGTGGCTGGGGTAGTGTTCTCGCTGATTAACACACCGGAAGTGCTCAATGGGGTGAAGCAACGCCTTGAGTGGTTTATCGAAGGGCTGACGCAAATCAACCTACAGCATCCGATCTTTAGCGAAATCCGCGGGGCGGGGCTGTTGATTGGCTGCGTGCTGAACCCGGAATATGCCGGTAGAGCCAAGCAACTCACCCAACTGGCCAACGAGGAGGGGGTGATAGCCCTGATCGCCGGGCCGGACGTGGTGCGCTTTACGCCTTCGCTGATCATCCCGCAGCAGGATGTGAAAGAGGGGCTGGCGCGGTTCGCGCGTGCCGTGGCGCGGATTTGCAGCTAATCAAGACGGCTGCGCCTGGTGCGCAGCCGGTGACTTCCGAGGTTCGCATTATGATGATTATCCGCCCCATAGAGCGCCGTGACCTGGCTGACCTGCTGGCGCTCGCCGGTAAATCCGGTATTGGCCTCACCTCTTTGCCGCAGAATGAAGACACGCTGTCGGCACGTATTGAGCGGGCGTTAAAAACCTGGCAGGGCGAACTTCCCCAAAGCGATCGCTGTTATCTGTTTGTCATGGAGGATACCGAACGGCAGCGCGTGGTTGGCGTCAGCGCCATCGAAGTGGCGGTCGGGCTGACCGAGCCTTGGTACAGCTTCCGCGTGGGTACCCAGGTGCATGCCTCAAAACAGCTTAACGTCTATAAGTCGGTGCCAACGCTGTTTTTGAGTAACGATCATACCGGCCATTCGGAGCTCTGCACGCTGTTCCTCGATCCGGACTACCGCCATGGCGAGAACGGTAAGCTGTTGTCGAAGGTACGCTTCCTGTTTATGGCCGCGTTCCGCAACCAATTCTCCCGCAAGGTGATTGCGGAAATGCGCGGTTACTCCGATGAGAATGGCCGTTCCCCCTTCTGGGAGAGCGTCGGTCGTCACTTCTTTTCTATCGAGTTCGCCAAGGCGGACTATCTCAGCGGGACCGGGCAAAAGGCGTTTATCGCCGAACTGATGCCGAAACACCCGCTGTACGTCGACTTTCTGGCCGAAGATGCGCAGAAAGTGATTGGCGAAGTTCATCCGCAAACCGCACCGGCGCGCAAGCTGCTGGAGGCCGAAGGGCTACGCTATCAGGGCTACGTCGATATCTTTGACGGCGGCCCGACGCTGGAAGCCGAGATCGACGAGATCCGCGCGGTGAAGCGCAGCAAACTGGTCAAAGTGGTGCTGGATGACGCGCAGGTGAACAGTGAAGCCCCGGTATATCTGGTGGCTAACGATAACTATCAACATTATCGCGCCCTGCTGGTACATGCCCAACTGCATGACGATCGCCTGCGTATCAATGCCGAGACGGCGGCGGCGCTGGGCGTCGAACAGGGTAGCCCGGTGCGGGTCATCAAGCTTATAGCTCAGGAGAAAGTGTAATGTCGCATCCTGCATTGTTAATTAATGGCGTCTGGCTGGCAGGCCGGGGCGCAGAGTTCAGCAAAACCGATCCGCTGGATAACCTGCCGCTGTGGCAAGCCAATGCGGCTAACGCTGACGACGTGGCTTTAGCCTGTGCCGCTGCCCGTGAGGCTTTCCCTGCCTGGGCACGCACGCCGTTTGCCCAGCGCGAGGAGTTGGTAAAGCGCTTTGCGGCGTTGCTGGAGGAGCATAAACAGCATCTGGCCGAGACTATCAGCCGTGAAACCAGTAAACCACGCTGGGAAACCTTGACCGAAGTCCAGGCGATGATTGGCAAGGTGGGCATTTCGCTACAAGCCTATCAGGCGCGTACCGGAGTGACGGAAACCGCGATGGCCGACGGCGCTTCGGTGCTACGCCACCGGCCACACGGCGTGCTGGCAGTGTTTGGTCCGTATAACTTCCCCGGTCATTTACCGAATGGGCATATCGTCCCGGCGCTGCTGGCGGGTAACTGTGTGGTGTTCAAACCCAGCGAACTGACGCCGCTGACGGCGGAGGTGACGTTGCAGCTGTGGTTGCAAGCGGGACTACCGGCTGGGGTGATCAATCTGGTACAGGGCGGGCGTGAAACTGGCGAGGCGTTGGCAAGCTGTACCGATATCGACGGGCTGCTGTTTACCGGTAGTGCTGGCACCGGTTACCACTTGCATCGCCAACTGGCCGGCCAGCCAGAAAAAATCCTGGCGCTGGAGATGGGGGGCAACAACGCGTTGATCGTTGAACAGGCGGAAGATTGTGACGCGGCGGTGAATCTGGCCATTCAATCGGCATTTATCTCTGCCGGCCAGCGTTGTACCTGTGCCCGCCGTATTTTGGTGAAAAACGGACCGCAGGGCGATGCCTTTATTGCCCGCCTGGTCCAGGTGGCTGCGGCGCTGCGCATTGGCCGCTGGGATGCTGAGCCACAGCCGTTTATGGGCGGGGTGATTTCCTCCGCAGCGGCAGAAAACATGCTGGCAGCTCAGCACCATCTGTTGGCACTGGGCGGCAAGGCTTTGCTGACCATGAAATCGTTAGAGAGCGGCAGTGCCCTATTAAGCCCGGGCATTATTGATGTGACCGGCGTGGCGGGAGTACCCGATGAAGAATATTTTGGTCCGCTGACCACTATCATTCGCTACGACGATTTTGAACAGGCGCTGCGCATGGCCAATAACACGCGCTATGGCTTGTCCGTTGGGCTGGTTTCCCCGCAGCGGGAGCAGTTCGAACGGCTGCTGCTGGAGGCACGAGCCGGTATCGTCAACTGGAACAAACCGTTGACCGGTGCCTCCAGTGCGGCACCTTTTGGTGGCGTGGGGGCTTCGGGCAACCATCGGCCAAGTGCGTTCTATGCGGCGGATTACTGCGCATGGCCGATGGCTTCTCTGGAGAGTGCCAGCCTGACGCTGCCTACCAGCCTGTCACCGGGCCTGATATTTAATTGATCTGCCTGCCCCTCAACCCGCAGGGCGAGGGGGCCAGAACGCTGTTGTGGTCGGATGCAGAGATAATTATGTAGCGCCGTTTTTTATCCCCCCAGTAGCCATAGCAGGCGCAGAACGTAAGTTGTGGCACGTACAATCCCCTCTCCTTGGGGAGAGGGTTAGGGTGAGGGGGCTTGCACCAAAGTGGCAGGCATCAAGCTACAGGAGAGAAAAATGTCCGGATATGAAGTCAATTTCGATGGGTTGGTGGGTTTGACGCATCACTATGCCGGGCTGTCGTTTGGCAATGAAGCCTCGACGCAGCATCGCAACAGCGTGTCGAATCCCAAGCTGGCGGCAAAGCAGGGGCTGTTGAAAATGAAGGCGCTGGCGGATATGGGCTTCCAGCAGGGCGTATTGCCGCCGCAGGAACGGCCTCATCTCCCGACGCTGCGCAAACTGGGCTTTAGCGGTAGCGACGAGAACGTGCTGAAAGAGGCGATGCGTACCTCACCGCACTTGCTCTCGGCTCTCAGTTCGGCCTCATCCATGTGGACAGCTAATGCCGCGACGGTTTCGCCTTCGGCAGACAGTCAGGATGGCAAAGTGCATTTCACCGCTGCCAACCTGAATAACAAATTCCATCGCGCGATCGAGGCAGAAACCACCTCCTGCGTGCTGCGTGCCATCTTCCGTGATGAGCAATATTTTACTCACCACGCTGCCTTACCGCCGGTGGCACTCTTCGGGGATGAGGGGGCTGCCAACCATAACCGTCTTGGCGGTGACTATGCCAAGCCCGGAGTACAGGTATTTGTGTATGGCAAGCAGGAGTTCGGTGGGGAAAGTGCTCCCACCCGTTACCCGGCTCGCCAGACACGCGAGGCCAGTGAGGCAATCGCACGTTTGCATCAGTTACACGAGCAACAAACGGTATTTCTGCAACAGAACCCGGCGGTGATCGACCAGGGCGTTTTTCACAATGACGTGATTGCCGTCAGCAATCAGCAGGTGTTGTTCCATCACCAGCAGGCGTTTTTGCATCAACAGCATGGGCTGGATCAACTGCGCCGCAAGATGGCCTTGCTGGAAACGGAACTGGTGGCGATAGAAGTGCCCACTTCCAGCGTCAGCGTGGGGGATGCGGTGGCGACCTACCTGTTCAACAGCCAGATCCTGAGCAAACCCAACGGCAAGATGATGATCGTCGTGCCGCAAGAGTCCCGCCAGCATCCGGGGGTTTGGCACTATCTGTCAGAGATGGTGACCAACGGTGGTCCAATCGAGGAGATCAAGGTGTTCGACCTGCGCGAAAGTATGCGCAACGGCGGCGGCCCGGCTTGCCTGCGGTTACGCGTGGCGCTGAACGATGCTGAGCTGAGAGCGGTTAACCCACGGGTAATGATGAACGATACGCTGTTCGCTACCCTGAATGACTGGGTAGACCGCTATTATCGCGATCGCCTGGTACAGGGCGATCTGGCAGATCCACAATTGTTGCATGAAGGACGTGCGGCGCTGGATGCTCTGACCTCGATCCTTGGGTTGGGTAATGTTTACCCGTTCCAACAGTAACCGGAGGCGATGATGCAAAATTTGTTGGCTTTGACGCTGGCCGGAACGACACCTGTCAATATCGATGGTGAGACAGCCACATTGCGCTGGCGGTGGCTGGGGGAAGGGCTGTTGGAGATCTGCCCGCTGCAAGGCTATCGGCAAGCGGTGGTGCTTTCTGCGGGTATACATGGCAATGAAACGGCCCCTATCGAATTACTGGACCAGTTGGTAACCGAGATACTCACCGGCGCAAGACCATTGGCGGTGCGCCTGCTGGTGGTGTTGGGTAATCCACCGGCGATGCGTGCCAATCAACGCTATCTGACAAGCGACATGAACCGTATGTTTGGCGGGCGCTATCAGCAGTTTGCACCCTGTGGCGAAACGGCACGGGCGCAGCAGTTGGAGCAAGTAGTCAGTGATTTTTTTGCCCAAGAGCATGCCACCCGCTTTCATTTCGATCTGCATACGGCGATCCGTGGCTCGCTGTTGCCACGTTTTGGTCTTTTGCCTTATCAACCAGAGAGCTACAGCCCCGAGATGTTGACGTTGCTGGATGCGGCCGAATTGGATGCGCTAGTGATCCATCAGGCGCCTGGCGGCACGTTCAGCTACTACTCCTGCGAATATGCACGGGCAGCAAGCTGCACCCTCGAGTTGGGCAAGGCGCGCCCCTTTGGCAGCAACGATCTGCACCAGTTTTCCGCTATCAATCACGCATTGCAGGCTCTGGTCAGTGGGCAGCCTTTGCCTTTACGGGGGCCGATTCCGATACGGGTATTCCGTGTCGAGCGTTCCTTGGTCAAACGCAGTGAGTCATTCAAGCTTTATTTGAGTGACGACACCGCCAATTTCACCGCTCTGCCGCAGGGCACCTTAGTATATGAGCAACCAGGGGAAAGCTATCGGGTACAGCATGATAACGAGTGGATCCTGTTTCCCAATCCCAAGGTCGCGTTAGGATTGCGTGCGGGCATGATGCTGACCGAAGTACCGCGCAGTACCCTGTTTTAATTTCCCTTCGTTAGTTACGCCATAGGTCTGTGACCTGTGGCGACTTCTTCTCTCCTGTACCAAAATAGCGCAAATTTTTCCCCAGTTGATAGGGGATTTGTCCTGTGACGCTTTGGCCTCTGTCAGGGCGAACAATGGGTAAAAACTGAATTAAAGATAGATCTATTTGCATAAATTCAGCTATTCGGATTTATATCAGTTAAAAGTGTGAAATAAGTAACGCTATTGCTTAGCAGGCTAATTTTGTGGTTATTGGAAACCGTAGGTAAATCACACAAAGTGAAATGTGTCTGCACCTTTTTGGTGCGGCGTGATGACTTTAATATCCCTTATGCGTTAAATTTCTATTTAAATCATAATATTAGAAATTATCTTGATTGTAATATTTGCTTACAAATAAACATGCTTTATACGCACTGTTTCATGAACTTTTTTATTTTAAGTTTTTATTCATGATGCTACTGTCACATGGCGCTTTATTACGGGGCGTTGATAAAAAACAAAATGATAAAAATCACAGCCCAAAGCATAAATTGGGCGTGACGGGCAGCTTTTAATAAAAATCTAGGAAAATAAATGATGAAACGCAGTGTAGTAGCCCTGGCGGTTGTTCTTGCCACCGTCGCCACGATGGCCAATGCGGCCGAAATCTACAACAAAGATGGCAACAAACTTGACCTGTATGGCCGCGTTAACGCCAAACATCTGTTCAGCGATAACAAGTCTGCCGACGGTGATGCCACTTATGTTCGTTTCGGTTTTAAAGGCGAAACGCAGATTAATAGTGAGCTGACCGGTTATGGCCAGTGGGAATACAACGTCCAGGCCAACCACGCCGAGTCAGCAGGGACCGAAGGAACTAAAACTCGTCTGGGCTTCGCCGGTCTGAAATTCGCCGACTACGGTTCCTTTGACTACGGCCGTAACTACGGTGTGGTTTACGACGCAGAATCCTATACCGATATGCTGCCAGAGTTTGGCGGTGACACCTATACCTACACTGATAACTTCATGAATGGCCGTTCAACCGGTCTGGCTACCTACCGTAACCGCAGCTTCTTCGGTCTGGTGGAAGGTCTGAATATCGCATTGCAGTATCAGGGCAAGAACGAGAATGACCGCAGTAACATCCACAAGCAGAACGGTGACGGCTATGGTATGTCTGTGGATTATCAGGACATCGGTGGTACCGGCATTGGTGCTGCGGCAGCTTTCTCTGATTCTAACCGCACACAGGCTCAGAAAGCCGCTACTTACGGCAAAGGTGACAGCGCTACGGCCTGGACCACCGCGCTTAAGTATGATGCCAACCAGGTGTATTTGGCTGCCATGTATGCTGAAACCCGCAACATGACCCCAATCAACGTTAGCGGTACTGCTGGCTTTGCCAACAAGACGCAAAACTTTGAAGTGGTTGCGCAATATCAGTTCGAAAATGGCCTGCGTCCATCCATTGCCTACCTGCAGTCCAAGGGTAAAGACATTGAGAGCATCGGCGATGCCGATCTGGTGAAATATATCGATATCGGTGCGACATACTACTTCAACAAAAACATGTACACCTATGTTGATTACAAAATCAACCAGTTGAATGACAACAACCCGCTGGGTCTGAACACTGACAACGTCGTGGCAGCCAGCTTGACCTACCGTTTCTAAGCGTTACTCATTACCTCATTCCTGTGTCGGAACGTGGTCCAAAAGGCAGAGCGCAAGCTCTGCCTTTTTCAGTTCGACAACATCGTGGCAAGACTGCTGAATTTATCGTAGAGGTGCCGCATGCTCGGCTAATCAATGCAGTGTTTGTTCAAAAAGGGGCATACTCGCTGGCAGGCAGCCAGAAGCCGTCGATAAAGTCCTCGATCGGAAAACAGCCGGCATGACGTAACCGTTGTTCTTTCATCGCGACCAGGCACTGATGCTCATCACGCAGCACGTCGACAACGATATCGGCACAGCCGCCATCCAGATAACAAACGAACATCACCAAAGCATACATAACTCAACACGTCTCCATTAAGACTCTACCCATCATTGTAGGTAAAACCGGGCTGAATTCAGCTAATTCATACAAAAAAATAACATTCGACCAGACAAAAACGGTATTTTCAGAATTATGGCAGCGTTTAATCATCCTGAAGAGCATTGCAGTTCCGCGCCGCACTGCTAAGCTTAATGAGTTTTTAAAAAGTTCTTAACTACCAAACATTAACGGGAGCGAATATGGGATTGTTTAACTTCGTGAAAGAAGCTGGCGAAAAACTGTGGGATACGGTGAGCGGTAATGCTGCGGATCAAAGCGCCAAGCTGAAAGCGCACCTCGATAACAGCGGCCTGCCGGATACGGATAAGGTTGATGTTCAGGTCGTTGATGGCAAGGCGGTGGTCACCGGGGAGGGTCTCAGCCAGGAACTGAAAGAAAAGATCCTGGTGGCCGTAGGGAACGTGGCAGGTATCAGCGGCGTGGAAGACAATGTTGCGGTAGCGCAACCGGAGGCGGAAAGCCGTTTTTATACCGTCAAGAAGGGCGATACGCTGAGCGCCGTTGCCAAAGCGATGTATGGCAATGCCAACCTGTACAATAAGATTTTTGAAGCCAACAAACCGATGCTAAGCCATCCGGATAAAATCTATCCGGGTCAGGTGTTGCGCATCCCACAATGATTTTGCCAATCTAGGCCATCGAAGCCCGAGCTTGCTCGGGTTTCAGACTGCATGGGCCGTTGTTCCATCCTGGCGCTGTGCGAAACTCCCCAACCAATTTGCATACTGCGTCTGTTCTACCCCCTCAAGTTCCTGTATCTCAATTAGATAAAGCCAATGAATGTTTCCAGCCCTGGTTACCCTGAGAGTCTTGACCCTGTTGCAGAAAATTGTTAGCGTCTGCATGCAAGAAAAGTCTTAGTTATCGCCTGTGTTAAATTTGACTACCGCTTAGGCATGAGGTTTGGTGCTTTGAACCTCGGGGTGGTATGGCATGCGATAAGAGATAGAGGGTGTGAACGCCCCGCTAGACGAGCAATACCAGGAAAACCATGGATGATGCGCAACTGCTCTTCACAACCTTGACGACGGTTGCTGCATATTGATCATTTTTACGTTGACGATCACACAGTGGGTGGGAGTAACTTACTGTTTTCAGGAGATAAAATGGAACACAATCCGCATGATGAAACCAAGCTTATCGCGGTCATTGCCTTATTGGTCTCGGTGTTACTGGTCGTGTCGATCTTGTTTGGTATCACGTATTTATCCGATCTGCGGCATACCAATCAAGAGATTGATACCAAAAGTTGTTATATCAAAGGTGGCTGAAGTTTGGCCTGCCCCTGTGTTGCGACGATGAAAAATTTTTACCGAATGCCTGACTTAACAGCGGTAGCCTCGATTTAATCATTCATAAAGGTGCTGGCTAATTAATAGCCGGCAGCGTGCTTTTAAATAGGATGACGAACGTTGATAGTGTTTTATCGGCCACGGTGACATCGCTACAAGCCAGGTGTAGCAAGGGGTGTGGCGTTTTTGTTCCGCTTTGCTCAGGATGATCGAGGAGGTCGAACCGTGCTTTTTGTTGGTAAGCAAAATTAAATAAATTCACTTTAATTATATTTAAGTCACCAGCAATGATTAACGTGAATGTATTTCATGAATGTATTTGTGATGTTAATCAAATATTGTTGTTTACCCCTTAAAGCGGGCTATCGTAAATAACCAAGCCCTGCTAAGCTGAGATTAATCTGTTAAGAGTTTTCTGTTAGTTATATTGTCGAAGTCAGTGAGGTGGTTATGAGTCAATTACTCTCCCATGCAAGATTATCCCATGTTGTGATCGCAACGGCGGTATTTTGGGTTTCCATTGCTGTACTCATAGTAGTCGCGCTCAAGTGACGCAGGATGACTAATCAACAGCTCTTATGCTGTAGCTAACATACACCGCCGACGGCTCCTCTCTGGGGCCGTTTTCTTTTTGGCCATCGGGCCAAACAAAGCCTGGTGATGAGGATTAATCGCTGACGGCTATCTTGACTTGATTGGACGGCCCGAGCCAGGCTCAGGCCATCTTCTGGTGAATAATATGCAGCGGAGGCTCGATATGCAGGTCGACACTCAGATCCTGGCGGAAGTCATAGGGCGTGATGTTGAAACGCTTTCTGAACATGTAGGTGAAGTGTGATTGGGAACCGAAACCAAAGTCCAGGGCAATATCGAAAATGGAAGCCTCGCTACTGCGTAGCTGATACACCGCTCCGGCAAGGCGGCGCTCGCGGATATACTTGCCCAGCGAGATCCCCGTCGCTTCTTTGAACAGCTTCTGCATATGCCACAGTGAATAGCCGGAATACTCGGCTAACTCTTCAAGGTGGATCACTCGTCCAAGGTGGGTTTCGACCCATTTACTGAGTGCGCAGACTAGTGAAAGGTGATGTTCTTGTATCAATAAATTTACCCAATAGATTTTGTCGTTTAACCGCAGCGCAGAGCTGACGGCAGGCCCACTTAGCGTACCTTACAGGCCCGGGGTTGTCACCTTCGTGCAGGTTAAAGCGGGATCGTTTTGACCTTCGCCAGCAGGCGGCCCGCAAGGCGGACTATTTCCGCCGCGTCGTCTGGAATAAACCCCATGGTGATTGCCATCCCCAACAGGACGTTATCCTGGCTGAAAATCGGGCAGGCAATCGCGCGCGCGCCGGGGATGCCTTCGGTAACATTGTAACGTACCGCATAGCCCTGTTGGCGGATCTTTTCGAGCTCTTTTGCCTCGAGCTGCGGCGTAATCGAGCTATCAAACGCCTGGTAGGCATAGCCCGCCGCACTGGCATTCATCGGGATGAGGGTGTTTTCGAGGTAATCGATATCGATATTTTTATGGCTGCGGTTGTAGCGCGTCAGCAGGATGTTACTCCCTTGGCGTATCGCCCAGCCAGTGGAGTAGTTAAGCTCATCGCGCAACTCGCACAGCGCATGATTGATAATCGTCGCCAACGTCTGCTGTTTACCCGCCGCTGCGGCTAGCGCCAACAGCTTGCTGCCTAGAGAGTAACGGCTGGTCTCCTGCTCCTGATACAACATCTGGCTACGGCACAGCGATACCAGATATTTATGCAACCGGCTTTTCGATAGCCCACTGTGTTTGGCGATCTCCGACGCGCGGGCATTTCCCCCCAGTGCAGTGACACTCTCTAATACCGACACCGCAATATCGACCGAATTTACGCCTTGAACTTCCGACATTCTGCTTACCTTGACTCGCAATGACTTCGATCCGATCACTTTACCAGTTTAAGACGGCTATTGCCCCGTTAACCAGGAGCAGACATCCGCCACAAGAAAGTTTTCAGCGCGCGGTGACTAACTATTTTGAGGTGGATTGATCTGCTTCAATATACTATGAGTTAACTAAGTTTATTTATAGTGAACACCAGGAAGTGATCTTACCGAGAAAAAAACTATGAATGAACTTTCTTCACTCCGACTTAAACGGCGTACGTTGCTGAAAGGGCTAGGCGTTATTGGTCTGGCTTCACTATCACCCTGCGCCTTTTCCTTAACATCCGATCAAAAAGAACCGTTACGGCGTATCCACCTTAAGCTGACGGACTATCAGACCTTCCGTTCAACCTGCGCGATGGAGTGCCTGCACTGCAACCTGACGGCTTACGTCTACCAGAAAAAGCTGATGAAAATTGAGGCGACCGAAGGCTTCAACGTGAAGTGCTGCCTGCGGGGGATCAGCCGAACCAAATGGGTTTATCACCAACAGCGGATCACTACGCCTTTGCTGCGGGTAGGCAAAAAAGGTGAGGGCAAATTCGAGCCTATCAGCTGGCAGCAGGCGCTGGATTTAATCGAGAAGAATATCCGCACCACTATCAAGGAACAGGGTAACGAAGGGCTGCTGCTCTCTACCCATGCTGGCAACATGGACTCGATAAAGAACGATATGGGCAAGGCGTTCTTCGACTATCTGGGCGGCTCGGTGAAACAGGCGGGATCGCTGTGTTGCTCTGCAGTCACCGCGGCGATGATGCCGATGGTGGGGTTACGCTATGCCGATACCCGTGACACCATTGCCGATAGCCGGTTGATTATCTGCTGGGGTAATAACCCGGCAGTGACCATGCAGGCGTATTTTAAAAACTACCTGCGTGCGCAAGAGCAGGGCGCTCGCATCGTTGTCATCGATCCCCGTTTTAATGAGACTGCCGCCAAAGCCGATGAATGGATCCCAATCGTTCCAGGCACGGACACGGCTTTAGCGCTCGGCATGATCAAGATCATCATCGAAGAACAGTATATTGATGCGGATTTCCTGCGCCAGCATACTGGCGCGGTATACCTGGTGGATGCCAAAGATCGGTTGTTGCGCGAAGACGCTACCGATACTGAAAGCTATCTGGTCTACGACTGCACCAGCCAGAGCCTGGTACGGCATGACAAGGCGGGGATCACCCCTGCGTTGTTCCAAAGCCAGTTGCCTGCCAACAGCGGCTATCGCACGGTTTTCGAAACCATCTACCAACAGGCCGCTCCCTGGACGCTTGACCGCGTTGCTGCCGAAACCGAAATTCCTGCCCACACGATATTACGTTTGGCCCGTGACTATGGCACGACCGCTCCGGCGATGATTGTGCAGAATATGTCGGGCGCCCAGCGTACCGAATTTGGCACCTACGTTGCGGCCAGTCAATTCTATCTGGCATTGCTGACCGGCAATATCGGCAAACGTGGTGCCGGGATCTGTGATGCAGGCGGTGCGCGTCAGATGGCGAAGTTCAGCCCGATCATTGCGCCACCGGCCACGGTGAAAAAAATCACCCCGATACCGGTAGCCAAAGTGGGGGAGTGGGTCGTCAACGATCGCCCTTATCCGATCAAGTTCTGGTGGATTATGACCATGGGCGTCATGACCCAGTTGCCCAATACCAACATGGTCAGAAAGGCCTTGGAAAAGGTTCCCTTTGTGGTAGTGGCCGATAACCTGATGAGCTCTACCGCGCTGTATGCCGATCTGGTGCTGCCGGTGACGACCATTTTTGAAGACGTCAGCCTGATGGCGGGCGTGCGCAGCCACTATGTGCAACTGATGGAGCAGGCGGTGGAACCGCCGGGTGAAGCCAAGCCGGATTATTGGATCTTTGCTCGTCTGGCGGAGCGCTTTGGCTTTGGCGAGGTGTTTAACCAGCCGATAGAGCATTACATCAACGCTTGCCTGCAAGGCTCAGGGATCACCTTGGAACAGCTTAAGAAAGGGCCGGTGCTGCCAGTCAGCGGTGATTGGATCCCGTTTGAAAACGGGGTATTCCGCACGCCTACCCGCAAAGCACATTTCTTTATTGAAGAGTGGCAAAAGAAAGAATTTTCACCGGTAGTGACTTATCTGCGGGTCAATGAATCCCCGAAAGGTTCACCGGAATTGGCGGCCAAATACCCGCTGATGGCGGTGCAGCGCAAGCTGGCCCGCAGTATCCACTCCAGCCACGGCATGAATGAGTGGATCCTTGAGGTACAGCGCAATAAGCCTAACGTGATGATCCATCCACAGGACGCGCAACAGCGCCAGATCAAACACGGCGATTGGGCTATCGTCTTTAACCAGCGAGGAGAACACCGGGCGATCGCCGTGGTGACTACGCATATCAAACGAGGCGTGGTTTCCCTGGATAACGGCTGGTGGGAACAGCAAGGAGGAAGCAGCAGCCACGTCACCAATGATGCCGTTGAGGCATTGGGTACCGGGCATTGCTGTAACAGCACGCTGGTTGATGTGCGGGCGGAGGGATAATCCATGACTAAACAATATGGCTTTCTGATAGATATTAAACGTTGTTACGGCTGTAAAACCTGCTCGATGGCCTGCAAGTCAGAGAATCAGACCCCTCCCGGCGTGCTTTGGCGGCGGGTGCGGGAGTATGAGACGGATGGCCCGAATTCGGAAGGGTTTATCTCAATGTCCTGCAACCATTGTGACGATCCGCAATGCATGAAGGTGTGCCCGGCAGATACCTATCACAAGCGCCCGGATGGGATTGTGGTGCAGGATCATGAAAAGTGCATCGGCTGCCGGATGTGCATCATGGCGTGTCCGTATAACGCTCCGGTCTTTGATCCTCAGGAAGGTAAAACCAGCAAGTGCAATATGTGTGCCGAGCGTCTGGATGAAGGGTTGCCGCCACGTTGCGTGGCGTCTTGCCCTGCGGGCGTCCTGAAGTTTGGTGAGATCGAGGAGTTAAGGAAGATCCACACGACGGATTGGGCAGTGGTGGAGGCGCGATATCACATGCCGGACCATCGCATCAGCGGGCCGAACGTGGTCATTATTCCAGCGGACAAATAAGAAGGTGTTGCCATGAACGAATATGAACTGCCGTTGGTGTTTTTTACCGTGCTGTGCCAATGGGGTATCGGTGGGATTATCGCCTTGACGCTCTATCAGCTGCGCCCAGCAGCCCAACTGTCCGTTGGGCAACTGAAATATCTGGTTCTGGGATTGTGGCTGGTGGAGGTGGTAGGCTCCAGTTTGTCACTGCTACACCTGGGGAGCCCGTTCGGCGCTTATCGTGCCGTGCTGGGCCTGCCGCACTCCTGGTTAAGCCGTGAGGTGATTGCCTTTATCCTGGTGAATATCAGCCTGTTCCTGCTGTTGGCAACGTGCTGGCTGCGCCCACAGAAGCGGGCCTGGGTGACCACATTGGGGATGGTGACTTCAGCGTTGGGGATTGCCGCTATTCTGGTTTCGGCTCAAATCTACTACCAAATGGCCAGTCATCCGCTGTGGCATACGCCACTGACCCAGTTGGCGTTTCTGAGCACCGCGTTGCTGCTGGGGTTCGCCACCTTGGGGATCTATCTGAGCTGCTGCGGCTTGTCTGTGCCGCGGACTGTTCGCTATGGTCTACTCGTGGGCTGCCTACTGCTACTGGCAACGCTGGTGGGGCGCTACCAGATTGCTGGAGCCAGCGCTCAGGGGATCATGCTTTGGTGGCAACTGGTTGGCAGCCTATTGGTGGGCGGTGTGTTGTTCTCGGCCCTTAGCCTGCGCACGCGTCTGGCCCCATCGGTGGCGGTGATCGCCGGGGTTGCATTGGTGTCGGGGGAAATTGTCGGGCGTATGCTGTTTTATCATAACGTCATGGGCCAATTCCCCTGGTTCTGATTAACTAAACGGAGGTCGGTCCAGCCGTGTAACCGCCAAACGGCGGGCCGCCTCAACCTCCGGCAGAAAAAAGCCTTAACGTGGGACTTGCCAGCATTCGGAAAAACCAGCTAATCTGAAATTGCCCGCTACCGTAGATGCAGGTAGCTCAGGCCAGCAATGTAATTAACCAAAAATAGAGAGTCAGCCGTAACAACGCCACGTTGATGGGGTGATCGCATGTTAATGACAGTGATTATTACTCTTTTTGTGATCGTGGGCGTCGCCGCTTTTCTGGCAATGCCAGTGATGATGGTCAATAACACGCAAGGCGTGGGAGGTGAAGAACCGTGAAACTGGCTAGCAACCGGAACCAGCAATGTTAACTCGCATTAGCACTTACCATTGATGACGGGCTCAGACATCGGGCACGTCATCATTACTTCCCCAGTACCGCATCTTCTGCCTTTCTCATCATAAACCAGACTTTACTCATCGAACGATAGGGCTACAATGAGCCTATCTGCTATACCTTCACACCTCATTTTCCGGCCACAGTAAAGAGACCATAGCATTATGGAAATCAAGGATTACTACGCCATTCTAGAGGTTAAACCCTCTGATGATATCAAAGCCATCAAAACTGCCTATCGCCGCCTGGCACGCAAATATCACCCCGATGTCAGCACCGAAGCCGATGCCGAAACGCGCTTTAAAGAAGTGGCAGAAGCCTATGAAGTGCTGAAAGACAGCGAGCGCCGGGCCGAATATGATGAGATGCGTCAGCATCGTAACGATCCCAATTTCGGGCGCCAGAGCAGGCGTGCCGAGTATGGCAATGCTGAAGATTTCTCCGACATCTTTTCCTCAATGTTTGGCCAGCGTGGCGGGGCTCGCCAACCTCGTGCCGCCCGTGGGCAGGACGTTGAGATCGGCGTGGCGCTGTTCCTGGAAGAAACCCTGGCTGAGCAGACCCGTACCCTGAGCTATAAGGTGCCGGTGTACAACGCTTTTGGTCAGACAGAGAAAGAGATCGGCAAAACGCTTAACGTGAAAATCCCTGCGGGCGTGGCGGATGGGGAACGGATCCGCGTTAAGGGCCAAGGGGTGCCAGGTAGGGCCGGTGGGGCTAATGGGGATCTGTACCTGATTATTCAGTTGGCACCGCACCCGTTGTTTGAGGTGATCGGGCACGATCTGGAGATCGTTCTGCCTTTGGCTCCCTGGGAGGCGGCATTGGGAACCAAGGTGTCGCTGCCCACACTGGCTGATAACATCCTGCTGACGATCCCCGCAGGGAGCCAGACCGGGCAGCGGTTACGCCTCAAAGGCAAAGGGCTGGTCAGCAAGAAAGAAACCGGCAATCTGTATGCGGTGATCAAGATCGTTATGCCGGCCAAACCCGATGAAGAAAGCGCCGCACTCTGGCAACGACTGGCCGAGGCTAATCAGGCCTTCGATCCTCGTACGCAATGGAGCAAAGCATAATGGCCAAACTACAGATAACCCTCACCATTACCGAGTTTTGCCTGCATACCGGCGTAACCGAAACCGAGTTGGTCGAAGTAGTGGGGTTGGGAGTGATCCAGCCCCGTGACCCGAGTGCGGAGAATTGGTTGTTTGATGATGGGGCGGTGGCGGCGTTTAATCGCGCCCAGCGTCTGCAACGTGAACTGGCGCTGGATTGGCCCGGGATTGCGGTGGCGTTGACGCTTCTCGATGAGATTGAACAGCTGCGCAGGGAAAATAGCCAGTTGCGCCATCGCCTTGAGCGCTTTATCGCCGAGTGATACCCCAAACCTCTCCCTGTGGGAGAGGTTTGGGGTGAGGGGAGATTACCAGCGTTAAACGTTCTTGCGCTCGATGGTTTCTTCGCCCCAGTACAGCTGATCCGCTGCGGTTTTACTGAACGCCAGCGGCAGCACTTCATCGCTGCCTTCTTCCCAGATTTTTTGCGCTAATGTCTCGTCGTTACCGGCCAGCTCAAAGATCGCTTCGGCAATTTCTACCGAGGTTTCACGCACTGTCGCCCAAGATTTCACATTATGATTCGCCATGACTGCTCTCCTGTTGAGTATGAGGCACTGCCTAGTATAGGCCACATTTCTGCCAGTGGTTTTTGCAAGGCATGCGTATTACTGCTGAAAATTCAGGGCGGAACGCCTGCGGTAAAATGCAAAACGGCGTGGTATTCTTTGCCGCGTTTAACTCAACAGGGGAAAAAGTATGTCTAACGCACTGAGCAACGATCAGGAACTGGTCTCCGATCTGGTTGCCTGCCAACTGGTTATCAAGCAGATCCTGGATGTCATCGACGTGATCGCCCCAACGGAAGTACGGGACAAGATGGCCAGCCAGCTCAAAAATATCGATTTTGCCAGCCACCCGGCCGGCGCCGATCCGATCACCAAGCGGGCGATTGAAAAAGCGATTGCGCTGATTGAGATGAAGTTTAACCGCGAGTAGCTGGGGCATATCTTCGTCAGGCTAAGGGGAGGGGAGATCTAAACGGCTGGTTAAACTTCGTTTAAGTTAGCTATGTTAGCATGGTGATTAGGTTAACTAGATAATCATGAGGCTGCTAAGCTTTGGGGCGTAAAAAATTGCTGGTGATAGCGGTGACGCTGGTTGCCTGTGTGCTGTTCTATCTGCTTGCCCTGGACAGCTATTGCGATCAAGGTGGGCAATTTACACTGGGCCTTTGCTCTATCACACGTTATGTTCCCTGGTAACATGGCGAAATAACAATTTTTCGCAAACTTGCCCCTGTCCCTGGCGAGAATGTTAGTATATCGGCCTGGTTGAGGCAGTTGAGTAGATAGGGTTGTTCATGTTTGATTTCGCTTATGGCCCGTCTGGCCTGATTTCCATCGCCGCCGTGGCGCTGGCCGTATTGCTTGGCCTGTGGGTCTGGTTCCTGGTTAATCGCGCCAGCGTGCGTGCCAACGAACAAATCCAGCTGTTGCAAGACATCGCCGAGCAACAACGCCAGCAAACGGCACTGCTAAAAACGCTGGTGCAAGCCGCTAAAGGGGACAAGGCATCGGTTGACGACTATGATGATGACCTTAGCCCGGCGTTGAGTTATAAAGGGTTTATCCCAGAGCGTTAATCACGCATCTCATTTGGTGAGAAGGTAAAGGACACGTCGGTTATCTCAGTTTCAGTTTTAACCGGATCACCTTCTCACCATTCCGCATCAGTAAAACACCATGCCCTGATAGGGCTTCTCTCGGCAGGCTGCCAACCGGCTCGCCAGATCGCCACAGTGAATTTCCAGTGCGTGCCGATCGGGATCGAGAAAGTAGAATGATTCCCCTTCACTGCTATTGCTCTTCCATTCCAGCACGCCTTGATTACGTAAACGTGCCACCACGTGAGCAAAATTTTCGCCAGTCACGCTAAAAGCGTAATGCGTGTAGTCGCACAACGTCTGCTTTTGTCGGGCTTCATCCAGCGACAGACAGAGCCACAGTTCGCCTAGTGTCAGATAGGCACCTTGTTGCCAGCGCGCCTGGGGAATAAATCCCAGCGTATCCACGTAAAAGCGAAAACTGCGATCTACGTCGCTTACCGCGAGCGTGAGGTGGTTGAGGCTGAGTAACATCGTCCGTTATTCCGTAAGTAAAAATAATATTTTAGGTGCGCAGGCTGTCATAAATCTGTCGTATTGGCGTCGTAATGTAGCGCCAACTCTACGAAAGATGGAAATCAGCAATGATTAGATGGTACGAAGAAAGCGACGCCGAAGTAAACCGCAGCATTGCGTTAATCACCGGGGAAAATCCGGACAAATGGTACCCTTACGGCGGCGTGAAAGGGAAAGATTACTGTAAGAACCCTTCCGATGCCTGGCCAATTATCTGCGCCAATAAAATCAGCCTTAATGCCCCCGAAACCGGTAATCAGCCACAGTGGCAAGCCAGCATGATCACCCAGCAAGGGGAGTGGCAAGCCGACAGTCACAGCCCGCTGCGTGCCGCAATGATCTGTTTTTTGTTAAGTCAGCAAGCGCAATAATGTGAAAGTTAGTCGATAATGTAGTTGCCCTGTAATGATGAGACACCGCCTTATTCTGACAATGGACCTGTCGCTGACGGAGACTGTTTTATGAAGCGCATTATCAAAGGTGATACCAATCTCTCTCATTTAGTGATCGCGCATGCGGCGATCGACTGTCATGCCAAAAGCTACGGGCTGCACCGCCAAGGTTGGCCCTCAACCTACCTGATAAAATATCAAAACGATCGCGTGGCGGTGGAGGTCATCACCCGCCGTCAATCCTATGTGGCAACGCTGATGATCGGCGCCCGCAACCTCAGCAAACTGTGCGGTATGCCTAACTCACAGGCGTAGCAAATGTCCTGCAACCCTCTGGCCCGGTTGATCATTGCCGGGTTCTAATCCTTGATGCCTGAAAGGTTAAGTGTTAAAACGCCCGCAGGTTTATTTATTGGTTGGCGATATCTTGCGCAATGCTGCCTGGATACTCAGCCGGACGAGGATAAGATGGGCGGTCAGCTTCAGGATACCCCGCTAAAACGCGGTTTAAAAAATAGACATATACAACTTATTGCCCTGGGGGGTGCCATTGGTACCGGCCTGTTCCTGGGGATTGCGCAAACCATTCAGATGGCCGGACCTTCGGTGCTGCTGGGCTATGCCATTGGCGGTTTTATTGCCTTTTTGATCATGCGCCAGCTGGGAGAGATGGTGGTGGAAGAGCCGGTGGCCGGCTCCTTTAGCCATTTTGCCTATAAGTATTGGGGAGATTTTGCCGGTTTTCTGTCCGGTTGGAACTACTGGGCCATGTTTATTCTGGTCGGCATGGCGGAACTGACCGCCGTAGGGATTTATATTCATTACTGGTGGCCGGAAATCCCAACCTGGGTATCGGCGGCGGTGTTCTTCGTTCTGATTAACCTGATCAATCTGGTGAACGTGCGCCTGTATGGGGAAACCGAGTTCTGGTTTGCCATCATCAAGGTGGCGGCGATCCTGGGGATGATTGTCTTTGGTGCCTACCTGTTGGCCAGCGGCAACGGTGGCCCGGAAGCCAGCATTCGTAATCTGTGGGAGCAGGGCGGTTTTATGCCGCACGGTATCAGCGGCCTGGTGATGGCGATGGCGGTGATCATGTTCTCATTTGGCGGTTTGGAAATGGTGGGCATCACCGCAGCAGAAGCTGCCGATCCGCGTACCAGCATTCCTAAAGCCACCAATCAGGTGGTCTACCGGATCCTGATTTTCTATATCGGCTCGCTGACGGTGCTGCTGTCGCTCTATCCGTGGGGCAAGGTGGTGGAAGGGGGCAGTCCATTTGTGATGATTTTCCATGCGCTCGACAGCAACCTGGTGGCGACCTTGCTCAACGTGGTGGTACTGACGGCAGCGCTGTCGGTCTACAACAGCGGTGTGTATTGCAACAGCCGCATGCTGTTTGGCCTGGCGACGCAAGGTAATGCGCCGAAGGTGCTGACCAAGGTCAACAAGCGTGGTGTTCCGGTGCTGTCTATCGCGCTATCGGCGTTAGCCACCTCGGTAGGCGTGTTGATTAACTACGTTATGCCCGGCAAGGCATTTGGCCTGCTGATGGCGCTGGTGGTCTCTACGCTGGTGATTAACTGGGTGATGATCTGTCTGGCACACCTGAAGTTCCGTGCGGCCAAGGATCGCCAAGGGGTGATCACCAGCTTCAGAGCGCTATGGTACCCGTTTGGCAACTATTTGTGCCTGGTATTCCTCTCATTGATCCTGGTGATCATGTACTTCAGCCCAGGGATCCGCATCTCGGTGCTGCTGATGCCGGTATGGGTACTGCTGCTGTGGGTTGGGTTTATGCTGACCCGGCGCAAAAAGGTGGGGGGGAAGAAGGCTTAACGTTTACGTTGGAGGCGCCGCGGCGCCTCCAGACGGTTATCGGGCGACGGCGTTGCCCTGATGATGGCGCCCCAGCCGCAGCAGCTTTCTGCACAGCAGGAACAGGGTGCTGATAACATCAATCACCACGACGCTAAGCATCAGCAGCCCCAGCATAAAGAAACCTGCCAGCGTGCTTGCCAATAACAATAGCGGTGCCGGTACGCGTAGCCGGCGCACCTTCATGGCCAGATACATTTTCCAGTATTGCCCCTGCGCGGATAACGCTCGGCGATAGCGGCCCATACGAACGCGTGACTTGCCTGATGCAGTACGGCTCATAACTCCTCCATTTCAGAATGTCCTAGTAAGTAAATCACAAGGTTCTTAAGAAAGGCTTAACAGGTTCTTGGCGACCTTGGCCTTCTTACTCTGGCTATGACAACAACATCAACAAAAAGGTCAGTTGTTTACCTATGCGATACTATAAGCTATTGAGTAGGTAATCTATAACCGTTGCGGCGCTGTTTGGGTACTAAAGGGAGACACGGGTTGAAAATAACCAATAAATATTACGATGCCAGCAAAGCGCACCATACGCCGCAGGGATTCTGCAACCCGGAGCCGACGCTACACCAGGCCGGGGATCTGAAACGCTGGCAAGATGAACGCAAGCAGCTTGGGCTGCCCAAACCGCCACAGGCAGGCTATGAGCATTTCATCGCCAACTGGTGGCAGGCCGCCGATCTGAGCGGCGATCAGGACCGCGTTTGGTGGCTGGGGCACGCTTCGTTGCTGCTGCGCCTTGGGGGCCGCCATGTGCTGATCGACCCGGTGCTATCGCCAAGAGCGTCGCCAGTGAGTTTCTACGGCCCGCAGCGCAAGACGCCGCCGCCACTGACGGTAAAACAGTTACCGGCGGTGGACGTGGTGCTGATATCGCACAATCACTATGACCATCTGGATCGTCAAACCATCAGGGAACTGACCAAACGCTTTCGCAATGCCACTTTTATCGTACCGCTTGGCCTCAAACGCTGGTTCAGCCATTACCCGGCCAAACGGGTGGTTGAACTGGATTGGTGGGAGAGCCTGACGCTGGACGAGATGACGTTTCACGCCACGCCAGCACGGCACTGGAGCATGCGTACCCCGTGGGATCGCAATCGTTCCCTGTGGTGTGGCTGGGTGATCCATCATCCTGCGCTCCGTTTTTATTTCTCTGGCGACAGCGGCTACAGCGAGCGATTGGTTGATATCGGTACCCGTCTGGGGCCGTTCGACATTGCGGCGCTGCCCATTGGTGCCTATGCTCCAAGATGGTTCATGCAAGAGCAGCATATGGATCCACAGCAGTCGGTAAGGCTGTATCAGCAGTTAAATGAACCCCGAGTGATCCCTATCCACTGGGGCGTATTTGAATTAGCCGATGAGTCGTTGGATGAACCGCCTGCGCAACTTGGCCAGGCACTCCACGATGCCGGGGTTGAGCAACATCGTTTTTCTCCGTTGAAGATTGGCGGGCATCTGGACGTCATCCCTAACTCCTAGTGAGTATAGGAGGATTCGGCGTAGCCCGCGCCGGGTGGGGCTTGGCGTGGTGTGGCTTGGGGTCGTTAATGGATAAAACCGTCACGCCAAGAGTAACGAAAAAAATGCATTGGTGGTTCCGTTAAGCTACGCCGGAAATAGCCACGGGCTTATCAGGTGATATTTTCGTTATTTGTTTTTATCCTTATTAACTTAGCTACGGATATAAGCGGGCATGGCCAGAGCAGCTATTTCGTCTGGTTGCACATTGTTGGTGCACAATTTGGCTCGTTGCATGGTTATGCACTGCTGAGCTCATAGGGAATGGTTGGAGTAGATGGCCTTGCCGCCGTAGCCAAAAGTAGAACTCTCCTGCTATGACAGGCTTCGTTGCGGAAAGGTCGGATCAGTTGGCGCTTTGGTCTCCGGTCATCGATATTCAATAGTTGCATATAAAATTCCATAAAGATTCAAAATTTTTTACGCTTTTCGCCCTGGTCAGGGTTTATATGTTGTCAAAATTGCTCGCTGCTGACTTGAAGGAATTGTTAAAACTGAGGCGCCACGCGGAGTACAGCGTCGCGTCTTTACAAGGCAGAAAATAGCCAAGGCTTCAACCCCTTTGGCCCTATTTAAGCTATTCTTGCTGTTGACCGTTTCAAATATGTGCGACACGTCCATGAGTGATTAAAAATGGCTTGCCATCGATTCCAGAGTATGTGATAACGCACTTGGGTAAAACGAGGTACAGTTCTGTATATGTGTGGCATTTTCAGTAAAGAAGTTCTGAGTAAAGACGTTAGCGTTGAATACCGCTTCTCTGCCGATCCTTATCTTAGTGCCTCAAGCAGTAACGACTCTAGTTTGTCTATGTAACGCCTACGGGCGGTTTAAACAATCCAAAGGAAATACTCAAGATGGCAAAGATCAAAGGTCAAGTTAAGTGGTTCAACGAGTCTAAAGGTTTCGGTTTCATCACCCCGGCTGACGGCAGCAAAGACGTGTTCGTACACTTCTCTGCAATCCAGGGTAACGGCTTCAAAACCCTGGCTGAAGGCCAGAACGTTGAGTTCGAAATCCAAGATGGCCAGAAAGGTCCATCTGCAGTAAACGTTACTGCAATCTAATCAGCGTCAGCTGAACAAAAAACCCGCCTTAGTGCGGGTTTTTTCGTCTCTGGCACTGGCGAATATCAACCGGTGATGATGATGCCGGAATATTGATTGCGGCCTTTAATCCCCGGATGGCTGGGATCTTGTTCACGACGATGGCTGTTGCGGCGATAGCTGGTGTATTTAAAGCGCTGGGGCTGTCGTGGGTCGCTGTTAAGCGTGCAGATGGTACAAGAGCCTGCGTGATCGATCGCGGCGAATCCCAGGGCGTGGAGCTTGTTTACGGCGATGGCGGCCAGATCCAGATGGCGGTGACTCGGGCTGATCAGATCTGCTGGCATGGGCAGCCTCTGTTGAAACTGCTCGACCAGCTCCTGGTTAACCTGATAGCAGCAAGGGCCCGCTGCGGGGCCGATAGAGGCCACCCAGTTGGCGGTATCGTCATCAAGACCAATACGTTGGGCCATCTGCTCCAGAATGCCATCCAACAGGCCACGCCAGCCTGCATGTACCGCAGCAATGGCGCTACCGTCTTTACGGCTGAAAATCACCGGCAGGCAGTCTGCGGTTAATACCGTGATCGGGATCCCCGGCTCGCGGGTGAAAAAGCCGTCGGCTTCGCCACACTGTTGGCCCGGCTGATGGATATCGACGATGCGCGTGCCGTGAACCTGTTTTTTCTCGGGCAGCATGCTGCGGTAAGGCGCTAACGGGGTTGGTAGCAGAGCACCTTTATTGCCAAAGCCATGAGCGATGCCAGGAACGCCACTGAGGAGCGGGGAGTAGTCGGTCATAACACATTTTTACCTGTGGCTGAGAGTGGTAATCAGTGTAACCAGCTTTTTAATCGGATGGCTACTGCCTTGCATCAACGATAAGCCTTCTTTAGACTAGCCGCGCCATGTCTCTCTGGGATCCAATCCATGCCTTATCAGTGCCCCCTGTGTTTCCAACCGCTTGAGTTCGCCAACCAGCAATGGCGCTGCGAAAATAACCATCAATTCGACCGCGCCAAAGAAGGCTATGTCAATTTAATGCCGGTGCAGCACAAACGCTCGAAACAGCCTGGTGACAGTGCCGAGATGATGCAGGCCCGCCGCGCGTTTCTTGATGGTGGCTATTATCAGCCGTTGCAACAGCGGGTGGCCGAGCTGCTAGCGGGCGCCTTGTCTGATGAGGCACGGGCGCTGCTGGATATCGGCTGTGGCGAAGGCTATTACACGGCTGCCGTGGCGGAACGGTTATCTCAGGAGCGGGCTGTGGCGGTGTATGGCCTGGATGTTGCCAAGGTGGCCATCCGTTCGGCGGCCAAACGCTACCCGGCAGTCTCTTTCTGCGTGGCTTCCAGCCATCGCTTGCCGTTTGCCGAGGCGTCGCTCGATGCTGTGTTACGCATCTATGCACCTTGTAAAGCGGAAGAATTAGCGCGGGTAGTGAAGCCGGGTGGGGTGGTTGTGACAGTGTCACCGGGGCCGCGTCATCTTTATCAGCTCAAACAGCAGGTGTATCAGGAAGTACAGCTGCATGCGGAGCATGATGAGCAACTTGCGGGCTTTAGTTGTGAATTGGCCGAGCAATTGGCTTATCCGATGTCACTGCCGGGGGAGCAGGCCGCCAACCTATTGCAGATGACGCCATTTGCCTGGCGAGCTTCGCCAGAGGTGCAGCAAGGTTTGCTCGACATGGCCACGTTTGCCTGCGAGACGGATTTCGCTATCCGCTTATACCGCCGAGGCTAAAGGCCGGAAATGGTTAACCTGCTTCCCCTCACCCCAACCCTCTCCCAAAGGGCGAGGGAGCAGTGCGGAGTTGCTGTCAGGTTCGGTGTGGGTTTAGCGCATTAAAAGCTGAAACCTGGCGCGGGAATTAAGTAGTGGCACAATCGGTTCCCTCTCCTTGGGGAGAGGGTTAGGGTGAGGGGGGTAACACAGAACTATGCCAGATAGCCCAAGTGCTCCAGCAGGATATTAAAGCCAATCCCAATCAACACCACACCGCCAAGAATTTCTGCACGCTTGCCCAACAGCGGGCCGATATACCGGCCAACCATCATCCCCAGCGTCGCCATGATCATGGTTGCCATACCGATCGCCATCGCGGTATGCAGGATATTCACCTGCAGGAACGCCAGACCCACGCCGATCGCCATCGCATCCAGGCTGGTGGCAATGGCCGTCGCGACCAGCACCCAGAAGCCGTGACGAGTGACTTTTTCTGCTTCCGGTTTGTTTTTGGCCCCTTCAACGATCATCCGCGCGCCAAGAATAAACAGCAGGCTGAAGGCGACCCAGTGGTCCCATTCCATGATGTATTGGCTGGCAAACAGCCCGATCCCCCAGCCGATCAGCGGGGTAATGGCTTCAATGATGCCAAAGATCAGACCGGTACGGATAGCTTCGCGAAAACGCGGTTGATGCAGAGTGGCACCTTTGCCGATTGACGCAGCAAACGCGTCCATAGACATGCCAAAAGCCAGGATAAGAGTTGCGGAAAGGTTCATTGAAAGAGTCTCGGCCGGGTGGCTCCATATACACGCAACCCACCCCCAACCTTACGACGGAGTTACGTGCCTATGGTCTCGCCAACCTATCTACTTCTATCAGGCTGCCCGCACCACGTTTCGCTGACGAAACGAGTATGTTGATACGGGCGTTTCTGGTTATAACACCCCAGAAACCGGCTACTCCCCAATGACGGCGCAACCATACCATAATATTTTTGCTGCGGACAACGTTTAATTTCATCGAGATATTGGGTGAAATTGAGACTTATTTTCATTAACGCGTTGACTGAGGGTAATAATGGCGATAGTTGCATCAACGGTGTGGAAATAATAAGCGAAAACCACACCGGCCTTGCCGATTAATTATCCAATATATTAGTTTAAATTAATCAATAAACACTGATGTTTTTGTAACTCATTTATTCTCAAGGAAAAAATTATAGATTTTTTCCAGATCATCCAAGTGAGTAACCTGGATCAATAACCGGCGCTGTTCTAAATCAATAACCAGAAAACCGTCCTCGGATAAATTCATCGCTTTTATCCGCCGATAGTCAATAAACGCGTTGGCATAGAAGAAACCGGTGGCTTTAAACAACATCTTGGGCCAGCGAATATAGGAGATATACAAGGCCATCAAGGCTAAGGAAATTAACAGGTAGGTGGTTACCGGTGCTCCCTGGCTGGTGACGTTTTGGTAGATCAGGATAGCGACCAGGCCGACGAAAATCAGGCAGTCCACACGGTTACTGCGTTTTAACTGGACCTTTAACAGCGTTTTGCCTTTCAGCAGGTTCATGCCGAACTCGTCATACAGCGCATAAGCCAGCATCAGCACAATAAAAATCAGGATTACGCTATCGGTCAGCGACATCTCACCACTCCATAAATAAAAAAACCGGGGGTTGCCCCCCGGCTGTTAATTGCTATTACAGGCCTAACAGACCGATCCAGTAACCGAAGATACCGATGGCGAAGAAGCCGATAATGATCCACAACGCGTTGACTTTCTTGCGCAGCAGCCACATACAGCCGAAGGTCAGCAGCAGTGGCACCAGGCCAGGCATCAACTGGTCAAGGATGGTTTGCACCGTGGTGACGTGGGTTTGCCCGGTCTGGTCGGTGATTTTCGACACCACCAGCGGGATATTCACATGCGTCCACTTGTTGACCAAGGCCCCCATGACAAACAGGCCGAGGATGGACGCTCCTTCCGTCAGTTTTTGCAGGAAGCCGCCGCCCATATCGCTAACGATATCGACCCCTTTGCGATAACCGTAGGCAACGCCGTAGTAACGAACCAACAGGCGTACCAGGTTAAACAGCACGAAGAACAATAGCGGGCCAAGCAGGCTGCCACTCATGGCAATACCGGCCCCCAGTGCGGCAAATACCGGACGCACGGTACCCCAGAAGATTGGGTCACCCACGCCGGCCAATGGTCCCATCAGACCAACTTTGATGCCGTTGATGGCCGCATCGTCGATCGGTGCGCCGTTGGCTCGTTCTTCTTCCATCGCCATGGTCACGCCAAGGATTGGAGCTGCAACGAACGGTTGGGTATTGAAGAACTCAAGGTGGCGTTTAATCGCCTGCTTGCGCTCGTCGTTGTTGTCCGGGTACAGGCGACGGATCACCGGCACCATCGAGAAGCAAAAACCCAGCGCCTGCATACGTTCGAAGTTCCATGAACCCTGGAACAGGTTAGAGCGTATAAATACGCCACGAATATCGGCAGGTGTCAGTTTCTTTTGAGTCGTTGTATCAACCATTTCTTTCACCTATTCCTAGTCCAATTCGTTATCGAGGTCGTTGGCACCGGCAGGGGCCTGAACTACCTGAGACTTGTTGTATTTAGGGCTGAGCTGGATGTACAGCACCGCCATCACCACGCCGATCACGCCGAGTGCGACCAGGTTAAAGTTGGTGAAGGCAGCGGTAACGAAGCCCAGGTAGAAGAATGGCATCAGGTATCCGGCACGCATCATGTTGATGACCATTGCGTAACCGACAACCACGATCATGCCACCGGCGATGTTCAGGCCACCCGTCACGACTTCCGGAATGGAGTTAAGCATGGCATGGACGCCAGCGGTACCGACAGAGACCGCAACGATCAACGCAGGAATGGCGACACGCATGGCTTGCAGCAGCAGGGCAGAGATGTGGATCAGGGTAATGCCGTTCAGGCTGCCCCGTTCCGCCGCTTTGTCTGCCGCGTGCTGGAAGGCTACGGTGATGGTACGGACGATGATGGTCAGTACCTGACCTGCCGCTGCCAGCGGAATAGCCAGCGCAATACCGGCACCAATGTTTTGCCCACCGGCGATAACCAGAATGGTGGAAATGATAGACGCCAATGCGGCATCCGGTGCGACCGCCGCCCCGATGTTCATCCAACCCAAGGCAATCATTTCCAGCGTACCGCCGATGATGATACCGGTTTTGATGTCACCGAGAACCAGACCAATCAAGGTACAGGCGATTAGCGGGCGGTGGAACTGAAACTCATCCAGAATGGAACCCATCCCGGCGATACAGGCAACGATAAATATCAGTACAATCTGAAGAGTGGTGATCTCCATTGCACTTCTCCTATGACCAAAGAGCTCTGAGTAAAAAATTAACGACGCAGGCCATTAATTCAGTTTGTTAATCAGGTCCATCATTTTTAGCTGACTGTCGGAAGAGACCTTACGGACTTCAAGTTCGATCCCGCGTTCGTTTAACTTCTTGAACGCTGCGATGTCTTGTTCATCGACGGATACGGCGTTATTGACCTGGGTTTTACCCTGGCGGAACGCCATACCACCGATATTCACCGATTTGATATCGACGCCACCTTCCACCAGACGCACCACGTCGGTTGGGTTGGTGAACAGCAACATCACGCGATCGCCAGCGTATTTCGGGTTGTTCCAGACGCGGATCGCTTTGGCGACATCCACCACGTGGGCGGTAACACCTGGAGGGGCAACCTGAGTCAACAGGGTTCTGCGGACGTGATCGGCGGCCACTTCATCACTGACGACGATGATGCGGCTGACATTGGTCTCCTTGGTCCAGCGGGTGGCAACCTGGCCGTGGATCAGGCGGTCGTCGATACGAGCCAGGCCGATTTTCATGTGGTCATTGGGGCCGAGAGGCGCCTGTGGTGCAGCGGCTTTGGCGGTGGACACACTCTGTGGAGCGACGGGCTTAACACTCTCTTCCACCGGTTTTTTCAGCGCTTTTACGCCTTCACGGCCGGTTTCCAACGCCAGCGCGACCAGTTCGTCGAAGCTTGGGTTGTCATCACGGGCCATGAACGTTTCCACCAGCATGGGAATGTTAACCCCGGTGATAACCTCATAGTGTGGTTTATCTACTGCGATACGGCTGGCCGCATTAAACGGACTACCGCCCCAGGTATCTACCAGAAACAGGACGCCATCGCTGGTATCGAGCTCGCTGATTTTCCCATTGTATTTCTCAATTAACGTTTCAGCATTTTCACCGGGAACGAAATCTATGTAGGCGACGTTGGCTTGCTCACCCAATAGCATTTCTGCTGTTTTCAGCAGTTGTTCCGCTGCAGTCCCGTGTGTGCCGATGATAATAGCTATTGCCACTCGCTACCTCCTCGTTGAACTTAAGGCACGGATTGTGTCTTTATCCTTCACCATCCTGGCAGTCACTTCCGCGGTTCAGATTCGTTGGTTCAAATACATTATGGTAGAAAAAAAGAAACTCACACTTAACATTTATCACGCAGTTTCAAAAACCTGTGGCCGTTAATTCCCGTTAACGCTATTTATTTTAGTGCGTGAAAAAATAAATTTTGTGACGCTGCTCCGCTATTGGTGGATCGGTTAAGCCGAATGATTAGTTTGCGGGATTAAACAGCAACGAGGTGACAGAATGAGGATGAAAGTGAACAAAGCCACTTTTCCACTGAAAAATTTCCTGTTAGAGTGCATTCTTCTTTCATTACCAAGGAGTGAAGGGCCTCAGCCCTCCCTATGGACTGTCACCGAAGTTACTGTTTTACAAGGTTTCACCCGCCACCTGTTGGCACTGCAACGCTCGTTCGGCCTATTGGCCGCTTCCCGGTACTGCAATCCCGTTTTCTTCCTGTTATCGCTAACGCCACCTCTGCGTTTGCTTCCCCACGTCTGAGCACCGCTCAACCAACCTGTCTTTGTTCCGGAGTCTGATATGGAATTATTAATGGACCCCTCGATTTGGGCCGGGTTATTGACCCTGGTAGTGCTGGAAATCGTGTTGGGTATCGATAACCTGGTATTTATCGCCATCCTGGCTGACAAACTGCCACCCAAGCAGCGCGATAAAGCGCGCATTATCGGTCTTTCATTAGCTTTGCTGATGCGCCTTGGGTTGTTGTCGGTGATTTCGTGGATGGTGACGCTGACCAAACCGCTGTTCAGCATCGGGGAATTCGCTTTCTCAGGCCGCGATCTGATCCTGCTGTTTGGTGGGGTGTTCCTGTTGTTCAAAGCCACTATGGAATTGCATGAACGGCTGGAAGGAAGTTCCCACCAGGAAGGAGCCAACCGTGGCTACGCCAAATTCTGGGCGGTAGTGGTGCAGATTGTTATCCTGGATGCGGTGTTCTCGCTTGACGCGGTGATCACGGCTGTCGGGATGGTCAACGACCTGCCGATCATGATGGCAGCGGTAGTGATTGCGATGGCGGTGATGTTGCTGGCCTCGAAACCTTTAACCAACTTCGTGAACGCCCATCCGACCATCGTGGTGCTCTGTTTGAGCTTCCTGCTGATGATCGGCCTGAGCCTGATTGCCGAAGGTCTTGGTGTACATATACCGAAAGGCTATCTGTATGCGGCGATTGGTTTCTCGATCCTGATCGAGATGTTCAACCAGATTGCGCGGCGCAACTATATCAAACACGAATCCCGTCGCCCGATGCGTGAGCGCACGGCTGAAGCGATTATGCGCCTGATGGGGCAACAGCGTACCCAGCAGCAAGTGGAAGAGGACGACCTGCGTAAAGTGAAAGAAACCTTTGCGCAGGAAGAACGCTATATGATCAGCGGCGTGCTGACGTTGGCTTCCCGTACCTTGCGCAGCGTGATGACGCCGCGCACCGAGATTTCGTGGGTAGACTGCGAACGCTCCCGTGATGAGGTGCGCGAACAGCTGCTGGATACCCCGCATAGCCTGTTCCCGGTCTGCCGCTATGAGCTGGACGAGTTTATCGGCGTAGTGCGTGCCAAGGATCTGCTGGTCGCGTTGGATCAGGGCGTGGACATCGCCGAGTTTGCTGCGCGGACTCCTCCTATCGTGGTGCCGGAAACCATGGACGTGATCAAGCTGCTGGCGGTATTGCGCCGGGCCAAGGGCCGCCTGGTCATGGTGACCAACGAGTTTGGTGTGGTGCAGGGCCTGGTTACGCCGTTAGACGTGCTGGAAGCGATTGCCGGTGAGTTCCCGGACGAAGATGAAACGCCGGATATTATCGAAGATGGCGACCGCTGGCTGGTGAAAGGCGGGGCGGACCTGCACTCGTTGGAGCAGGCATTGGACTGTGACGATCTGGTTAGCCCCACCGAGGATTATGCCTCGCTGGCGGGCTTCCTGCTCTCTCACTCCGGCCAGATGCCAACGGTGGGGGACGTGGTCGAACTTCACGACCTGCGCTTCGAAATCCTTGAGATCTCGGATTATCGCATCGAGCTGGTGAGTATCACCAAGGTGAAACCACTGCACGAACAAGGTGAGTAACTGATCGACCCCTCACCCTAACCCTCTCCCACAGGGAGAGGGGACCGATCGAGTTCATTGGTATTTCTGGGTAATACCTTTACTCCCTACTTCCCGAAGTTGCACGGGCTAACAAAGCTCTCCGGCCAACTCCCTCTCCCACAGGGGGAGGGGACCGATCGAGTTCATTGATATTTCTGGGTAATACCTTTACTCCCTACTTCCCGAAGTTGCACGGGCTAACAAAGCCCTCCGGCCAGCTCCCTCGCCCTTTGGGAGAGGGTTGGGGTGAGGGGCATCACGGCTTTTTATCTGCTGGTGGCTGCTGATGCAGCACGCGTTGACGAGTTTCGTACTGCTGTAGCCACAAAGGAAACACGTTGATCGGCATCGGTTTGGCGAAATAATACCCCTGCAAGGCATTGACCTCCCGCGAACGCAAATACTCAGCCTGTTCCGCCGTTTCTACCCCTTCGGCCACCAATTTAAGCTTCAGACGCTGTGCCAGCGTAATGATCGTGTCGGTTACGGTAGCATTGACCGCGTCGGTGCCGATGGCGGCGGTAAAGCCACGGTCGATCTTCAACACGTCCGGGCTGAGTTTTTTCAGGTAACTGAGTGAACTGTGGCCGGTACCAAAATCGTCTATCGCCAGCATGATCCCCATCTCTTTGAGGGTCTTAATCTGCTCATATTGAATTTCCGACAGGGCGGTGCGTTCGGTGAGCTCCAGCATCAGTGAGGGCATTGGATGGGCGGGCAGCCAGATCCGGCGGATGTCATCAATGATGCTGACGGTATTGAAATGCTCTGCCGCGACGTTGATGCTGATATAGAACGAGGGGCGAGGCGGAAACAGGTTGAGGTTTTCTACCACCGTGGTCATCAGATAACGCGTCAGAGGAATGATCAGGGCGTGCTGTTCGGCCAGCGGGATAAACACGTCCGGTGAAATCCAGCCTTGCCGTTTGTTCTTCCAGCGCATCAGGGTTTCGACCCCGACACAGCGGCCGTTATCGCTATTGATAATCGGCTGGCAATAGACCCGAAATTCGCGATGGGTAATGGCGTGGCCAATATGATAAGACAGACTCATGCGGTTGGCGGTGATCAGATAGACCACGTAGGCCGCCAGCATGCTCAGCATTAGCGCCAGAGGGATATGGCGAGGTAATGCGGCCAGCGCCAAAGTGCGCGCATCGGGGCCAAACAGCGAAATGGAGAAGGGATACTTGGCGGACTTGGCGGTGTATTGCAGGCCTTCGGCCTTGGGATCGCTGAGGGTAATTTCCCGCTGGCCATACTCAAGGCTGTTGGCACCCACGTTCAGCGCTACCCGATGAGCATAGGGTTCTTGCGGTTCAAGCAGAAAATTGGCCAGCAGATCGATATTGAAAACGTGCAGGACGCCGCTGTCCTTCTTGTTAGGCAATGGCGTCCAGAGCACCAGCGTAGGCGTTCCTTTTGCCACCGTGAGCGAGGGGCGCAGCGCTAACTGCATGTCACCGTTGGTCATGGTGGGAAAAAGGATGCCAAACACATAGTGGCGTTGACCAAACAGGCTGGAGCAGTAAATCGTGCCGTCCTGAACCAGCAGTAACGAGCGCAGCGCCTGATTTTGCGCGGCGCGGAAGCGTAACGTCGGCATCACCGAATCACAAGGCTGCCCGACCAGCGACATGGTACGCACCGCCTGTTGTTGTGCGGGAAGCAGCAATTCGTTGAGTTTGGTGATCACCCGGCTGGTCAAAATCCGTTGGTTCTGTTCGGTATTGCGCACTTCCTGATAATAGCGGGTATACAGGGAAATCAACAAAATAGCCAACCCAACCGCGCCAGCGAGGAGCCAACGGTAATAGCGGTATTTCGATGCGGCAAGTTGGGTCATCAACATCCGGTAAGTCCTTGTTCAGTCAATCAGCCTGAGCCACTTCCAGGCACAAACTCATTCATTCAATGCATGGCTAATTCTAGCCTGTTCGGATGGAAAATTGATGGCAACTCAACAAATTATTTCACTTGGCGCGATCGACGGGGGGATTTGGGGGATTAATAGGCTGAAGGGGGAGGTGGTCAGTTGGATATTAAAACGGGTGCGCGCATGGCGGCACCCGTACGGTCGTGCATGTTCACCCCGCCAATGACGGCGCGGGGGACAGGCTTAATCAGTCACACTGCACCTTGATCGCCAGACCACCACGAGAGGTCTCGCGATACTTGGCGTTCATATCTTTACCGGTTTCGTACATGGTTTCGATCACCTTATCCAACGACACGCGCGGCTCGCTGGTGCGCCGCAGTGCCATGCGCGCCGAGTTGATCGCTTTCACCGAGGCAATGGCGTTACGCTCGATGCAAGGAACCTGCACCTGACCAGCAACGGGATCGCAGGTCAAGCCCAGGTTATGTTCCATGCCGATTTCAGCGGCGATGCAAACCTGCTCAGGGCTGCCACCAAGCAGCTCGGCCAGGCCCGCAGCGGCCATCGAACAGGCCACGCCCACTTCGCCCTGGCAGCCCACTTCGGCACCGGAAATCGAGGCGTTCATTTTATACAGCGTACCAATCGCGCCGGATGCCATAAAGTAGCGCACATAGGTTTCCGGGCTGACGGACTCGATGAAATGATCGTAGTAAGCCAATACCGCAGGGACGATCCCACAGGCTCCGTTGGTTGGAGCGGTCACTACACGGCCACCGGCGGCATTCTCTTCGTTTACCGCCAGCGCAAACATGTTGACCCAGTCGATCACGTTCATTGGATCGCTGGACAGTTTGTCTGAGGAAACCAGCAAGCGGCGCAACGCGGAGGCGCGGCGTGGAACCCGCAGCGGGCCAGGCAGCACGCCTTCGGTGTTCAAACCGCGATCGATACAGGCGCGCATGGTTTGCCATATGTTGCCAAAGTAGGTCTCAATCTCCTGCTTGCTGTGCAATGCCAGCTCGTTTTGCATGATCATCCCAGAGAGGGAAAGACCGGTGGCGTTGCAGTGGGCCAGCATTTCGCTTGCGGAGTTGAACGGGTAGGGAACCGAGATTTCGTTAGTTTCGGCTTTGCCGAAATGCTCTTCGTCAACGATAAATCCGCCACCGATGGAGTAATAGGTCTTGCTGTAGATCTGCTGGTCGCCAGCGAAGGCATGGATCTGCATGGCGTTTTCGTGCAGCGGCATATTGTCGCTACGGAATACCATGCCGCCGTCGCGGGGGAAATCGACTTCGTGCAGGCCGTTGGCCAACATCAGGCGTTGACGTTGTTCGACATCGCGAATAAAGCCCGGGATGCCATCGATATCGACGGTATCGGGCATATTGCCCGCCAGGCCGAGAATGATGGCGATATCGGTATGGTGACCTTTACCGGTCAATGAGAGTGAGCCGTAAACATCGACGGCAACACGCGTGACGGAAGACATTTTGCCTTCGTTTACCAGATCGTCGACAAACTGTTTGCCGGCTTTCATCGGTCCAACCGTATGAGAGCTGGACGGGCCGATACCGATCTTAAACATGTCGAAAACGCTAATCACGCTAAAACTCCTTAAAGAGGCATATTGTTATGGCTGCAACGGTTAAAAACCGCGCAGGGCACTGCGATAGTGTAAAAGGCCCGTACGGGTTTTGCGGCCCTTTTCGCATGAAATTATATAATCCGTGGTGTGACTTTTATTGCCTGACAACGCTGCCGGAGTAATCCTTATTTTATTAGTGGTTTATTCCGGTTGCAGCTATTTTACAGGTATTTCGTAAGGTTGAAGAGAGAGTTTACAGTTTTTTTAAAACATCGATAGCAGCAACGGTAGTTGATAAATCAGGCGGTGGGGGTGATAGCGATCGCTTTACACTCAAAACGTCAGGTAATCCCGGCAATAACGTGATGTGTGTCACTAAAATGGCTGGATTCAGATGCTCACTTGCTGTGCCAGACGGCGAATAATGGCCGCCGTCAGCCCCCAGACGAACTGCCTCTGATACCAGGAAAGATAAACCCGATGTGCGTGGCCACCACGGTGAATATCCAGCGGATAATAGCGTGACAGCCGGAGCGCTTCGTGTAGCGGTATTTCGAACACCTCGGCAACCTCGCCTTCGTTGGCATGAAATTCTACATCTGCCGGGATCAGGCCAACTACCGGCGTCACTTGAAAACCGGTGCTGCTGTCGAGCGGGGCCAACTGACCGAGGATGTGCACCCGTTGCGGTGGGATCGCCACCTCTTCCTGTGCTTCACGCAGTGCAGTAATGATAGGTGAGCCATCTTCAGCATCGGTTTTACCGCCGGGGAAGGCCACTTGGCCCGCATGTTTACGCAGCGAGTCGGCACGGCGGGTGAGCAGCAGGGTCGGTTCTGGCCGGCAAACGATCGGGATCAGCACGGCGGCAGGGCGCGAGTTCAGGGAGATGCGCTTCGCCTGCGGCAGTTGCAGCTGAAAGCGGCTGATAAAATCGGCCAATGAGGGCGGGTAATCTTGATAATTCACGAAACGGTAAACTCCCCCAGCTGTGGCAAGATGCGGCCAACCTTGTCAAAGGTTTCCTGATATTCCGCCTGTTCCTGGCTATCGGCAACGATGCCGCCGCCTGCGGAACAGGTAATGCGCCCGTTTTCGGCAATCAGGGTGCGGATGGTGATATTGGTATCCATGGTACCGCAGACGCTGAGGTAGCCAATGCTGCCACAATAGGCGTTACGGCGATGGGGTTCCAGCTCTTCGATGATTTCCATCGCGCGCACTTTGGGGGCACCGGTAATCGAGCCGCCGGGAAAACAGGCGCGTAACAGTTCGGTGGCTGAGCGACTTGCGGGCAGGATCGCGGTGATGGTACTCACCAGATGATGCACTGCCGGGAATGGCTCAACCACGAACAGCTCCGGCACCTTGACGCTGCCCGGTTCCGCCACCCGGCCAATGTCATTGCGCAGCAGATCGACAATCATCAGGTTTTCGGCGCGATCTTTCGGTGAATTGGCCAGCTTCTGGGCCTGTTCGGCATCCTGCGTCGCATCGCCAAGGCGTGGCAACGTCCCCTTGATGGGCCGGGTCTGGATCTGCCGATCGGCCAACCACAGGAACCGTTCCGGTGAAACGCTCAACACGGCGTTTTCCGGCAGACGCAGGAACGCGGAGAACGGCGCGCGGTTGCTGGCGCTTAACTGCTGGAATGCCTGCCATTCATCCCCTTGATAAGGGGCGGCAAAACGCTGAGCCAAATTGATCTGATAGCAATCGCCACTGCGCAGATAGTTCTGGATACGCCGGAATTTCTCGCCGTATTGTTGGCGCGTCATATTGGCCTGCCAGTTACCGGTCAGGGTAAAGGGAGGCTGCGGCACCACAGGTTGTTGGTTCAGCCACTGCCAGCGCTGTTCCACATCTCCGTAGCTGAGCAGGATTAGCCGCTGTAGCTGATGATCGGCGATCAGTGCCCAGTCATAAATGCCCACTGCCATGTCCGGCAGCGTGGTGTCGGCCTGTGCCAGTTGCGGCAACGTTTCGATACGTCGGCCCAAATCATAGCCAAATAGCCCCAGCGCTCCCCCTTGAAAGGGAAGAACGCCGTTCAGTGGGGGATGCAGGTTGAGGGCATCGAGCTGTTGCTGCAATAGCAGAAACGGATCTTCCGCTGAATGGTGGCGAGCGTCGCCTTGCTGGATCTCTGTGTTGTTACCGCGAGTGGTCAGCGTGGTGCGCGGTTCGGCTACCAGAATGTCAAACCGGTTATGCGGGTGATCGGCAAATCCTGAGTGCAGCAACATGGCCCAAGGCTGTTGTGCCAACGGGGCGAACAGCGCCAATACGGCTTCGCGCGTATAGGGCAACGACTTAAGGTTTGGGGTGGTGACACTCATGGAATTTAATCAACCTGACTCACGGAAACAGCGGTGTTGGCAGCCATTCTGCCACATTACGCTGCGACGTGCTGCTTACAGAATAGCCTGGTGAAAAGTATACCCGTCGTCTTTCAAGCTGCAGCGTTGTTACCTGCACGGCTACTCGGCCCATCCGTGGGCCTCACCCCTTCGGGGCCGCTGTGTACAGCGTTCAAATCTGTTCCCGACAGATTTGTCCCACCCCAGTCACTTACCCAAAAGTAAGCTCCTGGGGATGGGTAAGCTTGTCGCCTAGCCTGTGCTGTACAAGGATGTACAAATGCCGCGAGCGCATGGATGCGCAAGAGCGGCCAACTTGAAATCCATAGGGTATAAACGAAGGCTAAACGGAGCATTTTTTGCAACTTCTGCAATAAGTTTAAATGTTAAAAACAGCGTTATATATTCGCCGGATTTATTTTCAGGACGGATATTTCAATAAGTAAAATAATAAATACAAACGTAAATTATTTCACCCGGTTATCGTTAAATTTACACGACCCTGTGAGGGCGATAATGTCATTACAATTAAGCGTCATTGTTCCTTTGCATAACGTTGGGGAGCTGTTTATTCCCTTTCTGGAATCTTTGTTGGCGCAACAGCAGCAACAACTGGAGGTGATCATCGTCAACGATGGTTCCACCGACGGCTCAGGAGAGATTGCCCACCGCTATGCTGCGCAACACGCACATATCTCGGTCATTGATCAGCCTAACTCTGGCGTATCCAATGCTCGCAATGCCGGGTTGGCCGTGGCTCGTGGTAAGTACGTCGCGTTTCCCGATGCCGATGATTTAGTGGATCCAAAAATGTATTCAACGCTGCTGGCATTAGCCGAAGAATACCAATTGGACGTGATGCAATGTAACGGCGAACGCTATTTTGCCAGTAATGGTGAGTTGCAACCGATTATTCCTGGTGGACGACTAAAAGATACCTCAGTTATTTCTGGTGCGCAGTGGCTGGAAACAGCGTTGAAATCGAGGCGCTTTATTCACGTGGTCTGGCTAGCCGTGTATCGCCTGGACTTTATCAAACAGCATCAGCTCTATTTCGAACCGGGCCTGCACCATCAGGATATTCCGTGGACCACCGAGGTGATGTTCAATGCCCAACGGGTTAAATACCTGAGCAAGCCGCTCTATCGCCAGCGGGTACACGATCGTTCGATCAGCAACCGTCGGCGTACCGGGCAGGCGAACGTCGAGTATCAGCGCCACTATATGAAGATCGTCGAGATGCTGACGGCGCTGAACCAGCGCTACAGCAGCAAGATACCGATTTGTGCGGCCTTTCACTGGCAAATCGCGCGCGAGGCGCTAGGCATTTGCCACAGTATCCGGCGTGAGCCCGAACCGCAGGCGCAACAGCAGATCACCGAAGATTTCTTCCGGCGTGACATCCATCGGATAATGCTCGCCAATATGCGCGGCATCAAGCAGACATGGCATGTGATGCTGTGGTTGCATCGTTTAAAACAGTGGCACCGCGACAAGACTTCCCCCCTGCAGACTAGCTGTAGGGATCCACGGCGTTAGGGCGTATAATCCACGCCTATTTTACCGGGGAGAAAGACATGCTTGCAGGTATGCCGTCACTGAGTCACCAAGAACAGCAGGAAGCTGCTGAACGTATCCATCTGCTGATGAGTCAGGGCATGAGCAGCGGAGAAGCCATCGCGATTGTGGCGCAGGAAATCCGCGAAAAACATCAGGGCGACCAGGTTAGCGTGATGTTCGACGATGAAGAAGAACAACCGCAGCAGGAAGAACCGACCGAGTATCTGGACGAAGATAGCGAACACGACGAAAACTACTGACTTTGGCGGGGTTCGGCATCCCGAACCCCCAATGGTTTTACCCTTGCACGATAACCGCAGCGGCGGCCTGTTTGGCCAGCTCTACCGCTTGCTCCACCTCTGGCGCCACGGCCAGTGCCACGCCCATCCGGCGTTTACCCGCAATGTTCGGTTTACCGAATAACCGCACCTGATTGTAACCGCGTAGTGCCGTATCCATCCCGCTGAAGCAGACATTGTCACTGCTCAGTTCCGGCAGGATCACCGCAGAGGCGGCAGGCCCGAATTGGCGTATCGCGTTAATCGGCAACCCAAGGAAAGCCCGTACGTGCAGCGCAAACTCCGACAGATCCTGCGAAATCAGCGTGACCATGCCGGTGTCGTGCGGGCGTGGGGAAACCTCGCTGAAAATCACCTCATCACCGCAGACGAACAGCTCTACGCCAAACAGGCCAAACCCACCCAGCGCGTTAACCACCTTTGCCGCGATCCCCTGAGCACGGCTTAATGCCAGTTCGGACATCTGTTGCGGCTGCCAGGATTCACGGTAATCCCCATCCTCCTGACGGTGGCCAATAGGCTCACAGAAATGCACGCCATCGACGGCGTTGATGGTCAGCAGGGTGATTTCGAAATCAAACTTGACCAGCCCTTCCACAATCACCCGGCCTCCGCCAGCGCGGCCACCAAGCTGTGCATATTCCCAGGCGGCGCTCAGTTGCTGCTCTTCACGGATCAGACTTTGTCCCTTGCCGGATGAACTCATCACCGGCTTGACGATGCACGGGTAACCAATCTCGGCCACCGCCTGGCGGAAGCTCTGTTCGTTATCGGCAAAACGGTAACTGGAGGTTGGCAGTTCCAGCTTTTCAGCGGCCAGGCGGCGAATGCCTTCGCGGTTCATGGTCAGACGCGTGGCTTCGGCGCAGGGGACGACGTGGTGGCCCTGTTGCTCTAATTCAACCAGCATGCTGGTGGCGATCGCTTCGATTTCCGGCACGATAAAATCCGGGCGTTCCTGTTCGATCAACGCTTTTAGCGCGGTGCCATCCAGCATATTGATGACATGGCTGCGGTGCGCAACGTGCATGGCAGGGGCGTCGGCGTAACGATCGACGGCAATCACTTCCAAGCCTAAGCGTTGGCATTCAATGGCCACTTCTTTGCCTAATTCGCCTGAACCTAACAGCATAACGCGGGTGGCGGAGGGACGCAGGGCGGTTCCAATAGTTAACATAGTCTGATACCTGGATCTGAATGAATTAACGGGTCTGCACTGAGCGCGCAGTATATACGAAAACGATTGCGTAGACAGCCGGGTGGAATTATTTAACTTGCTACAGACTGTCTCTACATCTCACCACAGCGCCGAACTAGCTCCCTCTCCCTGTGGGAGAGGGTTGGGGTGAGGGGAGATTACCGATCTGCATTAAGTTTTGGTCGCTTTTTTTAACGCCAAAATCCGGAAACCCCGCTAACTCTGTTATCATCTGCGCCTGATCCGGTGCCTGCCAACCGCAGCGCCGCCTTTCCACTTGCTATATAAGAGTTATCGCCGTGAGCACAGTTTCTTTTTCTTCCCTGCCGCTGCCAGCTGAACAGTTGGCCAACCTCAACGAACTGGGGTATGCCGAAATGACGCCGGTACAGGCCGCAGCGCTGCCCGCCATCCTCAAAGGGCAGGACGTACGTGCCAAAGCGAAAACCGGTAGCGGTAAGACGGCGGCATTTGGTATCGGGCTGCTGGATAAAATCAACGTGGCTAAAGTGGCCACCCAGGCACTGATTCTGTGCCCGACGCGTGAGCTGGCCGATCAGGTGAGCAAAGAACTGCGTCGCCTGGCCCGCTTTACCCAGAACATTAAAATATTGACCCTGTGCGGTGGCCAACCTGTGGGGCCGCAACTCGATTCTCTGGTACACGCGCCGCACATTGTGGTGGGCACGCCGGGCCGTGTGCAGGAACATCTGCGCAAGAAAACCCTGGTGCTGGACGAGATGACCGTGCTGGTGCTGGATGAGGCCGACCGCATGTTGGACATGGGCTTTGCCGATGATATCGATGATGTGATCAGCTATACGCCGCCACAGCGCCAAACCTTGCTGTTTTCTGCGACCTATCCTGCGGGCATTGAGCGCATTAGCGCCCGTGTGCAACGTGAACCACTGAATGTGGAAGTGGAAGATGGCGATGAGCAGGCTTCTATCGAGCAGCGCTTCTATGAAACGACCCGCGATCAACGCCCTGCGGTGCTGGTGAGTGCTATCCGCCATTATCAGCCGGCATCCTGCGTGGTGTTCTGTAACACCAAGCGTGATTGCCAGAGCGTGTATGAAGCGCTGGAAGCCCGTGACATCAGCTGCATGGCCTTGCATGGCGATCTGGAGCAGCGTGACCGTGACCAGGTACTAGTCCGTTTCGCCAACCGTAGCTGCCGGGTACTGGTTGCCACCGATGTGGCCGCTCGTGGCCTGGATATCAAAGAGTTGGAGCTGGTGGTCAACTACGAGCTGTCGTTTGACCCTGAGGTTCACGTCCACCGCATTGGCCGTACTGGCCGTGCCGGTCTGAGCGGATTGGCAATCAGCCTGTGTACGCCGCAGGAAATGGTGCGTGTGCATGCTCTCGAAGAATACTTGTCGATACGCGCAAAATGGTCACCGGTGTCCGAGCTGAGCGGGGCGTCTAACGCGCCGTTGGAAGCGGAAATGGTTACCTTGTGTATCGACGGTGGTCGCAAGGCTAAAATCCGCCCTGGCGATATTCTTGGCGCATTGACCGGTGATGCTGGGCTAACGGCGGCAGAAGTCGGTAAGATCGACATGTTCCCGGTGCATGCCTATGTGGCTATCCGCAAGGCCAGCGCGCGTAAAGCGCTGCAACAGCTTCAGCAGGGCAAGATCAAAGGCAAGAACTGCAAAGTTCGGCTGTTGAAATAATAAACGGCAGGGCGCTTGCGGTATGGCCCAAAATCACTCCATACTGTATATAAATACAGTATCATAACCTTTGAGGAAGATGCTCATGGCTGTTGAAGTGAAATATGTAGTAGTGAGAAACGGTGAGGAAAAAATGACTTTCGCAAATAAGAAAGAAGCCGATGCCTACGACAAAATGTTGGATCTGGCCGATAGCCTCGGTGAGTGGTTGCAGCAAGCGCCTGTCACGCTGGAAGAAGAACAACGTGAAGGGTTGAGCTTCTTCCTGGCGGAACATAAAGACGTGTTGGCGCAGATCCTGCGTGGCGGTGCTCCACAAGAAGCCGCCAAAAAACCAGCCAAAGCCAAGAAACCTGCCGCAGCCCCGGAAGAGGGTGCTGCGCCAGAAGAGCAGCAGGCCGCTTAAGCAGTGGTACCACAACATCAAGGATCCAGCATGTCCCGTGAGATAACCTTCTTCAGCCGCTTTGAGCAAGATATTCTGGCCGGGCGTAAAACCATCACCATTCGGGATGCCAGCGAAGCTGACTTCCAACCGAATGAGGTGCTGCGCGTCAGCCGTAACGAAGACGGCGTATTTTTCTGTTATATCGAGGTGAAGTCGGTCACGCCGGTACGCCTGGATGAGTTGACGGATGAACATGCGCAGCAGGAGAATATGACGCTCAGCGAACTGAAGCAGGTGATCCAGGATATCTACCCGGGCCTGAACGAGCTGTTTGTTATTGCATTCACCAAACGTTAATTGTTACCCAGCCTTTCCTGTCGAAACGTGACACCAATGTAAGTTTGTAGCACGTTCTATCCCCTCTCCCTTTGGGAGAGGGCTAGGGTGAGGGGAAATCTGTCATCCCATCTGAAAATATCGTCTCGCGGCTTGTTAAGCCTGTGAAGATCGTGTCACTCTTGCCTCATCTATGTAAGCGGATGATTTAGCAATGATGACACCTCCGAAGGCAGAAAAACGTCCTTTCCCAATTACCATCCATGGCGATACGCGTGTGGATGATTATTACTGGCTGCGCGATGACGAACGCACCGACCCTCAGGTCCTGGACTATTTGCGGGCCGAAAATGCCTATACCGACGCACAGCTAAAACCGCAGCAGGCGCTGCGCGAAACCCTGTATCAGGAGATGGTCGATCGTATTCCCCAGCAGGAACACTCCGTGCCTTATATCCGGCGTGGTTTCCGCTATCAAACCCGTTACGAGCCGGGTAATGAATATGCGTTGTATGTGCGCCAACCGGCAGCGGCTAGCGAGCAATGGGACACTCTGCTGGATGGTAACCAGCGTGCGGAAGGGCATGAGTTCTACACCCTTGGCGGGTTGGACGTCAGCCCGGATAATCAGCGCCTGGCCGTGGCGGAGGATTTCCTGTCGCGCCGCCAATACGATATCCGCTTCAAGGATCTGCGCAACGATGGTTGGAGCAGCGAGGTATTAGAAAACACCTCTGGCAACTTTGAGTGGGCGAATGATTCAGCCACCGTCTACTACGTGCGTAAACACGCCAAGACGTTGCTGCCGTACCAGGTCTACCGTCACGTGGTGGGCAGCGATCCGCAGCAGGACGAACTGATCTACGAGGAGGCGGATGACACTTTCTACGTCAGCCTGGAAAAAACCACCTCCGAACGCTTTATCCTGATCCATCTCAGCAGCACCACCACCTCGGAAATCCTGTTGCTGGATGCCGATAGTGCGGACAGCAAGCCGCAGATGTTTGTGCCGCGCCGCAAAGATCATGAATACGCCATCGATCACTACCGTGAACATTTCTACATTCGCTCCAACAGAAACGGCAAGAACTTTGGCCTGTATCAGAGCGAGCAGGCCGACGAAAGCCAATGGCAGGAACTGATTGCCCCACGCAGCGATGTCATGCTCGAAGGGTTCAGCCTGTTCCGTGACTGGCTGGTGGTGGAGGAACGCATTGCCGGGCTGACCCAGTTGCGCCAAATCCATTGGCAGAGCGGAGAAGATAAACGCATCGCGTTCGACGATCCGACCTATGTCACCTGGCTGGCCTATAATCCGGATCCGGAAACCGAACTGCTGCGTTACGGCTACTCTTCCATGACGACGCCAACCACGCTGTATGAACTGAATCTGGACACCGGTGAGCGGGAACTGCTCAAACAGCAGGAAGTGAAAAACTTCACGGCGGAAGATTATCGTAGCGAGCGGGTGTGGGTGAAAGCCCGTGACGGCGTCGAGGTGCCGGTGTCTCTGGTTTACCGTGCCGACCGCTTTGCGCCTGGGGCGAATCCGCTGATGGTCTATGCCTACGGCTCCTATGGCAGCAGCATGGATCCGGCATTCAGTGCCAGCCGCCTCAGCCTGCTGGATCGCGGTTTTGTCTTCGCGCTGGCGCATATTCGCGGCGGTGCCGAACTGGGCCAACTCTGGTACGAAGACGGCAAGCTGTTCAACAAGCAAAACACCTTTAACGACTTTATCGACGTCACTAGGACGCTGGTAGAGCAGGGTTATGGCGATGCTAAACGAGTGTTTGCCATGGGGGGCAGCGCTGGTGGCTTGCTGATGGGCGCGGTCGTCAACCAGGCTCCTGAGCTGTTCAATGGCGTAGTGGCCCAGGTGCCGTTTGTGGACGTGGTCACCACCATGCTCGACGAGTCCATCCCGCTAACCACCGGTGAATACGACGAGTGGGGCAACCCAAACGACAAGGCGTATTACGATTATATCTTGCAGTACAGCCCTTACGACCAGGTGAAGGCGCAGGATTATCCGCATATGCTGGTCACTACCGGGCTGCATGATTCGCAGGTGCAATATTGGGAACCCGCCAAGTGGGTGGCGAAGCTGCGCGAACTGAAAACCGACGATCGCCAACTGCTGCTGTATACCGATATGGATGCTGGCCACGGCGGCAAGTCGGGGCGCTTTAAGGCTTACGAAGATATTGCGCTGGAATATGCCTTTATTTTGGCGTTAGCTGAGTAATCAACCACGGGCAGGAGACTGCCCGTTTGCTTAACCTATCAGGTAATACTTCAGCGTGTGCTTCATGTCCGGGCTGAGATCGTTGATGGATTTCAGCATCCAACGCAGGTAGCCGGGATCGTCCAGCGCCACCTGCTCAATGGATTGCCCACGGTATTTACCGAACTTGAACTTTTTCAACAATACCGGCTGCTCGGTGATTGCCAGCATCTGTTCGGGCGTCCAGCCGGAGTCCTGCACAATGCGTTGCAGTAGAGCAGCAGTGACATAGCAGTCGTACAACGCGCGATGTGGATAAAGCGTGGTGTCCTGCGGCAGTTGTACATCCAGGTTCAGCGCATAGCGCAGGTATTGATTACCATATTTAATGTCTGGATACAGCGTACGTGCCAGCTTGACGGTACAAATCCAGGCGCCGTTCATTTCCGGCAGCATGGCCCGATCAAAGGCGGCGTTATGCGCGACATAGTATTGGCTGCCCTGGTAGCGGCCAATCGCGACCGCAATTCGCGGCTTGCCTTCAACCATCTGCTCGGTGATATGGTGAATGGCCATGGCGTCAATGCCGATCGGCCGGTCCGGGCTGACCAGATCGCTCATCGGATTGGTGATGCGCCCGTCGATAAGGTCAACGGAAGCGACTTCCACCACGCCGCCATCCAGCCCGCAGGTTTCGGTATCGATTACACGTAATAGCATGATGTCCTCGGTAAAAGTCTCTTGTCCTAGCTTAACGAGGTGAGGGGCTGATGCCAACCTGCCTTTTCGCAGACAACAAAAAACCCGCATTGGCGGGTTTAACTACGGTCAGAAGCTGATTTACTCACCAGATGAAGACGTCTGTCCTTTTTTGGAACGTTTCTCCGCTTTTTTCTCTGCTGGGGTTTTCAACGGCTTCTTCTTCGCATTTTTCTTGCTGTCCATTCCCTTACTCATGATGGCCTCTTGGTTACCTATGGTTGGGTGGCTTGCCGAACCATTAACCTCCTAACGGCTGACATAAGCAAGCAGCAAAGGGTATGGAAACGTCAACACCTTGTTTAACCAATGATTATTTATTATTAAGCTTTCATAGGTTAAAAATGTTATAATGTAACAAACCTATGTACACGGAGTGCACCATGCCAGTCTTGACATTATTGAGCCAGCAACAACTGCTGGCAATGCCAGAATCTGATTACATGAATGCAGAGCAGCGGGCGTTTTTCCGCCAGCGCTTATTGGACGAGCAACAAAAACTCTGGCAGCACATCGAGGTGCTGAAACGCGATATCGACAGCGGTGACATCAGTGGTGACGAAGCGGATAAAGCCGCGCGCGAAGAGGATTTGCGCCTGCTGTTCCGTCAACTGGACCGTGAAACCCGTCTGCTGCCAAAAATGGCCGCCGCCCTGGTACGTCTGGAAACCGGTGATTTCGGCTATTGCCTGGAAACGGGTGAGCCTATCGGCCTGCCACGCTTGCTATTACGCCCTACGGCAGAGCTGAGTATTGAAGCCAAAACCGCGCAAGAAATGCGCGAACCCCATATGCGCAAAAGCAAGTCGACTTCATTTTGAGCAAACGCACGTTAACTTGTTGGTATAGGCGGAGGTTTTAGCGTTTTGACGTTGACCTGATGAGCGGCTTCGGCTTTGATGAAGGTATCACTCACAGAGAGACGTCGCGCCATGGAACAATTACGAGGTTTGTACCCACCCATCGCAGCCTATGATAGCGGTTGGTTGGATACTGGAGATGGGCACCGGATCTACTGGGAGCTGAGCGGCAATCCAAACGGTAAGCCTGCGGTGTTTATTCATGGCGGGCCTGGCGGTGGTTGCGCACCTTATCACCGCCAGCTGTTCGATCCGCAGCGCTATAAGGTGTTGCTGTTCGACCAGCGGGGCTGTGGCCGTTCCAAACCGCATGCCAGCCTGGACAATAACACCACCTGGCATTTGGTTGCCGATATTGAAAGATTGCGTGTGCTGGCCGGGGTGGAAAAGTGGCTGGTGTTTGGTGGTTCCTGGGGTTCCACGCTGGCGCTGGCCTATGCACAGACGCACCCGCAATGCGTCAGTGAGTTAGTGCTGCGTGGCATCTTCACGCTGCGTAAGCAGGAACTGAGCTGGTACTATCAAGACGGCGCTTCTCGCTTCTTCCCGGATAAATGGGAGCGGGTGCTGTCTATCCTCTCGGAAGAAGAACGCAAGGACGTCATTGCCGCCTACCGTCAACGCCTGACGTCACCGGATCTGCAAGTCCAGCTTGAGGCTGCCAAACTGTGGAGCGTGTGGGAAGGGGAAACGGTGACGCTGCTGCCAAGCGATGCGGCCGCCTCCTTTGGTGAAGATGACTTCGCGCTGGCCTTTGCCCGGATCGAAAACCACTATTTTACCCATCAAGGCTTTCTCGACAGCGACGACCAACTGCTGACCAATGTTCCGCGGATCCGCCATATTCCTGGAGTGATCGTGCATGGGCGCTACGACATGGCCTGTCAGGTACAAAACGCCTGGGATCTGGCCAAGGCGTGGCCAGAAGCGCAACTGCATATTGTGGAAGGGGCAGGGCACTCAACGGACGAGCCGGGCATTTTGCACCAGTTGATGCTGGCTACCGACCGTTTCGCCGGTAAGTCATCATAGTCTCGTAACACGTTTTATCCCCTCACCCTTTGGGTGAGGGGGCATTACTTCATTTTTGGCTCATACGGCAGGCGAGAGAATTTGTGTGATTCGGCACGGTAGTGCATCACCCGCTCGCGGAAGTAATCCTGTAAATGCCTTGGCTGATCGCGCTCCACCACTTCTGGGATCACCGGCATGTTGTAGCGTTCCTTGAATGCCACACCAGACGCGGCCAGATCAACGTTCACCTTGTCCATTTCGTTTTTGGAAAGCTCTGCCAGATTGTAACCCATGCTCTTCTCCTCTAGTGTGCAACAGCAAATCAGGGCAGAAGGTAATCTACTGCGTCGCGCTTGGCAAGCCTCAAACCGAAGTCATTATATCTAGCAGGGTTATATAATAGCCGAGTTCAATGTGATTTATTTATTTTATCAAATAAGAATGATTCGCTTTTTGATTAAATACAAAGATGAAAATGATTCTTATAATAGTTTATTGTTAAATTCATGGTATTATTTAACCGTCTGATAATTATCAATAAAACAAATAAATGTAAATCAACTGTTTTTATTTTGTGTTAATCAAGGCATAATGCGCTCAATTAAGTTTATGACCTGCAAAAATAAAAAGGATCCTCATGCTAACGCAAGAAATGACCAACAAGCTGAATGAGCAACTGAATCTGGAATTCTATTCTGCCAATATGTATTTGCAGATGAGCGCCTGGTGTAGCGATAAAGGCTTCGAAGGGGCCGCCGCATTCCTCAAAGATCATTCGCGTGAAGAGATGCAGCATATGCAGCGTCTGTTCGACTACCTCAGCGATACCGGGGCATTGCCACTGATTGGCAGCATTTCTGCGCCACCGGTAGAGTTTGAATCACTGGCTGACGTTTTCCAGCAGACTTATGAGCATGAGCAACTGATCACTCGCCAGATCAACGCACTGGCGCACGTGGCCATGACCACGCAAGATTACTCCACCTTCAACTTCCTGCAATGGTATGTTGCCGAGCAGCACGAAGAAGAGAAGCTGTTCAAATCCGTGCTGGACAAGCTGGCACTGGTGGGCAGCAGCGGCAAGGCTCTGTTCTTCATTGATAAAGATCTGAAGAGAATGGGCGCTGCGGCAGAAAGCGCTAACGGCCAGGCCTGATAACCCGCTTTTATCATCAATCTAGAAAACCGCGTACTTTGCATCGTACGCGGTTTTTTTTGCGCTGAATTTATCCCATTGTTATAGCGATACGTGCTGCCAGATCGCAAAAAATCAGTGATGTGCTCGACTTGCCGATCCACCGTCGTTATCATTTAGCCCGATACGCTACCGGAAGGTAGAGAGTGATAACAGTGAGTTAACCCGCTCCTTCTGCTGTTTTACCCGTAGCGCAATCATTGTGGTGGGTTGAGGCTGCGGAAACATCGCTCCGCGTAATCGGTCTTGGCCCTTATCACCTCTCTATAATGATAAAGGACTGTTCCGTGATCGCTAAAATTCGTTCCTCTTACCGCCTGCTTTCTACCGTTTTCGTGCTGTTCGTCGGCCTGTCTTCACAACAGGCGTTGGCGCATGCCCACCTGAAAGTACAGACTCCGGCGGCAGACGCTACCGTTAGCTCCGCGCCAAAAGTTTTGACGCTGAATTTCTCCGAAGGCATTGAGCCTAATTTCAGCGGTGTCAAAGTGACCGGCCCAGATAACGCCGAAGTGAAAACCGGCAAGCTGGATCTGGAGCCAAGCAACAACACCCAGATTAACGTACCGATTGAAGGTGAACTGGCTGCGGGCAAATACCAGGTCAGCTGGCATGTGGTTTCCGTGGACGGGCATAAAACCAAAGGCCAGTACAGCTTTACCGTAAACTAAGGTATGACTCTGGCGACCCTGTTTGTCCTGTGTCGCTTTGTGCACTTTGCGGCGGTGATGCTGATGTTTGGCGTCAGCCTGTTCACCGCCGTTCTGTCGCCACAGCGCCTCTCCCCGATCATCACCCGCGATTTGCGCCCGCTGCTGCTCGCTGCGACCTGGACCTCTGCATTTACCGCCGTGCTGATGCTGGCCATTCAGGCCGGATTGATGGGCGACGGCTGGGCGGATACCTGGCAATTGAGCATTTGGTGGGCGGTGTTGGGCACCACCTTTGGCGAGGCCTGGCGCTGGCATCTGGGCTTTTGCCTGCTGGCATTGCTAGCCTTGCTGCTGCCCGCGACGAAGCGGGGGCAAGCGCTGACCCTGTGCTCGGTAATGCTGTTGGTCAACATGGCATTTATCGGCCATGCGGCGATGCATGCGGGCGCATTGGGGATCGTACACCGCGTTAACCATGCGCTGCACCTGTTGGCCGCAGGCTATTGGTTTGGCAGCCTGTTACCTTTGCTGCTTTGCCTGCGTTACCTGCCACAACCGCAGTGGCGTAGCGATGCGATCGCCACCTTGATTCGTTTCTCCCGCTGGGGCCATGTTGCCGTGGTGCTGGTGATCGTAACCGGTATTATCAACAGCCTGATCATTCTCGGCCACTGGCCAGTCGATCTCGACTCCGCCTATCAGCGTTTGCTGCTGGTTAAAGCTGGGCTGGTGGCGTTGATGGTGATGATAGCATTGGCCAACCGTTACGTTATCGTCCCTGCAATGCGCAGCACCCCCAATCTGGCGCAGCGCGGGTTGGTTATCGCCTGCTGGCTTGAGGTGGCTTTGGGAGCAACGGTGCTGGTGTTGGTGAGTTTATTTGCAACCTATGCGCCGGCATGACATTGCGCCTTGCCGGAAGCCCCCAACTTGCGGGAAAATCGTATCAAATCGCAACTTAAGGCCAAAAAAATGAAATCTGTAATTGTTGGTATTGCGCTGTTGGCAACGGCAACGAGCGCGTTGGCGGCGGATAAGCTGGTTAACATCACCAAGTTTGAGTACGGCAAGCAGTGGGCGTTCACCAAAGAAGAAGTCACGCTGCAATGCCGCAAAGGGGAAGCCTTGTTTGTGCTCAATAACAGCACCCTGATGCAGTATCCGCTCAATGAAGCGGCAGAAGCACAGGTGAAAGCGGGGCAGCAGCGTGCCCAATCGCTGGATGTGATCCTGTTGGATGATGCCAACAATCCCGGCCACAAAATGAGTGTGCAACCTTTCCGCGAAAGAGCAGAAAAACTGTGTGCAAACTAATCAGCTAACCATCCGATAGTTATGCAAAAGTTTACGGCTGGTGACGGGATGTAGGTAACTAATTTCAGTTTGTAACTATCACTGTGTGCGCTGGGGTGGCAAAGCTGGCACCTTGGACTATTCTTAGAAAGCACGGTTGAACAAACCTTGCATAAATGCCAACTTTTAGCGCACGGCTCTCTCCCAAGAGCCCTTTCCCTAGACCGAGTATAGGAATCGTACTCGGTCTTTTTTTATGCTTTTGATTTGTAATATATTTTAGCCGTTGCGCAAAAATCACCGCCCCTCAACCCAACCCTCTCCCCGAACAGATCGTAGGCAACATGAGCCTTTCCGCAGGGAGAGGGAGCTAATCCGCAACCGTCGTCAGGCACTGTATCAACATGTAGCACATACTGTCCCCTCGCCCTTTGGGAGAGGGCTAGGGTGAGGGGACGATCGCTGATGCAGTATTGACCACAATCCCCTTCAAACCCTCGCCTAACATCGCTATACTGTATAAAAAATCAGTATGGAGAGTGTGATTGACCAGACGTTTCGCCGCACCAAGGCTTGAATTTGAAGCGGAAGCCATTTACCAATACCCCGAACACCTGCGCCAGTGGTTAGCAGGGTTACCTTCGCTACCTGGTATATATGTGTTCCATGGCGAGAGTGAAACCATGCCGCTCTACATCGGCAAAAGCGTCAACATTCGCAGCCGGGTGCTTTCGCATTTGCGTACCCCAGATGAAGCCGCGATGCTGCGCCAGGCGAGGCGTATCACCTTCATCAGAACGGCGGGTGAAATCGGAGCCTTGCTGCTGGAGGCACAGCTGATCAAACAGCAGCAGCCGCTGTTCAATAAGCGCCTGCGCCGCAACAAGCAACTGTGCGCATTGCAACTCAGTGGCGATAAACCCCAAGTGGTGTACGCCAAAGAGGTGGATTTTGCACGGCACGCTGGCTTGTTTGGGCTGTTCGCCAACCGGCGGGCGGCATTGCAAGCGTTGCAGTCTATCGCCGATCAGCACCAGCTTTGCTATGGGCTATTAGGTCTGGAGCCGCTAAGCCGGGGTCGCGCTTGTTTCCGTTCGGCACTCAAGCGTTGTGCAGGGGCTTGCTGTGGTAAAGAAAGCTTGGAAGATCATCAACAGCGCCTGATTGCAGCGTTAGAGCAAAGCCGATTAGTGTGCTGGCCGTGGCATGGTCCAATAGCCTTGCGGGAGCAGGGGATCGATATGGCGCAATACCATGTTATCCACCACTGGTTGTGGCTGGGGGCTGTAGATAGCCTGGATGAAGCGAAAGAGCTAATGATTGCCGCGCCGGGTTTCGATAGCGACGGCTATAAAATTTTGTTCAAACCGATCATCGGCGGGGAGTATGAGATTATCGATCTGCACGGCAAAGCATGAGTCTGCCAAATCCCCACATCAACGGATGGTACCGGAGCCGATGCCAATCGTCGCCGTTGAACGCCCCGAACTCCCGCCGGAGCCAGAAACGCTAACCGAAGTGCATCCTGCCAGCAGAATGACTAAAAGAGTCCCCGCAATCATTTTCACCTAGTCACCTCGTCAACTAACGCCGCATGAATCAACTTACCATAAAACCAATTATAGGAGGGATCCTTATTGCCCGGTGGCTTGCAGAGGGCTAGATTCATCATGTAACCCTTCATAAAGGTCATTTAACATGTGCAAACGTCGCAGATCGGTCATCGCACTCGCGTTGATTGCTGTTGTGTCTTTATCCTCAGTTTCTGTTATGGCCAACCCAGGCAATGGTAACGGGGGCGGGCATGGAAACTCAGGCAATCATGGGAATTCAGGCAAAAATGGAGACAATCACGGCAATGGTAACTCAGACAAAGGCAAAAAAGACAAAGGTGGCCATGACGATCTGGTTACCGTGAGTATCAATTATGACCGTGTACGGCCCCTCGCGATCAACTACGGATTGACGGGGTATCAGTCTTTGCCTCCTGGCATCGCCAAGAACCTGGCACGGGGTAAACCGCTGCCTCCTGGTATCGCCAAGAAAATGGTGCCAGCTTCCATGTTGGGGCAACTGCCATCGTATCCTGGCTATGAATGGCGTATCGCGGGTAATGATTTGGTGCTGGTGGCCCTAAGCACGGCGATCGTCGCCTCGGTAATTAATGGCGTCTTTGATTGATTGCTGACTGGCCTTGGTAGAACCAGGGCTGGTTATTTTAAGGAGGGGATACCGTGATGCACCTGCAGTTGCATCCAAGTAGCTAAGCGGGGAGTTAGATGGTGATACTGTTAAAGCGTTTAGGATTACTCGCCGTGTACAGCACGGTATGCATGATGTTTTTATGCCCCAGATAATCCTGGATCAGTCGCGTATCTTTCCCTGCATCGGCCAGCGCATAGCCACAGGAGTGGCGCAGCATGTGCGGATGCAGCTGGACGGACAAACCCGCCTTCTCACCATAAATACGTATCATTTTATACAGCTGCTTTCTCGACAGCTCGTTGCCAAAGCGCGACAGGAACAAGAAAGGTTGATCCTCTGCGCCAAGGTAGCCACCACGCACCTTCATCCAATCCTCAATGCACTCTAACTCCCTCGGTTGCAGTGGGTGCACCGTAGACAGGCCGTTCTTCATCCGGTTGACGTGAATAATCCCAGACTCCCTATCCACATCGGCTATCTTCAGGTTGCAGAGCTCAGAAGCCCTGAAGCCGTGAATGTAGCACATGGTGATGATGCAGCGATCGCGGGTGGCGTTCAGGCCACTGCCGACGGCACTAAGCACTTTCTCAAGTTCTTCTTTAGTAATAAATTTACGATTAGACATTTCGTTTTCTCAGCAGGTGTTTCGTTGGAGCTATTAAATCCCTCCAGGGAAAAGTAGACAATAGAAGATATTAAAAATGGCATTTTTAAAAACATAATGTACACTTATAAGGTATTGATAATTACGGGGGTTTTATATGGGTGCCGTTGATAGGTTTGATTACAACTTAATAAAAACGCTTATTTTGGTATTTGAAACTAAAAGTATGGGAGCCGCTGCACGCGCTCTTGGTATCTCAGCTCCGACATTAAGTTATTCATTAAACAAAATCCGTCAGTATTACAATGACCCCCTGTTCATAAAAACGGCACAGGGACTAAAAGCTACACCTATAGCTCAAGAACTTTATCCGCAATATAAAAATATTGAAAAGGAATTCAACCGCATTCTTACGGTAGGGGAAGGGAAAAAACTCGATGTCAGGAAAGTCAGGATTAGATCGAATACCTTAATTGAGTACTTCCTGATGGATAAGGTTTTACAGGCTGGAGGTCTATTGGAGGGGGTTTGTATCGAGTTTAACAATAAAACTCTTACCGAAGAACAACGGGTTAACACCCTGGTTTCAAGAGAGTGTGATATTGATATAGGACAGCCTATCAGAAGTGATAACTCATTGACATGTACCCCTTTGTTTAGCACAAAATTCGTCGCTCTATGTAATGCCGAACATCCAAGGGTAGAGGATACATTAACAGCGGAACAGTGGCTGGCGGAAGAGCATGCATTGGTTTCTTTAAAGGAAGGAGTATCTTATTGGCCCATCATTTTTCATGAAATGTTAGCTAGCAGAAAAATACGCTATGTGACATCATCTTTGCTCAATATTTTCCATTGTCTGGAAGATAGCGAAATGCTAACCATTATACCGGAATACTTCACTGCTACGATCCAGAAAAAGTTTGCTTTGCGCAGTGCTACCTTACCTTGGCTGGATAATGAGTTGATAGATATCTACGCCTATACGCACAGCCGAGATAAAGATGATGAGAAACTCAAAATGATCATCAACACACTCACCAAGGCTGAACGAGTAACTAAGTGATGTGCGTTTTTTAAGCGTATCATTATGGTGAATGGATAGAGATTTTTTACAAAATTTAAGAATTCCCCTCATTCTCAGCATGCCGTTAATTTTTTAACCTCTCTTGGTTTCCTTATAACCATATGATAAGTAATGGCTTAAATATTTTTTATCACTTGAGTGAGATTCCCTTATTAGAAACAAGGATTAACGGCTACAGGCCCCTCTACGAGGAGACGATCACATTTATAGTTGTCTCCTGCGTTTTTATTCCTATACTAGTCTTGTGTCTATCCTCAGGAATCAGGATAAAATCTCGGTTCAATCCGGGTATTCTATAGTTATTCGGTTATCTGCATGGAACGGGTGCCGGAGTTTAAAACCTCGTTGGAGTTTTTATGTCAGAAAGAAAACATCTTACACCTTCCGAAGTAGAAAGATTATTATCTGCAGCGCTGCTGGGTAATAATCCAGAACGTGATTATTGCTTGATTCGCATGTGTTTCATTCATGGGTGTCGAGTGAGTGAGATAAATTCATGGAAACTTTCAGATGTCGATCTTAAAGGAAACAATATTTATGTTCATCGACTGAAAAATGGTTTCTCAACGAACCATCCTTTGTATCAGGTAGAGGTGGTGGCTTTGAGAAAATGGTTGTCAGTCCGGGGTAAATATAATAATTCAGAAAGCGACTGGTTATTTCTTTCACGAAAAGGTAACCCAATTTCACGCCAAAGGATTTATAAGTTAATGCGCCAGTTTAGCGAGGTTGCGGGCCTGGATGTTAATGCTCACCCGCATATGTTACGGCATGCTTGTGGCTTTGCTTTAGCAGACAAAGGGGTAGATACGCGGTTGATTCAGGACTATCTGGGGCACCGTAACATTCAACATACCGTGTTGTATACGGCTTCAAATGCCTTGAGGTTTAAAGAAATCTGGTAATCAATCATTTGTAATTAAATATCTAAAAGTAGACATTCTGTACCAAACTGACGCTTATTTTGTGGAATCTTCCTAATAAAGTCAATCCCCACTTGCAACTCTCGTTGTGTCCATTAAAAAACATTACTTATCAATGTGATATGCATTTTTAGGTTTTTACCCCTCTTGATTTCTTCGCTTGAAAATTGCCCAAACAAAGAAAATTCTTATCAAGATACTCATTGTCAAACCCTTTTTTTGGAATTTTAATCTTAAATTATTTTATTTTTTGGTTAAATATTCTTGTTAATTAATTTTTTTCGGAATAAAAAATTAAAGTAGACACTTTGGTACAAAATGTCTCCTCAGAAATAGCGCTCGTATTGATTAGAGCGTTTATCCCAGGGGGCAGTAGTCCAAACCGACCACAAGTAGTACATGGAAACGATGCATATGCATCAACACAAACTTGATGCCTTGGAGGCATCTTAAAAGGGAAATACTCGTATGAAAAAGAATCTGATTGTTGCTGCTCTGGTTGCCGGTGCTCTGTCCTCTTCTGCCTTTGCGGCTGACGGTAAAATCAACTTCGTCGGTGCTATCACTGACGATGCTTGCACCGTAACCAACAACATGAGCAACCCGCTGACCGTTACTCTGGGCACCGTAGCCAGTTCTGCGTTCACCACCGGTAACCTGACTGCTGCACCGACCAAGTTCACCATCGCACTGACCAACTGCCCATCCAGCGTCTCCTCTGCAAAAGTGAAGTTTGATGGCACTGCAGACGCCAACGACAACACCATCCTGCAGCTGACTCAGGAAACGGGCGTGGCCACTAACGTGGGTATCCAGTTGATGGATAAATCCCAAGTTATCGTGCCATTGTTCGCCGCGTCTTCAGCTTACGCGTTGACCACTGGTACCAACAACCTGGACTTCACTGCACGTTACCTGGCGACTTCACTGCCTGTGACTGCAGGTCCAGCGAACTCCACCAGCAACTTCACCATCGTTTACAACTAATCGATTGTCGCTTCCTCGCCACGTCCTGGTCGGGAAGCTGCCTCTACGGGCCGACGCCGGTCGGCCCGCCTTTTTTCGGAGTACGGAATTGTCATGAATACCGGATTTAAAGTCCTTTGCCTTTCTTTATTGCTGAGCAGCACCTTCGCACAGGCGGCCAACGTCGGCGGTGTGACTGTTGGCGGTACCCGTTTGATTTACGACGGTGGCAAAAAGGAGGCTTCACTGAGCGTCACCAACACTGACACCAACCCCTATCTCATCCAGTCCTGGGCGGAGACCCAAAACGGTGGCGCTGAGAAAGCCCCCTTTATTGTCACGCCACCGCTGTTCCGCCTCGACGGTAACCAGCAGAACCTGCTGCGTATCGTGCGCACCGGCGGCAGCCTGCCGGAAGACCGCGAGTCGCTCTACTGGCTGAACGTCAAGTCCATCCCGGCGGGTAGCAAAAAAGAAGGGGCCAACACCCTGCAGATTGCGGTCAAGACCCGCATCAAGCTGATTTACCGCCCGCAGGGCCTGAAAGGTACCCCCGAAGATGTCACCGGCAAGCTGACCTGGTCACAGAGTGGCACTCAGTTGACCGTCGCCAATTCGACGCCGTTCGTCATGAACTTCCAGCAGGTCAAGGTGGGCGGGCGTGAGGTCAAGGACATCACCTACGTCTTGCCGATGAGCCAGGCCACCTTTAGCGTGCCTGCCAATGTGAGTGGTGGCGTGAGCTGGAAACTGATCAGCGATTACGGCGGTACGGGGGCCGAGCACACCCCGGGGCACTAACAGCATGTTGATGCGGAGCATGGACATTCAGGAGCGGGTAGAGCATTCCCCCCGCACGCAAGGAGTAGTGAAGGATGAACAATAATAATAATAAACCCCGAGTGCGCATGAGCCGGGTGGCCTGTTTTGTGGCCGCCCAGGTGGCGCTGTTGAGCGGAACCATGATGACAGCCCAGGCGCGGGACTACTTCAACCCCGCCCTGCTTGAACTCGGCACCCCCGGCCAGAAAGCCGTCGACCTGACCTCGTTTGAGGACAAGGGTGGCCAGTTACCCGGCACCTACCGCGTGGACGTGTTTCTCAACAACGAACGGATGGAAACCCGCAACGTGGAATTCCGTCTGGGCAAGGACGGCAAGGGCAGCGACACACTGCTGCCCTGTATCCCGGTCAACGACCTCGCCGGCTGGGGGGTGCTGACCAAGAAATTCCCGGAGATGGGGGCGCCGGGCACCGCCTGCGCCAACCTGGCGGCCATTCCCCAGGCCAACAGCGATTTCCGCTTTGCCCGTCAGCAACTGTTGCTGAGCTTCCCGCAGTCGGCGGTGAACAACTCCGCCCGTGGCTGGGTTGATCCGAAGTCGTGGGATGAGGGCATTACGGCCGCGCTGTTGAACTACAGCGTCACCGGCGCCAACAACTACGCCAAGAGCGGGCGCGGCAATGACAGCAGCAACCAGTATGTCAACCTGCGCCCCGGCATCAACATCGGCCCGTGGCGCCTGCGCAACTACACCACCTGGAACCGTTCGAGCAACAGCGGTGAGAATGGCCAGACCCAGGACAAGTGGGACACGGTCTACACCTATGCCCAACGCGACATCATTGCGCTGAAAGGCCAGTTCACCGCTGGGGACACCTCCACCGCGGCGGACGTGTTTGACAGCATTCCGTTCCGTGGAGCCCAACTGGCCTCCGATGATGACATGCTGCCGGAAAGCCTGCGCGGCTATGCGCCAATTGTGCGGGGTATCGCGCGCACCAATGCGCAGGTGACCATCCGCCAGAACGGCTACGTGATTTACCAGACTTATGTGTCACCGGGCAGTTTTGAAATCACCGACATGTTCCCGACCGGCGGCTCCGGTGACCTGAACGTCACCATCAAGGAATCCGACGGCAGCGAACAACTGCTGGTCATTCCATTTGCGTCGTTGCCGGTGTTGCAGCGTGAAGGACGCCTGAAATATTCGGCCACCACCGGGGTGTACCGCTCCTACGACAACAGCGTGGACAAGACCCCGCTGAGCGAAGCCACGGTGATTTACGGCCTGCCGGCCGGGTTCACGATTTACGGCGGCGGCCAGTTCAGTAGCAAGTACCAATCCATGGCGGCGGGTGTCGGCAAGAACCTGGGTGACTTTGGTGCCTTATCCCTGGACGTGACGCAGGCCTGGTCGAAACAGAAAGACCAGCAGAAAGAGAGCGGCCAGTCCTGGCGGGTGCGCTACAGCAAGAACTTTGTGCAGACCGGTACCAACTTCTCGGTGGCGGGCTACCGCTATGCCACCGACGGTTACTGGGGCATGCAGGAAGTGCTGGACACCTACACCAGCGGCAACAGTTATCCGTTGCAGGAACGCCGGCGTAACCGGGCGGAGCTGACGCTGTCACAGGATTTGTGGCAGGGCGGCGGCAACGTGGGTATCACCGCGGCACGCGAGGATTACTGGAATACCGACCGGCGCATGGAGTCGTACACCGCCAGTTACAATAACTCGTGGGACGGTATCAGCTACGGCCTGAGCTACACCTACAACCGCAACTCGCAGGTGGCCTACGGCACCGCCGAGTCGGGCAGCCGCGGGCGTATCTACGACAAGGACCAGCTGTTTGCTCTCAACGTGAGCGTACCGTTGACCAAACTGTTCGGGGACAAACACCCGACCTACGTCAACTACATGGCCAACAGCAGCAAGAAAGGCAACACCACCCACAGCGTCAGCGTGGGCGGGACGGTGCTGGACGACAACAACCTGAGCTGGAGCGTGCAGGAAGGGTATGGCACGAAAGGTCAGGGCAACAGTGGCAGTGCCAATGCCGACTGGCGGGCGACCTACGGAGAAGTCAACGGGGGTTACGCGTATGACAACAACAGCCAGCGCCTGAACTACGGCGTGCAGGGTGGCATTCTGGCCCATGAAAACGGCGTGACGTTCGGCCAACCGCTGGGTGAAACCATGGTACTGGTGGCGGCACCGGGGGCAAAAAGCGTCGGTGTTCAGGGGCAGACAGGGGTGAAGACCGATTACCGGGGTTACGCGGTGGTGCCGTATGCCAGCCCGTACCGCAAGAACGACGTCACGCTCAATACCGAGAGCTTCGCCGACAACACCGAGGTGGCCATCACCACTCAGACGGTGGTGCCAACGCGGGGTGCGGTGGTGAGAGCGCGTTACCAGACCAGTGTGGGCAACCGGGTGTTGATGACACTGCTATATGCAGGCGGCAAACCGGTTCCGTTCGGCGCCATCGTGTCGGCCAACGGTAGCAAGGATGCCGAGGGCTTTATCGTCGGCGACAACGGCCAAGTGTATCTGACCGGGTTGGCGCAAAGCGGCCAGCTCAAGGTGCAATGGGGCAGTGGGCCGGATGAACAGTGCCACGTAAATTACAGCCTGCCGCAGAACGTGAACGGCATCATCAATATCAATGGTCAGTGCCGTTAAGGCACTGCACTTGAGCAGTAAGGAAAGTGAAATATGAAAGTGAATATTAAATACATGGTGAAAATCAGCCGGGGATGGGAGCAACGCATTTCTCTGAAACATTTGTTGTCGGGTATATTGATGCTCATGATTGCGCCCTTTGCCAAGGCCACTTGCCCACTAACGTTTAATCTTACTTCTGCCATTCCAACGGTTAATATTTCTCCTGCGGTACCGCTGAACACGATTTTGGCAAGTACCACGGTATCATTTCCTCTTACATCGGGGGGGTGTGATAAGGGGTCAGGGAATAAAACTTCAACAATTGTTGGAGTTGGTACACCCAATGGCAATTTATACCCAACTTCCATCCCGGGGGTATCATACCGTGGAAAATTAGATGCCAATTGGCCAGGTTATCCTAACTCTTGGTGGCCAAGCTCAAGAACCTGGACTGGGCGGTGGCCGGGTTCTTATGCCGCTAGTACGGTGACAATTGAATTTGTGAAAACAGGCCCGATACCTGGGTCTGCTGGAACTTTTGGACCGGGAGTTATAGGTAATATTAGTGTTGATGGATCGCTTGATATCATTTTATATCTGGCAACGACTCTAATCATCCAACCGACAACACCGGCTTGCACTGTAACACAATCCAACATTCCGGTAAATTTGGAGGATACTACAACGGCGAATTTGAACATCATAAATAGCACTACGGGTGATAAAGGATTTACTATTCCGTTGCAATGCGATTCATTAGTCAATCTTTCATTGTCCTTCAGTGGAACCATGGCGAGTAGTAATAATACGGTATTCAAAAATACCAATAGCAGCACCGCAGACAATGTCGGCTTTCAGCTGTTGGACCAAAATGGCAACGTGATCACTCCGTCGACTTATATAAATGTTGGTAACGTAAACGGAACTTTTAATTACCCAATGACAGCCAGATATTATGCGTTAACGGCGGATGTTCCAGCAGGGCCTGTTAATGCTATTGCCTACGCCACTATAGTTTATAACTGACTTAAAAAATCATCCGTTTTTTTTCTGGCATGGGTTAGCAACCCATAAATTACGCATACAAACATACAAAGGAGCACTAAAATGAATAAATTTGCTAAAGGACTGATTGCTGCGTTGGTGGTAGGCTTTTGTTCTATGGCTGCTCATGCTGCGGATACTACTATTACCATTAACGGTAAAGTTACCGCAGCTGCCTGTACTGTCGACAACAGCGGGGCATACACGGTCACCATGCCCGACGTCACCGCCGCCACGTTGAACCTGGCCGCCTCCTATGGCACTTGGAAGACCTTCGATGTGACGCTCAGCAACTGCCCGGCCGGAACCACCTCGGTCAAGGCCACCTTTGACGGTACCGCCGATGGCGCAGACGCCAACAAGTACGCCAATACCACCGGCACTGGCTACGCCACCAACGTCGCCGTTCAGGTGCAGAACCGCTCCGGTACCATTGCCGACAAGGGCAAAAGCAGCACCATGACGGTGAACGTGGATGCTAGTAAAAACGCCACCTTCGATTTGCAAGCCCGCCCTTACAGCACCCCAGGCAGTGCCACCGTGGGCAACATCAGCACCGTGGTCCTGATGAACTTCACCTACAACTGATTCGGTCATTTCCTGGCAGGAGAGCCAAATATGTTTAAACGTGTTTTTGTCCTCAACATGTTGCTGTCCGCCCTCGCTGTCCTGCCGGGCACGAAGGTGGAAGCCGCCGATGTCACCATCACCGGCAAGGTCATCGCCTCATCCTGTACCGTCAACCCGGTGTTGGTGGCAGGGCAAGAGGTCAACCTCGGAACGCTGGGCCGGACCCGCTTTCAGAATGCCAACGAGGCTGGTGACTGGAAGAGCTTTACCCTCAACCTGACCAACTGCCCGGCAGGCACCACGTCCGTCAAGGCCACCTACACCGGCACGCCGGACGGTACCGACGCCACGCTGTTTGCCAATACCGAACCGGCAGCCACCGCCGCGCCATATATGGCCGTGCAGATGGCGAAGGACGCGGACCACAGTGCGATACTGTCCACCGGCAGTACCATGACCGCCAACGTCGATACGCTCACCGGTACGGCCACTTTCCCGCTGGCAGCGCGCATGTATACACCGTCAGGTGGTGCGCAGGCCGGGCAGGTCTCCAGCAGCGTGCTGGTCAACTTCACTTATCAGTAACCCTGTGACTCCAGGTAGCGGGGAGGGAGGTCCCGCTATCCTGGATAACCGAAACCGCAAAGAGAGCGATGCTATGTCTTTTCTGACGGAGAATACCGGGGCTCCGGTGCTCAATATTCTGGTGCTGGAACCCTACGACATCACCTGGCTGGGTATCCAGCAGATGCTGCGTACCACCTTGGGCGACCGCGTCTCGCTGATACGCATTACCGAGACGGACCAGTTATCTGAGAGTGTTCAGTGCCACCGGGTTGATGCGGTATTGCTGAGTGCCATTAGCCACCGCACCGAGGTGTTGCCGCTGCTGCAGCAATTGGCCCTCCTGATGCGCTGTAATACCAAGGTGCATATCGGTGCCTACCTGCGCAAGGACCTGCCCCATCTGGTTGATTTGCTACTGGCCTTTGGGGTCAATACCGTGTTCAAAGGGCTGATTGACGAGGCCGACCTGGCCCATTATCTGGTGCCCAATAACGTGGCGTGCCACCCCGTCCGGCTGACCAATCAGGAATGCAATGTGGCCCAGGCGCTGCTGGCCGGCAAGAGCGTCAGCCGGGTGGCCCAGTTGATGCACAAGGATATTCGTACTATCAGCGCCCACAAGCAGGCACTGCTCGGCAAGCTCAACATGGTCAGCCGGGGCGAGTTGCAGGTGCTGGGCGGCCGGTTGATGGCCGACGAGGTGCGGTTATGAAACTCCACGCCAAGACTGCTGGCAAGCAGGGCATCGTGATGCACGCCTGCCCGCTGGCCCGCGAGGGGCTGTTGCGTTTTCTCACGGAGCAGTTACCGGGTTTCACCTTTCAAACAGCAGACTCCTTTAGCGATATGGGCCGCCTGCCCGGGCTGACCCAGGCTGACCTGGTAGTGAGTGATATCAGCGATGATGAACGCAACATCGCCGACGGTGTTGACTGGCTGGTGTGGCTGCAGCATATCCGGGGAAACCGGCCGTTGGTGGTCATCACTGAGGAACTGCCGGAGTATCAGTTAATTACCCTGTCTCGCCAGCCTGGTATCTCGGTGCTCGCGTTGCAGACGCCACAGGCCCAACTGAGTCAACTGCTGGAAACGGTATTGGCCGGCAAACAGGTGATCAGCCCGTTGCTTGCTCAACCGTCAACCATGCCCGTGTTCTCCGCAGAGACATGCCGGTTGACCGGGGCCGAACTTCAGGTGTTTGGGTTGTTGCATGCGGGCTACAGCGTGACGCAGATAGCTAGCCGCCTGCACCGTAGCGTGAAAACGGTGAGTACCCATAAACGGCATCTGATGTTCAAGTTGCAGGTCGACAATGAAATCGCGCTGTTTGCCCGAGTGAAAAACCTCAATGAGACCACCTGCTACCTGGATAACGGGCAGCAATTTGTCAGGTATCCCCAGCAGGTAATGCTGTAACGCATTGCCAGGCATGAGCTGCCATGCCAAACCCGGTTACGGGTATTGACGCGATAATACGATAATTTTTCTCACAGGATGTGTCTGATGATTTACCTTGCTAGCGATGACAGTTACTTTCTCCTGGGCGTAAAGGCCCTGTTCCAAAGCCTTAATAAAAACGTCGCGTACATCCCTGTGGATGAGGCTGACGGCCTCGGTGCCATTCCCGTACTAACCTGCGACGACACGCTGATATTGGCGGTTGAGCGGGCCGACACGCTGACCCAACTGCTAACCTGGACCCGCCGTCATGACGCCCGGGCACTGTTGCTGATGGATAACGCCTCCGAAAGGACATTGGAAAACATTACCCTATGGTCACAGGGAGTACTATCCAAGAAGATGCCGCTCGCCAACCTGGCAGCATGTGTTGAGGCGGGCCATGCCCATCTGAAGGATCTGTCCTTCCTGACGGGACGGGAAATGAACATCATGGGATCGCTGGCCACGGGCAAAACGCCGTACTGTATTTCGCAGGAACTCAACCTGTCGGTGAAAACCATCTTCTCGCACAAACTGAGCGCGCTGAAGAAACTGGGACTGAACCACCTCAATGCACGCTCGGTGCTGATCTTCGGCAAGATCCTCCAGGGCCTGGCCCCATTGTGATACTTGTAGAGCGGATCCATGCGGGCGCAGGCCGCGCCCCTACGCAGGGAGCAGCCTGACCTGACTTTCTTTCCTTAACGATCATACCGATATCATTCACAGTGAAAATCGTTCTTCCCCCAGTCATTGAGCATATCTATACTGTATAAAAACACAGTATCAAGGTTTGCCTTATGAAACACTTTGCTCCCACTTCAACACCAGAAAAATTGTACCTGCCGCTGTTTTCCGATCGGGTACCCGCCGGCTTCCCCAGCCCGGCACAGGACTATGTTCATGCAAGGATCGATCTCAACGAATATTGCATCAGCCACCCGAACGCCACTTACTTTCTCTACGCCTCTGGTGAAAGCATGCTGGAGGCGGGCATTATGGATGGCTCAATGCTGGTGATTGATTGCAGTATTGGGGCCGATCATGGCGACATCGTGATCGCCAGCATTGCAGGGGAGTTCACCGTAAAGCGGCTCTGCCTGCGGCCAGTTCGGCAGCTCGAACCCATGAACCCTAAATACCAGCCCATTCCGCTCCGTGATGATGCCGATGATTTTGAGATTGTCGGCGTGGTGGTGTCGACCATTACGAGGTTGAAATAATGTACGCGCTGGCCGACGTGAACAGCTTTTATGCCAGCTGTGAAATGTTGTGGCGGCCAGATCTGCGTGGTCGTCCGGTCGTGGTGCTATCTAATAACGATGGCTGTGTGGTGGCCCGTAACCAAGAGGCTAAGGCATTGGGGATGGCGATGACTGGGCCATATTTCAAGGTCAAGCAGCAGTTAGAACGTGCGGGGGGCGTGGCTTTTAGCAGCAACTACGAGCTGTATGCCGACATGTCGGCCCGGGTGATGACGGCATTGGAAGCACTGGTTCCCCGTATTGAGATGTACTCCATTGATGAAAGTTTTCTCGATCTCTCCTCGGTGCCTGATTGTGGCGATCTGACCCTGTTTGGGCGGCAGATCCGCAACAAAGTGCTCGATGATACGAGGTTAACGATCGGCGTCGGTATAGCCCAGACCAAAACGCTAGCCAAGCTGGCAAACTTTGCTGCTAAAAAGTGGGAGCAGACCGGCGGTGTGGTCGATCTTTCCAGCCTGGAGCGGCAGCGTAAATTGATGAATAAGGTACCGGTAGAAGAGGTCTGGGGCATTGGGCGACGGATAGCCAAAAAGCTGAACGCGATGGGAGTTGAAACGGCGCTACAACTGGCCGACGCTAACACCACCATGATCCGTAAACGCTTTAGCGTAGTGATCGAACGCACGGTGCGTGAGTTGCGCGGCGAGCCTTGCCTGGAACTGGAAGAGTTTGCGCCCACCAAGCAACAAATCATCAGCAGCCGCAGCTTTGGCGAGCGCATCACCGAGTATGAGCATATGCATCAGGCAATCTGCCTGTACGCCACGCGGGCGGCGGAAAAGCTCAGGGCGGAACGGCAGTATTGTCGGCACGTCAGCGCCTGGATCAAAACCAGTCCGTTTGCCACTCACGAAGCCTATTACGGCAATTCGGCCAGCATCAAGCTGAATACGCCAACGCAAGACACCCGCGATATTATTGCTGCCGCGATGCGTTGTCTGGATACCATTTGGCAACCCGGTCATCGTTTCGATAAAGGCGGTGTGATGCTGCAAGATTTTTTCAGTCAGGGTATCGCACAACTCGACATGTTCGATGAATATCAACCAAGGAATGGCAGTGACAAGCTGATGCAGGTGATGGACTCGATCAATAATTCGGGCAGGGCCAAGCTGTGGTTTGCTGGCCAGGGAACGCAGCAGGTATGGTCGATGAAGCGCGAGTTATTGTCACCAGCTTATACGACCAGGTTAAGTGATTTGCCCCGTGCCAGAGTGTACTGATGGCTCAACCACAGCGGAAGGTTCAATGGCTGATTTGCGCCAAGTCTTCTGCTGAAAGACCAGTAAGCTGTATCACCATAGCGTGCTCGAAGCCATTACGCAGCATAGAACTCGCTATCTTTAAAGCAGCCTCGTGTTCACCTTTCTCGATGCCTTGCTCAATACCTTGCTCAAGACCTACCTCAATGCCTTTCTTGAACCCTTTTTGCTCGAGATATTCTGCAATAGTCATCAATTCCTCCTTGTGCCGTGGCGCGCGACTAGCCAATTCACGGATCAACTTCTCCGGTTCGGCCGTGCCCGGCCTAAGCTAATTTGTAGCGCGAGCTGTTCTCATCGGCTTACACGGCCAGGCAGAGTGATTTACCCTGTAATCGGGTATACTGAACGGTACTGTTCAACGGGCGCCCCTACGGTGGAACATGCGCGACCCCGACAAATTGGGCAACAAATGTTTTTTCTAATAGTTAATGGATTAACGCTATGCGCAGGCCCTTATCATCATATCACCCGCTGCTTTATTGGTTGAGAGTCCGGCAAAAGCGGGTTTTGCGTCATCTTGCGTGGCAATGGTCATCACGTCGGTATGCCGATGAGAAAAGGCCGCAGCAGCGGCTGGATCACCGTTTTATCAAACACACCTCGAAGCTTATCCGCAAGTTGGGCAATAGTGATATTGGCCTGCAGCATAATAAAGTGATTAATTTGCGGCTGGCGGTGGAGGCAACCAGCGGGATTGTTATCAGGCCGGGTGAATATTTCTCGTTTTGTAAGCTGGTGGGGAAACCGACCCGCGCGCGTGGTTTTGTTGAAGGCATGGAGCTGTCGTTTGGCGAAGCGCGCAGCGGCGTGGGCGGTGGTATTTGTCAGCTAAGCAATTTAATCCACTGGATGGCGATCCACTCACCGCTGGTAGTGATCGAACGGGCAAACCACAGTTTTGATCCCTTCCCGGACGAAGGGCGGATCTTGCCTTTTGGCTCAGGAGCCGCCATTTTTTACAACTATATCGATCTGGTGTTGCATAACCCGACTCAGGATAGTTTTCAACTGGTGTTCAACGTTGCAGAGCATCAGTTGGAAGGTGAACTGCTGTGTTCAGCCCCACGTACGGTTAAATACCATGTCTACCAAAAATCCCACCGATTTATCCGTCGGCAACAGCGTATTTACCGGCAGAATGAGATCTGGCGTGATATCTCAACCAAAGGGCAGGATCCGGTGGTGTTGCATTCCGAACGGCTATACCAGAATGATGTGGTAGTTAAATATGATGTTGAAGAACAAAGGCTGAGTGAATAATCACAACGAAAGCCTGGCTGTATGGAGCCGACACTGATTCGGCCCCATACAAAACGCGGGCTTACAACCGCGCAGTCCTTATCAGCTCATCCTTGGCACCGGGGGCGACGGCCAGCACCGGGCCACCGTGTAGTAGATGTGCCTCCCCGGTATTAAACGGATGCGTCCAGCCTCGTTCAGCACGCAATATCCCGCCAGACAATCCCAGGCGTGCATATAAGGTTCGTAATAACCGACCCGATCTGTTGGCCTGCGGTTTTATGGATGAGGCCCGCCATCGCTTTGCTTTGCGCATCCCAGAGGATCTTTGTGTGGCGGGCTATGATGATATTCCGCAGGCAGCCTGGTCTTCCTACAACCTCACCACCTTTACCCAGCCGGTGGAACAGTTTGCCCTGGATGCGGTGGCGTGGCTGATGGCAGAAGAGGAGAAGGAAGAATCCATGGAGTCTGAGCAGGGCTTGGAAAGCCCGGGTGAAACGCGGATGTATCATGCCGATTTTATTTGGCGTGGCACCATTCGCGGGGTGAACGCTATCCCCGTCCTGCCGTTGACCCCACAACGGTAACAGAAGGAATCCTTATCATTAAGTGGGTAATATTTGATTAAGCAGAACCAACACTGCGAATTAAATAAGGTGGGAAATAGCTCCCACTCTGCTCTCTTATTAGATAAGGATATTTATCATGAATAATACCGTTACCGGAACCATTAATTTTGTTGGACAAGTCGTTGCCCAAACCATGGAGATTGAAGATGGTGGCCTGATTATCCCTCGCCCACGGAGTGCTGGCCCCACCGTTAGTGTGAATGGCAGCGAGACGCAAAATGGCTATGTGCAGCTTGGTGCAGTCAGTGAAGTAGCATTGGCAAACCCTGGCGATACGGCCCAGGCAACCCGTTTCGACATCCGTGTTGTAGGCATTTCGGAGCAATATACCCACGCTCTGGTATTTTTTGAGGGGGGGGCCACGGTGGATACCGTAACCGGCGGCCTGATCAATATGGCGGAGGCGGGTAACGTGCAGATCCAGCTGCGTGACCAGCAAAATAATATTGTGCAAGCAGGCAGCAATTCTCAACTGGTGAGCTCGGCGTTTGTCCCGGTGATGAATGGTGAGGTATATACCGACTTTACTGCCCGTTTCTCTAGTACCGGGCGTGCAACGCCAGGCAATGTCGCCAGCAAGGTCGATTACACGCTCTATTTATTTGAACTGGCTTCATGATGCAGTAACAGCGCTATTTAACCCACCGCCCGGTGGGTTTTTTGATCTTCGGCGATCGCTCGGGCTTGAATTAGCGTGCAACCAGTCCCTCGGCCTTCAGCCAGCCTTCGGTTTTATCACCGGTTTTGGGGTGAATATAGCTGACGAATAAAAATTGCTGATAGGCCTGACTCTGCTTGGCGGCAACGTTATCACCGCTGACAATAAATTTCCCACCTTCATCCTGGCAGAGCGGGTCTGGTGAGTCGTAGAAGTAGAGTTTCTTACTCTTCACCAGATATTTCGCCGCAGGGGAGGCGGTTTTGGCCATCATAGCTTCGGCATTGGCTTGGGCATCTTGGCAAATCTCGTCGAGTGGGGCCAAACGGTCAACGTTTATCCAGCCGGAGGCATTGCCATAACCGACCAACAGATAATCATTTTTCTCGCCCTCGACCGGCTCAAACGCGGCAAAGCCCACCACCTGTACCTTATCATTCGGGATCACAAACTGGGATTCATTGACACATTGCTCGGTGGGGGCCACGTGAAAATACGCCCGGCCCTTACCACGTACGACATATTTGGGGGAGTCGGCAATGATTGCCCCTAATTTCATCTGGTCCAGAATGGCCGCGCAGCGTTGCTCCTTCTGCAGACACTGCTGATATTGTTTGCCGTATTGCGGGCTAAAGGTGAGTTGCCGCGGATGCTGCTCATCGGCGCTGTTATCCAGCAGTTGGCCGCTGTGCGGATCGTACATGACCCAGCCGAGGTGCCCGGCTCCCGGTGTATCCGGCGATGCTTGCTGGCGGCTATCAAACAACTGGATGGCCTGCACGCCGTGATCCCGTGGCTCAATAGTGATCTCCAGCTTATCAGCAGGCACTTTCTCCGCCAGGATCATTGCCTGATTGCTACTGGCCAACAGCTTGATCAGCGGAACCTGGCAGTTAAACAACGAAGCTGGCCGGTCTGGAGTGAAACCCGGCCCGACTGGCGTCATGGCCTGTAGCGCTGTCCAGGGGGAAAGTATCAATAATCCAACTACGGCTACAGTGCCAAGCTTATCCATGTCTACCTAGTCTCCGGCGAAACCGCATACCTGTCAGCCGCCATCATACCCGGCCAGTAGTGGGTTATGCCACACCGGCTACCCGTAGCAACGCCGTAACTGCTGCCGCTGCCAACAAGACAACGATCAACGGCGTTTTCCGCCAGGCTAATAATGCTCCGACAGCCACGCCGCCTAAGCGGGCATAACCGGCAAAGTGTTGCCCTTCGAACAGCGTTGCGATCACCGCTACGGCCAGCAGCAGCGTGGTGGCAGAGTCGGCGAGCAAGCCCTGCATCCGGTCGGAAAAGCTCAGGCTGCGGCCCAGCAGGAAACCGGCGAAACGAAACGCAAAGGTACCGCTGGCCAGGATCAGGATGCCGATGATGATGAGTGTTTGGTGGTCCATTATTTTTCTCGCTTTCTAATCAGTAAGCCCAACAGTGAGAACAGTACCGGCATGCCAATAGGCACAAAGGGCACGCTAACCAGGGCCACCAAAGTGCCGGTGCAGGCAGAGATACTGGTGCGCAGCTTTTTCAACGAGCCGACTATCAAGGCCAGCAAAATGGTTGGAAACACGGCATCCAACCCGATGGTATTGATATCCGGAATAAAGCTACCGATGGTGCCGCCAATAATCACGCCCAACGGCCAGCAGGCAGCGATCCCCAACCCACAAATCCAGTAAGCGGCTTTTTTCTTGGCCAGCGTTGGCTGGGAAATACCGAACACCACGCTTTCGTCGTTCATGATGTGGCAGCCCAAAAGCTTAAAGCGGCTGCGTTCGATCACCTCTTTAACGGCCATACCGAACGGCAGGTGGCGGGCATTCACCAATAAACCGGCTGCCGCCGCCGCGAAAGGGCTACCGCCGCTGGCAACGATGCCGATAAACAGAAATTCGGAGGCACCCGCCAGCACCAGCAACGACAGCATCAGCGGAACCCAGAGCTCAAAACCCAGGCCGGTCGCCAGCGATCCATAGGAGATCCCCACGATGCCGTCCGCCAGGCAGACCAGCGCGATCCCTTTGATCACGCCCTTATCGAGCGCCGGGAAACGGTTTATCACCATACTATTTTTCTCACTATCTTTTTCAAAACGAACGGTTGGTCTATTATAATGAACACTTCAATCTCGATTTACAAGTCGAACGATCGTTCGTTATAAGGTGAGTTACGCGGCCTATGAAACAACCCATCAATATCATTGCGGAAGCGCTGGTGCGCGAACGCCAGCGCACCGGCCTCTCTTTGGCAGAAATTGCCCGTCGCGCCGGGATTGCCAAATCAACGCTTTCCCAACTCGAAGCGGGGAATGGCAACCCAAGTCTGGAAACGTTGTGGGCACTTTGTGTGGCGCTGGATATCCCCTTTGCGCGTTTGATGGAGCCGCAGCAAAGTAAAACTCAGGTGATCCGGCGTGGAGAGGGGGCTGCGGTGGTGTCGGAGGTGGCTAACTATACGGCGGTGCTGCTGGCAACCTGCCCGCCTGGCGCTCGGCGGGATATCTATCTGTTGACGACCCAGCCAGGAGCCGACCGTCTTTCTCACCCGCATCCGCTTGGCTCAGTGGAACATATCATTATCACTCAAGGTCGCGCCTTGGTCGGATTGGTGGAAGAGCCTGCCGAACTGCATGCCGGGGATTATATTTGCTACCCGGCTGACCGGCCGCACCTCTTCCGTGCCTTGGAATCGGACACGCTGGCGGTGTTGGTTTCAGAACAAAACTAGTATTCCCCTCACCCTAACCCTCTCCCAGAGGGCGAGGGGACCGCATGTGCAACATCCTGACTACGGCGCACTGCCTTATACCCCAGCAGTGCTACAGACTGACACCATTCCTACCCACAACACCGTACCCGCTCCCTCTCCCTTAAACAGATGCTCATGGAACTCCTGATTTTACTGTGGGAGAGGGTTGGGGTGAGGGGGAATGGTGGTCATTTCGCATCCATTTGTTAGATCCCTGTCATATTTTTGTTATTTGCTCATTCCAAAACACACGTTTCGCTTGTTTGGGTTAAAAAATTTCAATAGTCTAAATTTTGAAATAAACGTTTGATGCTGGTGGTGAGGCGTACAAGGTAACGCCATGGAGCTATGTCAATCTATTGTTTTATCACTTATTTACTACAGTGGTTAAGCATCTTGCCGTCTGTTTTAGCGAGTGAGATGCGATCTGGATCAGGGTTTTAAGCCGATATTAACCAGCGGTATGTTGTTTGAATGTAAAAAATATTTTTCATTAGCCGTCAAATCAACAGGCCTCTTCACTCTAACGAAAAAGGGTACCAACCATGAAGCTGAAGAAATTGATCGTCACCTCGTTACTGATGTGCATGCTGCCAGCCTCGGTGTTAGCCAAAGATATCAAGATCGGCGTGTCGATGGCCTATTTTGATGACAACTTCCTGACCATCCTGCGCCAGTCCATGCAAAACAAAATGAAGCAGGAAGGTAACGTCAGCGGCCAGTTTGAGGATGCCAAAGGCGATATCGCGCAGCAGATCCAACAGATCGAGAATTTTGTCAGCCAAGGGGTCGACGCCATCATCCTTAACCCGGTGGATACCCAGGGCGTGAAACCGATGATCAAGCTGGCGCAAAGCGCCAATATCCCGTTGGTGTTCGTCAACCGTCGGCCAGAGGCCACGCTGCCCGCCGGTATGGCCTATGTCGGCTCAGACTCCAAACTGGCGGGCAAGCTACAGATGGAAGAGTTGGCCAAGCTGATGAACGGCAAGGGTAACGTGATGATCCTGCTCGGCGAGCTTTCCAGTGAAGCCACCCGTGACCGTACCAAGGGCGTCGAGGAAGTGGCCGCCCAATACCCGGATATTCATATCATCGACAAGCAAACCGCCAAGTTTTTCCGCAAAGAGGCGGTAGACGTGACCACCGATTGGATCCTCTCCGGTCAGCAGATTGATGCCATTGCCTCCAACAATGATGAGATGGCGATTGGTGCCATTCTGGCGCTGAAACAGGCGAAGAAAACCGGGGTGCTGGTAGCGGGGATTGATGGCACGCCAGATGCCCTGGAGTTTATCAAGAAAGGCGATTTAAGCCTCAGCATCTTCCAGGATGCCAAAGGCCAGGGGGAAGGTACCGTACAAGCCGCCATTCAACTGGTGAAAGGTGAGAAGGTCGAAAGCAGCGTCATGATCCCGTACCAACTGATCACCAAAGCCAATTATCAGGATTTCGCCGACAAGAATAAAAAGTAAGGTTCAATCAGCCCCTTGCCGCATGGCCGGGGGCCTATCAGCAGGATATTGGCGGAGGTGAGCAGTATGTATCCTTATGTGCTGGAGGCGGAAGGCATCAGCAAGCAGTTCCCGGGCGTTAAGGCGTTGGATAACGTGTCGCTCAAGATCAAACCGGGCAGTGTGCATGCATTAATGGGCGAAAACGGCGCCGGTAAATCGACGCTGATGAAATGCCTGATCGGCATTTATCGCCCCGATGGCGGTACGATCAAAGTCAAAGGGCAGCCGGTAACGTTTAACGATACGCAGGCGGCCTTGCACTCGGGGATCTCCATGATCCACCAGGAGCTGAACCTGGTGCCCCATATGACGGTGGCAGAAAATATCTGGCTGGGGCGTGAACCCGCCAAACTGGGCTTCGTTAATCATGAGGAGCTAAACCGTAAGACCCGCGAGCTGTTGGCGCACCTCAAGATTAAATTAGACCCGGAAACCCAACTGGGAACGCTAAGTATCGCCAACCAACAGATGGTGGAGATTGCTAAAGCGGTGTCTTATAACGCCGATGTATTGATTATGGATGAACCGACCTCGGCATTAACGGAAGGGGAAGTGGTGCATCTGTTCGCGATCATTCGTGAATTGAAGCAGCAGGGTAAAGGCATTATCTACATCAGCCACAAAATGGATGAGATCTTTGCCATCACCGATGAGGTGAGCATCTTTCGCGATGGTGCCTCGATCGCCAGTGATAAAACCGAGAACCTGACCAAACAGTCGCTGATCACCATGATGGTGGGCCGCGAGCTGACCCAGATGTTCCCCAAGTTCAATAACAATATTGGCGAAGAGGTGCTGCGCGTGGCCGGGTTACGGCGCAGCGGCTGGTTCCACGATATCTCTTTTGCGGTTAAGCGCGGCGAGATCCTCGGAGTTGCCGGGCTGGTAGGAGCAGGGCGCAGCGAAGTGATGGAGAGCCTGTTTGGCATGCACCCGGCCGAGGGCGGGGAGATTTATATCGAAGGTTTGCCGGTAAAAATAGACTCCCCTGCCAAAGCCATCGAGCAGGGGCTGGCATTCCTGACCGAAGATCGCAAAAAATCCGGGCTGTTTCTGGTGCTGTCGGTGGTGGAGAACATGAGCATCGTCAACTTGTCCGCCTACACCAGCAAAAACGGTTTCGTCAGCCAGGCGCAGATGGCTAAAGACTGCATGGACCAAATTAACAAGCTCAATATCAAAACCCCAACGATGGATCAGATTATCAATAACCTCAGCGGCGGCAATCAGCAGAAGGTTTTGATTGCCCGCTGGCTATTGGCGCAACCGAAGATCCTGATCCTGGACGAACCTACGCGCGGTATCGATGTGGGGGCCAAGGCAGAAATATACCGTTTGATCAGCGAATTGGCGCACCGTGGCGTCGCCATTATTTTGGTTTCGTCGGAACTGCCGGAAATACTTGGCATGAGCGATCGCGTCATGGTGATGCATGCCGGACGCATTACGGGGATCCTGGATAAAGCCGAAGCTGACCAGGAAAAAATCATGGCGTTGGCCTCGGAATAACGCAAAGGTAAATCACGATGAATAACGTAAAAGTGGACACTCAGCCAGGCAAAGCTTCGCCGTTTGCCGGTTTCAGCGGCAAGCTGCCAAAAGACACCGGTATTTTTATCGTCATGATCGGTATTGCGCTGATTTTTGAAATACTGGGTTGGTATGTGCGCGATCAGTCGTTCCTGCTTAACCCGAACCGCCTGCTGCTGATCGTATTGCAGGTGGCGATTATCGGCATCATCGCCGTTGGCGTCACCCAGGTCATTATTACCACCGGTATCGATCTCTCTTCCGGCTCGTTGATTGCCCTGACTGCGGTCGTGGCGGCTAGCCTGGCGCAAACCTCGGAAAGTATCTCACCTATGTATCCAGGTCTGCTGGATCTGCCTGCCGCGATCCCCATCGGGGCCGGGATTGGGGTCGGGGTAATTTGCGGATTTATCAACGGCTTCTTGATCACCCGCACCGGTATTCCGCCGTTTATCGCTACCTTGGGGATGATGGTTTCCGCCCGTGGTTTGGCACAGTATTACACCAAAGGTAATCCGGTCAGCTTCCTGTCGGATGGTTTTACCTCGATTGGCCAAGGCGCCATGCCGGTGATTATCTTTGTCGTGGTGGCGGTGATTTTCCATATCGCCCTGAAGCATACCCGTTATGGCAAATACGTGTATGCCATCGGCGGCAACATGACCTCGGCCAGGGTTTCCGGGATCAACGTCAATAAGTATCTGGTGATGGTCTACACCATTGCGGGGGGATTAGCCGGTTTGGCGGGCGTAGTGTTGGCGGCGCGGGTCAGTAGCGGGCAGTCGAGCATGGGGGTGTCGTATGAGCTGGATGCCATTGCCGCAGCGGTGATCGGGGGCAGCAGCCTGATGGGGGGCGTGGGGCGCATTACCGGCACGCTGATTGGCGCGGTGATCCTCGGCCTGATCAAGAGCGGTTTTACCTTTATTGGCGTGGATTCGTACATTCAGGACATTATCAAAGGGATGATTATCGTGGCCGCCGTGGCTATCGATATGCGCCGCAACCGCAAAAAGGTGTGATCCTCTGTTTGGCCGCCGGTGTGGAAACCGGCGGTTCGGCCAGCTTTACGCACCGCGGCTATTGATACGCCGGGCCAGTTCGTAACGTGCACCCCAGTATTGATTATCCAGGCTGGAAACGGTCACCCCTTGGCTGGTAGAGGCGTGAACGAACTCACCATCGCCAATATAAACCCCGACGTGGCGCTGATGGGAAGAGGTTTTGAAAAATACCAGATCGCCGGTGTGTAGCTGGCTTTTGGCTACCCGTGCGCCCAGCTTCATCTGTTCGCCAGTACTGCGTGGCAAATGGACGGCGAACTCATCTTGAAACACGCGTTGCATATAGGCAGAACAATCGATCCCTTTGCGCGAGTTGCCCCCGAATTTATAACGAACGCCTTCCCAGCGGTCATAATGCTCCAGGATCTTTTTCAGCTCCTGAGTATTGTTATGGTCGGCATAAGACTGAGTGACCTGGTATTGCGTCAGCGATGAGCGGAAAAAGGCCAGATCGGAATAGGCTGAAGCGGAAAAGCTCATGCAAAAGGATGAGCAAGCGAGCAATAGGGCAAAAAATATAAGCATAAATGGTTTCTGAAAGAGCAATTGAACGTCTATCCCTGTAATGGAGTGGCTGGAACACCTGACTCATTCCCTCTGAGTGATGGCAATATATACAGCTATTGCTCACAAATAAACCATTAACGGGCTAATTATTGACCGCGATCATGCGGGTTATCGGCTCGTTATTTTTGATAGTAGGCCGTGGAGGGGCGGTAGAAACCTGCTAATGACAGGCGATCAAGGGATTAGCCCGCGGCGACGAGCTTTGCTTGCCAAAATTGCAACATGTCGTTGTTAGCGCTTGGTCGGCTGAGGTGAGTGATGAAATCTCAAATTGAGACGAATCATATTGGTAATTTTATCAATCGCACCGCTATCGCCGTCGAAGAATGTTATTTTTTGCCCAGTATCATGTTAAGAAAATCGAAATAAATAAAACCTCTTCTGTGATGGTTTTCGCATTTAACACCATCCCCTGCGTAATATTTCCCGAGAATGGCCCACTCTGCACACAATATGCATGCCCCGAACTCGTGCCGTACATCCATTATCAGGGGGGTTATCAGGCTGAGCCCTCGAATCGTAGCCATCAGGTATGACAACCTGACCAAGGCCGTACAGGAGTAAGGTTTTATGACCAACTTGAATACCACTTTGCCCGGTGAAAAGGGGGCAACTGCCGCAAAGCCGATTGATAAAGTTGAAGAGATACTGCCGATAGCCCATCTTTTTACCCTGGGGTTACAGCATGTGCTGGTGATGTATGCGGGGGCGGTTGCCGTTCCGTTGATGATCGGCGGTAGCCTGGGGCTGGATAAGTCACAGATTGCCTATCTGATCAGTTCCGATCTGTTCTGCTGTGGCGTGGTCACGCTATTGCAATGCATCGGCATTGGCCGCTTTGCCGGGATCCGCTTGCCCGTCATTATGTCCGTCACCTTCGCCGCCGTGACGCCAATGTTGGCTATCGGTGCCAATCCGGCAATCGGCCTGACCGGCATCTTTGGTGCCACCATTGCTGCCGGTATTGTCACCACGTTGCTGGTACCGCTAATGGGCCGCCTGATGCCGCTGTTCCCCACGTTGGTGACGGGGATTGTGATCACCTCCATTGGCCTCAGCATCGTTCGGGTCGGCATTGATTGGGCCGCCGGGGGCAGGGGTAATGCCGACTACGGCAATCCAGCCTATATTGGCGTCTCGCTGCTGGTGCTGATTTTTATTTTGTTGATCACCCGCTTTAGCAAAGGCTTTATCTCGAATATTTCGGTGCTGTTGGGGATTGGCTTCGGTTTTGTGGTGGCGCTGCTGATGGGGGAGGTCAGCTTTGCTGGCCTGGATGATGCCGCGTGGTTTGCCATTGTGCGCCCGTTTGCCTTCGGTTGGCCTACCTTTGATCCGGCTTCGATTATCACCCTGACGATCGTCATGCTGATCGTGTTTATTGAATCGATGGGCATGTTTATGGCGCTGGGGGAAATTGTTGGCCGCCCAACCACCAAGCAGGATGTGGTCCGTGGGCTGCGGGTAGACGGCATGGGAACCATTATCGGTGGCATTTTCAACACCTTTCCGCATACCTCGTTCTCCCAGAATATCGGACTGGTCAGCGTTACCCGGGTGTCCAGCCGCTGGGTGTGCGTGATGGCAGGGCTGATACTGGTGTTGTTCGGTCTGATCCCGAAAATGTCGATTCTGGTGGCCTCGATCCCGCAGTTTGTCCTGGGGGGCGCAGGTATCGTGATGTTTGGCATGGTGCTGTCGACCGGCATCAAGATCCTGACCAGGGTCAACTTCAATACCAATCGCTATAACGCCTATATTGTCGCCATCAGCCTGGGGCTTGGCATGATCCCGATCGTGGCGGCCGATTTCTTTACCCAGATGCCTGTGAGCCTGCAACCGTTGCTGCATAGCGGCATTTTGCTGTCTTCCGTGGCGGCGGTGCTGCTGAATCTCTACTTCAATGGCTATCACCCGGAGGAGTAGAATTGATTGTCTCCGCTCACAGTGGCTTGCCAGCCGGTGGCTAAAACAGGTAAAAACACTGTTCGACTGAGAAAGGAGACATTAATGCGGATAACCTTGGCCCAATTTACCTGCTGTGAAGGGGATATTGCCCATAACCTGGCCGCCGTGCTGGCGCAGATTGATCGTTGCCGTGGCCAAACTGACCTGCTGGTGTTGCCAGAAACACAGCTTACCGGCTTTACCCATCCCAATGGCCATACGGACTATGCGTTACAGCTGCAAGGCCCGGAATTGGCTCAGGTGGCGGCAGCAAGCCAGCGTGCGGGTATCGCCGTCGCAGTGGGTTTTCTTGAGCAGGATGGCGGGCACCTGTTCAACAGCTCGGTGCTGATCACGCCGGAGCAGGGCATCTATCTGCATTATCGCAAAAGCCACTTATGGACCAACGAACGCGTCGAAGCCCAAGCGGGCGATCGCCTGGTATGTGGCCTGTGGCGTGGAAGGCGTATCGGTTTATTGATCTGTTACGACATCGAATTCCCCGAAGCATCAAGAGCATTGGCCCTGATGGGTTGCGACCTGTTGTTGGTTACCGATGGCAATATGGATCCTTACGGTCACGTACATCGTAACGCGTTGTTATCCCGTGCTCAGGATAATCAGATGTTTGTCGCGATGGCCAACCGCGCAGGGCATGGATGTGGGATGCAGTTTGCTGGCGAAAGCCTGGTTGTCGATCCGCTGGGGCGAGAGGTTGCTGGCCTGGGACGTGAACCGGGCATTTTACAGGCAGAGTTGGATTTCAGCCTGTTGGAAGAGGCTCGCCGCGAATATCGTTACCTGGACGATCGGCGTCTGGCACTCAGCGCAGAGGCGCAGTGGCAACAGCAGGAGGATCAACAACGTTGGTGGCCGTTAATTCCGCGTTAACTCTGCTTGCTCAAAGTCCAATAGCTTGGGTAAAGTCATAGTACGTCGGTAAATGCGGCCGCAAACTTTGCCGCATGTTAAGGAGCCATACAATGCAATTTCTTGCCCTGAGTAAAAAAGCCGTGCCATTGGCCATGCTGTTAGCGCTGTCGTTGCCTGCTGCCTGGGCGGCACAAAATGCTCCAGCCCCGATCCCACCGGCGCTCATCGGCAACTGGAGCGTGACCAAGATCATTCCTACCCAAACCGTGGGTTGCTGGGATGAAAAACAGGCGCAGCAGTTGGTCGGCAATAGCATCAACTATAAAGCAGACGGTTTTACCTGGCATGAACAGCAGGTGATCAACCAAGGGGCGATCACCACCACGGTAGAGGCGCAGGAGTTTGTGGAAGACAACTCGGGTGACAATTCGTATGTTGATTTCCCGACATTAGGTATCAGCACGCCTTCGGTGCAGCGAGTCATTATTCAGCATCAGGATGTCAGCGTGCCGGGCATCACCGATCAGGGGAGTGAAGGCGTTCCCGGTGATAACGTGTTGGTGAAAGACCGCAATACGCTGATCTTCTCCCAGTGTGGCGTGTGGTTCGAGGCGCAACGTCAGAAAAAATAACGGTTTTCCCCCTCACCCCAACCCTCTCCCACAGGGAGAGGGAGCTGTTAGTCTCTGCTCTTTTGGACGTAAGGAGGCCACATCAGCATATTCCATCGTCCCTCATCCAAAGTAGATCACTACCATTCCAAGCACACTCGATCGGTCCCCTCCCACAGGGAGAGGGAGCTGTTAGTCTCTGCTCTTTTGGATGTAAGGAGGCCACATCAGCAAATTCCATCGTCCCTCATCCAAAGTAGATCACTATCATTCCAAGCACACTCGATCGGTTCCCTCCCACAGGGAGAGGGAGCTGTTAGTCTTTGCTCTTTTGGATGTAAGGAGGCCACATCAGCAAATTCCATCGTCCCTCATCCAAAGTAGATCACTACCATTCCAAGCACACTCGATCGGTTCCCTCTCCCTTGGGAGAGGGCTAGGGTGAGGGGCTTGGCTCCGGAGTCTCATTCAATGGGGCCAGCTTGTGTAACAGCGCAGTAATATCAACGTCGTCTATCTTGTCGGCCGGCAGGTAGCTCTGCGCATAGTCGCGCCAAATGCCAGCTTCCAGGAACAGCCTCAACAGCTCACGGTCCAGATGGTTTTCATTCGCCATGCTAACCAGAATAGTGAGCGATTCGGATAGCCGCTTGCCCGGTTTATAAGGCCGGTCGGCCGCTGTCAGGGCTTCAAACACGTCGGCGATCGCCATCATACGCACCGGAATGCTCATCTGCTGGTGGGTCAACTGGTAAGGGTAGCCTTTACCATCCATCCGTTCATGATGGCCACCGGCAATCACCGCCACGTTAGCCATAGTGCGTGGGAACGGCAGTTTTTCCAGCATGATGATAGTCTGCATAATGTGCTCATTAATCTTATAGCGCTCCTCATCGGTCAAGGTGCCTCTGCGAATACCCAGGTTATAAATTTCACCGTGGTTATAGAGCAAAGCCGGCTCCTTGAGTTTGAAGTGATAGCTTTCCGGCAGACGGCTTTTATCATCACGATAGATGATATGTTCCTCTTTATCCGCCAGCAGCGGCTCCTGAACGGGCAAGGTGACGGCAGGACGGCGATTTTTGCGTGCCAATTCTTCCCAGGCTATGCCTGCGGTATCATCCAGAGTCCGGGTCCACTGGTATTGCGCGATCTGCTGAATGCGCGCAAGTGCGCTGTCAGAGAGGAATTCACCACCGATATTACACTGGGCAATAAAATAGAAATCCTCGTCCAACTGCTGCAACTCATTGCGTAGCTGTTGCTCTTGTTGTTCCGCAGCAGGTTGGCGCAGGTAGCTAATCTCTTTCTCCAGCTTCAGCACCTCAAAGCGCATTCGGATTTCGTGGATACGGTCGTAAATCATTTCCAGTTTGGTGGCCTTATCCACAATAGCTTCCGGCGTGGTGATTTTGCCGCAGTCATGCAGCCAGCAGGCGGTGTGCAGTTCCTCCCACTCATTGGCGGAAAGGGTAAAGTCGGCGAACGGCCCCTGTTTGGCCTCCACCGCCGCCTTGGCCAGCATCTTGGTGATAACCGGTACGCGCTGGCAATGGCCGCCGGTATAGGCGCTCTTGGCGTCGATTGCCCCGGCGATCAACTGAATAAACGATCCCATCAGCGTCTTTTGTTCTTGCAGCAGATATTGTGTCTCTATCGCGACCGATAAGCTGCCCACCAGGGCGTTAATCAGCTGTATCTTGGCTTGCCCGTGTTCCGAGCCTGCTTCAACAGGTTTAAACAGCAGTAAGAAACCCATCAGCCGTTGATCATGCGTTTGCATCGGGACAGCCACGTAGCGCAGTGGCAAATGGCGATCGCAGAACATGAGTAACTGGCTGGGGATATTCTCGCGGGTAAAGACTCCTGCAATGGTTTTCCCCTCCAGGATTTGCCAGAACTCGTTGGGATACTGTGGATCAAATTGCAATGTTGCCACCTCCGAGCTGGCTGACTCTTTGCCGGCCCAGTTGCAGGCGATGGGGGAAAAGTTGCCTGGCGTTTTGTCTGACAGGTAAATAATGCCGCCGCTCATGGCCGCTATCTCGCTGGTTTCGTTGAGCAAACCTTGCATCTGCTGCGGGAAGTTATCCTTGGCGGATAACAGGCTACCCATCGAGATAAACTGCTTTAGCGTCAGCTTCATTTTTGACATGGCTTTATGCAGGTCATCCACTTCTTCAATCACCGAGCGTTCTTCCGCCCGCTCATCAAAATGCAGGTTACTGATGGCGTCGGCATCCTGGCGCAGGCGGATCAGCGGCCGGGAAATACGCAGGGAGAAATACCAGACCAACGGCAGGCTGAGTAGCAGCAATGCGAAGGCTATCAGGGTTGAGCGGTTGCGGATGGCGTTGGCATCGGCGGTCAGATAGGCCGAGGGGGTGGCAATGACCAGTTGGTAACCACTGCTTTGCCCTTTCAGCTTGACGACCGCGCCAAACCAGCTTTGCCCTTGAGCGGTAAACAGGTTGCCGTTGCCATTATCGGAGGTTAGCAAAGTTTGCAACACGGGAAATTGTGCAATGCTGCTCAGCCCGTCATGATCTTTGAGGTTTTGCGCAGGCAGGCTGGCGATGGTTTCGCTGGCCGAGTTGATAATCGCTGCTTGGCTGCCCTGCGGTAGGTTCTGCTTGAGAAACAGCGAAAGTGAAGCCAGCGAAACGTCCAGACCGATCACCGCGTGGTCATCTGGAGTCTGGATACTGTAGGTAAAGCCGGTCTCACCAGTGCCTTTGAAGGTATAGAGTGGGGAAGTGATTAATTGCTGGTTTTTTATCGCTAACTGATACCAAGTGCGTTTGCGCGGATCCAAACCGTTAAACGGCACGGTTTTCATCATAATGACCTGCTGATTGGTATCTAGATAGAACGCCTGGGTTTCCGGCGTGGTGCCGAGAAAACGGTTACTTTGCACCAGCCATACGGCATTTTCCGGCGCATTAAATAATGCTCGGTTGCTGGGGGAGAGGCGGCGCAGTATAAAAAAGTCGCCGTTGGGGTAAGCGCTGTATACCGCGTTGGCGTAGTCATTTTGCTTGAGGATCTCGACCAGCGGGCCAATAAACGCCATGCGTTGCTCGAGCGTAGAGGCAGCAATTATGGGGAGCTGCGCCAGCATATTCACCGACATTTTCATACTGCGGGTAACGGAATTGAGCTCCGCAGCGATCGCCTCACCGGTTTTTTGATACTGCCGCTGGGTGCTGGCCTCGGTCAGTTTGGAGAGCTGGCTATGGCTAAAAAGCACGATCACGCTGCCAATGGAAATAATCAGCAGGGTAAACAGTACGGCAATCTGGATATGCAGCGGATAGCGGCTTCTCAAACCGGTGATTTTTCCTGCCATCGTGCCCACCTTGGAAGCAAAATCTCATCTTTGATAAGCATAGACGAAACTGGAACTTATCTATCTCATGCAGCGATCCTACTCTGTTAGCCCGGCATTGGCGCATTACACCCTTTTCATGAGGAATGTCATGGAAATGGATCAAATATAACCACTATATTTACATGGTTATAACCTTACTGACACCTGCCTACGCCAGCCAAGATAAGGAGATAACGTCAACGAAAGCGTGTTTTTTTAGCCAGCCCGCTCGGGAAGGATACCTATGAATCAATTTATCGTTGCGGAATCAGAGGCCTGCATTGGCTGCCGGAGTTGCGAGGTCGCCTGTGTGACCGCGCATCATCAAGGGGCATACCCAAGCAAGCGCGAGTATTTCACCCCACGGGTGAAGGTTATTCAGGGCATCAATGGTAATACGGCGGTGTTCTGCCACCATTGCGAAGATGCGCCCTGTGCCAATGTTTGCCCGACCGGGGCCATTGAACAGAGTGATGCCAGCATCCAGGTCAGCCAGGAGAAATGCATTGGCTGCAAAGCCTGTGCGGTTGCCTGCCCGTTTGGCATGATGACGGTGGTCACCGAAACGGTGCAGCCCGCCAACCATCGCCTGGCAGACAGCTATCAGAAGGTCGAAGCACAAAAATGCGATCTGTGCAGCGATCTGAACCAGGATCCTGCCTGCGTGCGCGCCTGTCCGACTCATGCGTTGAGCCTGGTGGACAACCAGACGTTGCTGGATCAGCAGCGAGAAAAACGGCTAAGTGCGGCGGCGCGCGACCATCACAGCCAACTGTTTGGCAGTGCCGCGAATCAAAACCCAGGGGCGAAAGCCCAGAAGAAAGCCAAGCCGATCCGCAATCTGTTACAGCAGCCACGGGCGCCTCGTCTGGAAGCCAGCAAAATCCCACTCGAACTGCGCAAAACCAGCTTTACCGAAATCTACCAACCCTTCAATGAACAGCAGATCCAGCAGCAGGCCGAACGTTGTCTGAGCTGTGGCAAGCAAAGTATCTGTGCCTGGACTTGCCCGCTGCATAATCAGATCCCGCAGTGGATCAAGCTGGCCAGTCAGGGGCGCATCTGGGAGGCGGCGGAACTCTCGCACCAAACCAGCAGCCTGCCGGAAGTCTGTGGGCGGGTGTGCCCACAGGATCGGTTGTGCGAACAATCCTGTACGCTCAACGAGCACGGGGGAGCCGTCACCATCGGCAATATCGAGCGCTATATCACCGAAACGGCCTTTGAGATGGGTTGGCGGCCTGATATGTCGGCGGTGAAAGCCAGCGGCAAGCGCGTAGCCATCATTGGTGCAGGCCCGGCGGGGCTGGGTTGTGCCGACATTTTGGTGCGTAATGGCATCAAACCGGTGGTGTTTGATCGTTATCCGGAAATTGGCGGGTTGCTGACCTTCGGCATTCCGGCATTCAAGCTGAACAAGGATGTAATGGCCAGAAGGCGTGAAATCTTCAGCGATATGGGCGTGGAGTTCCGGTTGAACACCGAGATTGGCAAGGATATCTCGATGGAAACGCTGCTGAATGATTATGACGCGCTATTCCTGGGCGTCGGGACCTATAAATCGATGCGTTCCGGCCTGGAAAATGAAGATGCACCGGGGGTCTACGATGCTTTGCCATTCCTGATCGCCAACACCCAACAACTGATGGGCTATGCCGAGAATCCGCAAAGCCCTTACGTCAATATGGCGGGCAAGCGGGTGGTGGTGTTGGGGGGCGGTGATACCGCCATGGACTGTGTCCGCACTTCATTACGTCACGGTGCAGAACAGGTGATTTGTGCCTATCGGCGCGATGAAAAGAGTATGCCGGGGTCGAAAAAGGAAGTGAAAAATGCGCGGGAAGAGGGCGCAGAATTCATGTTCAACCTGCAACCGCTCAGCATTGTGATCGATGAGGAAGGCAAGGTCAGTGGCATTCAGATGCGGCGAACCGAAATGGGAGCTCCCGACAGCCAGGGCAGGCGGCAGGCGATTGCCGTTGAGGGTTCCGAGCATATTATTCCGGCGGATGCGGTGATTATGGCTTTTGGCTTTAGTCCGCATCGTATGGGCTGGTTGGCGGAACATAACGTGATGCTGGACAGGCAAGGGCGGGTGGTGGCTCCGACGGTTGCGGGGTATCCGTACCAAACCAGCAACCGCAAGATCTTCGCCGGTGGTGATATCGTGCGCGGTGCCGATCTGATCGTGACTGCCATTGCCGAAGGGCGTAAGGCGGCGGAAAGCATCGGTTATTACCTCAACGTGCTCTAACGTGGCTCAAGGAGAGACGGTATGAATCAGTTTGTCATTGCCGATATGAAACAGTGTATTGGCTGCCGCACCTGCGAGATTGCCTGCGTGATGGCGCACCTGGGGGATAACCCAATGCCGATGACGGCGGCGAACTTCAATCCCCGCTTGCGGGTGATGAAGACCCATAGCGTCAGCGTACCGATGCTGTGCCGCCAGTGTGAGAATGCCCCGTGCCTGAACGCCTGCCCGAACGAAGCGATCCATAACCAGAACGGCAGCGTACAGGTAATGCAGTCGCGTTGTATTGGCTGCAAGACCTGCATGGTGGCCTGCCCTTATGGCGCGATGGAGGTGGTGGTCAATCAGGGTTACGGCAGCGATGGTGTAGCATACCAACACGCTCAGGCGAACAAATGCGATCTGTGCCATGGGCGCGAAGCAGGACCAGCCTGTGTGGAGGTGTGCCCAACAGCGGCACTAACCCTGATCCGGCCTGCGGATCTGCAAGCCATGCAGTTGGAGAAGCAACGGCGCGCGGCACGCGGTTCCACGCCGAACCTGCGGTAACACCTGGATTGTTTGCCCCCTTACGTAGGGGGCTTTTCGGAAATTTTACCGCAAGGCTGCATGCTATAATTCGTCGATATTCTGCACGGAACCTCTCTTTAAGGATAAATGACGATGATCTTCTTCCCTCGATTTAATACCACGCTGGTGGCTGCATCGGTGCTGTTGGCCTGTTCCGGCCTGGCGCAGGCGCAAAACGTGACGCTGAATGATGTAACGGTCTTTATTCGCGGTGCCGAGCTATTCAACAGCAGCAAAGTGACGTTGCCAGCGGGGGAAAGCGAAATTGTCTTTACCAACATTGCCAGCGGCCTGAACGAACAAAGTCTGATGCTGGATGCCGATAACGGCGTGGTCGTGCAATCCTTCAGCATCAAACGCGATTTTCTTACCGAGAATTTGTCGCCTGAAGTCGAGCAATTGACCAAGCAGATCGACGATGAAACCCGTGAGCAAAGCAAACTGAGCGTGCAGCGGGAAGTGATCCAGGCGCAGTTGGCGGTGCTGGAAAGTAACCGGGCGTTGGGCTCGGAGAAAGAGGGCGCTTCCGTTGAGCAGGTTAATCAGATGCTTGAGCTGGTAAGCCGCCGCATGAGCGAAGTGTTGCTGGCGGATATTGAGATCAAAGAGAAGATCGCCGCGATTGACAAGAATATCGAAAAGCTGAAAAGCCAACTGGCGGAAGCGCAGGAAAAAACCGGCCAGGCGGTGAATCAGGTGGTGGTTAAGTTCTATACCCCGAAAGCGGTGACCAGCAACGTCAAGCTGTCTTATGTGATCCCGGATGCAGGCTGGGTGCCGACTTATGATGTGCGGGTAAACACCATTACCCAGCCGGTCAAGCTGAGCTATAAGGCCAACGTGTTTCAAAATAGCGGCATCAACTGGGATAAGGTCAACCTGACGCTTTCCAGCGGCAACCCAAGCGAAGGGGCGCAGGCGCCGCAGTTGCAACCTTGGTATCTCGATTTCTATCAGGACTACTCAAGTTCCAAGATGGCGATGTCCATGTCAAAAACGGCCCCCGCACCGGCTCCCGTGGCCGAGATGGCCTATGGCGCAGTAGCCGATGAGGCGGTAGCGCCACGGGCTAGAAAATCGCTGTCCGATTATGTCGTCACCGACGCTGGCGGCGTGAATACCCGCTTTAACATTTCTCTGCCATATAACATTGCCTCTGACGGTAAAGGGCATTCGGTCACCATTAAAGACGTGGAGGTTCAGGGCGATTATCGCTATGTGGTAGTGCCGAAAATCGAACCGGATGCCTTCTTGCAGGTGCAGCTAAAGGACTGGGAAAAGCTTAATTTGTTGCCGGGTAAATCCAGCATTTTCTTTGAGGGTTCATTTGTCGGCCAGGGGTATATCAATATCGCCGAGGCCAAAGAGACGCTGGATCTGTCATTGGGCCGGGATAAGAAGATTATTGTTAACCGTGAAAATGAAAAACAGCTGACCTCTAAGGCGGAGTTCTTTGGCAATTCGGTCAGCCAACAGTATTCGTTTGCCACTAGCATAAAAAACACCCGCAAGGAGCCGATTAAGCTGGTGGTGATGGAGCAGATGCCGCTGAGCCGTGATTCGGCAATTACCATCGATGGGCTGAAATATGACGGTGCCAGCTACGATAAAGACACTGGTAACGTGCAGTGGGCGGTGGATCTGCCAGCCAATCAGACCCAGAAGTTCACGCTGTCCTATACGGTGAAGTATCCCAAGGATAAGCGCGTGAGCAATTTATAATTATTTCCCTCACCCTAACCCTCTCCCACAGGGCGAGGGTTAGGGTGAGGGGAGTTGCCGTCATCGGCAAATAGCTGCCATAGCGCCTCAACGGAGGGGGCCATTTTACTCGCTGGCCGGTAGATCCGGATTTCTATCGGCAGGCACAGGTCGCCAGGATTGTCGGCTGCGACCACAATCTTGCCGCTCTCAACGTCGGCTTCGGCCAGAGATTGCGGCAACCAGGCCACGCCATCTCCAGCCGCCACCATAGCCAGTAACGTGGCGGCCAAGTCCGAAGTGAAAACCACCGCCATCCCCCGTTTGGCACGGTTGACCGCCGCGCTGTTGGCGATAATTCGCCCCAGCCCAGAGTCATTGCTAAACGTCAGATACGGGAATTCTTTTCCCTGCCCAATCTCCCACAAAGGGGCCGATGAGCCGGGTAATGCCTTGCTGTAAGGTAATAGCCGATCTTCTCCCAGGCGGAGACTCACAAATTTTTCCGGTGCGAGAGCCATCTGCATCTGCGGGTGATAATGGCAGAGCAAAAATTGCGCCTCACCCCGGGCCAGCAGATCCTCACAGGCTGTTAACGTATCGGAAAGCAGCCTGAAAGAACCCGATCTGGCCATCTTTTCATTACGCCGCAACAGCGCCGGAAAGAAAGAGAACGACAGGGCGTGGGTGGCTGCAAATACGACGTCTGGTTGATGCTGTCCGGTGGCATTCAGGGTTTCGTTCCTTAACGCATACAGCGTTCTGAGCAGCTCGGGAGCCTGCCGGCAAAAAACTTCACCGGCCTTGGTAAGAGCAACCCTTCGCCGATTGCGTTCGAAAAGTGGCGTGCCTACCCATTCCTCAAGCGACTGAATGCGACGGCTAAATGCCGGTTGGGTGACATAGCGTGCCACGGCGGCCTGGGAGAAATTGAGGGTAGCGGCCAGCGCCACGCAATCCTCCAGCCAGGTCAGTTCCAAGTTATGCCGATTGTGCATTACAGCCATCCTTATTTCGCATTGGATAGTGGGATTTTACGCGCTTACTATCGGGGCTAACAAGCAGCATGAAAATGCATAAAAGGCATCAATACCACTCAGCTCAACGCTGTTAAATAACGATTGCTGGAGAGAACAATGCGTATCACCGACGTTGTGGAAATCACCAAGCCGATTGCTTCGCCGATCAGAAATGCCTATATCGATTTCAGTAAGATGACCACCAGCCTGGTCGCAGTCGTGACCGATGTCGTGGTCGATGGCCGCCGGGTGGTGGGTTATGGCTTTAACTCCAACGGACGGTATGGGCAAGGGGGGCTGATCCGTGAGCGTTTCCGCGATCGCATTTTGCAGGCGGAACCGGAGAATTTGCTCAATCAACGGAGCGACAACCTCGATCCGCACCGGGTCTGGCAGGCGATGATGGTCAATGAAAAGCCCGGTGGCCATGGCGAGCGTTCGGTAGCCGTGGGGACGTTAGATATGGCCATCTGGGATGCCACCGCTAAAATTGCCGGTAAGCCGTTGTTTCGCCTGTTAGCGGACATGAAGGGCACGGTGGCTAATCCACGGGTGTTTGTCTATGCAGCCGGTGGTTATTACTATCCAGGTAAAGACCTCACTGCGCTGCGTCAGGAGATGCGTAGCTATCTGGATCGCGGCTACAACGTGGTGAAAATGAAAATTGGTGGTGCGCCGCTGGAGGAAGATCGCCGTCGTATTGAGGCCGTATTGCAAGAGATTGGCAACGAGGCGCGGCTAGCCGTGGATGCCAATGGTCGCTTTGATCTGGAGACCGGGATTGCCTACGCCAAGATGCTGCGGGAGTATCCGCTGTTCTGGTATGAAGAGGTGGGCGATCCGTTGGATTATGCCTTACAGGCCGCGCTGGCGGAGTTTTATCCGGGGCCAATGGCGACCGGGGAGAACCTGTTTTCCCACCAGGATGCCCGCAATCTGCTGCGTTACGGTGGCATGCGCCCCGATCGGGACTACCTGCAATTTGACTGCGCGCTTTCCTACGGGCTGGTGGAATATCTGCGCACGCTGGAGGTGCTTGAGCAGTTCGGTTGGTCTGCCTCGCGCTGTATTCCGCACGGCGGTCACCAGATGTCACTGAATATTGCCGCTGGCCTGGGGTTGGGGGGCAATGAAAGCTACCCGGATCTGTTCCAGCCTTACGGTGGCTTCCCGGACTCGGTACAGGTGGAAGACGGCCACATCGTCATGCCTGAACTGCCGGGGATTGGTTTTGAAGGCAAAGCGGATTTGATCAAGGTAATGCGTGCATTAGCGGAGTGATGGGGTTCTGTCAATTGCACCATTAAGGGTTTACACTGCCTTTAGGTTTTTTATGGTTAAAATGGATATTTGATATGCTAAATCATAAAAGAATAAAGGCATTTTTTGATGCTTATGTTAGTGATATTGGCGTTGGCTATTACTCTGTGGTTGTTGTTAGCACCTTTCATAATAACAGGGTCTACTCAAACCTGCCGAGGTCATGGGAAGAAGATTTTTTGTGCAATAAACTGGATGTTAACAGCGAAATTGTGCTGAAGGCAAAAGATAAGGTCATACCGTTTATTTGGTACTCTAAGGATATCAACACGGCTCATGTGCAGTCCATGTCAATAAAGTATGGCATCAAGATGGGAGCGACGTTTATCGTCAATATCAACTCCAACCTGGTTCTTTTCAACATCTACCTGGATAACTGCGAACAAGATTTTATTGACTTTTTTCAAGCCAATAAAATTAAAATACAGTATGACATTCTCACTTTTTTTGAGTCTATTAATAGTCACGATGATGCGATAAATTTTACTCTGAGAGAAAAAGAGGTTCTAAATTTACTCAAGCTAGGGAAAACTTATGAAATTATCGGTGATGCACTTGAAATTAGCGAGAGGACAGTCAGGTTTCATGTCGATAATATCCTTTGCCGACTAGAGGTTTCAACGGTTAAGTACGCAATATTCAAAGCTGCAAAGTTAGGGCTGATATAATAGCGGTTTTTTCTCCGCCTGTTACAACGGAGTTTATCTATTTAGCTGCTGTGATTATTGAAAAATTGTTCGAGTTTATTTTGTATGTTTTCCTTATCCAATCCATGATGTTGAATATGTTCATCAGGCGTACCAAATTTCCTCAACTCCTCCAATCCGACCCCAAGCGAAAGGATCCTGTGTGGAATATGCATCAATGCTGCTGAAATTAGGTTGCTCGACGTTCCGACTAGATAAGGCTCGACTATGGCAATAGAGGGTAGCGATAAAGTTTTCAGAAGTGTTTCACTATCGAATGGTCGAATAAAAGGCGCATATAGAATAGTGACATTTAGGTTTTTGGTTGCCGCAATGACCTTATCTGCAACTGGGCCAACTGCGATAACGGTTCCTAACTCTCCTTCTTTTAATGTGATAAAACTTTTTTCTCCTTTCCAGTAAGGATGATGATTGCACTCTGTCGACAGCCGGATATAATCACAACCCGTACCTTCTGCGACGGTCCTGAGAGCTCGTTCTGCTTCTTCTGCATGTCCTGGGATGTAGATATTCCAGTTTGCCAAAGTACTTAATAAGGCGACATCAGCAGGTGACTGATGTGTTCTGCCATCCACCGATAGATCATAGGATCCCCCAGCACTGACCAGTACGGCACCAATGTTTTGATGATTTAGTGCAATTTTTATTTGTTCAAAGGGTCTTTCAATCAAAAAGCTGGCAAAAGTATGAGCAAATGGCCGTAACCCAGCCAGAGCCATCCCACTAACCATATCTATCATGAGTTGTTCTCTAATGCCGACATTAATTACCCTATCTGGAAAACGATTGGAAACATCTTGAAATCGCTCAGCTGTAATATCGGCTAAAACGAGAACTACATTAGAATTAGATTCAATCAATTCAGACATTACTACAGCAAAGCGTTGCCTCATAATATTGATATCGGCAAAGCGCTGTTCCCAAGTGATTACTTTTTTCATAATGAGACTCCTGATGTAATTCTTCTGGGGTGACCTGATTTGGTTTCAACTGTGGCAATGATGGCATGGGGTTTAGCAGGATGTTTTTTTGTAAAAGCCGTATACAGCGCTTGATGATCACGGCCATCGACATAGCTTACCTCCCAACCCTCAATTTTAAATCGATTCCCGATGCCTCCCGGCCAGCCTAATGTTGAAGAGTCATTATCGATGACAACAACATTAAGATCATTCAAAAATTTTCGTCCGGCAAACACGATTGCTTCATGGTTGGATCCCTCATCTAATTCCGCGTCACCTAACAAAACCCAATGTGAGGGGCCATATATCATTCTTGCTTTTAATGCCAATAATGAACCAATAGCCATAGATAAACCATGCCCCAGCGAACCACTCGATATTTCAATACAACAGAGTTTTGTCCTGTCTGGGTGGTAGCCCAAAACGCTATTGAATTCGCCATAGGTGTTTAAAATATCCGGGGAAATAAACCCTTTAAGTGCGAGTACAGCATATAGGGCCATTGGACCATGTCCTTTGGAGAGAAAAAATCTGTCTCGAAGATCGCTTGCCACCTGTTCAGGAGATATGTTTAATATTTTTTCATATAAAACCCATATGACATCTAATGTTGAAATAGATGAAAGAGCATGCTTTTCGTCTCCGGTCATTAATGAGAGGTAGTAATTCAAGCGTTCTCGATTTTCTGATGTTGCTAGTGTATTGGTCATAAGATATCTCGCTGATTATTTTTAGGTATAAAGCAAATTATTGCTATAGCCATGCAGAGCATGCAGAGACCCTCCCAGCCATACGTCAAATAGATAACTGAAGAGAGCTTGGCCCCGCAGGCTCCACCGAGTGTAAATAATGTCATGTAACAACTTGCTGCCCGTGACTCATTGCCTTTGCAAAATTTGTACATATTAATCTGATTATTGACGTGTATTAACTGAATAAAAGCATCAAGAAATAAAGCACCTACAGCCAATACGATGAGGTTGGCTGAGGTGAACCAAAGTAACAGGAATGAAAGTGCCAATAGGAAACAGAGTAATTTACTATTATAATTTATACTTTTTAAAATCTTGTTTGCACCGAGCGCTGCTGAGGCTCCTGCAACACCAGTTAACGAGAACAGACCGATATTGAACTGATTCATTTCGAAATTTTTATAAAGATATATGGAAATGTTGTTCCAGAAAGAGGCAAAAACCGCCATAACCATAAAGCCAAGGAAACTATAGCGCCTTATTCTTTGGTCTGAAATTAGCAGGGAGAATGTACCTTTGATGACATTAATATACTTGTCTCTTTGTGGTTTTATTCCACTGTCTTCGGGTAGGAAAATAAAAATAAAGAATAATGAGAGTAGCATGCAGACAGCGGCGAATAGGTATATGGACTTCCAGCCCCATAAAGTTTCAAATGTGCTGGCAAAAAAACGAGATAAGAGCGCGCCTAACAAAATACCTGCCATGATTTTCCCGATGGAATTTATACCGGATATTTTGTTCGTGCTTAGGTAAGATATAATTATTGGGATTACTGAAACCCCGATGCCAATTAAAAAAGCTATAGCCAGTAGAACATATATATTTGTGCTTAAATAGAATAATAACGTTGCCAGTACCAGCAGCATATAAAGTTTACACATCATGGATTTTCTATTAATAAAATCCCCTAATGGAGCGATAAATATTAGCGATATGGCGTTGCCAATGAGTGATGAGGTGTAAATCATTGAGGCTAATTTATAACTTACATTCAAATTGTCGGTCAGGGCAGGGACTAGTGATTGGATGTAGTACATATTTGCGGCGGTCAGGCCACATATGATTGGTAATAAAAAATTGAGTATCTTACTGTTCATTTTAACCCTGTATTACCTGATGGCCGCAAATATTAAATTAATCCCAATGGTTCGATAGTGTCATGAGTTCATCGAGCTGGTTAACGGTTTCTAAACTGATGTCACTAAAGTTGGCGAAGCTAAATTTAACACCGGTGTTTTTCATTTCTTCCAGCTGGAAGTTATGCTCCATCCTGGCGGGTATACCGATAAATCCAGCATTGAAATCTTTGCAAACCTCGGCCACTCGGTTAATATCATCAATAAAAACAACCTCATCATAATTATAGTTGAATATTTCTTTTACTATCTCATGCACTCCTGGCCTAAAGGCATTAATATCGACATAAGGAACCTCTTTATCAAAGTAGCCTCTATAATTTCCAAGAAATTTGTCAAAGCTATATTCTTTGTTACGACCACCATAACTAACAATTTTTGCCCCTGTGGAAGCTAACATTGACAGAGTTCCTTCAATATTGTTCAAAACCGCAACAGGATGATCTTTTAGATATTTTTCTCTCTCTTCGAAAAAGTCTGCGATAGTCTTCTCACCAGAAAATGGCAATTTACATGCGAGGGCGAGATTATGGCCAGCTGTAAGTTGTGGTGAACCCCAAACATGCCTCTCAATCAGTGCGGTATAAGGAGTGTTATGTTTTTCGACAAAGTTTTTTATCGCGGGACTATAGGTGTCATTTAGTAATACGCCATCACTATCAATTGCAAATAGTTTGATCTTTTTTAAATTGCTCATATGAGTTCCTTATTGTATTTTTGAAAAACCAAAGAAGAATTTTGCCCACCAAAGCCGATGGAGTTGCTTAATACTGAATTGATTTTAATATTTACTCCCGAGGACTCCACTATCGATATTTTAATTTCACTATCAATATGTTCTAAGCCAACAACCCCAGGAATAAAATTATTTTTAAGCGTGAGAACTGAAAAGATGGCCTCTATAGCTCCAGCTGCAGCAAGGCAATGACCCGTGGCTCCCTTCGTTGACGTAACCTTGGTATTTCTACCAAATATATCATCAATGACGTTACTTTCTATTCGATCGTTTAATGGTGTCGATGTACCATGAGCATTAATACAATCGATTTCCTCTGGTCTTAAGGCGGCATCTCGTAATGCCTTGGTAATTGCTTGCTTTAATCCTGCACCTTGTGGATCTGGAGAGGTAACATGATAGGCATCATTTGATGTTCCATAACCGGAAACGACGGCATAAATTTCGGCTTTTCTTGCCTCTGCATGTACTTTATTTTCTAAAACCAGCAAGCCAGCACCTTCTGAAATGACAAACCCATCCCTTTCCTGATCGAAGGGTCTGGAGGCGTGAAGCGGATTATTATTCGTTGATAAAGCACCTAATCTGGCAAAGGATGAAATAATCAATGAGGTGATGGGGGCTTCACTAGCACCAGCAATCACAATGTCACATTCATTATTTTCAATCATCTTTTTAGCCAGGCCGATCGCATCTGCTCCTGATGCACAAGCACTGCCAATGGTTAGTGTTGGTCCAGTGATGCCGTATTGAATCGCAATATGCCCTGCAGCCATATTTGCCATGCTTGCTGGTATTATCGCAGCACGAACTGAGCCGAATCCGTCAGATGCCACGTCATTGTATGCCTTTTCTATACTGGATATCCCTGCGAGTGAGTTACCAAGAACAATACCGATGCGACTCTTGTCAGTTGTCGCAAGCCGAAGCCCAGAGTCAGTTATTGCTTGATGAGCGGCAATCAATGCCAGATGTATAAATTTATCCGTTCTCCATAGTATTGACTTACTGATAAATTTTTCGGGTTGAAAATCAGAAACGGGGCAACAGAGAGAGACTCCCAAGCCTTCGAGCCTTTTATCATATTGTGCAGTGCATTTTCCTTGCTTTAACGTTTCCCAGCTTTCGCTTACCGTAAGCCCTGCGGATCCAATGGTTCCTAGCCCTGTTATGACAACGGAATTGCGCATTCGCCTATTCCTTTATCCAATTTTAGCAGTCTGTGCTCTAAGACACCCAGTGAATCCTCAATGATTAAATTGAGTTCGCCTTCATCAATTCCATAGTGTTTCGCGACAACGAACTGAAATTCTATTAAGGCGATTGAATCTAAACCAAGATCAAGAAATGATGTATTCATTGCGTTATCATTCGCAGTAATACCAATTTCATTATAAAGAATGCCAGTGATTTCTGTAGCAATTTTGTTCATTTTAATAGCCCTCCTAATTTTATTACACAGAGTGCTTTACATTTTCCCTCTTGTATTACACTCACAATAAACTCGTACCTCCCATCATCATGTCTTTTAACGTTTTCTATGACTAAGAAAGTGAGTAAGTTATTCTCAATATATTTCTCAAACGTCGTGTGTAAATTAGTAATGGAAAAACCGGAGATGTCACTATGTATCACCTCTGACAGATAGTAAAAGCAGAACTGTTTTGTCGCTTCAACCAGATTTATACCAGTAACATGATCCTGGTAGTGATCGTTGTAAGTGGTGTTATCCTCTGAGATGTGTAATGTTGCCTGGCATATCTTGTTCTCAAAAACAGGGTTATAGATCATTGCGTTTATCTGTGATTTATACCCCAAGCTTTTAGCTTGTAGCGCAATACTTTCATTTTCTTTTTGGCGATTATCGCTCGATAATCCCCCTCTTAATTTAAGGTAAATCTCCCCTGGAATATAACTTACATTAAAACCAGCTTCACCAATAGGTACCTCACCGACTTTAATAATAAAAAGATAACTATTGCTCCGTAGTTTTATACTTGTAGATATAGGGCTTACTGATTTTATGTGAATGGTAATACTATCGTGGTTAGTCTTTTTTATCTTTTCGTTATTTTCCTTGATAAGTGATAACCACCATGATTTCAGGATGAATCGAAAGGAGGTTGGTAGGCAGAAAGCTTTGTGAACAATATAAGTTTCTGCTTGTCTGCAACATTCAAGTAAGTACATCGGATTTATTAACTCTGGTGTCGTGGTGACATCATCATAATTCTTATGCTTGTGATAAATACGAAACTTGACTATGAAATTATTTTCATCAATTATATCCATATGCTTGATGAAAATCTCACTTGCATTATTCTTGTGAGTAAATAACTTAAAGTCAGTCTTGGTTTCTAAACCTGCCATTTTTATTTCCGCCAAGTCTTTTGAAGATGCTGTAAACTAAAGTCAGGATAGCAAGTTGCGGAATTATGTATAGCTGGCAGTTTTGACAGGTAGGGTCTGGCGTAATTTACGCGGGGCGAGAATTAAAGATGTCTGAACCTGATAGAGTAACAGGCTGTTCAGAGAACCAGCCTGTCTGCCATAGGTTATTCAGCATTAAGCCAAGAGGGATTATGCGGGCTTAAGACCTGGTTCAACCAGGCTGTAAACCTGCTGGCCGAGCGTGGGGGCCTTCGCCAGTTGCTGGACGTGCGCGGCAACGTCCGCGCGCATCACAAAGCCATGAACTTCCTGCCCTTGGAAACGCTGTGCGTTGCCGGTGGCATTACCGTTCAGCAACCCGCCTGGGCGCAGGATCGCGTGATCCAGCGTACTGGTCTGTAACCAACTCTCCGCCAGCGATTTTTCACGTACTGCCTGACCAAACCCCGCTTTGGCGCGAGGCGATAAGAACAGCCAGCCATCGCCACAGCCAAGTGAAGTGACGAGGATCATACGTGAAATCCCGCATTGTTCCGCGGTATCAATCACCGTCCGGTGGGCCAGATAATCTTGTGCGCCGCCCATGGATGAAACGATCGTCGCATCGCTACCTGCGGCTTTGCAGGCACTCGCGACCACGTCAGCATCACAAGCATCGCCGAGATAAACCAGCACGCCTCTCTCCCGTAGGCGAGCTGCGGCATCGGGGTTGCGTACCACCGCAACTACCGGACGCTGTTCCGCTAGCGCAAGTTCCAGAGTCAGCGCCCCCACTCCCTTGCCCCCAGCACCAAAAATCAACCACGGCTTCATGCTGTTTCCCCCTTGAGGGCGGCGGCCAGCGTGCGGAAAGCATCAAGCTGTTCTGCCAGCAACTGACGATGTTCGTCACGGCCGAGGAAAATTTTGAACATGGCGCAGCCGGCCTGATTGCAGAACAGGATCGAGGCGGTATCCATGCCCATAAACTTGCGTTCCACCAGGGCGATGTGCGTGCAGTTTTCCGCTTTGATATGGCCGGTCATCCCCTGTTTGCCACGCAGGTTGAAGTAGCCGTGGCGATGGAAACCGGAAGGCAACTCGCCGGAAAACTCTAGAATGACGTCGGCGGTATGCACCAACGTGGTCACTTTGCCCCAGGTACAGACGGCATCCCAAACGGTGTCAAACTTATCGCCAGCCACCAGGGTGTGGTCAGGCAAATGTTTAATCACCTCCAGCAGCGTGGTTTGATACTGCCCGGCGATGGCTTCCAGCGTGCCATCCGGCTCGGTGGCGAGAAAATCCGCTAAAGAAACATGACTCATCATTTACTCCTGTTAGGGTGTTGCTACCGCAATCGGCGGCAGGTCCAGTTGTTGCAGCAGTTCATCAAGAGACTGCAAAATATTGCTTGCCCAGAAGCGCCCTTCATTGGTCAGGCGCAGGCAGGTTGAGGCGTCGCGGGTCAGGCCCGCCTGATGCCACTGTGCGAGCAGCGGCTTCAGCCGTTGCGCATGCGGAGTCAGTTCGTCCAGCGGTACGCGGGCGTTTTCTACGCCAGCCTGTAGCGGATGGCGCCATTGGCTGCGGCCACCAGAGGTACGCATCATCATCATCAGCGGCTTGTTGCCCGTCGCGATCGCGTCATGCCAGGCGGTGAGATTGCGCTCGATCATCCAGGAATAGCCGTTGACCGACCCTCCCGCGCCGGAACCGAAGGCCAGGCAGTCTGCACCTTGCTTGATCAGCAGGTTGTACAAATTGCGCTCTCGCGTGGTGCGCGCCCAGTGGCTGTTGCTGATGCAGCGCCAGCCGGCCAGATCCATAAAGTCGCAGCCCTGCAAATAGAGATCGCGCCGTTCGGCAGGTGAGGGCACCGTGGTGCGGCCAGCTTCTACCGCCTTGCCGAGCGGCGTATTCGGCAGCAGATTGAGGGCGTAGAGATCGACGCCGTCCAGGCCGATATCGCGGGCAATGGCCAGATCTTCACCCCAAAGTTTGGCATCCTGGCCGGGTAAGCCGAACAGTAAATCGCAGACCACGGCGGCGCGGTCACGGCGTACCAAGCCCTCCATAAACGCGATGGCGCTTGCGCCGTCGGAGGTGCGGGCCATTTTTTTGCGAATTTTGCTGTTAAACGACTGAATGCCGATTGAAAAGCGGTTGGCCCCAGCGTCCAGGCAGGCGTCAATCCGCTCATCATCAAAGTTCAGCACCCGTCCTTCGATGGTGATTTCACAGTCCGGGGCCAGCGGCAGGCGTTCGCGCAGCGCGGTGATGATGCGAGCCAGATCCCGTGCGGAAAGCGCCGAAGGTGTCCCGCCGCCAAAATAGACGGCATGGATCGGTGCAGACTGGTGCAGCGGGCTGTCCGCCTCCATGTCGATTTCGCGCAGCAGCGCATCGGTGTAGCGCGTGCAGTGATCTTCTTCGAAACGGTTCTGATAAAAACCGCAGAAGGTGCAGTGGGTGGCACAAAATGGAATGTGTAGATACACCAGACGCTTGCGAAGGGGCGTGGCCTGACCAATCACGTTTTGCCAGGTTTGTGCCAGCAGCGTTTTTTCTACCGGGATCGCGCCGCGCAACGGCATCATGGCACGACGATCTTTAAACGGTTGATTGCCTGCCAGCGCAAAATGCGGGGTTAAATCCAGCTCAGGGTTATTTTTCAACATAGTGATGACTTCGAGTTCCTTTATTGCGGCCAGAACTGGCGATGTAGGCTCTCCACCGCATCGGCGACGCGTGGACCCATTCCAAGAATTAACGCCTGATCGATGACGACGATGCGCTGATTTTTCCACGCGGCGGTGCGGGTGAGTCCGGGAATGGCACTGAGCCGATTGAGATCCCCCTCGGTCATCTGTGACGTCACGATGATCACCTCTGGGTTGGTGGCGATCAGCGATTCGGCACCGTAATTCATATACTGCGAGTGCTGCGCAACGTTGCGTGCCCCGGCTAGCGTCATAATGGCATCGGCTACGCTCCCTTTCCCCGCCACCTGTGGTGTGCCACCGCCAGCGGACAGAATAAACATCGCCTTGACCGGGCTGGCTTTGGCCGCCGCGCTTTGCTTCACCTTATCCAGCCGCTGGCGCAGGTTTTGCACCAGAGCATCCCCTTGCTCGACGGTATTGAGGGCTGTCGCCAGCGTTTGAATATTTTGGTACATCTGCTCTACGGTGGCAGGGATGCGCGGCAGCGTAGTCACCTTGACCTGTTGCGTGCGGAGCTGATCCAGCACGAAGTGCGGGCCTGCGTCCTGCCAGGTGATAAAGCTGCTTGGGCGCAGCGATAAAATGCCCTCGCTGCTCAACTGCTGCCAGTAGCCGATATGCGGCAGCGCGGCGGTTTCCGCTGGGAAGGTGGTGGTTTCATCCACCCCGACAACGCGTTGGCCAGCACCCATGGCATAAATCAGTTCGGTGATCGAACCACCTGCCACCACCAGACGTTCGGCTGCCAATGAGCCGAATGAGCAGCTCAGCAGCAGTAATCCACAGATTAGCGTTTTCATCAGAAATTCCAGGCAAAGCCGACGGCGGTGTTGAAGCCCGCGGCGGGGATAGATTCATGGGCCGTGCGGTAGCGTTTATTGGTCAGGTTATTGAGCGCGAGATTGACTTGATACTGCTCCTGCGGACCAAACTCGGTATTGAAAGCCAGGTTCAGCGTTGCCCAGCCAGGGTAGCGCAGCTCCGTTGCGCCGGTGCTGTCTTTGGCTTTGGAGGCCGCACGAATAAACAGATCTGAGGTCATGTTCGCCGCGTTATGGATCAGCGTATGTTTCGCCCCCACGCGGCCTGTGACCGCCGGTTCTCCGGTATCCCAGGTGGTGAGTGACTGGCCTTGGTACTGACGGCGGATGAGGTTGCCGCTCAGATAAGGGGAAACGGCCCAGCCGTTGTACTCGGCCGTCAGCTCCATCCCCCAGGTTTTGGCCCGATCCACGTTGTCGTAGTAGTAATAACCGCCGCGTGAAGAGTTGTTGTTCCCTTCGCAAAGGGCTTTGCCCGCACAGGCGATATTCGCGATATAGTCTTTGGCCTCGGAGTAGTAGATAGCGCCGTCAATGAGCCACAGATTGCCTTTATAGCGCGCTCCCAGCTCATAGTTATTGGAGTGCTCCGCCTTCAGATCCGGGTTGCCATAGGTGACGCTACCGCCCGCCGACGTTTGCATAAACAGCTGATTGAGCGTCGGGAACACATAGCCTTGGGCGAAGGCTGCGCGCAGTTCGAGGTTATCAAAGCCGGAATAACGCAGGCTGGTGGCGGTGACGAACTCATTATCATGAATGGCATCCCCTGTGATGGACCTATTGCTGACGATACCGCTCTGGGTGGTTTGTGAGTTGCCCTCGGTCAGCTTGGAGGAAAGCCAGTATTGGCGGGCACCCAAGGTCCAGGTCCAGTTATCGGCGAGCCGCCAGTCATTTTGTGCGAACAGGGAAACGTTACTCTGCTGCGATTCATTATGGGAAAGGGTGGTCGTGGTGGTATCGAAGAACCCCGTTGCCGCCGTCTGGCGCGTATAACCGTCGGTGGTTTGCTTGACCTTGTCGCGCTGGTACTGTGTGCCGACCACCAGCTTATTGTTGGCTGGCAAGGATAAGCTGCTTTGTAGCGTCACGCCCTGGGTGTATTGCTTGTCGTTGGTCTGCGTTTGGTTGCGAATGGTCAGCGCCTTGATCATCGGGCTAGGGATGGCCTGCGTAGTGGCGACTTGGTTTTCGAAGCGGCGCTCAATCGTCTGATGATAGGCATCGAGATGAAGGGTTTTCAGGTAGTTGCCGCCAACGTCATAGTCGTAAAACAGCCCGATCTTTTCGCGTTCCAGCTTCGGGATCTTGACGCTGAAGGCGTCATATTGTCCTGCTGGATCCTCAAAATAGGTCTGTGTGGCCAGCTTATAACGATCGAGCGAGAGGCCAATTTTGTGACGCGCGAAGTTATAGCCCAGCCATAACCCCTGGCTGTTATTGCGAAAGTTGGTGTTGGGCAAGCGGCCATCTGGCGTATCGCGATCGCCCTGATCGGTATAGCTGCCGTTGAAGCGGTAATCAAAGTTTTCGATGCTGCCCCAGGCGGCGGCCGATTCTTCCCAGCCAGCGGTGTCGGAGTTGTAGACGGCTTTGACCGTACCTGCCAGCGGTTTATCACCGCCTTTTTTGGTGATGAAGTTGACTACGCCACCGATGGCCTGTGAGCCGTATAGCACCGAGTAGGGGCCCTTCACCACTTCAATGCGTTCCAGCGCAGAGGCATCGATAAGCAGACCCGCGCCGTAATTTTGCCCGGCACGTTGGTAGGTGACTTCCTGGCCATCGATCAAGATCAATACACGGGAAGAGGCCTCGCCGCGAATGCGGATTTGCTTGCGGCCTGCCAATGCGTTATCGGTGACTTCGACGCCGGGAATATCCTGCAAATCGTCGGCGATGGAGGCATTGGTGGAGTTTTGCAGCGTTTGGCGATCGATGACCTGGATCGTAGCCGGGCTCTCCCACTGGCTGGTTTCTGACCGGTTAGTGGTAACGACAAGCGTTTCTTCGCCCGTGGTTTTCTTGTGCGTCGCGTCGGCAGCGGCGGTTCCCGCCACCAACAGTGAGAGGGTTGAGAGAATAAATGGCCCCTGGCAGATCCTGGTCAACATGATTAAACCTTATACATTATTATGCAAATGATTACCATTTGCATTTGTATACTGACAATGACGACAAGAGTCCACGCGATAAGACGCAAAACAAATGCACCTTTGATTTAGATCAATTTATTCCGGCCCCCGGCGCGGATATTTTGTGGCAATAGTGAACAACCGTTGCTAACGCCGTAGTTTGTAGGTACTATCGCCGCGTTTTCCCCATTCATTCACTCGACAAAGGAGGTACATCATGAATTATCAAGCACTGTTTACCCTTTGCGGGTCGTATCCTCAGGCATAATTTCCTGCTCTTCAGGTATTGCTAGGGCTACCGCCCGCCAAATCCAAAAAATAACATGATTTAATAATCAGGATTGGTTATGAGCAATACTATTGCACCGCGAGTTTCACTGATCGCGTCGGAACACACCTGGATTGAAGGCAATGCAATCCAACAATTAGAAATTACCGCCAAGCTGCCGGATATGGTGCGTGTGGTTGGGATGCCCGATTTACATCCTGGCCGGGGTTATCCGGTCGGTGCCGCTTTCTTTTCTCAACATCGCTTTTACCCGGCGTTAATCGGTAATGATATCGGTTGCGGCATGTCGCTGTGGCAAACCGAGTTACTGGCGATGAAACAGTCGCTGGATAAGCTGGAAAAAAACCTGGGCAATATTGACGGCCCGTTAGAGCAAAAGGCGTTGGGGGATATTCCCCCCGGCGCTGGGTGCATACTCGCGTGCATTGGGCACCATCGGTGGTGGTAATCATTTTGCCGAACTGTTACGCATCGACGAAATATATCAGCCGCAGCCCGGTCTCGATAAAAAACGTCTGATGTTGCTGGTGCACAGTGGCTCGCGTGGTTTGGGCCAGTTAATACTGGAACAGCATGTGCGTGCCCATGGTCATCATGGCCTGCTGGAAAATAGCGCTGCGGCCAACGATTATTTACAACAGCACCAACAGGCGCTGGATTTTGCCGGTTATAACCGTCAATTAATCGCTCAGCGGATAATGCAACGCTTACGAACCGCTGGCGATTGCCTGCTGGATATCCACCATAATCTGTTGGCGGCAGCCACTATCGACGGTGTGTCTGGCTGGCTGCATCGTAAAGGGGCCACGCCGTCGGATGAAGGATTGGTGGTGATCCCGGGTTCACGTGGCGATTACAGCTACATCGTTCAACCGCTACCTGCCGCCAGCAGTTTGTATTCGCTGGCGCACGGTGCCGGGCGTAAGTGGATGCGCTCCGAGTGTAAAGACCGCTTATCGGCGCGTTTCAGCACCGAGCAGTTGGCCAGAACCCGCTTTGGCAGCCGGGTAATTTGCCGCGACCGCCAGCTGATTTATCAGGAAGCCCCGGAAGCCTACAAACCGATTGATAGCGTAGTCGGAGCTTTGCAGCAGGCCGGATTGGTCACGCTGGTGGCGCGAATGCAACCGGTGCTGACCTACAAAACCAGCGGGGGGCAGGGATGATCTTGTTACAGATTTCTGCCGCCCAGGGGCCGGATGAGTGTTGCCTGGCGGTGAGCCTGGCGCTGCGTCAGCTGCATAAAGAGGCTGAGGCAATGCGGGTGGAACTGCATGAAGTCGAGCGGGAAGATGGCCGCCTTTCCGGTACCTTGCGCTCGGTGCTGCTGACGCTTAACGGGGATGTGGCGGAGTCATTGGCCGCCAAGTGGTGCGGGACATTGCAATGGATTTGCGAAAGCCCGTGGCGTACCGGACGCTCAAGAAAGAACTGGTTCATAGGTGTAGCGAGTTTCTCCCCGGCAGCGGTGCCAAAAGAGAGCGAGATCCGCTTTGAGACTTTGAAGTCCTCCGGGCCGGGTGGGCAGCACGTCAATAAAACGGAGTCGGCTATTCGTGCCACCCATATTGCCAGCGGTATTAGCGTCAAGGTGCAAACCGAGCGCAGCCAACATGCCAATAAACGTTTGGCGTATGTGCTGATCGCTCACCGCTTGCAACAGCTTGAGCAGCAGCAGTTGGACCAACAGCGTGCCGAACGCAGGATGTTTCATCATCAAATCGTGCGTGGCTCACCAGTGCGCGTATTTAAAGGCGAGGGCTTTACGCCAGTTGCTTAACCAGACTATCGGCCTGATGGGGCAGGCCGATAACACAATGAATAAGAAGAAAAGTTATGGAAATGCAGAAATATGGTCGGACGTACCATTATCCGTTCTCGCTGGGGACCACCAGTGACGATCGGATCAATAAACACTATTGGCAAGATATACAGCTCATTGATTCTCTTATTCACACCGAAAAACTCGATGGTGAGAATAACTGTCTGAACCAATACGGCGTATTCGCGCGATCCCATGCGGCACCAACGGTGTCTGCCTGGACGCGCCAGATCCGCCAGCGTTGGCAGCTGATTAAAAATGACCTGGGCGATATCGAACTGTTTGGCGAGAATCTGTATGCCACGCACTCAATTGAATATCGCGGCCTGGAGCAGGATTTTTACTTATTCGCGGTGCGCTGCCGGGATATGTGGCTGAGTTGGGAAGAGGTGAAGTTCTACGCGGCATTATTTGATTTTGCCTGCGTACCCGAAGTGGTGCAGAACGTGCCGCGTCGGACGGAAAAAGAATATCGCTTGGCGATCCTTGAGCAAGTAGGTGGAGAAGGCAGCTTTGCACCGTACGATGTGCATACTGGCCTGCCTTGTACCATGGAAGGGATCGTCACCCGCAATGCGGCTGAATTCCCGGTGGCGCAATTTGCCCACCACGTTTTTAAATATGTGCGCAAAAACCATGTGAAAACCGACCGCCATTGGACGGTGAACTGGCAACGAGCCCGTATGGCGCATGAGTATCAGCAGGAGAGCGATCGTGTGGCGATTAAGTGAAGATAAACAGTGGCGCAGGCTGGCGGAGAGATTTCGCTGGGTGGCCGATATGCATCAGGTGCCGCAAGATCCCCGTCACCATGCAGAAGGCGATGTGGCAATTCATACCCAGCGGGTGCTGGCGGCACTTACCGAAGCGGTGGAGTATCTGGCGCTGCCAGAGCAACAGCAGGAAGTCGTCTGGGCCGCAGCGTTGTTGCACGATGTGGAAAAACGCAGCACCACGCGTGTTGCGGACGATGGTTCGGTGACGTCGCCCAACCATGCCAAGCGCGGGGAACTGACTACACGCGCGATTTTATATCGGGATATCGTGACGCCGTTTCAACTGCGTGAACAGATCGCGGCCTTGGTGCGCTTTCATGGTTTACCGTTGTGGATCATGGGGCGTCCATCGCCGGAGCGGGCGTTGTTACTAGCAGCGTTACGGTTAGACACGCGGTTGCTGGCGATATTGGCACGGGCGGACGTGATGGGACGTGAGTGCGAAGACCAAAACGGTTTGCTGGAGAGTATCGAGCTGTTTGAACTGTTTTGCCAGGAGCAGCAATGCTGGGGGCAGGTGCGTCCTTTTGCCAACGATAACCATCGTTACCACTATCTGACGCATTCGCAGGCCAGCGTGGATTTTGTTCCCTACGAGCAATTTCAAAGCCAGGTGATCCTGCTTAGTGGCTTGCCGGGAATGGGCAAAGATCGCTATATCGCCGAGCATGCCGCGGGGATGGAGGTCATCAGTCTGGACAATATCCGCCGCCAGCATCGGTTATCGCCTGCCGACAAAAATGCGACCGGTTGGGTCGTGCAGCAGGCCAAGTTGCAGGCTAAAACATTGCTGCGGCGCGGTGAACCCTTTGTCTGGAATGCGACCAATATTACCCGGCAACTACGCGGTCAACTGGTTGAGCTGTTTACCGCTTATGGCGCAAGGGTGAAGATTGTTTATCTGGAAGTGCCTTACGCCCAGTGGCTGCGGCAAAATGCCGATCGGGAATATAGCGTACCGGCCGAGGCGATGGCTCGCATGCTGAGTAAATTGGAGATCCCGCAGGCGGACGAGGCGCATGAAGTGGAGCTACGGGTGCAGGACGCCAGCTAACCTCTGCCAATATCCCCTCACACCAACCCTCTCCCAAAGGGCGAGGGAGCCAGTTCGTCGTTGCGGTTAGATATGGTAAGCAATCTGAGGCACGTTGGATTAGCACATAATAGTCATTAGGCACAGGAGCTAAGTTATAGCACATACAGTCCCCTCTCCCTGTGGGCTGAGGTATCCCCAGAAAAAAGTGAAAGGCACGATAAAGTGTGATCTACTGGTTGCGCTAACAAAACAGAAGAGACCTCATCGTGCCTTTACAAACAGTTTGCCAGAAATTTTTCTCCGAGTCTTTACGTGGTATCCATTCCTTTCGTATTAAGGGACTTACTGATATGGCCGCTGCACTCTGCAACGGCGCTGACCTGACGCTAACCAGCATCGGCCGCATGCTTCCAGGCAAGGCCCACGTCAAAAATAAAATCAAGCGCGCCGATCGAACCCTCGGTAATACCGCTCTTCATCGCGACCTTCCTCGTATCCAGCAGTTGCTTACCGGTGCTATCACATCATTGATGCCGTTCTGCGTTATCGCTGTCGACTGGACTGGGTGGCACGATAAAAACTGGCACTTGTTGCGAGCCAGCTTGATCTGTGATGGTCGTTCATTGCCGCTGATGAGCGAAGTGGTGCCTGCCAAACTGGCACAAAACAGTCAGGTACAGTGCGCCTTCCTCGACCGCCTGCATGCAGCTATTCCCGCCGGAAAATCCGTCACGATAATCACGGATGCCGGCTTCAGAACTGACTGGTTCAGACATATAAGCCAACTGGGTTGGTTTTTTACAGGTAGGGTCAAAGGCGTTATCTGCTTCTGTCCTGAAGGAAGCAAACACTGGATGAAAGTCAGTGAACTTCAGGCAGAGGCTAGCCCCCGGAAAGTCGGCAATGGTGTGCTTGCGCGTAAACCTAAACTCCCTTGCAGTGGCAGCCTTTATCTGCAAAAGCGCCCATCGGCAGGGCGGCATGGAAAAGGGACGCAGTCAAAAACAGAAAAAGAACATAGAAAAAGTGCGCAGGAACCGTGGCTACTGTTCAGCAACGTGGAAGGTCTGGAGCCCGCTCAGATAATGACACTCTATAGCCGTCGGATGCAGATAGAGCAGAACTTCCGTGATGAAAAGAGTCACCGCTTCGGGTATGGGATGAGGTATGGGCGGAGTCAGGGCAAGGGGCGGCTGGAGGTGCTGAGTGTTGTGGCGGCCATGGCGAGCCTGGTGATGTGGCTGACGGGGTATATGGCAGAAAAGAAGCAACTCCATCGACATTATCAGGCAAATACGGTGAAAGACAGGAGGGTCCTGTCATATCTGAGGCTTGCCTGGGAGATATTACGAGACCGCCCCAGAATAGTGAGAAGGATAAAAATAGTTAATGCACTGAAAATGTTAGGAAAAGAGTACAGTAATATGGTCATGGGATGTTGACCATATTACTGGGGATCACTCAGCCCTGTGGGAGAGGGTTAGGGTGAGGGACTTATTTTATTGAATATTAAGAATTTTCATGCATCATTAGATGGCTCGACCAATAACCCATTAATTGGCGATCACCGTGACCAACAGCGGTGATTCAAACATCGCCTTGGGTGAAATAACCGACTCATCCCAGGGGATTTGCGTTTCGTAGCGCTCCAGTAGTTTCTGCTGCACCGCGCGAGCGCCAAAGTTAAATTCACGTACTTTTTGCAGCTTGCCGATTTGTATCCCTAGTGCGCGTTGGTAAATCTTCCACACCAACTCCGAGCAATATAGCTTCTCATCTGACCAGGAAAACTGCATGTCGTAGGACTTCCCGGCAAAGCTTTTGGCCTGCTGGCGTATTTTTAATTGCGCGGACGGCGTCATCACTTGCTCGGCGTTCTTCAGCCGTTTGACGACAAAATGCTTCTTTTCTCCCCGATCGATCCAGGCGGTCAACGGCGTATATTTCACCGTCGATACCGCTTCGAATACGTAAGGTTTGCCATCACGCAGCACAATGATCCCCATATGGCTGTAACGTGAGCCGGTGGCTTGCTGAACCGCCAGGCTTTGTACCGAACGGGAAGTGTGGAAAATAAGGTCACCATCCTGCAAAACAGGCAGTTCGCGGGCTTGGCTGACCAGCACGGTCATCAGGCCGATAGTGAGAAAGAGAGTCGCCCACAGGCGTTTGCTAAAAATCACGTTCAATCCCTCGAAGTTAGAATCTAGCCAGTTTATCGGGGCTGTGTGAAGTGAGAATGAAGTGGTAGAGTGCGGCGGATGGGAAGTCGCATCGGCAGCGCGCATGTTGAAATAAAAATAATGATATATATCAATATAATAATAACAATTGCATCATTGTGGTTAAAGGGTGCTTAAAGCAGGCCGATAGCTGTTCTATTGATGTTGTCACCAAAATAGGACGAAGCCGGATGTTAGGGATCTACCGTATATCGATGAGGATGAAGCTTTTCATTGCTCTGTTTCCACTGTTACTGGCTTTATGCTGGTTTGCCGGTTCGGGTATGAAAACCCGTATCAATATCGAAAGTCAGATGGATGTCATCGTTCAGCTAACGGCAATTACGCGTGGCGCAGGGGATGTGGTGCATGAACTGCAAAAGGAACGTGGCATGAGCGCAGGTTACCTGGGCTCTGGCGGTGGGCAGTTTCGCGCTGAACTAGCGGATCAACGTAAACTGACAGATGCGACTATGACGAAATTTAGTCAACTGTTAGCTAAAACGGATCGCAGCGCATTGAAAGGGATTGATACATCGGCGATTCAGTTATTTAACGACCAAACCCAGTTACTGAACGAGGTGCGTAATAACGTCAGCCATTTAAAGACCGCGGCGCCGTCGGCTATTGGTTTCTATACCAAGACCATCGCCCAAGTGCTGGATTTTGTCGGTGGTATTGGGCATTTGACAACATCGGGCAAGATCGGCCAAGAATTGTCAGCTTATTACAGCCTGCTTAACCTGAAAGAACAGTCGGGTATAGAGCGCGCATTACTCTCAGGCGTTTTCTCTAGCGATCGTTTTGGTGATGGGCAATTCCGCCAACTGAGCGATGTGGTGGGAAAACAAGAAGCCTGGCTTTCTGCGACCCGTCGTTTCAGTACTGCGGAGCAGGCGGCGGCGCTTGATGGTGCATTGCGCTCTACGCCGGCTGCTGATGCTCTTAAGCTTCGTGAGATTGCGCTCGTTAAAGCCGCAACCGGTGGATTTAAGGTTAATCCTACCGATTGGTTCAAGGCTCAGACTCTGCGCATTGAAGTGCTGCGTCAAATAGAGAATCAAACCGCAGGCACGTTACAAAAGCATGCTGCAGAGTTGTCACAAACGGCGCGTGGCGAATGGATGGCTTTCCTATGCATCAGCCTTCTTTCCCTGGCTGTGGCATTGGCGATAGCCATCATCGTTGCGCGGAGTATCCATCTGCAACTGCAAGGAACGCTGAAAACGATTGGTGAAATGGAGGGGGATTTAACTCAACGCCTTAGCGTGCCGGGTAGTGATGAGTTGTCAGCATTGAATCATGCCTATAACCAATCCATTGAAAACATTCAGCATATTGTTAAAGAGATTAAATCCGGTTCGGAGGTGCTTCACCATACTAGCGGTGATATTGCCGCTGGCAATCAGGATTTAGCGCAGCGTACTGATGAACAGGCGGCATCTATCGTTGAAACTGCGGCAAGTATGGAACAAATATCCACGGCGATCTCCCAGACTGCAGATAACGCCCGCGAAGCTGAACAACTCACGCAGGCGATGGAGCGCGATGTCATGCAGGCGAATCTCGTGGCAAATGAAGCCAGCCAGAGCATGGCGGAGATCCGTAACTCCAGTGAGCAGATTGCACGTATCGTGGCCTCTATTGACGATATCTCTTTTCAGACCAATTTATTGGCACTCAATGCTGCGGTAGAAGCCGCTAGAGCTGGCGAGTCTGGAAGGGGATTTGCGGTGGTAGCGAGTGAGGTGCGTAATTTATCACAACGTTGTGCTAAAGAGGCGAGTCAGATCCGTGAGCTGATTAATCAAAATATGGAAAAAATTGCGGAAGGCGTCGCCCGGGTTTCGGCTTCGGGGATCGCACTAAAAGCGGCAGCCGATAATTCAGGACTGATGAAACAATATGTTAGCGATATCGCTCAGGCCGCCAACGAACAATCACTGGGGGTGGGGCAAGTACATCTGGCTTTGAATCAACTTGAACAAGTCACACAGCAAAATGCGGCTTTGGTTTCCCAAGCGGCCAGTGCCAGCCAGGTACTGGATAACCAAGCGGCAGTGATGACCAAATTAGTGAATCGATTTATCGTATAATCTTCTCGTTGCAAGGGCGGTGGGAGTCATCCCGCCTCCGACTCGATCTTTTACTCCTTAGCGCATTTTCATTATTCTTGAAACGTCTCCACTTTCCTGCATGTCGTTTACTATATATTCCCTGATGTCTTTTTGTGTAAGCGGTATGTCGTTTTGTGCTGCCTGGGCGCATACTATTGCCCTCCCAAAGGCGGTGGGCAAGGCTTTGGCGTTATCTGATAATAAAAAAGGAACTGTGATGAAAAGGCGTAATTTTCTCAAGGGTGCGGCGGCGTTATCTTCTTTTGGGCTGATCGGCCCGGTCTGGTCTGAGTCGCGTAAAACTGACATCCCAGCGTCAACCTGCGTAGACAACAGAAGACGTTTTGTGATGACGCAGACCTATCAACTGAAAGCACCAGCAGGCTCCGAAGGTAAGGCTAATCTGTGGATCCCGGTTCCGGTGGACACCGCCTTTCAGCAACTGAAGCACATTTCTTTTTCTGGTAACTATCAGCAGGCCTATCTCACGGCGAATAATAGCTACGCGGCTAAAACGCTGTTTGCTACCTGGGCGGACTCCAAAGGGCCGATGGAGCTGAAAGTCGAAATGCTGATCGAAACTCTGGACTGGGAGCCGCTGAAGGGCAACCAACTATCCGAATGGCACCTGCCACAAACCGGGCAAGTGATCCCCGCAGAGGTGCAGCCTTATCTTAACGCGACGCCCCATATCCCGGTGGACGGTCTGGTAAAAGAAACCGCGTTGAAGATAATTGGCGATGAGAAATCCCCACTGCAACAGGCGCGGTTAATCCATGAATGGGTAAGAACCCATATGCATCGCGACGATGCGGTGATTGGCTGCGGTACCGGTGATGTAGGGCAAATCCTTAAAGCGGGCAAACTGGGCGGGAAATGTACCGATATCAACTCGGTGTTCGTCGCGTTGTGTCGTGCCAGCGGCATCCCCGCGCGTGAGATGTTTGGTATCCGCCTGGGGGCAACCCGCAAGCTGGAGAGTTATTCGAAGAAAGCATTTGGCAGCGCTGATGAGCAGGGCGTGGCGAAAGTCAGCGGAGGGCAGCACTGCCGTGCGATGTTCTGGCTGGCGGGTTTCGGTTGGCTGCCGGCCGATCCGGCCGATGTCACCAAAATGCGTCTGACAGAGAAAAAAGAGAATGGCGATCCCGCCGTGGAGGCCGTCAGCGAATATCTGTTCGGCAACTGGGAAATGAACTGGGTTGGCTTTAACTACGCCCGTGATTTTGCGCTTTCGCCGCAAGCAGAGCAGGGCGATCTTAATAACTTTGGTTACCCTTATGCCGAAGTGGATGGTGACCCGTTAAACTTCTACGATCCTGCTGAGTTCAGCTATGACTATGTCTCTGTCGAGCAGCGTTAAGGGGAGCGTGGCTACGTTGTTGGCGGCGTTGCTTGCCGCCGCAGCGTCGACACTCTGCTGCCTGGGCCCACTGTTGTATCTGGTGTTTGGCATTTCGGCCGCCGGGCTTACGGGGATCCCGGCGTTATCCTGGCTACAGTGGCCGATGATAATTCTCGCTGTTGGGCTGATGCTGCGAGGGTTTTGGCGGCTATATCTGTCGCCACGCCCGGTCTGTGTGAATGTCGTTAGTCGTCGGGTGCTGGTTTGGCTTTACTGGCTGTCGTTACCGCTGCTGTTGGCATTGATGACTTATCCCTATGTATTACCTTGGTTATGGGAAATGATGGAATGAAAAAGCGTATTTTTCTGCTGCTGGCGTTGGTGCTGATCGCACCACGGCTCTGGGCGGAGAACCAGAAAGTGACTATCGATATCAAGGCAATGACCTGTTCGCTGTGCGTTATCTCCATCAATAAGGCGTTGCGCTCTACAGATGGGGTGATCAAGGCGAAAGCCTCGCTGAAAACGCATCAGGCCGAGGTGATTGTGCCCGAGGGGTTTGATAACCAGCTATTGTTGACGGCCATTTCCCGTACCGGGTATAGCGGAGAAATTCAGGGCGTAGTGCCAGCGCCGTAATTACCGATTAGTGGCTTTATCCAGGGTTTAGCCATTGTGGAAGTAGTGCGTGAGGCTGTGAGGGTTCCAGTGGCTTATACAACACATGGCAACACGGGCAGTGATTTTATTCGAGTACGTTGGCTCCCCCAAGGAATATTACTTTGGGGGAGTGATTAATTTGTGATGTAACTCACATATTAATGTCAGATTTAAAGTCTGTAAGGCGAGCTTTTTTAAGTGATTTATAATGTTATTATTTGAGGGCCGCATCACGCCTAATCTTAATTGCTGCAATCATGGCGTTTCCCTGATGTTGGCTAATCACAAATCTTACGGAATAAATTACATTTGTATATACGTATTTATTACGTAGTATGATCAATTTGCCGCTTGCTTGAAAGTTCAAAATAGCTAATGTATCCTGTCAGGGACACCAGTGGAGGGTCGGCTATGTTCTACCATATTAAAAATAACCTGGAAGAGCTAATTCCTTATCTTGAAGCAACCAGCATTCCATGGGGCATCAAAGATCTTGAATCCGTCAATGTTTACATGAATGAAGCGGCGGCGCGGTATGCCAATATCCCCAAAGGATATGATATTGTTGGCCGGCTTGATAAAGAGGTTCCTGTTGATTGGAGCGAACTGGCCGATGAGTACACCAACCAGGATCTGCTGGTTATCCAAAATAAAACGGATGTGCCGGTCATAGAAACCAATTACTGGAATGGTGGCGCCTATTTATCACCGTACATTGGCGATAAGTATCCCATCTTTCTCGGTGATAAGGTGGTAGGCACTTTGTGGTCTTCCCGGCCCTTTAAACTGCTCACGCCAATGAATTATTTTAGAAATGAAAAGGCGCGATTTGTCAGTTCATTGGCGCCGACGGAATTATTTTCCCCCACAGAGCTTAAAGTTATATTTTTCCTGATACAGAGATACTCAGCTAAAGAAATCTCCAGGATTTTAACTATCAATACCCGAACGGTAGAACGTCATACTTACACCATCTACCGAAAAGCGAAAGTTTCGAGCCTGTATCAGTTCATTGAGTTTGCCTTGGTCATCGGGCTGGACTGCTATATACCCGAAGAGTTTATTGTGAAAGGTGTTAAATTCATTTAAGGATAACCATTGTGGCTGAAGGAATAGATGAATTCGCGTTAAGGCGCGTTCCCCGCAACAAGCGGTTGCCGTTTATAGGTGTCGCTCTGGTCCATGCTGGCATGCTAACCGCGCTCGATCAGTTTATGTTAGGTGCCGCATTAGGGCATGGCATGTCAATTCTTGATGCCTACACCGCGATTTTTATCGCCAGTGTCATCTGCGGCGTGCTTACCTATGGCATGGGCGTGGCCGGTATGAATGAGGGCATGTCGTGCAGTTTGCTGGCGAGATGGTGCGGTTTTGGACGTATCGGATCGGCGTTGATAGGCATCGTCATTGCCGTCAGCCTGATGGGCTGGTTTGGTATTCAAACGGCGATATTTGGTAAATCACTGGATTTCGCCTTGGGCGGGCATCTGGGTTTTAATGCCGCCGCAGCCATTGCGGGCATAGCATTGACTATCCTGGTCGCTATTGGCTTTCGCGCGCTGCGTTTCATTGCTAAATTCGCCATTCCTCTCTTTATCGCTGCAATCTGTTATATTTCATTTCTCACGCTCTCTGGTCATGACATTTCGGGGTTAATACTGATAAAGCCAAGTGGTGAGGCTATCAGCATCAGCACGGCCATCACGATCATCATTGGCTCCTACACTCTGGCGGCCCTGACAACGCCGGATATCACTCGTTATCTCAGCAATAAAAAGCAGGTATTGGGTGTATCGCTCATCACCATCATTGTGGGTGAGTTTATTGTCAACGGGCTGGCGATCACGCTTGCCAGGGTCATCGGCTCTTCTGATGTGGTGACTATCATGTCCACCGCCGCCGGTGGGATTGGTTTATTGATCGTGATTTTCTCAACGCTGCGTGTCAACGACCTCAACCTTTACTCTTCTTCCCTTGGCCTGGCAAATGCGATTGAATGCCTCTTTGGCATCAGGCTCAATTATATTGCTACCACGTTGGCGATCGGGGCGGTGGGAACCACATTGTCAATTTTAGGTATTCTAGACCAATTCATTGGTTTCCTGGAGTTAATGGGCATCTTGTTCCCGCCGATCGTGGGCATTATGTTGGTTGAGTACTATTTCGTTCGTACCTATAAAAATGCGTTGGATAGCTCACGGACTACCGAAGCATTGCCCGACCATCAAAATACTCCCAGTATCGTTTGGCCAGGGATCATTGGCTGTGCATTTGGGGGCTTCATCGGTTTCTTTATTGAGGTAGGCGTTCCGGCGATCAACTCTCTAGTCGCCGCCAGCCTGTTTTACTATTTGGTCACGATCTTGGCGCGCAGGTTCAGGCCAATGGTGAAGCAAGCTGCCTAAACCTGAGATATAACCTTGTTAGATGCATATAAAAATCCACGCAATGGCGTGGATTTTTATATAAGTAGATCGTAACTGCTATTGAACAACGCTTCATAGTTGGTACTCACGGCATGTTCTCTTTTCGATAGTTATCCGATAGTTGATATGGCTCCGTTATCCTATAAGGGAGGGCCGGGAAGGTGATGACTTCTCGTGTAGCGAGCAAGCCGTTTTCATTAAATCAGCCTAGTTAACGCTTGGTGAAGCGCAAGGATAGGTGGTTATGGCGCATGTTTTTTTGCTCGGAGCGTGGTAGTTAGCCTGCTGTCAATAAGGTGACGAGTTTGAGTTGACTGCGGGGGGACCAGTTCGTAGCCGCAAGTTGAGTTATATTGCATGAAGGAACAATTGCTCAAGTGTTGCATACACCATATGGCTGCGTTGGTAAAGGTTTTGTTGAAAACGTTCGCTCCCCCAAGGAATATTGCTTTGGGGGAGTGATAAATATGTGATGTAAATCACGTGTTTAATTTAGCTGAAAATAAAATGTGCACCTGTGCTTGCATAACTGAAATTAGAATACGGTGCTTGTTCACAAGGATATCAATGCAGCGTTCTACTTTTTTATTTGTGGAAGCTTTTCTCTTTTTACCCATTATATAATTTTGATGAAAATGTTACTGATGTTACATTTTATCATTCAGTGAGGCGTTCTTTATGGGTAAATGATATTTAATGTGGCAGATGTATTTATTTTCCCCTGGGTGATTTTTTCTTTATCCCATGCGTAATAATATACTGCCATTGGAATTGAGAAATTATCGCTTACAGAGCGCTCAGCCGTAACGCTATAAAGTACCGTTGCCATACCTCTGCTGGTGTTTGAGGTGGAAATTATAACTGGTGCGTGCGGTATATCCTGCAGAGTCAAACGTAATCCAATGCCTTTTATTCCAGATGCACTATTGTCCACGAGCACTGAGTTATCGGATGAGAGCAATGAATTACTTGACAAAAATATTTCTATTGCCCGGTCTGAAGTGCCAGTTTTGCTTATATCCTGACATCGAATATTTAATATGAAAGGTGTTAGTCCTGGCTGGTGTGAGGAGATAATCTGGCTTATTCCTAGCGTGGGGAGATTGACCGTCAACCCAGCATTAATAAATGAACAAGTGGTCTGTTTCGGTGAATATTTAATTATCATGGGTTGACCAAACATGTCGCGTGTATCATAAGGCCACCTAAAACCGTTGAAAAACCATGTAACCATTTTTTGTAGTTGCTCAAATGGCCATGCTAATGTTTCTAAAAAAGACATTCCACTAAGATCACTCACGAACAAAACATCATATAGGTTTGCTATTTCTCCTGTGATAGCCATTCCTCCTTGATTTACCAGTGTAAATCGTACGTTGAAACGAGTATTTAACTCTGAAGCAGTATGCCATCCATTCGATGTCAAAGTAACGTTTGAATTAACACTCGTTATTTCTGCCCGGACCATGTGTTTGTTATTATTGAATCCAAGAATGGTTGGGTGATTTATATTATTTGAGAGTATGGGAGTATATGCAAATTCACTATTACGTGTTGTACAATAAAAAGAGCCAGTATACTGAGTAGTGAACGTCCCCGTCCACTCTGGTGTAGTCGCGTTTAGCTTGTCAGATAAATCGACATTTATGGGAGCGGCATAGCTTATGCCATTACCTGAGCAGGTTGCATAGCTAGTGCTGCTGACAAAAATAAGTAGTATCAGAAGGAGAAACTTCACTATTATCGTTCCTGTTTTTACTTACAAATAGCAGTAGGTGAATTCAAACCAAATACGGGATATGCTATGTCACAGTAACTATCACGTATCCTGACTCTCAGGAGTCTTGGTGCATTTTCTGCACGCAGATAGAGAATGCTCGCTTGGCCGACATAACCAACGGAGGTATTATCTTCATTAAAGACTTCAGTACCGAAAGGTAGGGGAGTTTGATCAGACCGTGTTGCACGAAGTTCCCATGTTTGTCGTTTATCTGTTTCAAAATGTAGATAATTAATTGCGCCATCGTATGGTGCGCTATTTGCCATGTTTCCAATTATTTCAGCTCCTGAATGGGTGTCTGTTACAGCCAGCGTAACTGAGTTTTTGCGATAAGGCGTAGCATAAGGTACAAGTGCCAGGCCCTTATTATTGGTAATGATGCTTCCATCACCATTTATCATTAGCCCTGAGGCTGCAGGTGCTTCTACGATAGTCATTGTATTGCTTACTTCATTAGAAGTAAGAACATGCCATGGGAAGGCTACAATGCTTCCCCGGCTGCTAAGCCCTGACTGTCGAAAATTCGCTGACTTGCTGTATGATGTCCCCAGTGTAGAATAGTTTGATCTATATGTGGCATTAAAAGTTGCCATGTTATCACCATCATTTGCGTGACTTCCGGATAGAGAATAAGTTAAGCGGTTAGACTCCATAGCTGTACCGCTTATACTAATGTTACTTTGTTCATAATGAGTGTCACTGGCAGAAAGACTGGAACTTATCCAACCAATTTCTTCAAAAAGTGAAAATGGCAAGCTTAATGATGCATAAATACGAGTTTCTTCTTTTCCTTGAACATATCTTACCCGGCTGGAAGATATGGTGTAGCTAGATTTCCCTAACGAATTGGAATATCCCATTTGATATTCAAGTTTTTTTTGTCCTGAACCCCAGTAATCGCTGCGTGTGCCTGAGAAAAATACAGTCCCCCATGAGTCAGTCAGACGCTGGTTTAAGTTGAGTGTAAATGTATTTTTAGGCCGTGTAGTGAGTATTTCTCCCGTTGTACTAACAGGAATATCTGTCGCATTATAAATATGATCCTCATAATCTTTATAGCTTCTATTCAGAAGATGATAATCCTCATGTGAATAAAGTGCATCGTTGAAACTATAATATCCATTTGTTGAATAACGATAAGCCGCTAGAGTAAAGTTTGTCGCCGTGGCATCGATAAATTTACTATAGGCAATCCTATAGCTTTGCCCGCTATTCGTATCATTATCTAGCTTCGTGTTTGCATGGGTGAAATCTATTGAAACTGCGCCGAAAGGAAGGTTCCAGCCAGAACCGAACAAGCTAGCCTGATAGTTATCACTAATGATAGCCCCCGTGTAACCCGTAATTAGATTATTGAAGCCATAACTGAGTGTCCCTTGAAAAAAAGAAGGATTGGTATCAATAGTGATCTGGTTTACTTTTCCTGCGATAATACCGTATTGAGTCACCCCTGCTTTTAACATACCTGGCACAGATGAAAAAGGCACAGTGAAAGATTGTTCTGTCCCATCAGATTCACTAACGACCACCTGGAGATCCCCTGCGGAACCCGTTGGCTGAATACTATCCAGGGAAAATTGGCCCGGCGGTACATTCTCCTGGTAAATGATATTGCCGCTCTGGATTACTTTAACGAGAGCATTAGTACGTGCGACACCATGTATCACTGGAGAAAAACCCTGCTGAGAATTAGGACGCATTTTCATCTCGGAAGTAATTGAAAATCCGCGGACCCTAAAGGAGTCAAAGAGCTCTCCGGGTGTAAAGAAATCACCGAAAATCAGATTTGATTTCAGTTCAGCAATGGGTTTTCGAAAGTAACGGGTATTATTTTCCCATTTGCCTTCGTTATTGGTACGCTTACTCCACGTACTGTTATCACGAAATTGCCAACCGAGCAGATTAACTCCGGAATTAAGGCCAGCATAGAAATCATCAGTATTGACTTTTGGGCTAATTTTAGTTTGCGTACTGTAGTAGGTCATATTGTATGAAAGTTTTAGTGCAGGGATGCCTTCATCCCAAAATTGTGGGGGAACATAGCCTTCTTCGGTGCGAATTATCGCTGCTTGAGGAACCGTAAGTTTTACACTTAAGGTGCTTGGATCTGTTTCAATATGTCCTCCCTGGACCAAATCATGCAATTGTACCTGACCGAATGCAGTAGAAGGTATAGGGATATTTTGAGTATTAATTCCTAGTAGTTGTGAATCTTTCCAGCCGAGACGGATATCATCTCGTTCTTTGCCGTATATGACATCATAGCAGCCTTTCCAGTTGCCATTCACGTAGATATTTATTTCATGTTTACCAACTGGCATTTCATTGTTTTCATAAAAGCGAGAAAGATCAGATTCACTAGATGCTCCAGCAAGTATAGAGGTATCGAAGGTAATGGCACTTGATTTGTACGAAAATAGAAGCGGACATATAACCAGCAGATAAAGTTTGTTTTGTATCATTTGCATAATGAAACATTCCTATCACTGGCTGTTGATAGTGTAGTATTTATATGCTCCCTGGTCATCAACATACATGACCGAGTACATTTGACCTCGTTCTATATTTTTTTTGGTTAAAGCGATTTTATGTGTGAATGGTGAGATCATCAAAGACTCATTCAGTAACTTGTCTTTTTGAATATTCTCTATATTAGCAATAGTAATATTAAAAGGGCTTTCATTAATGATACGGAACTGTTTTTCTTCTGAGATAAATTTTAGTTTAGACAATGCGCTATCAACAGAGCCATTTAAAACCGCAGGGCGATAAAAAAGTTTTATACGAGACTTGATCGCAAGCTGTACAGTATTCTGACCGTGTAAGTTTTCTGGGAACGGTGGGATATCCAGTACATTTAGAAAGAAAACAGATTCACGATCTGTTGGCAGTTTCGCTGGTAACTTTTTGATACGAAGATGTTGACCATTATTAGGGTTAACCTTTATTACTGGGGGGGAGAGCAAAAAGGGTACATTTGCAGTTTCTGGGGTTGATTTTATGTCCCCATCATCGATCCATGATTGTACTAAAGCAGGAGAATCACCATTGTTAATTAATTGAACGATAACTTCTTTACTCTTTTCATGATAAAGAATTCGCGTGCCATTGATCACTATATTAGCATGTGTATTGGTAATGCTTAGAAAAAATACAGCCAGTAAAGTTGCTTTATGCATGATTATAACCTTTACTTCAGACTCTGCTTTTGCAGAGTCTGAATGGGTGAGAATTACTGATATGAGATGGTATAAATAACATTCGAACTTAATGCCCCCACCGTGGCGGCAGTGACATTTGTCTTATAGTAGTAAACATCAAGAGTCAGCGTCTCTTCATCTGCTGTTGTTGCCGCTCCTGTAATAGAGGTTGTATATGGCTGATTAAGAATAATTGGTATGCCAGAATTTGGCGCTACAAGTGAGAAGCCAACATTGCGTGCTACGCTTAAATCGCCTTCGTTAACGGAATTATTTAACAGATATTTCCCATCAGTTGAAATGTTATCAGCAGAAAAGAAGTGAATCTTCAAAGGGGTACCTGTTATGCCTGCTGCTGGCGTACATTCAGAGAATGTCATTGAAAATGATTTTTTATTTTTGGTGATAAGACCTACAGTATTTCCTGCTTCTTTAATTGTAATTGGAGAGAGTGCTACAGTAAAGTCAGCACTTTTACCTCCATTAATTGTACATGTTGTATCCGTAATAGCACCACTGAAGTTGATAACGCCGCCAGCAGTATTTTCGGCAGCAATTGCATTTGCTGAAGAGATAACTGCTGCTAGTGCAGATACGGTAATGAACTTCTTAAACATAATAAACTCCGTTCAAATGATATCAAGTAATATGGGGATGCCGCGGAGAGTTGATTCTTTCGCACCGATTTACCATTTAATTTAAAATATGATTAAAAATGCTCTAATCAGAAAAATCATAGCAATATGCATAACGATGAAACGACTCTGCTTCAATGTGAGTATGATGCAACAAAAAGATACACATCAAAACATTATACTAATTAATTTCAATAAACGGAATTATAATCTACTTTTTTAATATAAATTACTATTACTATCTGCTTTGTCTGATGTAGCTAAGTATAATAATGATTTAATAATCATTAATTAATCAGGATATATAACTTTATTGCAGTCAACGAGTTGACTCTACTTGACGCATAATGTTTTGTGGGTATTATTTCTCCTATACACAAGCTCGTAAGGATATTTATGAAGTACCTCATCGATCTTACAATGCTTTACGAAGTTGATACCGGAATTATTATGATTAATGGAGAAGCAGAATCATCGATACGCTTATCTAACCAAGGTGCAAGGTTGTTATACCTGCTAATCATTAATAATGGACATGTAGTAGAACGTGATGACTTGATAATGAAAGTATGGGAAGATCATGGCTTCATAGGTTCTTCAGTGAGTCTAAATGTATCTATAAGTGAAATAAGGAAAGCGTTTCGTCACCTCGGATGTGACCCCATGCTGATTAAGACCATTCGTGGAAAGGGGTTCTGTTTGGGGGCGAATGTTGAGCATCACACACTGAGGGTTTCTGATAGTCAAAAACAGGTGGTGGAAAAAACACCCCTCAATAAAAATTTCTTCATTAATATCAGTTGGCATTTTTGTTTTCAGCTTTTACGGCAGCATGTATGGAGGAAAAGGGTATTCTTCATCAGTGTTTTTATAGGTATAACTACATTTTTTTTGCTTATTAGAAGAGATGATTACCTATACTCAGAAGGTTTTAATCAACATTTTCTCGGTAAGATTAGTGAATGTGCCGTGTATTTTGTTGGGAAAAATAAGGTTGAGCCAGTAAATGATTATCTGGATAGGATAAGAAAAATGATTGCTGATGAACATATTAACTGTCAATTTTCTGGTACCGATGTTTACTATTCAAACTTTGTGAAACACCGGATTGAAATTATTTTTTTAGGTGTTTGCTATTGGAATAAAGAGAGCCGTGACTATAAAAATTGCACATCCTACAGGAACATGACAGGACTTTAGATAATGGCTGATAAATTATTAAAAACAATATTTGTAATAATTGTGTTGATTTCCAGTGTTTGTGCTGTCATCTATTATTCTATCCGTGATGGATATCATTTTGATGATTTTCGTTGTCAGTCAGATGTCGTTGTACGTAAAACTTATCCATCTGCTGAAGATGCAGAAATACGTATGACATCTTTTTTCATATTTAATAATTCTGGAATGGCGACTATCATTCATAAAGGAATAATGACGGAGAGGGGGGGAGGCTATCTGATTAATAGAGATTATCAGGTTAGTGTGGATAAAGTCGCTGGTACGAATATTTTTAATATAACAAATGTGAAAATGACTAAAACTCCAGAGGATTTGGCTCCTGATTTTATGTTAAATGAAATGGTGTTAGGAGGTACAAATTTTTTCTCTATCTCTCAGGTTAATGAGCAGGTGACATTAATTCAAGGGCTCGTACTACCTGTTATGGTTTGTGTTGATATGTATACCTGAATTTTAGTTAATCTTTTCAATGTAGTGAGTTCCATTACGGATAGTTGCAGTTTTTTTAATTGTTGTAGGTGGTCCGCTAGTCAAAGTTATAAATTATTTTCTTAGAAATTTAATTCCTCAAGATGGAGATTTTCTCATCAGCAGCTAAATAGCCGATCCTGATACCGCTAGAGATTGCATTTGGGCTATAAGTACCACACCAGCCGAAGCTTTTAAGTCGCTGATGCAGAGAGTGCAATGTTATTGGACCTAACGGATTATCCCTGCCCTGAAAAAGATGCTACCGATCTTGTAGCGTTCTGAGCATTTTGACAGGTTGTGAGAGTCACCACTGCCAGCTAGAAATCAGATGAAATGGTGCGTCGGGCTTCAGCGGCATCGGCCAGTGCTCGGCGTTTAGCCGTTTCCTGAAGAATTTTTAAAATATGGTGCGGGGTGATTTCTCTGACAGGAAGCTTGCCGATAGCGGGGAAGACAACTCATTACAGCATATTTAGGCGGCGCGTTTTGGTTATTTCCGCCTGGTTTTTCATCTGCAACCACTCTTTAGCGATAAGCTCAACGGTGTTGGATGCGCCGTTGACCCTGCGGATCTTATCTAACCACGAGTCTGTGCTGGGTTGACTCCCTCTGCAACTTGCTTTCATAATTGCTCGCGTTTCTCCCCGCGCTTCAGCGAGTTAACCGCTGGATATTCATCTGACGCTACGCCTTTTTGCCGTTGGGTTTAAGTCATTGCGCTGGTAAAGCTTTTCTTTGGCTTTTGTTGTGAGGTAATACGTATTGGTGAGCATAACGGTTTATTGTACCGTATTGCACTCGTCTGTGTACTCGAGTTTAACTGCGCTTCTACAATATTATCTGAGTCGCTATGAAAAGAAAAATCCACGCAATTGCGTGGATTTTATGAGCTTTGTCAGTCTTTGTGAGGCTCGCTGAAACCTCATGAGACAACAGATTTTATTTAGACGTTAAACAAGAAGTTCATCACATCGCCATCTTTAACGATGTAGTCTTTCCCTTCTGAACGCATCTTGCCGGCTTCTTTGGCACCTTGCTCACCCTTATAGGTGATGAAGTCTTCAAAGGAGATGGTCTGTGCGCGGATAAAGCCTTTTTCAAAGTCGGTGTGGATTTTACCGGCTGCTTGCGGGGCGGTGGCACCTACCGGGATGGTCCAGGCACGGACTTCCTTCACGCCAGCGGTGAAGTAGGTTTGCAGGTTGAGCAATTCGTAGCCTGCGCGGATCACGCGGTTCAGACCCGGTTCTTCCAGGCCCAGCTCAGCCATAAATTCGGCGCGGTCTTCATCTTCCAGCTCTGCAATGTCGGATTCAACGGCGGCGCAAACGGCAACCACAACGGAACCTTCCTCGGCAGCAATCTTGCGTACCACATCCAGATACGGGTTGTTCTCAAAACCGTCTTCGTTGACGTTGGCAATATACATGGTTGGCTTGAGAGTCAGGAAGCTGAGGTAGCGGATCGCGGCTTTATCTTCGGCGGTCAGATCCAACGCACGTAACATGCCGGCGTTTTCCAACTGCGGCAGGCATTTTTCCAGCGCAGCCAATTCGGCTTTTGCGTCTTTATCGCCGCCTTTGGCTTTCTTCTGCACGCGATGAATGGCGCGTTCGCAGGTATCCAGGTCGGACAGGGCCAGTTCGGTGTTGATGACTTCGATGTCGTCTGCCGGATCCACTTTGTTATTCACGTGGATGATGTTGTCGTTCTCAAAGCAACGCACTACGTGGCCAATGGCTTCGGTTTCACGGATGTTGGTCAGGAACTGGTTACCCAGGCCTTCACCTTTGGAAGCACCTTTTACCAGGCCCGCGATATCAACGAATTCCATGGTGGTGGGCAGAATACGTTGGGGTTTGACGATCTCGGCCAACCGATCCAGACGCGCATCGGGCATAGGTACCACGCCGGTATTGGGTTCAATGGTGCAGAACGGGAAGTTGGCTGCTTCAATACCCGCTTTGGTCAACGCATTGAACAGGGTGGATTTGCCTACGTTAGGCAGACCGACGATACCGCATTTGAATCCCATGTTTATATCACCTTAAATATCTTAACTATCAACAGGTTAACATTATCCTGCTGCATAAAGGACGAAATTATCCCGCCATTATACACGTAATGGGCCGTTATCTCGATCTGCCCGTTGCTGCGTACCTACAGACGGACTCAAGCCGATGTCTGCGGATGTGCAGGCAGCTTAGCTGCAGTAGCATTTTATGCGGGGGTTGGTGACCAGCATCGGCAATAGGAGATTATCGCCAATAATGAAGATTAGTCTGATCAATGACTCTCGGCTATTTATTGCCAAAGGAGGGTGTTTGATTATAAAGGCACTTTTTGCATAAGGTTATTCTCAGACATTTCTTTTATCATCTGCGGAAACAACATGGCAACATCTCATAATAAAGCCCGGAGTTACTGGGGATAAAGAGTTTCAAAACATTAGCCAATATACTTTACTTGCCTTATCGGTGACTATCTATGGTTGATGGGGAAATTCATTAATTTCAAATAAATCATTGGTTGAAATATGATCGCAATTTAAGCTTGCTCTCAATGAATCATCTTTTCACTCCTCGGTTTTTTAATACAACCCTTTGTATTTAATGTGATTAGATATTATCTAGGAATTTTCCTTGTGATTGAGGTTAAAGATTAAACAATTTAATATATAACCATAAGGGGGGGATCTCCATAAAGTATTCATAGGTCTTTTTTAAGAGAATTATCCTGTTTTATTCTAGGATATTTCCATGTGTTTATAAGTAATATCCTAATTATATCGAGTTAGATTTGAGTAAGGGGCGATAAATTTACCGTCAAGTATTGTTGAGTGTATTTTTTTAAGATATTATCCGCGTCTTATTAGCTAGAACATTTGAATTCAAGGAGGAATTTATTCCATGAATGGGATTGATGTGCTTTCGGCACCGGTTTTATTATTACTCTCAGTTATTTCTTTTATTATTCATTTTCGTAACGAGCGGAAGAAGAGCCTGATTGAACGGCCTTTTTTCTCTGGAAATACGGACTTGAAACAGAAAACATCGCCGGATGTGGTTGATGTTGCTACGCAAAACAGTGTACAGACCACACAACCGTGCTGTACTCGGAGGTTATGCCGTTATTGCCCGATAAGTAGCAGGCCAAGCAAGCGATAGTCGCACCACTTGGCCTGACTGCTTAGTTGGTCGCTTTAAACGCATGTAAACGATTCATGGCTTTAGTCATACCTTCCTTCAGCAAGATTTCTGTACAACGTAGTGACTCATCGATGGCATCATCTATCAACGTTTGCTCTGATGCTAGTGGCTTACCCAGCACAAAGCCCACCACCTTGTTTTTATCACCTGGGTGGCCTATGCCAATTCGCAAGCGATAAAAGTTCGGGTTATTGCCCAACTTGCTCTGGATATCCTTGAGGCCATTATGCCCACCGTTGCTGCCGCCTAATTTGAGTTTGGCTACCCCTGGTGGTAGATCCAACTCATCGTGGGCTACCAGTATCTCCTCTGGCAAAATTCGGTAGAAGGTGGCCAAGGCACCCACGGCTTTGCCGCTCAGATTCATAAAGGTGGTAGGGACCAGCAACCGAACGTCGTTACCGGCCAGATTCAGGCGTGCGGTGTAACCGAAGAATTTACTCTCTTCCTTCAACGGTTGGTTGTGGCGCTGCGCCAGTAGGTCAACATACCATGCGCCGGCATTGTGCCGTGTCTGGGCATACTCTGCGCCCGGGTTGGCCAGGCCAACAATCAGTTTGATACTGCTCACAAGAGATTCACTATGCTAGATAAAGGGAAAGGGCGTGCCCGTTGCCTTCCAAGTTGCGATCGCCGGGGGCAGGGCGGCGCCACTCGAAATTTATAGGCCGTTAGTGTACCTGCCTGCGTCAAGAATGACAAAAAACTGGCGAACCGGCCGCAAATCGTTGGAAAGTGAATAATACATTAGTAAAACAATTCAGTTATCTCGCTAACTTTTAACATAAAGTAAAGAATTGTCAGCCTTTTGTTGCCATTTGTGATCGCTCACGCAATACCCTTGCTTTAATAAAGACTATACTTAACTTATCAAAGCGGGTTAACGAGTTATCAGTTTCCCCTTGTTGGCAAATGGCACTCTGGAGGTGGCATATGAAACGTAAAAACGCTGATGTCATTGGCAACGTTTTAATGGGATTGGGTTTGATAGTGATGGTTGGCGGGGTGGGATACTCCATTCTGGCTGAAGTATCACGCTTTAATTTGCCGCAGTTCTTTGCCCACGGCGCCATCATGAGTATTTTTATTGGCGCGTTGTTGTGGCTGGCCGGTGCACGTATTGGTGGGCGCGAGCGAGTAGCCGATCGCTATTGGTGGGCAAAACACTTTGATAAACGTTGTCAAAACAACCCGCGTCGCCCGTCTCATTGATTAACCAAGCCTAAGGATCTGGCTATCATAGGCAAGGGAGCCTGGCAGTATAAGGTTTAAGGCTATGTCCCACATCCCGTAAAAAACCCGTTGTTGCTCACGCTTCAACGGGTTTTTTGTTTCTGAGATGTTCACCCGAACGGTGTGGCGCAGCAGAAGTTAACCGCGCCAGAGAGGGGATTAATGCTCGAACATCGCAGAAATTGACTCTTCATTGCTGATACGGCGGATGGCTTCAGCCAGCATACCGGACAAGGTCAGGGTGCGTACGTTTTTCAACGCCTTGATCTCTGCCGACAACGGAATGGTGTCACAAACGATCACTTCATCAATCACCGAGTTCCTGATGTTATCCACGGCGTTACCGGAGAAGATCGGGTGCGTGGCGTAGGCAAATACGCGCTTGGCACCGCGTTCTTTCAACGCTTCAGCTGCTTTACACAAGGTACCACCGGTATCGATCATGTCATCGACCAGCACGCAGTCACGGCCTGCCACGTCACCGATAATATGCATCACCTGAGAAACGTTGGCGCGTGGGCGACGTTTATCAATGATGGCCATGTCGGTATCGTTAAGCAGTTTGGCGATCGCGCGGGCGCGCACGACACCACCGATATCTGGGGAAACCACGATCGGGTTCTCCAGGTTCTGTTGCAACATGTCTTCCAGCAGGATCGGGCTACCGAACACGTTATCTACCGGGACATCGAAGAAGCCCTGGATCTGCTCGGCATGCAGATCGACTGTCAATACGCGGTCAACCCCTACGCTGGAGAGGAAGTCGGCAACAACTTTGGCAGTGATTGGCACACGCGCAGAACGCACGCGGCGATCCTGACGGGCATAACCGAAGTAAGGGATTACAGCAGTAATACGACCTGCGGAGGCGCGACGCAGGGCATCAACCATAACAACCAGTTCCATCAGGTTGTCGTTAGTCGGTGCACAGGTGGACTGGATGATGAAAATATCACCGCCGCGTACATTTTCGTTGATTTGCACGCTCACTTCGCCGTCGCTAAAACGACCTACAGCGGCGTCACCAAGGCTGGTGTACAAACGGTTGGCAATACGTTGTGCTAGTTCCGGGGTGGCGTTACCAGCAAAAAGCTTCATATCAGGCACGAGAAGAACCTCAGCATGCGTCCAGAGAAGATATTGTCATACGGCCTTCGCCAAGGGGCAGTTGGCGACACCGACGCAATATACATACGGGTGTGTAAAACTAACTTGAACTGCAGGCAGCGCAGAGATGACAGGCCATTAGCGACCTGTGCAACAACACGTTGAGCTACGGCTCAAACTGCCCGGAACGGATGCGATGTAGTGGTGAGACGTTAACGCCACGCGCTACAAATCCACGCAACCAGGCCGGGGCTTGATTTAACACCTGAAGAGCGGCGGGCTCGGAGTCGAATTCTGCAAACACACAAGCACCTGTGCCAGTCAGGCGTGACGGCGCGTATTGTAACAGCCATGAAAGAAGCTGTTCAACCTCGCGAAAACGTTTTCTTGCGATCGGTTCGCAATCATTTGCGTAAGGTGCCTGTAATAGGGCGCTCAGCGGGCGAACCGGGGTGTCTCTTTTTAATTCGGCATCGGCAAAAATCACCGGCGTGGGGATGCTGACACCAGGATGGGCGACCAAATACCACTTTTCTGCCGGATTTGCCGGCTGTAGTTGCTCACCAATCCCTTCGGCAAAGGCGGCATGGCCGCGAACAAATACCGGGACATCGGCACCGAGAGTCAGGCCCATCGCCGCCAGTTGGTCGTCACTTAAGCCACATTGCCAAAGTTCATTCAGCGCAACCAGCACCGTCGCCGCGTTGGAAGAGCCGCCGCCAAGGCCGCCACCCATCGGTAAACGTTTTTCGATGCTGATGTCTGCCCCGCGATAAGGCGTGGCAATGGCGTGGCTGGCGCAATGCTGTTGCAGCAGACGTGCGGCACGGACAATCAGGTTCTGCTCGTCTGGCACCCCGTCAACGGGCGTTAGCAGCCGGATCTGTTCATCCTGACGGGGAACGATGGTCAGCGTATCGCCGTAATCCAGGAACTGGAACAGCGTTTGCAATTGATGGTAGCCGTCTGCACGACGGCCGGTGATATAGAGAAACAGGTTCAGCTTTGCCGGGGAGGGCCATTGGCGGATCATCACTTGAGCGTCCAGTTATCCATTTTCAGCTTGATGCGTTGGTCGCCCTGTTGCAGTTCAAGGCGGCTTGGTAACGGGATCTTCAGATCGGTGTTGTAATCCTGGTAGGTGACTACCCAAGTCAGATCGCCTTGCTTGTAGGTCAGCTTGTTCAGACGGTATTGGGCATCCAGGCTGAATTCGGTGGCGTCGCCCGGTAAGCCGAGCATCCACTGGCGCAGATTATCCATTGGGATCTCCATGCCGGTGAGCTTGCGGATCATCTCCTGCGGATTGTCGCTGACATAGCGTTTGCCCTGGTTGTCCGTGAGCTGTACCACGTTTTTCTGCACGTTCAGCTCCAGCTCGGTGCTGCCAAGCGGGTTGGTCAGCAGCAGGCGGTAGCGGTCAGGCGTGTATTGTTGCCAGAAGAAGCGGGCATAGACTTTTTTCTGATCGGTCAGGTAAGCAAAAGCGCCGCGCGTCTGATACTGCTCAAGCTGCTGTACCGCTTGTTCGTGAGCGAGCCATTGCGGAGATGTCGGGCTGGTTGCCGGGCCTGGCTTGGTGAGGGTACAGGCGGTCAGCACCAGGCTGGCTAATGGGATCAGGCGAAGCAAACTGACTTTGCGGATAGGCATAACGTTTTGTTGTCCTTTTGTCCTTGCGGGGCAGTGCGGGTTAGCATTTCTGCCACCACGCTAACGGGCGAGTGGCGTAACGTCAATAATACCATGGCGCAAAAGCCTTGCAGCAAGGGCGGTATCTGACGTGTGAAGGAGTGTAATCGATAGTGAGAGTTTTTGGGTCGGAAATCTGTGGGGCACGGCCTATGGTTAAACGGCGCCCCTATACAACAAGGGGCGCGTTTTGACGGATCAGAAATCGTAACGCAAGCGGACCACCGTCATATCACCGAGATTATCGGTGCTGGAGGTCAGCACATGCTCAACGTCAGCGCGGAAACCGTAGTCGAACTGGAAGGAGATCCCCAGGCCATTATCAATACGCTGATAATCGCGGCCAGTGGTGTACTGCAGGCGGTCACCCATAAAATAAGGCATGATGGATTGCACCGCATACTCGCCGACCGGGAAAGTGTAACCGGCAAAGTATTCAATCCCCCAGGCATCCCCGGCGAAGTAGTCGTTCACATCTTTCTTCTTGGTCGTCAGGTAATTATCATACCAGCCGCCGCCGAAGCTGAGTGTCCAGTTGTCCGGCTTCCAGCTCAGTGCAGTACCGATGATGTTCTGGTTGTAGTCTTTGCTGTCGTTACTATTGGGGTTACGCATCTCGGCACTGGTGTAGTTCCAGGCGGTGCCCCAGGTCAGGTCTTTGCTCAGGTGATAATCCACACCCAGTGAACCGCCGCCCTTGCGCTTATAGCGCAGGCCGTTACCCGGCAGGTATTCGTCATCGTTGAACAGGTAGGCGGCGTAGATATCGGCGTTGCCCACGGCCTTTTTATATTTCAGCATGTTGCGTGAACGATAAGAGCCGTCATAGTCGCCGTTAATGCCGTTGCCTGGCGCCTGGGCCAGCATGTCGTAATCCCAGATATCGGTTTTAGCCCCGACGACGTCATAGTAAACGCTGTTTTGCTTACCAAAGGTCAACTGGCCCCAGGTTTTGCTTTTCAGGCCGGTATACAGCATACGGCGTGAGGTGTTGTTGGCACCCTCGGCATAGTGGTTATCCCAACTGAACAGCGCCGGGATGTTGACGCCTAACTCGTAATAGTTGATCCAACTGATATCGTCGAACAGGTAGTAATCGGTGGCGAAGCGAAAACGCGTGCCGCCGTCGAAGCCGTTGCGCTTATACGAACCTTTGTCACCGTCGCCGGTCATCATGTTGAACTGGGGACGAATACTGCCACCAACGGTGAAGGTGAGGCGGCTGAGGGGATCGCCTGCCTGCGGATCTTGCTTTAACAATGTGATTTCGCCATGTGCGGCAAATGCACTACAACCCGCTATCAGGCCAGCGGTAACCGCCTGGCTTAATCTACGTAATTTCATCAATACATCCCTTCCTACGTGCTGCGACAACAAGATATGAAAACCAATCCATTGGTTGAAAACACCCGGGGTTTTCTACTTGACCCACTTTCCTGTTACAGAAAGTGAAAATCTGAAACAGTTTCTATGTAAATGATTACCTTGCTAACTATTTGGTGGGATTATGAAAACAAAGCAAAAAAATAGCAATTAAAACAATGGAAACTGTTACTTGACGCGATTGTCAGCAAGGTGAAATGTTTAATGTTGGGAATGCAAAGGGCCGTCTGGCGTCATATTCAGGCAACCAGCAAGGGGAGTTAGCAAGGATTGAGCTGTGTTTACCCTCGCGGTTGCTGATGAGTTTGAGACCAACCTGGTTTGGTACTGCCGGTTGATTTGCCCCGGCAATACCAGCGATTGGCTGGAAGATGCGGTTGTCACTTTTATTGATGTCGCGCATCAAGTAGAATGCCGGTCAACGAGAACCCGTACCAAGAGAAGTATTACTCGAAGCAATGACCCTTCTGGCGTTAGGTATTAATCACAAAACCGCTCCGGTTTCTCTGCGAGAACGGGTGACCTTCTCCCCAGAGTCGATCGACAAGGCGCTGAATAGCTTGCTGCAACAGCCATTGGTGCAGGGCGGCGTTGTGCTGTCTACCTGTAACCGCACCGAGCTGTATCTCAGCGTGGAGCAGCAGGATCATCTGCATGAACAGCTGGTTGCCTGGTTATGTGATTATCACCATCTGCGCCCGGAAGACGTTCGCAAAAGCCTGTATTGGCACCACGGTGACGAAGCCGTCAGCCATTTGATGCGCGTTGCCAGCGGGCTAGACTCTTTGGTACTGGGTGAACCCCAGATCCTTGGGCAGGTTAAGAAAGCCTTTGCCGAATCCCAGCGTGGCCAGTCACTTTCCGGTGAGCTGGAGCGCCTGTTCCAGAAATCCTTCTCCGTTGCCAAGCGGGTGCGTACCGAAACCGAAATCGGTGCCAGTGCGGTATCCGTTGCCTTCGCCGCCTGTGCGCTGGCGCGCCAGATCTTCGAATCCCTTGCCGAACTGAACGTGCTGTTAGTGGGCGCAGGGGAAACGATTGAATTGGTGGCCCGCCATCTGCGTGAGCATAAAGTGCAGCATATGATCATCGCTAACCGCACCCGTGAACGCGCCCAGGTCTTGGCGCAAGAGGTGGGGGCAGAGGTGATCTCATTGCCAGAGATTGATGCACGTCTGGCAGATGCCGATATCATTATCAGTTCCACCGCCAGCCCGCTGCCCATCATCGGCAAAGGGATGGTCGAACGAGCACTGAAAGCACGCCGTAACCAGCCTATGCTGCTGGTAGATATTGCTGTTCCGCGCGATATTGAGCCGGAAGTGGGCAAACTGGCGAACGCCTATCTCTACACCGTCGACGACCTGCAGGCCATTATTCAGAGCAATATGGCACAGCGGCAGGCGGCTGCCGTACAGGCCGAGACTATTGTGCAGCAGGAAAGCAGCAACTTTATGACCTGGCTGCGCTCACAGGGCGCGACAGATACCATCAGAGACTACCGTTCGCAGGCCGATCAGATCCGTGCGGAAATGGAGTCAAAAGCGCTGGCCGCGATTGCCCAAGGCGCTAACGTGGAGCAGGTGATCCATGAGCTGGCCCACAGATTAACCAATCGTCTTATTCATGCCCCTACCAAATCCCTCCAGCAGGCCGCCGGCGATGGCGACATGGAGCGGTTGCACATTTTACGCGACAGCCTCGGGCTGGATCAGCATTAGTTCTCTTTTATTAACAGGGTTTAAAACCACGCATGAAGCCTTCTATTGTTGCCAAACTGGAAGCGTTACAAGAGCGCCATGAAGAAGTTCAGGCGCTGCTCGGCGATGCCAGCGTTATTGCCGATCAGGATCGGTTCCGTGGCCTGTCGCGCGAATATGCGCAGTTGACCGACGTCAGCCGTTGTTTTCTGGAATGGCGACAGGTGCAAGACGATCTCGCCACGGCAGAAATGATGCTGGACGATCCGGAAATGCGTGAAATGGCGCAGGAAGAGCTGAAACAGGCCAAAGCGGCGACCGAAGAGCTGGAACAGCAACTGCAAGTCTTGCTGCTGCCAAAGGATCCGGACGATGAGCGCGACTGCTTCCTGGAAGTGCGCGCCGGAACCGGTGGCGACGAAGCGGCCATTTTTGCTGGCGATCTGTTCCGTATGTACAGCCGTTATGCTGAAACTCGCCGCTGGCGGGTTGAGATCATGAGTGAAAACGTGGGTGAACACGGCGGTTACAAAGAGGTAATTGCCAAAGTGTCCGGCGACGGTGTTTACGGCCAGTTGAAGTTTGAATCCGGCGGTCATCGCGTGCAGCGCGTGCCGGAAACCGAATCTCAGGGCCGTATTCATACCTCAGCCTGCACGGTGGCGGTGATGCCAGCGGTGCCAGAGGCTGAACTGCCGGAAATCAATGCGGGCGATCTGAAGATCGATACTTTCCGTTCCTCCGGGGCGGGTGGTCAGCACGTTAACACCACCGATTCGGCGATCCGTATTACCCACTTGCCGACCGGCATTGTGGTTGAATGCCAGGATGAACGTTCACAGCACAAGAACAAAGCCAAAGCGATGTCAGTGCTTGGGGCGCGTATCCGCGCGGCAGAGATGGCCAAACGCCAGTTGGCGGAGGCTTCCACCCGCCGCAACCTGCTGGGCACCGGCGATCGCTCCGATCGTAACCGCACCTATAACTTCCCGCAGGGCCGCGTAACCGACCACCGCATCAACCTGACGCTGTACCGTCTGGATGAGGTAATGGAAGGTAAACTGGATATGCTTATCCAGCCGATCGTGCAGGAATACCAGGCCGATCAACTGGCGGCACTTTCGGCCGAGCCTGAGTAATGGATTATCAAACCTGGCTGAAAACCGCAACCTTACGCCTGACGCACAGTGACAGCGCCAAACGTGATGCGGAGATCCTGTTGGGTTTCGTGACCGGCCGTGTCAGAACCTATCTGTTGGCTTTTGGTGAAACCCTGTTGACGGCAGAGCAGGCCGAGCAGCTGGCGGTCCTGCTGGCTCGTCGTGAACGCGGGGAACCGGTGGCGTATCTGGTTGGTGAGCGCGAGTTCTGGTCGCTTCCTCTATCGGTTTCACCCGCGACGCTGATCCCGCGCCCGGATACTGAATGCCTGGTGGAGTTGGCGCTGGAGCGTCTGCCCGCTACGCCATGCGCCATTCTGGATCTTGGCACCGGCACCGGTGCGATTGCCCTGGCGTTAGCCAGCGAACGGCCAGACTGCCAGGTTACCGGTATCGATCTGCAACCCGCCGCCGTGGCGCTGGCGCAGCATAATGCGCAAAAGCTGGCGATTAACAATGTGCGCTTTTTGCCGGGGGACTGGTTTACGCCGGTTGCCGGGCAACAGTTTGCGCTGATCGCCAGTAATCCTCCCTATATTGATGAAGCCGATCCTCACCTTGAGCAGGGCGATGTCCGCTTTGAACCCGGCAGTGCGCTGGTAGCTGCCCAACAGGGGCTGGCCGATCTGGCCACGATTGTTGAGCAGGCCGCAGGCTATTTAGAGCCGCAAGGCTGGCTGTTGCTTGAACACGGCTGGCAACAGGGCGAGAATGTACGTATGCTGTTGAATGCAGCGGGATTTATTGCGGTGGCAACCCATCGCGACTATGGCGGCAACGATCGTGTGACTCTGGGCCAAAAACCACTATAAGAAACCAAGGAAACAACTATGGCAGCTTACATGGCGCTAAAACATCTGCATTTATTAACGGTAGCCATCAGCATTACGCTGTTTGTACTGCGTTTCTTCTGGAAGTGGCGCGCTTCAACGATGATGGACAAGCGCTGGGTCAAGATCACGCCGCATATCAATGATACGGTGCTGTTTGTCACCGGTATCGCGCTGGTGGTGATGTTCAAGTTTTATCCACTGCTGGGTATGGACTCGTGGCTGACCGAGAAGTTGTTTGGCGTTATCATTTATATCCTGTTGGGCTATGTCGCATTGGGCAAGAAGACGCAAAGCTGGAATATCCGCACCTTGGCATTTGTGCTGGCGCTGGGCTGCCTGTATCTGATCGTGAAACTTGCCACGACTAAAATACCGTTGTTGATGGGATACTTATGAGTAGCATTGCCGATTTCGAATTTAATACTTCCTCACTGAGTGAGGGGGTGATCCTGGTGTCTAAAGTCATCCGGCGGGACTTCCCGGTGACCGAAGTAGAGCGCAAACTACAGCAACTGAGCGACGAAGCGCGTGCGGCCATCCCAGACGATCTCAACCAGGATCAGCAACTGGAAGCGCTCATCGAGCTATTCTTTAAAACCTGGGGATTCGGCGGTGCCAGCGGTGTTTATCGTCTCTCTGACGCCATCTGGCTGGATAAGGTGCTGGAAGCCCGCCAGGGTACGCCAGTCTCGCTGGGGACCATTTTCCTGCACATTGCCCACCAGTTGGAGCTGCCGTTGATGCCGGTGATTTTCCCCACTCAACTGATCATGCGTGCCGACTGGCTGGATGAAGAGATGTGGCTGGTCAATCCGCTGAACGGGGAAACGCTCAACGAACATCAGCTGGAGGTTTGGCTCAAGGGCAACCTGGGGCTGGGTGCCGAACTGGAAGATGACGATCTGGATGAATCGGAAAACATTCTGGTGGTGCGCAAGATGCTCGATACCCTGAAAGCCGCGCTGATGGAAGAAGACCAGATGGAAATTGCGTTGCGGGCCAGCGAAGTGGTGCTGAGTTTTGATCCGGACGACCCTTACGAGATCCGCGACCGTGGCTTGATTTACGCCCAGTTGGAATGCAACCATATCGCCATTTCCGATCTCAACTATTTTGTCGAGCAGTGCCCTGAAGACCCGGTGAGTGAAGTGATAAAAATTCAAATCCACTCCATCGAGCTCAAGCAGGTCACGCTGCATTAATTCACTTATTCCGATTATCAATCAATAAGGTGCAAGCATGGAACAGAAAGTAGTCAGTATTGGCGACATTTTGGTAGCGAACGATCTGCCGTTTGTCCTGTTCGGTGGTATGAACGTACTGGAATCACGCGATTTGGCGATGCGCATCTGCGAACACTACGTCACCGTGACGCAAAAACTGGGCATCCCTTACGTTTTCAAAGCCTCTTTTGATAAAGCCAACCGTTCTTCCATTCATTCTTACCGTGGCCCAGGCCTGGAAGAAGGGATGAAGATCTTCCAGGAAATCAAAAGCACCTTTGGTGTCAAGGTGATCACCGACGTGCACGAAGCGGCACAGGCGCAGCCGGTTTCCGAAGTGGTTGATGTGATCCAGTTGCCCGCTTTCCTGGCACGCCAGACCGACCTGGTTGAAGCGATGGCGAAAACCGGCGCGGTGATCAACGTCAAGAAACCGCAATTTGTCAGCCCGGGCCAGATGGGTAATATCGTCGATAAATTCAAAGAAGGCGGCAACGACCAGGTTATCCTGTGCGATCGTGGCAGCAACTTTGGTTATGACAACCTGGTGGTCGACATGTTGGGGATCAACGTGATGAAGAACGTGACCGGTGGCCATCCGGTGATCTTCGACGTGACCCACGCCCTGCAAACCCGCGATCCGTTTGGTGCGGCTTCTGGTGGCCGCCGTGCGCAGGTTGCCGAACTGGCGCGCGCTGGTATGGCGGTGGGCTTGGCTGGTCTGTTTATTGAGGCTCACCCGGATCCAAGCAATGCCAAATGCGATGGTCCTTCGGCACTGCCGCTGGATAAGCTGGAGCCGTTCCTGGTACAGATGAAAGCCATCGACGATCTGGTGAAAAGCTTCGCCGAGCTGGATACCAGCAACTAGGTTTTACCGTGATGAAAAAAGGCCCGTCATTAATTTGCCGGGCCTTTTGTTTTACTGGGCGTTCAGCGCGGTGAGCGCTTCCGGCAAGGTGGGGTAGAAATGCAGCTTACCCTCGATCGGTTTCATACGCGCCCGTGCCAGGGTTTTCAGCGGCTGGAACGGAATGTCGGTGATCACCAGCTGTTTTTCGGCGGGCAGGGCATCGATATAACGTTGCAGCGCGTTTAGCCCCCCGGCATCCAGCACCGGCACGGCATCCCATTGCAAGATGATGGTGTGGTAGTTTTCACCACGCACCAGCAGATCGTTGAATATGCGCTCGGCAGCGGCAAAGAACAGCGGCCCGTTGACGCGCAGCACCAGGCGGCCATCATCGGCGCTTAACTCGCTCAGGCGCGTCATCCGTGCGATACGGCGCATAAACAGCAGCGAGGCCAGCACGATGCCAACGGTAATGGCAATCACCATATCAAACAGCACCGTCAGCGACATACACAGCAGCATCACCAAAATGTCGTCTTTCGGTGCCCGGCGCAGCAGATAAACCACTTTATGCGCTTCACTCATATTCCAGGCGACCAACAGTAGCAGCGAAGCCATCGCTGCCAGCGGCAGATAGGACAGCCAGGGTGCCAATACCAGCAGAGCCAATAACACCATCAACGAGTGAATGATCGCCGAAACCGGTGAGGTTGCACCTGCCCGCACGTTGGCAGCCGACCGGGCAATGGCGGCGGTGGCGGTGATGCCACCGAAGAAGGGGGCGATGATGTTGCCTGCGCCCTGGCCAATCAGCTCGGCGTTGGAGTGATGCTTTTTGCCCGTCATACCGTCGAGTACCACGGCGCACAGCAGTGATTCAATCGCGCCAAGCATCGCCATGGAAAATGCTGCGGGTAACAAGGCAGAAATCAACTGCCAGCTCAGTTCCGTTGGCTTGCCATCGCCTGCAGGCAGATGCCAAGGCAGCAGCCACTGCGGCAGGATCGGCGGGATACCTTGGCCCTGGCTACCGTCGGCCAGTTGGAAACTGAAGCGGGAGCCAATGGTTGCAACCTGATGATCGAACTGCGCCAGGATAGCCATCACCGCGGTACCCGCCAACAAGGCAGGCAGGTGGCCGGGAATACGCAGCCCCAACTTTGGCCACAGTAGCAGGACCACCAGGGTGACAGCGCCAATCAGGGTGTCGCCATAGTCCAGGGTGGGCAGGGCGTGTAACAGCGCGTTGACCTTGCCGATGTAGTTTTCTGGCACTTCCGCCATCTGCAAGCCAAAGAAATCTTTCACCTGCATGGTGGCGATGGTGATGGCGATCCCGGAGGTAAACCCAAGCGTCACCGAGAGCGGAATGTACTCGATCAGTCGGCCAAGCCGCGCCAGCCCCATGATCAGCAGGAACACGCCGGATAACATGGTGGCAATCAATAAGCCAGAAAGCCCAAATTGTTGTGAGACGGGGAACAGGATCACCACAAACGCGGCGGTGGGGCCGGAAACGCTGTAGCGCGAGCCTCCGCTGACGGCGATCACGATGCCGGCAATGGCGGCGGTGTACAGCCCATACTGTGGGGGAACGCCGCTGGCAATGGCCAGTGCCATCGCCAGCGGAATGGCAATGATGCCAACGGTGACCCCGGCAATGGCATCTTTCAGCAGACGTTGAAGTGAATAGGGTTCACGCCAGCAGGCTTCTATCAGCGCGCTGAAAGGACGAATACCGTTGATTTCGTGCGTTTTCATCTAAGTTACAAACCAAGTCTATAAAAGAGAACGGAATGGCGGGCCAGGGAGGTCCGTCTCGGAATAGCTGGTTGATACCATACCCCTTTCTGTCTGCCGATACCTAGATTTGCATCAAGGCATCAGGATTGTGCTTAATTTATATTTGTTCTGCGGGTTATTCGCGCCAAGCCGCTAACCTACGCAGATCATCCACTGAGAATGGGGACGAAAGGGCGGCTTTTATCGCTTAGTGTACCGAGGGTAAGGATAAGCCTAGAAACTGAGCAAGAGTGCTGACGAGCAAATGATGGTCTTCGAGCTGTGGGGAACCGGAAAGCGAGATGGTGCCGATGCAGCCCACATTGAGCAGATTTATGGGGAATGCACCGCCGTGGGCGGCATAGTCGCGCACGCTGAGGCCATATCTCTCCTCCAGCGTAATCTGTCGTTGTTGCAGGCGCAAACCTATCGCATACGAGCTTTTATGGAAATGATTGACCACGTTACGTTTACGGCGTACCCAATCGGCAATGTCCGGCGTTGCCCCTGGCATAGCGTAATAAAACAGCGTTTGTCCGCTCAGCTGGATTTCGATAGCGATGGGTAATTGACGACGTTCTGCAGCATTTTTTAGCGCCACACCCAACTCCCACGCGGTGGCATGATCGAAATGGTGGAAGGTGAGATCGGTTTCTTGTGTCGTGAGCGCTTGCAATTCATCATCGATATTCATCAGATTTTCCCCGTGAAATGATTGATTACAGTCTATCCTGAACAGACGATAGGGCATAGATTGCCTGGCAATATCATAGAACAACCGAGCCACATAGGGGCGTTGCATGCTACGCCCGTGTGAAAAATCGGTAGTAGGCCAAATTAAAAATCATTGCCATACCCTGGAGTATGCCGAATATTTATGACGTACATTGAGTCGATCTCATCCTTTTACAGTGACGCATGTATTACCTATGCCACGCTGTCGATCACCTACTTTGCGCTGAGCCAAAACGCGCCCTTTTCTTATCAGTCGGCCCTGTGGAAACGGGTGTTGTTTGGTGTTTTGGCTGGGCTGGCGGTGGTATATCTGAATCAGGATCGGCTGTTGCTTACCGGCAACATCTATTTCAGTTTTGCCATGATCCCGATGATCCTGGTGATGTTTTTTGGTGGTGCAGTCAGCGGTGGGGTGTGCTATCTGGTGAGCTTCGGTTTTAACGGTGGTTTTACGCTGGATAATCTGTTTATCGGGGTGATCATCCTGGCGTTGCTGCTATCAGGAGTGTGGCGGAGAAAATCGAATCGGGTGTTTTATCTCACCATCGGCGTTATAGCGCTTTACCGTATTGCCGTGGTTGGCTCGTTCGTCAACTTCCGCGAACTGTGGCCGGATATTCTGCTGTATCAGGTGGCTTCGGCACTTTGCCTGGCGATTTGCTACCACGCCTTGAGCTTTAAAGAACGGCATATTCACGCCTTTTTCTCCATGCGTAACAAGGCAACTACCGATAGCCTGACCCACATCAACAACCGCGCCAGCGTGGATTACCAAATGATGCTGCAGCATGCCAAGCGGCAGTCTTGTGGCCTGATGATCCTGGATTTGGACAATTTCAAACAGGTGAATGACACCTATGGTCATCTGGCCGGTGACGGGGTTCTGGCCCATGTAGGGGAGATCCTGAAGGATTGTGTACGTCATGAGGACTTTGTCGGGCGCTACGGCGGCGAGGAATTTATCGTCATCACTTCCAGTTATGACCCGCTGCATATTGCGGCGGTGGCGGAACGCATTCGTAGCCGGGTGGAGGCTTTTGATTTTATTACCGAGAATGGATATACCATCCGCATGACTATCTCCATCGGCACCTCGTTGTATCTGCCCGGCATGTCGGTGGAGAAAGCGATAGAGATGACGGATGAAGCGCTGTATGACGCTAAACGTGAGGGCAAAAACCGCGTGGTCAGTAGCCGCCTGATGTCACTTTCGCAGTTGGGGAAGGGGTTTGGCCACATGGCGGTGAAGAAGTCTTAATCTTATCCGCGACTCTCCTTGGTGATTGCTGATATTTTCACGGCTTAAAGGGGGAGCTTTCAACGTGAGGAAGCGATAGGTCAAACAATGCTTTCTTTGACAGCGTTACTTTTTCTCCTCCAGTGTTGTTGCGTCGGTTTTACCGATGACAGCAACATTGTTTTCAGCATAATCTAACTCTTTAGATAAAAAGTAATTAAGAAATGTACGTATCACTGCAATGACAACCAGTTTCATCAACTCTTCCATGCTAGGGTTGATTGTCGTTGCCAAGATATCAGCCGCTAATTGAAACTCTAACGCCAAAGCAAGCCAGGTTCCAAAGCGCGCCCTTATCAGGTAGAGGATGGACTGACTTTTAACTTTGGTTATTGTGGTATAAAGTGCCTTTACGAGCCCGATAAAAACGCAAATAATGGAGAGAAACTCTAAGAAAACCTGTAGCATTAGAGAGAAATATATAATTATTTCTTTGATACTTTCCAATTAGATAGCTCCGTTTTCCATGTTTATCAGCCTCTTACCAACAAACCGTGCTTGGTTAAGGGCTTGGAATAGGGCGTTTTAGTTCAGGCCCGTAAAGCATTTTACTTTTCGCGATGTTTGTTGTTTAAGTGGAGTGAAAAGCATCTGTTGAAATAGGCTTTGACGTGATCTTCCATCGCGTGAACTTTCTCGTCAATGCGCTGGCAAAGGAATTCATCGCTATTCATTGCCTGGACTCGTTGTAACGCTATTAAGTCAATTTCTTTTTTTTGTTCTTCAGTTAATTCGTTGTTAGTGTGCTGATTAGTCATGATGATACCTGTATCCTGAGTAAAGTAACTAAACTATAGAGCTATCAGTATTGTAGCAAAAACTTTCTAACTTTTGTTTAAACAGATTGTGACGATACACTGTCCGAATTTATTGTCGTGGCGCTTACAACTACCTCGAAGCCGCACCCCTCACCCTAGCCCTCTCCCAAAAGGAGAGGGGACTGAACGTGCCACAGTTTGACTACTGCATCTGACCGCAGTTCTGGACCCGCTCCCTCTCCCCGATGCAGCGTTAATGTGGCACTCGATCTGTATTGTGGGAAAGGGTTGGGGTGAGGGAGAATTAGTAGTGTTAACTGACAGCCAATAGCTCAGTCTTTATTGGAATATGGCGGTGAGGTCGGGCTTGATTCGCAAGCTCACCCTGCGGGCGGCCGGTCGGCCGTCCAAAATGTCTCTGCTTTGCGAGCCATTTTGTCGAACCCTGTCGAGGCTTCTCACCCCGCTCTTCTGGGGAACATGCAAAAAAAAGTCTGAACGTTAGCTCAGACTCTTTCTTGGAATATGGCGGTGAGGTCGGGCTTGATTCGCAAGCTCACCCTGCGGGCGGCCGGTTGGTCGTCCAAAATGTCTCTGCTTTGCGAGCCATTTTGTCGAACCCTGTCGAGGCTTCTCACCCCCTCTCTTCTGGGGAACATGCAAAAAAAAAGTCTGAACGTTAGCTCAGACTCTTTCTTGGAATATGGCGGTGAGGTCGGGCTTGATTCGCAAGCTCACCCTGCGGGCGGCCGGTCGGCCGTCCAAAATGTCTCTGCTTTGCGAGCCATTTTGTCGAACCCTGTCGAGGCTTCTCACCCCTCTCTCCTGGGGAACATGCAAAAAAAAAGTCTGAACGTTAGTTCAGACTTTTTCTTGGAAAATGGCGGTGAGAGAGGGGTTCGAACCCTCGATACACTTACGCGTATACACACTTTCCAGGCGTGCTCCTTCAGCCACTCAGACACCTCACCGTTTCGTTGCGCGTTACTCAGTGCAACGGGGCGCTACTATAGGGAGAGTCGGCTAACCGGTCAAGAATATTTTTACGGTTTTAGCTCAGGTGGTTAAGCCGTGGCCGCTTTGGCGTAATTCAAGACCGGAAATCCGGTTTTCTAACCCATCACCAGCGGCATCCACACCAATCCGGTGACGATTAACAGCCCCAGGAAGATCAGACCAAAGAGGGCTCCAAGCCGCCAATAATCGTTGGTGGGCAAATAGCCGCTGCCGTAATAAATCGGACTGGGGCCCGTCGCATACGGAGTGACGATGCTCCCCAGGCCAATGGCGGCACCGATCATCAGGCTGAAGGTCGGCAAGGGAATGGCGGGCAGCATCAGCGCGGCCGCAATCATCATCGGTGCCAGTGCTGAGGTGTAAGCCGTCGCGCTGGCAAAAAAGTAGCGCAGCAGATAGAACACTACCACCAACAGCACCATCACCACCGTCGTCGAGTATCCCTGCAAGCCTTGCGCTACCAGCTTGCCGAACCAGGTAATAAAACCGACGTTGTTCAGCCCGGTAGCCAGAGCAATCAGCGAAGCCAGCCAGAAAAATACGCTCCAGGCCGCCTTATTGCTGATGATGTCATCCCAGGTAATAATTTTACCTAGCAACATCAACGCCACCACCGAGTAGCCGACCAGCGCCGCATCAATATACTGCGCAGCAAAGATCCACAACAGCAGAGCGACGAGCATCAGCCCCAGCATTTTCTTCTCGCGCAGGCTGAGTGGCCCCATAGCGGCCAGTTCGGCAGAGGCCCATTTGGGCACCTGCTCACCGGCTTTGATGGTCGGCGGATACAGGAGATAGCTCAACCAGGGCACCAGAGCGATCAACAGCAGGCTGAGGGGCAGCATGCCGACAAACCAGTCACCCCAGGACAACGTCACATGGGACGACGTTTTGAGTAGCCCGACCAACAGCAGGTTGGGGGCCATGGCGGTGAGGAAAATCGCGCTGGTGACACAGTTGGCGCAGATACCCATCCACATAATATATGAGCCAATGCTGCGTGCGCTTGGCGTATTCGGCTGGGAGTCATACAACGGCGGCAGGTTACGCACGATCGGATAGATAATCCCCGCACCGCGTGCCGAGTTGGAGGGCGTGACAGGGGCCAATAGCAGCTCGGAAAACATGATGGCGTAGCCGAGCAACAGGGTTTTATGCCCCATTTTTTTTACCAGGATTAGCGCAATGCGTCTACCGAGGCCGGTTTTCTCGTAGCCAGTGCCAAACATGAAGGCGGCAAAGATCAGCCAGATCACCGAATTGGAAAAGCCGGAGACCATCCACGTCAACGAACTGGAGGTGTATTTAAAACCGGGAGCGGCAAGCTGTTCCGGGCTATAGAGCAACCAGGGCGAGAAAATGGCAATAATGGCCAGACCGGTCATGGCGACGACCGCACCGGGAGCCGGTTCCAGAATCAAACCGACAATAACACCAAGGAACACAGAGAAATAGAGCCAGGCGTGGGGTTGTAACCCCGCGGGTGTTGGACATAAGGCGAGGGCTAGCGCCACAATAATCGGGGCAAACCATCGCCATGACAAACTGAGCTTTGTCATAGCGGGAACCTCATTTTAATTATAGGTAAGAGAGGCTTGCGCCTCTCCTGGCGGTTCACTTGATGTAATGGACGTGCTGGCAGATCTCTTCGACGATCGGTTCGCAGCGTTGGGCAAACACCTTTTTGTTTTCATCGATCAGGTTATTGCCGTGGGTATCGATAGAGACAATCAGTGGGCCAAATTCTTTCACCCGGCACACCCATAGCGACTCCGGCATACCCAACTCGGTCCAGTGCACCTCTTCAATTTCTTCGACCTGCGTGGCCGCCACTACCGCACAGCCTGCGGGGAAAATGACGTGCAACGCCTTGAATTCTTTACAGCCAGCCTCGGTATTTGGCCCCATACCACCTTTACCGACGATCAGCCGCACGCCGGTTTGTTCGATAAACTCTTTCTCAAAGCTTTCCATCCTCATGCTGGTGGTGGGACCGATCGACACCATCTCCCATTTTTCACCGTTCTTACGCACTATCGGTCCGGCATGGAAAATCGCTTTGCCGCGCAGATCGTAAGGGATTTCACGCTTGAGTTCGATCAGCCGCCGGTGGCAGACGTCGCGGCAGGTGACCAGCGTGCCGTTGAGATAGATAACGTCGCCCACGCGGATATCGGCCAGGTCTTCAGCTTTGATTGGGGTGGTAAGGATCTTTTTCATAATGCCTCCCGAGTGTGGGAAATACTTTCAAACGACAGATCTTGGTGTACCAGCAACGTGCCACGGCGGTGGGCCCAGCAGCCGGTGGAGACCGCGACGCCGATGGTGGAAGGGTGACGAGCGGCTGATTCGATATGCACCCCCATCACGGAACTGTTGCCCATTAATCCCTGTGGGCCAATGCCCAGCTGGTTGAGGCCAGCCTCCAGGCGCAACTCCAGATCGGCGGCGATAGGATTGGGATGTCGGGTGCCAATAGGGCGCAAGATAGCTCGGCGAGAGAGCACCGCTGCCGTTTCTACCGAGGTCGCAATACCGACGCCGACCAGCACCGGTGGGCAGGCGTTGACCGCCAGCGTAGAGATGTTTTCAAACACAAATTTCACTACGCCTTCGTAACCTTCGGAAGGCATCAGCACTTTGGCACGGCCGGGCAGTGTGCAGCCGCCGCCGGCCATATACACTTCAATTTCCGCGTCGGTACCGTTGGGTACCAGATCCCAGGTGACCCATGGCACGCCGGAGCCGGTATTTTTCCCGGTGTTGACCTCATCAAAGATCTCCACCGCGTTATGGCGTAGCGGTGCGGCCACCGTGGCATCCTCCACTGCCTGTTTCAATGCTGCCTGAAGCTCCGCCAGCAAGGGAAAGCAGGTGCCCACTTTGACAAAAAACATGATTTCGCCGGTGTCCTGGCAGGCGGGGCGGTTCAGGGCGATGGCCTTCTCCATATTGTCAAACATCGTATGGTAGATAATCTTGCCCATCCCTTCGGTTTCCAAATCCCGAAGCTGTTTTAATTTATCGACGACATCATCCGGCATGCGCGTTGAAATCATGGCTGTGAAATTCGCGACAATGCGGGTGAGTTGCTCAACCTTAGCGTTTTTTTCAATTACGTGCATAAGTGTGACTCCCGTCAGGCTGAAATGAACATGCTCACTGTTAATAGTTATAAAATAAGTTTTCTTGGCCTGAATAAACGCTACCATAGCGATGAGTTGCGATCCGCAACGGCTTTGTGAAGCGTTGATTCACAAAACGTTAATCATGGTTATGTGTTTAAATTCAATTGGATAAAATTAAAATAAAAATAAAGTGAGAAATTTATTTAACACCCGCGCAGCAAAATAAAACAGTTAAAGCACCAGCGCGTAATTCATTGTTAACTATTTAGTGAGCAATACAGTGAGGTCAGAAAGTCATGTCGCTAATTCATTATCCTCAGCCTAAAGATTTACAGGTGTTGATTGCAGTAGTTAATACCGGCAGTTTCAGCGCCGCCGCCGAAATATTGGGGCAGACGCCGGCATTTGTGACAAAACGCATCCAACAGATGGAAGCGTTGCTGGGCGTGAAACTGCTGAACCGCTCCTCCCGTGGTATGGCGCTCACGGAAAGCGGGCAGACGGCTTACGTTCACTCGCTGGACATTATGGATCGCCTGCAAAACCTGATGGATGAGGTGACGCATATCAAAGAGCAGCCGGTTGGCATGATCCGCATTGGTTCCAGTTTTGGCTTTGGCCGGGCTTATATTGCGCCCGCCATCATGGAAATCATGGAGATCTATCCGGAGTTGCAAATCAACTTTGAGCTGTTCGATCGGCAAATCGATCTTAACCGGGATAACGTCGACCTGGATATCCGGATCAACGACGACATCCCGGATAATTACATCGCCAAGCTGCTGGCCAAGAACCAGCGCATTCTTTGCGCATCGCCTGCCTATCTTGAGCAGCGGGGTATGCCCGCAACGCTGGCGGATTTGCAGCATCATGACTGCCTGGTGACCAAGGAGCGCGATCAAACCATCGGCGTTTGGGAGTTGGAAAACCCGCAGGGGAAAAAATCGGTAAAAATATCCGGGCATCTCTCGTCCAACAGCGGGGAGATTGTCCTGCACTGGGCGCTGAATGGTAAAGGGATCATGCTGCGTTCCGAATGGGACGTATTGCCGTTTCTACGTGATGGCGAGCTGGTACGGGTGTTGCCGGACTATGCGCAGAGCGCCAATATCTGGGCGGTCTATCAGATGCCGCTGTACTCGTCGGCCAAGCTGAAGGTCTGCGTGGAGTTCTTTAGCCAGTATTGCCGCACTATGGGCAGTGAGATCTGATTGAACCGCTAAAACTCGTGCCGTGACTGACGGTGTGTAGTACAAAAAACCATCACAACCACACAAAAATAAAACAGTGTTTTATAAAATTAGAGAGGTTGATCGGCCCATTCTTGTTTTCATTGCCATAGACTCGCGATAACTGGCAAAAACACAAAGGTTTTCCCCCAGCCATAACCGTATGTTACGAAAATTCCCCGCATATCGCCGGGAAGATAACACGTGATGTGGCTACGGAGATGGCAACAATGAAAACACGTAAAATTGGTCTGTTTAACTATCTTGCTTACGGCTCCGGGGATTTTCTCGGGGCGGGTACCACGGCACTTACCGCCGCCTGGTTACTCTATTTTTACACCACGTTCTGTGGGCTCAGCCCGATCGAAGCCACCTTTATCTTTGCGATGGCAAGGGTACTGGATGCGGTGGTCAGCCCGCTGATGGGCTATCTGACCGATAACTTTGGCTCCACCTGGTTGGGCAAACGCTTTGGCCGCCGCAAATTCTTTATTCTGCTCGGTATTCCATTGGTCTTCAGCTACAGCCTGATGTGGGTTGGCCACATGGACTATTGGTACTATCTGCTGACCTATCTGTTCTTTGATGTGGTCTATACCATGATCCTGGTACCGTATGAGACGCTGGTACCGGAGATGACCGATGATTTCAAACAAAAAACCAAGTTCTCAGGTGCCCGCATTGGGCTGGCGCAACTGTCGGCCATTCTGGCGGCATTCCTGCCCGGCATTCTGCTCAACTATCTGGGTAAAGACAGCGCCGTTTCATTCTTCTATTCCAGCCTGGTGTTCTCGATCATCTGTGCCTGCGTATTGACGCTGGTTTATTGCTTCACCTGGGAACGGCCTGCGGAGCAAAAATCTGCAGCCGCGCTGGAAGCGGAAAAACAAAAACTCACGCTGTTCCAGAGCTTGAAGCGCCTGAACGTCGAGTTGTCCTCCACGCTGCGCATTCGCATCTTCCGCCAGCACTTGGGGATGTACCTTGGGGGGTATATCGCCCAGGATGTCTTCAATGCGGTGTTCACCTATTACGTGGTGTTTGTGCTGATGCAGAGTGCCGCTACGGCCTCCAACCTGATGGGCACCATGGCCATCATGCAGTTTGTGGCGGTGATCGCCATGATCCCGCTGTGTATCCGATTCGGTCCTGCACCATCCTACCGCATGGTGGTCGTGCTGTTTGGTATGGGGGCGGTCTCCTATGCCGTGCTGTATTACGCCAACCTCAGTGACGTTTTCTCACTGCTGCTGCTGGTTTCCGCCCTCGCCGGTTTGGGACGGGGTGGTATCAACTACGTGCCGTGGAATATCTACACCTATATTGCCGATGTGGACGAGGTGATCACCGGGCAACGCCGAGAAGGCATCTTTGCCGGCATCATGACCTTGACCCGTAAAGCCTCGCAGGCTGGTGCGGTGATGTTGGTGGGCGTCATTCTGCAATTGTCAGGCTTTGTTTCCGGTCAGGCTCATCAATTACCTGAAGTGAGTCATGCCATTCTGATGATCCTGAGCGTCGGTACCTTGGTCGTTCTGGCGATCGGCTTCACTGTTTCGCTGCGCTTCAAACTCAACTTGACCACACACAGTGTACTGCGCCAGGAAACCGAAAAGATGCGCATTGCGGGCCGGGTCGTGCCTGAGAACATCACACCAGAAGCGCGGGCTACCGTCGAAATGCTGGCAGGTATGCCTTATGAATCCCTGTGGGGTAACAACAATATTGGCTACCTCAACCGCAAAAAACCTGCTGCACCGCCATTGCCCAAGGCCACTCAAGGCCAGAAAGCGGCGGGCGGCGTGACACCTTGATCTACAGGCCTAAAAGGACATCACTATGTTGGTATATCCCGTAAAACACAGCCCATTACTGCGTCAGCCAGAGCGTTTTATCAGCCGCCAGGAATTACAGCAGTTGATTGAAAGTCTGGTGGATAACCTGGTCAATATCACCGATGAAACCGGCGAGTTTCTGTTGCGCCTCGACGATGGCCGGGTTATCGATACCAAAGGCTGGGCCGGTTGGGAATGGACGCACGGTATCGGCCTGTATGGTATCAACCAGTATTACCGCCAGACCGGCGATAATAAAATGTGTGCCATCGTTGATGACTGGTTCACCGCGCGCTTTGCCGAAGGCACGCCAACCAAGAATGTGAATACCGCCTGTCCATTCCTCACTCTGGCCTACCGCTATGAGGAAACCGGTGATACGCGCTGGCTGCCGTATCTGGAGCGTTGGGCGGAGTGGTTGATGCATGAAATGCCACGCACCGAGCGCGGAGGCATGCAGCACGTCACGCTGGCGGAAGAAAACCATCAGCAGCTGTGGGACGATACCCTGATGATGAGCGTGTTGCCGCTGGCCAAAATTGGCAAGCTGCTGAACCGCCCGCAATATGTGGAAGAGGCCAAATATCAGTTTCTGGTTCACATTCAGCACCTGATGGAGCGTGAAAGCGGGCTGTGGTTCCATGGCTGGACTTTCGATGGCAAACACAACTTTGCCAAAGCCCGTTGGGCGCGCGGGAACAGTTGGCTGACCATTGTGATCCCGGAATTCCTTGAGCTGCTGGATCTGCCGGAATACGATGCCACCCGCCGTTTCCTGTTACAGGTATTGCAATGCCAGGTGGCGGCACTGGCAGAGTGCCAGCACCCAAGTGGCCTGTGGCATACGCTGCTGGATGACCCGAATTCTTACCTGGAATCTTCCGCTTCCGCCGGTTTCGCGTTCGGTATTCTGAAGTCGGTGCGCAAACGCTATATCGACGAGAAGTATTTGCCGATCGCCGAAAAAGCGTTGCAGGGTGTGGTAAAGCAAATCAACGCCGATGGCGAACTGATGCAGGTGTCGTTCGGTACCGCGATGGGCAAAAATCTGGACTATTATCGCCAGGTACCGCTCACCTCGATGCCTTATGGCCAGGCGATGGCCATTCTGTGCCTGGTGGAATACCTGAACGTTTACCTGTAACCACAACGGGCTGTTGCCGCAGCCCGTAAGAGATATATCCTCAACCGTGAATTAACGTTACCGCACGACAGTATTTTAATAAAAACGATTATTTAAAATAAACCGAACAACAAGGAAATGGTAATGAAAGGAACATCTTTATTATTACTCTCTTTAATCTCATTGTTAACACCTCTGACAACGCATGCGGTGTATGTTGATGTGCGTCATGAGTATCTTGATGATAGCAAGGCCAACTACGATCGTGCTTATATTTCCCATCGTTTTGCCAACGGTTTTGGCTTTGCCATCGAAGCCATATCCAAATCTGGAGGGAATGATTCCAACAAGGCCTTTCATGACCTGGAAGCTCAAGGCAATGAGTATACGGCCAGCTATCAATTTAATAACGGCAACTTAGCCACACAACCTGGATTGGTGCTTGAAACCGGTAATGGATACTCGGTATATAAGCCCTATCTACGCACCACCTATACAATCAATGACTCATGGTGGGTCGCTGGACGCTACCGTTTCGAGTACATCCGGCGCTCGTCCGACAGCCGTGAAGATGACACCATCAATCGAGTCGATGCCTGGGTCGGCCATAAAATCAATAATGTCGAGTTGGTCATCGAAGGGATTTATAAAGTTGCTGACAAGTATAACTTGTATAATAACAGCAAGAATAACTACGAATATAATTTTAGAACGGCCTATAACCTCGATGCCTGGACGCCATTCGTGGAAATAGGCAATGTGTCAGTCAGAAGTGACAGTAATGAACGGCAAACCCGCTTTCGTGTCGGGCTTGGCTATACGTTCTGATCCCACACCAAACAATCTTGCGCATGCTTGACCTACGCAGCGACGGGTAGTGATATTAACGAATTCAAAGGAAAATAATAATGAAAAAAGTTGCCGTACTATTGGCCCCTGGATTTGAGGAAGGGGAGGCGATTGTGATTATCGATATTTTGCATCGGTTGAAGATCAGGGTGGAAACGCTGTCCTGCACCTCAGATAAACAGGTCGTGAGCTACCATAAAATACCCGTAATAGCAGACAATACGCTCGAACAAGCTTTCGACATCGATTATGACGCCATCGTGTTGCCAGGTGGGCCGGAAGGCAGCGTGTTTCTGGCCAATAGCCAGCAAGTGGTGAGCTTTGTCCGTCGCCATGACTTGGCGGGTAAACTGATCTGCCCGATCTGCTCTGCGGCTGCCCGAGTATTGGGTGGCAATGGCCTGCTTAATGGACGGCGCTACGTGTGTTCTGGCGATTTATGGCAAAACGTCGGCGATGGGGTTTATGTTGACCAGAATGTAGTCGAAGACGGCAATTTGATCAGTGGCAAAGGGTTTGGTGTGGTCTTCGACTTCGCTTTCACCTTGGCCGCCCGCTTGCAGGGTGACAGTGCTGATGCTAATGAACATGCGGAACATATTTACTCTGCGTGGCGGGAATAGCCGTTGTTTGCCCCACCAGCACGGTGGGGCAAAGTATTCACGGCATCAAACCAATAAAGGTCGTCTTTTTACGCGGGCAGGTCATCAGCGATTCCAACTGCTCGACGCAGGCTTGGTAGTGCGGGGTCGTTTTATGGAAAGCCACGGCCTGCTCATCGGCGTAGGCCTCGTAAATATAAAAGCGCGTGGGGATATCAGGATCCTGTAACACATCAAAACGCAGATTGCCGTCTTCCTGGATAGCGCCCAGATGGTTTTGGCGAAATACCTCGATAAACCGTTCAACCTTGTCGTCATGAACGTTTATTTCGACCAGGGTCACATGCATAATCAGCCTCCTTGAATGGGGGCGGGCCTGGAAAAAACGGCCCGCATTTCAGCGATATCAACCTTTCTCGCTGAGGAATAGCTCGTAGGCGTGTTCAACCGATTCGTTCTGATGCACGATAGCGTGCACCGCCTTGATCATGGCAACCGGGCATTCCGACTGGAAAATATTACGCCCCATATCGACCCCGGATGCGCCTTGATCAATCGCCTGGTAGCACATCTCCAACGCCTCGCGTTCTGGCAGTTTCTTCCCGCCGGCGATAACGATGGGCACCGGGCAACCGGCCACAATGCGTTCAAACCCTTTATCCACGTAGTAAGTCTTGATGATTTGCGCCCCCATCTCGGCGGCGATACGCGTGGCCAGCGAGAAATAGCGCTGATCGCGCGCCATATCTTTGCCAACGCCGGTTACCGCCATGGTGGGCATACCGACTTTCAGACCGGCATCGATTAACTGGATGATGTTTTTAATCGACTGATGTTCATGTTCCGTGCCGATATACACCTGCGCCGCGACGGCACAGCTATTTAGACGCACCGCATCATCCATGGCGACGGCCACCGCCTCATTGCTCAACTCGGTCAGAATGGAGTTTGCCCCTGACGCGCGCAGGGCGATGGGCTTGTTGGTGGCCGGTGGGATCACGCTGCGCAGGATGCCCCGGGTACACATCAACACGTCTGCATGTTCGAACAGCGGCGCTATATTGATATCAATACGTTCCAACCCCGTCGTCGGCCCCTGGAAATAGCCATGATCGAAGGCCAACATCACGGTTCTGTTGGTACGGGGATTGAAAATGCGCGCCAGACGGGACTGCATGCCCCAGTCCAGCGCACCGCAGCCCTTCAAACTAAACAGGGCATTTTGCTGCGGCTTGTCAATATGGAAGTCTTTACCGTCTTTGATGTCATCTAAATCTGCCATTGTATTACTCCCTCGAAATAATCGGTGTGGCGGGTTAGAAGTCGAATTTGTCGATATTGTCTTTATTGAACACCACGCGTTCAGGCAGCAGCACAATGCCATTGCCTGTTGCCTGGTAGTCGTAGCCTTGAACGCTGTTTGGCGAAACCTCTACCTGGCCCACTCCAGGAACATCAAGCTTGTCGCCAACCTTTAACTCGCCGTTTTTCAGCATGGCGTCAGCCACGTAAACCGAGATTTTCCCCTGTTTGACCACGTCCCACAGGCCGAATTCTTTCACCGTGCCGCGTTGTATATAGGGGCGCATCACGTTCGGGGTGCTGAAACCGACAATCGCCACGTTGTCACGCTTGAGGTTCTCTGCCGCCTGGGCTGCGGCGGGCAGGGCATTGGCATCCGGGGCGATGATGGCGTCCAGATCGCCGTAGGCCTTCAGGATCCCTTCGGCGGTTTGTAGTGACTTGGTGGCATCGTTGTAACCGAACTGCGTGGTGACCACTTCCCAGCCTGGATGCTCTTTTTCGATCTTAAGCTTGGCGGCATTCACCCACTGGTTTTGGTCGGTGACCGTCGGGCTGGAATAGAAGAAGGCCACCTTGGCTTTTTCTTTCTTCACCTGATTGGCGGCCATATCGATCAACATGCCGCCGAGTTGCGCTGGCGTCCCCTGATTGATGTAGTAAGAACGGCATTCGGGCTTGGTGTCTGAATCCCAGGTCAAGACCTTCACGCCGCGTTGCATGGCACGTTTTAACGCCGGGCACAGTCCTTCAGGAGATACCGCAGAGACGATGATGGCGTTATAGCCCTGGTTGACGAAGTTATTGATCAGTTGCACCTGGCCTGAAACGCTGGGCTCGGTTGGGCCGTCGTAGGTCACGTCAACGCCCAACTCTTTCCCCGCCTGTTGTGCGCCGTTGCCACCGCTGGTGAAAAAGCCGACGCCAACCAGCTTAGGGATAAAGGCGATGCGTTCTGCTGCCTGCACGCCAATGCTCAGTGAAGCCATGCCGAGTACGCTTAAAAGCGCGATTTTTTTGATACGCTGAATGGTCATGTTGTTCTCCGTATATCGCGTTGCCAGACCAAGAGCATCTGGAGGTTGGATCAGATCAAGCCTGTTTGATGGTGCGCCGCCGTTGCAGCCACTCTCTGATTTGATGCCGATGCAGGCTGATGGAACGGCCAACGACGACGACGATCAGCAATGCCCCGGAAAGTGCGCTGGAAATCTGGTTGGGCACGCCAGCCATTTGCAACCCCTGTTGCAGATAACCGACCAGCAACACGGCAACGGCGGTGCCGATAATCGAGCCAGAGCCGCCATAAATATTCGCCCCGCCAAGCACTACCGCCGTGATGGCGGGCATCAGGAAAGAAGCGCCCAGATCGGAGCGTGCGGAACCGAAGTAGGACACCAGCAGCACCGCAGCGATGGCTGAGGCCAATCCGGTCATCGCATAGAGTGCGCACAGCGTACGGTTAACCGGAATGGCGCTGTATTGCGCTACGCGATTGCTTTGGCCGATCAGGAAGATGTTGCGGCCACTGTGCGTACGGTGCATCAGCAGCCAACACAGCAGGACACAGACAATGAAGAAGACCAGCGGCACGGGCAGACCTAACAGCGTCAGATTGGCGAAATCGGTAAAGGCCATTGGGAAGCCGCCGATACCTTCATAGCCTGTCGCGCCGGAGATCCCCGAAAGCAGCAGGGCGCTGCCGCCAAACAGATAAAGGGTGCCGAGGGTGATAACCAGCGGATTGATACCGGTGTAGATAATCAGCCCGGCATTGAGTAAACCGCACAGCGCACCCAGGGCCAGCGTGATGACGATTGCCAATGGCATGGGCAGGTCCGCCTGGAACATCACTCCCAGCGCAATGGCACACAGTCCAATGGTGGAACCAAAGGAAATATCAATCCCGCCGCTGACGATCACCATGGTCAATGGCAATGCCACAATGCCGATACAGATAAAATCACTGGTGCTGAATAGCAGCACATTAATATCCAGCATGCGTGGGTTAACCACACCGAACGCCAGAATTTCAATCACCAACAGGGCGGCCAGCGCCAGCTCCCAGCCGTAACGTCGCCAGTTTGCCATTATGCGATCTCCCGTTTTTTGCCCTGCGCAGGCAGTTTGGTGGAGTGAGGGGATGGTGGGGCCGAGGCTGGAGGATCGATAAAACGGGCATATTTCTGGCGGCGGATATTCCTTTCCAGGGCGCAACGCAGGCGGCCATCGAAGACCAGCACACCCAACAGCACCAGGCCAGCAATAAAGTCGTTCCACCAGGCAGGAATGCGCAGCAACACCAACACGCTGTCGATTTGTGTCAGGAAATAGGCACCGAGAATGGCGCCGACTACCGTGCCAGAACCGCCGAGCAGGCTGATACCGCCAAGCACGCAGGCGGCAATGGCTTTCATTTCCAGGCCGGTACCGGTCTGGTTGGGGATAAAGCCGATCTGGGCAGCAAACACGATCCCGGCGAGCGCCGCCATCAGCCCATTGAGTGAAAACGCGATGATGCGAATGGCTTCCGTGCGGATCCCGAGTTGACGTGCGCCCTGCAGATTGTCACCGGTGGCATAGAAACTGCGGCCAAATGGGGTTTTCGCCAGCAACCACGCCATTAATGCCAGCAACAACAAGGTCAACCAACCAATCGGTGAGATGCCCAGCCAGAGTGGCGAGGAGAGCTGTTTTAGTGAACTGGGCAGCCCCTCAATCCATTTGCCACCGGTCCACAACAGCATGATGCCGCGATACAGGCCAAGAGTGCCCAGGGTGGCGACAATGGCAGGAATTTTAAACCAGGCAACCAGCACTCCGTTGATAAACCCCGCCAGCAAGCCGAGCAACAGCGTAACCGTGAAGGCGAACGGCAAGCTGTATCCGGCATTGAGCGTTATCCCGAGCAGCACCGCACACATCCCGGTGATAGAGCCGACGGAGACGTCGATGTTGCGGGTCAGCATCACCAGCGCAGCGCCAATCGCCAATAGCATCAGGATTTGCGAACTGCTGAAGATCATGGTCAGCGTCTGGAAACTGAAATAGTTGCTATCGATGCAGCCCAGTAGCGCAAACAGGCCGACGATCGCCAACAGCGCCGTCAGTTCACGATTGTTTTGTATCACCTTTAACATGTTGCCTCCCCGTTGGCATAAGGTTGATGGGGGGCGCCGTGCTGTTCGCCAAAGGCCATATGCATAATGGTATCGACATCAATCTGCTCACCGCAAAGCGCGGTAGTGGCCAGTTCGCCCTGGTGCATGACGTAGACGCGATCGGCCATCATGGCGATCTCTTCGAGATCGGAAGAAATAAACAGGATAGCGACATTCTGCTGGGCAATACTGCGTATCAACTGATAGATATCGTTGCGTGCACCGACGTCCACCCCGCGGGTCGGTTCATCGACAATCAGCACCTGTGGCGATGCCTCCAGGCATTTGGCGATCAGAATTTTTTGCTGATTACCACCCGACAGGGTGCGAGCGGGTTGTTCAGGATCGTGGTACTTGATATCCAGCGCCCGGCGATACCGTTCCAGCGTAGCGTTGTCACGTTGCGGATTGGCCCAGAAGCCGCTGTGATTGTGGGTCAGGGCACACACGTTCCAGGATAGCGATGCGTCCAGATACAGCCCGGAAGACTGACGGTCCTCTGGCAGGTAGACCAGGCCGAGTTGCAACCTATGCCGGGTGCTCAGCCCGGCTATCTCTTTACCATTGAGCAGGATACTGCCGGCCTGGATGGGGCGTAATCCATACAGGGTTTCTGCCAGCTCGGTACGCCCTGAGCCGACCAGGCCCGCCAGGCCAAGGATCTCCCCGGCATGGAGCTCCAAATTGACCTGTATGAAGCCTTCCCCAGTGAGATTAGCCAACTGCAAGACCGCTTTACCTTGTGGGTTGGCAGGGCGGTTGCCAGGAAGTTCGAGCCACAGCTTCTGGTTGGCGCAGAGATCGACATTACGGGTGGCTGGGGTGATCGCCTGAATAATTTCATCGGTGGTCAGCGCGGCGGTTTTGCCCGTGAGGGCGATCCTCCCGTCCCGCATCACGCTGACCCGGTCGGCAATCTGGCGGATTTCCGGCAGCTTATGTGAAATAAATACAATGCCGACCCCTTTACCCAGCAGCTCGTGCAGACGGGCAAACAGCCGCTCTGTTTCGGCAGGCGTCAGTGATGCGGTGGGCTCATCCAGGATCAGGATCCGGGAGTCACGCATCAATCCCCGCATGATTTCGACGATCTGGCGGTCGGCCACCTCCAGCGAACCCGCTGTGCTATTGGGTTGAAGTTTGCATCCCAACAGCTCCAGTAACTGCTGCATTTTTGCCACGGCAGCCCGGTTGGCAGGTAGGCCAAACAGAATGTTCTCTTTCACCGACAGGCTGGGAAACAACAGTGGTTCTTGTGGCACCAGATAAATCCCCAACTGATGAGCTTTTACCGGGGTCAGATTGGCACAACGTTGGCCGTGGATCTCGATGGAACCGCCATCCGGGGGCACCACGCCGGCAATAATCTTCATCAGCGTCGATTTCCCTGCGCCATTGCCACCGAGCAGGGCATGGACTTCACCGGCATGCAGGGTAAAGTCGATGCCTTTCAGCACATCAACACCGGAATAGTGCTTATTGATGTTTTGTACGCAGAGCAGAGGTGGAACTGAGTATTCACCGGTTTGCATCGTGCCTCCGTTCAGCCGAAAAGGGTTATCGAGTTGAACAAAAAGTTTTTTGAAAACTAATTGTTCATAACCTTAGTCAGGGTTTGGCGATAAAACCGCCACCAGGATCACGTTTTTTGAATAATTGTGTTTATTGAAACCCAATGTTCAATTTTGATGTATATTTGAGGCATGCATCACAGCTATTGTGGGTCAATGGAAGAACAATTGCGTTCAGGATTTAAAAATGTTCAAAGAGAAGCGGATTTATGATGATAAATGACAGTGCCACGGCCAGCGAACATGGAATGTGTGAGGAAGAGCAGGTTGCCCGTATCGCCTGGTTCTACTACCACGACGGTTTGACCCAGAGCGAGATCAGCGCCCGGCTTGGGCTGACGCGCCTTAAGGTGTCGCGCCTGCTGGAGAAAGGGCACCAGTCAGGGATCATTCGGGTGCAGATTAATTCCCGTTTTGAAGGCTGCCTGCAGTATGAGGACGCTCTGAAAAAGCATTTTGACCTGAAAAATATTCGCGTGTTACCCGCGTTGGCCGAGGCGGATGACAGCGTGAGATTGGGGATCGGGGCGGCACATATGCTGATGGAGTCGCTTCAGCCTCAGCAATTGCTGGCAGCGGGGTTTGGTGAGGCCGCCATGAGCACGTTGAAGCGCCTAAGCGGCTTTATTTCTTCACAACAAATTCGGCTGGTCACGCTTTCCGGCGGCGTCGGGCCTTATATGACCGGGATTGGCCAACTGGATGCCGCGTGCAGCGTCAGCATGGTTCCAGCTCCGTTGCGGGCCTCTTCCGCCGATATCGCCCGTACCCTGCGGGAAGAAAATAGCGTCAGGGATATTCTGCTGGCGGCTCAGGCGGCAGATGTCGCCGTGGTGGGGATCGGTTCGGTCAGCCAAAAAGATGCTGCCACCATTTTACGCGCGGGCTATATCACCGAAGGTGAGCAACTGATGATCGGCCGCAAAGGGGCCGTTGGCGATATTCTTGGCTACTTTTTTGATGCCAACGGCGCAATCATTCCCGACATGCAGATCCATCATGAATTGATTGGGCTGAGTCTGACCACGCTTGCCACCATCCCGACCGTGGTCGGGGTCGCTGGTGGCATACAAAAGGCCGAGGCGATTGTGGCCGCATTGAAAGGCCGCTACATCAACGCGCTGGTCACCGACCAGGATACGGCAGCAGAAATGCTTAAACTTATTGGTAAGTAGGGTTATTAGCGATGTAACACACATTGAAGCAACACCAGCCGAGGATAAACACATGGCTCGACTCTGTACACCTATCACATCAGGCCAGTACCTGATGGCTCTGGACGCTGGCACAGGCAGCGTCAGAGCCGTTATTTTTGATCTGGAAGGCAATCAAGTCTCAGTAGGGCAAGCCGAATGGCATCATTTGGCTGTCCCTGATGTACCGGGCTCCATGGAATTCGATCTGCGCAAAAACTGGCAGCTTACCTGTCAGTGTATCCATCAGGCGTTAACGATGGCGGCAATAGCGCCGGAGGCGATAGCGTCCGTGGCTGCGTGTTCAATGCGTGAAGGCATCGTGCTCTATGATGCCGAGGGGCAGCCGATCTGGGCCTGCGCCAATGTGGATGCGCGAGCAACGCGCGAGGTCAGTGAGTTAAAGGAACTTCATAATCATACTTTTGAGGATGAGGTTTACCACTGCTCGGGGCAGACTCTGGCACTCAGCGCCATGCCCCGCCTGCTGTGGTTGGCGCACTATCGCCCTGATATTTATCGCCAGGCCGCGACGGTGACCATGATCAGTGACTGGCTGGCGTATATGCTAAGCGGTGAACTGGCGGTCGATCCGTCAAATGCCGGGACTACCGGTTTGATTGACCTGGTGACGCGCGACTGGAGAAAAGGCCTGCTGGACATGGCGGGCCTGCGTTCTGACATTCTTTCGCCGGTCAAAGAAACGGGAACGCCGTTGGGGGCGGTGACGGCTAACGCTGCCGCACTGTCTGGCCTGCGGGCTGGCACTCCGGTGATTGTCGGTGGCGGTGATGTGCAACTGGGTTGTGTGGGCCTTGGTATTGTCAGGGCAGGGCAAACTGCCGTCTTGGGCGGGACGTTCTGGCAGCAGGTCGTGAATCTTCCCGCCCCCGTTACCGATCCCAATATGAATGTGCGCATCAACCCGCATGTGATCCCGGGAATGGTGCAAAGCGAATCCATCAGCTTTTTTACCGGGCTGACCATGCGCTGGTTCCGCGATGCGTTCTGCGCCGAAGAAAAATTGATCGGCGAACGCCTGGGCGTGGATACCTATGCCTTGCTGGAGGATATGGCCAGGCGTGTACCGCCGGGGGCCCATGGTGTCATGCCCATTTTCTCCGACGTTATGCGCTTTAAGAACTGGTATCACGCCGCCCCCTCATTTATCAACCTGTCGATTGACGCTGAAAAATGCAACAAAGCTACGCTGTTTCGCGCTCTGGAAGAGAATGCGGCTATCGTGTCGGCCTGTAACCTGCAACAAATCGCCGAGTTTTCCGGTATCAAGGCTGACTCGCTGGTGTTTGCCGGCGGGGGTTCAAAGGGCACGCTATGGAGCCAGATCCTGGCCGATGTTACCGGCCTGACCGTACGGGTTCCGGTAGTGAAGGAAGCGACCGCGCTAGGATGCGCAATCGCGGCCGGTGTTGGGGTAGGAATTTATTCGTCGTTGGCGGATGCTGGGGAAAGCCTGGTGCGTTGGGACAGAGAGCATATTCCGAACCCGGAAAACAGCGAGGTTTATCAACAGGCACGGCAAAAATGGTTGGCGGTGTATCTGGATCAACGTGGCTTGGTTGATCACGGCCTGACGACCTCAATGTGGAAGGCTCCTGGCCTTTAAGGAGGGTACTCATGATCAAAACCAATGAAATGGCTCACGACTATCGCTTTGGCGACAATGGCCCGAAATACCTGATCCGTGGCCCGATGTGCGATATGGGCGTCGTGGTGTTACAACCTGGGCAGTCATTCAGAAATCACCGCCACAACGAGGTTTGCGAGGTGTTCTATACGTTGAGCGGTGAAGTGTGCCTGTATCTGGAAGGGGAGATGCAACTGTTGGGCGAGGGGGATGTGTTGCAGTGTGATCCTGGCGAGGCGCATTTTCTGGTGAACAGGGGGTCGGTTCCCTGGAAAGGGGTGTTTGTGAAATCGCCGCATATTTTGGGGGATAGCCACCCTGCGGAACCTGAGGGGTATTAGAGGAAAAGCCTGAGTGAAAATTCAGGCTTTCTCATTTGAACGCCTGTAACCGGCGGATGCTGTGCAAGCAGGCTTGGGAACGACAAAAAACAGACTGTAATTTAAATTGTGTAATTGCCTATTTTTGATATGTTTCTCCTGACAAGGGAGGCCAGCAACTTAGGGACGAAAAGCAACGTAAGGCACTTGTTGCCGGGCTGGCACAGGAACTTAAAATTTCTATCCCCTCAGGGATAAGCGAGTAACAATGCAGTTAATGAATTTAAAACAGGCCAGGATAATCAGCTTCATCTTTGTGATGGGGGGGATCCTGTTGCTGTTGCCGTTGCATCTTCTTACCTGCTTTATGGCAGGTTTTTTGGTTTATGAGATCGTCAATATCCTGACGCCGCACTTTCAGAAGGTGATTGGCGGCCATCGGGCCAGATGGTTGGTTGTCGCGGTGATCAGCACGCTGGTGGTCGGCCTGTTGACCGCCATTGTGGGGAGTATCGTCGGCTATCTGATGCAGGATATGCGTAATCTTACCGGTATTAACACCCGTATTGCGGTCATCTTGCAGGATGTCCAGCAGGAGGTGGTGAAGTATATGCCGGGCTATCTGCCATTGAGCGTGGAAGAGCTGAAAAACGAAATGCTGAGCCGGCTACAACAGCATATCGCGCTGTTGCAGACCATGGGCAAGAGTGTACTGCATGGCCTGGTGACCATGCTGATCGGCATGGTGCTCGGTGCCATTATCTCACTGTATAACGTTGATAAAAGCGAGGATCGGCCATTACTGAAAAGTGAGCTGATGAGAAGGGTTTCGCTGCTATCGCAGGCGTTCCGCAACATTGTGTTTGCTCAGGTTAAAATTTCGGCCATCAATACCTTCTTCTCGGCCATCTTTATCCTTGGTGTAATGCCGCTGTGCGGGATCCATATCCCGCTGGCGAAAACGCTGGTGGTGTTTACCTTTATCTTTGGTCTGCTGCCGGTGATCGGTAATCTGATCTCCAATACCATTGTGTTCATCTCTGGGCTGTCGGTGTCACTCGGGGTGGCATTGATTGCGCTGCTGTACCTGATTGTGATCCACAAGTTTGAGTACTTCCTCAATGCACGTATCGTCGGCACTAAAATCCAAGCCAACTCTTGGGAGATCTTGCTGGCGATGCTGGTGTTTGAGGCGGCGTTTGGTTTGGCAGGGGTGGTAGCTGCACCTATCTATTATGCCTATCTGAAGAGTGAGCTTAGGGAGGCTAAGCTGATTTAGTCGTCAGCCGTGAAGTCGTTTTATCATGGCTGTGTATGCAAAAAAGTCTCAACATTAGTTCTAATGTTTGCCAGTGAAGAAAAAGTACGTGCCGTGATGCCCCTCACCCTAACCCTCTCCCAAAGGGAGAGGGGACTGAACGTGCTACAACTTTCTCCCGTATCCGACCGCAGCTCAGTACCAGCTCTCTCTCCCTTGTGCGGTGTAAATATGACACTCGATCTGTATTTTGGGAGAGGGCTGGGGTGAGGGGAACCTGCAAAAAAGCCTGAACGTGAATTCAGGCTTTCTTATTTTAAGATGGCGGTGAGGTCGGGCTTGATTCGCAAGCTCACCCTGCGGGCGGCCGGTCGGCCGTCCAAAATGCCTCTGCTTTGCGAGCCATTTTGTCGAACCCTGTCGAGGCTTCTCACCCCTCCCAGTGTGGGGAATATGCAAAAAAAAGTCTGAACGTGAGTTCAGACTTTCTCTTGTAATATGGCGGTGAGGGAGGGGTTCGAACCCTCGATACACTTACGCGTATACACACTTTCCAGGCGTGCTCCTTCAGCCACTCAGACACCTCACCGTTTTGTCGTTGGCAACGTTTTACGCTGTCAACGGGCGCTAATGTAGGAGAATCCTATGCCAGCGTCAATAGCCTTGTGCCATAACCGCGTGCGTTTAGCCAAACTTCCAGCAATCTGCTGATTTGTCGCACGATAATTTGCTCTGTCAGCGCCAACCCGCCGTGACTTTATGCTTGCATCAATCGGCGAAGCACGGAAGGATAGGGAAAAATCCACCCAGTAAGGGAACCGGCAGTGAATATCATTTTCTATCACTCGTTTTTTGATGCGCAAGATTGGCTGGCAGGAATGGCAAAACGCTTGCCACAGGCAAATATCCGGGCTTGGCAGCCAGGGGACAATCGCCCGGCGGATTACGCGCTGGTTTGGCGGCCACCTTATGAAATGCTGGCCAACCGCCGCGATTTGAAAGGGATCTTTGCCCTGGGGGCAGGCGTGGATGCCATTCTCGAACAGGAACGCCAGCATCCCGGCAGCCTACCGGAAGCTGTGCCGCTGATCCGGCTGGAAGATACCGGCATGGCGCAGCAAATGGATGAATATGCGCTGGCTGGCGTATTGCGCTATTTCCGCCGTTTTGATGAGTATCAGTTGCAGCAACAGCAGCAAAACTGGGCGCCACTCGAACCTCATCAACAGAATGATTTTACCATCGGCATTCTGGGGGCAGGGGTGTTGGGCAAAAGCGTGGCGCAAAAGCTGGCGGCGTTGGGTTTCAATGTTCGTTGCTGGAGCCGTAGCCGCAAGCAGATCGATGGCGTACAAAGTTTTGCCGGGCAGCCTCAACTGGCGGCGTTTCTTGATGGTACCCGATTGCTGATCAACCTGCTGCCTAATACGCCAGAAACGGCGGGTATTCTCAACCGCCAGCTATTAAGTCGTTTGGTACCTGGGGCTTATCTGATCAACATTGCCCGCGGTGCTCATCTGGTGGAAGACGATCTGCTGGAGTTGTTGGAGCAAGGACAAATGGCGGCTGCGATGCTCGATGTCTTCGTCAACGAACCTTTACCCCACGCCCATGCCTTCTGGCGTCATCCGCGTGTCACCATTACCCCGCATATTGCTGCTATCACCTTGCCGGAGCAGGCTATGGATCAGGTTTGCGCCAATATCCTGCGGCTTGAGGCGGGTGAGCAGCCTGCTGGCGTCGTCGATATTCAGCGTGGCTATTGATGCTATCTAAACCCGCCAACATGTTGATAGCGGCGTTAACTGCTATGATGAGCAAGGACCGACCCGCCATCTGCTGACCCACCCCGGCGAGCGCCTAAGAAGGAGAAAGAATGTACCCCGTTGATTTACATATGCACACCGTTGCCAGCACCCATGCCTATAGCACCCTGCACGACTATATCGCCGAAGCGAAGCACAAGGGCATCAAACTGTTCGCCATCACCGACCACGGGCCGGATATGGCCGATGCGCCACACTACTGGCACTTTATGAACATGCGTGTGTGGCCACGTCTGGTGGATGGCGTTGGCATTCTGCGCGGCATTGAAGCCAATATCAAAAATCTGGCCGGTGATATCGACTGCACCGGACCCATGCTGAACGAAATCGATCTGATTATTGCCGGATTCCATGAGCCGGTGTTTGCACCGCAGGACCGGGCCGCCAATACCGAGGCGATGATTGCCGCCATGGCACAGGGCGATGTGCATATCATCAGCCATCCGGGCAACCCCAAATATCCGGTCGATATCCCGGCAGTCGCCGCAGCGGCGGCGAAGTATCAGGTGGCGCTGGAACTCAACAACTCCTCGTTTATGCATTCCCGCAAGGGCAGTGAATCGAACTGCCGTGCGATCGCTGCGGCAGTGCGTGATGCTGGTGGCTGGCTGGCATTAGGCTCTGACTCGCACGTTGCTTTTGCGCTCGGTATTTTTGAACATTGCGAGCGAATCATTGAGGAAGTGAATTTCCCGCAGGAACGCATTTTGAATGTATCACCGCGCCGGATCCTGAATTTTCTTGAGCAGCGCGGCAGACCAGCAATTGCGGAATTAGCCGATCTGTGACATCGTCACGGCAAATTATCTGTTTGTATAGGGTTTGATCATGAATGAGTTTTCCGTTGTCTGCCGGGTGTTGGGCACGCTGTTTTACCGCCAGCCGCAAGATCCGCTGTTGGAGCCGCTGTTTACCCTGATTAAAGAGGGCAAACTGCAACAGCATTGGCCACTCGAGCAGGACGAACTGCTGGCCCGTCTGCAGCAGCACTGTACCGATCCGCAGTTAGCCAGCGATTTTAACGCGCTGTTTGTTGGCAGCGAATGCAGCGTCTCACCGCTGCGCTCAGCCTATGTGGAAGGTGCCAGCGAAGCGGACGTCCGCGTATTCCTCCAGCAGCGTGGAATGCCATTAGGCGATGCGCCAGCCGATCATTTCGGTTCGCTATTGCTGGCCGCTTCATGGTTGGAAGATCAGTCGCAGGAAGACGAAATTCAGGCGCAAATCACGCTGTTTAATGAGTTCTTGCTGCCTTGGTGTGGCCGTTTCCTGGGTAAGGTCGAGGCACATGCCACCAGCGGTTTTTACCGTACGCTGGCAGAGCTTGCGCGTCATGCCATTGCGGCCATGTGTGATGAGCTAGCAGAGTATGAGCAAGGCGAAGAAGGGCAGGACGAAGAACAGTAAATGATTGAGGGCGCAGCAAGCATGCACTGCGCCCGTAACGATTAGTCGGTAAACGGGATCACCAACTGACCCGGCTTCACTTCCAGCCCTTTAGCCAGTTTGCGCGCCAGCGCTTCCGTTTTGCTGTTATCCGGGTTCAGCACATAGACCGGTTTCTGATCGAAATAGGATTTCAGCGACTGATTGAGATAAGGCGACAGCGCCTTCATCACCGTATCCATCTTCTCCGGTTGCACCTGGTAATCAACCAACTCCATATCTTTGAGGAAAATCGCGCCCTTTTCCGGGTCGTAGACCGGTTGTGCCTTCAACGTCAGCTGTAAATCTGCGGCCTGTGGGCCGAGGATCGAGGTGATATTGACCTTGGCATTGCCAGACAGTGTCACCTTATTAGGTTCAGTACGGCCAATCTGGCTCTGCAACTGGGTCAATACGATATTGGCATCAACCAACCCCGGAACGCCGATCTGCTTTTGGTAGTCATTGTGTTTTTGCAGGTAATTGTTCACTTCCTGCTCGCTGACGCTGTATTGGGTAAGCTGGTTACAGCCGATAAGCGTACCGGCAAATACCAGGGCGGCTACGCCCATCAGGATCTTCTTCATTCAAACCTCGTAAAACGGACAACGGAAATGCGGCAATTTAAATCTTGCAACCTAACTGCCAGCAAAGAAAAATTTCTGGGGTGCAGGATAACAGATGACGTGGCGCAAAGGGCTTTTTACCGTGTCGGATAAGGCTGAAATTGCCTATCGCCGCAGCCGCCATACCAACAGCACCACGCCCCCCAGGCAGGTTAGCCCGCCTAGCGCCGGGAACAGTGGAATGCCCCATAGCTCGCTAGTGGAGCGCATAAGATAGGGGGCAAGCCCCAGGGCGAAGGCTGCCGTCACGATCGCAATAGCCAGCGTTACCGCCGAGCGTTCCAGTGCCTTGCTGAGTTGGCTGAGGTTCTTGACGTTGATTTCGGCATCGATCTTGCCCTGCTTTAGCCGGCGCATCAGCAAACGAATGGCTTGTGGCAGTTCCTCTCCGGCATCCAGCGCCTCACCACCCAGTAATAACGCACGGCGGCGCAGCGCTTCCGGGGTGTAACGCTGGAGCATCACCTGATGCAACATGGGTTTCAGGGTAGCGACGATATCGAAGGCGGGATCCAAACGGTGTAACACGCCATCCGCCGTGATCAGCGCCTTGAATAACAGCACCAGATCGGGGGGCAACGGCAGTTGGTGTTCGCGGGCCATCACCAACAGGTCGGTGAGAGCCTTGCCTAGCGTCAGGGTAGTCGACGCCTGCTTATCGAGAAAGTTTTGCGCGGCCTGCTCCAGGTCGATCAAATCCAACTCCTGATTATCGGACCAGGCGATCAGCGTATTGACGATACCGTCGCTTTGCCGCTCCGCAATGGCTTGCAGCAACAGCAGTAGCTGATTACGCCGCCGTTCCGACAGTTGGCCAACCATGCCAAAATCGATAAACCCCACGTGGTTGTCACCCAAGGCCATCACGTTACCGGGATGAGGATCGGCGTGATAAAGCCGATGTTCCAGCACCATGGTCATAAAGGCCTGCGCACCCCGCTGTGCCAACAACGGGCCGTCGAAACCGGCGGCGGCTAATTGCTGCGGATTTTCGGGCGCGATGCCGGGCAGGAATTGCTGCACCAACAGGCGTTTTGACGAGTGCTGCCAATAAATTTTCGGGATCACCACTTCAGGCTGCTTGGCGAAGTGTTCCGCTACCCGATCGCAATTGTGACCTTCATGCGTCAGGTCAAGCTCGTGATTAAGCGCAGTGGCCAGCGTTTGCACCATCTGGTGTGGGCGATAACGTGCCAACGCCGGGCTTTGCTGCTCGACGGTTTCTGCCAGGTAGGCCAGCAGACGCAGGTCGGCATGAATGGTTTTGGCCAAGCCCGGGCGCAATACTTTGACCACTACGGACTCGCCACTCTGTAAGCGGGCGCGGTAGATTTGCGCCATGGAAGCGGCGGCTAGCGGGATCGGGTCGAACTGAGCAAACACTTGCTGAGGGTCGCCCCCCAGATCGGCAGTGATCTGCGCGGACAGCTTTTCCCAGGGGAGCGTAGTAGCCTGGCTATGCAGGCGCTCCAACTCGTCGGTCCAACGCTGTTCCAGCAAATCGGTGCGGGTGGCCAGGATCTGGCCGAATTTAACAAAGGTTGGCCCCAGGGCTTCCAGGGCCGCGCGCAGGCGTTCTGGCAATGTCTGAAAATCGCCCTCAGCACCACCGCTGCTCAGACCACCGAGCAACTTGCCTAACCCGAGCAGCCTGATCACGTCCTGCAAGCCGTAGCGGATTAACACGGACGAGATCTCTTGCAGCCGGGCACGGTCACGAGCGGTGACAAAAACCATTTTTAACATCTGCGCGCTACTCCCTTATCGCCGTAGCGATCACTGCTCCATATCGAACAGTAACGGAACATCAACGCGCTGCGCCATACGGTTACGGTAGGCTTCCACATTGTCCGGCAGGGCTACACCGGCCACGATAGACAGTGAACGTAAAACCGGGAACAGAAGGATATCATCTTCACTGAGGGTACCATTGACCGCTTCCACTGACTTGATCAACGGAGATAGCGTGGCCAGATCCTCTTCCAACTGGGCGATCAGATCGGCACTGTCGGCCAGTAACACGGCAAAGTCACCGCTGGCCGCCTGTTTTTTGTCGCTGAAATAGCGGCGTGCGTTGTCAGTGGCGAACTCTTCGAAATCGGCATTGGCAAAGCGCGGTAACAGCAGTTTGTTGACGTAGGTCGCGGTGTGTTGCAGCCACGCGGCGATCGCCGGATTGGTTTTCCCTGTCAGCAGCGGTTTACCGTCCAGCGTATCGACGTAATGCACGATATCCATGCTTTCGGGCAGATAGCTGCCGTCGTCTTTTTGCAGGATCGGCGCCATTTTCTTGCCAATCATGCTGGTGGGAGTGATTTCGTCATCGCTTAACAGGGTCACCAGACGAACGGGCAAATTCTTGAGACCGAAAATCATGCGGGCTCTTACACAGAATGGGCAGTGATCGTAAATAAACAGTTTCATGCATGCTCCTGTTGTCGGGTTTAGCCAACAGCCGTTGTTGTGGGATGATGCGCCATCATAAGCCTTTCTGCGCGGTTTTTTGTACTCTCAGAATAGCAATTTTGAGATGCTTGGTCGCCAGAGACAGGGCATAAAGGATGCGTCCGGGCAAAAATCAGCCACCACGGAGGACCGCGGGGGCCGCAGTACGTGGATTAAATTGCCAGTATAGAGCGAACAGCGTAATAAAGCCCACCAGCCCCAGCAGGAACCAAGGCAATTCCGGTCTACCCATCGCATTCCCGGTGTCATACATCCAGCCACCACCGGTATAACCCAATGCGCCACCGAGCGCCAACCCCAGGCGGCTAAAGCCCATATAGCTGCCGCGCGCCCGTGAGTCGGCCAGTGAAGCGCTCAGGGTTTCGCGGGCCGGTTCAGCGATGATCGACCCCAGGTAGAAGCAGCAGATCAGGGTAAACACCGCCTGCAGGCTGGTGGCAAAGCCGACCGGCAGCAGGCTGAGGGTCATCAGCAGTAAGCCAGCCATCAGGCGTTGTTCCAGCCGGAAGTGCTTTTCGCTCCAGCGGGCCAGCGGGTACAACAACGAGAGCGACAGCACGGCTTCGATGGCGTACATCCATTTGACCGCCGACGGCGAACCGGCGATCTCGTTAACCACGATCGGCAGCATCAGCATCACCTGCACGGAGAGCATGTAATAGCCGGTCAACGTCAATACGTAGGTCAGGAAGCGGCGATCGCGCAGTACGCGCATCATGCCTTCCTTCATCGGTGCACGTATGGTGGAGATGCGGTAATTAGGCAACAGCCAGGCGTTCCAGCCCGCAGCCAGCACGAAAATACCGGCCCCGACCCAGCAGACAAAATGGAAATCGTATTGCAGCAGCCAACTGCCGATTAACGCACCGATCACCGCGCCTGCGCTGTCTTGCATCATCAGCAGGGAGTAGAAACGGCTGCGCTCGTGCGGGCGAGTCAGCTTGATTACCAACGCGGTGCGGGGCGGATCGAACAGGGTGCCGCCAATGGCGGACAGGGCGCAGGAAAACCACAGTATCCAGGGTTGATCGGCCATGGCCATGGTGGCAAAACCTGCCGCGCGCAGCAGCATGCCGGTGACGATCATCGGTTTGGCGCCAAAACGGTCGGCAATCGCCCCGCCAAAGATCCCCAATCCCTGCTGAATAAGCTGACGCAACCCCAATGCCAGCCCCACAACCACTGCCGCCCAACCAAGTTGATCGACAAAGCGAATAGAAATAAGTGGGAAGACGACAAAAAAGCCTAAAACCACCAGCAGGTTATCAAACAATAAAAAATACTTACCCAAGCTCCGAGCTTGTGATACCAGAGACATGCTTCACCATGAGCAATCAAGAGGAGAGAAAGACGCTACCCTATGGGTTTCAAGCTGCAGCTAGGCGACAAACTATCCCATCCCCAGGAGCTTACTTTTAGTAAGTGACTAAGGTGAGATAGTGCAGGTAACAACGCTGCAGCTTGAAAGACGACGGGTATACCCGGTTATTCTCTACCCAATATGCGGCGGCTGATAGGGGGGCAATAGATAATATTTTTTAATCGTCAATACGTTACCTGAGTGGCAAAACTACACTTAAAAATGAGTAAAACGACTAACTGGCTATTTACTGAACGCCTGGGGGCTTACCTGCCGGGCAGGCTACGGTTATATTACCGGGGGAATACGCGGCTCTGCGCCAATAGTCTGCCATGAGCCCTACGAGCTAACGCCTGGCCGTTCAGACGTTGCCCCAATCAATACTTCTTATCGAACCGTTCTGACCGCGGGGGAAATGATGTTTGGCTATCGCTCTGCATCACCGAAAGTACGCCTTACCACCGACCGGCTGGTCGTCCGTTTAGTTCACGAACGCGATGCCTACCGGTTGGCCGAATACTATGCCGAAAACCGGGCGTTCCTCAAGCCCTGGGAGCCGGTACGCGATGATAGTCACTGTTACCCCTCTGGCTGGCAAGCTCGCCTGGGTATGATCACGGAAATGCAAAAGCAGGGCAGTGCCTACTATTTTATCCTGCTCGATCCGGAAGAACATCAAGTGTGTGGCGTGGCCAATTTCAGTAATGTGCTGCGCGGTTCGTTCCATGCCTGCTTCCTGGGGTATTCCCTGGGTGAAAAGTGGCAGGGGCAGGGGCTGATGTACGAGGCGTTGCAAACGTCTATCCGGTATATGCAGCGCCAACAGCGGATGCATCGCATTATGGCCAACTATATGCCGCACAACCACCGCAGCGGTGGCTTACTGACCCGGCTGGGTTTTGAACGTGAAGGCTATGCCAAGGATTACCTGCTGATCGACGGACAGTGGCAGGATCATGTGCTGACCGCATTGACCAATAAAGAGTGGCTACCACCACGCTGAGGCCGTAACCATGAAATATGAATTAAACGCCAAAGAAGCCCGAGTGATCGGCTGCATGATGGAAAAACAGGTGACGACACCTGACCAATATCCTCTTTCGCTGAACGCCATTACGCTTGCCTGCAATCAAAAAACCAACCGCGAACCGGTGATGGAGCTGTCGGAAAGCGAAGTGCAGCAGCAGCTTGATTTGCTGCTGAGAAGACACTTCCTGCGCACCTTAAGTGGCTTTGGCAACCGCGTCGTGAAGTATGAGCAGCGTTTTTGCAACTCCGAGTTTGGTCAGCTGAAACTGTCACCAGCGGAACTGGCGGTGATTGCGACCCTGTTATTGCGCGGTGCACAGACGCCGGGCGAATTGCGCACCCGCACCAATCGGATGCATGAGTTCAGCGATGTCAGCGAAGTGGAAGAAGTTCTGCAACAGCTGACGACCCGTGAGGACGGCCCCTTCGTGGTGCGCCTGCCGCGTGAACCTGGCAAGCGTGAAAGCCGGTTTATGCACCTGTTCAGCGGCCAGATTGAGGCAGCACCAGCCGAGGCAGAAGAAGCCAATAATGGCGAACTGGCGGAGCGGGTTGCACGCTTGGAAGCCGAAGTCGCCGAATTAAAGCAACAGTTTCAGCAACTTTTGGCGCGGGGTCAGCATGAGTAAGTTACGTATTGGGGTGGTCGGTTTAGGCGGCATTGCGCAAAAAGCCTACCTGCCAATCCTCGCGCAAGCGGCAGACTGGCAGCTTGTCGGCGGCTTCTCACCGAATCAGCACAAGGCTCAGCCAGTCTGCGACAGCTATCGCATGCCCTGTTTTTCTCGCCTCGATAGTCTGGCGCAACAGTGTGATGCAGTGTTCGTGCACAGCAGTACCGCCAGTCATTTTCAGGTGGTCGGTGAACTGCTGGCGCAGGGCGTACATGTCTATGTTGATAAACCGCTGGCGGAAACCCTGGAGCAAAGCGAGCAGTTAATCGCACAGGCTGAAAAACAAGGCTTGGCGCTGATGGTAGGTTTCAACCGCCGTTTTGCGCCGCTGTATCGTCAGTTGAAACAGCAGATGCAGTTACCAGCCTCGATCCGTATGGATAAACATCGTGCCGATAGCGTGGGGCCAAAGGATCTGCGGTTTACCCTGCTGGATGACTATCTGCACGTAGTGGATACGGCACTCTGGCTGGCGGACGGTAACGCCAGCTTGCAGAGTGGGCAACTGCGCGCTAACGAAGTGGGCGAGATGCTTTACGCGGAACACCATTTTGCCTGTGGCGACACCCTCGTTACCACCAGCATGCACCGCCGCGCCGGTAGTCAACGGGAGAGCGTGCAGGCTGTCACCTCTGGTGCAGTCTACCAACTGAACGATATGCGCCAATGGCTGCGGGAAGACCAGCAAGGTATCGTCGAGAAACCGGCCCCTGGTTGGCAAACCACGCTGGAGCAACGCGGTTTTGCCGGTGCAGTGCATCATTTTATTCAGGCCGTCAGCAACCAGACCGTACCGGAAATCTCTGGGGAACAGGCCATTTACGCCCAGCGACTGATCGAGAAAATGCTGCGGGATGCCAGTTAACCCCATGTAACATATGACGGTAGCTATTACCGGCGTGGATCCGTAGACTAACGCCACTCCACTGACGCCTGCCAATGCAGGCGTTGATATTTACCAGTCGTACACATCAGAAAAACCACATGAATCTACTTAAATCACTGGCAGCCGTTAGCTCGATGACCATGTTTTCGCGGGTGCTGGGCTTTGCGCGTGATGCCATCGTGGCACGCGTGTTTGGGGCAGGGATGGCGACGGATGCCTTCTTTGTGGCGTTCAAGCTGCCCAACCTGTTACGACGCATCTTCGCGGAGGGAGCTTTCTCCCAGGCGTTTGTGCCAATCCTGGCGGAATACAAAAGCCAGCAGGGGGAAGAGGCGACCCGCACCTTTGTCGCCTATGTTTCCGGGCTGTTGACACTGGTGTTGGCGGTCGTGACCGTGATCGGCATGTTGGCTGCACCCTGGGTGATCTTCATTACGGCCCCGGGGTTTGTCGATACGCCGGATAAGTTTGCCCTGACCTCGTCGCTGTTGCGTATCACCTTCCCGTATATCCTGCTGATTTCACTGGCCTCGTTGGTGGGGGCGATCCTCAATACCTGGAACCGATTCTCCATCCCGGCCTTTGCGCCGACGCTGTTGAACGTCAGCATGATCGGCTTTGCGCTGTTTGCCGCGCCGTATTTCAATCCGCCGGTGCTGGCTTTGGCCTGGGCGGTGGTGGTGGGGGGCGTGCTGCAATTGGGCTATCAATTACCGCACCTCAAGAAAATCGGCATGCTGGTCTTGCCGCGCCTGAAGCTGAATGACGCTGGCGTATGGCGTGTGATGCGCCAAATGGGGCCCGCCATTCTGGGGGTTTCTGTCAGCCAGATCTCGCTGATCATCAACACCATTTTCGCGTCGTTCCTGGTCTCCGGCTCGGTTTCGTGGATGTATTATGCCGACCGCCTGATGGAGTTTCCGTCTGGGGTGCTGGGTGTAGCATTGGGAACCATCCTGTTACCGTCCCTGGCGAAAAGCTTCTCCAGCGGTAACCACGAACAATATAACCGTCTGATGGATTGGGGCCTGCGTCTGTGCTTTGTGTTGGCGTTACCGAGCGCCATCGCTCTGGGCATTCTGGCCAAGCCGCTCACCGTGTCGCTGTTCCAATACGGCAAGTTCAGCGCCTTTGATGCGGCAATGACCCAACGCGCGCTGGTAGCCTATTCGGTCGGCCTGATGGGGCTGATCGTGGTGAAAGTGTTGGCACCGGGTTTCTACTCGCGTCAGGACATCAAAACGCCGGTCAAGATCGCCATAATTACGCTGATCCTGACTCAGGTGATGAATCTGATATTTATTGGCCCGCTCAAGCATGCCGGGCTTTCGCTGTCGATTGGTCTGGGGGCTTGTCTGAACGCTTCCTTGCTGTATTGGCAACTGCGCAAGCAGGATATATTCCAACCGCAACCCGGCTGGGCGATGTTCCTGTTCAAGCTGGTGGTCGCCGTCCTGGTGATGGCAGCGGTATTGCTTGGCGTGATGTGGCTGATGCCTGAATGGGATCAGGGCAATATGCTGGCTCGTTTGCTGCGTTTGTCGGTGGTGGTCGCGGCGGGAATTGTGACCTACTTTGCGGTGTTGGGGCTACTTGGGTTCCGCCCTCGTGACTTTGCTCGGCGGGTGGACTAACTTCACACCACCAATCCCCAGATAACATAAAGGTCGCTAACGCGACCTTAGACTGTAAATATTCCCCCGATGGTCGAACATGTTCGATCCCCATCAATTAGCAACATTGCCACTTTGCCTACAATATGAGGCCGCTAACGCGGCCTGAGGCTTATGTAAATCATAACTAATGTCACTTGCCATTGCTGTAAAAGATGTTGGCGGTAACTCTATTATATCTAGTTAATACATACGGATTATCTTTTCACATACACCATATTGAACATGTAGAATCAAAAACTTCGAAAGCTTAATTTTTTGATGGAGGACAGGGAGTTAAATAAGCTAATAATTGCGAATGTGACTCTCGCTAGGATCTAAATCGCTTTGCTTAAAATAGTGTATTTTAACCAATATTAATTTGGGTGTGTGTTTATCAAGGAGGGCAAGTTCGACGTTAGCAGGATAGTGGTTTTATAAGTCAGAATAGCTGTTGCTGATGTGCTTTCTGTTAGAAAAAAACGTAAAAACATGAAGTGCATCACATTTTTTTACTTTAAAATGCAATTCCACGTGTATTTCTTACAGTGTTACTGATAATGATAATAGATATCATCTACGGAAAGACGATAGGAATCGGTAAAGGGAGGCTTGAATGAATGACCTTGAAAGCAACGTGACAGTGGCAGCGGCGATTATTGTCAAAAATGAAGAACGCTGTATTGCTCGCTGTATCGACAGCTTACTTCCACTTTTTCAAGAAATCATCGTTGTTGATACAGGTTCAACGGATAATACGCTTGAAATATTAAATGGCTATTTAACGGATGGAGTTAAAATATTTCATACAGCATGGAGAGATAGTTTTTCAAAGCCAAGAAATTTAGCCATAAGCAAGTCACTCTCCAATTATATTTTTTTTGTTGACGCAGATGAATATGTTGTTTCTTCAAAGCATGAAGTTTCAAAAGTATTTACAAAAATAAATGAAAATAGCAATAGAAACTTTATTGCTATTTGCCCAAAAATTAAAAATCACGATGGTGACATATCAAAAACCATACGAAGAGGATTTGCTAATAATGGAGGGTTTTACTATTTTGGATATGTCCATGAAGAGTTAAGGCGAAAAGACAAAAATAGGGTAACTGACATTAGTGTTGATATTGTTATTAATCACGATGGATATACTTATGATGTTGTAAAATCCAAGTGAAAATATAATAGAAATAAACGGCTTAATATAAAAAATTTATCTAAAGAGCCTTTATATCTTCGTTGGAAATTTTTTTACTACCGAGACTGCTTCGAGGGGACTCCACCCGATGAGATTTATAAAAATTTAGAGAAAGCGATAAAATGCAATGAGTTAGAAACGTTAAACATGAACAATATAAAGATGGAAGCCTATACCTTTTCCATCCTTGATCTGATGGCGAAAGCAAAACTAAGTATGATGGATAATGATAACGAGTTTTATGAGGTGATTGATCTCATGGATACTATCATTCCTGATAATAGCAATGGTTTTTACTATAAACTTATTTATGAGTTATTCAAATGGAAATGCAAATGTAGAATGTCAATCAAAGAAATTATAGACTATAAAACAAAAAAGTCCATGAGGGAATGGTTCATTCAGAGGGTTTACATATTGATGCTGCACTTTCATTTTATCTTAATGAGATCGGAATGGTGAAACAGGCAAGAAAGCTATTGCTTAGTGTTAGGGATAATGGATTCTCCACGGAAATTGTTAATCAATACTTGAACAGTATAAATACGTTAAATTATAAGGATGACAATGGTAAGTAAAAAAATTTACTTTATTTACAGACCCAGCCCGACATTTGGTCGGTCTCCTATCCAAGGTGCAGGTGGCGGTTTGTTCGGTTTCTACAAAGAAGATAAATACATTTCAGTTCTGCAGGATTATTTAAATAAAAAAAATCTCAACTGGATCGTTATACGGGATGATACTGAATCAGATATAGAGAAACTTATAGAGCAAGATGCTCAATTGCTGGTTTGCGCACCCGGAATACGCTTCCAGTTCTATCGTAATGGTTTTGAGAAAAAAAACATTATTTATCTTAGTACAATTGAATATGTGAGCAATAACATTAACCTTGTTGTTAAACGAATAAGGGAAATAAGTAATGAATAAATATCATGATTTAGTGTTAAGAGAAATAACAGATGAAATTGAATTGATGTCCGTTGGTGGCAGTGGTGGTGGTAGTGGGCAATGGGAAACTGGTGCTGCAGGGGTTTGGGCCGGAGTTATGGATGGGTTAGGTTATAGTTGTTCATTACCTGGTGGTTTTTATGGCCCAGGTATTTCTGTAGCAACAGGTTCCGGGACTTGTGTAGGAGGTAACATGGGATCGTCTGACCCCATATGGGGAAATTGAGAAGAGTCTAATCAAACGTAAACTGATAGAAATATTAAAGAATGGTTAACAGAATAACGGAATGCCATTTTAAATAAATTCTACTTTTTGTATTCTAGCCCGGTATTTCTCCGGGCTAACCAACAACCTGGCTATTGAGGCACGAGCCAACAGCGCGGAGAAGCAAGGTTAATGATAGTATCAATGGTACATATCAGAAGTCCTTGGGGGTATCATTAACATCAAGGAGCATGAGTTCAAATTGGTACTGATGAGTGAGAGTTTGTTAAATATGGAAGCCAGTCCATTATTTGCACTGGCTTTATTAGAATCAAGTTCCGACCGTCAGGTTAGAACTTTGTCAGCAACCTGAAGTCGCTAACGCGACCTTTTTCAGATCGATGACAAAGGCTGGATGGGAGCACATGCAGTGCCCCTACATATTACATACGTTCGACGGTTTCGATCCCGAGCGTTTCCAGACCGGTTTTCAACGTCTTGGCGGTCAACAGGGCCAACTTCAGGCGGCTCTGACGAGCTTCTTCGCTATCGGCATTGAGGATCTGGCAATGCTCATAGAAGCCGGAGAACAGCCCCGCCAGGTCGTACAGATAGGTACACATCACGTGCGGAGTACCTTCACGGGCAACCACGGTAAGGGTTTCTTCGAACTGCAGCAGGCGAGTTGCCAGTGCAACTTCACGCTCTTCGGTCATCACCAATGGCAGCGTCAGGTTGCTTTCATCCACGCCGGCGCGCTTGAACACCGAAGCAACGCGGGTATAGGCATACTGCATATACGGCGCGGTGTTACCCTCGAAGGTCAGCATGTTGTCCCAATCGAAGATGTAGTCCGTGGTACGGCTTTTCGACAGGTCGGCATATTTCACTGCGCCAATGCCTACCGCGTTAGCAAGTTGCTGTATTTCATCGGCAGGCATATCCGGGTTCTTCTCGGCAATCAGCTTGCTGGCGCGTTCAACCGCTTCATCTAACAGGTCCGTCAGTTTGATAGTACCACCAGAACGGGTTTTGAACGGCTTGCCGTCTTTACCCAGCATCATGCCGAACATGTGGTGTTCCAGAGAAACCGAGTCTGGCACGTAGCCCGCTTTGCGCACAATCGTCCAGGCTTGCATCAGGTGCTGATGCTGACGCGAATCGATATAGTAAAGTACGCGATCGGCACCCAACGTCTCGTAGCGGTATTTGGCGCAGGCGATGTCGGTAGTGGTATACAGATAGCCGCCATCTTTCTTCTGGATGATGACGCCCATCGGATCGCCGTCTTTATTTTTGTACTCATCCAGGAAAACTACGGTAGCGCCTTCGCTTTCTACCGCCAGCCCCTTGGCCTTCAGATCGGCTACTATGCCCGGCAGCATGGCGTTGTACAGGCTTTCACCCATCACGTCATCTTCGGTCAGGGTGACGTTCAGACGGTTATAGGTCAGCTGGTTCTGCGCCATGGTGATGTTGACCAGCTTGCGCCACATCTTCAGACAGTATTCGTCACCGCCTTGCAGTTTCACCACGTAACCACGGGCACGCAGGGCGAAGTCTTCGTCTTCGTCGTAGTTTTTCTTGGCTTCGCGGTAAAAGTGCTCCAGATCCGACAGCCCCATATCGCTGGCGTGTTCGTTTTGCATTTTTTCCAGATAGGCGATCAGCATGCCGAACTGGGTACCCCAGTCGCCCACATGGTTGGCTCGCACTACTTTGTGACCCAGGAATTCCTGAGTACGGGCGGCGGCATCACCAATAATGGTGGAACGTAAATGGCCCACGTGCATCTCTTTTGCCACGTTGGGCGCGGAATAGTCGATGACGATGGTTTGCTGTTTAACCGGGGCAATCCCCAGCTTGGGCGCGGCCAGCGTGGCGTCGGCCTGGCGGGCAACCCATTCACTGTTCAGGAAGATATTGATAAAGCCCGGACCGGCAATTTCTACTTTGCTGCTGATCTCACCCAGCTCCAGCAGTTGCACGACTTTCTCTGCCAGTTGTCGTGGCGGCATACCAAGATGTTTGGCAACGGACATGACGCCGTTGGCCTGATAATCACCAAACTGTGCTTTCGCGGACTGACGAACCTGAGCTTCGCAATCGGCAGGCGCACCTGCGGCAATCAGCGCCTGGCTGACTTTATCTGATAGAAGAGCCTGAATATTCACCGGGTTACCTTAAATGACAAACGAGGGCCGTGAAGTACGCCCTCCGGATCAAAAGGTGGCTTACACCGTTAGACTGCCAACGCAACTTGCAGGACAACGGGGTCGACACCGCACAACGGGGGTGTCGCTCAACCACAAAACAGCCTGCAATTGTAACCGATTGACGGCACCGCGTCAGTAGTTGACGCGGGCTGGCAGGGTGAAAGATAGGGAAAAATTGAAGACAAAAAAGGTAAACAGGTGAAGGAAACCATCCGCGGTCATTGGTTTGGTGGGAGCGGATAGAGGAACAGTTAACGCTTTTTATTACCTCGGCCAGAACGTAATACACTATTCTGGCGAGTTCTGTAATGGCGATAAATCGCGTAGCCAGCGATGGCTATTAACACAATGGAGATGCCTAAAAGGGTCATGTTTATTTATCCGAAATCAAATGCTCATCTAACCTAACGTAATAACGCCATCTAATCAATTACCCAGGGTCTGTTTAGGATTACTCGCATTATTTCATTTTTTTTGTCATAAAAACACATGGTTACATTTTTCGTTCTGAACTTTTTTAATCTCGATTGATGGGTTGTTATAGGTGGTTAAAATGAAGAAAACATTAAATTCACTTAAGTTTAGCTTCTTGAATTTGATTAAATATAAAATAAGAAGATTCTTGCATTTATCATGCATAAAAAAGGATCATTCGGATGAAAATAGGCTGTGGGGTGAAAGAGACAACATTATGTTTATCAGTTAGATTTTTATTCTCTGAACCATAGCCTCCAGACCATTCGACGTGTAGATTATCGGCCTGCCAAACATCCTGGAGAGCCTGAGAAACTTATGACTACTTTGTCATCGATCGCTGAACTCAACGACCTGTCGTTGGATTTACCTCGTTTTGAACTGGCGCTGGAGCAGTTTGCGCAACGGTTGCAGCTTGAGCTGGCCAACTTCAGCGCTGACCATATCTCACTGCGTTGCCATCAGAACAGCACTGCCGATCGCTGGCGGCAGGGGTTGTTGCAATGCGGAACGCTGCTTTCGGAAGCGATGATTAATGGCAGGCCGATTTGCCTGTTTGATCTCCACGAACCAATGAAGGTCGGCCCTTGGCAGATCGATTGTATTGAGCTGCCGTACCCTGGCGAGAAGCGCTACCCGCACGAAGGATGGGAACATGTGGAACTGGTATTAAGCGGCGATCCCGCCACCTTGTATACACGCGCTCTGGATCATCTGGCGGATGAAGCCTTGCTGCTGCCGGGTATCAAACTCAAGCAAAGTTCACCAAAAGGCGAAGGTGAGCGTCTGGCCAATCCGACTCTGGCGATCAGCGACGGTATTGTTACCATCAAATTCCATCCGCATCATATTCGTGACATCGTGGCCAGCGAACGTGCTTAGCCGTGGGCTATGTCAATGGCGGGATAATCGGTGGAAATGACGCGTTGGCGTTATTTATTCCACTTAACACCGCCATTGTGACTGCGATCTATCCATTAATCCAAATTGGGTGCCATAGTTAGCACCTTGTGCCGTTAATACCGCTATCAGGTTGTTATCCTGCGGCCTACAGGGCGATGGGTAACCCTCTGTTGGAGCATTTTTGACCGTTATCTGGGGGTAACAAGAATGAAGCTGGAAATTTGTTGCTATAGCGTCGACTGTGCCATGACAGCAGAACTTGCGGGTGCTGACCGCATAGAATTGTGTGCCAGCCAGAGTGAGGGCGGATTAACGCCGAGCTTTGGTTCGTTACGCCAGGCGCGGGAGCGGGTAACGATACCCGTTCATCCAATAGTACGTCCGCGCGGGGGCGATTTTTGTTACAGCGCCGTTGATTTCGAGATTATGAAGAACGACGTCGCGCAAATCCGCGAGATGGGATTTGCCGGGGTGGTCATCGGCATGTTGGACGATGAAGGGCATATCGATCTTGCGCGGATGCGTGAGGTAATGAAGTTGAGCGGAGATATGGCGGTGACCTTCCATCGTGCGTTCGATATGTGTCAAAACCCGATGGTGGCGCTGGAGCAGCTTACGCAGCTAGGCGTAGCGCGTATTCTCACCTCCGGGCAGCAACAGAATGCCGAACTGGGCTTGCCACTGTTACGCGATCTGCTGCATGCCAGCCAGGGGCCGGTGATCATGGCAGGGGCTGGCGTGCGGTTAAGCAATATGCATAAGTTTGTGGATATCGGTATTGAGGAATTGCACAGCTCGGCTGGGCATTCGGTGCCTTCCACCATGCGTTACCGTAAGGCTGGCGTCACCATGTGCGCCGATAGTGAGTTTGATGAATTTAGCCATTACTGCGTGGATGGTGAAACGGTAGAAGCGATGAAGAACGGGTTGGTCATGCTGACCCCTTCAATGAGCGCCTGATCGCTCAACGGTGACGTTGAAGCCCCGCATGTCGGGGCTTATTACCTCGCCGCAAAAAAAGCCCTGAACAGGGTAGAGGTGCTCAGGGCCAAAAGACTCAATCGGTTTCACTGGTGTTGGCGCGATACCAACATGTTAACTCTAGTTAACCCAGAGCCACTGCCACAAGTTTAAATCTTGATAAAATGTAACCGGCTGCGGTGGCTTATCGCAGTTGCCCCTACAGTAAGTTTAGGGCTTGTTGGCAATCAGCACGGCGCGGATCGGCGCTGGATAACCTTCGATCGTTTTGCCTGGATCGTTGGGATCGAGGAACTCGGCCAATGATTCACTGGTCATCCAGTCGGTGCGGCGTTGCTCTTCGGTGCTGGTTGGGCAGACATCCGCGATTCTGACGTCGACAAACCCGCACTTCTCCAGCCAGCCCTTCAGCGCTTCCGCCGACGGAATAAAGTAGACGTTACGCATCTGCGCGTAGCGATCGCCCGGTACCAGAACCTGATGACGATCACCTGGCACCACCAGTGTTTCCAACACCAGTTCCCCCTCGGAAACCAGTTGGTTCTTCAACTGATACAGGTGATCCAGCGGGGAACGACGGTGGTAAAGCACGCCCATCGAGAACACGGTGTCGAAAGCGGCCAGTTCGGGCAATTGTTCGATACCCAGCGGCAACACATGGGCGCGTTGATCGCCACCCAGCAGTTTACGCACCGCTTCAAACTGGCACAGGAACAGCTGCATCGGATCGATGCCTACCGCCAGATGTGCTCCGGCACCCACCATGCGCCACAGGTGGTAACCGCTACCGCAGCCCACATCCAGAATAGTACGGCCAGCCAAGGGGGAAATATGTGGCAGCACTCGATCCCACTTCCAGTCGGAATGCCATTCGGTATCAATATCAATGCCGTACAGCGAGAATGGCCCTTTGCGCCATGGCATCAGCGTGCGCAGCATTTTCTCTATGCCTTCGAGCTGGCCAGGTGAGAGCGGCTGCTCCATCTGTGCGCGTACGCCATGCAGTAAATCCAGCTGGGTTGGCGTCAGGGCTGGCAGATGTTCCACCGAGTTGAACCATTGTTTGAACTTGCCGTGCAGCGATTCACGCTGCCAACTGCTGATTTGTGCTGGCAGCGTGTCCAGCCAGTGGCTGAGTGGGCTTTTAGCAATACGCTGGTAGAAATCACCAAACTCGATCATGCGGTTTCTCCTGATTTCAGCGCGATCAACGAGCCGAAATTGAAACATTGGAACCAGACTTCGGCATGTTCAAACCCGGCCTGTTGGAGCCGTGCTTTGTGCGCTTCGACCGAGTCGGTCAGCATTACGTTTTCCAGCATGCTGCGCTTCTGGCTGATTTCCAATTCGCTGTAGCCGTTGGCCCGCTTGAAGTCGTGGTGCATGTTGAACAACAGCTCACCGACATCCGCATCCTCAAAGCTGAATTTCTCTGACAGCACCAAGGCACCGCCCGGACGCAGCCCGCGATAAACCTGTTCAAGCAGGCGTAAACGGTCGGCCGGTTCCAGGAATTGCAGTGTGAAGTTCAGCACCACCATCGAGGCATTTTCGATGGTAATGTCCAGAATGTCCGCCTCGATGACGTCGACCGGCGTATCGGCACGAAACGCATCCAGATGACGGCGGCAGCGCTCTACCATCGCGGGGGAATTATCGACCGCAATAATCTGACAACCTGCAACGCTGATGTTCCTGCGCATCGATAGCGTGGCCGCGCCCAGGGAACACCCAAGGTCATACACCCGGCTGTGTGGCTGAACAAAGCGTTCGGCCAGCATGCCAATCATCGAAATGATATTGGAGTAGCCTGGAACGGAACGCTGGATCATGTCTGGGAAGACTTCAGCAACGCGCTCGTCGAAGGTCCAGTCGCCCAGTTTGGCGATCGGGGCGGAAAAAAGAGTATCGCGGTTTGGCATAGCGGCAAATCAGGTCAGAATTCGAAGGGGCGTATACTAACAGAAAAGCGCAGCAGGCAGAAGCAGGCGGCGTGGCCGCCTGAACAGAGGGGATATCAGTGCAGGCTGAAGATGATGTCCCACGGCAAATAAACGATATTGGCTATCACCATCAGTATCAAGGAAATATAGGTGGCCGCCATACCCGAACGGCGCCAACGAACCTCACGGTTGCGCAAACCGTAATAGTGAACCAGCCGGCCTGCCATCAGCAGCAAACCACACAGATGCACCATCCAGACTTCAGCACCGTTCATCTCCATGATCACCAGCAGGATGGCGGCAATCGGGATGTACTCCACGGCGTTACCATGAACGCGGATTGCGGTTTGCAGTTCGTAGAACCCGCCGTCACCGTAGGCGACCCGGTACTGCATTCTCAACCTGACCACGTCATAAGAGAGTTTGATCAACAACAATGCGCCAAGCACCACATAGAGCGCGCTTACCATTTTTAACTCCATTCGTCACCAAATCTGGCAACGAGCATCATAACTGCCATCATCGCGACTGTCGCGAGGAAATATCCGATAGGAACCAGCGGATTAATCGGTTAAAACAAGGTTTCCTGCTCTGGCCAGTCCGGTGGCGCGGCTAAATTCGGAATAATGCCGTGTAGTCCTTGCCAGATTTTTTGCGCCTGCTGCGGTGAATCGCTGTTGTCTGGCGTGTGAATAAACAGATAAGGCTGATGTTGCTGTGCCCAGTCGGGCAGCCGCTGTTGCCATGAATCAAACCAGCGCTGATTGTCTGCCAGTACGTCGCCGCCGATAAAACGGATCAGCGGATTGTTGGCCGTCAGCACCGCGTGCACCGGCAGCTTGGGCTTTTTCTGCTGCGCATCGCGGATCGCCGGGCTATGCGGTTTGGCGTGGTGCAGCGGCCGGCTATCCAGGATGGTCCGATTAATGCCGCGTTGATGTAATCCCTGGTTCAGTTGGCGTTCCGCATCGCCCTTGGCGAAAAACTCCAGATGCCGAACTTCAACCCCATAGGTAAACTCCGCCGGTAAGGCATCGAGAAAAGCCCACAGAATGCCCAGATGCTCGGGCGCAAAGGCTGCTGGCAATTGTAACCACAGCTGTCCGATACGTCCTTCAATAGGGCGCAGGCAATCATAAAACGCCTTGATATCGGCTTCACAGTTGCGCAGTGCCGCTTTGTGGCTGATGAGTGAGGGGAATTTAAAGCAGAAACGGAAGTCATCGCCGGTCATGTCGCGCCAGCGATGCACAATTTCCGCTTTCGGCAGAGCGTAGAAGGTGGTGTTACCCTCCACGCAGTTGAAGTAGCGGCTGTAGTCCGCCAGATCGCGTAAGCCAATGCGGTTCCAGGCGGGATGCTGCCATTGCGGTAGGCCAATATATATCAAACGCTCATCTTCCCTGTTATACCCGTCGTCTTTCAAGTTGTAGCGTTGTTACCTGCGCTATCACACCCCAATCACTTACTAAAAGTAAGCTCCTGGGGATGAGATAGCTTGTCGCCTAGCTACAACTCGAAATCCATAGGGTATAAAATTTACCGTTGTCGCTATGGCCTTTCAAGCCAAGATAGCGAATGGATAATCAAAGCGCGGCCAGGATTTCGCTGGTGCTGCGTACGCGGGCGATACGTGGGAAGATATTGTCGAAGGCAAACTGATGCATCTCGGCGCTGTAGGTGCTGCACATATCTTCGGCGATCACCAGTTCATAGCCATGTTCCCAAGCCGCGCGTGCGGTAGACTCCACGCCAATATTGGTCGCGATGCCACCCAATACCACCGATTTGATGCCACGGCGGCGCAATTGCAGGTCGAGGTCGGTGCCATAGAATGCCCCCCATTGGCGTTTGGTGATCAGGATGTCACTGTCTTGTACCGCCAACTCTTGCGGGAATTCCCACCAGGATGCAGGCAATCCACCGACCGGTGAAGGAGAAGGCTTATCTACTGGCTGTTTAAGCGCTTCGGCAAAAGAATCAGACCAACCAACCCGTACCAGAAACACCGGCGCATTCAGCGCGCGGAAACGGCCGGCAAGATGGGCAGCATGGGTCACCACTTGGCTGGCGCTGTGCGGGCCAACGGCGTAAGGTAAAATACCGTTTTGCAGATCGATCAGGACCAGGGCGGTGGTTTGGGCATCAAGTTTCAGCATTTGAGCGTCTCATGGTTAAAGTGGGTGAAATATCGCCTGTCCAAGTAGCATTCGTCATACCCTATGGATTTCAAATCGTAGCTAGGCGACAAGCTATCTCCTCCCAGGAGCTTACTTTTGTAAGTGACTGGGAGGAGATAGTGCAGGTAACAACGCTACAGTTTGAAAGACGACGGGTATGAGGCTACGTGATAAAACTGCTGCTAGTTAATGGGAATTTTGTTAACTGATGTGTTGTTTACCCGCAATAGATGCCATTTAGCGTTGCAACAATGCGGTGTTCGCTCTTATCTGGCGCATGAATTTCCTTTATAATGACCGCCTTTTTTCACCAATCTTTAGTCCAGCGATCTATGCCGATTTATGAATATGCATGTGGCTCATGCCAACATCGATTAGAGAAACTACAAAAATTTTCCGACGCGCCGTTGACCCAATGTCCGGCGTGTGGGCAGCCCGCATTGACCAAGTTGATCTCTGCCAGCGGTTTCCAGTTAAAGGGCACCGGCTGGTATGCAACAGACTTCAAACCGGGCAGCAAGTAACAATTTGTCAGATAACAGCCGTGCGGAAACAGCAACTGTTGCAAACCTCCGGCGGAATCGGCTTAAGTCAAAAGGATAGCGTATGCGTACTGAATATTGCGGGCAGTTGAATCTGGCCCACGTCGGCCAGGAAGTCACTTTGTGTGGTTGGGTCAACCGTCGTCGCGATCTGGGCGGCCTGATCTTTATTGATATGCGTGACCGTGAAGGCATCGTGCAGGTGTTCTTCGATCCGGATCAGAAAGCGGCCTTCGACAAAGCCTTCGAACTGCGTAATGAGTTCTGCATTCAGATCGTCGGTACCGTGCGTGCGCGCCCGGAAAGCCAGATCAACAAGGACATGGCAACAGGCGGCGTTGAGGTGTTTGCTCATCAGCTTGAGATCATCAACCGCTCCGAACCGCTGCCGCTGGACTCAAACCAGACCAACAGCGAAGAAGCGCGTCTGAAATATCGCTACCTGGATCTGCGCCGCCCGGAAATGGCCGATCGCCTGAAAACCCGCGCCAAGATCACCAGCTTCGTGCGCCGCTTTATGGACAACCAGGGTTTCCTCGATATTGAAACCCCAATGCTGACCAAAGCCACGCCGGAAGGTGCCCGTGACTACCTGGTGCCAAGCCGCGTACACAAAGGGAAATTCTACGCGCTGCCGCAGTCACCGCAGTTGTTCAAACAGTTGCTGATGATGTCTGGCTTTGACCGTTACTACCAGATCGTCAAATGCTTCCGTGATGAAGACCTGCGCGCCGATCGTCAGCCTGAATTCACCCAGATCGACGTGGAAACCTCTTTCATGAGCGCCGAACAGGTGCGTGAAGTGATGGAGCAACTGGTGCATGAACTGTGGCTGGACGTGAAGGGCGTCGATCTGGGCAAATTCCCGATCATGACCTTTGCCGAAGCGATGCGCCGCTATGGTTCCGACAAGCCAGACCTGCGTAACCCGCTGGAATTGGTTGACGTGGCCGATCTGGTTAAAGACGTTGAGTTTAAAGTGTTCTCCGGCCCGGCGAACGATGCCAAAGGCCGCGTGGCCGCGATTTGTGTCCCGGGTGGCGCACAGCTGACCCGTAAGCAGATCGATGAATACGGTGCTTTCGTTAACATCTACGGTGCCAAAGGTTTGGCCTGGCTGAAGGTTAACGACCGTGCTGCGGGTATGGAAGGCGTGCAAAGCCCGATTGCCAAATTCCTCAGTGCCGAAGTGTTGGAAGCGATCCTGGCGCGCACCAATGCACAAACCGGTGACATCCTGTTCTTCGGTGCCGACAGCTTCAAAATCGTTACCGATGCCATGGGCGCACTGCGCTTGAAAATTGGCCGCGATCTGGGCCTGACCAAACTCGACAGCTGGGCACCGCTGTGGGTGGTCGATTTCCCAATGTTCGAAGAAGACGGCGAAGGTGGCCTGGCGGCGATGCACCATCCGTTCACCGCACCGCGCGATATGAGCCCGGAAGAGCTGCAAAAAGATCCGACCTCGGCCATCGCCAATGCCTACGATATGGTGCTGAACGGCTATGAAGTGGGTGGCGGTTCCGTGCGTATTCACCGCAGTGAAATGCAGCAAACCGTCTTCGGTATCCTCGGTATCAATGAGCAGGAGCAGCGCGAGAAGTTCGGCTTCCTGCTGGATGCGCTGAAATACGGCACGCCTCCACACGCCGGTCTGGCCTTCGGCCTGGATCGCCTGGTGATGCTGGTCACCGGTACCGAGAACATCCGTGACGTTATCGCCTTCCCGAAAACCACCGCGGCTGCCTGCCTGATGACCGATGCACCAAGCTTCGCCAACCCGGCCTCGTTGCAGGAACTGGCGATCAGCGTGGTGAAGAAAGCCTCAGCCGAACAAGAGAGCGAGTGATGAATTACAAGCGGCCCGAGTCTATTCTGGTAGTGATTTATGCAAAATCCAGTGGCCGGGTGCTGATGTTACAGCGGCGCGACGATACGGAGTTCTGGCAGTCGGTGACCGGCAGCCTGGAAGACAACGAATCGCCGCCGCATGCCGCCCAGCGTGAAGTCATGGAAGAGATTGGTATCGACATTGCGGCAGAGGATCTGCCGTTATTCGATTGCCAGCGCTGTGTGGAATTTGAACTCTTTGTCCATTTGCGGCACCGCTATGCGCCGGGAACCACGCGTAATAAAGAGCACTGGTTCTGTCTGGCGTTGCCTGATGAGCGCGATCCGGTCTTGACCGAGCATCATGCTTACCGATGGCTGGAGGCGTCCGAGGCGGTCAAATTGACCAAGTCCTGGAGTAATCAGCAGGCGATTGAAGAGTTTGTGATCCATTCTGTCCAGTAGTTCTTTTTGGAGATATTTTTTATGGCAGGTCATAGTAAATGGGCCAACACCAAACACCGCAAAGCAGCACAAGATTCTAAACGCGGTAAGATTTTCACTAAAATTATCCGTGAGCTGGTGACTGCCGCCAAATTGGGCGGCGGCGATCCGGGTGCCAACCCGCGTCTGCGTGCGGCTATCGACAAAGCGCTGTCCAACAACATGACGCGTGACACCCTGAACCGTGCTATCGCCCGTGGCGTAGGCGGCGATGATGATAGCAACATGGAAACCATCATCTATGAAGGCTACGGTCCTGGCGGCACGGCGGTGATGATCGAATGCCTGAGTGACAACCGTAACCGTACCGTGGCAGAAGTACGCCATGCCTTCACCAAGTGTGGTGGCAACCTGGGTACCGACGGCTCGGTGGCCTATCTGTTCACCAAAAAAGGCGTGATCACCTATGCACCGGGTCTGGATGAAGACGCGGTGATGGAAGCCGCGCTGGAAGCCGGTGCCGAAGATATCCAGACCTATGACGATGGGGCTATTGACGTCTTCACCGCCTGGGAAAATCTGGGTGAAGTGAAAGATGCGCTGACTGCCGCAGGCTTCGAGGCTGACTCGGCCGAAGTTTCCATGATCCCGTCCACCAAGGCGGATATGGATGCGGAAACCGCGCCTAAGCTGCTGCGTCTGATCGACATGCTGGAAGACTGTGATGACGTGCAGGAGGTTTACCATAACGGTGAGATCTCCGACGAGATCGCTGAAACGCTGTAATGCGGGTGAACGATGGCGTTGCCAGCCGGCAACGCCAGGCAACAATCAATGCAGGGTGGTGGTAGCAATGGCGATCATACTGGGTATCGATCCCGGCTCGCGCGTCACCGGCTATGGCCTGATCCGCCAGCAGGGCCGCCAACTGACCTATGTTGCCAGCGGTTGTATTCGTACCGTGGTGGATGATATGCCGACGCGCCTGAAGCTGATTTATGCCGGCGTGAGCGAAATCATCACCCAGTTTCAACCGGACTTTTTCGCCATCGAACAGGTGTTTATGGCCAAAAACCCGGACTCGGCGCTCAAGCTGGGCCAGGCAAGGGGCGTAGCGATTGTGGCCGCCGTCAATCAGAACCTGGAAGTGTTTGAGTACGCGGCGCGCCAGGTCAAGCAGACGGTCGTGGGTACCGGTGCGGCGGAAAAGAGTCAGGTTCAGCACATGGTGCGTTCACTGCTGAAACTGTCTGCCAACCCGCAGGCTGATGCCGCAGATGCGCTGGCTATTGCCATTACCCACTGTCATCTCAGCCAGAACGTACTGCGTATGAGTGAAGGGCGGTTGAATCTGGCGCGCGGGCGTTTGCGTTAGGTGGTGTTACGTAGGGAGCGCTACCTGCTGCGCCCACCCAGGCTGGATATTCATCCAGCCTTTTTTATGGTATAAGCTGTATCAATACTGCGTGGCAGTGCGCCGCGTACAGGGATCCATTCAGGAGGGGTAATGATAGGTCGTCTCAGAGGAATTATTCTGGAAAAGCAGCCACCGCTGGTGTTACTTGAAACCAATGGCGTCGGATATGAAGTGCATATGCCGATGACCTGCTTTTACGAGCTGCCGGAGCTGGGGCAAGAGGCTATCGTGTTTACCCAATTCGTGGTGCGTGAAGATGCACAGCTGCTGTATGGGTTCAATGATAAACAAGAGCGCGCGCTGTTCCGTGAACTGGTCAAAGTGAACGGCGTGGGGCCAAAACTGGCGCTGGCGATCCTCTCTGGCATGTCTGCCCAGCAGTTTGTCAGTGCGGTAGAGCGCGAAGAGATCACCACCTTGATCAAATTACCGGGTGTAGGCAAGAAAACCGCCGAGCGTCTGGTAGTTGAAATGAAAGACCGCTTCAAGGGCTTGAACGGCGATCTGTTCAATAACAACAGCGAAATCACCCTGCCGGCCAACGTGGCTAAAGCGGCGGAGTTGGATATTGAAGCCGAAGCGGCCTCTGCGCTGGTGGCCTTGGGCTACAAACCGCAGGAAGCCAGCCGCATGGTGAGTAAGGTTGCCAAACCGGGCGCGGATTGCGAGGCCTTAATCCGCGACGCATTACGTGCCGCGCTGTAGGGCGGAAAGGGGTAGAACATGATTGAAGCCGACCGCCTGATCTCTGCCGAGCCGTTCAATGAAGAAGAGGTGCTGGATCGTGCGATCCGCCCTAAGCTGCTAACGGAATACGTGGGTCAGCCACATGTGCGTGAGCAGATGGAAATCTTTATTCAGGCAGCCAAGCAGCGTGGCGATGCTCTGGATCACCTGTTGATCTTCGGGCCTCCTGGGTTGGGTAAAACCACGCTGGCCAACATCGTGGCCAATGAGATGGGCGTTAATCTGCGTACCACCTCTGGTCCGGTGCTGGAAAAGGCAGGGGATCTGGCGGCAATGCTGACCAACCTCGAACCGCATGACGTGCTGTTTATCGATGAAATCCACCGCCTTTCGCCGGTGGTAGAGGAGATCCTGTATCCGGCAATGGAAGACTATCAGCTGGATATCATGATCGGTGAAGGCCCGGCGGCGCGCTCCATCAAGCTCGATCTGCCGCCGTTTACCCTGGTTGGGGCAACTACCCGTGCCGGTTCATTGACCTCCCCGTTACGCGATCGTTTCGGCATTGTGCAGCGTCTGGAATTCTATCAGGTGGCCGATCTGGAACACATCGTTTCCCGCAGTGCCAACTGCCTGGGGCTGGATCTGTCTACCGATGGGGCGCATGAGGTTGCACGCCGTGCTCGTGGTACGCCACGTATTGCCAACCGCCTGCTGCGCCGCGTGCGTGACTTCGCCGAAGTGCGAGCCAATGGCGTGATTAATGGCGTCGTAGCCATGCAGGCGTTGGATATGCTGAATGTCGATGCGGAAGGTTTCGACTATATGGATCGCAAGCTGTTGCTGGCGATTATCGACAAGTTTACCGGTGGCCCGGTAGGGTTGGATAACCTGGCGGCGGCGATTGGTGAAGAACGCGAAACCATCGAAGACGTGATCGAACCTTTCCTGATCCAGCAGGGTTTTATTCAGCGTACCCCGCGTGGCCGCATGGCAACCAACCATGCCTATAAGCATTTTGGCATCGAGCGGGAAGAGAAGTAATAAATGAAGATTTACGCCAGGGGTGCTCCTGGCGTATTCAGATCAAGCCTGCTGCTTTTTCGACAGGCTCAGCACAAACAGCACCGCAGCGCTTAACACCACCGAAGGCCCGGCAGGCGTATCGTAAAACGCCGAGAAGGTCAGCCCACCGGTTACCGCAATCACCCCAACCAATACCGCGAAACCTGCCATTTGTTCTGGCGTGCGGGCAAATCGCCGTGCGGTTGCCGCCGGGATAATCAGCAGTGATGTAATAATCAGTGCACCGACGAACTTCATGGCCAACCCGATGGTCAAGGCGGTGACCAGCATCAAAATGGTGCGGGCGCGGGGCAGGTTAACGCCATCCACGTGGGCCATTTCCGGGCTGATGGTCATCGACAGCAGATCGCGCCATTGCCACCACAACACCAACAGCACAATCACCACGCCGATACCGATCATCCAGATATCGCTCATCGTTACCGACAGCAAATCCCCAAACAGGTACGCCATCAGATCCACACGTACGTTGGACATGAGTGCCACCACCACCAGACCCAGCGATAGCGCGCTGTGCGCCATAATGCCGAGCAGCGTATCAATCGACAGTTGCGGGCGGCGTTCCAGCCAAACCAGCACCAAGGCCAACAGCAGCGTGACGGCAATCACCGCATAAAAGGGATTTACGTCCAGCAATAAACCGAAGGCCACACCAAGCAATGAAGCGTGCGCCAGCGTATCACCAAAGTAAGACATGCGGCGCCAGACCACAAAGGACCCTAGCGGGCCAGCCGCTGCCGCCAAGAGCACACCGGCCAGCCAGCCGGGCAATAACAGTTCAATCATGCCTCACGGCCCCCGGTTTTCTTCAGCACAATTCTGCCTTGCAGGTCGTGACGGTGATTATGGTGATGACGGTAGATTGCCAACTGCTCGGCGCCCCGGTTGCCGAACATGGCGATAAACTCGGGGTGCATGGACACCACTTCCGGCGTGCCGGAGCAGCAGATATGTTGATTCAGACACAGGACGTCGTCGGTTTTTGCCATCACCAGATGCAGGTCATGGGAAACCATCAGTACCGCGCAGCCCAGCTCTTTACGCAATTGGTCGATCAGATCGTATAACGCCAACTGGCCGTTAACGTCTACCCCTTGCGTGGGTTCATCCAACACCAGCAACTGCGGCTGATTCAGCAGTGCTCGGGCCAGCAACACCCGCTGGTTTTCGCCGCCGGACAGCTTTTGCATGGGCTGATCAAGCAGATGCGCTGCCTGAACGCGTTTGAGCGCTGGCAGGATATCGGCTTTTTTTACCCCGGGTTTGAGCCGCATAAAGCGGTTGACGGTCAAGGGCAGGGTGGCATCAAGGTGCAGCTTTTGCGGCACGTAGCCGATGCGCAATCCAGGGAGACGCTCGAGCGTGCCTTCCGTTGGGGGAATCAGACCCAGCACCACACGGACCAGCGTTGATTTGCCAGCACCGTTAGGCCCGAGGAGCGTCAGAATACGACCCGGTTGCAGGTTGAGAGAAATATTTGTCAGTACCCGCCGGGTACCAAATGACACAGAGATATTTTTTAGCGTTGCCAGTGTAGACATGTGTTATTACATTTTGCAGAACTAACCGAATGTTATAATATCACGCTTCTTTGCTGAAAACGACGGGATTACTGATGATGGTACAGAAAAATAAATGGCTGCAACGCACTCTGATGGCAACGGCGCTCATCATGGCGGGCAACGCAACGGCTGCCGTGGTGACTTCTATCCGCCCACTGGGCTTTATCGCCTCCGCTATCGCCGATGGGGTGACACCTACCGAGATTTTACTGCCGGACGGTGCCTCGCCTCATGATTTCGCTTTACGTCCGTCGGACATTCAGCGGCTGCGTAGCGCCGACCTGGTGTTGTGGGTAGGGCCAGACATGGAGGCTTTTCTGACCAAATCCCTGACACAGTTGCCGGCCAATAAGCAGTTGGCGATAGGTGAACTGCCGGCGGTACAACCGCTGCTGATGAAAGGCGATGATGATGACGATCACGGACATGATCATGCAGACGCAGCGCATAGTCATGCGGACGGCGACGATGGACACGACCACCATCACGGTGACTATAATATGCACGTTTGGCTGTCGCCAGAGGTCGCAAAAGTGACCGCGATCGCGGTTCATGACAGATTATTGGAACTTATGCCGCAAAATAAGGACAAATTAGACGCAAACCTGCGCCAGTTCGAGGATCAGCTAGCGCAAACTGATAAAAATCTTGTTAAGATGCTAACGCCTGTGCAAGGTAAGGGATACTTTGTTTTTCATGACGCTTATGGCTACTTTGAAAAACACTACGGTTTGAGCCCTCTGGGCCATTTTACCGTTAACCCCGAGATCCAACCTGGCGCACAGCGTTTACACCAAATTCGAACACAGTTGGTTGAGCAGAAAGCAGTCTGCGTTTTTGCTGAGCCACAATTCAGACCGGCCGTAATTAATGCCGTAGCCAAGGGGACCGATGTGCGTTCAGGAACGCTGGACCCGCTGGGCACCGGCATCGCACTGGGGAAAGACAGCTACGGGAACTTCCTGACAGCGCTGTCCAACCAGTACGTGAGCTGCCTGAAGTAAAGATTATGAGGATATTATTGAGTGCAGAAGATAGTCCGAACTATCACTCTGGCGTATAACAACCTGCCTCGGCCCCATCGCGTAATGCTGGGGTCGTTGACAATGGTCACGTTGGCCGTCGCTGTTTGGCGGCCTTCCGTTCATCACCCAGAACATAACCCTATCGTTAAAAGCGTCGAGTTGGAAGCCAACCATTTAAGGGCATTGCAGCCCGAGGCCAGTGAACCGATCGATGCCGACCAACCTACCCCCGATGATGACATCCCACAGGATGAGCTGGACCAGAAGGTCGCCGGAGAGGAAGGTGTGCATGAATATGTGGTTTCAACCGGTGACACGCTCGGCAGTATTCTGACCCAGTACGGCATCGAAATGTCAGATGTATCGCTGTTGGCATCGCAGAACCGCGATTTGCGTAACCTGAAAATCGGGCAACAGTTATCTTGGACATTGACCGAAGATGGCGACCTCAAACGCCTGACCTGGGAGGTTTCACGTCGTGAGACCCGTACCTACGATCGCGTAGGCAACGCCTTTAAAGAAACCAAGGAAACCCAGAAGGGTGAATGGCGCAACCGCGTGCTGAGCGGCAAGTTGAACGGCAGCTTTGTCAGCAGCGCTTCGGCGGCGGGGCTGAGCCGTGCCGAGATCAATGCGGTGATCAAAGCCCTGCAATGGCAACTCGATTTTCGCAAGCTGCGTAAAGGCGATCAGTTCGCGGTGTTGATGTCGCGCGAAGAGTTTGACGGCAAAAGCGAACAGAGCCAACTGCTGGGCGTACGCATGCGTAGCAGTGGCAAAGATTATTTCGCCATTCGTGCCGAAGACGGCAAGTTCTACGATCGTCAGGGTTCTGGGTTAGCGCGTGGCTTTATGCGTTTCCCGACCATGAAGCAGTTCCGTATCTCCTCCAACTTTAATCCACGCCGTGTCAATCCGGTGACCGGGCGCGTTGCACCGCACAAAGGCGTCGACTTCGCCATGCCGGTGGGGACGCCAGTACTGGCGGTAGGTGACGGTGAAGTGGTGATTGCCAAGCGCAGCGGCGCGGCAGGCAACTACGTGGCGATCCGTCATGGCCGCCAATACACCACGCGTTACATGCACCTGAAAAAGCTGTTGGTCAAGCCGGGGCAGAAGGTAAAACGTGGTGATCGTATTGCGCTTTCCGGTAATACCGGGCGCTCTACTGGGCCACATCTGCACTATGAAATGTGGACTAACCAGCAAGCGGTGAATCCACTGACGGCCAAGCTGCCTCGCTCGGAAGGGCTGATGGGTAAAGATCGCAGCGATTACCTGGCACAGGTGAAAGAAGTGGTGCCGCAGTTGCAGCTGGATTAACCATCGCTATCCCTAATGTTTTTCCATCGGCCTGATTTCGGGCCGATGTTTTTATGAGTGCCTGGTCGGGAAAGCTAGTGGTATTTTGTCAGTGAACGGTGGCGGCTTTAGCCCGAACCACCCGCCTGACGGCAACTAGGTATATAGTTTATATCTTCCGGCCAGACGCGTTGAATGAAGAGCAGGTCATGCAAAACGAGAAAAAATCGAACGTAGAGTTCATCCCACAATTTGATAAAGCCTTCTATCATCCGCGTTACTGGGGTGTTTGGCTGGGAACCGGGCTGATGGCTGGCATTTCTCTGGTTCCGGCGCGGGTGCGCGATCCGTTACTGGGTGCCATCGGTAAACTGGCGGGTAAGGTTGCCAAAGGGGCACGACGCCGCGCCCGTATCAATCTGCTCTACTGCATGCCGGAGCTACCTGAACAGCAACGCGAACATATTATTGATGAGATGTTTGCTACCGCACCGCAATCGATGATCCTGATGGCGGAACTGGCCTGTACAAAACCGGAGAAGGTGCTCAAGCGTGTGCGTTGGCACGGTGAAGCGGTGCTGGATAAAATCCGGGCAGAAGGCCGCAACGTGATATTTCTGGTGCCACACGGCTGGGCCGTAGACGTGCCTGCAATGCTGATGGCTGCGCGCGGGCAACCTATGGCGGCGATGTTCCATAACCAGAGCAATCCGCTGGTCGACTATTTGTGGAACAGCGTGCGTCGCAAGTTTGGTGGCCGTATGCATGCGCGCAACGATGGCATCAAACCCTTTATCAGTTCAGTGCGACATGGTTATTGGGGTTACTATCTGCCCGATCAGGATCACGGAGCCGAGCACAGTGAGTTCGTGGATTTCTTTGCGACCTATAAAGCGACGTTGCCTGCTGTCGGTCGCCTGATGAAGGTGTGTAAAGCCGCGATCGTGCCGCTGTTCCCGGTGTATGACGGTAAAACCAGCATGCTGGACATCTATATCCGTGAGCCGATGGACGATCTGGCGGAAGCTGACGATCTGCGCATTGCCCGCCGCATGAATGAAGAGGTGGAAAACCTGGTTGGCCCTAATCCGGAGCAGTACACCTGGATTTTGAAGCTGCTGAAAACGCGCAAGGAAGGCGAGATCGAGCCTTACTCGCGGGACGATTTATATCGTTAACAGAGTTACCAGCAAACTAAAACGACGGGTCTGAAGCCCGTCGTTTTAGTTTGTAAGTGCAGCCGTTGGTAACCAATGCCAAAGGCTGAGGGTGAATGTACAGGCACAGCCTACGCAGCGCCCCCTAAATCACCAATGTACCATGCAGCCCTGCTGGATCAGCGCTTCAAGCACCGGAGGATAATGGCCGAAGTCATTCCAACGCAGATCTAGCCGTCGCAGATTTTTCATCTGTCTCATGCTTGCCGGTAATGTGCTTAACCGATTGGCACGTAAATCCAGTGAGACCAGTGAATTCAATGCACCAAAATTCTCGGGCAACTGGGTCAGCTGATTAAAGCGCAAATTAAGCGTAGTCAGTTTGGGTAGCAGGGAAAAATGATCGGGTAAGTACGTAATGGCGTTGTTTTCCAAATCTATCACCTGTAACTCAGACAGCTGAGCGATCTCGTCAGGCAGCGTGGTGAGCCGGTTTTTCATCAGATGCAATTCCCGCAGTTGCCCCAGCAGCCCGATCTCGGCAGGCAACGCGGTGATGGCATTGTTGTAGAGACGCAGTTCCTGTAATGCAGCCAGCGAGCAGAGTGCGGTAGGGACCGCTGCCAGTTGATTATCCGTCAGATTCAGATAGCGCAATGCCTGCAACTGACGCAATGAATCGGGTAGCTGGCTAAAGCCGTTATCGCTCAAATACAGATATCTTAACTCCCGTAATGCCCCAATCTCTGTGGGAATTGAGGTTGCCTGATTGTGGCCAAAATCCAACATTGCCAACTGATTGAGCAAACCGATTTCGGCCGGTAGTTGGGCAAGTTGATTGCAGGAAATATTCAGCACCTTGAGGCCGCGATGGTTAAAGATTTCGCGGGGGAAGGTGGTCAGGCGATTATTGTACAGGCTGATTTTTTGCAGGTTTGTGCCGCTAAGGAATTCGTCATCCAGATTGTCCAATTGTCGGCCATCAAGATCCAGCGTCTCTTGGGATTGTGACAAATGTGATGGTTGATGCTGATGCAGCATGGTGATGTTTCCCTCGATGGCAATAAAAAAAGCCGGTCAGCGTAAACCGACCGGCTTTAACCGTTTTGCGCGCTAATCAGTCTACGCGCAGGATACGGCTGGTATTGGTGGTGCCCACGGTGCTCATCACGTCACCTTGGGTAACCAGCACCAAATCGCCAGACACCAGATAGCCTTTATCACGCAGGCGGGCAATGGCATCGTTAGCGGCGGCTACGCCATCGCTGTGGCTGCCAAAGTAGACTGGAGTGACACCACGATACAGCGCAGTCAGGTTCAGCGTGTGTTCATGGCGCGACATGGCGAAGATCGGCAAACCGGAGCTGATACGCGACATCATCAGCGCGGTGCGGCCAGATTCGGTCATGGCGATGATGGCGGTAACCCCTTTAAGGTGGTTAGCGGCATACATGGTCGACATGGCGATGGCTTCTTCGATATTGTCGAACTGCACGTCCAGACGATGCTTGGAGACGTTGATGCTGGGGATCTTCTCTGCGCCCAGGCAGACACGCGCCATGGCGGCTACCGTTTCGGCAGGATACTGGCCGGCAGCAGTTTCAGCAGACAGCATGACCGCATCGGTACCATCCAGCACGGCGTTTGCCACGTCCATCACTTCGGCACGGGTTGGCATCGGGTTGGTGATCATCGACTCCATCATCTGCGTGGCGGTAATCACCGCACGGTTCAGAGTACGGGCGCGACGGATCAGTTTCTTCTGGATCCCAACCAGTTCCGGGTCACCGATCTCGACGCCCAGATCGCCACGGGCCACCATGACCACGTCGGATGCCAGGATGATGTCATCCATCGCTTCGTCACTGCAGACGGCTTCGGCACGTTCTACTTTTGACACGATTTTAGCGTTACAGCCTGCATCACGCGCCAGGCGACGAGCATAGTTCAGGTCTTCGCCGGTGCGAGGGAAGGAGACGGCCAGGTAATCGACGCCAATTTTGGCGGCGATCAGGATATCGGCCTTGTCTTTCTCGGTCAGGGCTTCGGCAGACAGGCCGCCGCCCAGTTTATTGATGCCCTTATTGTTCGACAGCGGGCCACCCACGGTGACTTCGGTGAACACTTTCATGCCCTGAACTTCCAGCACTTTCAGCTGTACGCGGCCATCATCCAGCAGCAGCACATCGCCAGGAACCACGTCCGCAGGCAGGCCTTTATAGTCGATACCGACTTTTTCTTTATCGCCTTCGCCCTTGGTCAGGTTGGCATCCAGCAGGAATTTATCGCCGATGTTAAGGAAAATCTTGCCTTCCTTAAAGGTGGATACGCGGATTTTTGGCCCTTGAAGATCGCCCAGGATAGCGACATGACGCCCCAGCTTGGCCGCAATCTCACGCACTTTGTCTGCCCGTGCCTGATGGTCTTCTGCATTGCCGTGGGAAAAGTTAAGCCGAACTACGTTCGCACCGGCAGCAATAATCTTTTCCAGATTATTGTCGCGGTCGGTAGCCGGACCCAAGGTGGTAACGATTTTGGTTCTTCTGAGCCGTCTGGTCATGTATTACTCCGTTGACTTGTGACGCAAGTATTGGTGTTGCTGAACGTCAGATAACGAAACCTTCGATCGCGGCCGGCGGTTTTAGCCGGCCAAAAATTCATCTGGGTTATCTGTATGAACGAGCTATCAGGGTACAACTATAAATCCGCGGGTCAACTTGTGATCTGCCCGGCGGTTTTTAAATCCGTTTTCAGTCGAAACTATTGGGGACGATCCCTTTATCAAAGCGTGATTCCTTCAGCGCTTCCTTGACCCGCTTCAAGTTATCTCTGAATTTTGCCCCTCGGCGCAAGGTAAATCCGGTGGCCAGCACGTCAATGAGGGTTAACTGTGCAATTCGCGACACCATCGGCATGTAAACATCGGTATCTTCCGGCACGTCTAACAGCAGGGGGAGAGTTGCAACCTGTGCCAGTGGGGTATCCTTGGAGGTGATGGCAATGACCGTGGCGTCATTCTCTCGAGCCAGGTGTGCCATCTCGACCAGATTCTTGGTTCGCCCGGTATGGGAGATCAGTACCACGACATCACCCTCGGTGGAGTTCATGCAACTCATGCGCTGCATGACGATATCGTCAAAATAGACCACCGGAATATTGAAGCGGAAGAATTTGTTCATGGCGTCGTGCGCCACGGCGGCGGAGGCTCCGAGGCCGAAGAACGAGATTTTTTTTGCCTGGGTAAGCAGATCAACCGCACGATTGATGGCGGCGATGTCGAGATTTGCCTTTACTGTATCCAGGTTGGCCATCACCGACTCGAAAATCTTGCTGGTGTAGGCGGCCACGGTGTCGTCTTCTTCGACATTGCGGTTTACATAGGGCGTACCGTTGGCCAGGCTCTGTGCCAGATGCAGCTTGAAGTCCGGGAATCCTTTGGTTTCAAGGCGGCGGCAAAAACGGTTGACGGTAGGCTCACTGACATCGGCCAATTTGGCGAGCCGGGCGATGCTGGAGTGAATAGCGGTTTGCGGGGAGGCCAGGATCACCTCGGCGACTTTCCTTTCCGATTTGCTCAGGAGCTCCAGATGGCTCTGGATTTTTTCCAGCGTATTCATATAACGGGAGTCACTCATGGTTTCACCCTGCAGGACAACCGCCGTCGCGGCCGATCCATCGGGTATGACGATTTCAATCAAAGGAGAAATCAATCCGGTTTAGTGAAAATATACTACGTGCTGGTAACCGTTGGCAGTGTCGACGAGGGATAAGCTGGCTTTTTTCACCAGAACATGACCTGTGTCTAACTTTCATAATGGTAAAAGAGCGTCAAAAAAGACAGAAAATTACAGTTTTGCCCGTTGCCAGCAGCGTTGACGCTGCTTAAGGGATAACGTCGTAATTTCTGAGGTTTTGTTTCTGCTTTTGATCTGGGTTTACTGGCTGTAGCGAAAGAGAGTACATTAGTAATGTAAGAAAATTACAAATATCCTGCATCGAGGAGATGAACATGGCGGTAACCTCTACAGCCCAGGCCTGTGACCTGGTTATTTTCGGCGCAAAAGGCGATCTGGCGCGTCGTAAACTGCTGCCTTCCCTGTACCAGTTAGAGAAAGCCGGTCACATCCACCCGGATACCCGTATCATCGGGGTAGGCCGTGCCGAGTGGGATAAAGAAGCTTATACCAAGGTGGTCAAGGAAGCCCTGGGCACCTTTATGAAAGAAGAGCTGGACGATGAGCTCTGGGCCACGCTGAGCGCGCGCCTGGATTTTTGCAATCTGGACGTCAACGACAGCAAGCATTTCGTCGAACTGGGCAAGATGCTGGACCAGAAACATCGTACCACCATCAACTATTTCGCCATGCCGCCAAGCACCTTTGGCGCCATCTGCAAGGGTCTGGGCGAGGCCAAGCTGAATAAAGATCCGGCGCGCGTGGTGATGGAAAAACCGCTCGGTACCGATCTGGCATCCTCACGGGTGATCAACGATCAGGTAGCCGAGTATTTTAACGAATGCCAGGTTTACCGCATTGACCACTATCTGGGTAAAGAGACGGTGCTGAACCTGTTGGCGCTGCGCTTTGCCAACTCACTGTTTGCTTCCAACTGGGATAACCGCACCATCGATCACGTGCAGATCACCGTAGCGGAAGAGGTGGGGATTGAAGGGCGCTGGGGTTACTTCGATCAGGCCGGGCAGATGCGCGACATGATCCAGAACCACCTGTTGCAGATCCTGACCATGATTGCCATGTCACCCCCTGCGGATCTGACCACCGACCGTATTCGTGACGAGAAAGTCAAAGTGCTGCGCTCGCTGCGCCGTATCGATCAGACCAATGTCCGGGAAACCACCGTGCGCGGCCAGTACACCGCAGGTTTCGTGCAGGGTAAGAAAGTGCCGGGCTACCTGGAAGAGGAAGGGGCCAACAAGAGCAGCAACACCGAGACGTTTGTTTCCATTCGCGTCGATATCGACAACTGGCAGTGGGCCGGGGTGCCGTTCTATCTGCGTACCGGTAAGCGTCTGCCGACCAAATGTTCAGAAGTGGTGGTGTACTTCAAAAACCCACCGCTGAACCTGTTCCGTGATTCTTATCAGCAGTTGCCGCAGAACAAACTGACCATCCGTCTGCAGCCGGACGAAGGGATCGAGATCCAGGTACTGAACAAGGTGCCGGGGTTGGATCACAAACATCGTCTGCAAACCACCAAGCTGGATCTGAGTTTCTCGGAAACCTTCAATCAGGAGCACGTGGCCGACGCCTATGAGCGCCTGCTGCTGGAAACCATGCGCGGCATCCAGGCGCTGTTCGTGCGCCGCGACGAAGTGGAGGAAGCCTGGAAATGGGTTGACTCCATCATGGATGCCTGGAAAGCGGACAACGAAGCGCCTAAGCCTTACCAGTCTGGCACTTGGGGGCCGGTGGCTTCCGTCGCGATGATCACGCGTGATGGCCGTTCCTGGAACGAGTTCGAGTAAGTCGTTTTAACTTACCCCTCACCCTAACCCTCTCCCAACGGGAGAGGGAACCGATTGAGGTCGCTGTTGCCTTGGCTTTCTTCTCGAAGCAGCAAGGGCTTATCGCGAGCACTGTCTAGCTCCCTCTCCTTGGGGAGAGGGTGGGGGTGAGGGGAATTTCTCAACAGATAACAGATTCGCGGTGCGATCGGAATCCGCAAGTACGCGGAGCCCTGTGGCAGGGGCGTGCCATACACCAACCGAAAGTAATGGAGATAATGACGATGAAAAACTGGAAAACCAGTGCAGAACAGATCCTGACGGCAGGCCCCGTAGTTCCGGTGATTGTGATTAACAAACTGGAACACGCCGTGCCGCTGGCTAAAGCACTGGTTGCTGGTGGGGTGCGCGTGCTGGAAGTGACGCTGCGTACCGCCTGCGCAATGGACGCCATTCGTGCGATCGCCAAAGAAGTGCCTGATGCCATCATCGGTGCAGGTACGGTGATTAATCCACAACAGTTGCAAGAAGTGACCGAGGCTGGCGCGCAGTTTGCCATCAGCCCTGGCCTGACCGCCGATCTGCTGAAAGCGGCCACCGCAGGCAGCATTCCGTTGATCCCGGGTATCAGCACCGTTTCCGAGCTGATGTTGGGGATGGACTATGGTTTGCGCGAGTTTAAATTCTTCCCTGCGGAAGCCAACGGTGGCGTCAAGGCATTGCAAGCCATTGCCGGGCCGTTCTCACAGGTGCGCTTCTGCCCAACCGGGGGTATTACGCCAAACAACTACCGTGACTATCTGGCGCTGAAAAGCGTGCTGTGCATTGGTGGTTCCTGGTTGGTCCCTGCGGATGCGCTGGAAAGCGGTGACTATGCCCGTATCACCGAATTGGCGCGCCAAGCCGTCAAGGGTGCTACCGCTTAACTCTGCTTTCACTCCTGCTGATGCCAACCCTCTGGGGTTGGCATTTTTTTTGCCTGCAAATTCCACAACATCCCATTTTGCGGTGGTTGCCAACCCTGACCCTGTATTAGGATGGTTTTAGGTCAGATTGGCTGCCAGCTTGCCACTCACCTGGTTTTTCTTATTTATAACTAATAATAACAACAGGTTAAAATGAAACGTAAAGATGCGGTTCGCCAGGAACTGGAACGCCTTACCCTGACATTTACCCGGGAGACGCTAGAACAGAGTGAAGGCGGTTTCGCCGCGGAGACCATCGCTTTCAACCTGGGATTGGCGCGTAACTCCGTCAGCAAAGATCTCAACGAGCTGCACGGCGAGCGGTTGGTGATCAAGATTAAATCCCGTCCGGTGCTGTTCCTGCACCGAGCGGTATGCGAGCAGTTGATTGAGCAATCGTTACCAGACGAAAGGCTGGAAGCCAAGGATTTGCAGGAACTGTTACCTGCTAAAGCGTTGCCGCAACCACAGAGTGATGATCCTTTTCATACGGTGATTGGCTATGATCGTAGCCTACGATTGCCGGTAGAGAAGGGGAAAGCGGCGGTGCTCTACCCGGGTGGACTGCATGTACTGCTCACCGGGCCTTCCGGGGTGGGTAAAACCTTCTTCGCTGAAGTCATGCACCAGTTTGCCGTGGTGCAGCAGCCTCAACGCCAGATCCCGCTGGTGTATTTCAACTGTGCCGAGTATGCCCATAACCCGGAGCTGCTCTCGTCCCATCTGTTTGGCCACAAGCAGGGCGCATTTACCGGCGCGATTGAAAGCAAACGTGGGCTGATCGAACAGGCGGACGGGGGCTTTCTGCTGCTCGATGAAGTTCACCGCTTGCCTTATGAAGGGCAGGAGAAGCTGTTTTCGATCCTTGATAAAGGCGAGTATCGCCCATTGGGTTCCAGCGATAAGGCCCGGCCCATCAGCGTGCGGCTGATTTGCGCCACCACCGAAAGCCCAGACTCAACGTTGTTACGCACCTTCCTGCGGCGTATTCAGGTGTCGATTGCCATACCGGCGCTACGGGAGCGTTCGCTGGAGGAACAGGTGGAAATCATTACCGGCTTCCTCCAGCAAGAGAGCCGCAAGATTGCGCGCACCATCCGGCTGGATAAGGGACTACTGCTTTACCTGTTGGAGAAACCGCTGAGTGGCAACATCGGCCAACTCAAAAGCGATATCCAGTTTCTCTGTGCGCAGGCCTGGGCCAGCGGTATGGGGCACAGTAGCCCAAGATTGCTGCTGGATAAGCGGCTGATGGATGTGCCGCACTCAGCCAGTGCAGGCAGCCGTCTGCTGGTGGATGCGCTATTTGGCCAGCAAGAGTATCTGGATATTACCTCGCAGCCGATGGAGCAGCTCAAGCAACATCTGAGCGCCTTAAGTAACGAGCAGGACAGCGATCTGTTCTACACCTATCTGACGCGCGAATACGTCAATCTGCGCAACAGTAACGTGCCACCGCAGGAAACCCTGTCGATCCTGAAGAACAAGCTGCGGACTATTTTTGAGTACGGGCTTTACAGTCGCAGCGGCGCGGAGAGTGAGGAGCGTTATTATGGCGGCCAGGTAGAGCAGCGTATTACCTTGTTGATTGGCTGCATTGAACAGGTCTTGGGCTTTCTGCTGCCGCAGAATATGGCGGGCCATCTGCGTAAACACCTGCTGGCACTGCTTTCCTATGTGCAGAAAGGGCTGATCCCCAATCTGTACTCCTCCAGCCTGATCCTCGATTACTGCAAGGATGAGTACGACAATGCCAACCAACTGTGCCGCAAGATCAACGAAATCTTCCACATCCAGTGCCCGTCGACGGAAATCGTTTATCTGTGCCTGTTCCTGAAAGAGTGCCGTAGTTTCCGCCAGCGCAAAGCGGTTAATCCTGATTGTGGTGCCATGCTGATCGGCCACGGGGCTACCACTGCCAGCAGTATGGCGCACTATGTCAATCGGGTGCTGGAATGTGAGCTGTTCACCGCCATCGATATGCCGTTTGAGCAGTCGGTGCATGACACATTGGAATTGCTGATCGCGACACTGCGGGAAAAACGCTATCAGCGCCTGATCCTGATCGTCGATATCGGCTCACTGGTGCATTTTGCCAGCACCGTCAGCAAACTGTTCCACATTGATGTGCTGCTGATCCAGAACATCACTATGGGAGCGCTGCTGGAGATTGGCCTGGATCTGACTTACGAAACCAGCGATTTCGCCCCTTTGATGGAGCTGATGGCGAGCAAAGGGATTGCTCATCAGCTTTACGACCAGCGTGAGGATGAGACCGGCAAGGTGTTGGCAATCTCCTGTATCACCGGCATGGGCACGGCGGTGAAGATCAAAAAGGTGCTGGAGGAGAGCTTCGGTGAACTGATGGCGGAAGATACCCGCATGGTGCTGGTGGATTACAACGAAGTCCGTAGCCTGGAGCGCTTACGTCAGGCCATCGGGGGTAACGAGCGCCTGGTGGGGATCGTCGGTACTTTCCAGCCCGGTTTGCCGGATATTCCGTTTATCGCCCTGGAAGAGCTGTTCTCCGAACAGGGACCGGAACTGGTGCTCAGCCTGCTGAACCCTGATCTGGGCAGCGCCGAACGCCAGTTGCAGGTCGAGCGTTGTTCGATGCGCTTTATCAGTGCGCTGACGTTGGAAAGCATCATCAACCACATTTCCGTGCTCAATCCTCAGCGTATCCTGCAAGAGATCGAGGCGGTGTTACACCAGATTTGCCGCACGCTGGATCTGCAGCCCTCAAGGCAAGTGACACTTCGCTTCCTGATCCACTGCTGCTGCATGGTGGAGCGTATCGTTTTAAGCCACAAACCGTTACAGATTGCCCTGGACGCCCAGCAGGATATCGACCAACAGGCGTTTTCTGTCATCAAAGACGCGTTTTCACCGATTGAACGTGCCTATTCCATCCGCCTGTCTGATGCGGAATATTTTTATATCTACGAGCTCCTTTACCGCTAAACCCTGCCATAGCGGGCCTTGAGGGCCCGCTCTCTCCTGAACTCCCTCCGGCGTGCCACAAAGTTGGCACAGGCATTGCTATATCTCTATTGAAGAGAAAATTTCCAATGACTTTCAATAGATTGCCAGGAGGCCATTTTGGCGGCATTACCTCAAATTTTACTACTGACCCACGGCGGCTGGGGCCAGCAACTGCGTGAAAGCGTGCGCATGGTGATTGGCGAAACCAGCGGGGTGTTTGATATCGCGTTGATGCCGGTCGATACGCTGTCTGAGTTCCACGAGCGGGTGGAACAACAGGTGAAAACCATGCCGGAAGGGTCGTTGATCCTCACCGATTTTATCGGCGGCACCACCTCCAACGTGGCGGCGAGACTGAGCCGTGACTACGCCATCGGCGTGATTTCCGGTCTCAATGCCACCTTGTTGCTGGCCGCTATCGATTTACGCGAACAGGGCAATCTTCTCGGCCATCTCGATGAGTTGGTTGAATTGGGGCGCAACAGCTGCCTCGACGTCGTTAAACAAATCAAATCAATAACATCAGGGGAAAATTAATCATGGCTAAAATCGTGTTATGTCGCATTGACAGCCGTTTGATCCACGGCCAAGTGGTCACCAAGTGGGTAGGGCAATCGCAGGCCAATCGTATCGCAGTCGTCAGCGATGAGCTGGAAGCCGATCCGTTTATGAAAAGCATCTACCTGATGGCAGCGCCGCCGAATGTGAAAGTGGATTGCTATGGCAACCAGAGCTTTGCGGCCGCGTGGCAGGAGAACCAACTGGGTGAGGGTAACGTCCTGGTGCTGTTCCCAAATCTGGCTACGGTGCAGCAGGCGGTGGTTGACGGATTTGACGTCAAGAATATCCAGGTAGGTGGGTTAGGTGGTGGGCCGAACCGTAAAGCGGTGTTCCAGAACATCACGCTGGATGAGGCCGACGTGGCGATCCTGCGCGATCTGCAACAACGCGGTGTGACGGTGTTCTTCCAGACCATCCCGGAAGACAAGCCGCAGGCGCTGGCAGATATTTTGAAGAAGTTCTGATTTTCGGCATCTGATCGATGAGGAGCAAAACATGGATAACTTGACCGTTGCCATCTGTATGGGGCTGTATTACTGGTTTGCCCGTCTGCGTTTGGGTTACACCCTCTCCGGCATGTTGGTTCAACCGATTGCCATTGCAGTATTCGTCGGCTTCCTGTTGGGGGATATGAAAACGGCGATGATTATCGGTGCCGGCATGCAGTTGGTGTATCTGGGCGTCACGTCTACGCCGGGCGGCAACGTCCCTTCAGATCCAGCGCTGGCGGCCTGTATCGCACTGCCTATCGCGGTGAAAGCGGGGATGGATCCCAACCTGGCGATTGCACTGGCGATCCCGTTTGGGGTGATCGGCGTATTTGTCGACCAATTACGCCGCACCGTGAACGCTGTCTGGGTGCACATGGCAGATAAACACGCGGAAGAAGCCAACATCAGCGGGATCATGCGCTGCGCCTTCCTTTACCCGGCGCTGCTTGGCCTGGTGATCCGCTTCCCGGTGGTGTTCGCTGCCAACTATTTCGGCCAGGGCGTGGTCGAGAAATTCCTGGCGCTGATGCCACATTGGCTGACCCACTCGTTTGAAATCATGGGTGGGATTTTACCTGCGCTGGGCTTCGCCATCACCATCATGGTGATCGGCAAGAAAAGCCTGCTGCCTTACTTCATTGCCGGATTCTTTGCGGTGCTGTACCTCAAGGTCGACATCATGGCGATGGCCATCTTCGGTACCTGCGCGGCATTCCTGGTTAAAAACATGGCTAAAGGCGAGGGAGCTTAATCATGAGCAGCGACATCATGCAACACGAACTGGTGGAAAGAGCGCGGCAAACCAACGTGCTGACCAAGCGGGACATCACCAAAGCCTGGTTTATTTACTGGCTGGGGGCCGAGGTTTCCAACTCTTACGAGCGTTTACAGAGCCTGATCTTCTGCGCCTCAATGACGCCGATTATCAAAAAACTCTATCCCCAGAAGGAAGAACAGGTTGAGGCGCTGAAACGTCACCTGAACTTCTTCAACAGCGAACAGACCTTTGGCGCGGTGATCCAGGGCGTTGCCATCGCCATGGAAGAGCAGAAAACCCGCGGCGAGCCGATTTCCGATTCATCCATCACCGGTATTAAAACCGGTCTGATGGGGCCGCTGGCCGGCATCGGTGACTCGGTGGTCTGGGCGGCGATCATGCCGCTGCTGATCGCCATTTTCATTCCTTTCGCGGCCAATGGCAGCGCCATGGGCGGCATTATGCCGGTGGTGTTGTATACCGCCATCACTATGGCAATCAGCTATGGCTTGGCCCACAAAGGCTACACGCTGGGGAGGGAATCGATCATCGGCCTGCTGCAAGGGGGCAAGATAAAAGAACTGATCTACGGGGCCAACGTGCTCGGGCTGATCATGATGGGGGCGCTGTCTGCCAGCTACGTCAAGATCACCTCGCCGCTGAAAATCAGTGCGCTGAAAGGCTCCGAGGTGGTGGTTCAGCAAATCCTGGACTCTATCGCCCCTGGTTTGTTACCCCTGGCTGCCGTGTTCTCAATCTACTTCTACCTGGTCAAAAAAGGGCCGCGTTATACCACCATTCTGCTTTCGGTGGTGGTGTTGAGCGTGGTGTGTTCCCTGTTGGGCATTCTGTAACGGAGCAATGATGAATATTTATCAACGGCTCGGACTGAAACGGGTGATCAATGCCAGCGGCAAGATGACCATCCTTGGCGTTTCTTCGGTGCCGCATGAGGTGATGGCGGCCACGGCCGAGGCGGCGTCAGCCTTCGTCGAGATTGATGCGTTAGTGGATCGCGTTGGCGAACTTATCTCACAGCATACCGGTGCCCAGGACAGCTATGTGACTTCCTGTGCCTCTGCTGGGGTGGCTATCGCGGTTGCGGCGGCTATCACCCAAGGAGAGCCTGAGCGGGTGGCGCAGATGCCGTGTAGTGAAGGCCTGGCAAATGAGATCGTCATGCTGCGTGGCCACAATATTGACTATGGTGCACCGATCACCACCGCCATCCGCCTGGGGGGAGGTAAGGTGGTTGAGGTTGGGCAAAGCAATCTGGCAGCTCGCTGGCAATTGGCAAAGGCCATCACGGTGAAGACGGCGGCGTTGTTTTACGTCAAGTCGCATCACTGTGTGCAAAAAGGCATGGTTACGCTGAGCGACTTTGTCGCCGTGGCTCGGGATGCCGGGTTGCCGCTGATTGTGGATGCGGCCGCAGAGGAGGATTTACGGGCCTACGTGGCGGCCGGGGCCAATATGGTGGTGTACAGCGGGGCCAAAGCGCTGGACGCCCCCACCTCCGGTTTTGTCACCGGAGACCAGAAATGGATCGCCTGCTGCAAGGCACAGCATAACGGCATTGCGCGGGCGATGAAGATCGGAAAAGAGAACATGGTGGGCTTGGTGATGGCGTTGGACCATTATCAACAACATCAACCTGACTGGAGCCGCCAATTACCGGCATTACGTGAACTGGCACAGCAGATCTCCGCCTTGACCGGTTTACAGGCAGAAATCGAACAGGATGAGGCCGGGCGGGCGATTTATCGGGTGCGGGTGAGCGTGGACGCCTCAAGGTTGGGGCTAACCGCCTATCAGGTGGAAGAACAACTGCGTACCGGCGAGATCGCGATTTATACCCGTCACTATTGGTTGAATCAGGGCATTTTCAGCTTCGACCCACGGGCGCTGCGCGATGATGACTTTGAGCTAATCGTGGCGCGCCTGCAGGAAATTGTGCAACAGGCCGGGGGGCAGCATGCAACAGCTTGATTTTTACCAGGGGCGCGTAGCAATCAACGTGCTGGCAAAAGATATCCCTAATGCGCTACAGGTACACCATGCCGCCGAAGGGTATGCCGCCATCGGGGTGATCTCGGCGCAGTTTAGCAGCGTCGAGCAGGGCGTGACCGAAGTGAAGCGTTGGATGGAGCATATCCCGGCGATTTCGGTGGGTTTGGGGGCCGGTTCGGCGGCGCAGTTTTATAAGGCGGCGATGATTGCTGCGGCCACCGCGCCTGCACACGTCAACCAGACCTTCACCGGCTGTGGTTTTGCCGCTGGGGCCTTGGCGGCGCGGGGCATCAGCAATACCTGCATTAACGCTTTGATCTCGCCGACCGGCACGCCAGGGAAGGTGATTGTTTCCACCGGAGTCCACAGCAGCCAAGGCGAGCCTGCCGTGGTGAGCTGTGACAGCGCGGTGCGGATGATCCTCGATCTGGGCGGTCATGCGGCCAAGTTCTTTCCAATGGGCGGATTGGCCTCGTTGGCAGAACTGCGTGCATTGGCGGAAAGTTGCGTACGTAATGGCATGTCCATGATCGAACCCACCGGCGGGATCGATACGCAAAACTTCCTGCCGATACTGGAAACCTGTCTTGACGCGGGGGTGGAGAAGGTGATGCCACACGTTTACAGTTCCATCATCGAACCACACAGCGGAGAGACCCAAGCCGAAGAGGTCGCATTGCTGCTGGAAGGCATCAAACGGATCTTGCGCTAAGCTGCGTGGCGCCTGAATCTGCCGCACTTTCAGGTTGCCGAAATTCTCACAAGGCTCAGGTGAAAATCCGAGCCTTTTTTAATTTTTAAAAACATTAACGTTCTTATTTATAACCTGTTTTTTTTCACTAAATGTGAAAACGGCGGTTTGCTTTCTGATTTTCGCTATGGTAAAACTATTGCAGCTGAAAATTTTACATTCATGAGGATATTGGGCAAATCGCACGGTGTGCGGCTGAAGATAGAGAATATTATGATGATACTTAACGGAATGCCTCTCAGAACATCTTGTTGCCAACTTTTCCTTTCTGCCATCCTGGCCAGTGAGCATCACTGGTGTAGCGAGCTATAGCGTCTTTCTCCTTTAACCGGGGCTGATGACAGGGCTGACTTCCCGTCGTTTGGCGTAACCGGGCAAACATCTTTACTGCGTTTGGGTAGGTTTATCCCCAGAGATTTCATTGTCTTATGCGCCGCTGTGCGCCTGTTTGACGAGATAAATTGGGATAAATACGCCTTAGCGTGCGTTATTCGCCGTTTGGGAGAAATTTTATGATTTATTGGATCTTTTTAGGTTTTGCTATCACCGCCGAAATTATCGGCACCCTGTCCATGAAATACGCTAGTGTCAGCGGCGGTATGACCGGACACATCGTCATGTACGTCATGATCACCCTGTCCTACATCATGCTGTCATTAGCGGTTAAACGCGTGGCCTTGGGCGTCGCCTACGCCTTATGGGAAGGGATCGGTATCCTGTTTATTACCCTGTTCAGCGTGATGCTGTTTGATGAGCCGATCTCCGCGCTGAAAGTGCTGGGTCTGGCGGCGTTGATTGCCGGGATCCTGTTGGTGAAATCCGGTACCCGCAAGCCACGAAAACAGGTCAGCCCACGAGGTGACAACCATGCAACAGCTTGAGTTGTACCACATTGGGTTTCTGGCCTTGGCCATCGTACTGGAGATTGTGGCCAACATCTTTCTGAAGATGTCGGACGGTTTTAGCAAGGTTTGGCTGGGGCTGCTGTCGCTGCTGTCGGTATTAGGGGCGTTCAGTGCGCTGGCGCAAGCGGTCAAAGGGATCGATCTTTCGGTCGCTTATGCGCTGTGGGGTGGTTTCGGTATTGCCGCTACCATCGCTGCCGGTTGGATCCTGTTCGGTCAACGGCTTAATGCCAAAGGCTGGATGGGGCTGGCCCTGTTACTGGCGGGGATGGTCATTATCAAACTGGCTTAATGCCGCCCCTCACCCTCTCCCACAGGGAGAGGGGACCGATCGAGCTAGCTGAAACCTCCTACATTTTCCGAAGCCGCACAGCCTAACCTACAGACACCGGCCAACTCCCTCTCCTTTTTGGGGAGAGGGCTGGGGTGAGGGGGATTTTTGTTTTACAGCGCCGCGATGATCTTGATTTCAACTTTGAATTTAGGATTCATCAGGCGAGCTTCTACGGTACAGCGTACCGGCGCACTGCCTGCAACGACCCAGGCATCCCAGGCGGCATTCATGGCGGCAAAGTCGTCACCGTTGGCCAGAAAAATGGTGGCGTCCAGAATGCGGCTTTTGTCTGAACCCACACGGGCCAGCAGCACATCGATAGCGGCCAGGGTATTGGCGGTTTGCGCCGTAGCGTCCTCATCCAGATTCTCCGGTACGCTGGTGTAATACACGGTATCGTTGTGGATCACCGCTTCTGACCAGCGCTGTGCCGGATCAATTCGTTCGATATTCATTCATTTATCTCCTAATCATCAACGTCATAAGGGTATCACAGCCGAGAACGGATGTGCGCGTGGATAAAGTCGGTGGTAGCGAGGTGGCAGGCTTGGCATAATCACCGCTGAATGATACCGGCAGAGAGATAGCGTGGCAGACGATTTCGCACCAGAAGGCGCATTGGCGCAGGCAATTAAAGGGTTCAAACCCCGTGAACCGCAAAGATTGATGGCAGAGGCGGTGACCGAAGCCATCAATTTTAAACAGGAACTGGTCGTCGAGGCCGGCACTGGCACCGGGAAAACCTATGCCTATCTGGCACCGGCGCTGCGTTCCAAGCGCAAGGTGATTATTTCTACCGGATCCAAGGCGTTGCAGGATCAGCTCTACGCCCGCGATCTGCCCACCGTGGCCAAGGCATTAAAATATAAAGGCAAGCTGGCGCTGCTGAAAGGGCGTTCCAACTACCTGTGCCTGGAACGCCTGGAGCAGCAATCCATGGCCGGTGGCGAACTGGCCGGTCAGACGCTGATCGATATGGTGCGTCTGCGCACCTGGTCGACCCTGACGGAAGAAGGGGACATCAGCGCCTGTGGCGACGTGGCGGAAGACAGCTTCGTCTGGCCGCTGGTGACCAGCACCAACGATAACTGCCTGGGCAGTGACTGCCCGCTGTATAAAGAGTGCTTCGTGGTCAAGGCCCGCCGCCGTGCGATGGATGCCGACGTGGTGGTGGTGAACCATCATCTGTTTCTGGCGGATATGGTGGTCAAGGAGGGCGGATTTGCCGAACTGATCCCGGAAGCGGAGGTGATGATCTTCGACGAAGCGCATCAGATCCCGGATATCGCCAGCCAATACTTCGGCAAGCAGTTGACCAGCCGGCAACTGATGGATCTGGCCAAAGACATCACCATTGCCTACCGCACCGAGGTGCGTGATAGCGCGCAATTGCAAAAAAGTGCCGACCGCCTCAGCCAGAGTACGCAGGATTTTCGTCTGGCGTTGGGGGAGCCCGGTTTTCGCGGCAATCTGCGTGAAGTGCTTGCCCAACCTAACGTCCAGCGCGCCTTGCTGCTGCTCGATGATGCGTTGGAGTTGTGCTACGACGTGGTCAAGCTCTCCCTTGGCCGTTCGGCGCTGCTCGATGCTGCCTTCGAGCGTGCGACGCAATTCCGTGCGCGTCTTAAGCGGCTCAAAGAGGTCAATGAACCGGGCTTCAGCTATTGGTATGAATGCAACTCTCGCAATTTTGTGTTGGCGCTGACGCCGCTGACGGTCTCAGATCGTTTCCGCGAGATGCTCGATGAAAAGCCGGGCAGCTGGATTTTCACCTCGGCCACGCTGTCGGTGAATGAGCAAATGGGCCACTTTACCGATCGCCTCGGGCTGAATAAGGCCAAAACCTTATTGCTACCCAGCCCGTTTGATTATGCCAATCAGGCGCTGCTGTGCGTTCCGCGTTTTCTACCTTCGCCGAATCAACCTGGAGGTGCACGCCAACTGGCCCGTATGCTGCGGCCGATGATCGAAGCCAACCAGGGGCGCTGTTTCTTCCTTTGCACCTCACATCAGATGATGCGTGAACTGGCCGAAGAGTTCCGCGCGACGTTGACATTACCGGTATTGCTACAAGGGGAAACCAGTAAGGGCCAGCTATTGGCGCAGTTTGTCGAGGCAGGCAATGCGCTATTGGTCGCCACCAGCAGCTTCTGGGAAGGTGTGGATGTGCGCGGTGATGCGCTCTCGTGCGTGATTATCGATAAGCTGCCGTTTACCTCGCCTGACGATCCCTTACTCAAGGCGCGTATTGAAGATTGCCGGTTGCGCGGCGGTGACCCGTTCAACGATGTACAACTTCCTGATGCGGTGATCACCCTCAAACAGGGCGTTGGCCGGTTGATCCGCGATACCGACGATCGCGGCGTGCTGGTCATTTGTGATAACCGCCTGGTAATGCGCCCTTATGGGGAAGTGTTCCTCAACAGCCTGCCGCCAACGCCGCGTACTCGCGATCTGGCCCAGGCGATTGCCTTCCTTAAGGGCGAATAGGCGCGACTTCGGGGGTGTGCTACAATGCGCACCCTGTATGAAACCACTGATATTTCCCGCCTGAGGTTTGGCATGTCCACGCGAATTTTAGCGATCGATACGGCGACGGAAGCCTGTTCCGTTGCCATCTGGAATCAAGGCGAAGTCCACGCCCTGTTTGAACTGTGCCCACGTGAGCACACCCAGCGCATTTTACCGCTGGTACAGCAGGTGCTGGCCGAATCCGGATTATCCCTTTCACAACTCGATGCCCTGGCCTTTGGCCGTGGCCCCGGTAGCTTTACCGGCGTGCGGATCGGCATTGGTATTGCCCAAGGGCTGGCGCTCGGTGCCGAACTGCCGATGCTCGGCATTTCCACGCTGCAAACCATGGCGCAAGGGGCCTGGCGTATGGCCGGTGCACAACGGGTTTTGGCGGCGATCGATGCCCGGATGGGCGAGGTCTATTGGGGCCAGTTTGAACGTCAGCAAGATGGCCAGTGGCTGGAAAGCGCCGGGGAAGCGGTCTTGTCCCCACAACAGGCGCTGGAACGTGCACAGCAGTTGCAGGGCGACTGGGCGCATGTTGGCACCGGTTGGCAAACCTATCCTGATTTGGTTGCCGGCTCCTCGCTTAACGTGACCGACGGGCAAATGCTGCTGCCGCAGGCTGAAGATATGCTGCCTCTGGCACTGCTGGCCTGGCAACAAGGTTTGGCGGTGAGCGTAGAAAACGCTGAGCCAACCTATTTGCGTAATGAAGTTACCTGGAAGAAGCTACCGGGACGCGAATAGTTTCCTATAGTTATTTTAAGGTTGCCGCCTGATTAGAAAACCGGGCCGTCTGCAACTTGCGCTGAGGATCGTTGTCGAAGTTACAGCTAATTCAGGAGATTGCGATGATGTTAACCCGTAGTTTGAATAAAAAGCTGTTAACGCTGGCAATCGCAGGCAGCGTGTTGGCGCTCTCTGGCTGTGTGACCATTCCGGATGCCATTCAAGGCACCAGTCCCACGCCGGTTGGGCAACTGTCGCAGGTGCAAAATGCACCGAAACAGTTTACCGGTGCGGAAGCGCGCTTCGGTGGTACCGTGGTGGGCGTGGCTAACGAACGCGGGCGTACCATTCTGGAGATTGCGGCGGTGCCGCTGGATTCGGGAGCTCGTCCGATCCTGGGGGAACCTTCGCAAGGCCGTTTGCTGGCCTCGGTTAACGGCTTCCTCGATCCGGTCGACTTCAGAGGCCAACTGGTCACCGTGGTCGGGCCGATCACTGGCCTGCGCGATGGCAAGATTGGCATGACACCGTACCGTTTTGTCACTATGGATGCGACCGGCTTCAAGCGTTGGCGCATTGCCCAGCAGATCGTGATGCCACCGCAGCCGATGGGGCCGTGGGGCTGGCGAAATGGCCCGTGGGGCCCAGGTTGGGGCGGGGGCTATGGCTGGTATAATCCAGGTCCGGCGCAGGTACAAACCTTCGTCACGGAGTAAGGCGCGGCGAATAGGCAATGTGAGTAACGTAGGGCGGCTTAATGGCCGCCTTAACTTTTTTTGTTGTGCGGTTACGTCGGCAATTAGTGACGTACATCGCAACCTGAATATTGTTTAAAACCCAAACTGGTACGCTGAGTTAAAATATTGTTAAAGTTTGGCTGCAATTTTGGGGGCTACGATGATAATTAGTAATGATTTCAGGAGTAATAGCTTGGATAAGGTCTGGTTAAAACGTTACCCGGCGGATGTACCGGCAGAAATCGATGCCGATCAATACTCATCCCTGATCGAAATGTTCGAGAATGCGGTCGCCCGTTACGCGGATCAACCCGCCTTTATCAACATGGGTGAGGTGATGACCTTCCGCAAACTGGAAGAGCGCAGCCGAGCGTTTGCCGCCTACCTGCAAAATGAATTAGGGCTGAAGAAGGGCGATCGCGTGGCGCTGATGATGCCCAACCTGTTGCAATACCCGATCGCCCTGTTCGGTATCCTGCGGGCGGGGATGGTGGTGGTTAACGTTAATCCATTGTATACCCCGCGTGAATTGGAGCACCAGTTGAACGACAGCGGTGCCAGCGCAATTGTTATCGTCTCCAACTTTGCTCACACCTTGGAAAAGGTGGTATTCAAAACCCAGGTCAAACACGTCATTCTCACCCGTATGGGCGATCAGCTCTCGGCGGCCAAGGGCACGTTGGTCAACTTCGTGGTGAAGTACATCAAACGGCTGGTACCGAAATACAACCTGCCGGATGCCATCTCGTTTCGCAGCGCATTACAGCGTGGCCGTCGCCTGCAATATGTGAAGCCGGATATTATCAATACCGACCTGGCGTTCCTGCAGTATACCGGCGGCACTACCGGCGTGGCCAAAGGGGCGATGCTGACTCACCGTAACATGCAGGCCAACCTGGTTCAGGCCAAGGCGGCCTACGCTCCGTTGCTGCGTGAGGGGCAAGAGCTGGTAGTTACCGCCTTGCCGCTGTATCACATCTTTGCGCTGACGGTGAACTGCCTGTTGTTTATCGAGTTAGGCGGTCGCAGCCTGCTGATCACCAACCCGCGTGATATTCCAGGTACGGTGAAGGAGTTGGCAAAATACCCGTTCAGCGCCATGACCGGGGTAAATACCCTGTTTAACGCGTTGCTGAACAATGAAGATTTCCAGCAACTGGACTTCTCTACGCTGCGGCTTTCCGTCGGCGGTGGCATGTCGGTGCAAAAATCGGTGGCGGAAAAGTGGGAAAAGCTGACCGGTCAGCATTTGTTGGAAGGCTACGGGCTGACGGAATGCTCTCCGCTGGTCGCTGGCAACCCGCATGATTTGAAGCATTACAGTGGCAGCATTGGCCTGCCGGTACCTTCCACCGATATCCGTCTGGTGGATGATGACGGCAAAGATGTGCCGATCGGTCAGCCAGGTGAACTTTGGGTCAAAGGGCCGCAAGTTATGTTAGGCTATTGGCAACGGCCGGACGCGACGGACGAAGTGTTGCGCGATGGCTGGCTGGCAACCGGGGATGTGGTTACCGTGGATGAGGATGGCTTTATCCGCATCGTTGACCGTAAAAAAGACATGATCCTGGTTTCTGGCTTTAACGTCTACCCGAACGAGATCGAAGAGGTCGTCAGCCAGCACCCGAAAGTGCTGGAATGTGCGGCAATCGGGGTACCTAGCGAAGCCTCGGGTGAAGCAGTGAAAATTTGCGTAGTGAAGAAAGATGGATCACTCACCAAAGAAGAACTGTTAACCCATTGCCGTCGGCACCTGACAGGGTATAAAGTGCCAAAAATTGTTGAGTTCCGTGACGAGTTGCCGAAGTCGAACGTCGGCAAGATCTTACGACGGGAACTGCGTGACGAACAGAAAAAGTCCAAGGCGGCCGATGCTGCCTAAATTTATACCCTATGAATTTCAAGTTGCAGCTAGGCGACAAGCTCATTCATCCCCAGGAGCTTACTTTTAGTAAGTGACTGGGGTGAGTGAGTGCAGGTAACAACGCTGCAACTTGAAAGGCGACGGGTATATCGTTGCTCCCCTTTTCAACAACGCCGGTGAATTAACCGGCGTTGTTGTGTTTGAACCTTAAAAACGATGAAGAGAATGACGTTTTGAATTATCAGTTGATCACTACCGACGCCGGATTGCAGCAGGTCTGCGAGCAGGCAAGAAACTACGCCCAGGTGGCGTTGGATACCGAGTTCGTCCGCACGCGGACCTATTATCCGCAGCTAGGCCTGATCCAGTTATACGATGGTGAACAACTTTCCCTGATCGATCCGCTTCCCATCAAGCAATGGCAACCCTTTATCGATCTGCTGGCCGATACTGCCGTGGTGAAGTTCTTGCATGCCGGTAGCGAAGATCTGGAGGTGTTTCTGAATGCCTTCAAGACGCTGCCGACTCCGATGGTCGACACCCAGATCCTGGCGGCTTTCAGCGGTCATACGCTGTCCTGCGGCTTTGCCAAGCTGGTCACCGAGTATATGCAGGTCGATCTCGATAAGAGTGAGTCACGTACCGACTGGTTGGCGCGACCGTTGACCGAACGCCAATGCGTATATGCCGCGGCCGACGTGTTCTATCTGTTGCCAATGGCCAAACAGCTGGTGCAGGAAACCGAGGAAGCGGGTTGGACTGCCGCAGCCGATAACGAGTGTCGTTTATTGTGCCAGCGGCGCAGTGAGTCGCTGGCGCCTGAATTGGCCTATCGTGAAATCACCAATGCCTGGCAGTTGCGCCCGCGTCAGTTGGCATGTCTGCAAAAACTGGCCGAATGGCGTTTGCGCCAGGCGCGTGAACGCGATCTGGCAGTAAACTTTGTCGTGCGAGAGGAAAACCTGTGGGCCGTGGCGCGCTATATGCCGGGCTCGCTGGGGGAACTGGAGGCGCTGGGGCTGAGTGGTCCAGAGATCCGCTATCATGGTAAAACCCTGGTGGCGCTGGTAGCGGAAGCTAATGCCCTGGATGAATCAGCGTTACCGGCTCCGCTGAGCAACCTGGTCGACCATCCTGGCTACAAAAAAGTGTTCAAGGATATCAAGGCGGCCATTACCTTGGTGAGCGAGCAGAGTGGCCTGAGCGCCGAACTGCTGGCTTCGCGTCGGCAAATTAATCAGCTGCTGAATTGGCACTGGAAATTGAAAGAGAGCGAGTCCCTGCCTGAGTTAATCAGTGGGTGGCGTGGTGAACTATTGGCTGCCCCATTGCAGGCGATCCTACAGGAATATTAATCGTTAAAGGTCAGGCGGGGCAGTTCTAATCAAACTGTTCCGTTTTATCACGTCAAAAATAAGATTAGGAAAATCTTTACTGCCAGCCTTTACCATAAAGACATTTGCGGCAAAAAGAACTGAGAGTTGTCTCAATAGGGCGGGTTTTTTATTTTTGTGGGTGCGTTAATAACTGGACGAATATACAGTTACCCCCTGTATAAAAATATACAGGGGGCACTCATTGCATCGCAATCATTTAGCAGGTTCTTCCGATTCCGGCAGCGTTACGTTAAGTTCAAGTACCGAAATATCGTCCCCTTTCTGCTCGAATTGCACGTGCAGCATTTCGGGGTCGATCTGAATGTATTTGCAAATTACCGCTAGAATATCGCGCTTTAAATCAGGCAGGTAGTGGGGCTCGCTGTCCCCACGACGACGTTCTGCGACGATAATTTGCAGCCGTTCCTTGGCTACACTGGCTGTCGATTTTTTGCGGGACAGAAAGAAGTCTAACAGAGCCATGGTTTATCCCCCAAAAAGGCGTTTCAGGAAGCCCTTTTTCTCTTCTTCAATGAAGCGGAACGGGCGTTCTTCTCCTAACAGGCGGTGAACGGTATCGTCATAGGCCTTACCGGCATCAGACTCACTATCAAGAATAACAGGTTCACCCTGGTTCGATGCACGTAAAACCGACTGATCTTCCGGGATGACGCCAACCAGTGGAATACGCAGGATTTCCAGCACGTCTTCCATGCTCAGCATATCGCCACGGCTGACGCGGCCCGGGTTGTAACGGGTCAACAGCAGATGTTCCTTGATCGGGGATTCCCCTCTCTCGGCACGGCGTGATTTGGACGCCAGAATGCCCAGGATACGGTCAGAGTCACGTACCGAAGACACTTCCGGGTTGGTGGTGATGATGGCTTCATCGGCAAAATACAGCGCCATCAAGGCACCGGTTTCGATCCCCGCCGGTGAGTCACACACCACGAATTCAAAGCCCATTTCGTCGAGATCGCCGAGGATTTTTTCCACGCCTTCGCGGGTCAGGGCGTCTTTGTCACGGGTCTGTGAAGCGGGCAGAATGTAGAGGTTATCAGTGCGCTTGTCTTTGATTAACGCCTGGTTCAGCGTGGCATCACCTTGGATAACGTTAACAAAATCATAAACTACCCGGCGTTCACACCCCATAATCAGGTCAAGATTACGCAGACCGATATCAAAGTCGATCACCACGGTTTTCTTGCCTTTCTGGGCCAAGCCGGTAGCAATGGCCGCACTTGATGTGGTCTTGCCAACGCCCCCTTTACCCGATGTAACAACAATAATGCGTGCCATGAAATGGATTCCTTGTCAAAAGGGCTTAATTTAAAGGTTGTATGGTTAAAGCATTATCCAACAGGCTGAGCCTTGCTGCCTGCCCGAGATACTCGGACGGGATCTGATCGCTCAACCAGTACTGCCCTGCGATAGAGACTAGCTCAGCACCCAGATGCGTGCAAAAAATCTGACACTGGGTATCGCCAGAAGCGCCAGCCAGTGCGCGGCCACGCATGCTACCGTAGATATGAATATTGCCGTCGGCAATCAGTTCGGCACCGGCGCTGACGCTGCTGGTGACGATCAAATCGCTGTTACGGGCGTAAATCTGTTGGCCTGAACGGACCGGGGTACTGATGATGCGCGTTTTGGCCGGAGCATTATCCGGGACTGGCGCAATCACCGGTGCCGGTGGGGCCGCCTTCTGGCCTCTGCCTTCATTGAGCAGCGGCAAACCGGCACGGGCGATGGAGCGCTTCTGCCGTTCATCTTTGCAACCACTGATGCCGACCACGCGCAGCCCAGCCGCAGTGACAGCCCGTTGAATTTCTTTCCAGTCTGCGTCGCCGTTTAGCGTAGCAACATTGATAACGACAGGGGCATTCTTGAGAAAAGCGGGCGCTTGATCCACCTTTTCCTGTAGTGCCTGGCGTATTACCTCGGGTTCGCAATTATGTAAATGAACCACTGATAGGGTAAAACTGCTGCCTTTTAGCTCAATTGGCGATTGTGACATCTATCCTGACTCAGTCTCAGCAACTTAAATCCCCGGAATACCACTCGGGGTGCGATATTCCGAAGTACTATAAGCATGTTATAGTCAGAGTTATATCCAGGCAAGTCGCTGCCTCAATTAAATAGAGTTTAAAAATGTTTTGTGTCATCTATAGAAGCGCCAAGCGCGATCAGACTTATCTTTATGTCGAAAAAAAGGACGATTTCTCTCGGGTGCCGGAAGATTTGATGAAAAGTTTCGGTACTCCGCAGTATGCCATGATGCTGTCGCTCGACGGTCGCAAGAAATTGGCTTCGGCGGATATCGAAAAGGTGAAAGAAGCCCTGCAGCAGCAGGGGTTTTATCTGCAGTTCCCACCCCCGGTGGAAAACCTATTAAACCTTCATTTATCTGATGCCAAGAAATAACCAGGCGTCGATTTTCAGCCCTGTGTTAACGCCAGCTTGTCAGCATTGTCTGCAACCGGCGGCAGGTCGTCACAGGTAGGGAAAATCATGAAGAAAATGCCGATGATGCTGACGCTGCTCCTTTTGGCGGGCGGTGTTAACCAGGCAGGGGCCGCTCCTGTTCCTGCCGTACAGCCAGGCGCGAGTACGCTGGCGCAGACCGGACGTGATCCGGCAGAGTTCCCGGCTTATGTGGCACAACTGAAGCTGAAGGCCATCAAGCAGGGGATCCCAGAGACTATCGTTGAGACCGCCTTCGCCAACGCGCATTTTGTCGATCGGGTCATCAATGCCGACCGCAATCAGTTGGAAAAGAAAATCACGCTGGACGATTACCTCGGCCGCGTGCTGCCCGCGTGGAAGATCCAGCGGGGCCGCGAGATGCGTCAGCAATACCAGTCACGATTGGCGCGCGTGACGGCGCGCTATGGTGTTCCTGAACGCTATATTGTCGCGCTGTGGGGCATGGAAAGTGCCTTTGGCAAGATCCAGGGTAAGGAGGATGTCGTTTCTGCCCTGGCGACGCTGGCGTTTGAAGGCCGCCGCGAAGCGTTCTTTACCAAGCAGCTGATGGCGGCCTTACAGATCATTGAGCAGGGCCACGTCGATGCGGGCAATCTGAAAGGATCCTGGGCGGGGGCGATGGGGCAAAGTCAGTTTATGCCAACCTCGTTTTTGACCTATGCCGCAGATGGGGATGGCGACGGTAAAATCGATATCTGGAATAACCTCGACGATGTGTTTGCCTCCACGGCCAACTATCTGGCTACCGAGGGCTGGCAAGCCGGAGTGGGTTGGGGCCGAGAGGTCAAACTGCCCGCGAAATTCAATGCTGACCAACTGGGACTGAAAGATGCCCAGGGGCACCGCGAGGAACAGTGGGCGGCCAAAGGAGTGGTGTTAGCCGATGGCTCACCGTTACCGGCTTCTGGCTTACGCAGTTGGGTGATCGCTCCAGATGATATGCAAGGACGCGCGTTCCTGGTTTATGATAACTTCCGTACTCTCATGCACTGGAATCGTTCGTACTATTTCGCGATCAGTGTGGGAATGATGGCCGACGGTATTGGCCAAGAGATCAGTACCGGTAAGGTGCCTGGAACGGCACCCCGTACATAGAATGGGCTAAGGTTGACTGGCCCTTAAACTGTAGTTGGGAGAGGCGGTATGTATCAACATAGAGACTGGCAAGGTGCGTTGCTTGATTTCCCGGTAAGCAAAGTGGTTTGTGTAGGCAGCAACTACAGCGATCACATCAAGGAAATGGGGAGTTCAACCCCTTCTGAACCGGTGTTGTTTATCAAACCTGAGACGGCGTTGTGTGATATTCGGCAACCGGTAGCGATCCCCAAGGGGCTGGGGTCGATTCATCATGAAGTCGAGCTGGCGGTGCTGATTGGTACCCCATTAAAACAGGCCAATGAAGACCGCGTGGCCCGTGCCATTGCCGGGTACGGCGTGGCGTTGGATCTGACCTTGCGCGATCTGCAGGCCGGGTTCAAGAAGGCGGGTCAACCTTGGGAGAAAGCCAAGGGGTTTGATGGTTCTTGTCCGATCTCCGGTTTTATCCCGGTGGCTGAATTTGGCGATCCGCAAAATACCGAGCTGTCGTTGTCAATCAATGACGAACTGCGTCAGCAGGGCAATACCCGCGATATGATTAACCCCATTTTGCCGCTGATCGCCTATATGAGCCGTTTCTTCACGCTGCGTGCTGGCGACATCATTCTTACCGGTACCCCTCAAGGGGTTGGGCCAATGGTTTCCGGCGATATGCTGAAAATCTCGCTTAACGGTAAATCCCTCAGTACCCGCGTGATTTAACGCCGCGCTATCTTTCTGCCTGACAGGCCCTCAAGGGGGTTGCAGGCAGAAACCGCTTCACTGGCTTACACTGATCCTATCATCTTGGATGTCGTTGCGGCAGGCTGAGCCGCCGGGCAAACATTTCCTTTTGCGCCGAGTGTCTATATAGTGTGCCCCCTTGAACCTGCTTGCAGGTGGTTTGTTCATTTACCTATTTTCGGAAGTCGATATGTCACAACTCCCTTTTTGGCAACAGAAAACGCTGGACGAAATGTCTGAGGCAGAGTGGGAATCGCTGTGCGACGGATGTGGGCAATGCTGTCTGAACAAGCTGATCGATGAAGATACCGATGAGATTTACTTCACCAACGTGGCCTGCGATCAGCTCAATATCAAATCCTGTCAGTGCCGCAACTATGAGCGCCGCTTCGAGCTGGAAGAAGACTGCATCAAGCTGACGCGCGAAAACCTCACCACGTTCGACTGGCTGCCGCCAACCTGCGCCTATCGGTTGATCGGTGAAGGTAAACCATTGTTCGACTGGCACCCGCTAGTCAGCGGATCAAAAGCAGCTATGCACGGCGAGCGTATCACCGTGCGCCATATCGCGGTGCGTGAAAGCGAAGTCGTGGATTGGCAAGACCACATACTTAACAAACCGAGCTGGGCCAGGTAATTAACTGGCAACTGTAGCCAAATACTTCGCTTAATACCGCAACACCTTCGGCTGAGGCAGGAGGGAGTCATGCAGGTTAGCCGACCGTTGAGCGCAGGGATGCGCGATTGCGAGCCCCCAGGGGCGGGTTTACGGCGTGTCGGCGTTCTGCGTGACTCCCTCCTGTAGCACGATTACCTACAGCTAAGTATTACTAGCCGCTATTTACCCATTACCGCACCACCAAGACCGACGTTTTGGCATACCTGACAACCGATGATGCCGTTGTGCCAAGTAAGAAGGTGGTGATATTTGGCCTGCGGGAGCCGACAACGATCAGATCGGCGTTGATCTCTTCGGCAAAATTCAATATCCGATCTCTCGGTGCGCCAATTTCTACCGAACAGTGCACCCGACCTTCTGGGATATCAAACGCCATTACGACTTTCTTTAACTCCGCCAGCGCGATCTGTATCCGTTCGTCATCGCTGGGTAGTAGCCGCTCAGGGTGTGACAGCCCATATTCATAATAAGACAGCATGGGAGAGAGTACGGCGAGAAAATGGATCTGTGGGTAGTCGATTTTTGCCAGTGAATTAATCGGGGGAATGACTTTTTGTGTTAACTCGATTTCAGCCAAATCAATGGGCGCTAATATAGTCTTGTACATACAGCCTCCTAAGCAGTCGGTGATGTGCATAACTACTGCGCGATCAATATACTACATCCTCCAGCATTTTGGGGTGACACAGATCGAAGTTGTGGCAACCCCATAGGGATATCGGCATCTAGATCAATGGTTGATGTAATAATCCTTCCAGCACTTTCAGTGGCGCAGTCTGCGGTGTTTTCATGGCGCTCACCGGCAAAATAAAAGTCTGCTCCAACATGAATTGCCCGGCCATGGCGGCATGCGGCGTTTGATCGGAGAAACAGATCCAACTACTTCCAGGAGGGAATTCGACGGCCTGCTGCGGCCCGTTTTCCTGGTAGGTTTTATCTGCTTTCATCGCATCGTGCATTTGCAGCATCAAATGGTCGTAGTGGCTACGGCGCGTTTTGGTGATGCCAATTTTATCTTGCAGCCAACTGGCAAAGGGTGAGTAACGCTTCAGACGAGGCAGAAAACGTTGCGCCAATTCGGGGAACGGCTCGCCAACGCGCCACAGGCGGCTTTCACCATGAGGGTTGATATTGGTGAAAATACGTAAAATGCGTTGGCCATAGTTGGGCCGCGAAGGGAATGCATCGACATGCAGGCGACTGTCATCCTTGCGCCATGAGGTTGCGGCTGTCCATGCAGCGATCGGGTGCAGTCGCAGGCTGTTGGTGGGCATTTGGACCGCGTGTCGGTATTCGGGCAGGACGGTATTGATTAAATGCCGGCAGGCTTGATGGTGCCGAGCCAGTAATTTATGCACCGCTTCACGTTTGGCCTCGATGGCAACCCCCGTCAGCTTCTGCTGTTCCGGCTGGTAGCTGATATTTTTGCGTTTGGGGTCGACCAACTCTGGAGTGAGTAAGGCTCTTTCCTCATCGGTCAGATGAAAGGCCAGATGAGGGAAATAGAGTACCTTGCCACTTTCCAACTCGGTCACGGCATCTAAAGTGGCAGATGGAGTAGCATTCCAGTCCAAATAGGGTAGCGTCATGATAGCCGATTGCAGATTGCTTTTATTTGCTGACATAGTGATCCCCTGCTCAAAATACCCTGTCGATCTTATTGGTTGCTACTGCTCGGTAGGTTAACGCCGGCGAGCCTGATACAGGTACGGCGTTTTATCCAGCAGAGCATAGCCGAATTCACGCGCTAACCGAGTGGTCAGGTTAAACCAAAGCTAAACGAGCGGGTAATTAAATCAGGGCGGGTGCGGGGAGTGGCTTATAAGCGTCATCATTGTATTCGGATCCCCCTCTAGCAATTAATGTGGTGAATGAATAACGACCCATCTGCGATTCAAGTGTAGCCAATATCTCTCTGCTTGGGAGAGATAGGGGGTGGCAAAGATGAGGCGATAAAACGATGAGGGACGCAACGAAGCTTAATGTTATGTAAATTACGCCATAAACGCAGGGTGACCGCTTCTTTTTAAACAAAATGTTAGGTAGTTTGTCGGCACCTCCGCCCTGTGATGAGAATTAGCTGATGAAGATGGTGCGCCTGTTTGCCGTGGCCGGAGTACTGATCGTGTTGGTGTATTATTTTACCCATATGTGATAGCGATAACCTACTCCATGCAATAAAAAACGGCGCCCTCAGGCGCCGTTTTTGCGATGTTTACCGTTAGCGGCCAAACAGATCGCGTTTACGCTGGCGGACAAATTGGCTCAGCAGAACCACAATCCCGATCAGCAGATAGGCAGCGAAGATCCCTACCAGCCACTGCGGCATTTCCAATGACAGAAACTGCCACTGACGTACCGAACAATCACCCGAAGCGTGGAATACCGCAGGCATCCATTTGTCGAGCGGTAACCAGGAAGGGAAGCTGACAAAGAAATCACAGGTATTAAACGGCGATGGATGCAGCTGGATCATCGTGTGTTTCCAGGCTAACTGCAGGCCTTCCCAGGCGCTGTAGATCCACAACAGGATCGCTACATAGCGCAACGGCGACTTCGGTGCCAACGCCCCGAGCAGCGACGCTCCCAAAATCCCGAACAGCGCGACGCGTTCGTAGATACACATTACGCACGGCTGCAGCAGCATCACGTGCTGAAAATAGAGGGCCGCCAACTCCAGTACCAATGCAGTCAGAGCCATCAACAGCCAAGCACCGCGCCCCTGCGAGCAGCGGTTAAAGAATTGCAACATATCTATATTCTTCCATGCAGTAAGCAATTGAACCGGCAGTGTAAACCAATTCATCCCCGCTGCCAGCTACCTAAAGACGATTCCGTGAAAAATATCATCGCTTACGGGGACGATCTTGGGGCTTAATGTGCAGCGATTGGGGCCACCGCGTCAAGTGGTAGCGGTGTTAACCACTGCCATTGGGTCAACAGGTCCGTTACCGGTGCCAGGGTATGCTGCACGCACAGCAGGCCAACCAGGGTCAACACCAGCGTATATGGCAACGCCATCCAGACCATGCGGCCATAAGACAGGCGTACCAACGGCGCCAGGGCAGAGGTCAACAGGAACAGGAAGGCGGCCTGCCCGTTGGGGGTGGCTACCGAAGGCAGATTGGTGCCGGTGTTAATCGCGACCGCCAACAGTTCGAACTGTTGCAGTGAAATAGCCCCGTCAGCCAGTGCCGCACGCGCTTCGTTGATGTAAACCGTCCCGACAAAGACGTTGTCAGAAACAGAAGAAAGCAGGCCGTTGAACAGGTAAAACAGGGAAAGCTGGGAGGCCGGTGGTGCTTGTAACACGTAGTGGATCACCGGAGAAAACAGCTGCTGCTCAATAATCACCGCCACAACGGTAAAGAACACGGTCAGCAGTGCGGTAAAGGGCAGGGCTTCCTGGAAGGCTTTGCCAATGGCGTGCTCATCGGTTACGCCACATAGCGAAGTTGCCAAAATGATCACTGATAGGCCAATCAAGCCCACTTCCGCCAGGTGAAAGGCCAGTGCGATCACCAACCAGAGGCCGATTAACGCCTGCACCACCAGTTTCATCTTTTCCTGCTGGCTGCGTTTGGCCGTGGCCTGGCGATCGAACTCTTTCAGCACGCTACGGACCTGTTCCGGCAGTTTGGTACCGTAGCCAAATAGCGCAAAACGCTCTACCAGCAGGCAAACCAGCAAACCGCAAACGAATACCGGCAGCGTGACGGGCGTCATGCGCAGGAAAAACTCGCTAAAGCCCCATCCGGCGCTTTTGGCGATGATCAGATTCTGCGGTTCGCCTACCATGGTCATTACGCCACCGAGAGCCGTACCGATGCCAGCATGCATCAACAGGCTGCGCAGAAAGCCGCGAAACTGTTCCAGCGTCTGTTTATGGTCGCTACTTTCCAGGTGGCTGTCATCATTGATATCGCCTGTCTGATTTGAGGCGACGTTGTGGTAGATCGAGTAGAAACCAGTGCCGACGCTGATCACCACCGCCACCACCGTCAGGGCATCCAGGAAGGCAGAAAGCAGTGCCGCAGCAACGCAGAAGGATAGCGACAACAGCATCTTTGAACGGATGTTCAGCAGCAGTTTGGTAAACACAAACAGCAGCAGCTGTTTCATAAAGTAGATACCTGCCACCATAAACACCAACAGCAGCAGCACCTCGAGATTGCTGGCAATTTCGGCACTGACGTGTGCGGGACTGGTCATGCCGATCAGCACTGCCTCAATCGCCAGTAGCCCGCCAGGTTGTAACGGGTAGCACTTCAGTGCCATTGCCAGCGTAAAGATAAACTCGATAACCAGTAACCAGCCCGCCACAAAAGGGCTGACCAGGAAAAATACCAAGGGGTTGATCACCAGAAAACTGATGATGGCCAGTTTGTACCAGTCGGGAGACGTCCCGAGAAAGTTCTTTATCAATGCCGAGCGTATTGTCATATCCATGCCTGTTTTGGCGAAACCTTAAAGTGAGTTGACGCGCCTTACCCTAACAACGGCAGTGGGCTTGATGCAAATAACGGCGTCCTAATAGACTGAAATTTCGGCGAAGCAGATTTTTTCCCCTTTTTGCCGGTTTATGCACACTTTCGTTTATTGTTTTTTGCTCATGCTATGTGATGCTCCGGCGATCTGGTATGATCAGCTGATTACAATTACTGATTATCGTCGTAACGGAACATCAAAAACATGGTTATAAAGGCGCAGAGTCCTGCCGGTTTCGCGGAAGAGTATATCATTGAAAGTATTTGGAATAACCGCTTCCCTCCCGGCTCTATTTTGCCCGCGGAACGTGAGCTTTCAGAACTGATTGGCGTTACGCGCACCACCTTACGTGAGGTTCTACAACGATTGGCTCGTGATGGCTGGCTGACCATTCAGCACGGCAAACCGACCAAGGTAAATAATTTTTGGGAAACCTCCGGTCTTAATATCCTGGAAACGCTGGCCCGGCTCGATCACAACAGCGTGCCACAACTGATTGATAATCTATTGTCGGTGCGTACCAATATTGCCTCGATCTTCATTCGTGCGGCGGTTCGTAACCACCCGGAACAGGCACAGGAAGTGTTGGCGAAAGCGGCGCTGGTTGACGATCAGGCCGATGCCTTCAACCACCTCGACTATGAAATTTTCCGTGGCCTGGCCTTTGCCTCGGGCAACCCGATTTATGGCCTGATCTTCAATGGCCTGAAAGGGCTGTATACCCGCGTTGGCCGCTACTACTTCTCCAACCCGGAAGCGCGCAAACTGGCACTGAATTTCTACAGCAAACTGTCAAGCCTGTGCCATGAAAAGATGTACGATCAGGTGATGGATTGCGTTCGTAACTACGGTAAAGAAAGCGGGGCCATTTGGCAGAGCATGCAGGGCACAATGCCAAGCGATCTGACCGAAGCGCGCCGTTAATCCGTGAACTCAGCTAGTTGAAGGGGCGCTCTATGCGCCCCTTTGTCACATTGTCGCTTTATAACGCGTTGGGTCTTGGTGGGCAGCGGTCCAGCAACTCTACGCTGCCATCCTCGTTTTGCTGCTCCAGAATAATGTCGAACCCCCACAGACGATGCAGGTGCTTCATTACCTCTCTACGGCTTTTATCCAGCGGTGCCCGGTCTTGTGGAATGTAGCGCAGCGTCAATGAGCGGTCACCACGCAGATCCACATTCCAGATCTGAATATTAGGCTCGTGGTTGCTCAGGTTGTACTGAGCCGACAGCTCCTGACGTATCGCCCGATAGCCCGCTTCGTTGTGGATCGCCGAAATCTCCAGGTAATTGTTGCGATCGTCATCCAGCACGGTAAACAGCCGGAAGTCACGCATCACCTTCGGTGACAGGAACTGGCTGATAAAGCTCTCATCCTTGAAGTCACGCATGGCAAAGTGCAGCGTATCCAGCCAGTCTTTACCTGCGATATCCGGGAACCAGTAGCGATCTTCTTCGGTCGGTGACTGGCAGATCCGCTTGATGTCCTGGAACATGGCAAAGCCAAGCGCGTAGGGGTTGATACCGTTGTAATATTGGCTGTTATACGGGGGTTGGTAGACCACGTTGGTGTGGCTGTGCAGGAACTCAAGCATAAAGCGATCCGTCACGCGCCCTTCGTCATACAGGTGGTTAAGGATGCTGTAGTGCCAGAAGGTGGCCCAGCCTTCGTTCATTACCTGGGTCTGCTTTTGCGGGTAGAAATACTGGCTTACTTTACGCACAATGCGCAGCACTTCACGCTGCCAGGATTCCAGCAGTGGGGCGTTTTTCTCCATAAAGTAGAGAATGTTTTCCTGCGGCTCCCGTGGGAATCGCACGGCCTGTTCTGGCAGGGCTTCGCGATCGACTCGCGGCAGGGTTTTCCACAGCGAGTTGACCTGGCTTTGCAGATACTCCTCACGGCTCTTCTGACGCGCTTTCTCTTCCACCAGCGAGATTTTTTGCGGCCGTTTGTAGCGATCGACCCCGTAATTCATCAGCGCATGGCAGGAGTCCAGCAGCTTTTCGACTTCTTCCACGCCATAGCGCTCTTCGCACTCGCTAATGTAATGGCGGGCAAACAGCAGATAATCGACGATTGAACTGGCATCGGTCCAACTGCGGAACAGATAGTTATTCTTGAAAAACGAGTTATGCCCATAGCAGGCATGAGCCATCACCAGCGCCTGCATGGTGATGGTATTTTCTTCCATCAGATAGGCAATGCACGGGTTGGAGTTAATCACGATCTCATAGGCCAAACCCTGTTGGCCATGCTTGTAGCGCTGCTCGGTTTCGATGAACTTCTTGCCAAATGACCAGTGGGTATAGTTAATCGGCATCCCGACGCTGGAATAGGCATCCATCATCTGCTCGGAGGTAATGACCTCGATCTGATGCGGGTAGGTGTCGAGCCGGTAATGCTTGGCCACCCGGTCGATCTGCTCCAGATACACCTGCAACAGGTCGAATGTCCAGTCCGGTCCATCGCTCAGACGTTTATCTTCCTTAACCTTTTTATGTGTCGAAGTAGTCATCAGCGCACCCTCATTATGAACGGCGTCGGCTCTTTTGGCAGACCCTGTAACAATGATAGTCCAAGTCGTAATAAATCGTTTGAAATCATCCGGGCCGTGCATTGAACGCTACGCGCTTTGGCCTTGCTCTAACCGGTTTTCAGGCCGGCGGTGGCATTCAATCAGGCATTTTCCCCGTTCGGTAGAGGAAACTGATGCACAATCGAGGTTGATGGAATTATTAGCCTAAAATTTTTAATTAAACAGATTAATGTTCCATTGGTGATGGGTTGTTATCGCGTCTGATGCTGGAGATTTTTGCTGATGTTATTGGCTCCATGGCAGGCTGTTTTTTCGTCAAAATGCCCTTTAACAGTATCTTATCGTCATTTTTTGACTGCTATTGCCAATGCCGAGTGCATCAACGATAAAATAATTGTGAATATTGTCACGATTAATGATTGAGTTGTTGAGTAGTTTTTTCCACTGAGTTAATTTCCTGTTATTGGTAGATTGTGCTTTATCGATCCTTGGGCTGGAGTCAGCGATGAGAGTGGTTATTTTAGGTAGCGGAGTGGTAGGGGTTGCCAGTGCCTGGTATTTGGCAAAAGCGGGCCATGAGGTCACGGTGATCGACCGTCAACCCGGGCCGGCCTTGGAAACCAGCGCGGCCAATGCGGGGCAGATCTCCCCGGGTTATGCGGCGCCTTGGGCAGCACCTGGGGTACCGTTGAAGGCGATTAAATGGATGTTCCAGCGTCATGCACCGTTGGCAGTTCGCCTCGATGGCAGCAGTTTCCAGCTGCGCTGGATGTGGCAGATGCTGAAAAACTGCGACACCGCCCACTATATGACCAATAAAGGCCGCATGGTGCGTCTGGCGGAATACAGCCGTGACTGCATCAAGGCGCTGCGCCAGGAAACCGGTATTCAGTACGAAGGCCGCCAGGGTGGCACATTACAACTGTTTCGCACTCAGCAACAGTTTGACAGTGCAGCCAAGGATATTGCCGTACTGGAAGATGCCGGGGTGCCTTACAAACTGCTGGAAGCCAGCCAATTAGCGACGGTTGAGCCCGCGTTGGCGCAGGTGGCCCACAAGCTTACCGGTGGTTTACAGCTGCCGAATGATGAAACCGGTGACTGCCAACTGTTCACCCAGCAGTTGGCCAAGCTGGCGGAACAGGCCGGAGTCAAATTCCTGTTTAACCGCAACGTTGAGCGCTTGCTGGTGGCCGGGGATAACATTACCGGCGTGCAGTGTGATGGCGAAATCATCACTGCCGACAGCTATGTGGTGGCGTTTGGCGCCTATTCGACCGCGCTACTGCGCGATCTGGTTACCATTCCGGTTTATCCGTTGAAAGGCTATTCGTTAACCATCCCGATCGCCGATGAGGCGGCCGCACCGTTCTCCACCGTGCTGGACGAAACGTACAAGATTGCCATTACTCGTTTCGATAAGCGTATTCGCGTGGGTGGCATGGCGGAGATTGTCGGCTTCAATACCCAGTTGGAGCAGAAGCGCCGTGCAACGTTGGAAATGGTGGTGCGCGATCTGTATCCGAACGGTGGGCGAGTTGAAGAAGCCACCTTCTGGACAGGCCTACGCCCAATGACGCCGGATGGCACGCCGATCGTGGGACGGACATCGTTAAAAAATCTCTATTTAAATACCGGCCATGGCACCTTGGGTTGGACGATGGCCTGCGGCTCCGGCCAGTTGCTTGCCGACTTGATTTCTGGGGTCACCCCGGCTATTGCTTCAGACGATCTGGCAGTGGCGCGTTACCGTGCCGACTTTCGGCAGATGCCTGCGGTTCCCTTGAACGACGTGCACCCGGCACGCTGAAACCCAATGTGACAGGAGAGCCCATGCCTCGCCCGATTACCGCCAAGCTGCACTTGGCGGCATTAACCAATAACTTGCAGGTAGTACGTCGTTTTGCCCCTGCGTCTAAAGTCTGGGCCGTGGTCAAGGCCAACGCTTATGGCCACGGTTTACAGCATGTCTGGCGCCGTATGGCCGAGAATAGCGATGGTTTTGCCTTGCTCGATCTGGGCGAGGCGGTGTTACTGCGTGAGTCTGGTTGGCAGGGGCCGATCCTGCTGCTGGAGGGGTTTTTCCAACCCGCAGACCTGATGTTGATCGATCGCTATCGTTTAACCACCGCGGTGAACAGTGACTGGCAATTACAAGCCATTGCTGATGCCCGTTTACAGGCACCGCTGGATATCTATCTTAAATTGAACAGCGGGATGAATCGCCTGGGATTTGCACCAGAGCGGTTGCACAGTGCGTGGTTAACCGCCAAGGAGCTGCGTAATATTGGCTCGATAACCTTGATGAGCCACTTCGCCACCGCCGACGGTGCTGAAGGCGTAACGGAACAGATGGCCGTGATTGAACGCGCTACGGCCGCGATTGATTTGCCGCGTAGCCTGGCCAACTCGGCGGCCACCTTGTGGCACCCGCAGACTCAGGGGGATTGGGTAAGACCGGGGATTATCCTCTATGGCGCCTCGCCAAGTGGCAACTGGCAGGATATAGCCGACACGGGGCTGCAACCGGTCATGACGCTGAGCAGCAAGATCATTGGCCTCCAACAGTTACAATCTGGCGATCGTGTGGGATATGGCTGGCGCTATACCGCCAACGGGGCACAGCGTATCGGCGTCGTGGCCTGCGGCTATGCAGATGGTTATCCCCGCCATGCGCCTACTGGCACCCCGGTTTGGGTGGACGGCGTTCTGACGCATACGGTGGGTTCGGTTTCCATGGATATGATGACGGTGGATCTGACGCCATGCCCGCAGGCAACAATTGGCACGGACGTAGAACTGTGGGGAAGGGAACTGCCGGTTGACGATGTGGCCGCCGCAGCCGGAACCTTGGGTTACGAACTGCTGACGGCCTTGGCGGCACGGGTGCCGATGAGTATTGAGCAGTAGCCTCAGCCGATCTTTTTCAACTGCCCTTTGATTTGCTTGCTGCGCTGCCGTGCGTGTAGCGCCAGCAGGCAACCTGTCAGCATCACCAACGCCAGTGACAGTTTCGGCTGTAACGGTAACGCCATGGCGATCAAGCCCAGTGCGGCACCCCCGGCCATCTGAATAAAACCTACCAGTGCCGAAGCCACACCCGCTTCGTTAGAATAAGGCTCCAACGCATAGCTGGTTGACGGCCCCATGACAAAAGCCAATCCGGCGCAGGCGCAGGCCACGGGCAGGATATACGCCAGCCAATGGCTCTGTGCCGACTCACTCAACAGCGCTACACCCAACGCTAAAGCGAGGCAGCCTAATCCCATCAGTATGCCGCCAGTCGCCAGACAGAAGGGGCGGCCAATCTTGTGAATAATGCGGTTGGCCACAAAGCTGACCAACATGATCCAGAAGCCATTGGCTCCGAAGACCAAAGAGAACTGTAGCGGTGATAGCCCGGCGGTGCCCATCAGCACGTTAGGTGCCAATGAGACGTAGGTCAGCGCCATCCCCATCGCCCCCGCATTAACCACCGCAAAGGACATAAAGCGGCGGTTGCCAAGAATACGCAGATATTGCCGTACCGGTAGCCCTTTGACGGCCACGGTGCTGGCGGGGCGGGTTTCTGGCAGGTAGAAAATGACCAGCAATAACACCACGACGGCGTAACCGACCAGGAACCAGAATGGCGCGCGCCAGCCGAAGGCTTCTGCCAGCAGGCCGCCAAGCAGCGGAGCCAGAGCAGGAATGATATTCAGCGTGCCGTTGAGGAAACCAAAAGCACGAGCAGCATCGTCGCCATTCATGCGATCGCGCACGCCGCTGAAGGCGACGACGGCGGTACAACAAACGGCAACGCCTTGCATCAGGCGTGAAGCGACAAAGATATCTGCCGTGGTCGCCAGCGCAGCCATGGCAGCACCGACCATATAAATCAGGATCCCGGCGATGGCCACCGGCTTACGGCCATAGTTGTCCACCAGCGGGCCAGCGATCACCTGGCCAAGCCCCAACACCAGAATAAACAGCGAAATGGTGGATTGGATCAAGGCTTCACTGCTGTTGAGGCCCAGGGCAATCGCAGGAATGGTGGGCAGATAGAGATCGATACCTAGCGGGCCGAGCAGCACCAGGCTAAGCAGGAGAAATAGAAATTTTTGCATAACAAAAATGGCACATCCGAATGACAAAGAGAGCTAGAGTAGAGATCCTGGCCGCAAATGGGAAGAGATAACATCTTGATGACAGGCAAGAAACCGTTTGCGCCGCTTTTTGCCTGACGCGCTTATTTTGTCGAGGGCTGACGGTAATAAAGTGCCGAAATGGTATCGGCAACGTAGCGAGCCTGATGTTTGGCATCATCCAGCGCCCGGTGTGGCGTACCTTCAAATGGACGCAGTTTCTTGGGATTGAAGCCGTTCAGTTCCGCTAGCGTAATGATCGTGCGGGCGTCCTGGGTATCCCAGAACTTCCAGGGGCAAGGCATGGCCAACTGGCGGTAGGCATGCTCCAGGATCGAGCAGTCAAACTCTTTACCGTTGCCCCAGACTTTCACCGTATCGGTACTGTGCATATGAATAAAACGGCTCAGGTTGCTCAGCACCCGCTTGAGGCTCTCGCTGCCCCCAAAGGCCAGTTTGCGGGCCTCGTCGGACTGTTTTGTCCACCAGGCAACGGTATCCAGGCTGATGGTGCGGCCAGGTTGTTCCTGTTGGCTGTTTACCGCGGCTTCAAACTCAGCTCCCAACTCACCGGTTTTGGGGTTAAAGAATACGCCAGCCACAACCAGGATCACCGCGCTGGGGGCAATATCCAACGTTTCAATATCTAACATCAAATGGTTCATGGGTTTCTCCGGGGTGAAAAGCGGGCAGTCAATACAGTCTGGCAGAATATCCGGCCAGTTTGAAATAGGCGAAAATGGTTTGTTCGCGGTATGATGTTGCTGGTCATATTGCCTGAGTTGGTAGCTTGCGTTGAGAACACTTATTTTTATTCTATGTATGATCGGCTACTTGCTGATATTAGGCTACTTTGGCGTTTACGTTACCGATAAAATCTGCGAGAACGCCTACAACTTAAGTAAAATCTGCCGCATGGTGGATATCTCTGAGCCTCACATCCAGAAGTAAGCACCCCATCGCAAAGCGTGTAATACCTGCAATGTTTACCGGGAATCAGGGCGTATAAACCCGCCAGACAGCGGCTTTTTGCCACTTGAATCCATTGACGATAAAGATAATAATTATCATTGTTATTAGTATTTATTATCTAACAACATCAGAGCACCGTAACCTCAGTACGCCAAACCGGCCAGCGTTGCCAGAGTGGTAAGTTTTCGGTGCAATTTCAATGGATCCCATGGGGAATACAGGTATGCCTGCGTTTTTTCCTGCCAGTCGTTGTTCTCTTTACTGCTCGTTCGCCATTTTTCTGCCGCTGACTTCGTTTGCTGAAGATACCCTCGTGGTCACGGCCAAGCCCGTCGATAGGGCGGAAACGGCGACGCATGGCTATCAGGCTAGCACCAGCCAGGGGGCCACCAAAACGGATCGGCCACTGGTGCTTACCGCACAATCCGTCTCCGTGGTGACACGCCAGCAGATGAGTGACCAAGGGGCGCTCACGGTCAATGATGCGCTTAAATACACCCCAGGTGTGTTCACCAACTTTTCTGGTGGTGCGACGCGTTACGATACCATCGCTCTGCGCGGGTTCCACGGTGGTGATGTCAATAACACCTTCCTGAATGGTCTACGCCTGCTTAGCGACGGCGGCAGTTATAACGCTTTGCAGATCGACCCCTGGTTCCTGGAACGCATTGACGTGATTAAAGGCCCGTCGTCAGTGATGTACGGGCAAAGCATTCCTGGCGGTTTGGTGGCGATGACCAGCAAACGCCCGCAGTTTGCCAGTGAAAACCATGTGAATGTAATGGCCGGTAACAACAATACCAAAGGCGGCGCGTTTGATTCGACCGGGGCACTGAACGAGCAGTGGGCCTACCGATTGACCGGCATTACCCGCACCAGCGACACCATGTACGATCATCAGCGTGAAGAGCGCTATGCGATTTCGCCTTCGTTGTTGTGGCAGCCGGATGAAAATACCTCTTTGCTGTTACAGGCCAATCTGCAAAAAGATCCTTCCGGTGGTTACCACAGCGCGGTGCCATCAGACGGCAGCATTTACACTACCAGTGGAGACAAGCTGGGCCGTGGCTTCTTTGACGGTGAAAGCAGCCGCAATGTGTTCAAACGCTGGCAGCAAATCTACAGCTATGACTTCTCGCACAGTTTTAACGACGTGTGGTCGTTCCGACAGAACGCCAGCTACACCCATTCCAACGTCGAGTTGGAGCAGGTTTACCAGATCGGCTGGAACGCTGACCGTAGCGAGCTGAACCGCTGGTACAGCGGCTCCAACACCTCATTGGATGCTTATGCGGTGGATAACCAACTGGCGGCGGAGTTTGCCACTGGCGCGTTGGAACATAAGGTGATGTTGGGGCTGGACTACCAGCGCTTTACCAATAACCTGTGGGAGGAGTCTGGCTCGGCCACGCCGTTGAACCCGTTCACCGGCGTTTCTGGCGGGCCAGATATCACTATTCTCAGCCATACCGACTCCAAACGGCGTTATGAGCAGACCGGCGTCTACCTGCAAGACGAAATCAGCCTCTATAACTGGTATCTCAACCTTTCAGGACGCGTAGACCGTTTGGAAACCAGGAATACCGTGCTGAATACCGATTCCACCGATGCCCGTACCGATGACCACTTCACGGGGCGGGCCTCTCTGTTGTACCACTTTGATAGCGGTTTCTCGCCGTACATGAGTTACAGCTCTGCGGTAACGCCAGCGGTGTTGGCCGATAAAGAGGGCCATCTGCTCAAGCCAACCACCAGTGAGCAATATGAGGCTGGGCTAAAATATCAGGCTCCAGGCAGCAGCTCGATCTACAGCATTGCCTTATACGATCTGACGCAGAATGACGTCGCCAACCGCGTGGTGAAAGACAGCTACTATGTGCCTGCCGGTAAGGTGCATTCACAAGGGATTGAGTTGGAGGCCCGCAGCCAGGTGACTGAACGCCTGAACGTGATTGCCGGTTATAGCTACAACAAGGTGAAGTTCAAAGACGCCGTTGACGGAAACGATGGTAATACTCCCTACCTGGCCCCTAATCAGATGGCTTCTTTGTGGGGGCAGTATCGTGCTGGGCTGGGCGTCAACCTGGGGGCTGGCGTGCGGTATATTGGCAAACAGTGGGCGGATAATGAGAACACCCTGCGTATACCATCGGTAACGCTGCTGGATGCCTCGGTGCGCATGGATCTGGACAGCGTAAAACCGTCGCTTAAAGGAGCCTATGTGCAGTTGAACGCCAACAACCTGACGGATCGGGAATATGTGGCTGGCTGTTACGGTACCGGTTACTGCTACTGGGGAGCAGGGCGCTCCGTTGTCGCTACCGTAGGCTATGATTTTTAACGGCTAAACCGCACTCATCCCGCTGAAGGTTGGCGGGGTGAGTGGTTAGAACAGCGAGAATAACAGCACCACGGGCAGGCTGAGAGGCCAGGTCAGGCCGATAATCAGCGCGCTGAGCAGGCGGATGGCAGGGGTGTCGCGGCTGACCAGAAAAGTGAAAATCATCGAAATGACCAGACCAATAACATAAACGTATTGCGTGACAACCCACAGCGATGACATGAAAACAATCCCGGTTATTTTTGGCGCCCATTCTAGGCGGGTCATCGATGCTAATCAATGCGTTAACGCAGCGGGTAAAATGAGGGCAGGGCTGTTGATCGCCAGGATGGCATGCCGCCTTATTGAAAATAATTATAAATACTCCTTGCTAATAACTCTCGGTTATGAGTAAATAGCGTCATCGGTTTGAAGTACAGACCTTATGAAAGCAGTTTTAGTAAAGCAGTTCTCAGTATTAGCGATATCCGACAGATACCTCTTCTTCCGCGAATTTTTTTCTAGTGCCCCCATAAGTTTCCACTGAATTACAGACCTCATTCGCCATTATGGCGGCCTAAAAAATAATGAAGGAAGTATCTATGTCTAATAAAATGACTGGTTTAGTAAAATGGTTTGACGCTGGTAAAGGTTTTGGTTTCATTTCTCCTGCTGATGGCAGCAAAGACGTGTTCGTACACTTCTCTGCAATCCAGGGTAATGATTACAAGACGCTTGATGAAGGCCAGCAGGTTGAATTCAGCATCGAAAATGGCGCCAAAGGCCCATCAGCAGTTAACGTTACAGCACTGTAATGTAACTGGGTAGCGTGGTTGACACTTGCAATAGCGATGATGGCTTAAGCCGGAGCAGACAAGCGATAACGACGTTACCACATCAATCCCGGCCTGGTGCCGGGGTTGATACTATCCTACGCCATAGGGTAGACAGAAAAGCCGATTTCTCAAAAGTCTGTTTTTCTGTTGTGACCAGGCCGTGCTTAGGCCGTGCAATGCTGGAGTGTTCGATGGACGCTTGCGCCGCAGCATGACAGCCGGGAAAGCGACCGGCACTACTTGCTAACCCTGGCGTTTACGCCGGGGTTTTTTACATCTTTTCCCTCTCCCGAAAAATATTTTCCGATCGCTGCATCCAATATTCTCGTTCATTACGTATATGGCTATGTGAGGACATCTTCCCACATCACCCTTCGAGGATATGATCATGAAAAAGCTTCTCTGTACTGCCCTGTGTTCATCACTGTTGTTCAGTAGCGTTTCAATGGCCGCCATGATGTCCGACACGGTAATGGTCGGCGGTGCCGCCATGTATCCCAGCAAAAACATTGTCGAAAATGCCCTCAATTCCAAAGATCACACTACGCTGGTGGCTGCGGTGAAGGCTGCCGGTCTGGTCGACACGCTGCAAGGTACCGGGCCATTTACGGTATTTGCTCCGACCAATGAGGCCTTTGCCAAACTGCCTGCCGGGACGGTAGACACCTTGCTCAAGCCGGAGAATAAAGCGGCGCTGACCGGGGTACTGACTTACCACGTAGTGGCAGGCCGTTATGATATGAAACAGCTGGAGAAAAAAATCAAGGAAGGTCATGGTACGGCCGAACTGAAAACGGTGAATGGCCAACCGCTGTGGATCATGAACAACGGCCCCCACAATATTCAGCTCAAAGATGGTCAAGGCCATATTGCCAATATCAGCACCTATGATGTATATCAGAAAAATGGCGTGATCAACGTCATTGATAGCGTGCTGTTGCCAAAATAAATCCCGTCTATACTAGGTGCAGGCAGGCTGCCACAGGGCTGCCCGCACCTCGACAGGATAAGACATGAGCAAAGCACTCCCCGACCAACATGTCGAATTGATGCAGGCCGTTGCGCTTGGCGACCGCAACGCGTTTGAACAACTCTATCGGCAGACCTCTCCGCGTTTGTTCGCCGTTGCTTTACGTTTGTTGCGTCGTCAGTCCTGGGCCGAAGAGGTATTGCACGAAAGCTTTATCAGCGTATGGAATAGGGCTGCCAGCTATGACCCTGACCTCAGTGCGCCGTTGACCTGGTTAACGCACATTGTTCGCAACCGGGCTATTGATTGGCTACGCGGTGCCGGTGGCCGCGCGGGACAAACGGAAGAGGAGTGGCAGGATGACCCCGGGGCAGGCACGGAAGAACCCATCAACCAGCTGCTGCTGGGGGAAGAGGCGGGGAAATTGGCCGAGTGCCTGAATCATCTTAACGTTGAGCAGCGTCAAAGCATCGTGCTGGCTTACTACCAAGGCATGTCTCATGGCGAAGTTTCGGCGCATCTGCAACAACCGCTAGGCACGATCAAAAGCTGGATCCGCCGGGCGCTGGATCATCTGAAAAACTGTGTGGGCCTATGAAAAGCACCGGGGAGTACGACTCTGCTTTAGCCGCTGAATACGCCTTGGGCACATTGCGTGGCCCTGCACGGCTGAACTTTGAACAGCGTATCCAGCGTGAGCCTGCTTTGGCTGCCTTGGTTGCTCGCTGGCAAACGCTGCTGTCTCCACTGGACAATGCGTTGGCACCAGTAACGCCGCCCGAGCAGGTGTGGAAAAAGATCTGTCTCAGCTTACCCATGCAAGCAACGCCACGGCGTAAAGTCTGGGGTTATGTGGGGTGGGCGCTGGCTGCTGGGCTGGCGGCGTTGCTGCTGGTGCCGCGCTTTATCACTCAACCACAGGATTTTGCACCGGCAGTGGTGCTCAATGCTGGCCAGCAGGGCGGTGGCCAATGGATTGTCAGTATGGACAGCGCCAAACGTCACCTGAAACTGACCCCGCTGGATCCACAATCGCTGGCCGTAGCCAATAGCCTGCAACTCTGGGCGATCTCGCCGGGTGAAAAGCCTCGCTCCTTAGGGCTGATTGCCGCAGAGAAACCGACCGAAGTGGCATTGAATCAACTTACGCTGGCGCAGGGCATGACCATCGCCATCAGCCTGGAACCTGCGGGTGGTTCGCCTACCGGTCTTCCTACTGGCCCGGTGTTGTACAGTGGCCAGCTAACTTCTCTGTGATTTTATAGCGGTTTTTTTCCTGCTAAAGGCCCCAATACTGGTTTTTACGACCATAATTAACTTATCAATAGCCGATAAAGGGGTTGTCATGATATGGATTGAGCAGGGACTGTACCTTAGCGTTGTGCAGATGGACAATGCACCCAAGCCTTATCCGCTGGAGAGCGGCTTCACCCCGAATACGGCCTATCGCGCACTGGGTATGTATAACCCTTCGGAAACCGCAGACGCTTATTTTATCCTTTCGAATGACCGGGATGAAATCTGGTTTATCTGTAACCGGCATCTCAGAACGGTGGGCTTGTTCCCCGATATCCGCGACTTTAGATATTTGTTATGACGGCAATGCCTCCTTGGTTAATGCAAATCTAAGCCATTCTGTAAACAACCAAAAATCTCACTTCGGTGGGATTTTTTGCCTCTCAAGTTCTGACAATCCGTTGTTGTGTCGCTAGTACAACCCTCGCGAATATCCCTAACCTTATGGTTTTGAGACACTGTTTATCTGAGCAGGGGGCAGGTTTTGACGGAGGAATTCAAATGCAGATAAATAGACAGGGTGTTGCCGATCGTGAAGTGTTGCTGTCATGAGCCTGGTGGGGTTAAGTCAGTTTGCCAAAGGTCATTGGCAGTTATTGCTGGTCTGCATGCTTGCAGCGCTGTTGGTTGGCATGCGTCAACGTATCGATGCTTTGAAGGCGGACATAGGCCAGTATCAGAAAGATAACGGGGCGTTGACCAACGCATTAACCGGCAGGGATGAAACCATCCAGGCGCTAAAAGGGGTCGTGGATGCCGATCGCCGGGCTACCGAACAACAGTTGAAGATTGAGAGGCAAGTGAGGGAAAAGGCCGATGCTGAAAACAGATCGTTACGTAAAGCGTTGGAGGATAACGACTGTAGCAATCAGCGGCTGCCTGCTGATGCTCTCGATATCCTGCGCGGAGAAACCAGAGCCAGTCTCACCGGCTCCGCAACTGATCTACGTATACCCGCCAGCGGTATTGCTACAGCACTGTGAGAAGACACCGTTTACCGGCGAGACTTTCGGCGATGCCGTTATGGCTTTGCAGGTGAGCCAGGGTGAGCTTGATATCTGCTCATCAAGGATCGACGCATTGATTGAGTGGCAACGAGGCTTAAGAAGCATTCATTGAAGCCGAAGGTGACTCAACAGCATAAAAAAACGGCCAGCTAACGCTCGTTGCTGGCCATTTTCGCTGATGAACACGACTCACGCCGTCTGCTTGTGGAACAACTCCCTGAACACCGGATAGATATCATCCGGCTCGCGGATATGCTGCATGGCGAAGTTTTCAAACGTCGCTTGCAAATGCTCATATTCACGCCACAGCGTTTGGTGGGCACGGCGGGTTATTTCGATATAGCTGTAATAACGCACCATCGGCAGGATATTTTTTGACAGCAGCTCATGGCACAGCGGTGAATCATCCGCCCAGTTATCGCCATCCGAAGCCTGAGCCGCATAAATGTTCCATTGCGCTGGATCATAACGCTCTTCGACTACTTCATTCATCAGCTTCAAGGCGCTGGAAACGATGGTGCCGCCGGTTTCCTGTGAGTAGAAGAACTCCTGCTCATCTACTTCTTTGGCCTGAGTGTGATGACGAATATAAACCACCTCGACGTTTTTATAGGTTCGGCTGAGGAACAGATACAGCAGAATATAAAAGCGCTTGGCCATGTCTTTGGTCGCCTGATCCATCGAGCCGGAAACGTCCATCAGGCAGAACATCACCGCCTGGCTGGAAGGTTCGGGACGGCGTTCGTAGTTTTTGTAGCGCAGGTCGAAGGTGTCGATAAACGGCACACTGTCGATTTTCTTGCGCAGTTCGGCGATCTCCTTGCGCATGCGCTCTTCTTCCAGCAATTGCACCGGTTCGGTGTTTTCCAACAGGGCAAGGCTGTCTTCAAGCTCATGCAAGGTACGTCGCTTACCCGCAGTCATGGCGGTTCGCCGCGCCAGCGAGTTTTGCAGTGAGCGGACCACGCTGATATTGGCCGGCACGCCATTGGCGGTGTAACCAGCACGGTGGGTTTTGTATTCTGTCAGCTGCTTATACTGATTTTTCTTCAGGTTAGGCAGCGCCAAATCCTCGAACAACAGGTCGAGATACTCATCTTTGGATATCTGGAAGACAAACTCGTCCTGGCCGTCCCCATCCTGACTGGCATTACCCTGGCCGCCGCCACCTCCACCGCCGCCCTGTGGGCGTTCAACGCGGTCATTTTGTACGAAGTGATCGTTACCGGGATGAACGCGATGGCGTTTACCGCCGCGCCCTTGATGAAACATTGGCTCGTTGATATCGCCACCGGGGATCGACACCGATTCCCCGCTGTCCACGTCGGTGACCGAACGCTTGTTGATGGCTTCGGCAATCGACTGTTTGATTTGCGACTTATAGCGGCGCAAGAAGCGTTGGCGGTTCACCATGCTCTTGTTTTTGCCGTTTAGCCGTCGGTCAATGAAATACGCCATACATCCCCCAAACAACGTTGCCAACTTTCTCTACCCTGGGTCTTTCAGGTTGCAGCGCGTTGGCTGCAACCCGAAAGCCATGAGGTATACAGGCTATCTATGACGTCATAGCGCAGGTTTATGAAGATTTTCTCACCCGCAGATACCATTCGCACAGCAGACGAACCTGCTTGCGGGTGTAGCCTTTCTCCATCATCCGGTCGACGAAGTCATCGTGTTTTTTCTGCTCATCCGTTGAGGTTTTAGCATTAAAGGAAATGACTGGCAGCAGCTCTTCGGTATTCGAGAACATTTTCTTCTCGATGACCGTACGCAGCTTCTCGTAACTGGTCCAGTTCGGGTTCCGGCCGCTGTTATTGGCACGGGCACGCAGGACAAAGTTGACGATTTCGTTGCGGAAATCTTTCGGGTTGCTGATACCCGCGGGCTTCTCGATTTTCTCCAGTTCAGCGTTCAGCGATTCACGATCAAACAGCTGTCCGGTATCGGGATCACGGTACTCCTGATCCTGGATCCAGAAGTCTGCATAGGTCACGTAGCGGTCAAAAATATTCTGACCGTATTCTGAGTAGGATTCCAGATAGGCGGTCTGGATCTCTTTGCCGATAAACTCGGCGTATTTTGGGATCAGGTAGCCTTTCAGGTGTTCCAGATATTTTTCCGCCAGATCCTGCGGGAACTGCTCACGTTCGATTTGCTGTTCCAGGATGTAGAACAGGTGTACCGGGTTAGCCGCTACTTCGGCATGGTCGAAGTTGAACACCCGGGACAGGATCTTGAAGGCGAAACGGGTCGAAAGACCGTTCATCCCTTCGTCCACCCCGGCATAGTCGCGATATTCCTGATACGACTTGGCCTTCGGATCGGTGTCTTTCAGGCTTTCACCATCATAGACACGCATCTTCGAATAGATGCTGGAGTTGTCTGGCTCTTTCATCCGTGACAGCACGGTAAAACGAGCCAACGTTTCCAACGTACCAGGGGCACAAGGCGCATGAGTCAGTTCGCTGTTATCCAGCAGTTTGTCGTAGATCTTAATCTCTTCCGACACCCGCAGGCAGTAAGGCACCTTGACGATGTAAACACGGTCGAGGAAGGCCTCGTTATTCTTGTTGTTGCGGAAGGTCACCCATTCCGATTCGTTGGAGTGCGCCAGAATAATGCCGCTGAACGGCAGGGCAGAGATCCCCTCGGTACCGTTGTAGTTACCTTCCTGGGTGGCAGTCAGCAGAGGATGCAGCACCTTGATCGGCGCTTTGAACATCTCCACGAATTCCATGATCCCCTGGTTGGCGCGGCACAGTGCACCGGAATAGCCATAGGCATCCGGATCGTTCTGCGCATGGTTTTCCAACTTACGGATGTCCACTTTACCGACCAACGCAGAAATATCCTGGTTGTTCTCATCGCCCGGTTCGGTTTTGGCGATGGCGATTTGTTCAAGTATTGAAGGGCGAACCTTCACTACTTTGAATTTGGTGATGTCACCGCCGAACTCATGCAGGCGTTTGGCGGCCCACGGCGACATAATGGTGCCAAGGTAACGCGTCGGGATGTTGTATTCTTTTTCCAGAATATTGGCATCCTCCTGCGGGTTGAACAGGCACAGCGGATGGTCATTGACCGGGCTGCGCTCGCCATTGGCGCTCAGGGTGTAAATCGGTACGCGCTGCATCAAGGCTTTCAGCCGTTCTGCCAGCGAGGATTTACCGCCACCCACCGGGCCCAACAGATAAAGGATTTGTTTCTTCTCTTCGAGGCCCTGGGCGGCGTGTCTCAGGTAAGAAACTATCTGTTCGATAGCTTCTTCCATGCCGTAGAATTCCTCGAATGCCGGATAGCGTGCGATCACGCGGTTGGAGAACAGGCGAGACATACGCGACTCAAGCGCGGTATCGACCATAACTGGTTCACCGATTGCCATGAGTAGACGTTCTGCCGCATTGGCATAGGCACTGCGATCTTGCCGGCAGATGGTAAGAAATTCCTGCAGTGTGAACTCTTCGTCCTTGGCAGCTTCGTAGCGCTGGCGATAGTGGTCAAATATGTTCATGGCGATGCCCGTCCTTTCGTTATTAGCACAGGTTAATAAAGGAGCTGGTGTTGGTATTCTGGCTCCCGAAAGCGTGAAGTTATCTCTGAGTACAGCAACTCGTATGCCAACTTGGTGCGCTTATTATCGCGAGTTGCGCTGTATTGCCACTGGGCTCAGGCTAATTTCACCTTCTGCTTTTAAGCTTAGTTGCATACTGGAAAATTTCCTGCAAGAGAAATGGTCTTTTTTAAGTCATTTCAATGACTCAGTTCGGGCGAGGGGCGGCAAATGCCTTGTCTGGCGCGGCTTGCGGCAAAAATCGTCATCATTTTGCCATCAATAATTCATGTTTCCGTTCTAAGTTATTCGATCTTCATCGTTTTATATTGTAAAGATCCGGCAATAATTCACATTTTCACATAAACTATCGCCATTATTGTCCTTTGTTATGTATGGAAAAAGAACCTGTGAAGATATCTAAACTCAAAACGCTAGCAATTTTCGCTTCCGCAATGGTTTGTGCGCACAGTGCTCAGGCAGGTAACTGGTCACTCGGTGCTTCAGCGCTGGTTAGCCCTGACCCTTACCGTGGTTACCAGGATCGTGTCTATCCCGTTCCGATTATCAATTACGATGGTGATGATTTTTACTTCCATACGCTGTTGGCCGGTTACAACCTATGGAAAGATAAGCAAAACCACCTGAGCCTGATTACCTATTACTCACCGCTGCACTATAAGCCAGGCGACAGTGACGACGACCGCATGAAGCAGTTGGACAAGCGTCACAGCACCGTTATGGCCGGAGTGGCGTTTACACATAATGCCGAGTGGGGGACGATCCGTACCGCCTTCTCCGGTGATGTTCTGGATAACAGCAACGGTCTGGTGGGTGATATTGCCTATCTGTACAAGTTCCAAGTGGGTTCCTGGAGCTTTGCCCCTGGCATCGGGGTCAACTGGAACAGTTCCAACCAGAACCAATACTACTATGGCATCAACGGTGAAGAATCCCGTCGTAGCACCTTCGACAGCTATAAGCCAAGCGATAGCTGGTCGCCATATCTGGAACTATCCACCAACTATAATATCAACGCCAACTGGAATGCTTTCTTCACTGGCCGCCTTTCTAGCCTGGACAGCGAAGTTAAAGACAGTCCAATGGTGGATGAATCTTATACCGGCATGCTGTGGACGGGTGTGACTTACACCTTCTAAGCCGGGCAGTGCATTATCTTGGTGCAGTGAATGCATCGAAAAGGGGCGGAGACGCTCCTTTTGCACATCTGAGGTGCAGGTCTTCCCCTCACCCCAATCCTTTCTCAAAAAGGAGAGGGAGCGGTCCTGCGTTGTGGCCCGACGTAGACGTTAATCAGTAACTCAAGGGCGGGCGATGCAATAAAATTGTGGCACGTTCTGTCCCCTCTCCCTTTGGGGTGTACAGGGGTAGGGTGAGGGGAACGTACTCCTGTGGAGTTAACTATTTTTAATGCTGCGGATTTTCATCGCCAGTCGGGCAGGCTGTTCGCCGGAGGCTACCAGCGGCTTGCTTACACGCCCGGTCTCAACGCAGACCATGGTTTTGTAACCATCGTTTGGCATATCCGCCATGCTGCATGAAAGCTCAACGCCCGGGTTCCAGGCGATCACATCACTCATGTGGTGATGATTGACCTCGATGGTGCGTTGCAATACCGGGTCTTTGATCAGGCTGCAAGGCGTGGCTTGAGTGTAGATACGGTCGGTTTGACCGGTAAATTCCAACTCGCCAATCTGGCGTGCCTCAATCCCCTTGGCGACCTTATCAATATAATGCTCGCCAAGACCGGCAATTTTCACCTTGTCGATGTCACCGATCTGGAAATAGGTATGCAGCGCAGCGGTGGCCTGATAGTCGCCGTGTGACTCCAGTTCCATCTCGCACTCTTCACCCAGCTTGAAGCGAGCTATCAGTGTGAAAGCGTGTGGCCACAATTTGCGGGTCTGTTCATTGTCTTGCAGCGTAAAGGTCAGGATCACGCCGTTTTCGTCTTCATCATGCGCGGTCAACTGCCACGGCTGGTTACGAGCAAAACCGTGGGATGGGCTGCCTGCCGGACCAAACCAAGGCCAGCAGATCGGTACGCCGCCGCGGATTGCCACGCCGTTTTTGAATGGGGTGTTGTTGCTCAGCCAGAGAACCGGTTTGTCACCGCTCGGCTGCCAGGCCAATAGGTGTGCCCCTTGCAGGGTAATGGCTGCGCGGACTTTCGGGTGGGAAACCACCACCACGGGCAGCTCGTCCAACTGACGTTGGCTGATAAAAGGGGAGATTTGTTCGGTAACGGGTAGGGTGAAGATTTTTTCGTTCATGTTGTTGCCTTCTTTTCGCCGCAAAAAACAAAGTTACCCTATGGATTTCAAGTCACAGCTAGGCGACAAGATTACTCATCCTCAGGAGCTTACTATTGTAAGTGACTGGGGTGTGACAAATCTGTTTGGAACAGATTTGAACGCTGTACACAGCGGCCCCGCAGGGGTGAGGCCCAGGGATGGGGCGAATAGCTGCGCAGGTAACAACGCTGTGGCTTGAAAGACGACGGGTATAAAAAGGGCGACTTAGAGTCGCCCTTGATAATCAGCTTCGCATCATGCCATTACTTGGAGATGTGAGCGATCAGGTCCAGTACTTTGTTTGAGTAGCCGGTTTCGTTGTCGTACCAGGAAACCAGTTTCACAAAGGTGTCGCTCAGCGCGATACCGGCTTTGGCATCGAATACAGAAGTCAGTTTCTCGCCGTTGAAATCGGTAGAAACCACTTCGTCTTCGGTGTAGCCCAGCACGCCTTTCAGCTCGCCTTCTGAAGCCGCTTTGATAGCAGCACAGATTTCTTTGTAAGAAGCAGGTTTTGCCAGACGGGCAGTCAGGTCAACCACAGACACGTTCGGAGTAGGAACGCGGAACGCCATACCGGTCAGTTTGCCGTTCAGTTCTGGGATGACTTTACCTACTGCTTTAGCAGCACCGGTAGAAGAAGGGATGATGTTCTGGGATGCGCCGCGGCCGCCGCGCCAGTCTTTGTGAGACGGGCCATCAACGGTTTTCTGAGTTGCGGTAGTTGCATGCACAGTGGTCATCAGAGCTTCAACGATACCGAACTTGTCGTTGATGACTTTAGCCAGTGGAGCCAGGCAGTTGGTGGTACAAGAAGCGTTGGAAACGATTTCCTGGCCAGCGTAAGACTTGTGGTTCACGCCCATAACGAACATTGGGGTGTCATCTTTAGATGGGCCAGTCAGAACAACTTTCTTAGCACCTGCAGCGATGTGTTTACGTGCAGTTTCGTCAGTCAGGAACAGGCCAGTTGCTTCAGCAACGATGTCAACGTTGACTTCGTTCCACTTCAGGTTAGCCGGATCTCTTTCTGAGGTACAACGGATGGTTTTGCCGTTAACAACCAGGTGGCCGTCTTTAACTTCTACAGTACCGTCGAAACGGCCATGAGTAGAGTCATACTTCAGCATGTAAGCCATGTACTCTGCATCTAACAGATCGTTGATTGCAACGATTTCGATGTCAGAACGTTCCTGAGCAGCACGGAAAACAATGCGACCGATACGGCCAAAACCGTTGATACCTACTTTGATAGTCATATATTCCACCAGCTATTTGTTAGTGAATAAAAGGTTGGTTGTAAAATTACAAAAACCTTACCCAGCGTCAAGCGGAATCGTGTCAATTCTTGCTGCAAGTCAAACCTGAAGCCCAGATTTGCCCACAAATCGCACATTCCATTTACGTTTGGCCTCCGATACATATGGGGGCAAACTGCCAAGTATAAAGTCAGTACGTGCAGGATATGTGATCAAAGTCACATATGGCGGCAGCGTAACCTTTATGCCGTACATTTTAGGCTAAAAAGGCCTGCAGCGTTGTTAATTTTTTGTTATTATTACTCATTGTTTTCGTTGACATTATCCACACTGCGGGAATAGCACAAATGGCTAAAGAGATAACCCCCAATTCTCCACGCACCGAACTGAATGAAATCCAACGGTATGTGACGCAAGAGCGTGGCACTGAAGCCCCCTATACCGGTAAATTACTGCACAACCAGCGTGAAGGTGTGTACCATTGCCTATGCTGTAACTCGCCGCTGTTCTTCTCCGCCAGCAAGTTTGATTCTGGCTGCGGCTGGCCCAGCTTCTATCAGCCGGTTTCGGACGATGCCATTCGTTATCTTGATGATAACTCGCATAATATGCACCGCGTCGAGATCCGTTGTGGTCGCTGTGACGCGCATTTGGGGCACGTGTTCCCCGATGGCCCACAGCCGACTGGCGAACGTTATTGTGTTAACTCCGCGTCACTGAATTTCACTGACGATGAGAATGGCGAGCAGACGGCAGGCTAGGCTGTAACTAAACCAACAAAATCGATTCAGCTAATTATTCATCCTTGGGTGAGGAAATGCTCTGATGGAAGTAAAAGATCTGATTGCGGCCATGACGCCGGAAATCTACCAGCGGCTGGTGCTGGCCGTGGAGCTGGGCAAGTGGCCGGATGGTGTGGCATTGACGCCAGAGCAGAAAGAACACAGCCTGCAGGCGGTGATGTTGTGGCAGTCGATGAACAATGCGGACCCGCAACATATGAGCATCGGCACCGACGGGCAAATTGTGATGAAAAGCAAGCAGGAGCTGAAACAGCAGTTTATGGCCGAGCCATTGGCCAAGCTGAAGCCACAATAACCCGCTGCTAACAGGGCGATGTTGCCATCGCCCTGCAAACTTTATTTCTTCAGCGGGCTGATGCCCAAGGTCTCGGCCAGTTGATGGGCCAGGCGATTGTTATCGTCTGCGCCATATTCCCAGAACATCGCCCCTCCCAATCCTTTGCTCTTGATGTACTCGGCCTTGATGGCGACCGAGCGCGGGTTTTCATAGCCAATCGCGAACAGCGGCTTGCCTTCTGCCGATTTCATCATCAGATAGGGCACTTTGGCGTCGTTATCCCAATGTGCACTAAAACGCCGTTGTGGATCATTCAACATTTTGTTCACGATGTCGTTGTACTTGATGTAGGTGTCTTTATCCAAATCCACCCCCAGCGACCTGAAGGTATCTTTTTCACGCGCGGTGAAATAGGGCTGGGTGACGGGATGTTTGGCTGCATCAGCCACATCCCAATCAATACCTGCTTCGGTGGCGCGTTTAGGGACCCGGCCATAGAATCCAATCCCCAGATTAAGCTGAGCAGGCTTCAGCCCGGCGGCCAGATAGTTGTTGACCACGAAGTCGGCGCTGTACCTGTCGGCAGCAGCAACGGTTGGCCATTGTTTGGAATCATAGAGGTTGGAATTGAAATATTGGGTGCCGTACGCCATGTCGTAGGTCATCAGATTGATGTAGTCCAAATAGGGCGCAATAGCCTTGACGTCCACCCATTCCTGCGGACTTTTGACGTTGGCCCCTACGGCGATGGTCAGCAGTTTTTCTTTACCCAATGCCTGATGCAGTTCGCTCAGCAGGGCGGTGAAGTTGGCGCGGTCAGCAGGTTGGCTTTCCACCAATCCCCAAGCCCCATTCACCGGGTATTCCCAATCCAGATCGATGCCATCGAGCTGATACTTGGCGATCGCGTCCTGCACCGAACGGATAAACACCGCTCGGTTTTCCGGCGTTGCCGCCGCGCCAGAGAAGCCGCGAGCTCCCCAGCCACCCACGGAAAGTAGTACCTTCAGTGCAGGGTTTTGTTGGCGTAATACCGGCAGCCGCTTTAAATCCGCTTCCACTTTAGGGGAGAGATAGATTTGATGCAGGCGAGAAGGGTCTTTCAGTGCTGGATTGGACTCGTCTTTCTCCGCGTTATAAATCAGGCCGAAAGAGTAGTTGAGGTGGGTGATCTGGCTGACATCCAACAGGTTGATGTCACCACCTGGCCCGGCAGTGACGTCGCCACCGCCATTGAAGTAGCCGACAGAAAGATAAGAGGCGGCATGTGCGAAACCAGCGCCAGCCATACTGAGTTGCACCGCTACCAGCATGGGCAGCAGTTTACGGGGTAAAGCCATGTCATCTCCTTTGGTCAGCAAGGCCGACCTGAACCGCCTGAGGCGGTATCAATAAAGCCGGGCTCACTAAGCCCCGGATGCGTATAACTAGTTGATGCCAATGCATCAACAGCCATAACAGCAAAAGAGGCAGGAGGGGACAAGACCGTAATGCAGAAGAATGGTGAGAATGTGAGCAGCGTCGAAATATTGCGGGTGACGGGGCACTAAGGCCAAGCTGCCCTGAAAATCGTTAGCGGTGCATAAACTGTGACAGTGTCACTAACTGCGCGCCAGCCGACTGCATAGTTGCCAAGGCCTGCTCGCTGTCGTCCGGTTGCAAATTGACGCCGCGACAGCCATCAATAATGACCTCAGTCTGATACCCCAAGCGCAAGGCGTCCAACACGCTGAACTTGACGCAATAATCGGTGGCGAGTCCCATCACGGTTAGATGCGTGATGCCTTGTTCCTTGAGCCAGCCATCGAGCGCCGTTTGCGACCGGTGGCCGTTATCAAAGAAAGCGCTATAGCTGTCGATATCCGGGTTCTCACCCTTACGGAATACCGCCGCGATAGATTGCTGGTCAAGCTGAGCGTGAAGCTCTGCGCCTGGGCTGCCCTGAACGCAATGCACCGGCCACCAAATCTGGGGCAGACCGTCAAGTTCCCCAAGTGTGCCAACCTGTGTGTTGGAGTTGATCGCAAAGCTGCGATGCTCCGCCGGATGCCAATCCTGGCTGGCGACCACCGTTTCGTCACGGGCCAGGCTAGCTGCGATGGCCTGATTGGCGACGGCGATAGTCGTATCCCCTTCAGCCACACCTAACGCGCCGCCGGGGCAAAAGTCGTTTTGCAAATCAATCAACAACAGGGCTGTTTTCATTTGAGTTCCCTTGTCGGGTTAGCCCGCAGCGCTTAGTTCGCCCCGCAGGTCTTGTTGCATCAGGCCGCGGATCTCTTCTGGGGTCAAGGGTTGGCTCAACAGGTAATGTAATTTGGTCAGCGCGGCTTCCACCGTCATATCAAAACCGCTGATCACGCCTGCATGGGCCAGGGCATTACCGGTCGCATAGCCCTCCATATTGACCCGGCCGGAGATACATTGGGTCAGGTTGACCACTACGATGCCACGCTCGGAGGCATCGCGCAATTCATCCACCAGTTCGGCCTTTTGCGGCGCGTTGCCGACACCGTAAGAGCGCAGGATCAGGGCTTTGACCGGTTGCAGCAGAAAGTTGCGCACCACGGCACCGGAAATCCCCGGATAAATCGTCACCACGCCGATCGGCTGCGGTGTGATGTTATGCACGATCAGTTCCCCGTTGCATACCGGAGAGGCAATGCCGGTCTGGCGGCGGATATGGATCCCGGCTTCCAACAGCGGTGGCAGGTTGGGGGAGGCAAAGGCATCAAAACCGTCGGCATGTGCCTTGGTGGTGCGGTTGCCACGGAACAGCTTGTTGTTGAAAAACAGGCTGACCTCATTCACCGGATGGTTGGCGGCCAGATAGAGTGCATTCAACAGATTGGTCTGACCGTCGGAGCGCAATTCCGCCAGTGGAATTTGCGATCCGGTCACGATAACCGGCTTATCCAGATTCTCCAGCATGAATGACAGCGCCGAGGCGGTAAACGCCATGGTGTCGGTGCCGTGCAGAATAACAAAGCCGTCATACAGGGCATAATTCTGTTTGATGTCATCGGCAATATGTTGCCAGTCTTCGGGCGTCATATCGGAGGAGTCGATCAATGGGGCATATTCATGAATGGTGAAATCCGGCATTTCAGGCCGATGGAACTCGGGCATTAACGCCAGTTGGCGCTGTAAATGGCCGGAAACCGGGATGTATCCCTGTTCGGAACGCTGCATACCGATAGTGCCACCGGTATAGGCGACGTAAATGGATTTCTTTTGCATGGTTTGATCTTATGGCTGTCAGATAGGCTGAATTATAGGGGGATGGCAGCAGAAAAAAAGCCCGGCAGACGCCGGGCTAGAGATTTATTTGTTAACGGACCTCTCCGCAAGTCAGGCATATGGCATAACGGTGCTGCGGATCGTTCAGGTTATTAAACAGGCCCGGCTGTTCTTTCACCGCCAGGGCCACCGATGCCAGAGGGGCTGGCAGCATCGACTGGATCGCCGCAGGCAACATGGCGTGGATAGAAACGCCAAACTGGCTGAGGATCATATCCGTCATGCTTGGAGCATCAATAAACCAGTTGAGCTGCCACTGTGGCAGCTTGGCCAGTTCGGCGGCTTTCTTCACCGCGTCGTCAAAGTCACCCAGTTGGTCTACCAGACCATTTTTCCTGGCATCGCTACCGATCCAGACATGGCCCTGAGCAATTTGGTCGACCTGCTCCGGCGTCATTTTCCGGGCGGTTGCCACCAGGTTAATGAAGTTCTTGTAACCGTTCTCGATGTTCAACTGCATCATCTGCGAGAACTCTGGCGGCAGGGCTTTGGTCACTGACAAATCGGCCAGCGGCGACGTTGCCACGCCGTCGGTATGGACCCCAATGCTGTCTAGCGTGTTTTCATAGGTGTTGATGACGCCAAAGATACCGATGGAGCCGGTGAGGGTGCTCGGGCTGGCAATAATGTAATCTGCCGGGGTCGAAACCCAATAACCGCCAGACGCGGCCATCCCGCCCATGGAAACGACCACCGGTTTACCTGCGGCACGAACCGCTGCCAACTCGGAGCGGATCACTTCAGAGGCGCTGACGCTGCCGCCTGGGCTATTGACGCGCAGGATGACGGCTTTGATTTTCGGATCGAGACGAGCCTGGCGCAATTGTGCCGCCGTGGTATCGCCGCCGACCGAACCTGGCGTCTGTTGTCCATCCATGATGGCTCCGTTGATCAGGACAACGGCGATCTCGCTGCCCTGATCCGGCGCGGGTTGCGGCTGGTAATCGTAGATGCTGACCGCATTGAAGTCATTGCTCTGCTTGTTCCAACCGAAGGTTTTCACCAACTGGGTTTCTATCGCGGTGCGGGACGCCAGCTCATCGACCAGTTTGCCGTTCAGGGCGAACTGCGCGGTGTCGCCACCCGCCGCTTTTAAGCCAATAAGAATGTCTGCCGCGCCTGGGAACAACTGAGCTGGAGTGAGTTGCCGGTTAGCCGCCACCGTATCCAGATAGTTTTGCCACAATCCGCCGACCCAGCGGCTATCGGCTTCCCGCGCTGCTGGTGACATATCGTCACGGATCAGCGGCTCTACGGCAGATTTATAGGTACCCACGCGGAAAATGTTGGTGGTGACCTTCAGTTTTTCCAACAGGGATTTGTAGTAAAGGTTGTTGGTCGCGAAACCATGCAGATCGACGGCACCCTGCGGTGACAGGTAGATCTTGTTGGCGTAGCTGGCCAGATAGTATTGCGTCTGATTATAGCTATCGCCAATGGCGTAGATCGGCTTACCACTGTCGCGGAATTCACGCAGCGCTTTACCGATATATTGCAGAGAAGGCTGGTCGGCTCCGGCAAAGTCATTCAGCTGCAATACCATCCCGGTGATGTTTTTGTCATCTTTGGCCTTGCGAATGGTATCCACCAGGTCAAACAGTGAATTTTCCTGCAGACGATTGCTGGAGGCGCCCAGTAGTTCACGGCCCCACTGGCGAACGCGGTTGTTCACCGAAGGTTGATCGACCACCACACCGCTGAGATCGACCAGCAGTGCGCCACGCGGTGTTTCTACCGAAGAACTGCCTTGGAGTGAAAGATAAATACCGACCCCGATCAGGATCAAAAAAATCAGGAACAAGTTCAGGATAAGCTCCCTGACAAAATTCAGCAGACGCCATGTCCATCTGAAAATGCCTGCAATAATTCGCCCCAATGTGCGCATGTGCTCTCCAACAAGAGTCTAGAATGTTCCGCTATCCTAATGAGCGGACGAAGAAAAGTCAGCTTTAAATCACCTGCCAGTTATCCCGTTGCCGCTTGCAAAGCGCCGGGTACAGACAGTATTACAGAGGCTGTAACTCTATGTTGAGCTATGTTAACGTGATTTAAATGAAAATTGTTATCAGGAGTTAACCATGGATGCACTGGAACTGTTACTGAATCGTCGTTCTGCGTCACGCTTGACCGCCCCGGCCCCCGCAGGTGAAGTGCGCCAGAATATTATCAACGCCGGACTGCGCGCGCCGGATCACGGGACGTTGCAACCGTGGCGTTTTGTGCTGATTGAAGATCAGGGTCTGCAACGCTTCAGTGAACTGCTGCAAGCGGCCGCCAGGCACGATGAGCTGGATGACAGCGCGGTGGAAAAAGCCAAACAGGCACCTTTTCGCGCGCCGCTGATTATTACGGTGGTTGCCCATTGCAGCGAAAATCCGAAAGTGCCGCGTTGGGAGCAGGTGGTTTCCGCCGGTTGCGCAGTGCAGGCGATGCAAATGGCCGCCTTGGCGCAGGGCTTCAATGGCATCTGGCGCAGCGGTGCCTGGACAGAGCATCCGTTGGTGCGTGAAGCCTTTGGCTGCCGTGAGCAGGACGAGATCGTTGGCTTCCTCTATCTGGGGACGCCGCAGTTGAAAGGCTCGACCAAAGTGGTCGCACCGGACAGTACGCCTTTCGTTCGCTACTTCTGATCCACCCTGCGGGAATTTGCCATAGAATGCGCGATATCCCGCAGTTTTGTACTGTTTATGAGCAGGTCGTACGCATAATGCCAACCTGCTCTTATCAATCCCCTCGGCAAGCGCTACCCTATATCCCATTGTGATATCCTTACGTTCGTTTGTTACCCAGAGGGAGTGGACTATGACATCGCCGGCCATTCGATTGACCCAGTACAGCCATGGCGCTGGCTGCGGCTGTAAAATCTCACCCAAAGTGCTTGAAACGATCCTGCACAGCGAGCAGGAAAAGTTTATCGATCCCCATCTGCTGGTAGGTAATGAAACGCGTGACGACGCCGCGGTTTATGATATCGGTAACGGCGTGGGCATTATCAGCACCACCGACTTCTTTATGCCAATCGTCGATGACCCGTTTGATTTTGGCCGTATTGCGGCAGCCAACGCCATCAGTGACGTGTATGCGATGGGCGGTAAACCGATCATGGCAATTGCCATCCTCGGCTGGCCGATTGCCAAATTACCCGCAGAAGTGGCCCAGCAGGTGATCGACGGTGGGCGCTATGCCTGTCAACAGGCGGGGATTGCGTTGGCGGGTGGCCATTCGATCGATGCCCCAGAGCCGATTTTTGGCCTGGCGGTGACCGGTATCGTCAAAACCGACCTGGTGAAGAAAAACAGTGCCGCGCAGGCAGGCACCAAGCTATTCCTGACCAAGCCGCTGGGCATTGGCGTGCTGACCACCGCAGAGAAGAAAAGCAAGCTGCTGGCGGAACACCACGGCTTGGCCACCGAGGTCATGTGCCAGTTGAATAAGCCAGGCGCAGATTTTGCCGAAGTTGCTGGCGTAACGGCAATGACCGATGTCACCGGCTTTGGCCTGCTCGGCCACCTCAGCGAGATGTGCCAAGGTTCCGACCTACAGGCGAAGGTGTGGTTTGATAGCGTGCCAAAATTGCCGGATGTTGAGCGTTACATCAGCGAAGGCTGTGTACCGGGCGGTACCGGGCGGAATTTTGAAAGCTATGGCCATCTGGTTGGCGAAATGAGCGATCTGCAACGCCAATTGCTGTGCGATCCACAGACCTCTGGCGGCTTGCTGCTGGCGGTATTGCCAGAAGCCGAGGCCGAAGTGCAGGCAATCGCGGCCCGTCACGGTATCACGCTGAATGCGATTGGCGAATTGCAGGCCGCACAGGCAGGCAAACCGCTGATCGAGGTTGTCTAGTGTCAACTGTAAAGATTCGGCAGGATACGCAGGACTACCAGCGTTTATTTCTACAGGATGTGCCGCTGATCGACGTGCGCGCGCCGATAGAGTTTCAGCAGGGCGCGTTTCCTGGGGCAATTAACCTGCCGCTGATGATTGACAGTGAACGCCAGGCGGTCGGGACCTGTTACAAACAACATGGCCAACAGGCAGCTATTGCCTTGGGGCATAGTTTGGTCAACGGAAAGCTGCGGGAGCAACGCACCCAAGCCTGGCTCGAGCAATGTGCGCAGCAACCGGAAGGCTACATCTACTGTTTCCGTGGTGGATTGCGTTCGCAACTGGTGCAACAGTGGCTGCGAGAGGCTGGCGTTGATTATCCACGCGTGGTCGGTGGCTATAAGGCACTGCGCAATTTTTTGCTTGCTGCGCTTGATGCCGCCGCCGCGTTGCCTATGCTGATCGTGGGCGGTAATACCGGCTGCGGCAAGACGCTGCTGATTAATGAATTGGCGGCGGGGATCGATCTGGAAGGGATCGCCCATCACCGTGGCTCCTCCTTTGGCCGAACCTTGGTCAAGCAATCTACCCAGATTGATTTTGAGAACCAGCTAGCCGTGCAGATGTTAAAGAAACAGCACGGCGGCTGCCGCCATTGGGTGTTGGAGGATGAAAGCCGTATTATCGGCTCCAACAATCTTCCCTTGGGGTTGTTCAACGGCATGCAACAGGCTGCGCTGGTCGTCATCGACGATCCGTTTGATGTGCGTGTGGCACGGTTGCAGGATGAGTACATCGATCGGATGCGTATCGCCTTTGAACAGGCCTATGGCGAGCAAGAAGGCTGGCAGCAATATGATGAGTATCTGCATCATGGCCTGTTTGCCATTCGACGCCGGCTGGGGCTGGAACTGTTCCAGCAGTTGACGCTGTTGCTGGAGTCGGCGCTGCAAGAGCAACGCCTCAGTGGCCAAAGTGATGCCCATCAGCAATGGCTGGTGCCGCTGCTGCTGCACTATTACGATCCGATGTATCGCTATCAATTAGAAAAGAAAACCCAACGTATGATCTTTCGCGGTAACTATGTGGAGGTCAGAGAGTTCCTGATGACGTACAGCCAGAATAGCGGTGAATAATGCGACTGTTCATAGCCGAAAAACCGAGTTTGGCCCGCGCCATTGCTGATGTATTACCCAAGCCTCATCGCCGGGGTGACGGGTTTATCGCCTGTGGCAGCAACGATGTGGTGACCTGGTGTGTTGGACACCTGTTAGAACAGGCACAGCCGGACGCTTACGACAGCCGTTACGCGCGTTGGTCGTTGGCCGACTTACCGATCATCCCGCAGAAGTGGTTGTTGCAACCGCGCCCTTCGGTCAGCAAACAGCTGAATGCGATCAAAAAGTTGCTGGCGGAGGCCGATGAGGTGATCCACGCGGGTGACCCGGATCGGGAAGGGCAACTGCTGGTGGATGAAGTGCTGGATTATCTGGCGCTGACTCAGGAAAAGCGCCAGAACGTGCAACGCTGCCTGATTAACGATCTCAACCCGCAGGCGGTAGAGCGCGCAGTGCAGCGCCTGCGTGATAACCGGGACTTTATTCCGCTGTGCGTTTCCGCTTTGGCTCGTGCGCGCGCAGACTGGCTTTATGGCATCAACATGACCCGCGCTTATACGCTGTTAGGGCGTAATGCGGGCTATGATGGCGTGCTGTCGGTGGGGCGGGTACAGACGCCGGTGCTGGGGCTGGTGGTGCGGCGCGATGAAGAGATCGAAAACTTCGTCTCGAAAGACTTCTTTGAGGTGAAAGCCCACATCGTTACGCCGAAGGAAGAGCGTTTTGTCGCCCTGTGGCAGCCGAGTGAATCCTGTGAGCCTTATCAGGATGAAGAAGGGCGTTTACTGCACCGGCCATTGGCCGATCACGTGGTTAAACGGATCGAAGGCGCGCCGGCGCTAGTCACCTCGTATAATGATAAACGGGAATCAGATACTGCCCCGTTGCCGTTTTCCTTGTCCACGTTACAGATTGAGGCGTCGAAACGCTTTAACCTCAGTGCCCAGCAAGTGTTGGACGTTTGCCAACGGTTGTATGAAACCCACAAGCTGATCACTTACCCGCGTTCTGATTGCCGTTATCTGCCAGAGGAACATTTTGCCGGGCGTCATGCGGTGTTGAACGCTATCAGTGTGCATCAGCCGGATCTTTATCCGCAGCCGATAATCGATAGTGAACGTCGTAACCGCTGCTGGGACGACAAAAAAGTCGATGCTCACCACGCGATTATTCCAACGGCGCGGGCCAGCAAGGCCAGCCTGAGCCAGGATGAACTGAACGTTTACGGTTTGGTCGCTCGGCAATATCTGATGCAGTTCTGCCCGGATGCGATGTTCCGCAAATGCGTCATTGAGCTGGATATCGCCGGTGGTAAATTTATCGCCAAGGCGCGTTTTCTGGCCGAAGCGGGGTGGCGTACCTTGCTGGGTAGCAAAGAGCGTGATGAGGAAAACGAAGGCGCACCACTGCCGGTGGTCGCCAAAGACGATGAGTTACTGTGTGAGCGTGGCGAAGTGGTTGAGCGCCAGACGCAACCGCCGCGGCCCTTTACCGATGCAAGTCTGCTGTCTGCCATGACCGGCATCGCACGATTTGTGCAGGATAAAGCGCTAAAGAAAATCCTGCGAGCGACCGATGGTTTAGGGACAGAGGCAACGCGCGCGGGCATCATCGAGCTGTTGTTCAAGCGGGCGTTTCTTTACAAGAAAGGGCGCTATATTCATTCCAGCGAAACCGGGCGGGCATTGATCCACTCATTGCCAGACCTGGCGGCACGCCCTGATATGACGGCACAGTGGGAATCCACGCTGACACAAATCAGTGAAAAATCCTGCCGCTATCAGGACTTTATGCAACCGCTGGAGGGCACGCTGCAACAGTTGATCCATCAGGCTAAGCAGAGCCGGGCCAGTATAGCGTTTCGTGGCTTATCGCCTGCACCGTCAGCCGGGGCGAAAAAGCGTAAAAAAACTGCCGGTAAGGCACGGGAGAAAAGTGAATGAGCCGCATAACGCTGATGATTGGTTGTTTGATGATGGTTTCCAACGGGGTAATGGCTAACCGTGGCAACGTTGACGTCGTAGTGCCTGTTTCCCCTGAAATATGGGGGAGCGCGCGTACCACGACACCGCCGCCTTGCAACCGTTGCTGCATCTATCAGAATCAAAACTATTCTGAAGGTGCGTTGCTGAAAGTGGGTGACGAACTGATGCAGTGCGCGCGCGATCCTAACGTCACGGGCACCAATCCGTTAATCTGGATCCGCCTCAAGCGGTGACTTGCCTGGATCTAATGTGCTACTCACGGGCGCAGTTCAACATTGCGGCGCCCCTACACAGTGCCACTGAACCTTCACACGACTCTGAACTAGCTCCCTTGCCCTGTGGGAGTGGGTTGGGTGGAGGCGGATATTGAACTAATATAGCTTTCCAGCAGGGGAATATCGGCGGGTGCTAACGGATAGTCTCTCGCCTGTTCGGGGGTTACCCAGACAGTTGCACTATGGCAATGTAACCGTAATTCCCCGCTGAAGGAGCCAACCCGCCAGGCATGTAGCCGGATCGTTCTCTCACTTTGCTGCCACTGATTGCTGGCCACAAAGCTTCCCACCTGGGCGACAATACCTAATTCCTCCCTCAGCTCACGTGCCAGCGCTTGGGGCTGGCTCTCTGCCGTTTCGACCTTGCCACCGGGAAACTCCCATAGACCCGCCTGATCGCTACTGCTGTCGCGCTGGGCGAGCAAGATCTTGCCGTCTTGTTCGATAATGGCGGCCACAACATCAATGATTTTCATAGCAAATATTCAACGTTGCCCCGATGTGTATCGGGGCTGAGATGATTACAGGGTGAACTCGGCCCAGACGGGAGCATGGTCGGAAGGTTTTTCCATACCACGGATCTGATAATCAATGCCGGTAGCGGTACAGTGCGCAGCCAATGAGGTATTAGCCAACAGCAAGTCGATGCGCAGGCCACGGTTTTCATCGAAACCGCGTGAGCGGTAGTCAAACCATGAGAATTCATCCTTACGCTCCGGGTTGGCATGACGGTAGGTATCGACCAGCCCCCAGTCGAGCAGACGGCCCATCCATTCACGCTCTTCTGGCAGGAAGGAACATTTACCGGTACGCAACCAACGCTTGCGGCTTTCTTCGCCGATACCAATGTCCAGATCGCTCGGGCTGATGTTCATATCGCCCATAATCAATACCTGTGACTCTGCCGGCAGTTGTTGCAGATAATTTTGCAGGTCTTGATAGAAGCGGGTTTTGGCTGGGAACTTGGTCGGGTGGTCGCGGCTTTCTCCTTGTGGGAAGTAACCATTAATCACCGTCAGTGTGCCTTGTGGCGTTGCCAGGTCGGCCATGATGATACGACGCTGGGCATCTTCTTCATCAGTAGGAAAACCACGGCGTACGGCAAGAGGCTCAGCTTTGGTCAGCATCGCGACGCCGTAATGGCCTTTCTGCCCATGATAGAACACGTGATAGCCATGTTGGCTGACTTCTTCCAGCGGGAACATGTCGTCGTGGACTTTGGTTTCCTGCAGGCCGATCACATCCGGCTGATGCTGTTCAATAATTGCTGCCAGCTGATGCGGACGTGCACGCAGTCCATTGATATTAAAAGAAACAAACTTCATGAGCGCTGCCGTTTTTATCCGAAAAAATGTGTTCAGATAGTAGCAGAGTTTGGCCGAAAATGTAACGTGGACCAGCGGCGGACTGCCGCTGGTAGCTGAGTGATTATTTTGCCCAGCGATCGTAATTCTGTGGCTGATAATTATCAAATAGCTGGATCAAGGCTGCCGGAGAATCGCTGATATGCAGGGTCTTGAGATAATCATGCCGCATAAAGCCTTGATCGGCGACATGTTGTAAAAACTGGCTGAGTGGTTGATAGAAACCGTTAACGTTCAACAGACCGACTGGCTTGCTGTGATAACCGATCTGTCCCCAGGTCCAGATTTCGAACAGTTCTTCCAGCGTACCGATGCCACCAGGCAGGGCAATAAAACCGTCGGCCAGCTCGGCCATCCGCGCTTTACGGGTGTGCATATCGGGGACGATTTCCAATTCGGTCAGGCCGCGGTGTGCCGTTTCGGCTTCAACCAATCGTTGGGGAATAATGCCTACCGCTTCGCCACCGGCCTCTAGCACCGCGTCGGCAACAACGCCCATCAATCCTTTCTTACCTCCGCCGTAGACCAGGCGACGCCCTTGGGAGCCAAGTAAATGCCCTAATTGGCGGGCATGCTCTACATAGACTGGATCATTGCCCTCGCTGGCACCACAAAAGATACAAATGTTGTTACGCATGATTTTCCCTTGCTGCTTTCAAGAAGTGGTTTGTATAGATGATTGTGGATTTCAGTTCAAGGGGAATTGGTATTGTAGTGGTGGCGAGAAAGATGATTTCGTGCAGATGAAGCCCGGTAGTGTTTTAAAACCGCGACACTCAAGCTGGAAACAGGTGGGAGTCATTGCAGGTTAGCCGACCGTTGAGCGCGGGATGCGCGATTGCGAGCCTCCAGGGATGGATTCACGGCGTGTCGGCGTTCTGCATGAGTTCCAGCTGTAGCGCAATAAGGAACAGCTATTTTGGTCGAAGCTTCTCATCCTTCCCTGTTCGGTGTTGCATGGGAATAAATGGAATTTTTTAAATTGGGAGGTACATAAAGAGATGGTGGTGGGGGAAGGATTCGAACCTTCGAAGTCGATGACGGCAGATTTACAGTCTGCTCCCTTTGGCCGCTCGGGAACCCCACCATGGTATTCATGGATTTTTGATTTTATTGCAAGAAATCGGCTAGATTTCCATTTTTGTTTCTTAATCTCTATTAGTCCGTAACCGCTTCACCATACGATGGTGGTGGAAAGGATTACCGCGCAAGCGCGTTGTCCACTACGTGGACTCGAACCTTGGTCGAAGCTTCTCATCCTTCCCCTCGCTGCTAAATGAAACTCCGTACAACATTTCATTTTTGTGGCCGAGGAAGAGATGGTGGTGGGGGAAGGATTCGAACCTTCGAAGTCTGTGACGGCAGATTTACAGTCTGCTCCCTTTGGCCGCTCGGGAACCCCACCATAATGTTCATGGCTTACTACTTTTACAGAGAAATGGCTAAAGTTCTCTGGTGCTTTGCGAAACGCCTGTCTCGGTAAGCGGGGCGCATCATATCAAATGAAACGCCGGTGTAAAGCATTGAAATGCAGAAAATGAATTGTTTGTCGCTTTTTTATTCTTAGCGGTGCTTCCGTGAACGAAAGACACCGCTTTGTTACGCAGTTACAAAATCACCGTGCGGTTACCGTAGACGAACACGCGTTGAGCCAGCACCCGATACAGTGCGCGGCTTAGCACGTTTTTCTCTACGTCACGCCCGGCACGCATCATATCTTCTGCCGAATAGGTGTGATCGACATGGATCACGTCCTGCATAATGATTGGGCCTTCATCCAGGCTGTCGTTAACATAGTGCGCCGTCGCCCCAATGATCTTCACACCACGCTCATAGGCCTGATGATAAGGACGTGCACCGATAAAGGCAGGCAGGAACGAATGGTGAATATTGATCACCTGGTTCGGGTAATGCTGAACGAAAGCCGGGGTGAGCACGCGCATATACTTGGCCAACACCACGTAGTCCGGCTGATATTGGTCGATCTGGGCGATCATCTGCTGATCGTGCTGCTCACGCGTCAGACCTTCGTGGCTGACCAGATGGAAAGGAATGTCAAAGCGTTCAACCAGCGTCTGTAACGTGGTGTGATTACCAATGACGGCGGCAATCTCAACGTCCAGGCCGCCATAGGCACTTTTCATCAACAAATCACCCAGACAGTGGGCTTCTTTGGTGACCAATACCACAATGCGGCGGCGGCCTGCGCTGTGCAATTCACGCTCCGAGCCATCCGGCAACGCGCTGTCCAGATCGGCCAACAGCGTCGTGTCATTGAAGATCCCTTCCAGCTCGGTACGCATAAAGAAGCGACCGGTTAGGTGGTCGACAAACTCATTGTTCTGCACAATGTTCAATTCGTGCTTGTAACAAATATTGGTGATCTTGGCGATCAGCCCTTTGGCATCAGGGCAGATGGTGCGTAAAATTTTTCTTTGTACGTTTTGCTGTGGCATGAGTGTGTCGATCCCGTCTGATTCTTAATCCGCAGGCTTATTGCCCGCAGCACTTTTTATATTTTTTGCCTGAGCCGCAGGGGCAAACGGCGTTTCTGCCCGGTTGAGGCTTGGTTCCGTCGATATAGTACCAGCGTTGTTCCAGACGAAGGAAGCGGGAACGCTCATGCATGGCACTCTCGCTTTCCCCATCGCGTGACCGGGCGATAAATTCTACAAACCCCTCATCAGCGCTATTACCCGCGGTTTCCGCTATGACCGTCAGCCCAAGCCATGTGGTATTGCCAAAGCTGCTGCTGATGGCGCTGCGCCACTCTTCAGGGTTGCAGTTTGGGTGCCAGGTCGCAATAAGATAATCCACATCCTGTTTTACATAGGCGGAATATCTCGAACGCATTAATATGCCCGGGGACGTGGCGTATTGAGTACCTGTTATATAGGGCGCACAGCAAACGCTGTAGTCCAGCCCGCTGCCGCAGGGGCATAGCTCAGTCAAAATAACGCCTCTCAATGGTTAGCTCGCGTGATGCAAAGCGAAGCTAAAATGAATTTAACGCATATGTTACCTAACATTATTCGTTGATGACAATGTACCCTGCGATTGGGCTGAGTGAATTTACCGTGCAAAGGATAGGCGAAGCATGCGGAAAGTTAAAATCGGACTGGCATTAGGAGCCGGTGCTGCCAAGGGATGGGCGCATATCGGCGTGATCAACGCCTTACGTAAACGGGGTATCGAAGTCGATATTGTTGCTGGATGTTCCGTCGGGGCACTGGTTGGGGCCGCGTTTGCCAGCCATCGCCTGCCATTAATGGAGCAATGGGTACGCTCGTTCAGCTATTGGGACGTGATCAGGCTGATGGATCTCTCTTGGCAGCGCGGTGGATTACTTCGCGGTGAGCGCGTGTTTAACGTCGTCGGCCAATTGCTGAAGATTGATGATTTCGCCGATTGCTCACTTAAATTTGGTGCGGTGACGACCAACCTCAGCACAGGCCGAGAGCTGTGGATGACCAAAGGGGATATCCACCAGGCCATCCGTGCTTCCTGCAGTATGCCGGGTTTGCTGGCACCGGTATGGTTTGACGGATATTGGTTGGTGGATGGTGCCTTGGTCAACCCGGTTCCTATCTCACTGGCCAGAGCTATGGGGGCAGACATAGTGATTGCCGTGGATTTACAACATGATGCTCACTTGATGCAGCAGGATCTGTTTTCGGTGCACAGCGATCCTAGTGAACCCAGCACTAGCGATTCGACTAACTGGCGCGAACGCCTGCGGGAACGCATGAATAAAATGATGCTGAAGAAAACCACCTTTACCCCTACGGCGATGGAAATCATGAGCACCTCGATCCAGATGCTGGAGAATCGGGTGAAGCGTACCCGTATGGCCAGCGATCCGCCGGACGTGCTGATACAGCCGTATTGCCCGCAAATATCTACCCTGGATTTCCATCGCGCCAGCGAGGCGATAGAAGCGGGCCGCCTGGCGGTCGAAAAACAGATAGATGTTTTGGCTCCGCTGATAAAAAATAAATGATTACCATTTGTTAGGGTGGAATGATGCTATCGGGGGTATTTTCGACAAGCACAAGTGCTCATTATGAGCCACTATTACAACATCAAAAGGGAAGAGGCTGGGTCGATGGCATTACCACTGATAAACAAGCGCATCTTAATCGTTGAGGACGAACAGGTTTTCCGTTCTGTGCTTGTAAGTTATCTTGCATCCTTGGGGGCGCAAACCAGCGAGGCGGCCAATGGCCTACTGGCGTTGAGTGCGGTAGAAGAGGTCGTTCCAGACCTGATCCTGTGCGATCTCGCCATGCCGGAAATGGACGGTATCGAGTTTGTTGAACATCTGCGGTTGCAGGGGATCAAGATCCCGGTGTTGGTGATCTCGGCGACCGATAAGATGGCTGACATCGCCAAGGTCTTGCGGCTTGGTGTGCAGGATGTGCTGCTGAAACCGTTGACCGATCTCAACCGGCTGCGTGAAGCCGTGCTGGCATGCCTCTATCCCAATATGTTTACTTCGCAGGCGATCGAAGAAGCCGAGCTGTTTCAGGATTGGCAAGCACTAAGCCAAAACCCCTCGGAAGCCGTACGATTACTCAAACAGTTGCAACCACCGGTACAGCAGTCTATTGCCGGTTGCCGTATTAATTATCGTCAATTAACCACCGGCGAAAATCCGGGGTTGGTGCTTGATGTCGCTGCGCTGTCGGATAAAGATCTGGCGTTTTATTGCCTGGATGTTACCCGTGCGGGAGATAATGGCGTGATGGCTGCCTTGTTATTACGCGCATTATTCAACGGGTTACTGCAAGATCATTTAGCCAATCAACAACACCGCCTGCCGCAAATGTCGGCATTGTTAAAACAAGTTAACCAATTATTGCGCCAAGGCAAGTTGGAAGGGCAATTTCCGCTGTTGGTGGGTTATTATCATGCCGAATATAAGAATCTGGTGCTGGCCTCTGCCGGTTTGCATGCCAATGTAAATACAGGGGATAACCTGATCCAATTAAGTAATGGCGTGCCGTTGGGGACGCTGGGTACCACTTACATGAATCAAATTAGTCAACGCTGTGATGCCTGGCAGTGTCAGGTATGGGGCAGCGGTGGCCGGCTACGTTTGATGCTGAGTGCTGAATAAATCGTCAAGGGAACTTCTGCAATTGTTTCTACCTATTTTCCTTCACCGCCATTTCCATAGGTAGTTGTCTTAATTTATTGCTATTTGAGCTTGAGGTAATACTCAGCGGATTTAAGCTGGTATACTTTGAGGGTTTTTCGTATGGCGGATTATGCGCATATTTTGAGCGTAAAATAGGGCCGTTCAGATCGTCAGAGCGACTGTAACGATGGGTGGGCGACAGGCCCGTTACGGTGAACTCAGTGGCCAATAGTATGCTGTTACGAAAAAGACGCCCCAATTGAGGGCAAGAATTGTTGGTTTGGCTGCTACCTGGGGTAGCGGACAAACAGAAGTAACTTGATAACTTTTTGTTAAATTGAAAATTAGGACTTCCCGATGAAAGTAACCGTTTTCGGTATTGGCTATGTTGGCCTGGTGCAGGCAGCCGTGTTGGCTGACGTAGGTCATGATGTCATGTGTATCGACATCGATGAACAGAAGGTCGAAAACCTTAAAAAAGGCAATATCCCGATCTTTGAGCCGGGCCTGACCTCGCTGGTACAGCAAAACTATGAAGCCGGTCGTCTGCATTTCACTACCGATGCCAAAGCCGGCGTTGCTCACGGTGCTATCCAGTTTATCGCTGTGGGAACCCCACCGGACGAAGATGGTTCCGCCGATCTGAAATATGTCACCGCTGTGGCTCGTACCATCGCTGAACATATGACTGAACGTAAAGTGGTGATCGACAAGTCAACCGTACCGGTGGGTACCGCTGATAAAGTTCGTGAAGTGATGACTGAAACGCTGCGTAAACGCGGTAGCGACGTGGCGTTTGATGTGGTCTCCAACCCCGAATTCCTTAAAGAAGGTGCCGCGGTTGCCGACTGTATGCGCCCTGAGCGCATCGTCCTGGGTACCGACAACAAAGACGTCATCGAGCCGTTGCGTGAGCTGTATGAGCCGTTCAACCGTAATCACGACCGCATGATCCTGATGGATATCCGCAGCGCAGAGCTGACCAAATATGCCGCCAACTGCATGCTGGCAACCAAAATCAGCTTTATGAACGAAATTTCCAATCTGGCAGAGATGCTGGGGGCAGACATTGAGAAAGTGCGTCAAGGGATCGGCTCGGATTCACGCATCGGATATCACTTCATTTATCCAGGCTGTGGCTACGGCGGCTCCTGCTTCCCGAAAGACGTTCAGGCGCTGATCCGCACCGCAGAGCATATCGGTTATCAACCGAAACTGCTGCAGGCGGTAGAGCAGGTGAACAACCAGCAGAAATATAAGCTGACCCAATTCATCAAACATCATTTCGCTAATGATGTGAAAGGCAAAACTTTCGCGCTGTGGGGCCTGGCATTTAAACCTAATACCGACGATATGCGTGAGGCTTCCAGCCGCGTACTAATGGAAACCCTGTGGGAATTAGGGGCCTCTGTGCAAGCTTATGACCCAGAAGCCATGGCCGAAGCGCAACGTATCTATGGACAGCGTGCCGATCTGAAGCTGATGGGTACCAAAGAAGCAGCGTTGCAGGATGCGGATGCGTTGGTGATCTGTACCGAATGGCAGAATTTCCGCGCACCAGATTTTGATGCGATTAAAGCGGCTTTGAAACAGCCAGTTATTTTCGATGGCCGTAACCTGTTTGATCCAGAACGTCTGCAAGCGCGCGGCTTTACTTATTATGGTATTGGTCGTGGTGCATCGATTAAGCCGGTCATCTAAGAGGTGAGCATGAAATTCCTGGTTACAGGCGCTGCAGGGTTTATTGGTTTTCACGTAACGGAGCGTCTGCTAGCCATGGGGCATCAGGTTGTCGGTATCGACAACCTGAACGATTATTACGATGTCAGCCTGAAGCAGGCACGGCTCGATATGCTGGCTAATCAGCCAGCATTCCAGTTTATCAAACTGGATTTGGCCGATCGCAATGGAATTGCCGAGCTGTTTGCTGAGCATCGGTTTGAGCGGGTCATTCACCTCGGCGCCCAGGCCGGAGTGCGTTATTCGCTCGATCACCCCTTGGCTTATGCAGATTCCAACCTGATTGGCCATTTGAACATCCTTGAAGGGTGTCGGCATAATAAGGTCGGGCATTTGTTGTACGCGTCTTCCAGCTCGGTTTATGGCCTTAACCGCAAGCTGCCGTTTTCGACGGATGACTCGGTCGATCATCCAATATCGCTGTATGCGGCGACTAAAAAAGCCAATGAGCTGATGTCGCACAGCTATTCGCATTTATATGGTCTGCCGACCACCGGTCTGCGCTTTTTCACCGTATATGGCCCTTGGGGGCGTCCTGACATGGCGCTGTTTAAATTCACCAAGGCGATATTGGCCGGTGAGAGCATTGATGTATATAACCATGGTGAGATGCATCGTGATTTTACTTACATTGATGATATTGCCGAGGCGGTGGTGCGTTTACAGGACATCATTCCTCAGCCCAATGCCAATTGGACGGTAGAGCAAGGGTCGCCAGCCAGCAGCTCTGCGCCTTACCATGTCTATAATATCGGCAACAGCAGCCCTGTTAAGTTAATGGAATATATTCGTGCTCTGGAGGCAGCGTTAGGCATTACGGCGCACAAAAATATGCTGCCGATGCAGCCTGGTGACGTTTTGGATACCAGCGCCGATACCGAGGAGCTGTACCAGACTATCGCGTTTAAACCCGAGACCAGCGTTGATGAAGGGGTTAAACGGTTTGTCGAATGGTATAGGGCGTTTTATAACGTTCAGTAACCGAACGAAAGGCGGGTAAAATAAAGGGGCTTAGGCCTCTTTTTCTTTTCCATAACATCAGAATTTTGCTAGTAAACCCGGATAAGGTGCGTGAAGGTTGCGGTGTTTGCCGGGGCTGAAAACAAAAAGGCTCCCGAGGGGAGCCTTTCGAAGGTAACTAAAACGCTATTACAGCAGGAAATCGTCCAGGGATTTGCCTTGCTCTTCGATAGCTTTTTTAATCACGGCTGGAGTACGGCCCTGGCCAGTCCAGGTTTTCATTTCGCCGTTTTCATCTTTATAGTGGTATTTAGCTGGGCGTGCAGCACGCTTAGCTTTACCAGCGGCTTTGGTAGCAGCCATAGTTTGCAGCAGTTCGTTTGGATCAATACCGTCTGCAATCAGCATTTCGCGGTATTGTTGCAGTTTACGAGTGCGCTCTTCAATTTCTGCTTGAGCCTGGCTGTCTTCTTCGCGGCGTTCGTTAACAACAACTTCCAGTTTTTCCAGCATCTCTTCCAGAGTTTCCAGGCTGCATTCTCTTGCCTGTGCACGCAGAGTACGGATGTTGTTCAAAATCTTCAATGCTTCGCTCATTGTTCAAGTCTCAAATTATATTAGTGGGGGGGCGTGACGATAATAATAGAGTGGTCTTTTCTTTTCTGCAATAGCCAAATTGAAAGAGTGACTAAATTTATCTTTAAAAAACCGATATTGAGAACTGTCCGACTAATAACGCAGGGGGAGCATGCTTTTATCCTCCCCGATTTTTAAGCCAAATTCTCCAGCCAGCAGGCATAATCGGCTGGCTTAAAGTCATTTTTGCCAGTGGGGCATAATTAGGTTCTATAACTGTATCGGCAACGATTTGTGGCCATAATCACTTCGCCAAAAGGACTAGTACCGTAAAGAATGGGGGTATAGCGGTATACTGGCGGTCAGCTGGTAGTAAGTTGTTAAGCGTTCCAATTAACCGGGCAGTCATCGCTGAAAACACATTTAATTGCATTGCAGGCGAGTAGGGGAGTGAGGATGTTTGCACGCTAGCAGGACATATCTGTATGAGCATTAATGAATTTAGTTAATCATTAACAATAATTAATTGTGCTTGATAAACCACGGCAATCTGTAAATAGATGTAAAATTGGCCGGTGTGAGTGTAAAATGCTTCACATGAAACTCGGCTGACGGCTATTTTTTGGGGTAGGATAATGTTGGCCCGCTTGCTGAGTCTGGCCGTGGCCTATGTTACAATGTCAACCTGCACCTTCCGACAGTATATACCTATCGTCTCTCAAGCTGCAGCGTAGTTAACCGTAACAGACTCTTCTGCCGAGGGAATATAATCTTCCTGATTGGCAGGGGCGTCATGTAAAGTGCCTGCAGGACCAAGGGATGAGTCAACGGGTTACCCGGCAGCAACAGGAAAGTCTTAGGGTATATAATTTAAACCAATGGAGTCGCGGCCACATGGCTCAGCTTTATTTTTATTATTCCGCTATGAATGCGGGGAAATCGACGGCACTGTTACAATCTTCATATAATTATCAAGAACGTGGTATGCGCACGCTGGTGTTCACCGCTGAGATCGACCACCGCTTCGGCGTAGGCAAAGTCAGTTCGAGGATTGGGCTGTCGTCGCAAGCACAGCTGTATAATAACGACACTCAACTGTATGCCATGATCAACCAGGAGCATCAACAGCAGCCCGTACATTGCGTGCTGGTGGATGAAAGCCAATTCCTGACCAAAGAGCAGGTTGAAGAACTCTGCGAGGTGGTCGATCAGCTTGATATTCCGGTGCTGTGCTATGGCTTGCGTACGGATTTTCTTGGGGAACTGTTTGTTGGCAGCCATCATCTGCTGGCCTGGGCCGACAAGCTGGTCGAACTGAAGACCATTTGTCACTGCGGGCGTAAAGCCAATATGGTGCTGCGCCTGGGGGAAGATGGCAAGGCGATGCATATGGGTGAGCAGGTGGTGATCGGGGGTAACGAAAGCTATGTTTCGGTATGCCGCAAGCACTACAAAGAAGCGATCAAAGAACCGGCGTGATATCCTGTTAGGAGCGCCGTAGAAGGCTTGTACGGCGTTTTTGACTGCCACCCTGTAGGTAAGCAGGTATTGTTGCCTAAATAGCGTGGAGCTTGTTGAGTACGGCTTTTAGCTAGCATAAAAAAACCCGCCTTTCGGCGGGTTTTGACCATTCAGGGAACGGTTATTTCTTGGACTTTTTTTCCGCTTTGGCGGCAACAGGTGCTGCAACTACCGCTTCTTCTTCGGTCTCTTCGCTGAATTTGCGGCCGTAGAAGGTATCCATCAGGATTTGCTTGAGTTCAGCAATCAGCGGATAGCGTGGGTTAGCACCGGTACATTGGTCATCAAACGCGTCTTCAGACAGTTTGTCGACCTTGGCCAGGAAGTCGGCTTCCTGCACGCCAGCTTCGCGGATCGAGGTTGGGATACCCAAATCAGCCTTGATTTCATCCAGCCATACCAGCAGCTTCTCGATCTTCTGAGCAGTGCGGTCACCAGGAGCGCTCAGGCCGAGGTGGTCTGCGATCTCTGCGTAGCGACGGCGTGCCTGTGGACGGTCATACTGGCTGAAGGCGGTCTGCTTGGTCGGGTTGTCGTTGGCGTTATAGCGGATAACGTTAGAGATCAACATGGCGTTAGCCAGACCGTGCGGGATATGGAACTCGGAACCCAGTTTGTGGGCCATTGAGTGGCAAACACCCAGGAAGGCGTTGGCAAACGCGATACCGGCGATGGTAGCGGCGTTGTGCACACGTTCACGAGCAACCGGGTTTTTCGCCCCTTCGTGATAGCTGGCTGGCAGATATTCTTTCAGCAGTTTCAGAGCTTGCAGCGCCTGGCCGTCTGAATATTCGTTGGCCAGTACGGAAACGTAGGCCTCCAGGGCGTGAGTCACCGCATCCAGGCCGCCGAAGGCGCACAGGGACTTAGGCATGTTCATCACCAGGTTGGCATCGACAATTGCCATATCCGGGGTCAGGGCATAGTCAGCCAGTGGATATTTCTGGCCGGTAGCATCATCAGTTACCACCGCAAAAGGCGTCACTTCTGAACCGGTACCTGAAGTGGTGGTGACGGCGATCATTTTCGCTTTCACGCCCATTTTCGGGAACTTGTAGATACGCTTACGGATGTCCATAAAGCGCAGCGCCAGATCTTCGAAGTGGGTTTCAGGATGTTCGTACAGCACCCACATGATTTTCGCGGCATCCATTGGTGAACCACCACCCAGCGCGATGATCACGTCTGGTTTGAAGGAGTTCATCTGCTCGGCACCTTTACGTACGATGCTCAGCGTTGGATCGGCTTCTACCTCGAAGAACACTTCGGTTTCAATACCGTGCGATTTCAGAACTTTGGTGATCTGATCGGCATAGCCGTTATTGAACAGGTAGCGGTCGGTCACGATGAAGGCGCGTTTTGCCCCATCGGTAGCCACTTCTTCCAGCGCGATTGGCAGTGAGCCACGGCGGAAGTAGATTGATTTTGGAAGTTTGTGCCACAACATGTTTTCTGCTCGCTTCGCTACAGTTTTCTTGTTGATCAAATGTTTTGGGCCGACGTTTTCAGAGATGGAGTTACCACCCCAGGAACCGCAGCCCAACGTCAGTGACGGAGCGAGTTTAAAGTTGTACAGGTCACCGATACCACCCTGAGAAGCAGGGGTGTTGATCAGGATACGCGCGGTCTTCATTTTGTCGCCAAAATACTCGACGCGTGCAGTCTGGTTATCTTGGTCGGTGTACAGGCAAGAGGTGTGACCGATACCGCCCATGGCGACCAGTTTCTCGGCTTTGCTGACGGCGTCTTCAAAGTCTTTGGCACGATACATCGCCAGGGTAGGCGACAGTTTTTCGTGAGCAAACGGCTCAGATTCGTCCACCAGTTTCACTTCACCGATCAGGATCTTGGTGTTGGCTGGCACTTTGATACCGGCCATTTCAGCGATTTTTGGTGCAGACTGACCAACGATAGCGGCGTTCAGGCCACCGTTTTTCAGGATGATGTCCTGCACGGCTTTCAGCTCTTTACCTTGCAGCATGTAGCCACCGTGGGAAGCGAAGCGCGCACGTACTGCATCGTATGCGGAGTCAACCACGATCACGGACTGCTCAGAAGCACAGATTACACCGCTGTCGAAGGTTTTGGACATCAGGATAGAAGCCACTACGCGTTTGATGTCGGCAGTTTCGTCAACCACGACTGGCGTGTTACCGGCACCAACGCCGATGGCTGGTTTACCCGAGCTGTAAGCGGCTTTCACCATGCCTGGGCCACCGGTGGCCAGGATCAGGTTGATGTCTGGGTGATGCATCAACTGGTTGGACAGTTCAACCGTTGGCTGGTCGATCCAACCGACGATATCTTTCGGTGCGCCAGCCGCGATGGCTGCCTGCAGCACGATATCTGCGGCTTTGTTGGTGGCGTTCTTGGCACGTGGGTGCGGAGAGAAGATGATACCGTTACGGGTCTTCAGGCTGATCAGCGCTTTGAAGATTGCAGTAGAAGTTGGGTTGGTGGTGGGGACGATACCGCAAATCAGGCCAATTGGCTCTGCAATGGTGATGGTACCGAAAGTTTCATCTTCGGAGAGGATCCCGCAGGTCTTTTCGTCTTTATAGGCGTTATAGATGTATTCTGAAGCGAAGTGGTTTTTGATGACCTTGTCTTCAACGATACCCATGCCTGATTCTTCAACGGCCATTTTAGCCAGAGGAATACGGGCATCTGCGGCGGCGAGGGCAGCGGCGCGGAAGATCTTATCAACTTGCTCTTGTGAGAAGTTGGCATACTCGCGCTGGGCTTTTTTGACACGTGCGACTAGCTCGTTCAATTCAGCGACATTCGTTACAGCCATGATGCTCTCCTGATAAATGTTAAACTCTTTCAGTAAATAAGCCGTTCGAGGAACTAGTATAGACATCTGTCAGGAAGGCGTCTGTCGAACAATGAGACCTTTCCTGCAGTTAGCGACCCATACTGCTGATTTACTTAAAGAGCTTTACCAAGTGCAAGTTGGTAGTAGGCAAGCGGGACAGAAATCGGCATCCATACCTCGTGCTACCTTTTGACTACGACTTAGAGCTTAACTATTCCTGAGTAGATATTTTGTGATGTACATCATAAAAATCGCATGCTGACACCTTTCAGCTGAGGATTATTGAGAGTGATTATCAACTGTGTACTTATCGATGACGAGAATACACTTAATAACAGCAGCCGACAAACAAGGCATTAACAATAGATAATTGTTTTGTAACATTCTGTTGGGGTAGGGAAAAATGCTGCCTGGGTGGATGGATTAGCTAGCGTAATTCCATTACATTAGCGCGCATCGGCAGTGTCTCTTTTTACAGCTATTAATGCGGAGTTTTTCGTGGGCCAATCTCTGTTGGATTTTTCCGGCTACATCAAGTTTTTTGTCGGCCTGTTTGCGCTGGTCAACCCGGTCGGTATTCTGCCGGTGTTTATCAGCATGACCAGCTACCAGGCCGAGGTCGGGCGTAACAAAACCAACCTGACGGCTAACCTGTCGGTAGCTATTATCTTATGGACTTCGCTGTTCCTGGGCGAGGGCATCCTGCGGATGTTCGGCATTTCCATCGATTCCTTCCGTATTGCTGGTGGTATCCTGGTGGTGACCATCGCCATGTCGATGATCAGCGGTAAACTGGGGGAAGATAAACAGAACAAGCAGGAAAAGTCAGAAAGCGCGATCCGCGAGAGCATCGGGGTGGTGCCTTTGGCGCTGCCGTTGATGGCTGGGCCAGGTGCCATCAGTTCTACCATTGTCTGGAGCTCCCGCTACCACAGCTGGCAGAATCTGTTAGGTTTTACCGTGGCGATTGCCTTGTTCGCCTTTTGCTGTTGGTTATTGTTCCGAGCAGCTCCGTTGCTGGTACGACTGCTGGGGCAAACCGGTATCAACGTCATCACCCGTATCATGGGGCTGCTGTTGATGGCGCTGGGCATCGAGTTTATTGTCACCGGGATTAAAGCCATTTTCCCCGGGTTGTTATAACCAGCGCATGCCGCGAATATCCCTGTTCGCGGCTTAAATTAATTTTGAATATTTAAAATTATCTCACTCAATGCATTATTAAAGTGCATGACCTGCCTGCTTTTCATTCTATTGCCCAACCATGTTGCACAAATCTCACTTTATCGCTCGATAAAGCACCATGATGTTATTTTCTGCACTTATTACCCCCTCGTGATAGCGGTTTTCTGTCTGCCTGCGGTGAAAGCTGGTGTTAATTTAATCACATCATTCTGTAGGGCTTGTCTCCGTTTCACACAGGTGTTATTAGTGATTAACCACGCATAGGCAGGTGTTTATTCTCTGATTGGCGATTTTGTTAACTGAATGTTTCTTTTGATGGGCCTTTGGGTCTTCGAAAAAATTCACGCACAAGGTGGGTGTGATTTGTATAGTGAAATCATGTAATTAGGTTGCGATTGAGCGGCGGTAAATCAGGGGTATCAGTCGGCTGGTACGACAATAAAAGAGAAATGCTTAACATTTCTGTAAAAATTATTAGCTATGAATTTTTGCTTCTGCTAATTTCCGAGCAACTTATTCGAAAGAATTTTCTTATCTTTGGCTTGCCGAGTAGGAATGATTCTTGCTGGTGTCCGTTTAAAACAATGCATGATAACTATTTCATCATTATTGCTTGGCAATGAAAAGGAGCCTGAACCATGCCGCAAACCACGCAGCACCCACCGTTAGCCGTTATCATCGCTGCCGTATTGGCGGTTAGTGCCAGTCAGAGCCTGCAGGCTGCAGAGGTTCCCGCTGGCGTGCAATTGGCACCCCTCCAGAACATGGTGGTCAATAACGGTTCGGAAGTTGCTTCGTTGGATCCGCATAAAGTTGAAGGCACACCCGAAAGCAATATTATCCTCAACCTGCTGGAAGGATTGGTCAGCACCGATGCCAATGGCCACCTGGCACCTGCGGTAGCGGAACGTTGGGAAAATACCGGCTATAAGACCTGGACCTTCCACCTGCGCAAAGATGCGGTGTGGAGTGATGGTTCTCCGGTGACCGCGCAAGATTTTGTGTATAGCTGGCAGCGTCTGGCGGATCCCAAAACCGGCTCTCCCTATGCCAGCTATCTGCAATACGCCAGAATCGATAATATCGACGCTATTCTCACCGGCAAAAAACCGGCTCAGTCGCTTGGTGTCAACGCCGTTGACGATAAAACGCTTAACGTCACCCTCAGTGAGCCAGTGCCTTATTTTGTCAGCATGCTTGCCCATACTTCGATGAAACCGGTGAAACAGTCCGTGATCGAGAAGTTTGGCGACAAGTGGACGTTGCCACAGAACTACGTGGGGAACGGGGCATTTCGCTTAACCCAGTGGGTGGTGAACGAGCGTATCGTCCTCGAGCGCAGCCCGAGCTACTGGGATAATGATAAGACGGTGATCCAGCAGGCAACCTTCCTGCCGTTGGCCTCTGAGGTCAGCGATATCAACCGTTACCGCAGCGGTGAAATCAATATCACTAACAGCGCCATCCCGCCGAATCTGTTTGTCAAAATGAAGCAAGAGATCCCGGAGCAGTTGCACGTAAACCCTTATCTCTGCACCTTCTATTACGAGATCAACAATCAGCGCGCGCCGTTTACCGACGAGCGGGTGCGTGCGGCCGTCAAATTGACGCTGGATCGCGACATCATTGCCAACAAGATCATGGGGCAGGGGCAAATCCCGGCCTACAGCTTTACGCCGACCTTTACCGAAGGGGGCAACTTCAGCCAGCCTGAATGGGCGGGATGGACGCAGGAAAAACGCAACGAAGAGGCGAAGAAACTGCTGGCACAGGCTGGATTCACCGCCGACAAGCCACTCAAGTTTACCCTGCTGTACAACACTTCCGATCAGAATAAGCAGCAGGCGATTGCTGCCGCTTCGATGTGGAAGAAAAACCTCGGTGCCCAGGTCACACTGCAAAACCAGGAGTGGAAAACGTCGTTACAGAGCCGTCATGAAGGGCAGTTTGACGTAGCCCGTGCCACCTGGTGCGGCGATTATAACGAGCCTAGCGCGTTTTTGAACATGCTGCTTTCCAACAGCAGTAACAACACCTTCTTCTATAAAAGTCCGGCGTTCGATGCGCTGATGGCCAGTACCTTGCAAGCGCCGGACGCTGCTGCGCGCAGCGCTATTTACCAGCAGGCGGAAACCCTGCTGGACAAGGATTCTGCTCTGGTTCCGGTCTATTATCGGGTCAGCGCCCGGTTGGTCAAACCTGCGGTCGGCGGCTTTACCGGCAAAGACCCGCTTGACTATATCGATCTGAAAAATTTCTACCTGATTAAAGAGTAATGAAGGTATGACCGGTGGTGATAGCGGCCGGTAATACACAGGAAAGGCAGCGCCGTTTGTTCCACGGCGTCCAGCCATAGCAACCACCCGGTTAACGGGCAACGCAGCTCCCACGACGGAGTTGTGATAATAAAAACTGGAGTTTAACCACATGACCAACATCACGAAGAAGTCCCTGCTGGCAGCAGGCATTATGGCGGCGCTAGGATTAACGGCGGCGGGAACTGCCTTTGCGGCCGAAGTGCCTGCGGGCGTACAGCTGGCGGACAAGCAGGAAATCGTTAAAAACAACGGTTCCGAAGTGCAATCCCTTGACCCGCATAAAATCGAAGGCGTGCCGGAAAATAACGTGACGCGCGATCTGATTGAAGGGCTGGCGAATAACAGCCTGGATGGTTCAGTGGTACCGGGCGTGGCAGAAAGCTGGGATAACAAAGATTTTAAAGTGTGGACCTTCCACCTGCGTAAAGATGCCAAATGGTCAAATGGTGAGCCGGTAACGGCACAAGATTTCGTCTATAGCTGGCAGCGTCTGGTCGATCCGAAGACCGCCTCGCCTTATGCCAGCTACCTGCAATATGCCCACGTGGAAAACGTGGATGACATCATCGCCGGTAAAAAAGACAAATCGACGCTGGGCGTGAAGGCCATCGACGATCATACCTTCCAGGTAACGCTGACCGAACCGGTGCCGTATCTGGTAGAAATGACGCCACACTACGCCATGAAGCCGGTGAACAAAGAAGTGGTAGAGAAGTTTGGCGAGAAGTGGACCCTGCCGCAAAACTATGTCAGCAACGGCGCTTATAAGCTGAAGGACTGGGTAGTTAACGAACGTATCGTGCTGGAACGTAACCCGGAGTATTGGGATAACGCCAAAACCATCATTAATAAAGTCACCTTCCTGCCGATCGCTTCAGAAGTTACCGACGTTAACCGCTACCGCACCGGCGAAATCGACATGACTTATAACAACATGCCGATCGAGCTGTTCCAGAAGCTGAAAAAAGAGATCCCGAACGAAGTTCACGTCGATCCGTATCTGTGTACTTACTACTATGAAATCAACAACCAGAAGGCACCGTTTACCGATGCCCGCGTGCGTGAAGCGTTGAAGTTGGGGATGGATCGCGACATTATCGTCAACAAGGTGAAGAACCAGGGCGATCTGCCTGCCTACAGCTTCACACCGCCTTACACCGACGGTGCCAAGTTGACGCCGCCAGAATGGTTTGGCTGGTCTCAGGACAAGCGCAACGAAGAAGCCAAGAAACTGTTGGCTGAAGCGGGCTATGGCCCAGGCAAGCCGCTGACCTTCTCGCTGCTGTACAACACCTCAGATCTGCACAAGAAACTGGCTATTGCCGCCGCGTCTATCTGGAAGAAAAACCTGGGTGTGGACGTGAAGCTGGTGAACCAGGAGTGGAAAACCTTCCTGGATACCCGCCATCAGGGCACCTATGATGTGTCACGTGCTGGCTGGTGCGCGGACTACAACGAACCAAGCTCCTTCCTGAACATGATGTTGTCCGACAGCAGCAGTAATACCCCGCACTATAAGAGCGCAGAGTTCGACAAGTTGATGAACAACGTGTTGACGGCGAAAACCAAAGAAGAGCGTGCCGAGCTGTATCAGAAAGCCGAAGTGCAGTTGGATAAAGACTCTGCCATCGTTCCGCTTTATTACTATGTGAATGCTCGCCTGGTGAAACCTTACGTGGGTGGTTACTCGGGTAAAGATCCACTGGATAACGTTTACGATAAAAACCTGTACATCATCAAACATTGATGCGGCAAGGGCTGGTGGCGCAGGTCGCCAGCCCATTTCAAGACTATAAGCCGTTATCAGGCTGAAGCACAGGGCTAGGGCAATGCTTAAATTTATCTTTCGTCGCCTGTTAGAGGCGATCCCGACACTATTTATTCTTATCACCATCTCATTTTTTATGATGCGCCTCGCACCCGGCAGCCCGTTTACCGGTGAACGCGCGCTGCCACCTGAAGTGTTGGCCAATATTGAAGCCAAATATCATCTTAACGATCCGATCTGGAAACAGTACGGGCATTATTTGGTGCAACTGTCGCAAGGCGATTTTGGCCCTTCGTTTAAATACAAAGATTATTCGGTTAATGACCTGGTCAAGGCCTCGTTCCCCGTTTCTGCCAAGCTGGGCTTTGCCGCTTTCGTATTGGCGGTGGTGCTGGGAGTGAGCGCAGGGGTCATTGCTGCGTTGAATCAGAATACCAAGTGGGACTATACGGTGATGGGGTTCGCCATGACCGGTGTGGTGATCCCCAGCTTTGTTGTCGCACCGTTATTGGTGCTGATTTTTGCCATTACGCTTAAATGGTTGCCAGGTGGCGGTTGGAACGGTGGGGCGCTGAAGTTCATGATCCTGCCGATGGTGGCGCTGTCTTTGGCTTATATCGCCAGCATTGCGCGTATCACGCGTGGCTCAATGATTGAAGTGCTGCACTCCAACTTTATCCGTACCGCCCGTGCCAAAGGTTTGCCGATGCGCCGCATCATTCTGCGCCACGCGTTAAAGCCTGCGTTACTGCCGGTGCTGTCGTATATGGGGCCTGCGTTTGTAGGGATCATCACCGGTTCAATGGTCATTGAAACCATCTATGGCTTACCGGGCATTGGCCAGCTGTTCGTTAACGGTGCGCTGAACCGTGACTATTCGCTGGTGTTGAGTCTGACCATTCTGGTCGGTGGCTTGACCATCCTGTTTAACGCGATCGTCGACGTGCTGTATGCCGTGATCGATCCGAAAATCCGTTACTAAGCTGGAGCACGCAAGATGTTGACGAAAAAGAACAGCGAAGCTCTGGAAAACTTCAGCGAAAAGCTGGAAGTTGAAGGACGCAGTCTGTGGCAGGATGCTCGCCGCCGCTTTATGCATAACCGTGCGGCGGTGACCAGCCTGTTTGTGTTGGCGCTGATCACCCTGTTTGTGATCTGTGCACCTTGGTTGTCGCAGTTTGCTTACGACGACACCGATTGGGCAATGATGTCCGCTGCGCCAAACCTGGAGTCCGGGCACTATTTTGGTACCGACTCCTCAGGGCGTGACCTGCTGGTGCGCGTGGCTATTGGTGGGCGTATTTCGCTGATGGTGGGCGTGGCTGCGGCGCTGGTGGCCGTGGTGTTGGGCACCCTGTACGGTTCCCTGTCTGGTTATCTGGGCGGCAAGACCGACTCGGTAATGATGCGTTTGCTGGAGATCTTGAACTCCTTCCCGTTCATGTTCTTTGTGATCCTGCTGGTGACCTTCTTCGGGCAAAACATCCTGCTGATCTTTGTGGCGATCGGCATGGTGTCGTGGCTGGATATGGCACGTATTGTGCGCGGGCAGACGCTCAGCCTGAAACGTAAAGAGTTTATCGAAGCGGCACTGGTCTGTGGCGTGTCGACCCGCAATATCGTCCTGCGGCATATCGTACCGAACGTACTGGGCGTGGTGGTGGTGTACGCCTCACTGCTGGTGCCGAGCATGATCCTGTTCGAATCCTTCCTCAGCTTCCTGGGGCTGGGGACTCAGGAGCCGTTGAGCAGTTGGGGCGCCTTGCTGAGCGACGGGGCCAACTCGATGGAAGTCTCACCGTGGTTGCTGCTGTTCCCAGCCTGTTTCCTGGTTATCACTCTGTTTTGTTTCAACTTTATCGGCGATGGCCTGCGTGATGCCCTCGACCCGAAAGATCGTTAAGGAGTGCAACCATGAGCATTAATTCTCAACCACAAAATGGTCTGCTGCTGGACGTCAAAGATCTACGTGTGACGTTCGGTACGCCAGACGGTGACGTTACTGCGGTAAACGATCTCAACTTCGACCTGCGTGCGGGGGAAACCCTGGGCATCGTCGGCGAGTCTGGTTCGGGCAAGTCACAAACGGCGTTTGCGCTGATGGGCTTACTGGCCAGCAATGGCCGGATTGGAGGCTCGGCAAAATTCAATGGCCGTGAAATCCTCAATCTGCCGGAAAAACAACTGAACAAATTGCGGGCCGAAGAGATCTCAATGATCTTCCAGGACCCGATGACCTCATTGAATCCTTATATGCGCGTCGGCGAACAGTTGATGGAAGTGCTGATGCTGCATAAGAAAATGAGTAAAAGCGAGGCGTTTGAAGAGTCGGTACGCATGCTGGACGCGGTCAAAATGCCGGAAGCCCGTAAGCGTATGCGTATGTATCCGCATGAGTTCTCCGGCGGGATGCGTCAGCGTGTGATGATTGCCATGGCGTTGCTGTGTCGGCCAAAGCTGCTGATTGCCGATGAGCCTACCACCGCACTGGACGTGACCGTGCAAGCACAAATCATGACGCTGCTTAACGAACTCAAGCGTGAATTTAATACGGCGATCATCATGATCACCCATGATTTGGGCGTCGTTGCTGGCATCTGTAACAAGGTCCTGGTGATGTACGCTGGACGCACCATGGAATATGGCAGCGCGCGTGATGTGTTCTATCATCCGAGCCACCCGTACTCTATCGGCCTGCTCAATGCGGTACCGCGCCTGGATGCCGAAGGCGAAGCGCTGATGACCATCCCCGGCAACCCGCCGAACCTGTTGCGGTTGCCGAAAGGCTGTCCGTTCCAACCGCGTTGTCCGCATGCGATGGAGCAGTGCGCGAGTGCTCCGCCATTGGAGCAGTTTGGTGAAGGGCGCTTGCGCGCCTGTTTCAAACCGGTGGAGGCGTTGGTATGACCGCAACCGATAAAAGAGTGCTGCTGGAAGTGGCAGACCTGAAAGTTCACTTCGACATTCATGATGACAAGCAGTGGTTCTGGCAGGCACCTAAAACGCTCAAGGCAGTAGACGGGGTTACCGTACGCCTGTTTGAAGGCGAAACGCTGGGGGTGGTAGGGGAGTCGGGCTGTGGCAAGTCCACCTTTGCCCGGGCGATTATCGGCCTGGTGAAGGCAACCAGCGGCCGGGTGGCCTGGTTGGGCAAAGATCTGCTGGGCATGAGCGATGCCGATTGGCGCAAGACACGCAGCGATATCCAGATGATTTTCCAGGATCCGCTGGCCTCGCTGAACCCGCGTATGACTATCGGTGAGATTATCGCCGAACCGCTGCGCACCTATAATCCTAAAATGCCGCGTCAGGAAGTGAAGGATAAGGTCAAGGCGATGATGTTGAAGGTGGGGCTGTTGCCAAACCTGATTAACCGTTATCCCCATGAGTTCTCAGGTGGGCAGTGTCAGCGTATCGGTATTGCCCGCGCCTTGATCCTGGAGCCGAAGCTGATCATTTGTGATGAACCGGTCTCTGCTCTGGACGTATCTATTCAGGCGCAGGTGGTGAATCTCTTGCAGCAACTGCAACGCGAGATGGGCTTATCGCTGATCTTTATCGCCCACGATTTGGCGGTGGTGAAACACATTTCCGATCGGGTGCTGGTGATGTATCTGGGCCATGCGGTGGAGTTGGGGACCTATGATGAGGTTTATCATAACCCGCAGCACCCTTACACCAAGGCGCTGATGTCGGCGGTACCGGTGCCGGATCCTGACAAGGAGAAGGAAAAGCAGATCCAATTGCTGGAAGGGGAACTGCCATCGCCAATCAACCCGCCTTCAGGCTGCGTGTTCCGCACCCGTTGCCCCATTGCCGGGCCGGAATGCGCCGTAACGCGTCCGCTGCTGGAAGGCAGTTTCCGCCATGCGGTATCCTGCCTGAAAGTCGACCCACTGTAATCAATTGATTGATAATAAAAAACCTGCCAATTGGCAGGTTTTTTTATATCGCTAACCCACTTATTCTTTCCACAAAATGTGGCACAGCTTGTTATCTTTCTCGCGGCAGATCAGGACGCGGGCGAACACATCGTTGATTGGCTCGCCGTCGCTGTCCGCCAGGCCGATAACGACCTCGGCGAAGAAGTCCGGGTTCAAATCGTAATCTACGTGTTCCTGCCAATCTTCTGCCGGATCGTATAGCTCGGCACCGCCGCGCTCTTCAAACTGTAAATTGAACAGCAGAATATCCGCTGGATCCAGATTGTCGCCGGCCAGTTCCAGGAAGATGTCGTAGGCTTGTTCCAGCGTTTCATCTTCGGTAAGGCGATTATTCAAGTCCATATAAAAATCCTGATAACAAATGATTTGAGGTTATTAAACCATGCTCGTTGCCGCTTTTACAGCAACGGGCTGAAAAAGTAAAACAGGCGTTCGACGATGCGGTGCCAGAACGGGCGCTTTTGCCATTGTTTGTCGTCCAGTAACCGTGAGCGGGCGATATAATCATCTTGCACACAGGCCAGGTCGGCACCAAAACCGCTGTCGTCGATAACCAGGGTGATCTCAAAGTTCAGCCACAGGCTACGCATATCCAGATTGACCGTGCCGACCAGGCTGAGCTGGCCATCGACCAACACGCTCTTGGTGTGTAACAGTCCACCTTCAAACTGGTAAATTTTCACTCCCGCTTCCAACAGCTCAGAGAAGAAGGCGCGGCTGGCCCAGCGCACCAGCATTGAGTCATTCTGGCGTGGCACGATAATGCTGACGTCAACGCCGCGCAGCGCGGCGGTGCAGATTGCGTGTAACAGATCGTCGCTTGGCACGAGATAGGGGGTCGTCATGATCAACTGCTCACGCGCGGAATAGACCGCGGTTAACAGTGCCTGATGGATCATCTCTTCCGGGAAACCCGGGCCGGAGGCTATGACCTGAATAGTATGGCCAGTTTCCTGTTCGAACGGCATGACATTGACGTCTGGCGGCGGTGGCAGAATGCGCTTGCCGGTTTCGATCTCCCAGTCACAGGCGTAAACGATGCCCATGGTGGTCGCCACCGGGCCTTCCATGCGCGCCATCAGGTCGATCCATTGGCCAACGCCCGCATCCTGCTTGAAAAAGCGCGGGTCGACCATATTCATACTGCCGGTATAAGCGATGTAATTGTCTATCAGCACCACCTTGCGATGTTGCCGTAGGTCCATGCGGCGCAGGAACACGCGGAACAGGTTGACCTTGAGTGATTCCACGACTTCGATCCCGGCATTGCGCATCATGCCAGGGTAAGGGCTGCGGAAGAACTGCACGCTGCCGGCGGAGTCCAGCATCAAACGGCAATGCACACCACGGCGCGCGGCGGCCATTAATGATTCGGCCACCTGATCGACCTGCCCACCGGGTTGCCAGATATAAAACACCATCTCGATATTATGGCGCGCCAGCTCGATATCCCGCACCAGGGCGTTCAACGTTGAATCGGTGGTGGTCAGCAACTGTAGCTGGTTGCCTTTGACACCATCAATACCCTGACGGTGGTGGCAGAGCTGGAACAATGGGCGGGCCACTTCGCTGTACTCGGTAGCAAAGATCCGGCTGCTTCCCTTAAGCTCGTTCAACCAGCGAGCGGTTGAGGGCCACATGGCCTTGGCCCGTTCGGCGCGGCGTTTACCTAAGTGCAGCTCGCCAAAGGATAAATAGGCGACGATACCGACCAAGGGCAGAATATAGATCACCAGCAGCCAGGCCATCGCCGAAGGTACGGTGCGTCGTTTCATCAGAATACGCAATGTGACCCCGGCGATAAGCAGCCAGTAGCCGAACACCAAGAGCCAACTAATTACGGTATAAAAGGTTGTCATAAAGGCAAAAATTTCCGTTCGTAAGCCACCAATAATGAGTGTACGCACAGAACAACAAAGGTGAAACCTTTTCTAGGCCATTAAGTTACATAAATATGATTGACCAAAAGGACTTGCCGAAAACAAAAAACCGGCTTTGTCTGTTGTAGGCGTCAATACAGCGAGAAACGGGCGACTTGGATCGCGCGTTGAAAGGGCTATAATGCCCGCGGTTGGCATTGATGGGGAACGAAAATTGAGACGCAGTAGAAATGAAGTGGGCCGCTGGAGGATGCTACGGCAAAGCCAGAGACGCAGGCATCGCTGGCTGGAACGCCAGTCGTGCAGCAATCGGCATATCATTCGTGTTCGCCGTCGTTTGGACGATCAGCACCGCAGAGCCTTATTGTTCGTCGTGGCTTACGAGTGGTAAAACCAAAACAGCCCATTATGGGCTGTTTTGTTATCTGACCAAGCTGAGTTATTTACCCAGGTAGGCGTTGAGCATCCACACCTGTTTTTCCTGCTCTTTGATGTAATCGCTCATCAATGACGAGGTCCCCTCATCACCAGCCTCAGCGGCCAGCGACAGCAGTTCGCGCTGCTGTTGCAACAAAATGGCATAGCCGTCCAGCAAGCCGCGCAGGGTGCCTTTGTCGTCGGTGACATTGGTGTCTTCTTTGATGTCTGCGGTTTTCAGATAGTCGCTGAAGGCGTGACGGGGCTGTGAGCCCAGCGTCAGAATACGCTCTGCCAGCTCGTCGACTTTGGTCAGCAGGTCGTTATAGGTCTCTTCAAACTTGACGTGCAGCTCAAAGAAGTGCGGACCGGAAATATTCCAATGGTAGCCGCGCACGTTCATGTACAGCACCTGGTAGTTTGCCAGCAGGGCGTTCAGTGCTTCAGAGAGTTTTGCCGATTGTTTGGTGTCCAGGCCGATATGAGTCTTGGTCGCTTTCTTTGCCGTTGCCATATAAATCTTCTCCTGATTATTTGTGTCGAGTATCTAGATTGATATCCATACAAAACAGGTTAACCGGATCAAGCATAAGGTTAAAGACGATGGTAAGCATCAATTCAATCGCTCAAACCAATTTACCTGCCGTCTTTAAACTTAACCTTAGCGGTTAAAAACAATCCTGCGATTTTTTGCGCAAGGCAAATTTTAGCACACCGGCGCTAAGGCTGGTCAATAAGGCGGCGGCGATCAGTACGGCAATAAATGCCTGATCAAAGGCACCTCTAGCCAATTGGGTCAGCCTTGCCGCGCTGTCTGCGCCCATTGCTCCCGCCAGCCGCAATGCCTCATCAATACTGTCATAGGCTAGATCGCCTGCGGGCAAATTGGCTGGCAACACCAGGCTGTGGCTATAGACTGCCGTCATCAGGCCGCCCAGCAGTGTAATACCTAATACGCCGCCCAACTCCCATGAGACGTCTTCAATGGCGGCAACCATACCCGCCTTGTCTTCGGGAGCATTGAGCATAATAGCCGTCGAGGCGGCGGTGATGGCTCCGCCGAGGCCAAAGCCCACCACAAACAGGCAAACCAACTGCATAATGACGTTGCCTTGATACCACAGGGCGACGCCGGCAATGCCTAATGCCGTGAGAATAAAGCCGCCCACCAACATGTAGCGTTCGCCATAGCGCGGCAACAAAGCTCCGGCTAGCGGGCCTGCCAGTGCGGAGGCGACCGGAATGGGTAAAATAAACAGTGCAGCCAGCAACGGCGTCATCCCCAGCACCAACTGCAACCGTTGGCTTAACACCAGTTCGACCCCAACCAGCGCGATCATTGAGACGATCGCCACGCCGACGCCGCTGGTAAACAGGCGATTACGGAACAGCGAGAAATCGATCATTGGGTATTGCGCCCGTTGCTGACGGCGAACAAACAGCGTCAGGAACAGCGTACCGAGCGCCGCAGCAATGGCGAAGTCACTCAGGGAGAACGCGGGCTTGCTCAACTCTTTCAGCGCATAGATTGACGCCACCAGGCCCAACATGATCTGTAACGAACTGATAAAGTCGCAGGGGCGTTTATTGTCCCCACCGCAGTGGGGGATCAAATATATCGCCAGCGGCAGGACCAGCATCACTACTGGCACATTGATCAGAAACACCGACCCCCACCAGAAGTAAGACAGCAGAACGCCACCCACTACCGGACCAAGCGCGGCGGCCCCAGAGGCCACTGCGGCCCAGATACCAATTGCCAGCGCACGTTCACGCTCATCGGTGAAGACGTGGCGCACGATGGATAAGGTGGCGGGCATCATCATTGCCGCACCGACGGCCAGGAAAGCCCGTGAGGCAATCAGTAGCTCGGCGCTGGCAGAGAATGCGGCACATAGCGAAGCCAGGGCAAACACCGGCAGCCCGGCAATAAACATTTTCTTATGGCCTATGCGATCGCTTAACATGCCAGCACCGGGCAGCAAGCCAGCAACCACCAACGGGTAGGCGTTAACGATCCACAGTTTCTGTGAGGCGGTGGCATCCAATGCCTGTGTCAGGCGCGGCAACGCGGTGTAAAGCACCGTCATATCGGTAATGATTAAAAATAGCGCACTGGAGATCATTGCCAGGATCAGCCAGCGGTTTTGGGCGTGCATAAAGAGTATCCTAGTAAACCGATGACGCGGCTGCGTCACCTTACGGCAACCATCCGCTAGTTGCGATGGTATACTGCACTAATATAAATCCATGCGTACGTATTGAAAAGAGGATTTCTCAATGGGCCGTCAACGGAGTATCGATCGTGACAAGGTTCTGGACACTGCAGAAGAGATTGTGGCGACCCAAGGAGCAGCAGGGCTAACCATAGATTCGGTGGCCAAGGCCATGGGGATCTCCAAGGGTGGGGTGCAATACTGCTTTGGTAGCAAAGATGCACTTATCGATGCGATGTTTGACCGTTGGGGTAAGGTTTATCAGCAGGTGTTTGACGATATCGCGGGTAGCGAGCCAGACCCGCAAACTATCGTCCAGGCGCATATGCAGGCGACATGCAGCTCGGATCAGGCTTCCAGCGCCAAGGCTGCCGGACTGATGGCGACGTTAATCCAGACGCCGGAACACCTCGACAGCACGCGAGAATGGTATCGCAGCCGGATAGCCGGATTGGACTTGACCACTGAACAGGGGAGAAAGGCGCGATTGGCCTTTCTGGCCACCGAAGGCGCTTTTATGCTGCGGTTCTTCGGCTTTATGGATATCGACCAGCGGGAATGGGATGAGATGTTTGGCGATCTTCAAAAGTGGGTTCTGAACGAGACGGCTCGCAAGGGCTAACCTATCAGATTGATAGATGGCGGCCTGCCCGCACGGCGAGTATCTTTAGCGCATAAAGATATTCCCTCGAAGAACCCACTTTAGCCAGCCACTCCGTGCTGGCTTTTTTTTGCTTAAAATACCTGTTTAAACGGTTTTACCGTGACTTCACCGTACACGCCAGCATCCACGTACGGGTCTTGTGCTGCCCAGGATTTTGCCGCTTCCAGCGAAGAGAATTCGGCGATCACGGTTGAGCCGGTAAACCCAGCCTGGCCTGGATCGTTGCTATCGATAGCCGGGTTAGGACCAGCGACCACCAATCTGCCTTCATCACGCAGCGCCTGCAGACGCGCCAGATGGGCGGGGCGAACGGCCAGGCGTTTTTCCAGCGAGCCGGGTACGTCTTGTGCGTAGATCAGATAAAGCATATTTCACCTTTAAAATCATTGCCATAGAACGGTACCCACAAAGTAGCGTAAAACCTGTGGCAAGGGAATGCCAATCCGCATAAAAATACCCCTCACTGATTGCCGAATGAGGTATCACAAAGGTTAACAACCCGTGTGCAAAGCCCAAAAAAAGCTAATTAAAGGTTAATATCCCTATGAGTTTGCTGGTTTTAGCGCCTAATAATGCCGATTAAAGCGATAGTTTGTCTTTCGTTATTGAATATGATTGCTATTTGCATTTAAACTTGGCGCACCAGAGGAAACAGAATCATTATGCCGCTAAACAAGATGTTCCTTATTCGCCGAATTTCCGTGCCAATTGTCCTCTCCGTTGGCTTGCACAGTGCCCTGGTGGCCGCCTTGCTCTACGCTTCCGTCAACGAAGTGTTGCAGCTGCCTAAGCAGGAAGATGCCCCTATCAGCGTCATGATGGTGAATATGGCTGCGCTGGCAGAACCGCCACCGCCGGCTGCGGCAGAACCAGAGCCGCAGGTCGAGCCTGAACCTGAGCCGGAACCGATCCCGGAGCCAGAGCCGCCACCGCCGGTGCCGGTAGCCATCCCTAAACCGGAACCGGAAAAACCCAAGCCGAAGCCAAAACCGAAGCCGAAGGTCGAGAAACCGGTCAAGCGCGAAGTGAAGAAGACCGAAGTACGGGAACCTTCACCGTTCGATAATCCATCCGATGCCAAGCCGATCAACAAGGCTCCGGTTAAACAGGCTCCATCAGCGCCAGCGCCGGGGACGTCCCGCGAGCTAGGGCCGAAAGCCCTGAGTATCGGCAAGCCGATGTATCCAACGCGGGCCTCGGCATTGCAGATTGAAGGCAACGTCAAGGTGCAGTTCGATGTTGATAGCGATGGGCGAGTTACTAACGTGCGTATTCTGTCTGCGCAACCCCGTAATATTTTTGAGCGCGAGGTAAAGCTGGCGATGCGTAAATGGCGTTATGAGGCCAAAGCCGCGCAGAACCTGACGAAGACCATCGTATTTAAAATGGAAGGTTCGACGGTAGAATAAGACGGTAGATATTGGATAAATCAGGGGCGTGGCATGCTGCGCTCGTCTGGTTTAGGTGATAAAAAAGGTCGCGATTGCGACCTTTTTGCTTTCTGGCGTCGGGTTACTCGCCGACGTGGAAATTCATTTTGCCGTCAGGCAGGGCGCGAGGGCTACCGCCGTCATCTACCGCAACGTAGGTAAATACCGCTTCCGTGGCACGGTAACGCTGGCCGATTGGGGCAGAAGAGACCTTCTTGACCCAGACTTCCACATTGATGGTAATGGAACTGCGGCCACTACGGATGCAGTTGGCATAACAGCACACCACGTCACCCACGGCAACCGGCTTGAGAAAGGTCATGCCGTCAACCCGCACGGTCACTACGCGCCCTTCGGCAATTTCTTTGGCCAGGATCGCGCCGCCGATGTCCATTTGCGACATCAGCCAGCCGCCAAAGATATCACCGTTGGCATTGGTATCTGCCGGCATGGCCAGCGTGCGCAGTACCAGCTCGCCGCTAGGCAAAGGTCGTTGTTCTGTCATTATTTCTTCTGCTCTTCTGGCATATGACGGTAAATATAGACGCCGCTCAACAGGGTGAAGACCAGCGTCAGCACGGTCAGGCCAAACACTTTGAAGTTGACCCAAACGTCCTGCGGCAACCAGAAGGCCACATAGATGTTGGCTAAGCCGCAGGCCAGGAAGAACAGGGCCCAGGCAATATTGAGGTTATTCCAGACCTTGTCCGGCAGGGTCAGTTCTTTACCCAGCATGCGTTGGATCAGCGGTTTTTTCAGTACCAGTTGGCTGATCAGCAACGCCAGGGCGAACAGGGTGTAGATGGCCGTCACCTTCCATTTGATAAACAGGTCGTTGTGGAATACCAGAGTCAAGGTACCGAATACGGCGACCATGGCAAAGGTGATCAGCGTCATCTTCTCGACCTTGCGATATTTCAGCCAGGTAAAGACCAGTGCCAGAGCGGTGGCAACAATCAGAGCACCCGAGGCAACGTAGATATCGTAAAGCTTATAAAATGCAAAAAAGACAATTAGGGGTAGAAAATCAAGAAACTGCTTCATAAATCAATCCATCATAGGTTCATCGGGCGACTATACCGGATTTGGCGCGATCTGTGTACCGAACGAAGGTGCAGATTATCGGTGTTTGTCCGCCAGATTTCTGCTATTAACAGGAGAATTTGCATAAACTTACGATTGTCATCGTGGGTCATTTGCAACAGCAGGGCCTACATCGCATATTAAGCATAATAATAGCCGCATTATTTACCATGGAAAATAGCTATGCAGTGGAAATCTCTCCGGGCGTGGACGCCTGGTTTGACGCATTTGTTAGGATATGAACGCAGTTGGTTGAAGCCGGATATTCGCGCGGGGTTATCGGTTGCCGCAGTAGCGCTGCCGGTGGCAATAGCCTATGCGGAACTGGCTGGTGTCAGCCCGGTGGTCGGGCTTTACTCCTGCATTTTACCGATGATCGCCTACGCTATTTTCGGCTCGTCACGGCAGCTGATTGTCGGGCCGGATGCGGCAACCTGTGCGGTGATCGCCGCCGTTGTCACCCCTTTAGCCGCAGGAAGCATGGAGTTGCATTGGCAACTGACCATCATGATGACCGCCATGATGGGCGCTTGGTGTCTGTTGGCCAGCCGGTTTCGGCTCGGTGCTTTGGCAGATCTGCTTTCACGTCCAATCCTCAGCGGACTGCTCAATGGCGTGGCGATCACCATCATCGTCGATCAGATCGGTAAAGTGCTGGGGTTCGGTATGCATCCGGCGCAGTTGATCGAACGTATCTATGCCTTACCCGGCAATCTGTTGCACAGCGACGGGCTGACGATGGGCATTTCCTTGCTCACGCTGCTGATGCTGGTAGGCGTTAAAAAACTCCGGCCTAACTGGCCAGCGCCGCTGTTTGCCATCGTGCTGGTTGCCTTTATCACCTGGGCGGGTAACTTGCAGCAGCACGGCATCATTACCGTGGGGGGCTTCAGCGGTATGTTGCCCATCGTCCAGTGGCCGGACTTCCAGCCAGGATTGCTGCGTGACATGGTGATCCCGGCGCTCAACCTGGCGGTGGTCAGCTTTGTCAGCATGATGCTTACGGCGCGCAGCTTTGCGGCGAAAAATGGCTACGAGGTGAATGCCGATGCGGAATTTCGTGCGCTGGGGCTGGTCAACATCGTCTCCGCGCTGTCACAAGGGTTTGCTATCAGCGGGGCCGATTCGCGTACCGCGGTAAATGATGCCAACGGTGGTAAAAGCCAGTTGGTATCGATTATTGCCGCCATCGTGATCGGCATTGTGCTGTTGTTCCTGACTTCGCCGCTGCAATTTATTCCGGTGGCCGGGTTAGGCGTGGTGCTGATGTATGCCGCCTGGTCACTACTCGATATCCGTGGCCTCTGGATTTTGCGCCGGCGCAATACGCAGGCGTTTTATCTGGCGGCCTTTACTTTCATCAGCGTGCTGCTGGTGGGGGTGATTAGCGGTATTGGCTTGGCGGTATTGCTTGGCCTGATGCAGTTTCTGCGCACCGTGTTCCGCCCAACGGAACAATTGCTCGGGGTCAATGAGGAAGGCATGATCCACTCCATGGGCAATAATAACGGGGTGAAAGCGGTGCAGGGCGTGATGATGTACCGGTTTAACTCGCCCTTGACCTATTTTAACGTGGCCTACTTCAAACGGCGCATTCTCAATCTGGTCGATAGCACGCCGTTCCAGCCCCGTTGGGTGGTGGTGGATGCGGTGGCCAGCTTTACCCATGCGGATATCAGCGTGTTGGCGGCGATTGATGAGCTAAAACGTGATTTGTTACAGCGTAACGTAAAGCTGGTGCTGGCCGGGCGGCGTACCGAATTGACGCGCTGGTTCCGTCTCAATCAGGTGGGCCGTGATAAAGATCTGATCCTGGTACCCGATCTCTATCTGGCACTCAAGCTGATACAAAGTAAGGAACAGGCTGAACCTGCCACGGTTGCGTAAATAAAAAGGGCACGCCAAAAGCGTGCCCTTCAACGTTAATCAATTCTGTTCATCTCTTATCTAAGGACACGCCAGCCGCGGGCGTATTGTCACGTAGCAACATATACAGGCGGAACAGATAAATCAGCAGCAGGGCAGAAACCAGATTGCTCAGTGCGGTCAGCACCACGCTGGCAACGTGCGGTGTCAACACCGACAAGTGGCTGACCATAAACAGCACCAGCAGCTTGGCCGCCAGCCACAGCATCATCGCCGGTACGATCACCCGGGCGTTGGCAAAGGCCAGCTTGCAGCTCAATTTCAGCGAGGCAAAGAGGCCTCTCCCATCGGCAACGGAAATCACCGGGGCCAACGAGAATGAGATCGCCAGGATCACTCCAGGCACGACGAACAGCGTCAGGCCAAGCTGGGTCAGTAAGGTGCAGACAAACAACAGCAGCAGCAAACGCGGCAATAGCGGGGCAGAAATCCCGATAGCCCGCAGCGCGCTGGTGCGCTGGCCTTCAGAAACCAGGCGGATCAGCGTCAACATCCCCCCCACCAACAGCACGTTCCCCACCAAAGCGGAAATCGTGGCGGCGGCGGACACTTTCAACAGCACCATTTGCTGTTCAGGTGTCATTTGCTGAATGATTTCCTGGATCCCCATGCCGGCACCGGCGTTGGAGGCCAAATCACTTTCCGTTGCGGTCAGGATCTTCAACTGCTCGATATCGGGGCTGAAAGCCTGATTGAGCAGTACCGAAATGAACGCGGTCAGCAGTGCCAACAGCACAATGCTGGCAACCTGATTACGGAAAAAGTTAAAACTGTCACGGTACAACGTGTTGGCCGTGATTGGCATGCAAACTCCTTGGCGTCGGGGACATAATAAACTAGTGGGCGATTGTACCCTGTTCTGCGCCGCTGTGGCACCCCGTGAATGGCACCGTGCTGATTTCTTGGGCAATTATGGTCTCTGCCAGCGATAATGGCAGCGGGACCGGCAAGGGGGGAAGACCGTAGCGCTCACGGGCCCGATCGCAGGCTTCATTACGTAGACCGTTTTCTCCGGATTGATCGAACTCACGGCAAGGGCTAGGGCGATTGAGATAGATCGAACAGGAAACCGCCTGGCCTATCTCACCGACCAACGAGGTGCAACGCGGAGATTTACTGTTGGTCCCCTGCATACAGCGCAGAAAAGGACTCAAGGGTTCCGTTGCCGCAATAGGCACCACGCCGCCGCCATCTTCCGCTTCGGCCCAATAGAATGATACTCGGAAATAACCACAGCAGGCGCCGCAGCGGGTACAGGGATTTTGAATTTCGCTCATCTTGATTGCCACCGACTCCTTACCGGCCACCAACCAAAACCAACAGGAATAAAGAAATTACTCAGCGCTATTTTTTTTAGCAACTGATTTTTAAACATGCATCAAATATGCAACAAAATGCGTTTTTTGATTCAGATCAATTATCGATTTATTAACAGCTTAGGTGGCTTTGTTTTTGGTGGGAATTTAAATTTTTACACTTAAGATGTGATCTCGATTGGATCATAAATACCTGTTAATAGGTATATTCATCGGGACTATAAACCACACAAATGGAATGGATAATGAAAAAGACAACTCTGGTGGTGTTAGGGGCTCTGATGGCTCCTATGTTTGCAAGTGCGCATCAAGCAGGGGATTTCCTGTTCCGTGCAGGCACTGCAACGGTTCGTCCAAATGCGGGTTCGGATAACGTCTTAGGGCTGGGGACGCTCGATGCTAAAAACAACACTCAGCTCGGCCTGACGTTCGGTTATATGGTGACCGACAATATCGGTGTTGAACTGCTGGCAGCTACCCCATTCCGTCATAAAGTTACCTTGGCGGGCCAGGATATTGCAACCGTTCACCAACTGCCGCCAACGCTGATGGCACAGTACTATTTTGGTGACAAGCAGGACAAACTACGCCCTTATCTGGGTGTTGGCGTAAACTACACCACGTTCTTCGATGAGAAGTTCAACGACTACGGTAAAAGCGCGGGTTTAAGCAACCTGGATCTGAAAGATTCTTGGGGTGTTGCTGCCCAGGCGGGGATGGATTACAACCTGGATGAGCACTGGATGCTGAACATGTCGGTCTGGTGGATGAATATCGAAACCAAGACCCGATTTGATGTTGCCGGTGGTCCAAGTCAGAGCATTGATACACGGCTGGACCCATTTGTGTTTATGTTTGGTGCGGGTTACCGCTTCTAAGTCTACCTGCAATAAGGAGGCGCTGTTCGGCGCCTCCCTCTTCAGTTACTTGATACGCATATCGTTTTCTACTGATTTCACACCCGCCACGCCGCGAGTTACCTGAACAGCTCGATTGGCATCGGCGCTAGAGCTGACAAAGCCGCTTAGCTGAACCTTGCCTTTAAAGGTTTCGACGCTGATCTCGGTGGATTTGATGCTTTTATCCGCTAACAGTGCAGATTTCACCTTGGTCGTGACGACCGTATCGTCAATATAGCCGCCAGTGCCTTCGGATTTTGCCGTTGGAGCGCAGGCAGAAACTGCCATAGCCAAAATACCCGCCATGCACAGCGCCGAAAGGGTTTTAAATAGCTTCATAAATGACTCTCCTTGCAAATGTTATTGTTGATACTACAGGCTGATTTCAATCAGCTAACGGATCATATGCACTGAACCACCGAATAGAGAGCGGCCACTATGATTGTGGGGCAGGTTGCTGGTTTGTTCAAATTGTTTGCGAAAAAATCTGTGGCAAGCTTGAACGTAAACAAAGTGTTATCACCGGACACAGACTTTCTGTATCCGGTGATCGGAGGCGGGGGGAAATTAAACGCGGGTTGCGGCTTTCATTTCACGAACGAATTTGCCTAGCTTGCTCAACATCTCTGCCGGTTGTGCCTGGTTCTGTTCGATGATTTTCACAATGGCCGAGCCGGAGATCGCCCCGGCTGCACCGGCCTGCAACGCATCTTTGACCTGTGCAGGCTCAGAAATACCAAAGCCTTGCAGCGGTGGTGCCGCATGATATTCGCGCAGTTTGTTGATCAGGTGATGTAATGGCAACTGTGCTCGGCTTTCCGTCCCGGTCACCCCGGCGCGTGACAGCAGGTAAGTGTAACCCCGGCCGTGGGAAGAGATTTCACGCAGCAAATCCTCGTCTGCATTTGGTGGGCAGATATAGATTGGTGCAATACCGTGGCGTGTTGCCGCCGCACGGAAAGGTGCAGACTCCTCGAAAGGCACATCCGCAATTAATACCGAATCCACTCCGGCTTGCGCACAGCGCTGATAAAACTCGTCAATACCGCCGTGGAACACCAGGTTGGCATACATCAGCAGGCCAATCGGCATGTCAGGGTGTTTCTGACGGATTGCCGCCAGCATTTCAAAGCAGTGCGTTGGCGTGACGCCGGAAGCAAAGGCGCGCAGCGCTGCGCTCTGAATGGTTGGGCCATCGGCTAGTGGATCGGAGAAGGGGATCCCCAGCTCCAGGGCATCTGCGCCGTTTTCCACCAGCGTGTCGATGATCTGTAACGATAGCGTCGGGTTTGGGTCACCAAGGGTGACAAACGGCACGAAAGCGCCTTCTTTATTGGCTTCGAGCCGCTTGAACAGTTGTTGATAACGTTCCATCAGATTTCTCCCCGTGCTTTCAGAATGTCGTGAACGGTAAATATGTCTTTGTCGCCGCGGCCGGACAGGTTAACCACCAGGATCTGTTCTTTCTGCGGCTCTTCACGGATCATTTTCAGCGCGTGCGCCAGGGCATGGGAAGACTCCAGCGCCGGGATAATCCCTTCGTGACGGGAAAGGTCCTTGAAAGCCTCCAGTGCTTCATCATCGGTAATCGACACATATTCTGCGCGGCCGATGCTGTTCAGATAAGCGTGCTGAGGGCCAACGGAAGGGAAGTCCAGACCGGCGGAGATAGAGTAAGACTCTTCGATCTGGCCTTCGGAGGTTTGCATCATCGGTGATTTCATTCCGAAGTAGATCCCTACCTGGCCATGTTTCAGCGGTGCACCATGCTGGCCGGTTTCGATCCCCAAACCAGCGGGTTCAACACCGATCAGACCCACGCTGGCATCATCGATAAAGTCGGCAAACATGCCGATGGCGTTGGAACCGCCGCCAACGCAGGCCAACACGGCATCCGGCAGACGGCCTTCGCGCTCCAGCATCTGGGCTTTGGTTTCTTCACCGATCATGCGCTGGAATTCACGCACGATGGTTGGGAACGGGTGCGGGCCTGCGGCAGTACCCAGCATGTAGTGGGCCTTCTCGTACGAGCCGGACCAGTCGCGCAGCGCTTCGTTACAGGCATCTTTCAGCGTGGAGGAGCCGCTGTGCACCGGGATCACTTCGGCTCCCATCAGGCGCATACGGAATACGTTAGGTGACTGGCGTTCAATATCCTTGGCACCCATGTAGATACGGCATTTCAGGCCGAGCAGGGCACAGGCCAATGCCGAGGCCACACCATGTTGACCTGCACCGGTTTCCGCGATGATCTCGGTTTTGCCCATGCGTTTGGCAAGCAGCGCCTGGCCCAATACCTGGTTGGTCTTATGGGCACCGCCGTGCAGCAGGTCTTCACGTTTCAGGTAGAGTTTGGTTTTGCTACCGGCGGTCAGGTTTTTGCACAGCGTCAGTGCCGTTGGGCGGCCCGCGTAGTTTTTCAGCAGATCGATAAACTCTGCCTGGAACTCTGGGTCACGCTGGGCGCTGACGAAGGCTTCTTCCAGTTGTTTCAGGGCTGGCATCAAAATTTGCGGCACATACTGGCCACCAAATTCGCCGAAGTAAGGGTTAAGCAGCGTCATTATTTTTCCCGTTATTATCCGTTAAATGAGGTTCGCAATCAGTAGGCGCGCAGGGTTTGGAACACCGCCGCCAAACGCTCGGCATCCTTGATGCCGGGTTGGCTTTCTACGCCAGAGTTGAAATCGAGGCCCGCGCAGCCCAGCAGGGCCGCATCCACGCAGTTATCGGCGCTCAGGCCACCGGCCAGCATTACGTTGTCCAGCGTCTGGCCGTGCAAAACCGACCAGTCGAAGCGAATGCCGGTACCGCCTGCACCGTTGTCGAGCAGATAACGTTCGACATGTTGCAGATCGCGAGCAGGCAGGCTGTCTTTCACGCTCAAGGCCTTCCAGATCTGGCAGTTGGCCGGCAGTTCGCCGCGCAACGCGTCAATATAAGCCTGGTCTTCCGCACCGTGCAGTTGCACTGCATACAGGCCCAACTGTTCGGCAGTTTGCGCCACCATAGCGATTGGTGCATCACAGAATACGCCAACGTACTTCAGCGGCGCTCCGGCGATCACTTCCCTGGCGCGGGCGATATCGACGTTACGTGGCGAGCGGCCAACGAAAATCAAACCACCGAAATTGGCGCCGGCCTGATAGGCGGCGGCGGCATCTTGCGGGCGGGTAAGACCGCAGACTTTGTTATCGCCCAGGATCACGCGGCGCACGGCGCTACGCAGGTTGCTTTCCGACATTAACGCACTGCCGATCAGAAAACCGTTGGCATAGCGGCTCAACTCACGGATCTGGCCATAGTTGTTGATGCCGGATTCGCTAATTACTGTCACACCATGTGGTACACGAGGAGCCAGGGTACGGGTACGATCCAGATCGATAGACAGATCGCGCAGATCGCGGTTATTGATGCCAATCACTTTGGCTTCGAGCTGTATCGCACGCTGTAATTCTTCTTCGCTGATGACTTCGGTCAGCACGCCCATATTCAGGCTGTGTGCCACCGCCGACAGTTGGCGATATTGATCGTCATCCAGTACTGACAGCATCAGCAAAATGGCGTCGGCCTGATAATGACGAGCCAGATAGATCTGGTAAGGATCGATCATAAAGTCTTTGCACAGCACCGGCTGGGTCACGGTGTTGCTCACCAGCGGCAGGAAATCGAAACTACCCTGGAAGTATTTCTCGTCGGTCAGTACCGAGATCGCCGAGGCGAAGTCCTTATACACCGAGGCGATTTCCACCGGGTCAAAATTCTCGCGGATCAGCCCCTTGGAGGGTGAGGCTTTCTTGCATTCGAGAATAAATGCCGTTCTGGTACCCTGCAGCGCATGATAAAAGCTACGGCCACTTGGCGCGATGTCGTTCTGAAAGCTGGCCAAGGGTTGTTGTTGCTTGCGTGCCGCGACCCACTGCGCTTTGTCACGAACAATCTTGTTGAGCACGGTTTCCTGCATCATTTATCCTCTTGCTGCCAAAGCAGTGACACGCTGGTAAGCCTGCCCACTGTGGATCATGTCCAATGCCTGCTGCGCGTTGTGGCGCAGGTCTTCCTGTCCGAATAGTTTCAGCAACAGCGCAACGTTGGCGGCAACCGCCGCGGCGTGCGCTGGCTCGCCTTTACCTTGTAACAACCTTGCCAGAATGTCACGGTTTTCTTCCGGTGAGCCACCCAGCAGGGAACCCAGCGGATGACTGTGCAAGCCGAAGGATTGCGGCGTCAGCTGATAGCTTTCAATCTCGCCGTTATTCAACTCGGCAACGTGAGTGGTAGTGTGGATCGCCACTTCATCCATGCCGCCACCGTGAACGACGGCGGCGCGTTGATAACCCAGTACACGCAGGGTTTGGGCGATTGGCAACACCAACTCCGGGCTGTAGACCCCAATTAACGCCAACGGTGGGCGAGCTGGGTTAATCAACGGCCCAAGTACGTTGAACACCGTGCGGGTCTTCAACTGTTGGCGTACCGGCATTGCGTGACGGAAACCGGTGTGATACTGCGGCGCAAACAGGAAACACACGCCCAGGTCATCCAGCGCCTGGCGAGATTCTTCCGCAGGCAGATCCAGACGGATCCCAAAAGCGGCCAGCAGATCGGACGAACCGGAACGGCTGGAGACGCTGCGGTTGCCGTGTTTGGCCACCTTGACCCCACAGGCCGCGGCAACAAAGGCGCTTGCCGTGGAAATATTGATACTGTTGGTGCCATCACCGCCGGTACCGACGATATCTGCGAAGGCATAATCCGGGCGTGGGAACGGTAGGGCATCGGCCAACAATGCCTTGGCTGCCCCGGCGATCTCTTCCGGACGTTCACCGCGGACCTTCATGCTGATCAGTGCCGCTGCCAGTTGGCTAGGCTCCAGCTCGCCGCGCACGATAGCGCTGAACAACTGCTGGCTTTCCTCCTGGCTCATCGACTCCGAACGATACAGTTTTTCAAGAATAGGTTGCATAGTCGGTTCCCCTTGATTATTTCGCCAGCGCCCAGGCTAAAGTCTGCTCAAGCAAACGTGCGCCTTGGGTCGTCAGAATGGATTCTGGATGGAATTGGAAACCACATACGCGGTGTTCATCATGACGCACTGCCATCACCATCTCGCCGAAGCGGGCATTGACGGTCAGTCCTGCGGGGATATTGCTGCCTACCAGCGAGTGGTAGCGGGCAACCGGCAGCGGGTTGGCCATCCCGGCAAACATTCCCTGGTTATCGTGAGTAATCGAAGATGCCTTGCCGTGCAGGATCTCACCGGCCTGGCCCACATGGCCGCCATAGGCCTCCACAATCGCCTGATGGCCAAGGCAGATACCGATAATCGGCAACTGACCGCGCAGACGCTGCAACAGCTCTGGCATACAGCCGGCGTCGGCAGGAGTGCCTGGCCCTGGGGACAGCATCAACACAGGCTGCTCCATCTGTTGCAGGCGCGCAATGATGATCTCGGCGGCAATCTGGTTACGGTAAATCACGACCTGATGGCCGCTGGCACGCAGCTGATCGACCAGGTTGTAGGTAAAGGAGTCGACGTTGTCGAGCAGTAAGATATCGGCCATTAGAAAATCTCCTTGGCCTGATGCGCGCTGGCGATAGCTCGCAGCACGGCACGTGCCTTGTTACGGGTTTCATCGGCTTCCGCCTGAGGAACAGAATCCAATACCACACCGGCACCGGCCTGCACGGTAGCAACGCCGTCTTCAACATACGCCGAGCGGATGACAATACAGGTATCGAGATCGCCGTGAGCGGTAAAGTAGCCCACCGCGCCACCGTAGCTGCCACGGCGGGTGCCTTCGGAGGCGGCAATCAACTGCATGGCGCGCACTTTAGGTGCACCGCTCAGCGTGCCCATATTCATACAGGCCTGATAGGCGTGCAGTACGTCGAGATCGTTACGCAGCTTACCGACCACGCGGGAAACCAGGTGCATTACGAAGGAGTAGCGGTCAACCTTGGTCAGGTCGGCAACGTAGCGGCTGCCAGCTTCACAGATGCGAGCCAGATCGTTGCGGGCCAGGTCGACCAGCATCAGGTGCTCGGCCAGCTCTTTATGGTCGGTGCGCATTTCCAGTTCGATGCGGCTGTCGAGATCCAGATCCAGCGAGCCATCGGCGCGGCGTCCGCGCGGACGAGTCCCGGCAATCGGATAGATTTCGATCTGGCGGCTGGTGGCTTCATATTTCAGCGCGCTTTCCGGAGATGCACCGAACAGCGTGAACTCGTTGTCCTGCATAAAGAACATATAAGGACTGGGATTGTTTTCCTTCAGCGTCTGGTAAGCCGCCAGTGGGTTAGGGCAAGGCAGTGAGAAGCGACGTGAAGGCACCACCTGGAAAATTTCCCCATGGCGAATGGCTTGCTGCAACTGGCTGACGACCGCGCCGTACTCTTCATCGCTCTGGTTGCAGCTCAACTGCATGTCTTCGAGTTTTTGCTGAGGAATGGCGACCGGGGCCTGCTGCAATTGAGTCTGAAGCTGCTCAAGGCGCTGTTGCAAACGCTGGGTTTCAGCTTTATCGCCGGTAAAAGCGCTGGCTTGTAAGCGAGCCACGCCACGTTGGTGATCCAGCACCAGCAGCGTTTCTGCCAGATAGAAACAGAAGTCCGGGCAGCGTTGGTCCTGGCACAGCTCCGGCAGATCTTCAAACCCGGCAACCAGGTCATAGGCAAACAGGCCGCCGAGCATCATGGCTTCACGCTCATCGGCTGGAGCATCAACCAGCGTCAGCATAGTGCGCAGCGCATCAAATACCGACAATGAACGCAGGCGGGCATCTTCGTCTTGTACCGCATCAATCACCGGGAAGGTCAATTCGCGGCCATTAGGAAGAGCGTGGATCTGTACTTCGGCAGGCAAGGCTTCATCCAACAGCGACAGCAGGGCCGCGCCGTTGGCGGTGAGCGCCTGTAGGCTGACCTGGCGACCCAATGCGGTAATGCGCAAGGCACTGTCGACAATCAGCAGGCTTTTCAGGTTCTGCTTGCTGTTGATTTCCGCCGAGTCCAGCAACAGGGTGGCAGGGCGAGCGCCACACAGCTGGTGAAAAATCGCCGTGGGGTCGCTGCGGTAACCGGCTTGTGCCGTCAGTAGTTTAAGCTGTGGTTTGAGGTTCATCTTCGGTAGTTCCAGTTAACTCTTATCCATAAAAAAGCCCGCTATGATGAGCGGGCCTAGGGAATCTGCAGTGTCAGATGACAGGTATGCGTGATTACTCGACCCTTGATTGGGAAGTACGCCACCAGCGAAGAAGAGAAGTGTGCTTAGTCATCATGTTGCTCTCTGTTTTGTCATCCAGCTTTTTCATCTAACACGGTCAATGTCACTGCCGTGAACTTGTGTACTAGTTAACTGGAACGAGAAGGCAATGTCAACTCTCTTTTTACACAATATGTTAGCGAACTGTACGAAATGTATAATCTTCTGGGAAAGCTATCGGTAGAATAGATTTCCGTCCGGCCAGCCATACCGGGTATGATAGAAAGCCAAGCCATCGCAGGACATTCTTTTGACAGACAGCAGCCCACAACCCACCGCTTTTACCCTGTACGATCTCCATAGTCACACCACCGCTTCGGACGGGTATTTGACCCCGACTCAGTTGGTGCAGCGTGCCGTTGAGATGCGTGTTGGCGTGCTGGCTATTACCGATCACGACACCACCAACGGATTGGCAGAGGCCGCAGCGGCGATCGCCGATCTTGCCTTACCCTTGCAATTGGTCAACGGCGTGGAGATTTCTACGCTGTGGGAAAACCATGAGATCCACATTGTCGGGCTGGGGATCGATACGGCCCATCCTGCGCTGTTACAACTGCTGGCCGAACAAACCGAGCGCCGTAATTTGCGTGCGCAAGAAATCGGCGTTCGGTTAGCGAAGGCGCGCATTCCTGATGCCTATGCCGCAGCGCAACAGTTGGCGGGTGAGGGAGCGGTAACCCGGGGGCATTTTGCCCGTGTTCTGGTGCAGCAGGGCATGGCTGACAACATGGCGCAGGTATTCAAGAAGTATCTCGCCAAAGGGAAAATCGGCTATGTTCCGCCGCAGTGGTGTACAATAAAACAAGCCATTGATGTCATTCATCAATCCGGCGGTCAAGCGGTGATGGCACATCCGGGCCGTTACGATCTGACGGCCAAGTGGCTCAAGCGCCTGTTGGCCTATTTTGCCGAACACGGCGGCGATGCGATGGAGGTGGCGCAGTGTCAGCAAGCCCCCCATGAGCGTACGGTGTTGGCAAAATATGCCCAGGACTATCAATTATTGGCGTCGCAGGGCTCTGATTTTCATCAGCCTTGTTCGTGGATTGAGTTGGGGCGCAAACTGTGGTTACCCGGCGGCGTTGAGCCGATTTGGCGCGATTGGCCACAGCCCCAACAGAACTTAGTAGATTGATTTAACACGGGCGTTGTTTTGCGCGTGCATCATTTTCAGGAGTTAGAGATGAGCCAGCTATTTTATATTCACCCGGACAACCCGCAGCCGCGCCTGGTCAATCAGGCCGTAGAGGTACTGCGCAAGGGCGGCGTGATCGTCTATCCAACAGACTCTGGCTACGCGCTGGGCTGCAAACTTGAAGAGAAGACGGCGTTGGAGCGTATCTGCCGCATTCGCCAGTTGGACGGCAACCACAACTTTACGCTGATGTGCCGCGATCTGTCCGAGCTGTCGACCTATGCCTATGTGGACAATTCGTCGTTTCGCCTGATCAAGAACAATACGCCCGGCAATTACACCTTCATCCTGAAAGCGACCAAAGAAGTGCCTCGTCGCCTGATGAATGACAAGCGTAAAACCATCGGTTTGCGCGTGCCATCCAACCCGATCGCTCTGGCATTGCTGGAAGTGCTCAATGAGCCAATGATGTCGACCACGCTGATGCTGCCAGGCAATGATTTTGCTGAATCCGATCCGGAAGAGATCAGCGAACACCTGGGCAAGCAGGTTGATCTGGTGATCCACGGCGGTTTCCTTGGCCAGCAGCCGACCACGGTGATCGACCTGACCGAATCCTCACCGGAAGTGATCCGTGAAGGCGCAGGCGATCCGGCACCTTTCCGCTAAACTGCCGATGAAGTAAGTGCCAAGGAGGGATAAAGACTGTATAATAAGCGGTTGGTTTTAACCAAGTGCTAATCTTTGTGGCCGCCTTTCCTCGGGATCGTGGCGGCAAAGTCCCCCCGACGCCTGTGAAGGCGACACTAGAGGTTGCTCAATGAGCGAAAAGTTACAGAAAGTTTTAGCGAATGCCGGCCATGGCTCGCGTCGTGAAATAGAAACCATGATTGAAGCGGGTCGCATCAGCGTCGACGGCAAAATTGCCAAACTTGGCGACCGCGTTGAAGTCGTTGCAGGCATGAAAATTCGCCTGGACGGTCACGTTGTCTCGATCAGAGAATCCGAAGAAGCGGTTTGCCGCGTGCTGGCTTATTACAAGCCGGAAGGCGAACTCTGTACCCGTAGCGATCCGGAAGGCCGTCCAACGGTTTTCGATCGCCTGCCAAAACTGCGTGGTTCACGTTGGGTAGCGGTAGGGCGTTTGGACGTGAATACGTCCGGCCTGTTGCTGTTTACCACCGACGGTGAACTGGCTAACCGCCTGATGCACCCAAGCCGTGAAGTCGAGCGCGAATACGCCGTGCGTGTGTTCGGCCAGATCGACGACGAAAAGCTCAAGCAACTGAGCAAAGGCGTACAGCTGGAAGATGGCCCGGCCGCCTTCCGCACCATCAGTTTCCAGGGTGGCGAAGGGATCAACCAGTGGTACAACGTCACGCTGACCGAAGGCCGTAACCGTGAGGTGCGTCGCCTGTGGGAAGCCGTTGGCGTGCAGGTCAGTCGTTTGATCCGCGTGCGTTACGGTGATATCGATCTGCCAAAAGGCTTGCCTCGTGGCGGCTATACCGAGCTGGATCTGAAGGCAACCAACTATTTGCGTGAGCTGGTAGAACTGCAACCGGAAACCGTCAGCAAACTGCCGGTGGAACGCGATCGCCGCCGTGTGAAAGCCAACCAGATCCGTCGTGCGGTAAAACGCCACAGCCAGGTTGCTCCCGGCAGCCGTCGTGGCGCGCCAGGCAGCAGCAAACCCGGTAAACCGGCCAAGTCTTCCAAGCGTAATTAAAAATCTCCCCTCATCCTAACCCTCTCCCACAAGGAGAGGGGACTGAACGTGCCATTATTGACTTATGAATTTGGCTTCAACACGGGCGCGGCCGAAGTGTCACATAACCTGACCATGACGCTGGACTAGCTCCCTCGCCCTTTGGGAGAGGGTCGGGGTGAGGGGAGACGGTTCTTCTGTTACCAGTCAATTCCCTGCTGAGCCTTGATCCCCGCTTCAAACGCGTGCTTCACCGGCCGCATCTCCGTAACGGTATCCGCCAGCTCCAGCAAATCGCGATGACAGCCACGCCCGGTGATAATCACCGTCTGGTGTGCAGGACGCTGCTCAAGCGCCTCCAGCACCTCTGACAGCTCTAGATAGCCGTAGGTCACCATATAGGTCAACTCGTCCATCAGCACCAGATCCAGGCTGCTGTCGGCCAACATCCGTTTACCGTGTTGCCAGACAGCCTGGCAGGCGGCGGTATCGCTTTCCCGATCCTGCGTTTCCCAGGTAAAACCGGTCGCCATCACCTGAAATTCCACACCGTGCTGTTGCAGCAGATTTTTCTCGCCGTTGGGCCACTGGCCTTTGATAAACTGGATCACTCCGGCCCGCATACCGTGGCCGACGGCACGGGTGACGGTGCCAAATGCGGCGGTGGTCTTGCCTTTGCCATTGCCGGTAAACACCAACAGCAGACCCCGGGTTTCCTGCGCAGCGGCAATGCGGGCATCTACCTGTTCTTTCAGCCGTTGTTGGCGTTGCTGGTGACGATCTTCAGCCATGTTAAAAGCTTCCTTATTCGGCGGCGCCGGGTTTACGGTTGGGCTGAGCATCGAAGCTCATACCGGTTTTACGACGGCTGTCATCACCCATCAGATACAGGTAGAGCGGCATGATATCGGCCGGGGTTTTCAGCTTGTTTTTATCTTCCTGCGGAAATGCTGATGCGCGCATTTTGGTGCGAGTTCCACCTGGATTGATGCAATTTACCCGCAAGTTACGGTTTTTATACTCGTCGGCCAGCACCTGCATCATCCCCTCGGTGGCGAACTTGGAAACGGCATAGGCTCCCCAGTTGGCCCGGCCTGTGCGGCCAACGCTGGAACTGGTGAAAACCAGCGAACCCGCATTCGATTTCAGCAGCAACGGCAGCAGCGCCTGGGTGAGCATGAAGGTGGCATTGACGTTGACCTGCATAACGTCGTTCCACATGGGCATAGAAAGCTCGGCCATGGGGGCGATGTCGCCCAACAGACCGGCGTTTTGCAGTACACCGTCCAGGCGTGGCACCTTCGTGGCCAGATCTTCCGCCAGGCTTTGGCACTGTTCTGGCGTGACGTGCAGCAAATCCAGCGTAACGATATGCGTCGGGGCGGTGGAAATGGCGGCAATTTCGGCCTGCACGGCCTGCAATTTGCTTGCCGTGCGGCCAAGTAACACCAGTTGCGCACCGTAACGAGCGTAGGTCAGCGCCGCTTCACGGCCAATGCCGTCGCCCGCTCCGGTCACCAGAATAATTCGTTGTTCGAGCAGATCCTGTTTCGGTTGGTAATGCACAATAGTTCCTCGCGCCTGGTTGGCGGCTCTCGCGCTATGGCTGAGAGCTCGGGTAGAGAGTGGAGCGCTGGCAGGAGCAGGGATGCTCGACCACTTTGGCGATCCACAGCGAATTTTTGTCGGCAATTTAATGAATAATGAGTGTTATATGCCTGAAATGGATCGCATTTTCAATGAGTAACCCCCAGAAACGGCATTCTTTTGTAACAAAAACGGTACAATAGCGGCTTGGTTACCGATACGGAAAGCCCCATAACACGTAGATGCGCAGCATGTTGTGCACGCAAATCCTTGTGAATTTTCATTTAGCCGCGACAGCCCCGCAGACGATTGGCTAAAATGAACGGAGTCACACTAACAAACTGTAAATAAAGGCGGTATCTGTGGAGTTTATATCTGTTTATGGCCTTTTCCTGGCCAAAGTTGCCACGGTGGTGATTGCTATTGCCGCACTGGCGTTGCTGGCGGTCAGCCTTGGGCAACGCAAGAGCCAGCAGAAAGGGGAACTACAGCTTACCGACCTGGGTGAGCAATATCGTGAAATGCAACGGGAAATGCGCCTGGCACGCATGGGCGCGGCAGAACAAAAGGCCTGGAGCAAGCAGTTTAAAAAACAGAACAAGGCCGACGACAAGCTGAAAAAGCAGCGTGCCAAGGCCGGTGCGGTTGAGGCTACCAAACCTTGCCTGTATGTCCTGGACTTCAAGGGCAGCATGGACGCCCATGAGGTCAGCTCACTGCGTGAAGAAATTTCTGCTGTGTTGGCGGTAGCCACGGCCAAGGACGAGGTATTGCTGCGTTTGGAGAGCCCTGGTGGGGTGGTACACGGCTATGGTCTGGCAGCCTCGCAGCTGGAACGCCTGCGCAAGGGCGGTATCCGCCTGACGGTGGCGGTGGATAAGGTCGCGGCAAGTGGGGGTTACATGATGGCCTGCGTGGCCGATCGCATTGTAGCGGCGCCATTCGCGATCATTGGTTCGATCGGCGTGGTGGCACAGATCCCCAACTTCCATCGGTTGCTGCAAAAGAGCAATATCGATGTGGAATTGCATACCGCTGGCCAGTTCAAACGCACCTTGACCCTGTTTGGTGAGAATACCGAACAAGGGCGGGAAAAATTCCGCGAAGACCTGAACGAAACCCACGAACTGTTCAAACAGTTTGTGCGGCAGCAACGTCCTTCATTGGCGATCGAAGAGGTCGCTACCGGCGAGCATTGGTACGGCACCCAGGCGAAAGACAAAGGTCTGGTCGATGCGGTTGGCACCAGTGACGATCTGCTGATTGCCGAAATGGAGAACCATGAGGTGGTGGGGGTGCGCTATGCCCGTCGTAAACGCCTGATCGATCGCTTTACCGGCAGTGCGGCAGAAAGCGCCGATCGCCTGTTGTTGCGCTGGTGGCAACGCGGTGAGAAACCGCTGTTGTAAGTCGATAATACGGGGCCAACGGGCCCCGTTTTTAATGGCTAATCCACCAGATGATATTTCTCAGAAAGCACATGGGCCAGGTGCTTGAACATATTAAATACGGCGGTGGTTTTTGCCGTTGGCAGCCCTTCGGGATCTAAAAAAAACTCGCCGCGGAAAACCAACACGCTGCCTTTCTGCTCAACGTCGGTGGCCACCATGCCGTGCATATAATCTTCGTGTTGGCGAATGATGTTATTTGCTTCAATCAGCAAAGCTGCTCGTTCGATGGGTTGAGTATTGTTACGCATTTATTTCTCCTGCAAACGAAAATTCTGCGCGTATTCTAGCGCGGGTTCGCGTTTGTCCGCAAACCGGCTAAAGTTTACTTGCCGTCTGGATGGCCAGTGATTAGACCGCGCATGGCGAAATGTGGCTTTCCGAGCTAATTAGGTTGCGTAGCGTTTGTTATCAGGTAGAGTGTGGGATTTTGCGGCTTCCGGTGGAAGGATTTGTTTACGCTAACGCAGGTCATAGCTGGCCTGGATACTGGGATTTGGCGTGAACGGCTCAGACTGACAGAATGCGTTCAGGTTGACCAGTTAGGCAACCATTAGAAAAAAACATGTTGATCTCTTGCCAGAGTACCGCAATATAAATAAGAGATACGAATTGCCGCGGTACGGCGAGACAAATGGCTTCTTTTTAGAAGTTTTAAATTCAGGTAAAGGTAATTATGGGCAAAGCTCTCGTAATAGTTGAGTCCCCGGCAAAAGCCAAAACTATTAATAAATATTTAGGTAATGACTACGTGGTGAAGTCCAGCGTCGGTCATATCCGTGATTTGCCGACCAGTGGCTCAAGCAAAAAGAGCGCTGAGTCCAGCGAAGACAAAACCAAAGACAAAGCCAAAAAGAAAGTCAAGAAAGATGAAAAGACCGCGCTGGTCAATCGCATGGGCGTCGATCCTTACCACGGTTGGGAAGCGCAATATGAGATTTTGCCCGGTAAGGAAAAAGTCGTCGCCGAGTTAAAGTCGTTAGCCGAAAACGCTGACCACATTTACCTCGCAACCGACCTTGACCGCGAAGGGGAAGCCATCGCCTGGCACTTGCGGGAAGTGATCGGTGGGGACGACAAACGCTTTAGCCGCGTGGTGTTTAACGAAATCACCAAAAATGCGATCCAGCAGGCGTTCCAAGCGCCAGGCGAGCTGAATATCGATCGTGTCAACGCACAGCAGGCGCGTCGCTTTATGGACCGCGTGGTGGGCTATATGGTGTCGCCGCTGCTGTGGAAAAAAATTGCCCGTGGCCTGTCCGCTGGCCGTGTGCAGTCCGTTGCGGTACGGCTGGTGGTGGAGCGTGAGCGCGACATCAAGGCATTCGTACCAGAAGAATACTGGGAACTGCATGCCGATCTGTTGGCGAAGGGTGAAATCGCGCTGCAGATGGAAGTGACTCATGCCAACGATAAGCCGTTCAAACCGGTTAATCGTGAGCAGACGCACGCCGCGCTGAACCTGCTGGAAAAAGCCCGTTATACGGTGCTGGATCGTGAAGACAAACCGACCAGCAGCAAGCCGGGTGCGCCGTTTATCACCTCCACATTGCAACAGGCTGCCAGTACCCGCCTGAGCTTCGGCGTGAAGAAAACCATGATGATGGCTCAGCGCCTGTATGAAGCCGGTCATATCACCTACATGCGTACTGACTCCACCAACCTGAGCCAGGATGCGGTCAACATGGTGCGCGGTTACATCGGTGATAACTTCGGCGACAAGTACCTGCCGAAGGCGCCTAATCATTACAGCAACAAAGAAAACTCCCAGGAAGCGCACGAAGCGATCCGTCCTTCCGATGTCAGCGTATTGGCTGAACAGCTGAAAGATATGGAAGCGGATGCGCAGAAACTGTATCAGCTGATCTGGCGTCAGTTTGTTGCCTGTCAGATGACACCGGCGCAATACGATTCCACCACGCTGACGGTAAAAGCCGGTGATTTCCTGCTGCGTGCCAAAGGGCGTACGCTGCGTTTCGATGGCTGGACCAAGGTCATGCCTGCGTTGCGTAAGGGCGATGAAGATCGCACCCTGCCGTTTGTGGAAGTGGGCACGGAACTGGATCTGCAAAAACTGATCCCGAGCCAGCACTTTACCAAGCCACCGGCACGCTATAGCGAAGCTTCACTGGTTAAAGAATTGGAAAAACGTGGTATTGGCCGTCCATCTACCTACGCCTCGATCATCTCGACCATTCAGGATCGTGGGTATGTGCGGGTAGAAAGCCGCCGGTTCTACGCGGAAAAAATGGGCGAGATCGTCACCGACCGCCTGGAAGAAAACTTCCGTGAACTGATGAATTATGACTTCACCGCGCGCATGGAAAGCGGCCTGGACCAGGTTGCCAACAATCAGGCGGAATGGAAAGCGGTGCTGGACGAATTCTTTGCCGAGTTCAGCGAGCAGTTGGAGACCGCCGAGAAAGACCCTGAAGAGGGCGGTATGCGCCCGAACCAGATGGTGATGACCAGCATTGACTGCCCGACCTGTGGCCGCAAGATGGGCATCCGCACTGCCAGTACCGGCGTGTTCCTCGGCTGTTCAGGCTATGCGTTGACGCCGAAAGAGCGCTGTAAAACCACCATCAACCTGGTGCCGGAAGCGGAAGTGCTGAATATCCTCGAAGGGGATGATGCAGAAACCAACGCCTTGCGTGCACGTAAGCGCTGCCAGAAGTGCGGCACCGCGATGGACAGCTATCTGATCGACAACCAGCGCAAGCTGCACGTGTGCGGTAATAACCCGGCCTGTGACGGCTACGAAATCGAGCAGGGCGAATTCCGTCTGAAAGGTTATGACGGCCCGATCGTTGAGTGTGAGAAATGTGGTTCCGAAATGCACCTGAAAATGGGCCGCTTCGGTAAGTACATGGGTTGTACCAACGAAAACTGCAAGAACACCCGTAAGATCCTGCGCAGCGGTGAAGTTGCTCCGCCGAAAGAGGATCCGGTCCCGCTGCCAGAGTTGCCGTGCGAGAAGTCGGACGCCTACTTTGTGTTGCGTGATGGGGCTGCTGGCGTGTTCCTGGCGGCCAACACCTTCCCTAAATCACGCGAAACCCGTGCGCCGTTAGTGGAAGAGTTGCTGCGCTTCAAAGATCGTTTACCGGAGAAATTGAGCTATCTGGCCGATGCGCCGGTGACCGATCCCGAAGGTAACAAGACCATGGTGCGCTTCAGCCGTAAAACCAAGCAACAGTATGTCTCATCAGAGAAAGACGGCAAGGCCACCGGCTGGTCCGCCTTCTTCGTTGATGGCAAATGGGTTGAAGGCAAGAAGTAAGGCCGACGCAAGGCAAGCAAAAAACCAGCTCAACGAGCTGGTTTTTTATTGGCGGAAATCGGCTGGCGGATCTATTCTTGCGTGCTTTTTCTTATTTTTATCGACCAGGCTCGGCGTTGATAATCATGCGAAAAGATCGTTACCATCTTGTGACGTAGCTCTATACTTGATGCCGTGACATGATATAATGGTTATATAAAAACGTTTTTTATGATTAAAGCTTATTAGCAACGGCGTTTTCATCGGCATCTGGGCGAAATCACTGTGTTTAAGGCTTGTGATAATTAAGCATACCGGGGCAACACCGAGATACCTGGCTGCGGCAGGCCGCAGTGTTTTAACCTAGGATGGTATTCAAATATGAAATTGCAGCAACTTCGTTACATCGTAGAAGTGGTGAATCATAACCTTAACGTCTCTTCCACGGCCGAAGGTCTCTATACCTCGCAGCCGGGTATCAGTAAGCAGGTGAGGATGCTGGAGGATGAGCTAGGCATCCAGATCTTTGCCCGTAGCGGCAAGCATCTTACCCAGGTGACGCCCGCTGGCCAGGAAATTATCCGCATTGCCCGTGAAGTGCTGTCTAAAGTCGAGGCCATCAAGGCCGTTGCCGGTGAGCACACTTACCCGGATAAAGGTTCGCTATACGTGGCGACGACCCACACCCAGGCACGTTACGCCTTGCCCAATGTGATCAAAGGCTTTATCGAGCGTTACCCGCGCGTTTCACTGCATATGCACCAAGGCTCACCAACGCAGATTGCCGAAGCGGTTTCCAAAGGCTCGGCAGACTTTGCCATTGCCACGGAAGCACTGCACCTGTATGACGATTTAATCATGCTGCCGTGCTACCACTGGAACCGGGCGGTAGTCGTGAAGCCCGATCACCCGTTAGCGGGCAAGAGCCACATCACTATTGAAGAATTGGCCGAGTATCCTATCGTCACCTATACCTTCGGCTTTACGGGCCGCTCAGAGCTGGACACGGCGTTTAATCGCGCGGGGCTGACGCCACGCATTGTGTTTACCGCTACCGATGCTGACGTGATCAAGACCTATGTCCGCCTGGGGCTGGGGGTTGGGGTGATCGCCAGCATGGCGGTCGACCCGGTGCAGGATCCAGACCTGGTGATGGTTGATGCTCGCGATATCTTCACCTATAGCACCACCAAGATCGGTTTTCGTCGCAGCACCTTCCTGCGCAGCTATATGTACGATTTTATCCAGCGCTTCGCTCCACATCTGACTCGTGACGTGGTCGATACCGCCGTCGCGTTGCGTACCAATGAAGAGATCGAGGCGATGTTCAAGGACATCAAGCTGCCGACCAAATAAGCTGCCGAGTCAAATCGTCTTGATCAGACTAAACCGCCCGCGTGGCGGTTTTTTTGTGGATAATTTTTCTGCTAACTCATTGACCTGTCTGTATCTTCCTGCCTTTGATTGCTCTTGCCTATCGTTATGATCAAAACGTGTTGTTATCAAAACGTTACGTGGGGTTTGTGTTATCTTTAAAGAAGACTTCAGAAATGACCCTGGTTTGACACAATAAAAAAATGGAGGAGCTATGTCGTCCGATCTTCGCAAAACGAGTATGGATAAGCTGGTCGCACTGGGTAGTGAGTATCACTATTACAGTTTGCCACTGGCGGCCAGACAGTTAGGGGATATTGACCGGCTGCCGAAGTCGATGAAAGTGTTACTGGAAAACCTGTTGCGCCATGTGGATGGTGATACGGTACAGGTTGACGATCTCAAGGCGATCGTGGCTTGGTTGCAAACCGGTCATGCCGATCGGGAAATTGCTTATCGCCCAGCGCGGGTGCTGATGCAGGACTTTACTGGCGTGCCAGCCGTTGTCGATTTGGCGGCGATGCGTGAAGCCGTCCTGCGCCTGGGCGGGAAGGTCGATCAGGTGAACCCGTTGTCACCGGTCGATTTGGTTATCGACCACTCGGTTACCGTCGATGAGTTTGGCGACGATGCCGCCTTTGGCGAAAACGTGCGTATCGAAATGGAGCGTAACCACGAACGCTACACCTTCCTGCGCTGGGGGCAAAAGGCCTTCAACCGCTTCCGCGTGGTGCCGCCCGGCACCGGTATCTGCCATCAGGTGAACCTGGAGTATCTGGGGCAAACCGTTTGGCACACCGAGGAAAATGGCCAACGCATTGCTTACCCCGATACCCTGGTGGGTACCGACTCCCACACCACCATGATCAACGGCCTGGGCATATTGGGCTGGGGCGTTGGCGGTATTGAGGCCGAAGCCGCCATGCTGGGCCAACCGGTGTCGATGCTGATCCCGGATGTGGTGGGTTTTAAACTTAGCGGTAAGTTAGCCGAGGGCATCACGGCCACCGACCTGGTGCTGACCGTCACCCAAATGCTGCGCAAGCACGGCGTGGTGGGCAAGTTTGTTGAATTTTATGGGGATGGACTGGCCGATTTGCCGTTGGCGGATCGGGCGACCATCGCCAACATGTCGCCAGAGTTTGGCGCCACCTGCGGCTTCTTCCCGGTAGATGACGTGACGTTAGGCTATCTGCAATTAAGTGGCCGTAGCGCCGAACAGATTGCCTTGGTGGAAGCTTATGCCAAGGCCCAGGGGATGTGGCGTAACCCAGGCGATGAGCCGGTATTTACCAGCACGCTGTCGTTGGATATGTCGACGGTCGAGGCCAGTCTGGCAGGGCCAAAACGCCCGCAGGATCGTGTGGCGCTACCGAAGGTGCCAACCGCATTTACTGCCGCGACCGAGCTGGAGATTGGCGGTCAGAAAGATAAACAGGACGTTAAAAGCTTCACGCTGGGTGGCAAAAGTTTTGATCTGCATACCGGCGCGGTGGTGATCGCCGCCATTACCTCCTGTACCAACACCTCCAACCCTAGCGTAATGATGGCCGCCGGGTTATTGGCGAAAAAGGCCGTTGAAAAGGGGTTGAAAACCAAACCATGGGTGAAAACCTCGCTCGCGCCCGGTTCCAAAGTGGTCACCGAATACTTCGACCGCGCCAAGCTGACGCCGTACCTGGAGCAACTGGGCTTTAACCTGGTTGGCTACGGCTGCACGACCTGTATCGGTAACTCTGGCCCGTTGCCGGACCCGATCGAGCAGGCGATTAAGGAAGGGGATCTCACCGTCGGTGCCGTGTTGTCCGGTAACCGTAACTTTGAAGGACGTATTCATCCCTTGGTGAAAACCAACTGGTTGGCCTCACCGCCGCTGGTGGTGGCGTATGCGCTGGCAGGGAACATGAAGGTTGATCTGACCAAAGATTCGCTAGGCGTTGGCCGTGACGGCAAGCCGGTTTATCTGAAGGATATCTGGCCAACCAGCCAGGAGATCGCCCAGGCGGTGGCTCAGGTCAGCACCGAAATGTTCCATAAGGAATACGGCGCAGTGTTTGACGGCGACGCCGATTGGCAAGCGATCCAGGTGACCGGCTCCGCGACCTATGAATGGCAAGCCGACTCTACCTATATTCGCCATCCGCCATTCTTCAGTACCATGAAGGCACAGCCGGATCCGGTGCAGGATATTCACGGCGCACGTATTCTGGCGATCCTGGCTGACTCCGTCACTACTGACCATATCTCCCCTGCGGGCAACATCAAGCGTGACAGCCCGGCGGGACGCTACCTGAGCGAACGTGGCGTCGAGGCGAAAGAGTTCAACTCCTACGGTTCGCGCCGCGGTAACCACGAAGTGATGATGCGGGGCACCTTCGCCAACATCCGTATCCGTAACGAAATGGTTCCGGGCGTGGAGGGCGGTTATACCAGGCATCTGCCTTCGCAGAATCAGATGGCGATCTATGATGCCGCCATGCAGTATCAGCAGGAGCAGGTGCCACTGGCGGTGATCGCCGGTAAAGAGTATGGCTCCGGCTCCAGCCGCGACTGGGCAGCCAAAGGCCCGCGTTTATTGGGGGTACGAGTGGTCATTGCCGAGTCCTTCGAGCGTATCCACCGTTCCAACCTGATTGGCATGGGCATCTTGCCGCTGGAGTTCCCGCAGGGGATAACGCGCAAAACGCTGGGTTTGACGGGGGAAGAGCAGATCGATGTCAGCGGTTTGCAGGCGTTGCAACCCGGCCAGACGGTCGCGGTCAATATCACCTATGCCGATGGCCGGCAGGTGGTGCTGAATACCCGTTGTCGCATTGATACTGGCAATGAGCTGACCTATTACCAGAACGACGGCATTCTGCACTACGTTATCCGCAAAATGCTGTAAGTTAATTTGTTGCACACACAGTCCCCTCTCCCTGTGGGAGAGGGTTAAGGTGAGGGCTATCTGTCCAGCAGATGGCCCATTTTGGCGGCCTTGGTCGCCAGGTAACGCTCGTTCTTCGGGTTACGGCCAACGATCAAAGGTACGCGTTCGGAGATATTAATCCCCGCCTCGCTCAGGATATTGACCTTCTTCGGATTGTTGGTCAGCAGGCGCACCGCATCCACCCCCAGCAGTTTGAACATATCGGCGCACAGGGTGAAGTCACGCTCATCGGCGGCAAACCCTAGCTGGTGGTTAGCTTCTACCGTGTCCGCGCCCTTATCCTGCAAGGCATAGGCACGGATCTTGTTTAACAGACCGATGTTACGGCCTTCCTGGCGGTGATACAGCAGAATGCCACGGCCTTCTTCAGCGATCTGTTCCAACGCGGCTTCCAGTTGAAAACCACAGTCACAACGCAGGCTGAACAGCGCATCACCGGTCAGACATTCGGAATGTACCCGTGAAAGCACCGGCGTTTCGCCAGAGATATCACCGAAAACCAGTGCCAGATGATCGTGCCCGGTGGCCAGTTCTTCAAATCCCACCATCAGGAAATCACCCCATGGCGTCGGCAGTTTGGCTTCCGCCACACGTTTTAGCTGCATGTCACTCTCCAAAAACACTTCCTGTCAAATCGCTGCGTGCATCGTACGACTGGAACAGGGGACTGACCAGCTTTAAAACAGACGGCGACGATCGTTATTACATTCGTTATCGCTATTTTGCCATAACTTCTGGCCGAACGGTGCTCAGCAAAGCAGCAACCGGTGTTTTAGCGCCCCTATTGTTGCAATAGGCCAGTGAGTGTCCTCATTTCTCTTGTTTTGCTGAGAACGCAAGATTGTTACACTGCGAGTTACCCTTGGTTGAAGGATAACTGGATGTTAAAGATAGTAAAACGCACGGCGGGCGGGGCCATTGTGCTGATGTTGCTGCCGCTGGCGGCCTGGCTGTTTGGGTGGCAGTGGCAACCCGGTGGCAATGATAGCCTGTTGAAAGCGCTGTTCTGGGTGACGGAGACCGTCACCGCACCGTGGGGCATCCTTACCAGCCTGATCCTGTCGGCCTGGTTTTTGTGGTGTTTACGCTTTCGGCTGAAACCGGCGGTGGGGGTGTTTATCCTGCTGTCTGCGGCGATCGGGATTGGCCAGGCGGTCAAATCCACCATCAAAGAGCAGGTGCAGGCACCTAGGCCGTTTGTCATGTGGCTGGAGTCGACCCATCAGCTTGATAACAAATACTTCTACTCGTTGGACAGGAAGCAGCGTAGCGCCTTGGTCAAAGAGCAGTTGCAGGAACAGACGCTGGTACCAAAGTGGTTGAGCAAACACTGGCAGTTTGAAACCGGCTTTTCATTCCCTTCAGGCCACACCATGTTTGCTGCATCCTGGGCATTGCTGGGGGTGGGACTGCTGTGGCCACGGCGGCATTTTAAAACCGTCGCGGTGCTGATGGTATGGGCGTTTGGCGTGATGGCGAGCCGTCTGGTGCTCGGTATGCATTGGCCGCGGGATCTGGCGATGGCGATCGTCATTAGCTGGCTGCTGGTGGCCGTGGCCAGTTGGCTGGCACAGCGCTGGTTTGGGCCACTCACCATTTTGCCGCAGGAGCAGCAGGAAATCAGCGAGCGCGAGAAGTAAGCGGCAGGCGCTCTTCACGCGCCTGCAATCAGCACCTTCACCCCCAGCTTTTCAAATGCCTGCACCGCCGTAGGGCTGATCCCTGCATCGGTGATCAGGTAGTTGATATGGCTCCAGTCACAGGGCAGCGCAAACATCGAAACCTTATCGATTTTGCTGGAATCTGCCACCACATACACCGTATTGGCCGCGTTGATCATCGCCATCTTGACCTTGATGTCGGTCTCGCTCGGAAAGCTCAGCCCCAGGCGCGGTGAAATGCAGGCCGTGGCCAGAAACAGCTTTTGCGCCAGCACATTTTCGAAAAAGCTGGCGGCTTTGTCGCCTGAGGTCGACAGCGTCGGGAACTTGAATGAACCGCCGGTCAGCAAAATATTGACCCCGGGTTCGCCGCCCAGTTGCAAAGCGATATTGACCCCGGTGGTGATCACCGAAAGCTTTTTGATATGGCTCAGGTGGTTGGCAATGGCGGTGGTGGTGGTGCCAGAATCCAGGATGATGGTATCGCCCGGTTCAATAAAGCTGGCCGCCAATGCCCCAATGCGATCCTTTTCCGCCAGATTGATCTGCCGCTCTAACAGTAATGCGTGGGTATTCTGTTTCCCATCCACCAGCGTGGCTCCACCATGAAAGCGCTGCACATAGCCTTGCTGCTGTAACACTCGCAAATCGGTACGGATAGTGGCCTCGGTAAGATTGAAGGTTTCCGTCAACATTTTTACCGTGGCCGATCCGTCCTCACGGATCATGTCGAGGATCTTTTCCCGCCGTTGTTGCATTTCCGCCAGCTGTTCACTTTTGCTTTTCAATCGAAATACTCCCTCGCATGCCATGGGCTGCATGGTGTCGTGTATCACCGCCAATGCGCAGGATTTTAGCCCGCTTGAAATGATAAAGCCATTGATAACGCAGGATACAATATTGGTTTTCGTTTGAAAATGAATGATTGATAAAAGGCGATTAAAGGCGTCCTTGTCGTGATTTATTTGCCGATTAAATCGATGTGAAAGTGCCATTCTGCTGTTTTTATTCATAAAATGGCAATCATTCGTTTTTGTTTGAAATTTGATCTACGCCACAACAATTATCGAATTGGCGATATATGATTTCGTTCGAAAATCAATGATTCGTTTTTATCGACTGTTCATGGTGTCAGGGCGGTGAAACGAAAAGCCAACATGAGGTGATGATGGACATTCAGACGATTAACCACACGGCGCGACAGGCCCGCCGTTACGTTGTGACCATGAACCATAAAGCGGGCAAGGGCCACACCGGTGCCGATCTGTCAGAAATCGACATCATCTGCACGCTGTACATGGCGGTGATGGATCGTAGCCAGGCTCGCCCCGATCAGGATCGCTTCATCCTGTCAAAAGGCCACGGCGCTGGGGGATTTTATTGCAGTTGTGCCGCCATGGGTCTGCTGGATCCCGCGGTACTCGATCAGTATATGGGGGACGACACTCTGCTGGCAGGGCATCCAATCCATCAGAAACTGCCCGATCTGGTAGAGATCAACTCCGGTGGTCTGGGTCATGGGCTACCGATAGCCGTTGGATTAGCGCTGGGCAACAAACTGGCGGGGCGCTCTCACCGCCGTGCCTTTGTATTGCTGGGAGATGGGGAACTGGCAGAGGGTTCCAACTGGGAAGCTGCCATGTCCGCCAGCAAATTCAAACTGGATAACCTGATTGCCATCGTCGATCGCAATCGGCTGCAACTGGCCGGCAAAACCGAAGACATCATGCCGCTGGAGCCGTTGGCGGATAAATGGCAAGCCTTTGGTTTTGAGGTGATCGAGTGCGATGGGCACGATCCGCAGGCGTTGATCGAGGCCATCAACCGGCCTGGCCAGGATAAACCACGGGTGATCCTGGCAAATACCGAGAAAGGGCATGGCGTGTCATTTATGACCAATGTCCCGGCCTGGCACCACGCCGTTCCTGACGATCAACAGCTGGCGCAGGCGCTGGCAGAACTGGAGGAGTAATCATGCAGGACTTACGTGATGCAGTGATCAACACGCTGATTGAGCAACAACAGGCCGGCGCGGATCTGAGCGTGATGGTGGCAGATTCTACCTCCACCTCAAAAATTGGCCCGTTCGAGCAGGCTTATCCGGAACGAGTGATTAACGTTGGTATCGCCGAGCAGAATATGGTCGGCATGGCCGCAGGGATCGCGCTTAGCGGAAGAACCGTTTTCACCGCCAACGCAGCGCCGTTCTTGTTTGCCCGTTCTAACGAACAGATGAAGAACGATGTTTGCTACTCAGCAACCAACGTAAAAATGCTGGGGCTGAACGCGGGGTTTGGCTACGGCCCGCTGGGCGCCACCCATCACTGCATGAATGATATCGCCATTGCTCGCACGTTGGGTAATCTGGCGGTGTATGCCCCGGCCGATGGGCGGCAGGCAGCAGAGATTGTGCGCCACGTGATCGCGCACCCTGGCCCGGCTTATATCCGCATGGATAGCGACAAACTTCCGCTACTTCACCAGGAAGGCTACCGCTTCCGCCCGGGACAACCAGAAGTACTGCATGAAGGGACGGGCAACGTGGTGTTCTGCCTGGGCACCATCGCGCATGAAGCGATGAAAGTGCTGGCGATGGGAGATGATCCTACCTTGGTGTCGTTACCTTCGCTGTGGCCATTGGATGAATTGGCGGTGGTGGCGCTGATCCGCGAGCACCAGCGGGTGATCACCATGGAAGAACACGTGCTCAGCGGCGGTCTGGCCACCATCATCAGCGAACTGCTACTCAAACATCAACTACGCCAGCCCTTCGTGCCATTGGGCGTTCCCGCCTATGAGTTTACCCATAGCAGCAGCCGCGCCGCATTGCGCCGGCAATATGCGATAGACGCCGCAGGTTTGCATCAGCAACTGAATAAATAAGGAGAACGGGATGAGCCAAAACGAATACGACGTGAATTTGCGCTACGGTGTCGACACGCAAATGTCGTTGGCAGGCAAGGTGGCGGTGGTGACCGGTGGTCTTGGCGGCATTGCCATGGCGGCCAACCAGATGCTGTTAGAGAAAGGCGCCAGGCTGGTACTGATGTATCCCGCTTTCGAGCAGGAAAAAGTCGCGGCGATCAAACAGCAACTCGGCGAGGAGAAAGTCGCGTATCAGGTGTGCGATGTCGCCGATCCTCAGTCCGTGGCCACGGCCTTTAGTGCCGCCCAACAGTGCTGGGGCCGGTTGGATATTCTGGTTAACTGCGCGGGATACGTCAATTTGCAGCCCGCCACCGAGATCTCATTTGCCGAATGGCAGCGACACCTCGCCGTTAACCTGACCGGGCCATTCCTGTGTGCGCAGGCTTTCGCTCAGCGGCTTATTACGGCTAAGCACGGCGGCAAGGTGATCAACATTGCCTCTCAGGCCGCTTCGATCGCCATTGATAATCACTGTGCCTATACCTCGGCCAAGGCCGGTTTGCTGGGCATGACCAAAGTGATGGCCAAAGAGTGGGCCGCGTATGGGATCACGGTCAACACACTGTCGCCCACCGTGGTGCTGACGCCAATGGGGGAAAAAGCCTGGCGGGGAGCGAAGGGTGAAGAGATGAAGAAATTGATCCCGTTAGGGCGTTTTGCATACACCGATGAAATTGCAGCGGCGATCCTGTTCTTTGCCAGTAACGGCAGCGACATGATCACCGGTGCGGATCTGATGATCGACGGCGGTTTTACCATTTGGTAAGCGGCACCGCACCGGTCACCAACACCAGACGATGTTCAACACAACGATAAGAGAACACCATCATGAAAAAGATAGCCACTTACCTGACCCTACTTGCCAGTTGTGCCCTGATGCCTGTTCAGGCCGCAGAAAAAGGGACCATCGCCATCCTGGTGAACTCCCTGGATAACCCTTATTACTCTGCCGAAGCCAAAGGGGCGGAAAGCAAAGCCAAAGCGCTGGGTTACAGCACGTTGGTGCTGTCCCACGGTGAGGATGTCAAACGCCAGGGGGAACTGATCAGCCTGGTTATTGGCCGTAAGGTACAAGGTATCGTGCTCGATAATGCTGACTCTCAGGCCAGCGTTGCGGCGGTGCAGCAGGCCAAGAATGCCGGGATCCCGGTGGTGTTGATCAACCGCGAGATCCCGGTTGACGGTGTGGCGCTGGCACAGATCACCCATAACAACTTCCAGGCCGGTTCCGACGTCGCCAACCAGTTCGTCGAGAAAATGGCGGAAACCGGCAAATACGCTGAGCTGACCTGCAACCTGGCCGATAACAACTGCGTGACACGGTCACAATCATTCCACAACGTCATCGACCAGTATCCTGAGATGGTCAGCGTCGCGCGCCAGGATGCCAAGGGTAACCTGCTGGAAGGCAAGCGTATTATGGACAGCATCTTGCAGGCTCACCCGGATATCAAGGGCGTCATCTGTGGCAACGGTCCTGTGGCACTTGGCGTTGTCGCCGCACTGAAGGCGGCTGGACGTAAGGATGTGACGGTAGTCGGCATCGACGGCAGCAACGATGAACGTGATGCGATCCTCAACGGCGATTTATACGCCAGCGTGATGTTGCAAGCCCAGGCCATCGCTAGCCAGGGGGTGGAGATCCTGGATGGCTACTTCAAGTCCGGTAACTATACCGGCAAGGAGCGCATCATGTTCCGCGGCATTCTGATCGACCAGAAGAATGCCAGCAAAGTCAACGAGTTCAACTACAAGCAGTAACCAGCAGAGTAATGGCAATTTCTACACCCCGTTACCGCGGGGTGTAACTGGAGGTTTTATGTCCAAGCGTCTTGCGCTGGCAATTGCTGCTGTGATGGTGCTGAGCGGTTGTCGCGTTGTTTCACAACAGGAGTTGGCGGCACTGCAAAGCCCGGTTAACCCGCATCTGGCTCAGGCCGGGGCGCTTTACCACCAACAGATGGTGCCACAGGTGATGAAAAGCGCTGTGCCGCTGGCCAGGCTGATCGCGCAGATTGAGCAGGCAAAGGATTTTGATACTGCCTGCCAACAATTTGGTTACCGTGCACAGCCGGAATTCCCTTGCCATTTCAGCACTCAGGTCAGCGGGGAAATTACGGCGATCAATACACAGTCCCGCAGTGGTCGCCTGACGCTCAAACTGACCGATGGACCGATCGGCAGTGTCGACGTGCAGATTGGCCCGGTTTATCGCGGCACGGTACTGCGCGATAGCTACCGTGGCCTGGGCTATGGCGATTTTAACGATCAGACCCTGTTTGGTGATTTCGCCAAGTCCATCAATCAGGCCTCGATCGCTGAACTGGCCGGTTTTGTACCGAAGGTGGGCGACAAAATCACCGTGTACGGCGTGTTCACCAGTTGGCAACTGCCTGCGGAACCCTTGCTGATCACCCCGGTACGCATCCAACCCTGAGGAGAGGTTATGAGCAACCCTGTCATTATCCAGACCCATAACGTCTCGCGGCGCTATCCCGGCGTCACGGCGCTCGACAGCGTCAACTACCAGGTGTATCGCAATCAGGTCAACGTGCTGATTGGTGAAAACGGCGCTGGCAAATCCACCATGATGAAGTTGCTGGCCGGGGTGGAACGGCCTTCTTCCGGCAGCATCGAACTGGACGGACAACAAATCGAGCTGCATTCCACGCATCAGGCGGAGAAGCACGGTATCAGCATCATCTTTCAGGAGCTGAACCTGTTCCCCAACATGTCGGTGATGGACAACATCTTTATGGGGAACGAGTTTTTCCAGCGTGGCCGCATCAACGTGGAATATCAGTACCAGTTGGCCAAGTCCTTACTGGAGCGGCTGGAGCTGAATGTCGATCCTCATACCTTGCTGGGCAGCCTGGCAATTGGCCATCAGCAACTGGTCGAAATCGCCCGCGCGCTGGCGAAAGATACGCAGGTGCTGATCATGGACGAGCCTACCTCGGCGCTCAGCCAGGTGGAGGTTCGCACGCTGTTCAAGGTGATTGCCGATCTGAAAAAGCGCGGCGTCACGCTGATCTACATCTCCCATCGTCTGGAAGAACTGATGGAGATTGGCGACCAGGTGACGGTGTTCCGTGATGGCCGCTTTGTGGCGGCGGAGCAGATCGCCAACGTCAGCATTCCCTGGATCATCGAAAAAATGGTCGGCGAGAAGAAAAAGCATTTCGACTATGTCCCGGCCGAAAAGGGTGAAGAAGTATTGCGGGTGAACGGCCTGACGCTGCCGCATGAAAACGGCGGCTATCGTTTGCAAGACGTCAGTTTTTCGGTACGGCGGGGCGAGGTGATCGGCATTTATGGCCTGCTCGGGGCCGGACGGACCGAGCTGTTCAAGGTGATCAACGGCGTCATGCGCCAGACCGCCGGGCAGATCCTGCTGAACGGCAAAAACGTGGAACGTACCAGCTTTCGTGAGCGGATGCGCGGCGGCATGGCGCTGGTGCCGGAAGACCGGCAAGCGGAAGGACTGGTTCAGATGATGTCGATCCAGGCCAACATGACGCTATCCAGCCTGGGTCGAAACGCCGTCAAGCCGATTGGTGCGCAACGTGAAACCGACATCGTCAACGGCATGATCGAAAAGCTGGCGATCAAGGTCAGCGATGCTGGGCTGCCGGTGACTTCACTGAGCGGCGGCAATCAGCAAAAGGTGGTACTGGGCAAGGCGCTGTTGACCGGGCCGCAGGTGGTGTTTCTCGATGAACCGACACGTGGCATCGATGTGGGAGCGAAAACCGACGTTTATCACCTGATCGGGGCCATGGCGCGCCAGGGGCTGGCGGTCATGTTTTCGTCTTCTGAACTGGATGAGGTGGTGTCGCTGGCGGACCGGGTGATGGTGATGGCGGATGGCAGGCTCACGGCCGATCTTCCCCGTGAACAAGCCGATCGCGAACTGCTGATCCGGGCCTCTACCCCTCATGCTTAAGGATAACAAGATGCAAACCAAATACCGGTTGTATATGTATTTGCTACAGGCGCGTACCTTCATCGCCTTGCTGCTGGTGGTGCTGTTTTTCAGCAGCATGGTGCCCAACTTCCTGACGGTGTCCAACCTGCTGATCATGACCCAACACGTGGCCATTACCGGTTTACTGGCGGTTGGGATGACGCTGGTGATCCTGACCGGCGGGATCGACCTTTCCGTGGGAGCCGTGGCGGGCGTTTGCGGCATGATCGCTGGCGCACTGTTGACCGTCGGGATCCCGATCGGCGGCGGTAACCTGTTGTTTCTCAATGTGTATGAAGTCTTTATCGTGGTGGCTATTGCCGGCATCGCTATTGGTCTGGTTAACGGCACCCTGATCACCAAGCTGGGCGTGGCACCGTTTATCTGCACCTTGGGGGCGATGTATGTGGCTCGTGGCGCGGCACTGTTGACCGCCGACGGCAAAACCTATCCTAATCTGGTCGGCATGGAGGCGTTGGGTAATACCGGTTTTGCTACGCTGGGATCCGGCACATTTCTCGGCATCTACAACCCGATCTGGCTGATGCTGGTGGTGGTATTGCTGGGCATCTATATCACCAAGAAAACGCCGCTGGGTCGCTATATCTATGCCATTGGCGGCAATGAGTCGGCGGCGCGGCTTTCCGGCGTGCCCATCGTGAAAGTAAAGATGTTTGTCTACGCGTTTTCGGGCATGTGTGCCGCGTTGGTTGGGCTGGTGATCGCCTCGCAGCTGCAAACGGCACACCCGATGACCGGCAACATGTTTGAAATGGACGCCATTGGGGCCACCGTGCTGGGCGGAACCGCGCTCAGCGGTGGGCGTGGGCGGGTATTTGGCTCAATCATTGGTGCGTTCGTGATCGTGTTCCTGGCGGATGGCCTGGTGATGCTGGGCGTCAGCGAGTTCTGGCAGATGGTGATCAAAGGGCTGGTAATAGTGACCGCCGTAGTGATCGACCAGTTCCAGCAACGGTTGCAGAGCAAAGTTACCCTGATGCAGCGCCATGAGAAGAAAGCGGCACAGCCGCTGGCCGAGGTGAGCCATGGATAAGCGCGATTGTGTGGTGGCATTGGATGAAGGAACCAGCAATGCCAAAGCGGTAGTGGTGAATGCCATGGGGCAAGTGATTGCCGCCAGCAGCCGTCCCCTGACGTTACAGACGCCGCAGGCTGGCTGGGTAGAGCAGCGAGGGGAAGCGTTGCTGGAGGCTTCGTTGATTGTGTTACGCGAGGCGATTGCTCAGGTTGGCGAAGCCCGAATCGCCGCCATCGCCATCAGCAACCAACGTGAGACGGCGATGGGGTGGTATCGCCATAACGGCCAACCGATCGGTCCCGCCATTACCTGGCAGTGTTCGCGCAGCGCAGCGTTTTGCGACCAATTGCGCCGCGACAGACAAGATGAGTTGATCCGTCAGGTGACCGGGTTACCGATTGCACCGCTGTTTTCCGCCTCCAAAATGCGCTGGCTGCTGGACAATACGCCGCAAGGGCAGCAGTTGGCAGAAAAGGGCGAAGTGTGCCTGGGAACGGTGGACGCCTGGTTGCTGTGGCATCTGACTGGCGGCCAGCAATTTTGTTGCGACCGCTCTAATGCGGCCCGGACGCAATTGCTTAACCTGGCTAGCGGGCATTGGGACCACGGTATGCTTAAGCTGTTCGGCATTCCCGAAGTGGCGCTGCCACAGGTGTGTCCTTCAAGCCATTACTTTGGTGTGACGCAGGGGGTTGCTGGGATCGCCGACGGTATTCCCATTTGCGCCATGATCGGTGATTCCCACGCTGCACTGTATGGGCACGGATTAGGGCTGGCAGGTAGGGTCAAAGCGACCTATGGCACCGGATCTTCGGTGATGGCTCCGGTTGACGATCTGCATTATGGCATCACCCAGTTGGCCACCACTATTGCCTGGCATGACGGTAATCGTCCGCAATATGCCCTTGAAGGCAACATCCCCCACACCGGCGACGCCGTGGCCTGGATGTTGGGTATCACGCACATGGAGATGACCGATCAGCGATTACTCAGTGAACTGCCAGCCAGCGTTGCCAGCACCGAAGGAGTCTACTTTGTACCGGCACTCACCGGCACGGGCGCTCCCTGGTGGGATGACCGTGCTCGCGGGGTTATCTGCGGCTTGAGCCGTGGTACACAGCGCGCTCATGTGATCCGGGCTTCGCTGGAGGCGGTGGCCTATCAGATTGCCGATGTGATCGGAGCATTACACCAGCACCCGGGTTTTCAACTGCACTGCCTGATGGCCGATGGGGGACCAAGCCGCAACGACTGGCTAATGCAGTTCCAGGCTGATTTGCTGGGTTGCCCGGTAGCGCGCAGCAATACGCCAGAGCTTTCGGCCATCGGCGCAGCACTGCTGGCCATGCGGCAATGCTTTGCCCTGGAGGATCGGCAATTGCTGGCCTTGCTACCCGAACATGATCAATTCCAACCCGATATGCAGCGGCATCTGGCGCTGCAAGAGAGCTATCTAGGCTGGCAGCAGGCGGTACAGCGCACGCTATGGCAGCCAGAATCGACACTTTGCCTAACCGAGGGATCAGTATGAAACAGCAATTTAGCGATAAAACGGTGGTAGTGACCGGCGCCTGCCGGGGGATTGGTGCGGGCATAGCGGAGCGGTTTGCTGCGCGGGGGGCCAACCTGGTGATAGCCTCTAACAGCGATCGGATTTTTGCAACCGCAGAACAGTTGCGTCAGCGGCATCAAGTGCAGATTGTGGCGGTGAAGCTGGATGTTACCGATGAGGCCCAGGTCAGTGATATGTATCTGCAAGCCTGGGAAACCTTTGGCCGTATCGACGTGTCGATTCAAAATGCCGGAGTGATCACCATCGACCGTTTCGATGAAATGCCCAAAAGCGATTTTGACAAGGTGTTGGCGGTCAACACCACCGCCGTTTGGCTATGCTGCCGTGAAGCCGCCAAGTATATGGTGAAGCAGGGCGGTGGCCGCTTGATCAACACCTCCTCCGGCCAGGGGCGTAATGGTTTTATCTATACGCCACATTATGCCGCCAGTAAAATGGGGGTGATTGGTATCACTCAGAGCCTGGCGTTGGAGTTGGCCTGCCACAATATCACCGTCAATGCGTTCTGCCCGGGGATCATTGAAAGCGAAATGTGGGATTACAACGATCGCGTGTGGGGTGAAATTCTCAGTACGCCGGAAAAACGGTACGGCAAAGGAGAACTGATGGCGGAGTGGGTACAGGGCATCCCGCTCAAACGTGCCGGACAGCCTGAAGATGTCGCCGGACTGGTGGCGTTTCTGGCCTCTGACGATGCCTGTTATATTACCGGCCAGACCATCAACGTCGATGGTGGTTTGATTATGTCATGATGTGACATTGTCACATATTGGCGGCTCCAACCTGGGGCCGCATTAACGCTGAATTTTACCCCGCATTGCAATCTGCACTTTCGCCCCCATATCTTATCAAACCCGTGATTTTGAGAAGCTTTCTCATTAATTTGCGCCGGTGCAGCATTTCTTGGTGAATAACCCAGCAGATCTGCGGTTTTATCGTCTGCCAGGGTTTCCCTGCCACGACGGGAAATGCTAACTTAAGTAACAGGGACGCCACTTAATGGCAATTACTCGAGGTGAAGCAAAAGCCGTTTTGGGCTGTAATTTGTGACCCCTGGGGTAGAGTTCATCCGATTCACTCGGCATTGCGGGAAAGAATGTGAAATATTTGCTGATTTTTTTATTGGTTCTGGTGATATTCGTGGCTTCAATCACGCTGGGCGCGCATAACGACCAGGTGGTGACGTTTAACTATCTGGTTGCTCAGGGCGAATATCCGGTATCTACCCTGTTGGCCACCCTGTTTGGTGCTGGCTTTGTGCTGGGTTGGATTATTTGTGGATTGTTTTATCTGCGCACACGCATCGCTCTTGGGCGTGCCGAGCGGAAAATCAAAAGGCTGGAACTGCAGCTCGAAGTACCTGTCGAGCCGGCATCATTGCCCGCAGTCAGCAAGGAATAATCTGTTATGTTAGAGCTGCTGTTTCTGTTGCTGCCTGTAGCTGCCGCGTACGGTTGGTACATGGGCCGCAGAAGTGCTCAGCAGGATAAACAACAGGAAGCCAACCGCCTGTCGCGTGAATACGTGGCGGGGGTTAACTTCCTGCTCTCCAACCAGCAGGATAAAGCGGTCGATCTGTTCCTCGACATGTTGAAAGAGGACAGCAACACCGTTGAAGCTCACCTTACGTTAGGCAATCTGTTCCGCTCGCGTGGTGAGGTCGATCGTGCCATCCGCATCCACCAGGCCTTGATGGAAAGCGCCTCTCTCACCTTCGAACAGCGTCTGCTGGCGATACAGCAACTGGGGCGTGACTACATGGCCGCCGGGTTGTATGACCGTGCCGAAGACATGTTCAGCCAGTTGATCAACGAAGAAGACTTCCGTGTTTCCGCGCTGCAACAGTTACTGGTGATCCACCAGGCAACCAGCGATTGGCAGAAGGCCATCGAGGTAGCAGAAAAACTGGTCAAACTGGGCAAGGACAAGCAACGTATCGAGATCGCGCATTTTTATTGTGAGCTGGCCCTGCAGGCGATGGGCAGCGACGATCTGGACAAGGCGATGAGCCTGCTCAAGCGTGCCGCGTCGGCGGATAAACAGTGTGCTCGTGTATCAATCATGGTTGGGCGCATCTTTATGGCACAACAGGAATATGTCAAAGCGGTAGAGACCTTGACGCGCGTGCTCGATCAAGACAAAGAGCTGGTCAGTGAAGCGTTGCCGATGCTGCAAGAATGCTATCAGCAGTTGCCTCAACAGCAGCAAGAGTGGGCCGATTTCCTCAAACGCTGCGTGGCGGAAAATACCGGTGCCACGGCGGAACTGATGCTGGCGGAAGTGATCGAGCAGCGGGAAGGGAGCGATGTGGTGCAGGTGTATATCAATCGCCAGTTGCAACGTCATCCGACCATGCGCGTATTTTATCGCCTGATGGATTACCATCTGGCAGATGCGGAAGACGGGCGCGCCAAGGAAAGCCTGCTGTTGTTACGGGATATGGTGGGCGAACAGATCCGCACCAAGCCGCGCTACCGCTGCCACAAATGCGGCTTTACCGCCCATTCCCTTTATTGGCATTGTCCTTCATGCCGTGCCTGGTCTTCGGTAAAACCTATCCGCGGGCTGGACGGGCAATAACAATTTCCCCCTTCTACAAGGCAAGGGCGTTAGCATAAGTCGCTGGTGTCAATTTGTAGCACGTAAAATCCCCTCTCCTTGCGGAGAGGGTTAGGGTGAGGGGAGTTGCGCTGAGCTAACGTCTACTGATTTGCTCGGTGTTATTTCTTCTTGCTGTTTTTCACGCCGCCCTTCAACAATTGACGCAGCTTCTTCAGCTCTTTCTGACTCAGTGGCTGTTCAATCTCTTCTTCGGTCCCCTGATTATCGATATCGTCATGATGCAGCGGAGCCGCTTTCTTGCTGGCTTTGGCCGGTACCGCGAAACTGTCTTCCAGCCGTTGGCAAACCTCAGCACTCAATGAAAGCTGGTTCTCCAAGGCCATCGCCTTGATTTGTTCTTTCAGTGCCAGTGGGATTTTGATGGTCAGTGTCGATATCTCGCTCATTTTGCTGCCTTTTGCGCTGGAGGTTTCCATCAAGCTAAGTCAGCCGCACGGATCTGTCTAGTGTGTAATAAAAATTTAATAATGTTGTAACAAGGTGAGTGGACATCCAGCATTCTTTTAGCGGGTGGCTTTCCTGATTTTTCCGGTCGGGATACTATGAGCCATGACTGAACCCGATCTCAATTTACTTATCGCTCTCGATGCACTGCTCGCCGAAGTCAGCGTTGCAGGAGCCGCACGCCGTCTGGGCCTAAGCGCATCGGCCATGAGCCGCACGCTTACCCGGCTACGCGCCGTTACCGAAGATCCTTTGCTAGTGAGAGCCGGGCGGCAGATGGTGTTGACACCTTATGCGGAACAGCTGCGGGAACGTACGCAAAATGCGGTCTTTGCGGCGCGCTCGGTGCTGCGGCCTTCGGTTTCAGAATTGAGCCTTGTCACGCTGGAGCGGACCTTTATCATTCGTGCCAATGAGGGATTCGTTGAGGCATTTGGTGCATCACTGATTGCGGCGGCGGCGAAGGCTGCGCCGTTGGTGCGCCTGCGTTTTTCGCCCAAGCCAGAGAAAACTTCAAGGCATTTACGTGAAGGATTGGTTGATCTGGAGATTGGCGTGTTGGGGACAATGGGGCCGGAAATACGCCTGCAGACGCTGTTCAGGGATCGGTTTGTTGGCGTGGTAAGAGCGGGGCACCCGCTGAGGTTGGAGCCACAGATGACGGCCAGCCAGTATGCGGCTTTGGGCCACGTTGTCGCTTCCCGGCGTGAACGTACCAGCGGGCCGGTAGACGAGGCATTGGCTGAACTGGGTTTACAGCGCAATATTGCCGCCGTAGTGCCGAGCTTCCCGGCTGCCTTGGCGGTGGCTCAGGCGTCCGATTTGGTGGCGCTGGTGCCTGCCACATTCCTTATCAACCAACCGATGACAGATAACGTGGGGGCTGCTGCTACTCTCTGGGCTTTTGAACTGCCGGTAACCACCATGCCTATTACGATATCCCAACTGTGGCATCCACGCTCCGAGGCAGATCCGGCACATCGTTGGTTACGGCAATTGGTGCTGAGCGTTTGTCGCCAGATGGTGCCTGACAAACCCTCCGGTCTCAAAACGTAGGGGCGCTATATGATGCGCCCGCTCATAAATCGATGCTTATTTATAGATAACCGCGTCGCCGTGCAGCATGTTGTTACCACCGGCAGCGACGATGCGGTAGCTGCTGGCACCCTGGGCTGCGGCCTTGGCCGCCAGTTTGGCTTCCAGGCTGCTCAACGTGGTGACACCACCGGCAGAAACGACACCCACTTCAGTCAGGCTTTGTGCCTGCTGCTGGCTGACTGGCTCAGCGGCCAGGCTGGCAAATGAGGTCAGGGTCAGAACGGTAGCTGCTGCAAAATATTTGATGCCTTTCATAACTATCTCCAATTTCGTTTTAATGATGAAAGTGTTTCCGCTTTCGATGGATTGAATAATAAAGCATTTTTAATTGAATGAAATTGGATAGGCTTGAGTATATTAATCAAAATATTTGATTAACAATTTACGCTTCTTTACTGCGCTTTACTTACCCTTGGTTAAGGGCGCGGAGCGTTATTGACAGTCGATGACGAACGCTGCATTAACATTACGTAACGCTAACGGGCTGCGTGACTGGGATTTCCGCTGCTCGGCATGTAGAATGCGGCGGTCAGTTTTGCTGGCGGCTCACAAATGTCTGTCCATTTCACACAAGGTAGAAGCAATGACGTCTGAAAATAATTCAAATAACAATGACTTAAAATCATCGCCCATCATCGTGGCATTGGATTACGCCGACCGTTCTGCCGCATTGGCCTTTGCCGATCGTATCGATCCACAAGATTGTCGGCTAAAAGTGGGCAAAGAGATGTTTACCCTGTTCGGGCCTGAGATTGTGCGCGACCTGCATCAGCGCGGATTTGACGTTTTCCTCGATTTGAAATTCCATGATATTCCGAACACCACGGCACATGCCGTAGCCGCTGCGGCAGAGTTAGGGGTGTGGATGGTCAACGTTCATGCCAGCGGGGGGGCTCGCATGATGACCGCCGCCAAAGAGGCGTTGCAGCCTTATGGCGCGGATGCGCCGTTATTGATCGCGGTAACCGTTCTCACCAGTATGGAGGCAGAAGATCTGCGTGCCATCGGTATCGATCTCAGCCCGGCAGAACAGGCAGAAAGATTGGCTCGCCTGACGCGCGACTGTGGCCTGGATGGCGTGGTCTGTTCTGCACAGGAAGCTTCACGTCTGAAAGCCGCCTGTGGCAGCCAGTTCCAACTGGTTACCCCTGGTATTCGTCCTGAAGGCAGTGCCGCAGGCGATCAGCGCCGCGTAATGACGCCAGTGCAGGCTCTGGCCGCCGGGGTAGATTATATGGTGATCGGCCGCCCAATTACCCAATCCGCCGACCCAGCGGCAGCGCTTGGCGCCATCCGAGCCTCACTGGTTTAAGGAGTCCAGTATGAATGACGATAACAGCCGCCTGGTGTATTCCACCGACAGCGGGCGTATCAAGCAGGAAGAAGCCAAGCCAGAGCGCGCCAAAGGCGATGGCATCGTGCGTATTCAGCGTCAGACCAGCGGTAGAAAGGGCAAGGGTGTTTGTCTGATCACTGGAGTCGATCTGGATGATGCGGCATTAGACAAGCTGGCTGCTGAACTGAAAAAGAAGTGCGGTTGTGGCGGCTCGGTAAAAGACGGTGTGATCGAAATTCAGGGCGATAAACGCGACCTGCTAAAGCAATTACTGGAAGCCAAGGGCATGAAGGTCAAGCTGGCAGGCGGTTGAGACGCGAAATGAAATATGCCGCAGTAGGTCACTGCGGCAGCATTCATCGAAAGTGACAAATGGTTAAATAGACCTGAAAGTTTTTTTCAATTAGACGTCAAAGCGCGAACGCTTTTGTCAGCCTATCGGCAGAGGTATCAGCAAGCCGTGGCTTATTTGCCCACCTGGTGGCCAATGATGCCACCAACAGCAGCCCCACCCAGGGTTCCCAGGGCGCTACCGTCGGTCAGTACTGCACCGCCTACCGCACCTGCACCCGCACCAATCGCCGTGTTACGATCGCGTTTAGACATATTCGAGCAGGCACTCAGTGACAGAGCCAGAGTGATCACCACGGCGGCGGTGGCAAAACGTTTGTTAATGATCATAATCAATTCTCCTCAGCATCGGCTGTATGGAACTACTTTGCTGGCATAGCACAGCGTAAGTATAGGCAGTAATCGCCAATCCGGCTTATCACTACCCACCCAACGGCCTTGAAATAAAAAATGGCATTTATTGCACCAAATGGGGCAATCAAAAAAGATAGGGCGGTTTTAGCGCCTTAATTCAGTATAAATCTCTGGTGGCGAATAAATAGGGAAATAGTCTTAATTAGCGGCGGGCCGGCAGGCGATTATTCCGAATTCGCCGTCGCACATCTTTTAGTATCCAGCAGAATTCTACGTGGTCTTTAGCGATCTATCCCATACCGGCTGGTTGCTTACCTACTGACAATATACCCGTCGTCTTTCAAGCTGCAGCGTTGTTACCTGCGCTATTTCACCCCAGTCACTTACGAAAAGTAAGCTCCTGAGGATGAGATAGCTTGTCGCCTAGCTGCAACTTGAAATCCATAGGGTATAGCAGTAGTGCCGCAACAAGGACAAGACCATGCTAAACGAACTCAAACAACAGGTGCTGGAAGCCAACCTGGCGCTGCCGCGCCATCATCTGGTCACTTTTACCTGGGGCAACGTCAGTGCCGTAGATCGTCAACAAGGGCTGATGGTGATCAAACCCTCCGGCGTAGAGTATGACGGCATGACCCGCGACGACATGGTGGTGGTCGAGCTGGAAAGCGGCAAAGTGGTGGAGGGGAATAAAAAACCGTCTTCCGATACGGATACCCACCGGGTGCTGTACCTGAACTTTGCTGCCGCTGGCGGGATTGTTCACACCCACTCGCGCCACGCGACCATCTGGGCCCAGGCCGGATTGGCTATCCCAGCGTGGGGGACGACACATGCCGACTATTTCTATGGGGATATTCCCTGCACCCGGCTCATGCGTGACGAAGAGATCAACGGGCGTTATGAGTGGGAAACCGGACAGGTGATCGTTGAAACCTTCAAACAGCGTGGCCTGGATGCCGCTCAGATACCGGCGGTGCTGGTCAACTCCCACGGTCCTTTTGCCTGGGGCAAAGACGCAGATAGCGCGGTGCATAACGCCGTCGTACTGGAAGAGTTGGCCTATATGGGGATTTTCTCGCGTCAGTTAGCGCCAGGGCTGGCCAATATGCAACAGACGCTGTTGGACAAACACTATCTGCGCAAACATGGCGCGCATGCTTACTACGGGCAATAATCTCATCACGGGGCCGCATGGCCCCGTAGTCATTATTCGTTCACCAGATCCAATTTGATGCCTTGACGTTTGAGCAACTGCTGGTAGTCGTTGGCGATGCGTGAATCGGTGATCACGCGCCCGATCTGATTCATTGGCTCCAGCGGGTTAGGTTGGATTTGGCCGAATTTTGACGAATCGGTCAGCACAATGTTCTCCACGCCTTTGGCTAAAACCGCATTGACCACGTCGGCACGCATCATATCGCGGCCGGTGAAGCCGGTCTCTGCCTGATAGCCATCCACCCCGATAAAAGCCTTGCTGAAATGCACCTGTTGGATACACAGGCGGGTCAGCGGGCCAACCACGGTTTCACTCTTTTTCTGGTACATGCCACCGAGCACAATCACATCGCACGAGGTTTCTTTCAGCAGATGGGCGATGTAATGGCTGACGGTGATGATGGTGATCTGCTTACGTTCGGCCAGATAGCGGGCCAGCAGGGCGTTGGCACTGCCGCTCTCGATAAAGATGGTTTCGCCATCGTTGACCAATGATGCAGCATATTGCGCCAGCTTCTGCTTGAGCGTGAAGTTGGACATCATGCGGGCATCGACGTCGTCGCTTTCCAGCGCCACGGCAGAGCCGTGTACGCGTTTGAGATAGCTGCGCTTTTCTAACAGATTGAGATCCTGGCGGATCGTCACCTCGGAAACGCCAGAGGCGCGCGCCAGCTCGCCGACGCTGATGCGCCGACGATCATTCACCAACTGCAAAATGGTCTGTTGTCTTGAATTCATAGCGGCCTGATAGGCGGCCACCAGAAGGTGACCGCAACTATTCACTGTTTAAAGAGTATGTTCGGTTCGCGCGATAATGTCGTCCTGCGCATCTGGGGATAATGCGGTAAAGAAGGCAGAATATCCAGCCACGCGTACCACTAAATCACGATATTGGTCAGGATGTTGCTTGGCAGCCAACAGCGTTTCCCGCGACACGATATTATATTGCACGTGCCAACCGTGGTAGGCTTCGAAGAACGTACGCAGCATCAGCATCAGTTTTTCGCGGTCACGTGGGTTCTCCAACGTTGACGGGTTCAGCTTCTGGTTGAGCAACACCCCGCCCAGAATCGACTCGGTGGGCAGTTTGCTCAGCGAGTTGAATACCGCCGTTGGGCCAAGATGGTCGGTACCGGAGGCCGGGCTGGCGCCTTCTGCCAATGGCGTATGCGCTTTACGGCCATCTGGCGTGGCCATGGTAGCCGCCCCAAACGGCACGTTGGCCGAAATGGAGGAGGTCCCCGCATAATAGGTGCCGCCGATCGGGCCACGGCCAAAACGGGTGTTGTGATACTGTTTCAGTTCGTCGATATAGGTCTGGTAGGCACGTACCAGCAACTGATCGACATCATCCACGTCGTTGCCGTATTTTGGCGCGGCGTTGATCAGGCGCTGGCGCAGCTGTTCGCCGTCTAGGCCCGCAAAGTCGTTGGCCAGGGCTTGTGCCAACTGTTGCTGACCAATGATCCCCTGCTCGAACACCAGCTTGCGTACCGCTTCCAGGCTGTTACCCAGGTTGGCGATCCCGACCTGAAGGCCGGATACCCAGTCATATTTCGCGCCGCCTTGTTTGACACTCTTACCACGCTCGATGCAATCATCCACCAGGGCTGAGCAGACGATGTCGTGGGCATTTTCTTCCAGCACGGTATCGACAACGCACTCAATCTCAATCGATTTGCGGGTGTAATAGCGGATCTGCGTATCCCAGGCATCCAGCACCTGATCGAACCGGCTAAAGTTGTCTTGAGACAGCGCCTGCTCCTGCGGCAGGAAAACCTTGCCGGAGGTGGCATCGCGCCCTTGCTCCAGTGCGGCCAACATCACGCGGGCGAAGTTGATAAAGCTCATGCCGGTACAGCGGTAGCCCCATTTGCCACCAACGGCGGTTTCGATACAACCGATGGCGGCGTAATCGTAAGCGTCCTGAGGTTCGACACCCAGTTTGATAAATTCGGGAATAACGATTTCATCGTTGTTAAACGCCGGCATGCCGAAGCCGCAGCGGATCACCTGTACACAGGCGTCGAGGAAATCATTACTGATCCCGGCATGATAGCGCACGCTGAGGTTGGGCTGCGTTGAACGCAGACGGCCACAGGACTCCAGAATGGTGTAAGAGAGCGGGTTGACCGCGTCACAAGGCTGGCCATTAACCAGCTTCTGACCGCCGATGGTCACGTTCTGATACAGCGGGCTACCGGCCGAGGCTTTGGAGTGCGAGCCGGAGCGGATCTTGTTCACTTCCAGCAGTTTCAACCAGCAGCTGTGCAGCATTTCGATGGCTTTTTCACGCGGCAGGCTCTGTTCCAGCTCCACGTCACGGCGATACCACGGATACAGATATTGGTCGAGGCGGCCAAAGGAGACCGAGTGACCGTTGGATTCGATCTGCAGGAACAGTTGGATGAAGTAACACAGTTGCAGCGCCTGCCAGAAGGTCTGTGGCGGTTGATGCGCGATCAACTCGCAGTTGGCCGCCATTGTCAGCAGCTCTTCACGCCGCCAGATGCGTTGTTCACTCTGAGCCATTTCACGGGCCAACTGGGCAAAGCGCAGGATATGCAGGCTCAGGGCGTCCAGCGAGATGTCGACGGCCTTCAGGAACTGTTCCTTGTGCAAATCGTCCCAGTCGGTCAGGTGCAGACGTTCGCGGCGCTCTGACACCTTCCCGCGCAGGCCATCCAGGCCTTTTTCCAGCAACAGCGGGAAGTTGACCGCCAGGTGCGCATCACCAGAGGTCATGTTGCCTTCGGCTTTGATGATACCGGTAGCCAGCAGAGCTTTCTGTTCATCGGTGAACATGCCGTAGCAGCGATCCTGCACGGTTTGGCCACGCCACCATGGGCACAGGGTGTGTAACACCGCTTTATCCTGCTCGCTGACGGAGAAGCCGGCACCGGGGCGATCGGCCAACTCGTCAATTTCGCTCTCGATCCAACTGACGGTGTATTCCGGGAAGATAGGTGCGGCACGTAACTGACTGGCCTGGTTACCGATGATCAACTCATCATTCTTGATCCAGATGGTTCGCTTGGCCAGATGATTGGCTAACGCCATGGCACGCCTTACCGGCAGCGGTTTATCCTGCTGCTGTTGGTAGGTTTCGGTGTAGTGCTGTGCGCGTTCGGTACAAACCGGTGGCTTGACGATATGGATCAGCGCGTTCTTGTGCGCCAGCGTGCGTTCGGTCAGGGTTGTCAGATCCAGCGTTGTCATGGTGTTATCCTCGCAAAATGGCGGTCAGACCTTTGGCGCTGGCGTAATCTTCGGCATAGGCCAGCAGTTCGGGGTCGTCCAGGGGAGTACGGGAAGCGTAATAAGGCGCGCCGAGCAGATGGTATTTATTCATCCCCAGCGTGTGATACGGCAAAAAATGGATCTCTTTGACGCCGATTTCATCGGCAGCAAAGTCGGTAATGGCGCGGATCGAGTCGCGATCGGCGTTGAATTCGGGGATCAGCGGCACTCGCACGGTGATCTGGGTACCCGCAGCAGCCAAACGCCGGAAGTTATCCATCACCCGCTTGGCGGAACCCTCGGTCCACTGTTTGAAGCGCACTTCGTCGACGTGTTTCAGATCGGCCAGCATCAGGTCGAGCCAGGGCAGAGAAGGTTCAATATAGGACCAGGGCGTGTGCAGGCAAGATTCCACTGCGGTATGGATACCGGCTTCGCGCCCGCGTTTGAGCAACTCTGCGGCGGCTTCCGGCTGCATAAATGGCTCACCGCCGGACAGCGTCAGGCCACCGCCGGTACGCAGGTAGAAAGGCTTATCGCGCATCACCTCGGCCATTACCGCATCAATGTCGAGAGCTTTGCCACAGACGCTCAGCGCTCCGGTTGGGCAACAGCCGTTTAATGCGTCATAATCGGCGGCAGTCAGTAACGCGCGTTCCAGGCTCAGGGTGTTATCATCGATGCGGGTGATGGCGTGCGGACAACTCTCGCTGCACAGGGTACAGGCCGCCAGGCACAGACGCTCATCAAACAGCAACTCCTGCTGGCGCGAACGGCTTTCCGGGTTCTGGCACCAGCGGCAGCCAAGTGAGCAGCCCTTAAGGAACACCACGCTGCGGATGCCCGGGCCGTCATGCGTTGAGTAGCGCTGTAGATTGAAAAGCATTCGTCACCTGTGAAGTCTAAAATCTTCTTACGTAAATTAAATAGGTTTCGAATGAAAGTTGATTTGATTTTAATCAAATGATGAGGGCTTTATTCGCTTATTATGTTCAGAGTTTGAATCTGCCCACAAAAGAATCAGGAGAAGGTTATGGAACTGTATCTCGATACTGCCGACGTCAGCGCAGTGAAACGTCTGGCGCGCGTTTTGCCGCTGCATGGTGTGACCACCAACCCAAGCATTGTCGCCAAAGAAGGCAAACCGATCTGGGAAGTGCTCCCGGCCTTGCGTGATGCGCTGGGCGGAACCGGCAAGCTGTTTGCCCAGGTGATGGCTAACGACGCGGAACGTATGGTTGCCGAAGCTGTCCTGCTGAGCCAACGTGTGCCTGGCCTGGTGGTGAAAATCCCTACGACCGCAGAAGGGCTGGCAGCGATCAAGAAACTGAAATCCATGTCGATCCCGACCTTGGGTACCGCCGTTTATGGCGCAGGCCAGGGGCTGTTGGCGGCGTTGGCCGGGGCAGAGTATGTGGCACCTTATGTAAACCGTCTGGACGCGCAGGGTGGCGATGGGGTTGAAATGGTGCACGAGTTGCAACAGCTGTTGTCACTGCATGCTCCTCACGCCAAGGTGCTGGCGGCCAGCTTCAAAACGCCACGTCAGGCGCTGGAGTGTTTGTTGGCAGGGTGTCAGTCGATCACTTTACCGGTCGATGTGGCGGAGCAGTTTATTACCACCCCGGCGGTACAGGCGGCGGTAGAGAAGTTTGAACAGGATTGGCAAGGGGCTTTCGGCACGACGCTAATGAGCTAAGCCCCTCACCCTAACCCTCTCCAAAGGGAGAGGGGACTGTACGTGCTACAACTTTATTTCTACGTTCTACCTATACCTCACCATGTCACAAATTGACTCCTGCACCTGACAGCTACGCAGGGTCAGCTCCCTCTCCCTGTGGGAGGATTGGGGGGGATATCAGACCCGACCGGTTTCCTCACGTAGCACGATCGTGCTTTCACGTACCGTTGGCGTTTTGGAACCCAACGCACGGCGTATCACCAGGAAGGCTGAAACCAGCATCGTCACCGCCACCAGCATAAAGAAGGCGCACAACGCGGCGTTAATCTGATTGGCGAACACTATGGTCTGCATATCCGCAATGGATTTAGCTGGTGCGATAACCGTGCCTGACTCAATCCCGGCAGAGAATTTCTTCGCCTGCGCCAGGAAGCCGATGCTCGGTTTCTCATGGAAAATCTTCTGCCAGCCCGCCGTCATCGAGGTGATAAACAGCCAGATGGTCGGCAGAATGGTCACCCAGGCGTAACGCTGCTTCTTCATCTTGAACAGCACCACGGTGCCCAGGATCAGCGCCATTGAGGCCAGCATCTGGTTACCGATACCGAACAGCGGCCACAGCGTATTAATTCCGCCTAACGGATCCACGACGCCCTGATAGACGAAGAAACCCCAACCGGCTACGGCCACGGTGGTGCCCGCCAGGTTGCCAAACCAGGAACGGTTGTTCGCCAGCCTTGGAATGGCCACGCCAACCAGATCCTGCACCATAAAGCGACAGGCGCGGGTACCCGCATCTACTGCGGTGAGGATAAACAGGGCTTCAAACAGGATGGCAAAGTGATACCAGAAAGCCATCATCGCCCGGCTGTTAAACACCTCGCTGATAATATGGGCCATGCCAACGGCGAAGGTCGGCGCACCACCGGCTCTGGACAGTACCGACTTCTCACCCACATCGTGGGCAATCTGCGTCAGCATTTCTGGGGTGACCATAAAGCCCCAGCTGTTGATCGCCTGTGAAGCACTCTCCACCGTGGTGCCGATCAGCGCCGCCGGTGAGTTCATGGCAAAGTAGACGCCTGGGTCGATCACCGAAGCGCAAATCAGCGCCATGATGGCCACGAAGGATTCCATCAACATGCCGCCGTAGCCAATAAAGCGAATGTGGCTCTCACGCTCAACCAGCTTCGGCGTGGTGCCGCTGGAAACCAGGGCGTGGAAACCGGAGATCGCGCCGCAGGCGATGGTGATAAACAGGAACGGGAACAGTGAACCGGCAAACACCGGGCCGCTGCCATCGATAAAGCGAGAGACCGCTGGCATTTTCATTTCCGGCATGGCGAACACAATGCCCACCGCCAGCCCAACGATCACGCCGATTTTCAAGAAGGTAGAGAGATAGTCGCGTGGGGCCAGCAACAGCCACACTGGCAGCACCGAGGCGACAAAACCATAAATCACCAACACCCAGGTCAGGGTGGTGCCGTGCAGGGTAAAGAACGGTCCCCAGTAAGGATGCAGAGCGATGTTACCGCCATAGATAATCGCCATCATCATCAGCACAAAGCCGATCAGCGAAACCTCGGCAATCTTGCCTGGGCGGATAAAGCGCATGTAAACGCCCATAAACAGCGCAATTGGAATGGTGGCGGCGATGGTGAACAGACCCCATGGGCTGTCGGCCAGGGCTTTGACCACGACCAGAGCCAGTGCAGAAAGGATAATGATCATCACCCCAAGCGCACCCAACATGGTCACGACGCCAGCAAAGGCACCTAGCTCCTGTTTGGCCATTTCCCCTAAAGAGCGTCCGTCGCGGCGGGTGGAGATAAACAGGATCAGGAAATCCTGCACCGCACCGGCCAGCATGACCCCGACCAGGATCCAGATGGTGCCAGGCAGGAAGCCCATCTGCGCCGCCAGGATCGGCCCTACCAGTGGACCAGCGCCGGCAATCGCGGCGAAGTGGTGGCCAAACAGCACCCATTTATTGGTCGGCACATAGTCCAGACCGTCGTTATGACGTTCCGCAGGCGTTAACCGGCGGTCATCGAGTTCAAACACGTTCTTGGCAATAAACCGGCTATAGAAGCGGTAGGCAATGCTGTAGCAGGCGACGGAAGCCACCACCAGCCAGACAGCGTTGACGTGCTCCCCGCGGCTCAAAGCCAACATGCCGAAAGCGAAGGCACCAACCAGCGCCACCGCGAGCCAGATTATGGCGGACTTGACGTTTTTCATGTTCCGCAACTCCTTGTTGTGCAGAGGTAGAAAGGCGATTTTTTTAGTTTGTGAGTACGTCAAAAAGTTAACGACCCATTAAACGTAGGAGGTTTAACCGCGGACGGCGGCTGGTCGGATCAGAAATGTGAACTCAGTTGGGATTTGCTGAAAGAAGCTTGTGATGCGGAGGCGAAATAGGTTATTGCGGACATAAAAAAAGGCGATACCGAAGTATCGCCCTGATCGTGAACCGGAGGCGTCAGGCAACCGGTCTGGCGATCACGCTGCGGGTTTCCATGCGCACTTCGGCAATGTTCACCTGGATGGTATCGCTCTGGCGATAAACCACTTCGCCCTTCACCTGTACGGTGCCGGTCTCCTGGCTGCACACCATCTCGTCGCGAACCGCGTGGATGAATGGGGCAGGGATGAAGGCTACCGCGCCGTTGTCCAGCAGGCGCACACGCAGGCCACCGCGGGTCACGTCGATGATCTCGGCGTTGAAGCGCTCATCGGTACCGGCCTTGTCCTTCAGGAAACGGGCATACAGCCAGTCCCCTACGTCACGTTCTGCCATACGGTTCAGGCGGCGGCGTTCCGCCAGTTGCACGGTAACGTCGTCCTGCGGTTTTTCCGCCGCCTGCTCGCTGATAATGGCTTTCAGCAGACGGTGGTTGACCATATCGCCATACTTACGGATCGGTGAGGTCCAGGTGGCGTAAGCCTCCAGCCCCAGGCCGAAGTGTGGGCCTGGCGTGGTGCTGATCTCGGCAAAGGTCTGGAAGCGGCGGATGCGGCTGTCCAGGAACTGGGTTGGCTGCGAGTCTAGGTGACGGCGCAGTTCACAGAATCCTTCCAGAGTCAGCAGCCTCTCGGCATCGGCTTCAACGCCATTGGCCTGCAACACGGTGACGGCCTGTTCAACCAGCGCGGGATCGAAGCCGTTATGCACGTTGTAGATGCCAAAGCCCAGACGATCGCGCAGCACCAGGGCGGCACAGACGTTGGCGGCGATCATGCACTCTTCCACGATACGGTTGGCGGTGCGGCGCTGTTCGGTAATGATGTCCAGCACGTCGCCTTTCTCACCAAGCACAAAGCGATAGTCTGGACGATCCTTGAACACCAGCGCATGTTGATGACGCCAGGCGCTGCGTACATCACAAACCTGTTTGAGCAAGGTAATCTGCTGTGCGATGTTTTCACTTGGCGGTTGCCAGCCAGCGATACCGTCCAGCCAGTCAGAAACTTCGTCATAAACCAGCTTGGCTTTGGACTGGATTTCGGCGGCGAAGAAACGGATATCATTCCCCAACGCACCGTCTGCGGCGATGGTCACACGGCAAGCCAGCACCGAGCGGCGTTCATTCGGGCGCAGCGAGCACAGGTTGTCGGACAGATCGCGTGGCAACATCGGAATATTGAAGCCCGGCAGGTAATTGGTGAACGCGCGCTTGCGGGCGATATCATCCAGACTGCTGCCTTGCTCGACATAGGCGGTCGGATCCGCAATGGCGATGGTCAACAGCAGCGAGCCGTCGGCGTTGTCTTGCACGTGCAGCGCATCATCCATATCTTCGGTACTGGCGCTGTCGATGGTCACGAAGTCCAGTGCGGTCAAATCTTCACGCACCAGACCGGTGTCCAGATCGGAGATAGCGACCATGTCTGGCGCTTCTTTTTCAAGATTGTGGCGAGCTAGCGTGACCCACCATGGCGCGAAGTGATCTTCACCGTCGGTGATGAACTGCGTCAGATCGGCTTGGAAAGCGCGGTCGCCTTTCAGCGGGTGACGGCGCATTTCTGCGACAGCCCAGTCACCGGCGGCGAAATTATGGGTCACGTCACGCGCAGGACGGCATTGGATGGCGTCTTTCAGCAACGGATGATCGGGGATGATCGACAGGCGATCGTCTTTTTTCAGCACCCGGCCGACAAAGCGCGACAGGAACGGCTCAACCAGGGTTTCCGGCTCAGCGATCTCGCGATCTTTTTCGGTGTGCAGGGTGGCGACGATACGATCCCCATGCATGACTTTTTTCATGTACGGCGGCGGAATGAAGTAACTTTTCTGACCGTCGACTTCTAAAAAGCCAAAACCTTTCTCAGTCCCTTTTACTACGCCTTCAACACGCGGGGTTTGAGAGTGAAGTTGCTGTTTAAGCTGCGCCAGCAGCGGGTTATCTTGAAACATATCGTCCAGTGAATGGGTTGTGAGTGGCAAGATTTGCGGCTGACAGTTTTACGCGAATCACCCCTGGCGGGCAAGCCAAACGTCATGGTTTTCCAACGTTGGCCTGCGATAATCAATGCATTGCGCATTAAAAAGCCATGCTGATATTGCCGTAGGGGCGCCGCATGTGCGCCCGTTGAAATTAAACAATCCGCAGTGTGGGTGGTTGAGCACAGCGGCGAATAGCGACCGGAATCGATTTGGAGGTTGGCGTGCCGGTACCGTCACCAAAGCTGGCCAGCGGCACCAGCGGGTTGGTTTCAGGGTAATAGGCCGCCAGATTACCGCGTGGGATATCGTAGCTGACCAGCTTGAAGCCGCTGACCTTTCTGGTTACGCCGTCGTTCCACAGGGTTTCGATCTCCACCAACTCGCCATCTTGCAACCCAAGATCGGCCAAATCTTCCGGATGAATAAACAGCACCTCGCGCTGGCCGTAAACGCCACGATAGCGATCGTCCAGGCCATAAATGGTGGTGTTGTACTGATCGTGTGAACGCAGGGTTTGCAGTACAAACGGCGCTTTTTCCGCCCCGATTTGCGGGAATAAGGTCTCGGGTAGCGGGGCGGCGCTGAACTGGGCCTTACCACTCTGTGTGGCAAAACGTAATTCGGCAGCGGCGTTACCCAGATAGAATCCCCCAGGCTGTTCGCAGCGCAGGTTGAAGTCGTCAAAGCCGGGAATGGTGGCCTGGATATGCTGACGGATCAGCGAGTAATCATCGGCCAGCTCCAGCCAATCCAGTGGTTGGTTGCCTAACACCGCGTCGGCAATGCCGCAGACAATCGCGGTTTCCGAGCGCTGGGTGTCTGCCAACGGTTTGCCGATGCCTTCCGAGGCATGCACCATGCTGAAGGAGTCTTCCACCGTGATGTATTGCGGGCCGCTGGCCTGCATATCCAACTCGGTACGCCCCAGCGTTGGCAGGATCAGCGCGTCTTTACCGGTGATCAGATGGCTGCGGTTCAGCTTGGTGCTGATATGCACGGTCAAATCGCACCGGCGCAAAGCCTGGGCGGTACGCTCGGTATCTGGGGCTGCCGCTGCCAGATTGCCACCCAGTGCAATCAACACTTTGACCTCACCGCGCAGCATCGCCTCAATGGCTTCGACGGTATTGTGGCCGATCTCGCGGCGCGGGCTAAAGCCAAAATGCTGTTCCAGGCTATCGAGCAGCGCCTTGGGGGCTTTCTCATCAATGCCCATGGTGCGGTTGCCTTGCACGTTGCTGTGGCCGCGTACCGGGCATAAGCCTGCGCCTGGTTTGCCTAACTGACCGAACAGCAGTTGCAGGTTGGTGATTTCGCGTACCGTCGGCACGGAGTGTTTATGCTGGGTGACGCCCATTGCCCAGGTGCAGATCACACGCTCTGCGCCTTGGTAAATCGCCGCCGCATGGCGCAGTTGGCTCTCGCTCAAACCGGATTGCGTGGTGATTTGCTGCCACGTAGTGGCATCCACCTGCGCCAGATAATCCTCAATGCCAACGCAATGCCGATCGATAAACGGTTGGTCGAACAGCCCAGGCCGGTTGGCGGCTAACCTTTGGCGATGAGTTTCCAGCAACGCTTTCACCATGCCGCGCACCGCTGCCATATCACCGCCCAGGTTGGGCTGGAAATAGGCGGAACTGATCGGAGAGGACTTGGGGGTCAACATCTGGATGGGGTTTTGCGGGTCGGCAAACCTTTCCAAACCGCGCTCACGTAAAGTGTTGAAACTGACGATGTGTGCGCCACGACTGGCCGCGTGCTTCAGGCTGTGCAGCATACGTGGATGGTTGGTGCCGGGGTTTTGGCCAAAGACGAAGATCGCATCGGCCTTTTCGAAATCATCCATACGGATGGTGCCCTTGCCGACGCCGATGCCCTGCTTAAGGCCAACGCCGCTCGCTTCATGGCACATATTGGAACAGTCTGGGAAGTTGCTGGTGCCCAGCATGCGGCCAAACAGTTGATATAGATAAGAGGCTTCATTGCTGGCACGGCCGGAGGTGTACAGCTCGATCTGGTTGGGGTTATCCATCGCCTGGATATGGCTGGCGATAAGCTTCAGAGCATCCGGCCAGGAGATGGGCTGATAGCGATCGGTTTTGGTATCGTAGCGCATCGGGTGCGTTAACCGGCCTTGATACTCCAGGAAGTAGTCGCTTTGCTCACGCAGAGTGCTGACGGTGTGGGCCGCAAAGAAGGCGGGTTCGACCGCATTACGTGTGGCCTCCCAACTGACCGCTTTGGCACCGTTCTCGCAGAAGCTGAAGGTGCTGTGATTATCATCGCCCCAGGCACAGCCGGGGCAGTCGAAGCCGCGCGCTTTGTTTACACGCATCAGGTTGCGCAGATTCTTCAGCGCCTGTTTACTGTCGAACACATAGCGGGTGGTGGCTTCCAATGAGCCCCAGCCGCCCGCCGCGCCGCGATATGGCTTGATTGACGGTTTAAATTTCATGATTATCTTCGCAGGTGATTGTAGCTAAAAGGTAAATGCTTTTTTAAGCATTTTGAGTATTTATGTGGCAAGTCTAGGGGCGTAAGGGCTGGGCGTCTAATCGAATAGAGCAATGATGGGATAGACGACGCTTATCGCCGCTGCCAGCAAGGCGGCTGCAAATGATATACTTGATGTAGAAACCATTTTTCGAGCCAATACATGGATATCAAGCAACTGATCTACCTGTGTAATCTTGAGCGGGAACGCCACTTTGGCCGTGCCGCAGAGGCCAGCTTTGTCAGCCAGCCGACCTTATCCATGCGGCTGAAAAACCTGGAGAAAGAGCTGGGTGTCTCATTGATCAATCGCGGTAACAACTTTGAAGGCTTTACCGCTGAAGGTGAGCGCGTCCTGGCTTGGGCGCGGGAAATTGTTTCCGTTTATCAGGGGCTGAAGCTGGAAGTGGAGTCGCTGAAACATGGCCTGAACGGGACGTTGCGCATCGGCACCGTCCCGCAGTGCAGCATTTCGTTAGCGCAGATGTTGAAGGCGGTCAGCGAGCGTTATCCGCAGCTGGACTATCGCGTCGCGGTATTGAGTGCCGACCAGCTGCTGGAAGCGCTAACCGCGCACACGGTGGATATCGGCATCGGTTTCTTTGAACTACCGACGCTCAAAGAACTGCATTTCCAATCGCAGTCTTTGGCCGACAGCGGCATCGACCTGGTGTTTCATCCTCAGCATTTCCCCGAGCTGGTGGGGGAAACGCCGCTGACGCTGGCAACCGTGGCAGCGCTGCCATTATGCCTGGCGGAGCCAACGCGTTACTTCCGCCGCTATCTGGATCAGCATTTCCGGGAGGCGAACTTGACGCTGCATACCCGGATGGAAACCACCTCGATCTTCCAACTGTTGCAGGGGATCTTTGTCGGCTTGGGATGCGGTCTGTTCCCCAGCGGTAATCTACAGATGGAAATGATGCCGCAGCTGCAACGGCGCAAAGTGGCCATTGCGCCGATGTCACGTCATGCCGCCCTGGTGATTGCCGAGCCGGGCAGAGCCACGCCCCTGGCGCAAAACTTCTTTGATGCGGCTCAGATCTGGTTATTAGAGTCCAGCGTATTGCCAAGGCTGTAACGCAACCGGTTTTCCCAGGCATGCAGCGCGCCAGTCAAAATCACGTCCAACGCCTGTAAGCCATCCAGCCCGCTGTCGAACAGCGGCTGCACGCTTTGTGCCGTAAATTTCTCAGGTGTGCGTGTCAGTTCGGCTGTCACGCCAATCACGGCAGTGGTCTGCGGATCGCCTGCCATCTCTCGTGCGCTGTCTACCCCAGTCACTAAAGCCTGCGCCAACTGTTGATCGGCAAGGTGATTGGCTGCAACGGCGAAACAGTAATGGCTGCCATTAATGCGTGATGCGACCAAGGCAACCAAAGCCTTCAGGCGGGGGGAGAGGCCGTCGGCGTGGCGTTCAATTCCGTTAAATACCGCGTTGCGTTCATGCAAGGCGGGTGCGTCATGGGCCAGCAGCAGGTAATAAGGCTCGTTGCGGGCATCTGGGTGGCTTTGGTCCAGAATGTCGAGCTGCCGGGCCTGGGCCTGTTCGGCTACGATCTCCGGCAGTCGAGCTTGCCATAACCGTGCCGCACAGGAAAAACCTGCCGGTTCGGCATCTTCAACGGTAGGGAAACCTGGTAGCACCACCGCAGGTCTGCCTGCCAGCGCGGCAATACCAGCGACCACTCGCGCCTGATAACTCACAAAGCCGATGATTTGCGAAAAGGTCACAATATCCTGCGTGCTCAGGCCAACCTCACTGAGCTGTTGTAATGCTTTAGAGCAAATCTGGGTAGGTTGGCTGGCAAGTTGGCGGGCGTATTGGGTGATCTGAGCCAGGCGGACATTACTCTCCCGTGTGGCCTCGGGGCTGTCCAAGGGCGCGAGGCGGGCGGCGTAATGGCTACATAGCGATTGCACGCCGGTGACCTGAGCCACCGTCAAGGCGGTAGACAGGCGATCGTAAGGTGACAATGTCACCTCCCGCGAAAACGGAACCCGTTCCGGAAACAGCACCGGATAGCTCGCCGATGACGCGGTAAAAACATCGACACGATCGCTGAGTGCAACGTTCAAAGCTGGGTCGGTAAAGGTCCCCAGGCCCAGCAAGAAGCGATCCCGAAGGCTCGCGGCACCAGGCTCGAGTGGCGAACCGTGACCAGAGCTGCGCTGGGTTTCGTGGTACCACTGGAAAGGGTGTAGGCGATGTTCCATCGGATAAAATCCTTAATCAATACAACAAGCCAGCGTGGCAGTTGGCAACGGCGGCAGGGTAAAGGGACAGGGGCAGGCGTCAGTCATGGCTGCATAGACCATGACCATAAATAGCGAAGCCGGCGGCAAGGATGAGTATCAGTTGCGAGAAGCGTTGGTGGTGGGTATGGTTCATCAGCGCGATATCCTGTTGTTTGCATGGTGCAACGTAGGGGATATCCTCACCGATTCGATTGGCGAGATAAAATAATGTTACGTGCTAATTAATAACTGGATGGAATACCGAGGATTGCTCTCTTCCCCTCACCCCAGCCCTCTCCCAAAGGGCGAGGGGGTCAGCCCAGCGTGGTGGTCAGGTGTCGGCGTTAATCTTTAACTACAGGAGGGGGCCGCAATAAAGTTGTAGCACATTCAGTCCCCTCTCCCAAAGGGCAAAGAGGTCAGCCCGGCGTGGTGGTCAGGTGTAGAGGTTAATCTGTAACTAAAAGAGGGGCGCTGCAATAAACCGAGGCACGTTAGGTCCCCTCTCCCTGTAGAGAGGGTTAGGGAGAGGGGGATACCTAGAATCTGCCGCCGTCACGCCGCCAGGCATCCGCCGTCAGCGCCTCACCAAAATGACTGGCGATCAGTCGCTTGGTGAGATCGTGCAGCGGTGAGGCGAGCACCTCTGCGGTGCTGCCACGCTCCACGATTTCCCCTTCATGCATCACCATCACCTGGTCGCTGATATGCTTCATCATGCCCAGATGCTGCGTGACATAAATATAGGCAATCCCGTGTTTTTCCTGGAGTTCCAGCATCAGGTTGATGATCTGCGAACGCATCGACATATCCAGCGAAGCCAACGCCTCATCGGCAACGATCACCTTGGGTTGCAGGATTAGCGCACGCGCCAGTGCGACACGCTGTTTCTGTCCCGAGGCAAGCATATGCGGATAATAGTACGCATGATCTGGCAGCATCCCCACCTGACGCAGAGTCTGGTTGATCCTCACCTCGCGCTCGGCGGCTTCCAGGTCGGTATTCAGCCGTAACGGCGCATCAAGCAACTGACCGATACGTTGACGCGGGTTGAGTGAGGTACTCGGATCCTGGAAAATCATGCGGATACGCTGGCTACGGTAGCGATAATCGCCATAGGCCAGCGGATGGTCGTCGATCAGCACCTCACCGGACGAGGGCTCCACCATGCCGGAAAGCATTTTCGCCAGCGTCGATTTGCCCGAGCCGTTCTCACCGATGATCGCCAGCGTCTGGCCTTCACGCAGGGTAAAACTGACCGACTTGACCGCTTCCACATGCTGGCGGCGGAACAGCCCGGTGCGATAGCGATAGGTTTTGGTCAGGTTGCGCACTTCCAACAGCGTTTCCATGTTATTGCTCCTCCATGTTTAACGGGAAGTGGCAGGCAAACAGGTGGTTTTTCACCGGGCGCAAGCGCGGCGTTTCAATACACTGTTTTTGCGCGTACGGACAGCGTGGCCCCAGGCGGCAGCCAATGGGCAGATGTTCCAAAGAGGGGATTGCTCCTGGCAGCGTATTCAGGCGGCTTTTGTGCGGCAGCGAGCGGCCAAAGTCAGGCATGGCACGGATCAACGCCTGAGTATAAGGATGATGAGGTGCAGCGAGCAGATCTTCGCATTGCGCACTTTCTACCGTCTGGCCGCAATACAGCACGTTAACCCGGTCGGCCCATTTGCTCATCATCTGCAAATCGTGGCTGATCAGCAGGATCGTGGTGTTGTTGTTTTGGTTCAGCCGCGCCAGCAGGCGGAAGATCTGCGCCTGCGTGGTGGGTTCCATGGCGTTGGTAGGTTCATCGGCGATCAGCAATCTTGGCTGATTGGCCAACGCAATGGCGATCATCACTTTCTGGCATTCCCCTTCGGTCAGTTCATAGGGGAAACTGCCCATGATATCGAGATGGTCCTTGATACCCACGCGGTGCAACAGCTCAATCGCCCGCCGTTTGCGCCAGTTAAAGCGCTGCCACCACCGGCCTTTGTAGGTCCAGCCGGGAATGGCCTGGGCCAACTGGCGGCCAATGCTTTCGGAAGGATCCAGACAGGATTGCGGCTCCTGGAAGATCATTGAAACGTTGTGGCCCACCAGTTTGCGCCGTTCGCGCGGGCTGAGCTGCAACAGATCGATGTCGTCAAAGCGAAAGCGGTCGGCGGTGACGCGCCAGTTATCTTTGGTCACGCCACAGATGGCTTTGGCGATCAGGCTTTTTCCTGAGCCGGATTCGCCCACCAGGCCACGGACTTCACCTTCGGTCAGCGTCATGCTGACGCGATCGACGGCCTTCACCGGCCCTTCGGCGGTCATAAATTCAATCGTCAGATTGCGGATATCGAGTAACGGCATTATTCCACTCCCGCATTGATCGCGCGGCGTATTCCGTCGCCCAACAGGTTAACCAGCAATACGCTGATCAGAATGGCGGCACCGGGCAACATGACGGTCCAGGGCGCGACATACACCAGCTCCAGCGAATCGCCCAACATGGCTCCCCATTCCGGGGAAGGCAGCTGCGCCCCTAAATCGAGGAAGCCCAGCGCCGCGATATCGAGAATGGCCATCGACAGCGCGCGGGTAAACTCGGTGATCAGTACGGCGGCGATGTTCGGCATCACGGCGAACCACAAGATCTGCATGGTTGAGGCACCGTCCAGGCGGGCGGCGACTACGTACTCTTTTTCCAGCTCATCATGCACCGCGCTGTAGATGGTACGAACCATCCGTGGCAACAGCGCCAGCCAGACGGCCAGCATGGCGTGCTCCAGCTTCGGCCCCAGGAAAGCCACCACGATAATGGCCAGCAGCAGTGAAGGAATAGACAGCAGGGTATCGAGAATATGGTTGAGCATTGCAGACAGCAAACCGCGTGTCACCCCGGCAAATACGCCCAGGATCACCCCACAGAGCGCGGCGGCGATGGTGACAATCAACGCCGAACCATAGGTAGCGGCGGTGCCGGTCAACAAACGGCTGAGGATATCGCGCCCCAGATCGTCGGTGCCCAGGAAGAAGGACACGTTGCCATAGCGTGACCAGGAAGGGGGGAGCAACTGATATCCCAGGAACTGCTGATCGAGAGCGTAAGGTGCCAGCAGGCTACCGAACAGAGAGAGCAGCAGCAGGCCGATCACCCCATAAAAGCCCACCATTGCCAGCGTGTCGCCGTAGAAAATCCGCCAGGTATACAGCAGCGGGCTAGGCATTTTCTTTTCGCGGTAGACGTTATCGAAGGGCATACCATTCCTTATGTTTCAGCGGGTTGGTAGCCGCACCCAGAATGTCGGCCAGCACGTTAATGGTGATCACCAGTGTGCCGATCACCATCACGCCTGCGGAGATGGCGGCGTAGTCCTGCTGGCGGATGGCATTAATCAGCCAACGCCCCAGCCCTGGCCAACTGAACACCACCTCGGTGATCATGGCCAGCGTGAGCATGGTAGAAAATTGCAGCCCGAGTTTTGGGATGATCGGCGGTAACGCGTTGTGCAACACGTGACGGCGGATGATGGTAAAGCGCGACAGGCCACGGGTTGCGGCGGCCTTGATGTAGTTCTGGCTGAGAACATCGTCGGTGCTGATGCGCATCAAACGGATCACCTCGGTGATCGGGGCCACCGCCAGTGCGGCAATCGGCAGCACCATATGGCGCAGCGCGCTGGCAATCATCTCATTGCGATACGGTGAGTCAGACAGCCAGGCGTCGACCAACGCCAGACCGGTGACCTGCTTGACCTGATACAGCAGATCGAAACGGCCCGACACCGGCAGCCAGCCCAAATGCAGCGAAAAATAGAGCATCAGCAGCAGCGCCAGCCAAAATACCGGGATGGAAAAGCCCAGCAGGGCAAAGGTGCTGATGGCCGTGTCCTGCCACTTGCCACGCATCACACCGGCAATAATGCCCAGCGGAATACCGATGAACAGCGCCATGGTGAAGGCTAAAATGCACAGCTCCATGGTGGCCGGGAACACTTCGCGCAGTTGCTCGCTGATCGCCTGGCCATTAATGCTGGAGACGCCAAAGTCCCAGTGCAGCAGGCTGACAAAGTAGAACTGGTAGGCATCCAGCAAGGCGGCACCGTTTAGCGGCGCGCGTGGGGTAAAGTAGCTCAGGCTGAAGCTGACCAGCGTCAGGAAGAACAGCGTGATCAGCAGCAGCAGGATGCGGCGTAAGGTAAAGATAATCACTTTTTCGCGGCCTCCGCCGGTTCACGGTATACCCCGGCAAATGATGAGTTGCCGAACGGGCTCAACACCAGTCCTTTAATATCATAACGGTATGCCTGCAAACGCAAAGAGGACGCTAATGGCAACACGGGCAACTGCTGCTCGAGGATCTTCTGCGCCTGCTGATAATGCTCGATACGTTGTGATAACTGCTGTGATAACAGGGCGTCCTGCAACTGTTCATCAAAAGCGGGATCGCACCAGTGAGCATAGTTGGTTTGCGAACGGATTGCCGCACAGCTCAGCAACGGGCGGAAGAAGCTGTCCGGATCGTTACTGTCGGTTGACCAACCGGTCAGGGTCAGATCGTGGTTCATCTCCATCAACCGGGCTTCCTGGAAGCGGCCCTCAACCGGCACGATGGTGAGATGAATGCCGACCTGAGCCAAATCAGCCTGTAGCAACTCCGCCGTTTTCAACGGGCTTGGGTTATAGGATTGCGAGGCGGTCGGTACCCACAGCTTCAGATCCAGAGGCCCCACACCGGCTTCGCGCAGCATTTCCCGCGCCTTGGCCGGATCGTATTCGGTGACGTGGGCATCGTTATCATAGGCCCAGGAGGCGCGCGGCAGGATCGAAGCGGCGGTTTCTGCGGTGCCGTAATAGATCGATTGCATCAGGCGCTGGTTGTTGATGGCTAACGCAATGGCCTGGCGCACCTTCAGGTTATCCAGCGGTGGCTTGCGGGTATTGAAGGCCAGATAGGCAATATTCATCCCCGGGCGCAGCGTCAGGCGTAAACGCGGATCGTCGCGCAGGATCGAAAGCTGGCTGGCGGCGGGATAGGCCAGCACATCGCACTCACCGGTCAGCAATTTGGACAAGCGGCCCGTTCCCCCGGCCCCCATGTCGATCACCACCTGCGGCATGCGGGGTTTCCCTTTCCAGTAAACGTCATTACGCGCCAGACGGATGTATTGCCCGGAGCGGTATTCGTTTAACAGGAACGGGCCGGTGCCGACTGGCTCACGGTCGATCAGCTCCTGCGTACCGTCCAGCGTCAGGTTGTCGGCATATTCTGCCGATAACACCGGCGCGTAATGGGTTGCCAGATGCCACAGGAAAGAGGCATCCGGTGCCTGCAAGCGGAACTCGACGGTGTATTGATCCAGCTTTTTCACGCTTTGTACGGAGTCGGCGAACTGCAAACTGTCGAAATACGGGTATTCACCGCCGTTCACATTGTGGAACGGATGCTTCTGGTCAAACACCCGTTGAAAGCTGAAGACCACATCGTCGGCATTCATTTTGCGGGTGGGCTGGAACCAGGCGGTGGTCTGGAAGGGCACGTCCCGGCGCAGGTGGAAGCGGTAGGTGGCGCCGTTGTCCAGCACTTCCCAGCTTTCCGCCAGTTCCGGGATCAGGCGGTAAGTGTAAGGGTCGACATCCAGCAGCCGATCGTACAGCTGGGCGGCGAGGGTATCGACCGTCAGCCCGCTGCTGGCCATCTGCGGGTTGAAGGTATTGAGAATACCGCTAACGCAATAGACAAAGCCGCTCTGGCGAATATCTGCTGGCGGTGGGGCTGCTGCGCTGGGCACAGCCGGTGTCGTGGCCAGGGCGGAGGTTGCCAGGCAGCCGAGCGACATGATCCAAAGAGGTAAACCACGCATAGACGCTTCATGGGTTATTAAGCAATAACGTTAGTGTATCGCACTCTGACCAACAGCCCAATTCCTTGCGTGAAATGGCTGAAATTTCGGCTGTTTGCTCAAGCTTGCCGCTAAATTCTGGTGAGCCAGGCTCCTGCTGGATCAGTGCTGGTGGATAATCACCCAAACTTAGCATGGTAATGAGAAAAATTCTCAATAAAGTGCTTTACAGATGATACTGATAACCATTATCATCATTTGGCAGTTCACGGAGGGCCACACCTTGTGGCCCTTTGTGGAAGGCACGACATTGCTCACATTGCTTCCAGTGTTTATTTAGCCAGCTCGGGTGCTGGCTTTTTTTTGCCTTTATTTCAGGTGAGCGGCAAAGCCGGCACGCCCTGGGGCGATCTCCTCCCGTAGCGTCAATTGTGGAATATCATAATCCCCCGCGTTTTGTTGACGGAAGGGCAACGGCTCGGTAGTTGCCAGTGTATCCAACCGTTCCCCCAGAGCTGCACACAGTTCGGGGAATTTCGCCTCGTCGAAGCGATCGGTACGGTACGCCACAAACGGCGGCAACACGTCAAAGCCAGGGTAAAACAGGATGCCATGATGAATAGGGAACAGAATATCCTCTATTGGGCCGTTGATACCGCGCGGGCTGTAATGAGGTTCCCATCCGCCGGTCGTCACCAGCAGCATGGCCCGTTTTCCGGCCAGCGTACCTTCGCCGTAACGATCTCCCCAATGTTTATCCGAGTGCTCACCGACGCCATACGCGAAGCCATAGGCATAAACGCGCTCTACCCAACCCTTGAGGATGGCTGGCATCGAAAACCACCACAGTGGGAATTGGAGGATCACGGTATCGGCCCAGAGTAACTTCTCCTGCTCCCGCGCAATATCGGCGCTTTGCGTCCCTTGCTCCAGCGCGATCCTGGAATCCTTCGCCGGATTAAAGCGCGCAGCGCTGTCCCGATCCGTACGGTCGTTGCCATCCAGGGCTGCTTTCCACTTCATGGCGTACAGATCGGAAACCTGTACCTGATGCCCGGCGTCCTCCAGATGTTTGACCGCAAAATTTTTCAGTGAGCCGTTAAGCGATAGGGCTTCTGGATGAGCGTAGACCAGCAGAATATTCATGATTGTGTTCCATTGCTGAAAAGAGAGGAACAGAGTAGTTTGCTGCCAGGTATAGTTAAAATTGATTTAAATAATGGCAGGTATTGGTATGAGTAATTTCGGAAGGTTGGATCTCAATCTGCTGGTGACGCTGGATGTGTTGCTGATGGAGCATAACGTCACGCGCGCGGCGGAGCGAATGTCGCTATCTCAGCCTTCGGTGAGTACACATCTGGCCAAGCTGAGGGAGTTTTTTGACGATCCGCTGCTGCTACCGGGGCCAAGAGGAATGCGGCCAACTGCCCGAGCGGAGGCACTGCGCGAACCTTTGCGGCTGGCGCTGGAAGTGCTCGAACAAACCGTTTCACCGGCCAGTCCTTTTGAGGCGGCGACCACGAATATCACCTGGCGCGTTGCCGCTACTGACTATGGGGAATCCACCGCGCTGCTGCCTGCGATGGCACAGCTGCGTCAGGCGGCCCCCAACAGCCGGTTGGCGGTGTTGGAGATGGTGCCGGCCAGGATTGCCCGGCAGGCGGAGATGGGGGAGATCGATCTGGCCTTTCACACTCAGGACTGTGCGCCGCCGGGGATGCGTCAGCGCGTACTGTTCAAGGAGAAATATGTGCTGGTGGGCCGCATCGGTCATCCCGCATTACAAACGCCTGTGACGCTGGCGCAATTTAAGCAACTGGAGCATGTGGTGGTGTCGCCAAACGGCGGGGGATTTAGCGGCATCACCGATCAAACGCTGGAGGAGGTTGGACTGGCGCGCCGGGTGGTACTTTCTGTCCCGCATTTTCTGTTTGTGAAATCGGTGATCGGCAAGACGGATTTGGTGGCGATGCTGCCGGAACGTCTGGTGCGCGACAGCTCTGATATTCAGATTGCTGAACCCCCGGTGGTGATCCCTGGCTATGAATTGGCAATGCTGTGGGATGAGCGTTCGCATCGCGATCCCGCTCATCAATGGCTACGCGAGCTGATCGCCCAGTCGGTTTAAGTGCTCTCACCATCGCTACCTTGCATCAGCGCATGCTTTTTCAACATGCCGCGCAGTTGGTGATAGGTTAACCCCAGCAGTTCGGCGGCTTTACGCTGATTAAAGCGGCCCTGTTTCAGCGCCATTTCCAGTAAGCTTTTCTCTTGCTGATGCTGCCAGCTTTTGAAATCCAGCGGCAAAGCGGGTAAATCACCGGTTGGCACGGCTGCCTCTGCAAGCGGTTCTGGGCGCTTGGCAAAGGGGTTGATGATAATCTCATCCAGCTCATCCTCGCTAGAACCATGGCGGTAAACGGAACGCTCCACCACGTTTTTCAGTTCACGCACGTTACCCGGCCAGGAATAATCAAGCAGCGTCTCCCGCGCATGTTCACTGAAACCGGGGAACAGCGCCAGCGACAGCTCGCGGCACATCTGAATGGCGAAATGCTCTGCCAGCAACATGATGTCCTGCTGGCGTTGGCGCAGCGGCGGCAGTTGCACCACATCGAATGCCAGGCGATCCAGCAGGTCGGCACGGAATTTACCGGCAGCAGCCAGCGCAGGCAGATCGTCATTGGTGGCACACACTAACCGAACATCCACCCGCAGCGGCTGGCTACCGCCCACGCGCTCCAGATGACCGTATTCAATCACCCGCAACAGCTTCTCCTGCACCAGCATCGGTGCGGTGGCCAATTCATCCAGGAACAGAGTGCCGCCGTCCGCTCGTTCAAAGCGGCCAAGGTGGCGCTTCTGTGCGCCGGTAAAAGCGCCAGCCTCATGGCCGAACAGCTCCGAGTCCAGCAGGTTTTCATTCAGCGCCGCACAGTTGAGGGAAATAAACGGCCCTTGCCAGCGGTTGGAAAGGTAATGCAAACGGTGGGCGATCAGCTCCTTACCGGTGCCGCGCTCGCCGATCACCAATACCGGTTTGTTGAGTTTGGCCAGTTGTGAAACTTGCTCCAGCACCTCAACAAAGGCATTGGCCTCGCCCAACAGGTTCTCTAACGGTTCGCTCATGATGAAATTTGCCAATGTTTGGTGAAAACACTCACTCTACAGCAAGCGTGGCGAGAGTCAAAAATAAATAATCGTTGTTTTTCAATAAAATAAAAGTTGGCACGCTTCTTGATTAACTATCTGGGCAAGTTGTATAACTTAACTCGGCGCTTCAGACGCCTTCAGAACCAAGAGGAAGTAAATTATGGGTATCTTTTCTCGTTTTGCCGACATCGTGAACGCCAACATCAATACTCTGCTCGATAAAGCAGAAGATCCGCAAAAGCTGGTGCGGTTGATGATCCAGGAAATGGAAGACACGCTGGTTGAAGTGCGCTCTACCTCAGCGCGTGCCCTGGCGGAGAAAAAGCAGCTGCTGCGTCGCATTGAGCAGGGTGAAAACCAGATCAGCGACTGGCAGGAAAAAGCCGAACTGGCGCTGCGTAAAGATAAAGAAGATCTGGCCCGAGCGGCGTTGATCGAAAAACAGAAAGTGGCCGACTTGATCGCCACCCTGAGCCAGGAAGTGGCTACAGTAGAAGAAACGCTGGCCCGTATGAAGAGTGAAATTGGCGAGCTGGAAAACAAGCTGACCGAAACGCGTGCACGCCAGCAGGCATTAACGCTGCGCCATCAGGCAGCTTCTTCTTCACGGGATGTGCGCCGCCAACTGGACAGCGGTAAACTGGATGAGGCGATGGCGCGTTTTGAGCAGTTTGAGCGCCGTATCGACCATATGGAAGCCGAGGCGGAAAGCGTCAGCATAGGCAAAAAGAAAAGCCTGCATCAGGAGTTTGCCGAACTGCAAGCGGACGACGCCATCAGTGAGCAACTGGCGGCAATGAAAGCCAAGATGAACCGCCCGGAATAATGCTCAAGCGGCCACCCAGCGTGGCCGCCACACTACGGCCAACAAGAAGGAATTGAAATGAGTGCTCTATTACTTGCCATCCCGTTGACAATCTTCGTGTTGTTTGTCGCACCGATTTGGCTTTGGTTGCATTATAGCAACCGGCAACAGAGCGGCGTTCAACTGAGTCATCAGGAGATGCAACGTCTGACGCAACTGGCGGAACAGGCCTCACGGATGCGCGATCGTATTCAGGCGTTGGAAGACATTCTTGATGCGGAACACCCGAATTGGAGGCAGTCGTAATGAGAAGAGACCAGGACCGTGGAAAGTATGGCGATCGTGCTCACTACAGCGATGATAGCCGTTCATTCCAGGGCAACACGCTAGGCAGTAAAAAACTGTACCGTGTGCCAGAAGAAGGCATGGTGAAGGGCGTTTGCGCTGGCCTTGCCCACTATTTTGACGTCCCCGTGCGTTTGATTCGGGTGATTGCCGTGCTGTCGCTGTTCTTCGGGCTGTTTTTCATCACGGTGATCGCCTATATCGCCCTGGTTTTCGTGCTCGATGAAGCTCCAGCCAGCCGTTATCAAGACGAACATCAAACGACACCTCGCCAGTTGCTCGATAGGCTGGAATATGAACTGAGTAGCGGGGAGCAGCAATTGCGCAAAGTCGAACGCTACGTCACGTCTGATACCTTCGGCGTACAGAGCCGCTTTCGCCATCTGTAACCTCACTTGACGATGCATGGGCCTGCGCGAGCCGCAGGTCAGGCATTGCACCGAATTTTCCCCCAACATTTGCCAGAGGGCATCCGCCATGAGTAAATCCTTTGCGATTAATGCGCCAAAAAGCGCTTCACCAAAGTGGGGAGTCGGTGCATTGTTGAAGACCTTGTCTAAAGTCATCATCATAGCGTTAATGAGCTATGGCCCGGCGGGTGCAACCGCCTGGCTGCTGAAAACCGTCAGCCGCAAGCCGCTGCGTTACGTGCTGGCCCTGTTGCTGGAACCGCTGTTTCGCAAAGGGTTGAACAAGGTTTTCGGGCGTTATGCGAAGGAGAAAAATGAAACGACTGCAAAATGAGTTAACGTCGCTGGTCAATCGCGGGATGGATCGCCATCTGCGTCTGGCAGTGACCGGCTTGAGCCGTAGCGGTAAGACGGCGTTTATCACCGGATTGGTCAATCAATTACTTCATGTTCACAGCGGCGCGCGTATGCCGCTGTTTTCCCCGGTGCGGGAAGAACGCCTGCTGGGCGTGAAGCGTATCCCTCAACGCGATCTCGGTATTCAGCGTTTTACCTACGACGAAGGTCTGGCACAGCTGTATGGCGATCCGCCAAGCTGGCCAACGCCAACGCGAGGAGTCAGCGAAATCCGCCTGGCGCTACGCTACCGTTCCAACGATTCGCTGCTGCGCCATTTTAAAGAAACCTCCACGCTGTATCTGGAAATTGTCGACTATCCCGGCGAATGGCTGCTGGATTTGCCGATGCTGGAACAGGATTACCTGGCCTGGTCACGGCAGATGGCCGGGCTATTGCAGGGTGACCGCGCACGCTGGGCCGAGCCTTGGCTGGCATTGTGCAAAGATCTCGATCCGCTGGCCCCGGCGGATGAAAACAAGCTGGCGGCGATCGCCCAGGCTTATACCGACTATCTGCTGCGCTGCAAGACCGAGGGGCTGCACTTTATCCAACCTGGGCGCTTTGTGTTGCCGGGGGATATGGCCGGTGCGCCGGCGTTGCAGTTCTTCCCTTGGCCAAACGTCGATGCGGTAGGGGAATCTCGCCTGGCACAGGCAGACAAGCAGACCAACGCTGGCATGCTGCGCGCTCGCTTTAACTATTATTGCCAGTCGATCGTCAAGGCGTTTTATAAAGAGCACTTTGTGCGATTTGATCGCCAGATCGTTCTGGTGGACTGCCTGCAACCGCTCAACAGCGGGCCGCAGGCGTTCAACGATATGCGATTAGCGCTGACACAGCTGATGCAGAGCTTCCACTACGGTAAGCGCACGCTGTTTCGCCGCCTGTTCTCGCCGACCATCGACAAACTGATGTTTGCGGCGACCAAGGCGGATCACATAACCGCCGATCAGCACGCCAATCTGGTTTCACTGTTACAGCAACTGGTGCAGGAAGCCTGGCAGAACGCCGCGTTTGAAGGCATCAGCATGGACTGCGTCGGACTGGCCTCGGTGCAGGCGACCGAAAGCGGTATTGTCGATCATCATGGGCAGCCGATCCCGGCCCTGAAAGGCCATCGCCTGGATGATGGTGCGCCGTTGACGGTGTTCCCCGGCGAAGTGCCTGCACGCTTGCCTGGGCCGGCATTCTGGCAGCAGCAAGGATTCCACTTTGACCAGTTCCGCCCACGGCAGATGAGCGTTGACAGCCCGTTGCCGCATATCCGTCTGGATGCGGTGATGGAGTTTTTATTGGGAGATAAATTACGATGAGCGAGCCGTTAAAACCGCGTATCGATTTTGCAGAGCCGTTGCTGCCGCTGGAAGAACCGGTACTGCGTGCTGGCTTGGAGTTTGACGAATTACAGGCCGAAAAATTCTACCCGGCGGCACCGGAGCTGGAACAGGAAGAAGAAGAAGGGCGCGCGGAAGGGATCGTTAACGCCGCGTTGAAGCCTAAGCGCAGCCTGTGGCGCAAAATGGTCAACGCCGGGCTGATGCTGTTTGGCGTCAGCGTGGTGGCACAAGGCGTCCAGTGGGTGCATACCTCCTGGGTGCAGCAGGATTGGATCGCGCTAGGTGGTGGGATCGCTGGTGGGCTGATCGTTTTCGCAGGCATCGGTTCGGTAGTGGGGGAATGGCGCAGGCTGTATCGCTTACGCCAACGGGCGGAAGAACGCGATGAAGCCCGTGAACTGTTGCACAGCCACGGTTTGGGCAGAGGGCGCGAGTTTTGTGAAAAGCTGGCGCGTCAGGCCGGATTGGATCAAGGGCACCCGGCATTGCAACGCTGGCAGGCGTCATTGCATGAGACCCAGAACGACCGTGAAGTGGTCGCGCTGTATGCCAAGCTGGTGCAGCCGGTGCTGGATAATCAGGCGCGGCGCGAAATCAGCCGTTCGGCCGCAGAGTCGACGTTGATGATTGCCGTCAGCCCGTTGGCCTTGGTGGATATGGCCTTTATCGCCTGGCGCAATATTCGCCTGATTAACCGCATTGCGGCCCTGTATGGCATCGAACTGGGCTATTTCAGCCGTCTGCGCCTGTTCCGGCTGGTATTGTTGAATATCGCCTTTGCCGGTGCCTCCGAACTGGTGCGGGAAGTGGGCATGGATTGGATGTCACAGGATATTGCGGCGCGGTTGTCAGCACGAGCCGCGCAAGGCATTGGGGCCGGTTTGTTGACGGCGCGCCTGGGCATCAAGGCGATGGAATTATGCCGCCCATTACCCTGGTTAGAAGGCGACAAGCCAAAACTGGGTGATTTTCGTGGCCAATTGGTCAACCAACTGAAAGACACCATGAAAAAGGGCCAAAGCAAAGCCTGACTCCTCTAGGCTGCGCCAGCGCGGCGCAGCCACCTCACGGCAACCTTTCGGATTGCTGGCAAAACTTCCCCGCTCAGATATCAAAGGATTACAACTTGTTAATAAAAGGTTGCTTGCATGTTTAATTTGAGCGACAGGTCACGAAAAATGCCGCAGACAGCGTGAGATAAAGCGGTATATTCAATCCAAGCGTTAATCTGCATATTACTTATCCCAAGGACAGGAGGCAGCGAAATGTCGCACCGTGAGCCAAATTTAGAAACCTTCCAACCCTATGCCGCAGAAAGCCAAACCCTCCGCCAGCATATTCATCAGTACCCAGAATTAGGGTTTGAGGAACGGCAAACCGCCGATCTGGTGGTGAGAAAGCTTGAGGAGTGGGGCTATAAGGTGACGCGCGGGCTGGGCATCACCGGCCTGGTGGGTACGTTAAAAAGAGGCAGTAGCCCCCGCACGCTGGGCATCCGGGCTGATATGGATGCCCTGCCGATCCTGGAAAATACGCAATTACCTTACAGCAGCCAGCACGATGGCGTCATGCATGCCTGCGGGCATGACGGACACACTGCCATGTTGCTCGGAGCGGCACATTATCTGGCCGATAACTCTGCTTTCGATGGCACTCTGCACGTCATTTTCCAACCCGCAGAAGAGGGGCTGGCCGGTGCCCAGAAGATGATCGACGATGGGTTGTTTAAGCAGTTCCCTTGTGACGCCGTTTTTGCCATGCATAACATGCCGGGATTCCCGCAAGGGCAGTTTGTGTTTGGTGAGGGCGCGTTTATGGCTTCCAGCGATACGGTCACCATCACCATTCACGGCAAAGGGGGACACGGCGCGATGCCTAAGGGCACCGTTGATGCCGTGGTCGTCGGTGCCAGCATCGTGATGGCGTTGCAGACGATTATTGCTCGTAATCTGGGAGCGCAAGAATCGGGTGTGATCACCGTCGGTTCATTCCAGTCCGGCATTGCCAGCAACGTTATCGCCGACGATGCGGTATTAAAATTAAGCGTACGCGCGTTGGATCCGCAAGTCCGGGAACGATTGGAAGAGCGCATCAAGACGCTGGTGGCGGCCCAGGCGGCCTCATTTGGTGCCAGCATCGATATTGATTACGATCATACCTATCCGGTATTGGTCAACCAGCCGGAAATGACCCGCTTTGCCAAGCAGGTGGCGCAAAACCTAATCGGCGAAAACCATCAGCAGCAGGTTATCGATATTCCTGAACCCTTGATGGGCAGCGAGGATTTTGCCTTTATGCTCAACCAGTGTCCGGGCAGTTATTTATTATTAGGTAACGGGCAGGGGGAAAATAGCTGCATGGTGCATAACCCTGGCTACGACTTTAATGATGCGATCATTATCAGAGGGATCGCCTATTGGAGCGCACTGGCGCAGGAGTTTTTAAAGGAATAAATCTCGGCCAATAATCATTTGCTGATACTGCTGAATTTGTAGGGGTCGAGTATGTTCGACCCTGAATTAATATCGCTTATCTGGACGGCGCGGTATGAATCAAATGGGCGTAGCGCTGAACCCCCTACAGAAAAGGAAAGGCCATGGATAGCGTCAAGGAAAGAAAGTCCCCGGCAAGGGCCATTGTGGCGACGACGTTGGGGAATGGATTAGAGTTTTTCGATTTGGTGCTCTACGCATTTTTTGCTACCTACATAGCAAAGGCTTATTTTCCTGCCGACGATCCGTTAGTCAGCATGGCGACAACTTTCCTGATCTTTGGTATGGGCTATCTGGCCAGGCCGTTGGGGGCATTGGTTATCGGGCATTATGCCGATAAAAAAGGGCGTAAGCCTGCAATGACGCTGACGTTCCTGCTGATGGGGCTCAGCACCCTGACCATTGGCATCACCCCGTCCTATGACAGTATCGGGATTGCAGCCCCGATCATCATTAGCTTTGCCAGGCTGATACAGGGCTTTTCCGCTGGTGGCGAGTTAGGCGCATCAACCACTCTGTTAGTGGAGTATGCCAAACCCCATAACCGGGGGTTTTACGGCGGATGGCAGGTGGCGAGCCAGGGGGCAGGTAACGTATTTGCCGCGATGACCTTGGTGATCCTGGTCAGTTGCATGCCAGAGGCGAGTGTGCAAGCCTGGGGCTGGCGCATCCCATTCCTGTTTGGCATCGTGATTGTTCCGGTGGGGCTGTATATTCGCTTTAAACTGGAAGAAACCGCCACTCATACCTTACCTACGGCCAGTAAAAGCGTCAGTAAAATCCCCCTGTTGGAAGTTATCACTACTTATTATAAAGAAACCTTGGCGGGGATATTGCTGACGATGGGGGGAACCATCCCGCATATGATCATCATGTTCTATATTCCCAATTATGCCATCAGCATATTAAAGCTGGATACCAGCTATAGCATGTTAATTGGTGCCATTGCCGGTTTGATTACGCTGATCGGCGGGCCGTTGGCGGGCATGTGGTCCGATAAGATCGGCAGGCTCCGCCTGATTGGTGGGGCAAGAATAGCGATCATTGTGCTGATTTACCCGGCCTTCTATTTACTCAGTAGCCACCCCAGCGTCGAAATGCTGTTGGTGATTATGATTATATTGAGCATCGTCAATATTATTGGTGCTTCACCATCCATCACCATTCTGCCAGAAATATTCCCACGACGGGTAAGAACGACCGGACTCTCGCTGGTGTATAGCGTTGCGGTAGGGATTTTTGGCGGTTTCTCCTTATCGGTTTCCTCCTACCTGATCAAGTTAACCGGCAATGTTACGGCTCCTGCGTTCTATGTGATTGCAGGCTGCGTTTTATCATTGTTTGCCTTCCTGTACATCAAGGAAACCAGCCAGCAGCCGCTCAATTAATTATCCCGCCCTCTCCTTATTCAGTGAGAGGGGCTAAAGTGCTATTACCACTTATAGCCCATGTTTACGCTGTAATCAGGATCCTGATTGGTGGAGTAGGGATCGGACTGACGACGACGATCGGTTTTTTTCACTGGGCGATTAAGCGTCGAATAGGATTTGTCGTGCGGGCGGCTACAGCTTGGGTGGTCGCATTCAAGATCAACACGCAAGCCGGTTTCCTCTTCTGATTCTGACCAGGCCAGAGGTGGCTTGGCTGTCTTTTCTGCGGGCCCCAGTGTGCTTTTGGGAGCGGGTGCAGGTTTAATGCTGGGCTCCGGTGTCTGGTAGGAGAGATCCAGCGCCAGGGTTGGGGCACTCAACAACAGCGTGGTGCAGCAGAATGCTGCCAGTATATGCTTTCTACGCATGGTTAATTTTCCGTTATAGTTACGCCGCGCAACTATAAAACAGTCAGACGAGAATTACTATCATTTGTAACCATCGAGTGACCCTTTCGCGGTTTGTAACCACAGATTGACGAAAGAATATCCCCCTGTGACGACATTATAATCCGCTGCCAAAATAATCCTGAATGTGATAACTCTCTGGAAATGGGCTAAAATTACGCTGATGGTGTTATTGGGTAGCGTTTAAAACCGCCAAAAGCAGTGATAAACTGGAGCTCTGTCAACTTTTGCTGACAGATCGCTTCTTCCGTCCGTGGGGAGAGCGTATCATCATCACCAGACCTCCCCCGCACTTGCAGAGATAAGGCCAATACTGATGCGTTTGGAAGTATTTTGCGAAGACCGTCTCGGTCTCACTCGAGAATTACTCGATCTTTTGGTCTCGCGCGGTATCGATCTGCGCGGTATCGAAATTGATCCTATCGGCCGTATTTACCTGAATTTTTCCCAGCTGGATTTTGATACCTTCCGCGCGCTGATGGCAGAAATCCGGCGGATCAGCGGTGTGACCGATGTGCGCACCGTTAACTTTATGCCTTCCGAGCGTGAGCACCGTGCGTTGCGTGCGCTGCTGGAATCGATGCCAGAACCGGTATTTTCCATCGATATGAAAGGCAAGGTGGAACTGGCCAACCCGGCGGCACAGACGCTATTCAACTTCAGTGAAGACAAGATCCGCAATCAGACGGCAACTCAACTGATAGGTGGATATAACTTCAACCGCTGGCTGGAAAGCGAAGAGACTAAGCCGCATTCCGAGCGGGTGGTGATCCGCAGCCAGGATTTCCTGATGGATATCACCCCGATCTATCTGGAAGACGAACAGCAGCAGAATGCCACCGTGGGGGCCGTGGTGATGCTTAAATCCACCGCCCGCATGGGCCGCCAGTTGCAGAACCTGTCGGTGAATGACGATACCGAGTTTGACCATATTGTCGCCGTCAGCCCGAAAATGCGCCACGTGCTGGAGCAGGCGCGCAAACTGGCCATGCTGGATGCCCCATTGCTGATTGTTGGCGATACCGGCACCGGGAAAGATATTCTGGCGCGAGCCTGCCACCTGCGTAGCCCGCGTGGTAAACAACCGTTCCTGGCGCTTAACTGTGCCGCATTGCCGGACGAGGTGATGGAGAGTGAACTGTTTGGCCATGCGCCAGGCGCTTACCCGAATGCGTTGGAAGGCAAGAAGGGCTTCTTTGAGCAGGCTAACGGCGGCTCGGTGCTGCTGGACGAGATTGGCGAGATGTCGCCACGCATGCAAACCAAACTACTGCGTTTCCTCAACGATGGTACCTTCCGCCGGGTAGGGGAAGAGCATGAGGTGCATGTGGACGTGCGGGTGATCTGTGCCACACAGAAAAACCTGACCGAACTGGTGCAGCGTGGTGAATTCCGTGAAGATCTCTATTACCGGTTGAACGTGCTGACCATCACCATCCCGCCGTTGCGCGAACGCCCGCAGGATATCATGCCACTCACCGAGCTGTTTGTGGCGCGCTTTGCCGATGAGCAAGGGGTCGCCAGGCCGAAACTGGCCAGCGATCTCAACAGCTTCCTGTGCAAATACGGCTGGCCGGGTAACGTGCGGCAATTGAAGAATGCCATTTATCGCGCGTTGACCCAAACGGATGGTTACGAACTGCGTCCGCAAGACATCATTCTGCCTGATTTTGAGGTGGAGATAGCGCTGGGGGATGAAGTGATGGAAGGTTCGCTGGATGATATCAGCAAGCGCTTTGAACGCTCGGTGCTGACACGTCTGTACCGCACTTATCCCAGCACCCGCAAACTGGCTAAACGCCTCGGTGTCTCGCATACGGCAATTGCCAACAAGCTGCGGGAATATGGGCTGAGCAACCGCAAGCTCACCGATGAGAGCGAAGAATAACCCCCACCGTTTTTCAGACATAAAAAAGCCCGGCTTAACCACCGGGCTTTTGACTGCTATAGACTTATTTCAGCGCTGCCAATGCGGCATCATAGTCTGGCTCGGTGGTGATTTCGTTCACCAGCTCGCTATACAGCACGTTGTCCTGACCATCCAGCACCACAACGGCGCGCGCAGTCAGACCAGCCAATGGACCTTCGGCGATTTCTACGCCATAAGCCTGCTTGAATTCACCGCCGCGCAGGGTAGACAACGTAACCACGTTGTTCAGGCCTTCTGCACCACAGAAACGGGACTGGGCAAACGGCAGGTCGGCAGAGATACACAGCACCATGGTGTTATCCAGGCCGCTTGCCAACTGGTTGAATTTACGCACCGATGCGGCACAAACGCCGGTATCAATGCTTGGGAAAATGTTCAGGACTTTGCGTTTACCCACGAAGCTGCTCAGTGCAACGTCTGACAGGTCTTTGGCAACCAGGGTAAAGCTTTTTGCCTGCTCGCCCTGCTGTGGCAGTTTGCCTGCTACAGTGACAGGGTTGCCTTGAAAATGTACGGTCTGAGTCATTGCTCGGTTCCTTTCTACGATGTTTATACAATGATGCAAACCCGATTAACACCGGGTTCACAATCTCGAAGCAGTTTATGTCAACAATCGCACCTTGGATAGATAAAGTTTGTAAACTGCAGGTATAGTGGACTGACTTTATGTGCTTTTTTCGCTCGGGAGCCGTTATGAGAAGCATGCGTTTTTTCCCTGAAGCCTGGCCGTTACACACCGCCTTTGTGATCGCACGCGGCAGCCGGACTGAAGCCAAAGTGGTGGTGGTAGAGATTGAACAGCAGGGTATGCGTGGTGTCGGTGAGTGCACTCCGTATCCGCGTTATGGTGAGAGCGAAACCTCGGTGATGGAGCAATTGGCCGAGGTGTCAACGGCCATTGCGCAAGGGGCAACACGACAAGAACTGCAACGCCTGATGCCTGCCGGTGCGGCCCGCAACGCGGTCGATTCGGCGCTGTGGGACTTGGAATGTCGCCTGGCTGGCAAAGATCTGTGGCAATTGAGTGGGATGAGCGCACCTGAACGCGTTGTGATGGCGCAAACGCTCAGCATCGGCTCGCCGGAAGCGATGGCGTTTGCCGCCAAAGAGCTGGAACAACAGGGCGCGATGCTGCTGAAAATCAAGCTCGACGATCACCTGATCAGCGAAAGGCTGATCGCGATCCGCACAGCGGTGCCACAAATGACGCTGATCGTCGACGCCAATGAGTCCTGGCAACCAGAAGGGCTGGCATCGCGTTGCCAGCTGCTGGCAGATTTAGGCGTGGCAATGCTTGAACAACCTTTATCCGCCAGCAACGACAGCGCCTTGGAAAACTTCATCCATCCATTGCCGATTTGTGCCGATGAAAGTTGCCACACCAGCGGCGATCTGCCTCGGTTGGTGGGGCGATATCAGATGGTCAATATCAAACTGGATAAGACCGGCGGGCTGACCGAAGGGCTACAGCTTGCCGCACAGGCGCGGGCACAAGGCTTCGAGATCATGCTTGGCTGCATGCTTTGCACCTCCAGAGCCATTACTGCGGCGCTGCCGTTGGTGCCTGGCGCCCGCTTTGTCGATCTCGATGGCCCAACCTGGCTGGCAAAAGATGTAGAACCAGGTTTGGCCTTCGAATGCGGCGTGATCGAGCTTTCACGCTAGTCTGAGTAGGTCAGCAACTCCACCATGGCGGCAAGGTAGCTTTCACTGGCGGCGTCGGCAGAAATCGGTGGGAATTCGGCGGTAATGCAGGGCAACGACAGGTCTGCACACCAGCTACCGAATGAACCCGGCGTTTCATAGCCGACGCTGGTCACCAGCGGCAGGGCAAACTTGTGGGCCAGCCAGACGCCCAGCGCGGAGCTATCCGGATCTTCTATGCAGGCCAATGGCTCATGGAAGGACACCACCCAGCGTGGTTTCAGGCGATGGATCAAATGGCACAGCCCCTGAGTTTCCGGTTCTGAACCGGGCCTGCCACCGGTTGACAGCCGCACGTCGCGAGCCTCTGCTGCACTGTTCCAACGGTAGACCGTATCGCCAGATCGCCAGTTGGCAGACGGGAAGTTGCGGTTCAGATCGACGCCGTTGGCATTGGAGCGCAACCCCAGTTGGCAACCATCCGGGTTGACCGCCAGGATCACATGATGGCGCAGTTGGGCGGGGGAGATACTGCGTAATGCGCAGGATAACGTTACCACGGCGGCCGTTTCGTCACCGTGGGTGCCTGCAATCACCAACCCGGTATCCGGACCGCTTTTGGCCGCTGGGAAATACAACAGCGGGGCACCTAACATCGATTTACCGTAAGTTTCACCTGCAACTGCCAGTTGGCCACGCTCACTGCGCGGTCTGTGTTGGATCATGGGGGTTCCCTGTATGCCAAAGTCAGAAATGATTGCGATGTGATTCAGTCTATTACGCTTTGGGCGATCTTTCCCAGTGGGTTAAGCGAATAAAGTGACGCCGATTGTTATACTATCGGCAGATAGCTAACAATAAAGAGGATTTAACATGCCAGTTGCCAGAGTAGTTGCGCATTACAGCGAAAACGAAAAAGACACCATCACCCTACTGTGCGGCGTGGATGAAGAAAACCAGATCCGTCAGGGTGAGTGGTTTGGTGTGGTGAAAAACGACGACGGACGCGGTGACGAGTCCAACTATCCGTTCACCCTGCACGTGGATCATCAGAAAGGGGAGTTTTACCTCGACTATGGTTTTGACGACGCCGAATCCCGCCAGCTGCAAAAGACCGATATCCAGCTCAACCCGCTGGTAGAGAAAGGCTATTTCACCATCTTCGATGAAGAAGAAGGCGAAGAGTTCAGCTACAAGATCGCCAGTATTCATCTTTACGACTGATCTCGTCTGACCACATCAGCTCACAGTGCCGATAACGCCTGTGGGCTTTTTTTTTGGATCAAACATCCACTTTTTACATTCTTGTTACGTCGGGCTATAGGTGGCGGACAGCCTTGTGCTATATGATAAAAAATTCATAGGGTTAACTGGGGCATATCAATAATGACGAGAAAAACAATTGTGGCGAGTTTTCGTTTAACGCTTTGCGCACTCACCATCAGCGCAAGTATTGGCGGCGCAGTGGCTGCCCAGGTTCCCCCAGGTACCGTGCTGGCGGAGAAACAGGAGATCGTGCGGCATATCAAAGATGAGCCAGCTTCGCTCGATCCGATCAAGGCCGTAGGCCTGCCAGAAGCGCAGGTTGCCCGCGATCTGTTTGAAGGGCTGGTGAATCAGGATGCGCATGGCAAAGTGATCCCTGGCGTTGCCACGCGTTGGCAAACCTCGGATAACCAAACCTATATTTTCACCCTGCGTAAAGATGCCCGCTGGTCAAACGGTGACCCTGTCACGGCGAAAGACTTTGTTTACAGCTGGCAGCGGTTGGTCGATCCGAAAAGCCTGTCGCCATTTGCCTGGTTTGCCCAGCTAGCCGGCATCCAGAATGCCGAAGAGATTATCGCCGGCAAGTTGCCCATTGATAAGCTGGGCGTGGTGGCGGTGGACGACCATACGTTAAAAGTTCAACTGAACAAGCCGGTGCCTTACTTTGTCAGCCTGACGGCGAATTTCAGCCTGTTCCCCGTGCCTAAAGCCGTGGTTGAGCAATATGGCAACGATTGGACCAAGGTGGGCAATCTGGTCGGTAACGGCGCATTCAAACTGCAAGAGCGCGTGGTTAACGAAAAGCTGGTGCTGGTGCCGAACAACCATTATTGGGATCATAAGCACACCGTGTTGACCAAGGTGACCTTTGTGCCCATCAACCAGGAATCCAACGCGACCAAGCGCTATCAGGCTGGTGACATCGATATTACCGAATCCTTCCCGAAAAACATGTACCAGAAACTGTTGAAGGATATTCCAGACCAGGTTTACACACCGGATCAGCTCGGCACCTATTACTACGCCTTCAATACCCAGCGCGCGCCAACCAATGACGTACGGGTGCGTAAAGCGTTGTCTTACGCTATCGATCGCAAGGTCATTGCTGAGAAAGTGTTAGGTACCGGCGAGAAACCGGCCTATCACTTCACGCCGGATGTCACCGCTGGCTTTAAGCCGGAAACCAGCCTGTTGCAGCAACAGTCTCAGGAAGAGCTGAACGAGCAAGCCAAGGCTCTGATGCAGGCGGCGGGTTACGGCCCGAACCATCCCCTGAAGTTGACCCTGCTGTATAACACCTCGGAGAGCCACCAAAAGATTGCCATTGCCGTGGCGTCGATGTGGAAGAAAACCCTGGGTGTAGATGTTAAATTGCAAAATCAGGAGTGGAAAACCTATATCGACAGCCGCAACACCGGTAATTTCGACGTGGTGCGTGCCTCTTGGGTTGGCGATTACAACGAGGCTTCGACCTTCCTGTCGCTGCTGACCTCTTCACACAGCGGGAATATCGCCAAATTCAACAACCCGCAATACGATCAACTGTTGGCCGACGCCAGCCGCGAGACCAAGCCTGCGGCGTTAACCGCCGATTATAACAAGGCCGAGCAGATGATCGCCGCCGAAGCACCGATTGCCCCAATCTATCAATATACCAACGGGCGTCTGATCAAACCTTGGGTGAAAGGTTATCCGATCACTAACCCTGAAGATGTTGCCTATAGCCAGGAAATGTACATCCTGAAACACTAATGTTCAGCGCAATGTTGCCTGCCAAAGCCCTCGCCAACGCGGGGGTTTTTATTTTCAGATCCAGTTATGGCTTTGTTGCTGTGATCCCCTGGTCAATAACGCTAGACTCTGTAGCAATGGTAAAATAATGAGGGTTTTGAATGGATGTCATTGAGGGGCGCGAGTTACAGGTGCCTGACGCGGTCTATGCCTATCAACTCGACGGCAAGGGCGGTACTACGTCTATTGATGCTGCCGATAAGATCACCAGCGAAGAGCCGTGCTGGCTGCATCTGGACTATACCCACCCAGCCAGCGCCGATTGGCTGGCGACCACACCACTGATCCCTGATTTGGTCAGAGAGGCGCTTTCAGGCGAAAGCACTCGCCCGCGCGTGTATCGGCTAGGTGAAGGGACCATGATCACGCTGCGTGGCATCAACTTCAATGCGGATTCAAGGCCCGATCAGTTGGTGACGTTCCGTGTCTACATCACCGACAAGATGATTATCTCCACCCGGCATCGCAAGGTTTATTCTATTGATGAGGTGGTCAATGAATTGCAGAATGGGCGGGGGCCAACCAATTGCGGTAGCTGGCTGGTAGAGATCGCAGATGCACTCACCGACCACACCAGCGAATTCATCGAGGATCTGCACGACAAGATCATCGATCTGGAAGATGCGTTGCTGGAACAGCAGACTCCAGAGCGTGGACAACTGGCACTGATCCGTAAACAACTGATCGTTCTGCGCCGCTACATGGCACCGCAGCGTGACGTATTTTCACGTTTGGCCAGCGAACGCCTGCCCTGGATGAATGACGATGAGCGCCGCCGCATGCAGGACATAGCCGACCGCCTGGGGCGTGGGCTGGACGATCTGGATGGCAGCATTGCCCGTACCGCCATCATGTCCGATGAAATTACCACCGTAATGGCCGAGGCCATGAACCGCCGTACTTACACCATGTCCCTGATGGCGATGGTTTTTCTGCCAACCACCTTCTTGACCGGGCTGTTTGGAGTCAACCTGGGGGGCATCCCGGGCAGTGGTAGCCCACTGGCGTTTGCCTCTTTCTGCTTTATGCTGGTGGCATTGGTGGGGGGCGTTGCCTGGTGGCTGCGGCGTAGCCGCTGGCTATAAACACAATTAGTGGCGATAACACGAGTAAAGTTGAGCAGTATCAACATTTGCTAACGCGAACTGCGGCATCCTTACTCTCGCAGGTGAATGCAACGTCAAGCGATGGGCGTTGCGCTCCATAATTGTTTTACTTTCTTATTTTTAGAATTATTGCATAGCACATTTAATTCAATACGATGCCGGTCTAACCACCGGCATTTTTTTATGCTTTTTCCTTCGTTCTATCCTTCCTAAGCTTCGTAATTCCATTAACCACTTGGGGTCAGTTCACATGCTGCGCCCGATCCGCGCCCTTATCAGATTAAGCTGCGCTTTCATCCCAGAAGCTGGCTTCTATCTTATGCCCATCCAGATCGCGCACAAAACAGCCGTAATAGGCGGCACCGTAATGGGGGCGTGAACCCGGTTCACCGTCGCCCTGTGCCCCAGCGGCGACCGCCTGCTGATAAAACTCATCAACCTGCTGTTTGCTGGTGGCGAAGAAACCAATATGCACGCCGTTGGCGGTACAGGCGGGTTTACCGTCTATCGGCACTTGCAGCCAAAACTCGGGATAGTCACGGCCATAACCGATAGCACCAGGATGTTCCATTACACGTCGACAGCCCAGAGCGCCAAGAACCTGGTCGTAAAATTGTGCAGCGGCATCAAAGTTGTTGGTTCCCAGCGATACGTGGGAAAGGCAAGGGGTGATGTTCATCGTCGGTCTCCTTATGGCTGTATAAAAACACAGTATAAGGTAAAAACCGCACTGTCAGGTATTTTATGTGTGAATTGTGAACAGGATCGAAAATTGCGTGGGGAAAACCTCCGCCTGCGGGGCAGGCGGAGAAGGGACGGGACTATTTGATTTCCAACACGTTCAGGCGTTCAAACGTGGGTGAACCGTTATCATCCGCGTCTTCCGGCTGCCAACCTACCGGTTGCAGCGGAATATCTTCACGGTCAAAAGCCAAATCGCCACCATCGACCACTTCGCTGCCGTGGTGAATACCTTTGAAGTCAAACAGCTCGGTATCGCACAGGTGCGAAGGCACCACGTTCTGCATGGCGCTGAACATGGTTTCAATACGGCCTGGGTAGCGTTTGTCCCAGTCGCGCAGCATATCGCCGATCACCTGACGTTGCAGGTTAGGCTGAGAACCACACAGGTTGCACGGGATAATCGGGAATTCTTTCGCAACCGAGAAACGCTCGATGTCTTTCTCGCGGCAGTAGGCCAGCGGACGGATCACCACGTGTTTGCCATCGTCGCTCATCAACTTGGGTGGCATACCTTTCAGCTTGCCGCCGTAGAACATGTTAAGGAACAGCGTTTGTAGAATGTCGTCGCGGTGATGGCCAAGGGCAATCTTGGTAGCACCCAGTTCGGTAGCGGTACGGTAAAGGATACCGCGGCGCAGACGCGAGCACAGGGAGCAGGTGGTTTTACCTTCTGGAATTTTATCCTTCACGATGCCGTAGGTGTTCTCTTCGACGATCTTGTATTCCACCCCCAGGCTTTCCAGATAGGCGGGCAGGATATGCTCAGGGAAGCCGGGCTGCTTCTGGTCGAGATTTACCGCGATCAGTGAGAAGTTCACCGGAGCGCTTTTTTGCAGACTGCGCAGGATCTCCAGCATGGTGTAGCTGTCTTTCCCGCCAGACAGGCAAACCATGATGCGATCGCCTTCCTCAATCATGTTGTAGGCCGCGATCGCTTCACCCACGTTACGGCGCAGGCGTTTTTGCAATTTGTTGAGGTTGTACTGCTCTTTTTGGCTAATCGTTTGATTTTCTGACATTTAAATCGTACTCGTTCTCAAATTGGGTGCGCATTGGCGGTATGACACTTTTAGCGGGCAAGTTTAGCATTCTCTGGGGGGATCTGTTCATTATTCATTTGATCGCTGCATATTTGCCATCTTCCAAGGCCCTCTACGTTCTATCACAGCCTGGAGGCTAACATCGGTTTAATGGTCTCAGCTTGGGTTAGTATGACCCGGAGTGCTTACAAGCGTATTCCTTTCCTGGCGAAGTGCGCTTTATCCTAACCCACTACGGTTGTCCGCATCGTTGTTACTGAAGGCGTTATGACGATAAATACGCCTTGTTTTAGAATGATTTTTGTTGCTGGCCGTTGGGCGTTATGTTGTGTGCAAAAGCGTGTGAACATTGATCATTTATGAGGGTGATTGGCACGCGTTGTATAATTAAAGCGAGTTAAATTAAGATGATTTATTCACATAATAAATGAATTGGCCGCCGTTTATTATTATGTCACTGACACAATAGTGAACCAAAATGGAAAAGTGTGATCAAACCCACTAAAACGCTAATGGTAATGATTATCACTTGTATTCAATGTGATGGTAAAATAGAATAAATAACAGTCAACAGATAGAGTGTTCCATATATAGTTAGCGGTAAAATTTCTTTTTGAGATGCAGGGGCGAGTGAATTTGGTAGCGAATGCTTTTCATGGTGAGTACTGAGATGGGTCCATGAATCTAGTTCAATAGGATATTGAAAAAATTCACCATAAGGAAAATCCAGATAAGTCATGATTTATTTAAATTTGCTTCAGAGCACAGCAACGCTCATCTACCGACGTTTAATCAATGTGCAGTGGCTATTATTCGTGTTGGTAGTGGCGGCCATTGTTTGTATTGCCGGGGCTTTTAACTTGGCTACCTATCTCGCCTATCAATTGGACGATGGATGTTATCGGAAACAGCAGTGCTCTATCTGGCGTATTGAAACACGTTGGATTTCTCCAGTCAGTGGTGAAAGTGGCATTTGGGCTACCAGTCCTGCACCGTTAGCGGCAATGATCCGTTCTGGTTTTGAGGGGAGTTTTCTGGTTTCATCTTTTATGCCGATCCGCTCTAACATTCAGGTTGATGAAATTTTCCATACCCGGGATGCAGCATTCTCAAATGAAGGCACAACGCTGGATGTATTTAACTGGGATGTGCTTGCAGGTAAGCAACCCAAGTTTCTGCAACCTGGGCAAGCACTGATTGTTCAGGAGGAAGCGGAGAGGTTGTTTGGCAAAGGTAACGAGTCGGTGCTGGGAAAAAGCTTTAAAATTAACCTTGAAAAAAAAGAGAAGACATTTACTGTTGGAACAGTGATAAAATCATTTCCTGGCAATGCGTTATTTCAACCAAAGCTTATCGTAATCGTTGATGCCCAGAAAGGAAACCTGTCTACAATACATCGTGATGGTTTGCGGGGAATACCTGTTGAATGGTTTAAACCAAATGTTTATACCTTTATAAAACAAGCAGCAGATAGTCAGCCTACGAATCGTCTATTGAGCCGTTGGGCATTTCGTAATCAGGAACGCGATATGTCAATTCTTATGGGAAGTTTAGTAAAAAACGTTCCAAATTTGGGTGGGTGGCAACCTGAATTTATTGCACGTTCGGCGATTGAAGCGCGTTTGACAGCAGGTATTTATGATAATCTATCTGAAATCGTGACACCCTCGGCACTGATGTTGTTGGCAACGGTGATGATACTACTAGTCATATCCAGTATTGTTGTTGTCTGTTTTTGCTTTGCGATAACTGGCACCTCACTGGAGGCCTTGTTTAACTCCCTGACAAGGATAGGGATACCTAGATTCTACTTCTATCGTTTATTTATAGGGTTGACTATTATATTTTTACCGCTGACAGTATTAATTGGTATCCTCCTCGGAAAAATGGTATCGCCATTGCTTTCCAAATATTTTGGATTAATGAGCATCAACTATAACATTGGTTTTGAATTTGAATTCTACTTTGTGTTCGTGGTAAGTTTATCTCTGATCGTTGCTTCAATGGTCGGTCTGTATGGTGCCAATAAGGTGTCTAAACAGCGAGTCCAAAAGGTACTCAGTAGTTTGGCATTCGCCAGCGGACTGTTTGCGACAGGGGTGTTGGTCGTTTTTGCTATGCAGCAGCAGTATCTTGTCAAGAAACCATTGGGTTTTAATTTAAACAATAAGTATGTTGTGGATATTGATGATCGTAGCATACTGGCCCCACGGCTCGAGCTTATTAAACGTGAGTTGAGGTCAATTGTTGGCGTCAATGCAGTGGCTGCGACGAAAAGTATCCCGGGTGATAACGAATTTGAATTTATTGAAATGCGTCAGTATGACCGCACTAATTTAAGAAATCATCGGGTTCAGGCTGTTGCGGCAGAGGTTGAGTTACTATCGATGCTAGGTGTCGAGCTACTTGTTGGGGAGTACGTATCGAATGATACTAGTAAAACGCAAAAGACGACAAATAATGTTGTTATTAATCGTAGCGCAGCGACCCTGTTGGGGTTTGATAACCCGGCCGAAACAGTTCAACAACCGTTGGCAATATTTAACTCAGATGATATTAATCTTGCCTTACGTATTCGTGGAGTGGTTGAAGATTTCCACTATCTGCCGCCGATTGAACCCATTGCTCCGTTGCTCATTTATCAACGACCTGAGCTTTATAACAAACTGGTCATACAATATGATGGTAGGTATGCACAGGGAATGAGTGGTGAGATAGACCGAGTAATGAATGCTACGCTACCGACGATACAGTATAAAAAATATCTCTTGGCTGATTATTATAAGAGTTACAACAAAAGCATGTGGGTAGTAAGCCGTCTGGTACTTCTGAGTTGTTGTATAGCATTATTAGGTGTTCTTGCTGCAATATATGGGGCTACGCGTTTTTTAACTCTGAGTCGCAAAAGGGAAATTGCTATACGCCGTTTGACGGGGGCTAAAGTGAGTCAGCTTCTTCCATTTTACCTTAAATGTTTCTCTTGGCCGATTTGCTTGGGGGCGCTGTTTTCTGTACCCAGTTCCATCGTAATGAGTGTTTTTTGGTTGGGTAATTTTTCATATCGAATTTCTATTCTTGATTATTACGTGGTGTTTTCTATTGCGGCTTCAATGGTTGCAGTAGCGCTATTAAGTATAGCCGTGACCTTTATTTTTGAAACACCCGTACTAACGCGTGAGGAACTATCGTTGTTGGATCGTTAACCCATCAATTTAAAGGAAGAGATGTATGAGGCATATTCTGGATATAGATAAAAGCCATTCTGTAGAGTTTGAGCTCTATATAGAGGAAATTGATATTTCTCATAGTAGAGCATCCACAAGTGATTGCTTATCATCGGCAAGTTCATTTGCTTCGGCAGGAGGGTGCATAGGGTCATTTTCAAGTGTGGGTAGTGTAGCCAGCACTGGCGGAAGTGGAGGCGGCGGCGGTGGTGGTTGTGATGGCTGTCATTAGCGTTAACGGACTTCTTTAAACCCTGCTGTTTTTGGCAATATATATCTTTGGTTTTTCATATTGCAGCCTCTCAGGCTGCAATATGAAATCTATCAGAACCGATACCTATTGCCCATCTGATTTATAGACAAGGCTGCATGGAAGTGATAACCGACATATAGGTAATGACAATGAAGAATGGTTTGGGAAGAGTGGCATGAATGCTTTGCAGATAAAAACAAGTTTATCACTAGACCGAGTGATAAAAAGCTATGGCAACCATCAGGTTATCAAAGAAATATCTTTTACAGTGCACCCTGGCGAATTTATTTGCCTGCTAGGCCCAAATGGAGCAGGGAAAACCACGCTGTTAGAAATGATTTTAGGTATCCGCACAGTTGATAAGGGGACGATCACCGTTCTTGGGCAGCAATCCAATCAGTTGGATCAGAAAATGAGAGCGCGTATGGGCGTTGTCCTTCAATCCCAGGGGCTACCCGTTAAATTGAAAGTGGGCGAATACCTTAAGCTTATTGCTACAGCTTATAATATTCACGCAAAAAAGAGCGACCTCAGCGAAAAACTGGATATCGATCAGCTATGGAATACCAAGATAGGCCAGTTATCAGGTGGGCAACTGAGAAAGGTGGTTGTTTATGCAGCGTTATTGTCTAAGCCGGAATTGTTAATCATGGATGAACCAACGAGCAGCCTTGATCCCTATGCACGGCTTTGCGTCTGGAACGATCTTAAAAGATTGTGTTTGCAGTCTACTCGGCCTTCGGCAGTATTACTGTCAAGTCATGATATGCGTGAGGCAACAGAGTTAAGTGACAAGGTACTGATTGTGCATCAAGGGAGTATTGTGGCACAGGGGACGCCGAAGCAGTTGATAAACGAACATTGTCCCAAACACCAGATAAGCGTGCCCATTAAAAATATGGATCTTTTTAAAGATAAGTTGTCAACTTTAGATGATGTCCTCAGACCATCGCTGATTTCCGAATTGAGTGTCGATGGGGCTCATGTTGTTTATACCAAGGATCGTTTAGCCCAGGTAACAAAGTTGATAGGCAATGATAGTTTTGCTATAGAACGACAACGTGAATATGTGCCCACGCTAGAGGATGTTTTTATTGCGGTAACCGGAGTTGATTTGAATTAATTTTTGTGATTCTGCGGTCTGATGTGTCAAATCTGAGATTATAAACCATTGGGTTTAAAATTAACGTCTATTAATATGAATAGGTGGTTGACTCATATGTTACAACTGTTATTTCGCAATCATCAATTGTCAGTGTTAGTTGTTATGGTTAAAAATAACATACTCGAATACGTTAGGGATTTTACCTCGGCTTTCTTTACCTTTATTTTTCCACTAATATTCATTGTTATTTTCTCTGCAACGGGTAATTCACAATCAACGCCACAAAAAATGCGAATTAAAATATCTGGACAAATTGAGAATTCGCAAGCGCAAGAAGTCATCAAGGCATTAAGAGACGTTCCGGTATTCAGCCTATACAACGTCGTTACTGTTCGTAATAACGTAACCTCGGACCAGACGGCGATGCGGCAAAACGTACTTGCTGCGAGTGACGCCGCTGTTATCCATTTTACTACTGACGATCATGGTAAGTTGGTGGTACAGGTATTAGGTTGGCGAGCCTTGGATGGGTATCTCAAAACAGCGTTCCAGGCAGCGGAAACTATTTATTTAGATAGCAAACCTGCATTTGAGTACCAATGGCAACTTTTGCAGCCAGATAAGCCGGTTGTTTATCAGTTATTGCCTGCGTTTTTTGCCATGGCACTGCTACAAATCGGTCTTTTTGGTACTTCAGCACCCTTATTACAGCAGCGGGCTAATTCCGTATTACGCCACTTTATGATTATGCCTATTTCCTCAGTAACTTTGATTTCCTCATTACTGATTGTACGTTTAATCATGGCCGCTCTTCAGATGTTGGTGATGTTTCTCATCGGTCATTACTTTCTTGGGCTTACTATTGATGGCAGTGTTTTTTGGTTTGTCATGTTGTTGATGTGTGGCACTTTATGTTTTGTTTCTATGGGATTCGCGATTGGTGGCTTTATGCGTAATGCCCAGGTTGGAACCTTCTTTATCCTTATTTTGAATTTTTTAATGCTCGGGTTTGGAGGTATTTTCATTACCAGTAACTATGAGGGGTGGGCAGGCGTAATTTCATATGCGTTACCTATAGGATATCTAGTTGATGGTTTGAAGACTGCAGTGACAGGAGTTGAAGGCAGCTTTTCTTTGTTTATGAATATTTCCGTTTTGCTTGCCTGGACTTTATGTTTGGTTACTTTTTCAATTAAAACCTTTAAATATGATCTTCATGGTGAACTATGAATAAATTTTCACGTATGGACAATACGGAGTTTAACCACAGGGAACGTGATGAAGCGGATCCTTGTTGGGTATATTTCAGAGTGCTATTTGGCAGGTATTATTATGTTTGTGACCACGTCATTTGTAATGTATTACCTTTGATTTCAAAAAATGTCAGATTTAAGAAGTGTTTTTTTGTGCGCATTCTGGAAAATGACGGGTTAGAGCTTCGAGTCCGTTTTTTAACCGATAGCATTGCTGTGAGAGAGCAGACTGCAAAACAACTTGCAAATATCTTACAGAATGCCATCTATGAGTTTCCACTGATTCCAGAAAGTACCTATACGTCAATGTTAGGTGATCATGATAAAAGCATTATTCACTCTGGACTACCCGCTCCACGTTTAGTGGAAGCAATGTATGAGCCTGAATTTGATAAATATGGCCATGGCGATATGTTATCTTTGATTGAAAGCCATTTCGATTTGTCCAGTAAAATTGCCCAAGAGATTATTTATGCTGAATTATATCAAGAGCGATCGAGAAAATGGATTGCCTGCCCTTTAATGCTAGAAGTGGTTAAGGCCATTAGTATACATCGTGAAGCAGCCGATTTTCTTAAGGATTACACAGATTTCTGGCTCTATTCTATGTTAAACGGTGCTGAGTATTTGCCTGATTTTGATCGCAATATTCAACGCGTTGAATCAGAACAGTTTGATCCCACTGCGCTGTCTCATCTTTTGCCTCAGGAATGCGCACTGCTTGAGCAGTGGCGCGGTTCGTTACGCGCCGTACTTAGCTCGACAAAAAAAGACATTGGGAAAAGTCGTAATTTACGCGATAACCTGATTTTCAATATGTCACATTTATTATTTAATCGCTTGGGGTTTTCTGTGATTGAAGAGGCATACATTGCTCGGGTGACAGCTTATTTTTATGGACGCCGCATATGAGTTACTGGATATTTGATTCTTACCAATTCCGCCGCCATTGCTCTTTTGCAAAAATTATTGATCCACTGGGGGGGATTGTAGGGCGATTTTCCCAAATTGAAACCCGCGAGCTCGGTGTGCCGTCTTATCATGGAATGTTCGCTAATTTAGGCGATCTAAGCTTGAGCTATCCATGGATACGGCGAAACGATGGAAGCAATATTGGTACCGACGTTGTTGGTGGTGCTGGTAGCGGCAATGATCCTTATACCGGTTGTGTGCGCGCAGTAGCCGAAGCCGCAGAACGGTATGCCACTTCTGTCTTTGTTCCCGATGAGGTCTGTATCGCCACCGCACAGGAACTCGGCAACGAGGCAATAGACTATCGTCGTTTTCCAAAATGTAGCGCGCAGGAGTATGCTAATCCACATGCTTTACTACGTCCATTTGATCCAAACAAACCAATCCGCTGGATACGTGGATATTCTGCAATTGCAAAGCGACCCCTTTGGGTACCGTTAGTGATGAGCCATATCGTTTATGATCAAGCCATTGACGAGATGTTTTGGCTACCCATCACGACAGGGGTGGCCGCACATACAGATCCCTATCAGGCTGCGGTGAACGCAATATGTGAATTAATTGAGCGAGATGCTATTGCGTTAACGTGGCTCGCCAAACTACCTCTTTCGCGTATTGAATTTGATACTGTGCCGCCAGCAAGTACTGCAGCTGAGTTTAGGACGCTTGAGCGTATGCCATTACAGCAGTGTTTTTTTGATGCTACGACAGATTTTGGCATTCCCATTGTTTATTCGCTACAGATCATGGAAGGGCATCCAAAAGCGTCAAATTTCGTGGCCTGCAGTGTTGAATTCAATCCTTGGGACGCTTGCAACAAAGTGATTAGGGAAGCAATCAATGGCCGAACCAGTCTAGAGTTTGAACGTAAAGTCCCCGAACAACCGGATCAATTTTATTCACTGGAAGATGGAGCCCACTACATGGGGCAAGCCAGCCAGCACGAGGCGTTCAATTTTCTATTGTCATCAGGTAACTCTATCCCGATTAGCCAGATGAAAGCGCCACCAATCAACTCACCGCAAGAGCGGTTATTGTGGTTAGTGGAGCGTTTTCGTGCGTTAAATTTCGAGTTGGTTCTGGTTGAATTGACCACCGACGATCTCAAGGATGCGGGTTTAACTGTGTTCCGGGCTATTTGTTCGGATTTGATGCCCTTGGATTTTACTCCAGCGACTCGTTTTAAGGGGCATGATCGGCTGTATGACTATCCCGAAAAAGCCGGCTTTGGTCGACCCAAAGTGACGGATTTAAATCCATATCCGCAGCCTTTTGCTTAGGTTTTGGCGACAGGATAATAAAGGTATCGCGTAAGTTATGGGAAGGAGAATGGGGTAAATGAAAAAAAAGAACATACTACTATTACACAATGGAGATTTTGCTGCTGCAGTGGTTGATAAATTCGCAGAGCGTATTATGAACAGTGAGAGGCTCAACTGGCAATACTCTATAGTATCCGTTAATGATGGTCTTTTGGAGATACCGCAGTCATTGAGTGATTTTGAGCATGTCATTGTATCGAGCCAAACAGAATTGTTTGAGCTGAATACCACATTGTATCAGCGATTACGAAAGTGTTCTGTTTGGTTGCATTTTGTTTTATTGCTGGAAAATTCGCTCTTTCTTGGCCCAAACTTTAGGCTGGACAGTCCTGGATGTTATGAGTGTTTCCGACACCGAAGGATGACACATCTGATGGATAGCAACCTGGCATCGTGGGAGAAAACGATAGAGCGACATCTGGCTGCGGATCCTTCAAAAGGCGTATCAGGTTATCCACCTTTGTTCCCAAGCATGGCGGTCGAGCATCTTTTAAAAGTTATCGCAAAACCTGATCCCTATATAAACCAAGCGTTTTATGTTTCAGCAGTGACTCATTCTATCAATACGAGCGATATTCTTCCATTACATGGTTGTCAGTGTCGGAATAATGAGGTGGATGCAGAGAGATATTATCGGCGATTACAGAGCTTATGCTCTCAACCTGACAAGGCGCAACCCACAGCGTAGTTATCTAAAACAATGGATCTTTTGGTGAGGGGATAATCATGAGTATCGTTACGACCAACAAATCTTCCGATATTTTAAAACGCTATAGAGAAGATGCGGAACTTAGGCGTTTTGTACCGGTTAAGCCGATTTTTCCGGTCGAATACTACGTTATTCCATTTGGCCAGGATACGTTTCTGGTACTCGGTTCTGTGGAGCGGCATGCGATCAAAAGTAGTTTGGATATTGCCAGTTTTCGCTATCTTCTGGGGTTGATGAATGGCACACGCGAAATTAACCAGATTGAGGCAGAGGCGGTTTCGCGCCTGAAACCGTATGAATTCAGTTATGACAGCATTGCTGAGTTAATTTGTAGTTTACATGACTTGGGTCTGTTGGAAGAGGGTAACGAGCAGCTACAGGAAATGCCCGGTAATATCTCCGTCAATACACGGGCATTTCTTGGCAGAATGTGTGCAGCCAGCGGGCTATACCCTAATCGTCAATTTATGTGGCAACAGCTCTCTGCCACCCGTGTCACCCTTTTGGGCAGTGACACCTGGTTACCCCATTTTGCATCATACTTAACTGAGGCGGGTATCCAACTGGTGGATGCGAAAGAGGCAACATTATTAATAGTGCTCTATGAAAATGAAGCTGAACTAAAAAGTGCTTATCACACGTTAACCTGTATAAATAATTTAAGTGAATGCACTACTCTAGAACGAGATGTGCTGTTTGTTGGTTTTATTAATCAGCATCTACTCTTCGGCCCCATAACTCATCATCGACGTGCCGAAAAATTTATTGATTGGTTGCCCTGGTATATCAACCGTTGTCGACCAGCTTATCTAACCGACCCTGCAAGTGGAGATCTGAGAGCAGTATATGCTGCATCTGCATTGTTTAATATTGTTACAGGTATCGGTGACGTAACTATTTATGAAGCTGTCAGCATGATAACTTTTGATGCAGGTGGTGCTGGTGTTGAACAGCAATTTTATGCCGTATCGTCTTACTTCGGCCCAAGAGATTGGCAACAGACTGATGACGAAGATCGGGCATGTGAAATACTGCTGACCGGGGCAGCATTCAGTGCCGGTGAAATGTTACCCGCGAAGTACACGTCGCCACGGGTACATCGTAAACATTATTTTGCACAGAATATTAAGTTGACGAATAGCCCACGGGAACAATTTTATGGTGTGCCGATAGTTAAGCTGCCCAGCATAGAGCAAAGTCAGTCAGTCCCCTTGATGCCTGAGCATCGTTTATCGATACTTTGCTACAGTGGTTTTGGTAAAGATAATGACAAGCGCTTAACTCCTACAGGAGGAGGACTGGGGTCAACGGAACTCATTGTCTTCCTTAACGATAAGGCGTGCACATCTTCAACATATGCGTTTATACCAGGTGTCTATCGCTACCGGCCAGAACACCATTGCTTAGAAAGGCTGGCCGATTTGCCCCATGAGTTTGGCCAAATGCAACATGTCTATGCGCACTTTCTACAGGTATCGCTTTTTCAGCGGGTCTATAAAAAGTACTACTCAGGGGCGTTTAAAATTATCAACTTGGATGTGGGTGTCGCTTCCAGTGCAATGCGTTGGGCGTCTGATTATTGTTGCGTAGATATCACCACTGTACCTGAGATCGATCTGGCCAAATTAGAGGATGAACTTCCCTTGCCATGGGGGGAAGGGCGTTACTCTACGGCCATACTGTTACAAATCACAGATCGCAACAATAGCTGTGCTGGCACCCTGCAACGGAGAGCGAATAAACAGCGATTAAACCACAACAGCGGAATATTGTTTGCAGATAACGTATGGAAGGTCGAGGAGTTCAACAGCTTTCATGTCACTCGCTGCCTGTTGGAAAGAGCGAAATGCTCTCTGCCCGAAGCCCCTGTTCAAACTACGGAACTTGCCTCAACTCCAGTTCTCAATGACTTTATTTCGCTGATTAAATCACGCAGAAGTTTTCGCCAGTTTGCGGAATGCACACTCCCTGAGTCATTACTAGCTAGTCTACTGGTCGAGGCGCTGCGAGCTGCGAGCCAACATTATGTAAAAATTGCTGTGAACCATCTGTTTTATTGGACTATCGACAATCAGCGTAAGCAGCTATGCCGCTACGATGTCAGTACTGCACAATTGATACATTCTCCCTTGGGTTCCGAACGCATTTTCAATCAAGAGTTATTTCTCCGTGCACCTGCTGCATTGATCGTTGGCACCAACATCAAAGCACTTGCCAGCGAACTGGGGGCCGCAGGTTTGAAAGTGGCTTATCAATGTGCTGGCGCAGCGCTTCATCACTGTGGATTGGTTTTAGAGCATAAAGGGTATAAATCCTGTATCGCCGGGGGGGTGATCGCAGAAAATTTCGCCGCTCTTTTACCTGATTCTGACAATGAATATCAACCTTTAGGGGCCATTTGTTTTGGATATCCGGAAAAGTAATGCTGCGGCACAACAGCATTTACCGTTGTTTTGCGTTGGAACAGTAGTCATGCAGAAGGGGGATTTAGTATTTATTATTCCCCATTTAGGGGAACAGATGTTAAAGATCAGCGGTCCTCCGGCTAATATTGTTCGTGGTATCTATCTCGGCCTGTCATTCGATGCAATAGAAGAGGATTTGAAAAGACAGTACACTGATAAGTGCGATGCCAGGAACATGATTAATAGATTGCTGGCAGAATTAACTCGTCGCAATCTTTTTCTATCAGAGGAACAACAGACTCATGAAGGAAATGGCTGGTTGCTTTCCAGCATTAATCAGGTTTTCGTAAGAACAGCTATGCGCAATGTCCAAAGCCAGTCCGGGCGCGGCCTCTATTTAGGGATGCTATCAAGCTGTATTACCCTGTTTCTCTTGGTATGGGGACTGTTGATGTTCAACATCAATATTAGTGAGGTGAAATTAGCCAGCGCACCTGATATAGCCGACATTATTGTATTGATTATCGGAGTCTTTTCATGGCTGGCTGTGCACGAGTTGGCTCATATATTTTTTGCTGGAACCCACGGTGTAAGCATATCTGCGTGGGGTGTTAAGCGATTCGGGGGAATGTTGCCCTTGCCGTTTGTCGATACGAGACGAGCCTGGGTTATTGATCGATGGAAGCATGCTCAGATCGCACTAGCTGGACCTCTGTTTGATGTATTTATACTGGCGTTATTGTTAGGGGCTGAACTTTTTCTTCCGGTTCTACCTGGTGGCGTACATCTTATTATCATCTTTGGAATGATTATGCTGATGTCAAATATAAACCCTTGTAAAGAGAGCGACCTGGCTTTGATGCTACAAGCGATTGCACGCGATCCGGAATTGCGACGAAAGGCAATGATGAAAATAAACCATGACAGGCAAGATGCCGCAGTGGTAGGGCACTATCGGATCGTTATTTTCTGTTATGTTCTGATTTTTATTACGCTAGTTATCTCAGTGGTATTTCAGGTGGCACTTCCATTCATGCTTACCTGAAACCTTTAGTGTATATAGGTACCTCTTTGATTTTCTTGATTATCATATAAGGATGCAAATATGAAAGGTATAATAAAGTGTGGGGTGACGTTTTTTTTAATGATTTTTTTAGGTTTATGGGCAACGGTTGTGACGGCAGGAAATCCTATTATCTCGAAAGAAAAACAAAGACTCGACTTATTACAGGTCGAAGGAAGTAATGCGCCTTCATTATCGCAAGGTAATCATCAGAAAATTGCTGCAGTGCGGTTGATTGCGAAAAATCCGGGTCAACTGGCCACAAGATTCCGTGAGGAGCTGGGATTTAAGGTATGGTCGTTAGGGGCTCTTCCCAGCGGGGAAGAGATTTATTCTGTATTGCTCAAGGGGGGACAAGCAATAGAAATTATCAGTTGGAGTCCTTCGTATACACAATTCCCTATTGACGATGTGAAAGCGCTTATGGTAGGAATTCAAGTTAACGATATGGATCAGTTGGCCGCTTCTTTACAGCTCTCTGCATTATCGCCTTTTCCTATCGTTCCGGTACATGTTGGCGGGGATCCAAAACAAAGAAAGATGTTTGAGTTGCAGTTTATCAACTCACCATGGTACGCCTTCAACGGCATATATTTTATAAAGCGTTTTGAAGACGAGATAGCCAAAGTCAGGCAGGAACGCCCTGAGTTTGATGATCGGCCATGGCAGGATCAAAAAAATGGCGTGACTTCGATCAATACCGTTTGGTTTGCCGTAAAATCAATCGAAAACTTAGAAAAGCGCTTTTTTTGGCTAGGGTTGATAAGTAAGGATCAGGATGAGAATGGATTAATAGCCTTTCAAATCGGGGATACTCAACTCAAGGTGGTATCGCCAAGCTACGCCAAACTCTCTGATAGCATTAGTAAGCGATTAAGCCAGTATGGTGAAGGAATTTTTCGTATTGATTTAGGGGTTGAAACTAATAGTGTTGTCAATCAATCGTCTAAAGTAAGAGTCGCACCAGGCAAAATGTTCAGTTTGCCGGGTATGGATACGGAATTGGTCTTTGTGGCTGCTCATGAAGAATAACCGGCATGTTGTCTTGGTAAAGTATGGTACACATCATGAATGAAATGGTAGGGAATGCCAAGTTAAGGGCGAGCATTGTCGATGTATCAAAAAAACAGCGGTTGCCACCACCCGAATTGATGGATAAAGCGCTCGAAAGAAGGCCGACCAGAACTTGGCTTTGGCTGGCTATTTTTATTATCGGCATAGTGGTAGCAAGTTGGTTTTTCCTTAAAGTGATTGCCAGTAATGAGACCTATGTGATCCCTGTGTCACGAACATCGCTGAATATAATGACTGTAAAGAGAGGTGCCTTTCAACCCGCAGTGGCGACGGTTGCACAGATCCAGCCTGCCGAAGAATATTTCATTGAGAACAAAGATGCTGGTAGGGTAGAGAAGGTATTTGTACAACCGGGCGAGTCGGTACAACGAGGCGACTCTATTGTACAATTGACCAATACCGACATTTTGTTATCGGTACTTAAGTTAGAGACGGACGTGGCAGAGCAGATCAATAATTTAAGTACCCTAGAGATTGTCTATAACAAAACGAAGCTAGAATATGATCTGGAGATTACGCGTATTTCTTATGAATTTTCTGAGGTTGCTGAACAACTGAAATTACAAACTCCACTTTTAAAGAAAAAATTTGTTAATACCGCTCTTGTCGATCAACTAAGGCGTGAGCGAGACTACAAGCAGGGTTTGTTGATACTTCGTCAGAAATGGCGAGATTTAGAATTGGCCGAAAGGATGGCTCAGATAAATACTGCGCGTAAAATTGTTGATGATATGCGTAGTAATCTCGATATTGCCAAGAAGAGTTTGGATGATCTACTAATTAAAGCAGAGATTGATGGCACGCTCGCAAGTTTAGATGTCAAATTAGGGCAATTTAAAGCACGCGGCGCCGCGTTGGGTCGGGTGTATTTTATGGGCCAGCCAAAAATTATCGTGTTGCTGGATGAATTTTACTTATCACGATTATCCGTTGGCACTAAAGCCGATTTTAAAACTAAAGAGGGTATTTTGTATTATTTATCATTAACCAAGATTTTACCAGAAGTAGAAGCTGGAAAAGTTAAATTGGAATTTAAGTTTGATGTGGAACCGCCTCAAGAGTTTATCTCTAGTCAAAGTATCGATATCAGAATCAGTACGGGTTCTTCATCGCAAGATACGGTATTGCTTCCGAACGGTGAGTTTATAGGAAAGACGGGCGGGCGATGGGTATTTGTAGTTACACCAGATATGAAAAAAGCGGTTCGTAGAAATATTACTATTGGAGAAAGAAGCGCTGAGCAGATAGAGGTTATTGAAGGTATTAAACCAGGAGAAATGGTTATTACCTCTTCCTACCGGGAACTGGCGGATGCGAATGAACTTAATATCGGAGAGTAAGCCTTGATCGAGATTATTGATGTAACCAAGAGTTTTAAAACGGATTTTGTGGAAACAACGGCAATTGACCAATTATCTCTTACCGTAGAGATGGGGAGTTTTCTTACTATAGTAGGTGCTTCAGGGTGCGGCAAGTCTTCCTTGCTGAAAATGATAGGGCTGCTGGATAAACCAGACCAAGGTAAAATTTGCTACTCTGGTATTGATATGTATGCGCTAAGCCAAAAAAGGCGCTTCGAGTTTCGTCGTAGCAATATTGGATTTATTTTTCAGGACCTTAATCTTATTGATGAATTAACAGTTTTGGATAATGTAGCGCTTCCTCTTCTTTATCAAAAAGTCAAACAGACGCAAGCTAGGGATAAGGCGCTGAGTATTTTAGATAGCGTTGGTTTGTCGCATCGTGCTAAACACTATCCGGCGCATCTATCTGGGGGACAACAGCAACGAGTAGCGATAGCTCGTGCTCTGGTGATAGATCCTGGGTTGATATTGGCTGATGAACCTTCCGGCAATCTGGATGCAGACAGCGGCCAATTGGTGATGGATGCTCTTTTGAACTGTAATCGTGCAGGAACTACGGTAGTGCTGGTAACTCACGATCTCCGATACGGTGAATTAGGCGATGCAACTCTATTCCTCCATAACGGTAAACGGGTAGAAAAGAATAATTTAGCGGCATCTTGAATTCGGAGTATACCCGTTGTCATTACAAAATGAGAGGAATCTAATGACGCATTCTGTACAAGAAAATAGCGATGAGCAATCGCAATTTACCTACCACTTTGCAGACTTTATTCTGCTTAGATTAGCCTCCTTGCCGACCAATATCATCGATCAACCAGTCATGTCAGATACGACAGCTATAATAGAGCAGCGTTTAACCCTGGAGGCTGAGTGGGAGATGTTGGCTCTTCATTGCAACGCTTGTATCAATGAGATATTAATTGGGTGTAAAAAGGAACAGAGAAAGGATCTTCTTCCTTTATTGCAGGCAATTCGGAAGAATAAGAAATCCAGGTTTGTAGAGTTATGTGAAAAGAGTGATAACCTTGTGCTTCAACACGCCAAGATCCAAGATTTCCTGACATTGACCAAGCGTATTACCTGTTCGGTGGAAAAAACCGAATGGCTCTTTCATCATGATTTTAATGCTATGATTAATAACTACTACAGATTACTGGACAATAAGCGATTTAATTGGCTGATGGAAAGTGAACGGATGATGTTAAATCGTCTTAAAAAACAGACTAACAAGCTTAAAGTCGCGCTGACTATTTTCAAATATATTACCCGGATAAGCTTAAAAACCAGTCCTTATCAACGTTATATGGGATTGTCATACATTGAGTTAAAGTTGCCTCTATATCGGAACTGTGTATTTAAGATTAATCAGTGGCATGAGTCATGTAAAACATCCAAAGAGTGGCAAGCGATTCAGCGTGAAGAGTATCGGCGACAAACGCTAAACCAGGGGGATGTACTGTTAAGAATCAATGCAGTGATTGGCATGGACGGAATGGTCGAATCCGACAAGCAGAAATTAGTCATCTTGAGAGATAATCTGTGGTTCGAACATTCTGCTCATGCCTTCCTTCTTAAGGAACCGCTGCTATCAATTTTTCAAACGTTTAAAACTAGTGTTTTTACGATGACTGAATTGCTACAAAAAATGCAGAGCAGCGGAATATCGCAAACTATAGCAAAAAAGTTATTCACAATGTTTCTGGAAAAGGGACTGCTGGTTGTTGAGTCCAGCGTGCCAGAGGTTTATGCTGAGGGCCAAGGGCAGTCCTCTCATCCACTCGCTCTGCATATTTCAGAAAAACAGCAGGTCCTTTGGCTAGATTGTCAATTAGGTTATTCTTCAGATAGAATCAAACATCTTCAGCATGTCATTGCTTCCGCACTCAAAAAAAATGTTGTGGCATCGATTGAGCACTATATCTTGCTGAGATTTTACCGTGAACAGTACCAAGTCAATAGTAATCAAGTGACCCTTGAGCAATTTGTTAATGCAATAAATGAGAACCAATCACTTCTGTCGTTATCTCTGAATGATGAAGATATATTAAAGCAGTGCAATGAAAAACGCATTACCGCAGGAGTCGGTGAGTTATTTGTTAATGTTAAAGCGCAAGTATTTACAGAGGATGAACGGGAAAAGTTAATCCTCAATGGAGTGTACGAATTCCCCATATGGCAAATATCACGATATACGGCAGGTAACTCTTTGCACGAACAGTATATGCGCCAGTCTATCGTACAATGGCTCAAGGGTGAGAATGACCATCGGGTGATTGGTTTATCGATTGGCAGCGAATGTAATTCCTTACAGGATCATCATGGTATCGTCGATGAGTATTTACAAGGGTTTGTTTCGAATTCGCAGGAACTGGCAGCTACCACAGTTTCACCTGGTGATTTATTTGTACGCGTATCTCCGCATGGCGATCGGCTGGAGGTTGTAGATAAGTTTAACCAAAGGGTGCAGTTGATCAATATTGGCGGGATTGTGCCTCTGCCGAATTGGGGAGCGCACTATTGGCTTCCTTACTTAACTTCGCCACTGGCGATAAAGAGGCCGAACAAAGGTCTTGATTGGAGCCAGAATCAAGATGCTTTGGTTCATCGCCCTCGTGAATCGATAGATGATTGCGTACTCTATCGCGAGACATGGACGTGTGATGCCAAGAAACTCTATGATGAGATTTTTTTACCATGCCCACCTGGAAAACAGGTGGATGCAGAGTGCCTTTATCGGGTCAAGAAAGTCTTCTGCACTTTGGGTATACCGGCACAATGCTTTGTTCAGAAGGTGTTTACCACGGATTGGCGTAGTGTCAACTCATTGGCCGATAGGCATCGAAAACCTCAGTGGATCGATATCAACAATCCGTTAGCACTGACTTTGCTCGCGAAAATATTGCAGGATGCCCATATTGTGAAACTGCAGGAAGTGTTGCCAGCATCGGTGGACAGATTGCAGACGGCCGAAGGGGACACTTATGTTAGCGAATTACATTTTGAGCTTAAGCTGTCGTGGTAGCCGCAGAGAAACGACTAGGGTTGCCGAAAATATTGATACTTGGCAAATAATCGTTACCAGTAACTGTTATTGACGTAAATCCACATGATTATAGAAAAGGGCGCGAAACCGCGCCCTCAACAGAGTTACTCTGAATCAACCTTCTCAGATTTCCCTGCGAGCAGGCTAAGGAAATCATATTTCTCCTTAAGCTCTTTTTCTGCGGCCTGATACAGCGCGGCGGCAACCTCAGGCTGCTGCGTGTTGAGGCGGCGGAAACGCTGCTCCTTGTTCAAGGTCGCGGTCAGTTCACTGTTTGGCGGACGGGAATCCAGCGCCAATGCGGCTTTACCTTCTTCGGCCCGGCGTGGATCGAAGCGGTACAGCGGCCAGAAGCCGGTCGCGGTCAACTGCCGCATCTGGTCGTGGCTCAGTGCCAGATCGTAACCATGCTCCTCACAAGGGCTGTAGGCGATGATCAATGAAGGGCCAGGGTAGGCTTCCGCCTCCTGAATCGCTTTCACCGTCTGGTTAAGCTGTGCACCCAACGAGATTTGTGCGACATACACATGGCCGTACATCATCATACTGACGCCGAGATCTTTACGGGCCTTGCGCTTGCCGTTCTCACCAAACTTGGTCACGGCCCCCAGCGGAGTGGCCTTGGATTGCTGCCCGCCGGTATTGGAGTAGCACTGCGTATCCAGCACCAGCACGTTGACGTTTTCTGTCAGGCTCAGCACATGATCCAGGCCGCCGAAGCCGATATCGTAAGCCCAGCCATCACCGCCAATCAGCCAGATGGATTTATCCACCAGGTAATCGGCATCGGTTGCCAGCTGGCGAGCGTCGTTGCCAGGCACGTTGGCCAACAGGCTGCGCAATTCGGCGATCTGCTGGCGGCGTGGACCGGTGGCGATCTCGTCTGCTTGCAACGAGGCGACCAGTTGGGCAGGTAACTGCGGTGCCAACGTGTCGAGCAGGCGCAATACGCGGCGGCGATGCTGGTCTACCGTCAGGCGGAAGCCCAGGCCAAATTCGGCATTATCCTCAAACAGTGAGTTTGCCCAGGCTGGTCCACGGCCATCGGCGTTGGTGGTATAAGGCGTCGTTGGCAGGTTACCACCATAGATCGAAGAACAGCCGGTGGCGTTGGCAATCAGCAAGCGGTCACCATACAGCTGGGTCAGCAGTTTGATATACGGTGTTTCACCACAGCCGGAACAGGCGCCAGAATACTCAAACAGCGGGGAGATCAACTGCGAGGTACGGATATCGATACGTTCCAACTGCGAAGCGTCGATTTCCGGCAGTTGCAGGAAGAAGTCGTAATGCGCTTTTTCCTCGGCCAGATGATCGAGGCGGGAAGCCATATTGATCGCCTTGATTTCCGGGTTCTGACGATCTTTTGCCGGGCAGACCTCTACGCACAGATTACAGCCGGTACAGTCTTCAGGGGCGACCTGCAATACGTATTTCTGGCCACGCATATCACGGGATTTTACATCCAGCGATTGCAGCGTAGCAGGGGCGAACTCCATGGCCTCTGGCTGAACGACCTTGGCACGAATAGCCGAATGCGGGCAGGCGGCGACGCAGTGGTTACACTGGGTACACAGATCCGGCCGCCAGATCGGCACTTCTTCAGCGATATTGCGTTTTTCCCACTGCGTGGTGCCTACCGGCCAGGTGCCATCCGGTGGGAAGGCAGAAACCGGCAGGGTATCGCCCAGCCCGGCCAGCATCACGGCGGTAACGGTTTTAACAAAATAAGGTGCGGCGTCGGAAACCACCGGCGGACGTATCGGGCTGTTGCTGTCGAGTGGGCGAAGCGGGATAGCCGTCAGCTCACTCAGCGTAGCCCCCAAGGCCTGCCAGTTACGTTCAACAATTTCCTGGCCCTTGTTGCTATAGCTACGGGCAATCGCCCCCTGCAACTCCTGCAACGCCACATCACCAGGCAGGATCTGTGACAGATGGAAGAAGGCCATCTGCATCACTGTATTGATACGAGCGCCCAGATGGCATTCGCGCGCCAGCTTGGCGGCGTTGATGATGTAAAACTTCGCCTGGCGTTGATGCAGGATTGCCTGAACTTCCTGTGGCAGGCGTGACCAGACTTCATCGGCGCTATAAGGGGTATTGAGCAGGAAAATACCGCCGGGTTTGAGGCGCTCGACCATTTGATACTTGTCGATAAACTGCCACTGATGGCAAGCCACAAAGTCGGCTCGGTCGATCAGATAGGCCGAATTGATCGGTTTGTCGCTAACCCGCAGGTGGGACACCGTCAGGCCACCGGCTTTTTTAGAGTCGTAGACAAAATAACCTTGGGCAAACATCGGTGTGCTGTTACCGATGATTTTAATGTTGTTCTTGGTCGCAGACACCGAACCATCGCTGCCCAAACCATAGAACAGCGCTTCTAGTGAGGCTCGTTGCGGCAAGGTTTCTTCGCGCAGCGGTAGCGAAAGGCCGGTAATATCGTCGAAAATGCCCACGGTAAAGCGCGGGCGGGGCTTATCCAGCATCAGCTCACGGAAGATGGCCAGCGCGCAGTCTGGGCCAAACTCTTTGGAAGATAGTCCATAGCGCCCGCCAATCACCATCGGCATGTGGTCACGCTCACCACGGCTAAAGGCTTCTGCCAGCGCGGCCATCACATCCAGGTATAAAGGCTCGGCCAGAGCGCCAGGTTCTTTGGTGCGATCGAGCACCGCAATTTTTTGCACGCTGTCCGGCAGTACGGCGAGCAGGTGTTTGGCGGAGAAAGGACGATAAAGCCGAACTTTCAGCACGCCCACTTTTTCGCCGTGCGTCAGCAGGTGGTCGATTGCTTCTTCACAGGTGCCGATGGCGGATCCCATCAGGATCACCACGCGCTCGGCCTGCGGATGGCCGTAATACTCAAACGGCTGATAGCTACGACCGGTGAGTTGGGCAAACTTGTCCATCGCCTGCTGTACGTGCTGGTAGGTATTGTCGTACCACGGATTGGTCGCTTCGCGCGATTGGAAATAAGTATCCGGGTTGGCCGAGGTGCCGCGTATTACCGGATGATCTGGCGTCAGGGCCCGGCTGCGGTGGGCGTCGATGGCGTCCTGCGGCATCATCTGATGCAGCGTCTCGTCGCTCAGCGGGGCGATCTTGTTGATTTCGTGCGAGGTGCGGAAACCATCAAAGAAGTGAATGAACGGCAGGCGGCTGTTCAACGTGGCCGTCTGAGCGATCAGCGCAAAGTCCTGCGCCTCTTGCACGTTACTGGCGCACAGCATGGCGCAACCGGTCTGGCGTACGGCCATTACATCGGAGTGATCGCCAAAGATGGACAGCGCATGGGTCGCGACGGTACGAGCGGCAACGTGGAGCACAAACGGCGTCAACTCCCCGGCCAGCTTATACAGCGAAGGGATCATCAACAGCAATCCCTGGGAGGAGGTGAAGGAGGTGGAAAGCGCACCGGTTTGCAACGCGCCGTGCACGGTAGCAATGGCACCGCCTTCGGATTGCATCTCCACAACGTTGGGTACGTCGCCCCAAATGTTCTTCCTGCCGTCACCAGACCAGGCAGCGGTTTGTTCCGCCATGGTCGAACTTGGGGTGATCGGGTAAATGGCAATCACTTCACTGGTGCGGTAAGCCACGGAAGCGACAGCGTTATTACCATCTGTAGTAATCATCTGCAGTACCTTTCTTTGCTCACAAAGCTGCAAAAGTCAGCCTTTTATAATCATCGGTAAAGTCTAACAGAGGGGTTTATTGACGCTTTATCGCGTTTGTGTGGCGCACAAAATCGGGATGTAAGGTGATATTTGGTTAAAAAATATTTATCATTCGCCGCACAACGTTACAACGTCGTCGCGGTTTCAACGTAATTTAATCTCCGCGCCTTATATTTATTCAACATGACATAGCAAGAAGAACTGAGAAATGACCGCATTTATCTATTTAACCATGGCGATTGTCGCCGAAGTGATCGCGACGACCTTGTTAAAAGCCTCAGAAGGGTTTACCCGTTTGTGGCCCTCGGTGTTTGTGGTCTTGGGCTACGTGATCGCATTTTGGGGGTTGTCGATGGTGGTGAAAACCATGCCGCTGGGGATTGTGTATGCCATCTGGTCGGGCATGGGGATCGTGCTGGTGTCTATTGCTGCGGTATTCTTTTACCAGCAGAAGCTGGATTTGCCGGCGGTGGTTGGCATGGGATTGATTATTGCCGGGGTGTTGGTGATTAATCTGCTGTCAAAATCGGCAGGGCACTGATCGGCGGTGGCGCTAAAATGCGTCCAGGTCAAAAAAACGACAATTTTATCGCTAATCATATTTCTATTATTAAGCTAACAAGCTAGATTACTTAGATTGTGTTTCCGGTTGCCACTTGCTGATTATCAGGGGGCAACTTGAAGCTCAACGGGTGGACATCAAAGATAATCAAACGCGCCCATCGTTCAAGTGGCTCGGGTTATCAGCAATGGCAAAATTACACAGCATCGTTTCGGTTCAGAGGTACGAATAATGATCACAGCAAAATGGCTGCTTGCCGGCGCCATACTCACTTTGGCTGCCTGTAGCAGCAACAATCAAGAACCACAGCAGATCGCGACCAGTGCCAATATTGGCACCATTCCTACCAGTGAAAGTTGTGCCAGCGTGGGTGGGGTCACTACCATTGCTCATTCGCTCAACGGCGATACGCTCAGAATGTGTCAGATGCCGAATGGCAAACAGTGCGAAGAGTCGGCGCTGGGCCGGGGAGCCTGTTCTCGTTGAGCCCATCCGTCACGGGCAAACGTGCTGAAAATTGACACCGGTACCTGCCTATTGCACCGTACCAACCCCCTCTCACTAAAGGAGAGGGTTGGGGTGGGGGGCTAGTTAACCCAGTCTTTCAGGGTATAGACCAGTTGATGATCGCTGCCGCTCAGGGTCAGCTGTTGGCCATTGAGCGAGACTGTTGCGCCATTTGCCAGCAGCGTGCCGATGGTTTGATCCCATTGATTACGCTGCGGATCCGTACACATCATGCGGGTCGTGGCGAGGTTTTTCACCGTCAGCACGCCGTTCTCTAACTGGCCCTGGCCGAAGAAACGGTTACACATCGATCCGGAAATATTCATTTTCTCACCGAACTCAATGCTCGGGCCGCTGCCTTGTTTCGCCTCAACCGCCACACCATCCACGCTCTGCAACACAAAGTTATGATGCAGCAGGTCGCTTGCTACCACGGTGGGTTGCTCGGTTTTTGCTGTATGACAGCCAGCCAGCAGTGCGCTTGCCATGACCAGATGGATCAGTTTTTTCATTGTTGTTTCCAGAAGCTTAAGGGGCACGCCCTTGCGAAATGGTGGGAGCAGGGGCGCCAAGCGCGCCCCAAAAATATCAGGCATTAAGCTGATTAGGGCAGGCTTCGCCCCGCGACAGCTGTTCAATATTTTTCAATGTGGTTTGCGAAATACTGGTCAGCGCCTCTTCCGTCAGGAACGCCTGGTGGCCGGTAAACAGCACGTTATGGCAGGCAGACAGACGGCGGAAAACGTCATCCTGGATCACGTCGTTGGATTTGTCTTCAAAGAACAGGTCGCGTTCGTTTTCATACACATCCATCCCCAGCGCGCCAATCTTCTGCTGTTTAAGCGCATCGATGGCGGCGGAAGAGTCGATCAAGGCCCCGCGGCTGGTGTTAATCACCATCACGCCGTCTTTCATCATCGAGAACGCGTCCGCATTCAGCAGATGATGGTTTTCCGGTGTTAACGGACAGTGCAGGGTGATCACATCTGACTGGGCATACAATGTCTTAAGATCGACATATTCGGCACCCAACTCTAACGCCTGCGCGCTTGGGTACGGGTCATAGGCCAACAGCTTCATGCCAAAGCCTTTCAGGATGCGCATGGTGGCGACGCCGATCTTGCCAGTACCGATCACCCCGGCGGTGCGGTTATGCATATTGAAACCGATCAGCCCTTCCAGCGAAAAGTTGGCATCGCGGGTGCGTTGATAGGCACGATGAATGCGGCGGTTAAGGCACATCATCATGCCCACGGCGTGTTCGGCGACGGCCTCTGGTGAATAGGCCGGAACGCGTACCACTTTGATACCCAGCTCTTTTGCCGCATCCAGATCGACGTTATTAAAGCCGGCACAACGCAGGGCGAGGATCTCGACCCCGAGCGCGGCCAGCTCTTCCAGCACTTCCCGGCTGCCGTCGTCATTGACGAAGATGCACACGGCCTTGCAACCGATAGCGGTTTTGGCGGTTTTCTTGCTTAGCAGAAAATCGAAAAACTCCAGCTCATAACCAAACTGCTGATTTACCAATTCAAGATACTTACGGTCGTACTGTTTGGTGCTGTAAATCGCCATTTTCATCGTGGTTTCTCCCGCGTGATTATGTGATCAAATTAACATATTTTACCAAATACGACAATGGTTTAGCTCGCAGTTGTGCCGCGGCGTGTTCAGAATTTTGTGCTGATAATCAGTGAATTAGCCATTTCCCGTATTCACCGGATAAATATCAAGATTGAGAAACCTATTATATTAATGATGAGAAGGGATCACCTTCACCTGTCAGGGGATCCGTGTCATCATTGCACCCAGCTAATCGATGTTTATCAGGAACTAAACCTGCGCGTAATGACAAAGAAATTAAAAGTATTGTTAGCGGTCGTGGCGAGCATCATGCTGTTGATCATCGTGCTGTGGCAAACTCTGCCTCGCTGGTTACCGCGTACGATCGCGCCTTGGTTGCCGCAGGGGAGCCAACTGGTTTTACAAGGGTCTTTGCGCTGGCAGCAAGGGGCATTGCATCTTGCTGGGCTGAAATTCAGCGCCCAAGGCTGCGCGATTGCCAACGTCAGCGACCTAACGCTGTCCTACCAAACGGGTACTTGGCGGCTGAGCAGTGAACGGGCCGATGTGGATACCGCTTGCCTGTCAAAATTACCTGCCGCCGCGGGGGACAGCGCACCGCTAGCGTTAGACCGACTGCAAGCGATGCTGCCGCCCGTTGATCTTAACATCAATCTTCTTACGATCACCCCTTGGCAAGCCTATGCCGGCAAATTGCAACTGTCATCTACGGCCGATGGCCAGCGGTTGCACTATCAAGGGAAAAACATCACCGCCGAAGCGGAGCTGGATGCACATCAACAGCTAACGCTTAACCAGCTCAGCATTACGCCGCCAAACAGCACGACGCCGGTGCAACTGACGGGCAAAATCACCGTGCCGCTCGACATGGACAGTATGCCGAGCCAGGGTGAACTGCAAGGCGAACTGCAAACCGCCTATCTGGAAAAACCTTTGCTGCTGAATTTGCACTGGCAACAGCAGCAGGGCATGTTGACACTCACGGAAAAGGGCAGCGAACAACCATTGGCTACGCTCCCCTGGTCGCTGACGCCGAAGCAGATCAGCATCGAAAAAGGGGAATGGCGCTGGCCGTACCTGGAACAACCGCTCAGCGGTGGTTTGAATGTGGAATTACATGACTGGAGCCAGGGTTTTGATGAAACCCAGATTACCGCACGTTTGAACGTGATCACCGCAGGGCACAACGGTAAAGGTAACGCGGTGCTGACGTTGGGGCCGGGCAGCCTGAGCCTGACCAACAGCGATCTGGCATTCCGGCTTACCGGGCAGGCCAACCTGGCCAATCTTTCGCTCACTGCATCAATCCCCGGCATTATCAGCGGCTCGATCCTTAACCCAACGCTGGTGCTTCAGCCGGGGTCTTTGCTGCGCGCCTGGGGCAACCCTGCACCGGATGTGAAGCTGGAAGAAGCGCGTCTGCCCCTGGCAGGGGTAAAAGTCACCGTTGACGGGATCACGGGGCGTTTGCAGGCAATTATCAGTGCCAGTGAAAGCTACTGGGGACATTTCAAACTGCATCTGGATGGCCAGGCACAAAGCTTCTGGCCAGATCGCGGGCAGTGGCAGTGGCGCTCTTGGGGTAACGGCATATTACCGCCGCTACAGGCTGCCTGGGATGTTGCAGGCAGTGGCCGCTGGCAGGACACCACTATCACCCTCGATCGCCTATCCACCGGTTTTGATCGGATGAAATACGGCCTGGTCACGGTGGCGACGCCGCGTCTGACGCTCAGCCAGCCCATTCGGTGGCAGCGGGATATCAAAGCACCAAGCCTTACCGGCGGTGTGCAACTGAAGGCGGACAAAACCAGCTTTGGTGAAGGCAGTTATTTGCCCGCTTCAGTGCTGGATTTGCAATTGCAGGGAGCCGGGCCTGACAGTTTCCAATGGCAAGGTGCATTGCAGGCGGAGCAGATTGGGCCAATCACCCTACGTGGCCGCTGGGATGGTGAACGCCTGCGTGGTGAAGGCTGGTGGCCTAAGCAGTCGTTAACGGTGTTCCAGCCGTTGATAGCACCAGCTCTGAATATCAAACTGCGCGATGGTGAGTTTTATGCCCAGTCGGCATTTTCGGCTGCGCGGGTGCAGGGGTTTGAAGCTGGAGGGCACTGGGTCGTGCGCAACGGCGGCATGTGGCTGCCAGACGGGGAAATGAGTGGGCTGGACTTTGTGTTGCCCTATCGGTTGAAGAACCATCTGTGGCAGCTTGGGGCCAAGCGCCCGATCATGCTGCGCATCAAATCCATCAAAACGCTGTTCGAGATGCAAAATATTACCGCCGACCTGCAAGGCACCTATCCCTACAGCGAGGCGTATCCATTAACCTTGAGTAACATCGGGGTGGATATGCTGAACGGTCATATCAGCCTCTCGGCATTACGGATGCCGCAGCATGATGCGGCGGTGCTCAAACTGGATCAAATCGACCTCAGCGCGCTGTTCACCGCGCTCAAACCGAAGCAGTTCGCCATGTCTGGCCGCATCAACGGCGAGTTACCGCTCTACCTGAACCACCCAAAATGGCTGGTGCAAAACGGCTGGATTGCCAATGCAGGCACGATGACGTTACGGCTGGATAAAGATATGGCCGATGCCATTGGCAGCAATAATCTGGCCACCGGTGCCGCTATCGACTGGCTACGCTATATGGAAATCAACCGCTCCAAGGCGCGGGTCGATCTCGATAACCTGGGCGAACTGACGTTAAAGGCGCATATCGATGGCGTAAATCCGCAGAAAAATGCCAAGCGTGAGGTTATCCTTAACTATAGCCATCAGGAAAACGTGTTTCAGCTGTGGCGCAGCCTGCGTTTCGGCGACAATTTACAAGAGTGGCTGGAGCAGGCGCTCTCTAAACCCGAGGAACAACAATGAAGAACGCGACCAGGCCATTGCTGGCAGCCGTGTTGGGCGCATCCTTGCTGAGCGGTTGCGTACCGCGCATTGAGGTGGCAACGCCAAAAGATCCCATCACCATCAATATGAACGTCAAAATCGAACATGAGATCCGCATCAAGGTGGATAAGGACGTCGAGAACCTGCTGAAAGAACAAAGCGGTCTATTCTAGGAGCCAGCATGAAAAAGCATTATCTGTGGTTGATCGCCGCCGGTTGGTTATTCAGCGGAGTGGCTCAGGCGTTGACGCTGGATGAAGCCAAGCAGCAGGGGCGGGTGGGCGAAACGCTCAGTGGCTACATTGCGCCGGTGAAGCAGGATGCACAGACGCAGGCGTTGGTGAAAAAAATCAATGCCGGGCGTGCCGAGAAATACCAGCAGGTGGCAACCAGCAATCATATTGCCATCGATGAAGTCGCGCGCATGGCGGGGCAGAAGTTGGTGACCCGAGCGCCTGCGGGGGAATATGTCCGGGGTATTAACGGTCAGTGGTTGCAGAAATAAAAAAAGCGCGCCCTTGGGCGCGCAATGGAATTTAAACAACTTATTATTTTGAGGGTAAAACGGATTTTGCAGGTGAAACTATTTTTCAGGGGCGCCGCATGCTGCGCCCACCGTTGTTAAGCGGCAATTACTTCGCTCAGTAACGCTTTGGCATCCGCTTGAGCTTTGGTCGCGACGTCTGGGCCATAAGCAATCCCTTCGGCAAACACAAACTCAACTTCGGTAATACCGATAAAGCCCAGGAACAGACGCAGGTAAGGCTCGATCAGATCGGTTGGAGTGCCTTTATGGATGCCGCCGCGGCTGGTCAGAATGATGGCGCGTTTACCTTTTACCAAGCCTTCCGGGCCGTTCTCGGTGTAACGGAAGGTGACGCCGGCACGGGCAATCAGGTCAAAATAATTCTTCAACTGGGTTGGGATGTTGAAGTTGTACATCGGTGCCGCGATAACGATAGTATCGTTGGCTTGCAGTTCGGCAATCAGTTCGTCTGACAGAGCGAGTGCTTCTTGCTGGCGTGGGGTCAGCGGAGCATCGGAAGGACGCAGCGCACCAACCAGTTCACCGTCCAGTACCGGGATCGGCTGCGCAGCCAGGTCACGCACGGTGATGGTATCGTTGCTGTGAGCATTGGCCCACTGTTCAACGAAGAAATCGGCCAATTGGTTAGACTGAGAATAAGTTGCCAGGATGCTGGATTTAAGAACCAATACGTTGCTCATCGATACTTCCTTTCGTTATGACAGTGAGATCGGGGCAGGTTGCCCGTTGCATGAGGTACACTTTATGCAGAATGTACCAGCAGTGATAGCGGAATATTTCGAGATCTTCGTTCGATTTTATTGAACAAGCAAACCCAGGCTAAGCGGATGGATTATGGAGAGAAAACCCATTGTGGTATCCTGTGCCGCTTAGTCAAAAATTGATAAACCTATTTTAAAACCGCAGCTATTGGTCAACCCCTCACCCAAACCCTCTCCTTGGGGAGAGGGTTTGGGTGAGGGGCAATAACATCAAACCATAGCCCCTGACGTTAACCGCTAGCTGCGAAGAAACAAGGAACACCGAAAGTGAAATCTACGCTCGCGGCATTGTCATCCCAACTGGGTGACTTGATGCTCCGTGATCAGCAGCGCCTGCAACGCCGGTTGCAAGGTGCCCGCAAAGTCAAAAGCCCCGAGGCTCAACAAGCCGTTGCCGCAGAAATAGCGGGTGATATCGAGCAAGCCATCCAGAAGGTGCGCTCGCGTGCGGCCTCGTGCCCGAAAATTACCTATCCGGAAAGCCTGCCGGTCAGCCAAAAGAAACAGGATATTCTCGCCGCTATCCGCGATCACCAGGTCGTGATCGTGGCGGGGGAAACCGGTTCTGGGAAAACCACCCAGCTACCGAAAATCTGCCTGGAATTAGGGCGCGGCGTCAAAGGCCTGATTGGTCATACGCAACCGCGCCGCCTGGCCGCACGTACCGTTGCCAACCGCATCGCCGATGAGTTGGAAAGCCCACTGGGTGGCAGCGTTGGCTATAAGGTGCGCTTCAACGATCAGGTGGGTGAGAATACCCTGGTCAAACTGATGACCGACGGGATCTTGCTGGCCGAAATCCAGCAGGACCGTAACCTGATGCAGTACGACACCCTGATCATCGATGAAGCGCATGAGCGCAGCCTGAACATCGATTTTATCCTGGGTTACCTGCGCGAACTGTTGCCAAAGCGCCCGGACCTCAAGGTGATCATCACCTCGGCCACCATCGATCCGCAGCGTTTTTCCCGCCATTTCAATAATGCGCCGATCATTGAGGTGTCAGGGCGTACCTATCCGGTTGAAGTTCGCTACCGGCCGGTAGTCGATGACGCTGACGATACCGAACGCGATCAGCTACAGGCGATTTTCGATGCGGTGGACGAACTGGGGCGTGAGGGGCCAGGAGATATCCTGATCTTTATGAGCGGCGAGCGTGAAATCCGCGATACCGCCGATGCGCTGACCAAGCTCAACCTGCCGCATACCGAGGTGCTGCCACTCTATGCCCGCCTGTCCAACAGCGAACAGAATCGGGTATTCCAGTCGCACCATGGCCGCCGCATCGTGTTGGCGACCAACGTGGCAGAAACCTCGCTGACCGTGCCAGGCATCAAGTATGTCATCGACCCAGGTACGGCACGTATCAGCCGCTACAGCTTCCGCACCAAAGTGCAGCGTTTGCCGATCGAGCCGGTGTCGCAGGCTTCGGCCAACCAGCGTAAGGGTCGCTGTGGGCGTGTCTCGGACGGTATCTGTATCCGTTTGTTCTCGGAGCAGGATTTCCTGTCGCGTCCGGAGTTTACCGACCCGGAAATTCTGCGTACCAACCTGGCCTCGGTCATTTTGCAGATGACGTCGTTGGGCCTGGGCGATATTGCTGCCTTCCCGTTTGTCGAGGCGCCGGATAACCGTAATATTCAGGACGGCGTGCGCCTGCTGGAAGAGTTGGGCGCGATTAAAACCGCTGACAACGGCCACTACCAATTGACACCGCAGGGCCGTCAACTGGCGCAGTTGCCGATCGATCCGCGTTTGGCTCGGATGGTGTTGGAAGCCCAGAAAAGTGGCAGCGTGCGCGAGATGATGATCATCACTTCGGCGTTGTCGATCCAGGATCCGCGTGAGCGGCCAATGGATAAGCAACAGGCTTCCGATGAAAAGCACCGCCGCTTCGCCGACAAAGATTCCGATTTTATGGCGTTTGTGAACCTGTGGGATTACCTGAAAGAGCAGCAGAAGGAAAACTCCTCCGGGCAGTTCCGCCGCCTGTGCCGCAATGATTTCCTGAACTATCTGCGGGTGCGTGAATGGCAGGATATCTACACCCAACTGCGTCAGGTGGTGAAAGAGCTGGGCTTGCCGGTTAACAGCGTGCCTTCGGATTATCGCAGCGTACATACCGCGCTGCTGAGTGGCCTGCTTTCACACATTGGCCAGAAGGATGCGGATAAGCAAGAGTATACCGGGGCGCGCAACGCCCGTTTCTCCATCTTCCCCGGTTCCGGGCTGTTCAAAAAGCCGCCGAAATGGACGATGGTGGCCGAACTGGTCGAAACCAGCCGCCTGTGGGGCCGCATCGCCGCGCGTATCGAACCCGAATGGATCGAGCCGATGGCGCAGCACCTGGTCAAGCATCATTACAGCGAACCCCACTGGTCAAAATCGCAGGGTGCGGTGATGGCCAGCGAAAAGGTCACGCTGTTTGGCTTGCCAATCGTCGCGGCTCGCCCGGTGAATTACAGCACTATCGATCCGCTGCTGTGCCGTGAGCTGTTTATCCGCCATGCGCTGGTGGAAGGTGACTGGCAGACGAGGCACCCGTTCTTCGCCGCCAACCTGAAGCTGCGTGCCGAAGTGGAAGAGCTGGAGCACAAGTCGCGCCGCCGCGACATTTTGGTAGATGACGAAACGCTATTCAGTTTCTACGATCAACGCATCCCGAGCGATGTGGTGTCCGGGCGTCACTTTGACCACTGGTGGAAAACCGCCGGTAAGCAAAACCCTGAACTGCTCAACTTCGAAAAAGAGATGTTGATCAAGGACGGAGCCAACAAGGTCAACGCGCTGGATTACCCGAACTATTGGTATCAGGGTAATCTCAAACTGCGCCTGACCTATCAGTTTGAGCCGGGTACCGATGCCGATGGTGTGACCGTGCACATCCCGTTGCCGATCCTCAATCAGGTGGAAGAGGCCGGTTTTGAGTGGCAGATCCCCGGCATTCGTCGTGAGCTGGTGATCGCGCTGATTAAATCGTTACCCAAGCCGATGCGGCGTAATTTTGTGCCGGCACCCAACTACGCCGAGGCTTTCCTGGCTCGTGCAACTCCTTTGGAGATGCCGCTGCTGGATTCGCTGGAGCGCGAGCTGCGTCGCATGACTGGCGTGACGGTGTCACGTGAGGATTGGCAGTGGGATCAGGTACCCGATCATCTGAAAATGACCTTCCGCGTGGTGGGTGAGAAACACAAAACCCTGCGTGAAGGCAAAGATCTGGCAGCGCTGAGGCTCCAGCTCAAAGACAAGGTGCAAGAGACGCTGTCTGCCGTGGCGGACGACGGGCTGGAACAGAGTAATCTGCATATCTGGAGCTTTGGCAAACTGCCAGAGTTCTATGAGCAGAAGCGTGGCGGCTATTCGGTCAAGGCATACCCGGCGCTGGTGGACGAAAAAGACAGCGTGGCCATCCGCCTGTTTGACAGCGAACAGGAACAGCAGCAGGCCATGTGGCAAGGAACGCGCCGCTTATTGTTGCTGAATATTCCATCGCCAATCAAGTACCTGCATGAGAAGTTGCCGAACAAGGCCAAGCTTGGGCTGTATTTCAACCCGTATGGCAAGGTGCTGGATCTGATCGACGACTGTATCTCTTGCGGTATCGACAAGCTGATTGCCGAACACGGTGGACCGGTGTGGCAGGAAGAAAACTTTGCCCGCCTGCAAGAGCTGGTGCGTGCCGAGCTGAACGAAACCGTGGTGGGCGTGGCCAAGCAGGTGGAACAGATCCTGACCACGGTGTTCAACATCAACAAACGTCTGAAGGGGCGCGTTGATATCTCGTTGGCGCTGGCGCTTTCTGACATCAAGGCCCAGCTTAACGGCCTGGTGTACCGTGGTTTTGTCACCAATAACGGTTGGAGCCGCTTGCCGGACACCTTGCGTTATCTGCAAGCGATCGAGCGCCGCTTGGAGAAGCTGGCAATCGATCCGCACCGCGATCGCGCTCAGATGCTCCGGGTGGAGCAGGTTCAGCAGGCGTGGCAGCAGTGGCTGAATAAACTGCCACCTAAGCGCCAGCAGGATGAAGAGGTGAAGGCGGTACGCTGGATGATCGAGGAGCTGCGCGTCAGCCTGTTCGCACAGCAGTTGGGTACGCCTTACCCGATCTCTGAGAAGCGTATCTTGCAGACCATGGATCAGCTCTCGGCATAATGCTTAAGCCTTGCTGAGCAGGTAAGGCTTAACAAACTGCAAGCAAACAGCGTCAACGGCAGGTGCTGGCCCATCGCGGCCAGTGCCAGGCCACCAGCGATCAGCAGATAATAAACTAATCCCAATACCGCACCGGCAGCACCCAGCCGGTTGCGGTAATGCTTCAGCGCCTGGCTGAGAATATTAGGGATCGCCAAGCCAAATGCCACGGTTATCGCCATGCAGGGCAGCAGGATCATCAGGCTGGTTTGCCAATACCACGCACTCACGGCGGCCAATAGGGCTAACAGACCGGCCAGTTGGATCTGCCGGTATGCGCATAGCCCATGTTGTAAAAAATAGCGGTTTGCAGCCGCGCCACACAGGCTGCCAAACGCCAAAACTATCCCCGAATAACCAAACTGTTCGCTGCTCAATCCCAAGTTCTGAAAAATAAAAGGAGCCAGACTGAAGTAGCTGAAAGCCATGACATTAAAACTGGCAATCAGTAGTGCCGAACACCAGATTTGCTTATCACGCAGCATCTCCATCAGACAGGGGATTAACGCCATGCCGGTGGTTTGCTGGCGGGTTTCGGGTAGCGCTTGCCAGCACCAGATAAGCAGTAGCAGTGCGAAGCCGCCTTGAGCAATGAAAATGGCCATGTGCCCACCCCAGAACACCAGCATGCCGCCGCTCAACATGCCCACTATCGGGCTTATCGACAATGCCATGCCAATCATCGCAAACATTTTTCCCAACGCGGGTCCCTGATAGACATCACGCAGCATGGTCTGTGTCACCACTGAGCCGACGGCGGCACCAAAGGCGATCACGGCACGCGAGACGAGCAGTAATGCGAAAGAGCTGCTAACTATTGCCAGTAAGGCTCCGGCCGTATACATCATCAAACCGGCGAGCATGGCCATTCTACGGCCATATTGATCGCTGACGGTGCCCCAAAAGGCCACGCCGAAGGCAAAAGCAAAAAAGTAGACCGATAGCGTGTGGCTGGCCTGAGTAGCGTCGATCTGGTAATCGGCACGGATCGCGGTCAGTGCCGGACTGTAGAGCGTTTCCAGAATTTGCGGGGCCATGATCATCACAACGATCAGAGGCAGGGGCAGTTTTTTGACGGACATAGCATTCTCCCAAATAAGTGCCAGCAGTATAGGGAGATAGAGGCTGTTCGATTACAATGATAAAGACAAAAAGCAACAAGTATAGGACTTATCGATGGCACTGATATCTCAACATCAGGTTTTTGATCCGGATAGTTACTCCGCTCCGGTGGTGGGGATCAGTGCCGAACTGACGGAGCATGATTCAGGCGAACATCAGCATCAACGGGCCCAGATCCTCTATGCCCCACGTGGCTGTATGACGGTGACGTTAGCCGAGCAATGGCTGATCTTGCCGCCTACGCGTATTATCTGGATCCCCAGCGGAGTACGGCACCGTGTGCAACTGCGCGGGCAGGTAGCTTACCGTTCGCTTTATTTGGCGGATAGTACGATGTTGGCAAGGCAGCGCAGTGCGGTGTTGGCCGCCAACCCTTTATTGGCAGCGGTGATTGAGCGCATTGCGCATTGGCCGTTTGACTATGCACAACAGCATCCCCAGGCGGAAGATCTGTTGCGAGTTTTGCGCAATGAACTGAGCGTGGCGGAGCAGGAAAATACCCACCTGACGTTGCCAAGTGATCCACGGATTGCTGCGTGGATTAGCAGGTTAAACGAGGTAGATCAGCTACCCGGTTTGGCGCACTTGGCCAAGGAGATCGGCCTGCATTCTAAAACGTTAACGCGGATATTCCTGCGGGAAACAGGGCTCAGCTATCAACAGTGGTGCCAGCAATGGCGGTTGATGCACGCTATCGAACTATTAGCTCAGTTACCTTCCGTAAGCGCGGTTGCCCAACGGCTGGCCTTCTCCAGCGATAGTGCCTTTATCGCTTTTTTCCGCCAGTATACGGGGACGACGCCGAAGCGCTTTATGGCTAGTGGGGAACGTGTTTTGGCGTCATTATCATAGTGCTTTCCTCATTAATCTTGGTTAGCAATATGTAAGATGTGATTTTTGTCACGTTATGGATATTTTTATCAAATTGTTTATATGCAGCAAGAGTCACAATTCATCTATTGACAATTTTAAATTGAAAAAATAATCACCGATTTTTTGTGAAGTAGATCTTCAATTGCAATATGTTTCATATAGAGAGTGATTTTCTTCACAAAATTCCCCCTGATTGCGTTTCCTATCACTAGTCCATAAGCTGCATAGCAATTCCCAATCCTCTTGGAATAACAACAGGAACAGCTCATGAATGGATTGATAGATTACTTCCCGGAAAATGCATTTACCGTTCACCAGCAAAATTGCGACTGGCAACAGGCTATTGATTTATCGATGAGTTGCCTGCTGGCAAATAATATCGTTGAGCCACGTTATGTGACAGCAATAAAAGAAAGCACTCAACAGAATGGCGCCTATTATATTCTGACGCCGGAAGTGGCAATGCCACATGCCCGCCCGGAAGAAGGCGCTTTGGGCACGGCATTAACCTTAACCGTATTGCCGAATGGCGTTTATTTCAATGACGATAACCCGCAGGTGAAAGTCCTAATTGGTTTGGCGGCGCAAGATGCCGACAGCCATATCAACGCCATCCAGCTGTTGAGCGAAATGTTCTGCGATGATGACGCTATAGAACAGCTTACTCAGGCAACTAAAGTATCAGAAATAAAAGAAATCGTTCTGCGCTTCTGATTTTATCCACTCAAGGATCAATATAATGGCCAATAAAACAATACGAGCCAGAGTGCAAGCTTTTGGCGGGTTCCTGACGGCTATGGTAATCCCTAATATCGGCGCATTTATTGCGTGGGGATTTATTACGGCACTGTTTATTCCCACCGGTTGGATGCCTAATGCCCACTTCGGGCAATTGGTCGGGCCGATGATCACCTATTTACTGCCGTTGATGATCGGTTCTACCGGTGGCTACCTGATAGCGGAGAAACGCGGTGCGGTGATGGGCGGCATTGGTACCATCGGCGTGATTGTGGGGGCCGATATTCCGATGTTCATCGGTGCGATGGTGATGGGGCCGCTCGGCGGAGTGATCATCAAATATATCGACACCAAACTGGACAAGCGCATCCCGGCCGGGTTTGAGATGGTGATCAACAACTTCTCGCTGGGGATCGTGGGCATGTTTCTGTGCCTGTTTGCCTACGAAGTGATTGGCCCTGCGGTGCAGCAAGCCAACCATTTGGTCCGTGCCGGCATTGAGTCGCTGGTCGCTACCGGTTATCTGCCGCTGCTGTCGATCATCAACGAACCGGCGAAGGTGCTTTTCCTGAATAACGCCATCGACCAGGGTGTGTATTACCCGCTGGGCATGCAGGATACGGCGGTAAATGGCCGCTCAGTGTTCTTTATGGTGGCTTCTAACCCAGGCCCTGGGCTTGGCATCCTGCTGGCGTTTGCGCTGTTTGGTCAGGGTATGAGTAAAAAGTCGGCACCGGGCGCGATGATTATCCATTTCCTTGGCGGGATCCACGAACTTTACTTCCCGTATGTGCTGATGAAGCCGCTGATGATCATCGCCATGATTGGCGGTGGTATGACGGGGATCTACGTATTTGACCTGATGGGGGCAGGCCTGGTTGCCGGGCCAAGTCCGGGTTCCATCTTCGCTTACCTTGCCCTGACGCCGCGTGGTGGTTTTGCAGGAACTTTGGCAGGCGTAGCGGCGGGTACGTTGGTCTCGTTCCTGATTGCCACATTGATCCTGAAGATGGAGAAACAACAGGTTACCGAAGACAGTTTTGATGACTCACAGCGGCAGGTCAAAGCCTTGAAAGCCGCCGGCAAAGGGCAAGCTCAACCGATCCGCCATATCGCCTTTGTCTGTGATGCCGGTATGGGTTCCAGCGCGATGGGGGCAACCACCTTCCGTAAACGTCTGGAGAAAGCAGGGGTGCCGATCAGCGTTAAGCACTACGCCATTGAAAACATTCCGCCGGAAGCCGACCTGATCGTCACACACTCCAGCCTGGAAGGACGAGCTGAACGGGTGAGTGATAAACCCAAAGTATTGATCAGTAATTATCTCGGTGACCGCAATCTCGACCATCTGTTGGAACAACTGGTAGCCACACAGTCAGAAAAGGAAACAGCATGAAAACCCAAGCCGCCGCTATTTATGGCCAAAACGATGTTCGCCTGCGTGAGTTTGAATTACCGCCGCTAGGGGATGATGAACTGCTGGTGAAAGTGATTTCCGACAGCGTGTGCCTCTCTACCTGGAAGGCCGCCAAATTGGGGGCTAGCCACAAGCGAGTGCCTGATAACGTCGCCGATCACCCGGCAATCACCGGCCATGAGTGCGCCGGTATCATTGAGCAGGTGGGTAACAACCTGCGCTCACGGTACCAGCCAGGCCAACGCTTTGTGCTGCAACCGGCGATGGGATTGCCGAGCGGTTACTCGGCGGGTTACAGCTACGAATTTTTTGGCGGCAACGCCACCTACATGATCATCCCGCAGCAGGCTGTGGAACTCGGTTGCGTATTACCGTATGAAGGCAGCTATTTTGCGGCAGCCTCGCTGGCAGAACCGATGTGCTGCATCATTGGTGCTTACCACGCCAACTACCACACGACGCAATACGTCTATGAACATCGCATGGGGATCAAGCCCGGCGGCAACGTGGCGTTATTGGCCAGTGCCGGGCCGATGGGGATTGGTGCGATCGACTATGCCATTAACGGCAACATCCGTCCTGCGCGGGTAGTGGTGGTAGATATTGATGAAGCGCGCTTGGCGCGGGCCAGATTGCTGCTGCCGGAAAGCGTTGCGCGTGACAAGGGGGTGGAGCTGGTTTATTTCAACAGCAGCAAGGTTGCCGATCCGGTGACGGCGCTGCGCGATCTCACCCAGGGCCACGGTTTTGATGATGTCTTCGTTTATGCCGCCGTGGCCGATGTGTTGGTGATGGGCGATGAACTGATGGCGGAAGACGGTTGCCTGAATTTCTTTGCCGGCCCGACCGACAGTGAATTCAAGGTGCCGTTTAACTTTTACAACGTGCATTACGCCTCCACCCATGTGGTAGGGACATCGGGCGGTTCAACGGGCGACATGCTGGAGGCGTTGCAACTGACCGCCGAAGGTCGCATCAATCCTTCGGTCATGATCACCCACATTGGCGGATTGAATTCCGTGCCGGATACCATCATCAATCTGCCTACGATCCCTGGTGGTAAAAAGCTGATTTATAACTTTGCGACCATGCCGTTAACCGCGATTGCGGACTTCCCGCAACTGGGCAAAACCGATCCATTCTATGCCCGCCTGGCGGAGTTGGTTGCAGAGAGCCACGGCGTGTGGAATGAGCAGGCCGAACGCTTCCTGCTGCAACATTTTGGCGTGGAAACAGGGGTATAAGCCGATGAAATCGCTGGCTTACGACATAGTACGCACCACTCAACAGGCTGCCCTGGCAGCCTGGCCATTACTGGGCTGTGGTGATAAAAATCAGATTGATGGAGTGGCCGTTGCCGCCATGCGTGAACAACTGAGCGGCATGGCGATGCAGGGGCAGATTGTGATCGGTGAAGGCGAAATCGATCAGGCGCCGATGCTGTATATCGGTGAACGATTGGGGAGTGGCAAGGGGCCAGCGGTAGACATTGCGGTTGACCCTATCGAAGGCACTCGGATGGTGGCTATGGGGCAATATAATGCGCTGGCGGTGATCGCTTTTGCCCCTCACAACGCCTTGCTGCACGCCCCTGACATGTATATGCGCAAGATGGTGGTGGGGCCAGGGGCCAAAGGAGCTATCGACTTGCGGCTGCCTCTGGAGCAAAACCTGCGGCAAGTCGCGCAGGCTCTAGGCAAGCCGTTGCACCAACTACGGATGATCACGCTGGATAAACCGCGCCATGAGCGAATACGCCAACAGGCGCAGGCGCTCGGGGTGAAGATTTTTGCCATTCCTGACGGTGACGTCGCCGCCAGCCTGATGACTTGCCTGCCAGGTGGTGAAGCCGACATCATGTATACCCTCGGCGGCGCGCCGGAAGGGGTGATTTCTGCCTGTGCGGTGCGCCTGCTGGGCGGGGATATGCAGGCCGAACTGATCGATTTCTGCCAGGCGAAAGGAGATACGCCCCAGAACAGGATACTGGCGCAGGAAGAACGACGGCGTTGCAGCAGCATGGGGATTGAGATTAACGCCATCTTGCCGCTCAATGCCCTGATCGCCAGTGATGAGGTGATTTTTTCGGCAACCGGGATCACCAAAGGTGACATTATCGGCGGTATAAAACAAAAAGAGGGGTACTTGAGCACAGAAACCCTTATGATCAATGGTACCGACGGATCGTGTAATAGAATTCATACATTACACTTGCATTGATGGTATCGCAGGACGAATGAAAACGTTGACAGAAGATGAAATAATTGAACAACTGGACGAGCAGCAACAATTGCTCCATTGGTTACTGAAGGCCAATGAGATTTTATTTTCTGCTGTCAAAACCTATTTGCCGCAGGTGTTCGTCAATAACGATCCCGATATACAAGAATATGCGGTGAAGCCATTGTTAGCAAAATCCGGCCCTTTGGACAATATGGAGGTTGCCCTGCGTTTGTTGTATGCGCTGGGTAAAATCAAGAAAACCGTTTATGCCGATATCATCTGTCTTTCACAATTCAGCCAGCATGTGCAGGCTGAAAATGGCTCACTGAGCTTTCATGATGAAATGACCTTTGATTTTATTGCCAACCTGAACGCCATTACGGAAAACGAGCAGCTTTTCAGTGCGATAAGAAAGATGAAGTTTTCCAGTTTTGAGGTATTTAATACCGAGCGTTACGGCAATATGGTGAAAACCGGATTAACGCTGGCAGTGACTTCGCTGTTAAAGGAACTGACCAATGAAAATAGCGCTAACGGTTAATGGGCTGACGATCGATGCCTTGTTTGCCGATGAAGAGATCGAGCAGGTGCATTTACCTTTGCTGCGTCTGCTGGCTCACAAACAACGGAGTAAGGGGGGGCGCCTGGTGGTATTTCTGGCGGCACCGCCTGGCAGTGGTAAATCGACGCTGACTGCTTTTTGGCAGTATTTATCCACGCAACATGATGAATTGCCAGAATTGCAAACCCTGCCGATGGATGGTTTTCATCGCCCTAACGCTTGGCTTGATGCTCAAGGGTTACGCTGCAAAAAGGGGATGCCGGAAACGTTTGATCGTCAGCAACTCGAGTTGGCGTTAGCCTCACTCGAACAACCACGGCCGTTGTGGCCAACCTACGATCGGGTATTGCACGATCCGGTGCCAGACGCTATCGAGGTGACCGCTCCGGTGGTGATTGTAGAGGGCAACTGGCTGCTGCTTGATGAGCCGGGCTGGCGCGATCTGGCAAGATCCAGCGACTTGACGCTATTTATTCAGGCGCCAGCAGAGCAACTGCGGTCACGCCTGATTGAACGCAAAATGCGTGGTGGTTCGTCGCTGGAGCAGGCCAGTACGTTCTATCAGCAAACCGATGGGCCAAACGTGGATAAGGTATTGCAGCACAGTTTGCCTGCCACCATCACCCTGCGGTGGGATAATGGTGGCCTGCATACTACGGAAGGATTATTTACCGGCGGCTAATGTATCCAGCGCATCGCGAATGCCGGTAACTGACAGCGCGCGGTTATCGGCACGGTAGCGGTCAAGTGCAGCGGGAGCAGAACTCTGGATAGCGATAAGTCGCCAGCCTTCTGCGGTTTTCAAGATCAATGGAGAACCGCTGTCCCCCGGCAAGGTATCGCACTGGTGAGATAGCACGCCCTGTTGTGCCCAGCCGGTGATTTTACAATTCTGGTGGCTGTACAGGTCATCCAAATGATCTTCCGGATAACCGGCTTGAGTCACCAGGCGTTTGGCCTGCTTTAAGGTTTGCGTTAACGCTTTGCTGTCGCCTTGCCATAACGGTAGCGGCTTGATTGCCAGCGCCTTCTTGTCCTTTAACCTGATCAACGCAAAATCATAGGCCGCCGCCGCCGGTGGCACGATCCAGCCATCGCCGTCGGCCTTCAACTTCTTGCCTAGTGACTTGTCGACCAGCGTTTCGATATTAGCAGTCTGGTATTGCCAACCTTTGCTGCCGGAGATAAAGCGTAGCGCAACGGCCTTATCAAGATTGCCGGGAGGGGCCAACACGCAGTGGCCGGCGGTGAGTGCCAGATGCGGCGAGATCAGCGTGGCGGTACACAGATTGCCACTGGCGGTTTCGACCTGGCCAATGGCTTGCCATGGCCAACCGCTGGTTTCGGTGACTTTAATACGGTCGTCTTTGCCAAAAAACAGACGGGTTTGATCGGCCGCAGACGCCTCGGAAGGGCTATCAGCATGCGCAGCGTGGGATAGAGCCAAAGGGAATGAGCACAACAACAGCAAAACAGAGATGCGCATAGGTTTCTTGCCTGACAAATTCGGTTCATCCATAGACACACTGAATGCTAACTATAGACTGATTTAGCCGCTGTGTAGATGGTCGGTGATTGATTTTCCGATAATTTCCTGAAAAAAGACCGGAGATCACAGATAAAAAAAGCTGGCGATCAGCCCGCAAAGGATCAGGGTGCCAAGGATGATTTCGAATCGATAGCGACGCAGCATAGACAACCCCCGATGAAAAAACACCCGGCGAACCGGGTGTTGGACAACTGTACTCAGAACAGGTGAGGGGAGCCTCACGCCGGTTGGCTATCAGGCAGCCGGAGTTGCTGCTTTCTTGCTGGATTTCTTGTGATGCTTTTTAGCTGACTGAGCTTTCTGGGCCGGGGCTTTTTTACCGCTGGCCTTATGGTGTTTCTTGGCTGCCTGAGCTTTTTGCTCGGTCGTTTTTTTTGCGTGATGTTGTTTCACGTGGGTGGTTTTCACTGGTGCGGCTTGGGTCGTGGCGGCTGGTGCAGCAGCAGGGGCAGCGGCCTCAGCGGCGAAAGCGATAGATGACAAGCCCATTGCAGCGGCAACAACCAGAGCTAATACTTTTTTCATGGGTAAATCCTCAGATTTCTGTTGGTGTATAACCCCACTGCGGGGCCGTTGAAATAATCTTATGCAAACCGAGGATGACTTTCCGTGAGTGATTGGTTTCGGCGTGTAACCTAATGTACGAGTGGCTTGGGCGGGCGTGACTTTCGTTGTATTGAGCCGAGTACGCCATAAATTAGTTACAACATACATTGGAGGGTATGCAGACCACCAACCTGCGGCACCTGTGCTCTGGGGAAGGACGTGGGCTATGGAACATCGCTAGCTAAGCATCATCAAAAAGAGATCGCGACATGCCCCAGCGATAGAAACGTAGAGTGCCACATGCAGCGCTCTCTGCAATTCTGATTCTGCGTAGTGGTACGCACATTAACGATAATAATACGCATTCAAATTGAAGAATAAAAAGAGACGCCATAAGGTGGATAAGGCTGTATTGACATACGGTTGATATCACTCAATTCCGTCTATTATTTGAAAAGGAAATTTAATTATGGCTCGATATGAAGATACAACTCAGTACGAACGCGATGTCCTGACTTCAATGGGATATTATTGGAATGGTCACGGCTGGCAGCGTGGCTTTGATCTGTCGGATGGCAACATGGTGGTTGAAGCCTGGTCTGGTAATCGCTTACCGGAGAGGCAAAAAGAAATCAGTAACATTACGCATCTATGGGATCAGAAGATTTCCGATATCAATAAACCAATAAGCGCTTTTGATCCTGAGGATGATGATGTTACGCCATTCAGTAATGAGGCCAAAGAGAGTTTCCGAAAAGACTCCGATAAGGCTATCGAGTTTGCGGCGAACAAAGTCCACGATCTTGACAATCAAATTAAGGAAATGCAAAAAGATATTGATGAACTAAATGGTCAGTTAAAGAAAGATAACCAAACTGTATTAGAAAAAGCTAACCTTAATGCCATCATCAGTAAACTTAAAGTCAGTAAGGAGCGCCTGACCGTCCTGCGTCATGAAGCTAATAAACGGCGGGTGCAACAAGAATACTTGAAGCGTAACAATGAAGATTGGTTCTATTCGAGAGAGAAGCCCACCCCGGGGGTTAGAGAGCAACAGTCATTAAACAGAAAGGAAATGGGCAAAGCGCGGGAGCAGGTGAAAAATATTCAAGCGGAAATCGATGCGGCAAAAAACAGGTTAGAACAACTGGAAAATGAGCAGCGTCAAAAAGAAAATGAGGTTAATCGGCTTAAAGATCTAGACCTTACTACCGAGGCAGGCCTGCTACGTACTGAAAATGATGCCCGCCAAAGCGAACAGAGCGCACAAAATGCGTTAAACGATGCGAATGGTCGTATTAATCAAGCCGCCAATGATAAGGCGAGTGCTGAAAAACTTTCCCGTGACTATGAATATAAAGCGGCCCAGGCTGAGTCTAAAAGGAAAAGACACAGTGATCTGCTGGATAATTTTATTAAATGGAACACCGAAGTTGATTATGGCAAAGAGGCGTGGTGGGCGGAGTTTGAAGGTGCGATGGATTTGATCGCAAAACTGGCTAGTGAGCGTGACACTGCAATAAGCCAGATGAATGCCGCGAGAGAATCGGCCAATCGCGCGGCAAACCGTCTTGAACAGGCAAGAAGAGACAAGCTCAATGCGGAGAACACGCTCAATAATGCTCGGAAAACGCTGGCGGATGTGCAGAACCAGAAGCAGGCTAACGACAAAGCTAAACAAGAGGCAGAAGCCAAGGCCGAACAGGAGCGTGTTAAGGATGCTGTCAAGTACACGGCTAATTTCTATACGGAATTAACTGGTAGATTTGGTGAGCAGTCGGCCAAAATTGCACAAGAGTTGGCGGATGCGGCAAAAGGTAAGCAGATCCGCAATGCAGATGAGGCGCTGAAAGCTTTTAATAAGTATAAGGATGTGCTAAATAAAAAATTTAGTGTTAAAGATCGTGAGGCGATTGCTAAAGCGCTTGAATCACTAAACCGCGATCAGATGGCGAAAAGTTTAGCCAAGTTTAGTAAGGCATTTAACTATGTTGGTTGGACAATCGTTGGTTATGACACCGTGAAAGAAATAGAAAAAGCGCTTGAGAGCAATAATTGGCGGCCAGTTTTTGTTAAGCTGGAATCTTTGGCTGCAGGGAGGGCTGCAACGGCGCTAACTGCTTTTGCATTTAGTATTATCCTTGGGTCCCCATTAGGAATATTAGGCTTCGCCATAATAATGACATTGGTTAGTGCTTTCATAGATGATTCTTTAATGGAAGAGGTGAATAATTTAATAGGAATTTAAAACACATGGCTCTAAGGTTTATGCCTTAGAGCTTTAAATGTAATCATGAATAAGTAAAGGGCTGATAAAAATATTGCAAATACAAGGCAGAATAAATCATAGATCACTCGTACACTTCCGCCTACAGAACTAACAAAAAAATCCTGCTGCCAAAATTTTCGGGTGGAGTATTTCAACGCTATTATTTCAATGAACTTTTTTGCGAATGGGACCAGGATACAGCTAATTACGGATAGTATGAGGATGAGTGTTAATCTCTCGCTTTCTGGGTTTTTGTACCATGCACCGTATGCGGCACTGGTATAAAATACTCCCCAAAATATATTTTTTAAATAGTAACCCCATGTCATAATTGCTCCTCCTTAGTATTTTACACCGAACTCACTACTGATGCAGTGTACCATTGTAGTTCTAATCAATCATTAATGGTTCGGATACTAAACAGGAATTACACCATTCTTATCTAGCTAGTGGATCACTCTAGAATGATCTTATCCCCCGTCGCCGGGCTAATGGTATTCGGCAACCACAGCAGCCCCCAAGGGCCGGTGCAATGGCAGCCCATGACTTTTTCAGGTTTGATGTGCTTGAGAAAACGCTGCACTTGCCATAATCGCAGCGGTGAGGCCGTTCTCAGGTGAAAACCGCCAATCAGCGCGTAGATTTTATCGATACCGGTGATCTTCTGGCAGTGTCGCACAATGTTGATGACCCCCCGGTGTCCGCAGCCGGTGATGATAATCAGGCCTCGGTCGGACTTATAAATCAGCACACCCTCATCGGTGACGTAATCAGGCGATGAGTTGGCATCTTCAATAATGCCGTAGGCTTTGGGAGAGGGAACTTCGATTTCACCAGACCAGATAAAACGCTCACTGATATGCACGGGGGTTCGGGTCAGCTCAATGGCGTGGCGCGAGTAATCCACTTGCGGTGATAACCGTTTGATTTTCTTTACGCGACCCAGAAGATTAACGGCAGCATAGCGCACGTCTTGCACGCCGGGGTGGCAAATTATCCGGCTGTTTTCAGGTAGCCACGGGACGCCACCGCTGTGATCGTAATGGCCATGGGAGAGCACGGTGGCGGTCAAATTATCGAGACTAATCCCCATCCGATCGGCATTGTGCAAAAAGCTGCCGTCCGGCCCTGTATCAAACAGCACGCTGTCCGAACCATCCTGAACCAGTAAGCTCAGCCCGGCCTTGGTGGTTAACGCTTTATCCGCACCGGCAGCCCGGCGGTTCTCAAGTAACACATTGATGGTTAACGTCATGCGGACTCTTTGATTAAGGCTACCAATATTCATCCCCTCATTCTGTGCTACAGCGAACTCGATCGGTTCCCTCTCCTGGGGGTGAGGGGCGTCACTGAACGTAATGTTAGGTATCTCTTCTACAGATAACGGCTTTCCAAATGCTGGCGGAAATAGCTTGGGTCCAGCGTCTTGCCGGTAGCGTTGGCGATCAACGTATCGGTTGGATAGCGGCTGGCGTGACGCCAGATATTCTGCTGCAGCCAATGGAATAGCTCGGTCAAATTACCGGCAGCAATATCTTCGCTCAGTTTCGGCATTGCGCTGCGTGCGCTATCGAACAGTTGAGCGGCATACATGGCACCCAGCGTATACGTTGGGAAGTAACCAAAGGCACCGTCCGTCCAGTGAATGTCCTGCATACAGCCGTTGCGATAATCACCCACGGTATCCAGGCCAAGGTAGCTGTGCATCTTCTCATTCCACAGCGCTGGAATATCTTCTACCTCGATCTCGCCTTCGATCAACGCACGCTCGATCTCATAGCGTAAAATCACGTGAGCAGGGTAGCTGACCTCATCAGCGTCGACGCGGATCAGGCCAGGTCTTACCCGCTGATTAAGGCGAATAAAGTTGCTTTCTTCCAATGCCGGTTGTGCGCCAAACTGATTGACGATCAAAGGCCGCAGGACTTTCAGGAAGTCGCTGCCGCGGGCCAACTGCATTTCAAAAAACAGGCTTTGTGATTCGTGGATCGCCGTTGAGCGGGCTTGCGCAATGGGTTGGCCCAACCACTCACGCGGCAGATTCTGCTCGTAGCGTGCGTGACCGGTTTCATGCACGATGCCGAGCAGTGCAGTAAGAAATTCTTTCTCGTTGTAGCGGGTGGTGATACGCACGTCTTCCGGAACGCCACCGCAGAACGGATGAGCACTGACGTCAACCCGGCCACCGTCAAAGTCAAAGCCGAGCAGTTTCATCACGCTTAGACTCAGCTTACGCTGAGTATCGACATCGAACGGGCCTTGCGGGATCAGGCAGGGTTCTTGTTGCTGTTTGGCAACCACTTTTTGTAATAGGTCGGGCAGCCAGGTTTTCAGATCGCCAAAGATACGGTCCAGATCGCTGCTGCGCATACCCGGCTCATACAGGTTCAGCAACGCATCGTAGCGGCTGACTCCTGCCGCCTGAGCACGGATCTGGGCTTCTTCGCGGCTCAGTTTGACCACTTGGCGCAGGTTCTCGCTAAAGCCTTGCCAGTCGTTGGCCGGGCGTTGGGTGCGCCAGGCATGTTCACAGCGGGCACCGGCCAGGGATTTGGCTTCGACCAGCGCTTCTGGCACCAGCACGGCATTGTCATACTGACGGCGCATTTCGAGCAGGTTGGCACGGTCAAATTCGTCGAGTGACTCTTGTTGCGCGTGGTTGAGCAATTCGCCCGTTTTCTGCGCCGTCAGGATCTGATGTTTCAACACGCTCAATTCCGCTAATGCTTCTGAGCGCGCTTTATTGCCGCCCGGCGGCATCATGGTTTGCATATCCCAGCCGCTGATGGCCGAGAGGTGATCAAAGCGTGCCAGTCGGGTGAACAGAGCGCGTAGCTGGTCGTAAGCAGTAGGGGATGATTTAGACGTCATTTTGGACTCCATAGTGAACCCGTTGAAATAGTTGCAGGCCAACGGGGCCGGATCGTTATGCCGGCTCTGTTTTGTTATCTAACAGGGGTTTAATCGGCCAGCAGAAGCGGAAACTGGCGCCGCCCAATGAGCTGGCTTCCACAAAGACCTGGCCTTGGTAGGCTACGGCGATGGAGTGCACGATCGCCAATCCAAGTCCGCAGCCGCCGGTTGCGCGATCGCGGCTTGGGTCGAGGCGGACGAAAGGTTCGAACACCCGTTCGCGTTCTTCCGGAGGAATGCCTGGACCATCGTCTTCCACCTGCAAGCATGCGGCATCACCGTCAAACCACAGGCCGACGCGCAAACGCCGTTCGCAATAGCGCAGGCCATTGTTGACCAGATTGTCCAACACGCGCTCCATCAGCCGCAGATCGACACCGCCAAAATCACCGACATGCGGGATATTCAGCTCGATGTCGTGGTCTGGATGGATGAGTTGGATATCGGCCACCTTATCCCGTAGCCAGCCGGGCAGATCGATAGGCTCAATATTCAGTGCTACCTGCGGCCGATCCAGGCGCGCATAGGTCAATAGCTCATCGATCAATGATTCCAACTGGCCGATATCGCGGTTCAGCGCCTGCTGCTCGCCGTCGGTCAGGTTATCGCTCATGGCTAAGCGGTAGCGCAGGCGGACCAGCGGAGTCCGCAGCTCATGGGCAATACCGTCAATCAGCTGTTTTTTACTGACGATCAACGTGTTGACGTTATCGGCCATCTGATTGAACGCAACGCCCAGTCGGTAAAGGCTGGAGGTGGGGACGAAATGCGTGCGTTCATCGAGATGACCGGCCCCCAGCCGCTGGGCGGCATTTTCCAGTTTCAGCAAGTCTTGCCAGTGCGGGCGCATCCACAGGAACACCGGCAGGGCCAGCGACATACCAATAAAAATCAGCAGCACCAAATCCAGGATCCGCATCTGGTGCAGGTAGAACAGGTAAGGGATAGGGCCGACAACCAGCACGTAATGGCTGCGTGGAATGCGTTGCATAAAGGTGTAGCGATCGTCCAACGCGATAATTTCACCCAGCCGCAAGCGCTTGGTGAGATCTTCGCTCAGGTTCTGTTTACCGAGCGGCTCGATATGCAGTTTGAACGACAGGTTTAAATCCAGGGTGGCGATGGTTTTGTTCCAGTCCTTCAGCGGGATCTCCCGCAGCTCGCTGCGCATCAGGTACAGTGAGCTTTTCATCAGGTCGTCCATTGATTGGCGGCCGGCGCGCTCGGCGGTGACCTTGTAAACCAGGCCAACCAACATCGCCATCACCAGAAAGCAGACGAACAGCAGCAAAAAGAACTGGACGAACAGTTTTCTCATTGTTGCACCGATGCCCAGGCGTTGGGGGCAAACAGATAGCCCTTGTTACGCACGGTCTTGATACGGAACGGCTCCAGGGCATTGTCATAGAGTTTGCGCCGCAGGCGCGAGATGGCCACATCGATACTGCGATCCATACCATCGTAGCTGACACCGCGCAGATTTTGCAGCAGTGCTTCGCGGGCCATGATTTGCCCGGCATGGGTCGCCAGCTCCCACAGCAAATCGAAATCCGAGCTGGAAAGGGTGATCACTTCTTCCCCCAACGTCACCTCACGGTTGACCGGATCGATGCACAGCAACCCAAAATGCAGAGCATTATGTTGGGTGATGTTCTGCGTCTGCTCTTCTTTTGGCTGGTTGCCGCCGTGTTGGCGCAGGTGTAAGCGCAAGCGAGCCAGCAGCACTGCGGGCGGCGTGGTTTTCAGGATGTAGTCATGCGCGCCCATTTCCAGCGACAGGATGTGATTCATATCGCTGTCCAGCGAGGTGAGCAACACGATCGGGCCTGGGTAAACCGGACGCAAATCGCGGCACAGTGTCATGCCGTCCTTGCCGGGCAGCATGATGTCCAGTAGTACAAGATCTGGCTGTTCCCGCTCAATGCAGGCCTGGGCTGTATCACCACGTGGTTCGATAATGACGTCAATATCATGTTTACCCAGATAGGCCGCAATCAGCTTGCCGACTTCCGGATCGTCTTCTACAAAAACAATTTTAGTCATAATAGGGTGGTTTTATAGGAAAAACGGCATTCAGCATAGCGCGCTGCTCGGTGTTGCGCCATGCACATTATTTATCGCAGCGGTCGTCCGCCATCCACGCCGTGAGTGCGCCCGGTGACGTAACGGCTGCTCATCAGATAATCCACCAGATTGACCACTTCGCTCTCTCCAGGGGCAATTTGCATCAGCGACTTACTCAGCGCCTGCTGACGATACGCCTCATCATCACCGATGTTGAACATGATCAGCGCCGGGGCGATGGCATTCACTTTGACTTCGGGGGCCAATTTGCGGGCAAAGGAACGGGTCATGTTATCCAGCGCGGCCTTACTGGCGGCATAGGCAATGTGTTTGTCGCTACCTTTTTCCACCACATAATCCGTCAGGTGAATGATATCGGCACCGGCTTGCCCTTGGCCAAGCAGGCAAGGCTCCAGCAATTGGTTAAGTAGGTAAGGGGTGTAAACGTGGATCTGTAACATTGAGGCCATCACCTGTTCCGGTGGCGTATCGTCAGATTCCGCCAACCAGGCACTGGCATTATGGATCACGGCACGCAGCTTGGGGGTGACCTGTTTGACCCGATCGGCAAATTGGTAGATGCCATCATGCGCAGAGAAGTCGCCTTGCAGGCAAATCGCCCCAAGCTGTTTGAGTTCGGCTAATGCAGGGTATTCACTGCGATAGGCAATGATCACTGGTACGCCGCGTTGCAAAAATGACTTGGCCAGAGCCAACCCGATCCTGCGGGCACCGCCGGTGATCAGCACAGGGGCCGAATTATGAGAGACCATCGAGTAAAGCTCCTGAGCAAACTGGCAAACATTAAGGGAATTATGCCATTATACGTCAGAAAGCGGATAGCGTTTGCCATCGATGATATTTCAGCACTGGCCACCAAAAGGGTACCGAGGATGCATAACGATCATCTTACATTCGTCGCGCGCAGTGAGAGGGTTTGTTTTGACTATACGGATTTTTTATCCGCCTCCTGCAAAAAACAGTGGCGCTTTATCGATGCAATCTATGGTGTGATGCCGATCTTTGGCATGGTTTTGAAATCACGCGTCGCAGACTCTCGCTCACGTCAGGATCAGTTGAAGGAGTTGGCGTTACAGGTAGTTTCTACGCAGGTCAGCGATGAGGTCAATATTATACGCCTGATCGATCTGGCACGGCAGCAGCAGTTGGCGGTGTTTGATATCCAGCTACCGTATCCGCTGGCGGCGGAACAGTTGGCGGCCATTGAGAAAGAGTGTGGTACCTCGGTGATGGTGACGCAGGTCGGCGAGCGGATCACCATTAACGCCCAACCGATCGCGGGTAATTAACCGGGTGTCGCCACCCGGTATTTTGCGGTATTACTGCAACATAAACCATCCGGCCGGGATCGTGGCGGCCAACAGCAGCAGAACGCTACCTTTTTCCAGTCGGTTGAGCAATTTCACCTCCTGATGCCCACTGCGGGCATACATAAACACCAGCAGGCCTGGTGCATAAAGCAGCACCGACATCAACAGGTGCATCAGCCCCGAAGCATAGAGCAGCCATAGCCCATACAGGCAGGCACCGGTAGCGGCGAAAATCAGACGCTTGTCCTGCCGCTGGCGGGCTACCTTGAACAGGAAGGCTCCGACCAGGAAATACGGCACCAGGATCATTTCAGAAGCGATGGTCAGCAGTGAATTGTAGTTACTGCCGGTCAGCCAGATTATCACCAACGCGACCTGCACGGCGCAATTGGTCAGCCACAAAGAGGCGGACGGGGCGTGGTTCTGGTTTTGTTTGCGGAAAATTTTGGGGAAGGCGCCGTGCTGAGCGGCCAGCAGCGGCACTTCGGCCGCCATGATGGTCCAGCTCAGGTAAGCTCCGCAAACCGACACGATCAGGCCAGTGGCGATGATCACATCACCCCATGGGCCGATCAGATCCACCATCAGCACCGCCATTGACGGGTTGCGCATTTCGGCCAGTTCACTGCGCGGTACCACGCCTAGCGATAGCAGGGTGATCACCAGATAAACCGCCAAAGCGGACACCACGGCCAGCATGGTGGCGCGGCCAACGTCCTTTTTCTGTCGGGCACGGGCGGAAACCACCACCGCACCTTCAACCCCGATAAATACCCACAGGGTGATCAGCATGGTGTCCTTAACCTGCTGCCAGACGGGCGTACCAAGGGCAACACCGTGGAAATCCAGGGTGAAGGTATCCATACGGAACGCGATCGCGGCCAGCACGGCAAACAGACCGAGCGGCAACAGCTTGGCGAGGGTGGCAACCAGATTGATGCTGGCTGCCGTCTGCACGCCGCGCAATACCAGGGCATGGACGATCCACAGCAGCAAGGATTCGGCGATCAACGCCTGCCAGGTATTGCCATCCCCCAGGATCACCGTACCGCTACGGTCAGTAAACAGACTCAGCGCGGCAAACACGATCACCAGGTAAGAAACGTTGGCGATCACTGCACACAGCCAGTATCCCCATGCGGAACAGAAACCCACCAGTTCGCCAAAGCCTTCTTTGGCGTAGGTGAAGATCCCACCGTCCAGGTCAGGGCGCAGACGGGTCAGCAGCAGCATGGCAAACGCCAGGAACAGGATGCCCACGCCGGTGATGGCCCAACCGATCAGCAGGGCCGCCGGGCTGGCAACCTCGGCCATATTCTGTGGCAGGCTAAAGACACCCGCGCCCAGCATTGAGCTGAGTACCAAGGCGGTTAACGCGGTAAGACCAAGTTTTCTTTCCAATGATGGATCCCGAGACAGAATAAACGACTATGCGTTCCGTGCGGGCCAGCCATAACGTTATGGCAATTGTCGCAAGGGTAGGCAAAGGAGCTAAAAATTGGCGCAAATTCTAAGGGGAGATGCTTGCGGATGCAATGATTGGTTATGCGAGTTTGCTAAAAACTTATTCAGCAGTGGCCTAAAAAAAGGCTGCACGCTGGCAGCCCTTCGTTTAACCAGACAGCAGGGGTTATTTGAACAGATCGGCGCTGACGGTCAGGTTGCCGCCGCTCTTGTTCTGCCACTGGCGCGTAACGTGGTAATACTTGGCGCCTTTGGCTGCGGCACGTTTCGCCACTTCGGTGGAAACGTCGGTCATGCTGTTAAAGTGGCCGGTGAAGGTCACGGAATCAAACGGCACCATCTGCGCGGCGGTGATGTTATTCACTTCCTGGATCTTGGTACCGTCCGGCAGTGTTACGGTGTAACGTTGGCCGGTAGAGGTCTGGGTTTCGAAGAAACGGCCAACATCACGGGCTGGTGAGCCAGAAGAGGCGACGCCAGGGATCTCGACCTTGGCGGCTTCTGCACCACCAGCAGCCAACATGGCTTTACCGGCTTCAGAATCGGCAGGAACGGCATCCGGGCTCTGCACCACACGTTTAGGGGCATCGGCCTTGTAGATATAAGCGGTAATGAACTGGTTGCCGCCCTGGTTGGCATCAACCTGACGCACGATAAAGAAGGAGGCAGCGCCTTTCTTCTGTGCGGCTTTGCTGATGGCGTCATTGATGTCTGGCTGGCTGCGGTAGAAGCCGCTGACGGTGACGGTATCGTAAGGCTCAAGCAGGAAGGCTTCGTCTTTTGGCAGTTCTTTCACGCCGTTGATAACGCGGTATTTGGTCTCTTTGCTGACTTCTGGGGCATCTTTATGATAGACGTCTGCGGTGACGCGCCAGTTGCCGCCGTTATTCCCGTTGTTGATATCCTGAATATAGAAGGCGTCGGCCCCCATTTTATCTGCACGGCGGGATACGGCATCGGCAGCTTCGTTGATAGCATTGAAACGGCCGGTAATGGTGATGCGATCAAACGGCTTGATGGCCGCTGCTTTCTCAGGAGTTAACTCTTGCGCGGCATGCACAGACAGCGCGGTGAGTGATAACAAGGCTGATGCGATGATCGTGGTCTTCAGCTTCATAAAAAATCCTTTCGCCAAGCGCAGTAACGTTTAAACGTGCTGAACAGTTTAGGTGTAATTCAGCCGCAGATTATGCCATGTAACCTTGGCGGGTGTCTCAGCATTTTATGTTATGTGATGCAACAGTATTGAGCCGTTGCGTTGAGGCCCAAGCATTATAAGTTTCAAGAATAAAGCGTTAGATCTCATTAATGTTAATTATTCACAATTTTATAACTTTTATGCTGACTTGCCGCAGCGGATAGGAAGTGGCCTGGAGCCCGCTCTGCACAATAGTGCGCTGAAAAGGGCCTTTCCAGCCGTTTTTCCATCCAGATTTGAGATTTGTCATAGCCTTAGCTGCATTTTTATGTAAAAACTGACGGGTAGACGTAAGCAAATATGGATCATCGATCACATTTTCAGTAGGTTATAGGTGGCACCTTAATTTGCTGACAGGCAAGGGCGATAAAAAAGCCTGCCAGCCGGTGCCATCACTATGGGTAAGACGATAATAAACATCATCAGAACAGGTGAGAAGGGAACATTATGCGTATTGGTGTACCAAGAGAACGGTTGGCCAATGAAGCCCGAGTTGCAGCAACGCCGAAAACGGTAGAACAACTGCTGAAACTGGGCTTTACCGTCGCGATCGAAAGCGCGGCGGGAAAACTGGCAAGCTTTGAAGATGCTGCTTATCAAGCCGCAGGGGCAACAATTACCGATACTGCCGATGTGTGGCAATCGGATCTGATCCTGAAGGTGAACGCGCCGTTAGAGGAAGAAATTGCGTTAATGCGTGAAGGCAGTACGTTAGTCAGCTTTATCTGGCCTGCGCAAAATCCAGAATTGATGGCGAAGCTGGCGGCCCGCAACGTGACCGCTATGGCCATGGATTCCGTGCCACGTATTTCACGTGCGCAGTCTCTGGATGCACTGAGTTCGATGGCCAATATCGCAGGCTATCGCGCTATCGTTGAGGCGGCGCACGAGTTCGGGCGTTTCTTCACCGGTCAGATCACCGCAGCGGGTAAAGTCCCCCCGGCAAAAGTGATGATTATCGGCGCTGGCGTTGCTGGCTTGGCCGCTATCGGTGCAGCAGGTAGTCTGGGAGCGATCGTTCGCGCCTTTGACACCCGCCCGGAAGTGAAAGAGCAAGTACAGAGTATGGGCGCAGAATTCCTCGAGCTGGACTTTGAGGAAGAAGCCGGCAGCGGCGATGGCTATGCCAAAGTGATGTCGGAAGCCTTTATCAAAGCGGAGATGGCGCTGTTTGCCGCTCAGGCAGAGGAAGTGGACATTATCGTCACTACGGCGCTGATCCCAGGCCGTCCGGCACCGAAACTGATCACCAAAGAGATGGTGGCTTCCATGAAGCCGGGCAGCGTGATTGTCGATCTGGCCGCGCAAACCGGTGGTAACTGTGAGCTGACCGTAGCAGACCAGGTGACCATCACCGAAAACGGCGTGAAGATCATCGGTTATACCGACTTGCCAAGCCGCTTGCCGACCCAGTCCTCACAGCTTTACGGCACCAACCTGGTGAACCTGCTGAAGCTGCTGTCGAAAGAGAAAAACGGTGAAATCGATATCGACTTCGAAGACACCGTGATCCGCGGCGTGACCGTGGTGCGCGATGGTGAAGTTACCTGGCCAGCACCGCCGATCCAGGTCTCAGCCCAGCCGAAGCAGGCTGCCGCTGCGCCAATCGAGAAGATTGAAAAGAAACCAACCTCACCTGTGGTGAAATACGGCCTGATCGCACTGGCGATCATTCTGTTCGGATGGTTTGCCAATTCGGCACCAAAAGAGTTCCTGTCTCACTTTACCGTGTTTGCGCTGGCCTGCGTGGTGGGTTACTACGTGGTCTGGAACGTCAGCCATGCATTGCATACCCCGTTGATGTCGGTCACTAACGCGATCTCAGGGATTATCGTGGTCGGTGCGTTGTTGCAGATCGGCAGTGGCGGCTGGGTGAGTTTCCTCTCCTTTGTCGCGGTACTGATCGCCAGCATCAACATTTTTGGTGGATTTACCGTCACTCAGCGCATGCTGAAGATGTTCCGCAAAAACTAAGGGGTAACAAAAATGTCTGGTGGATTAGTTACAGCTGCATACATTGTTGCCGCTATTTTGTTTATTTTCAGCCTGGCCGGTCTTTCGCGCCATGAAACGTCCAAGCAGGGCAACCTGTTCGGCGTGGCTGGGATGGCGATCGCCTTGATCGCCACCATCCTCGGGCCGGATTCCGGCAACGTGGGCTGGATCATTATCGCGATGATCATCGGTGGTTCCATCGGCGTCTATCTGGCGAAGAAGGTCGAAATGACCGAAATGCCAGAGCTGGTGGCGGTACTGCACAGCTTCGTGGGTCTGGCTGCGGTGCTGGTAGGCTTCAACAGCTACCTGGATCACGGTACGGTTGCCATGGAGCCGGTGATGGAAAATATCCATCTTACCGAAGTGTTCCTCGGCATCTTTATCGGTGCGGTAACCTTTACCGGTTCTATCGTGGCCTTCGGCAAACTGCGCGGCATTATCTCTTCCAAGCCGCTGATGTTGCCTAACCGTCACAAGCTGAACCTGGCTGCGCTGGTGGTTTCCTTCCTGTTGATGGTGCTGTTCGTGCGTACCAATAGCGTCGGTTGGGAAGTGTTCGCACTGCTGATCATGACCGTGATTGCCCTGGGCTTCGGCTGGCATCTGGTGGCGTCAATCGGTGGGGCAGACATGCCGGTAGTGGTGTCGATGCTGAACTCCTACTCGGGTTGGGCAGCTGCGGCGGCAGGTTTTATGCTGAGCAACGACCTGCTGATCGTGACCGGTGCGCTGGTCGGTTCTTCCGGTGCGATCCTGTCGTACATCATGTGTAAGGCGATGAACCGCTCCTTTATCAGCGTGATTGCCGGTGGTTTTGGTACCGATGGTTCCTCAACCGGCGATGCCGAAGAAATGGGCGAATACCGTGAAACCACGGCGGAAGAAGTGGCCGAACAGCTGCGTAACTCCACCTCGGTGATCATCACCCCAGGCTATGGCATGGCGGTGGCACAGGCGCAGTATCCGGTAGCGGAAATCACCGAGAAGCTGCGCGCGCGCGGCATCAAGGTGCGCTTCGGTATTCACCCGGTGGCGGGCCGTTTACCGGGCCACATGAACGTGCTGCTGGCGGAAGCCCGCGTGCCGTACGATGTGGTGCTGGAAATGGACGAGATCAACGATGACTTCCCGGACACCGATACCGTCCTGGTCATTGGTGCCAACGACACGGTGAACCCGGCGGCGTTGGAAGATCCGCGCAGCCCAATCGCCGGTATGCCGGTGCTGGAAGTGTGGAAAGCGCAAAACGTTATCGCGTTCAAACGCTCGATGAATACCGGCTATGCCGGGGTGCAGAACCCGCTGTTCTTTAAAGAGAACACCCAGATGCTGTTTGGCGATGCCAAAGCCAGCGTGGAAGCGATCCTGCGCGCGCTGTAATTTAACGGGTATAAAACACAATGCCAGCCACCTTGCGGTGACTGGCATTTTTTGTATCTAACGGCCCCTCACCCTAACCCTCTCCCACAGGGTTGGGGTGAGAGGGGCTATTGCCCGTAATAGGCGTTCTTGCCGTGCTTGCGCAGATAATGCTTGTCCAACAACACCTGCTGCATGCTGCCGATCCCCGGTGTTAACTGCCGTGAAAAAATCCCCATATAGGCAATCTCTTCCAACACCACCGCGTTGTGAACCGCATCAGCCGCATCTTTGCCCCAGGCAAACGGCCCGTGGGCGTTAACCAGCACCGCCGGGATGGCGCTCGGGCTGATACCGCGCTGGCGGAAGGTCTCAATAATCACCTTACCGGTATCCAGTTCGTAGTCATGCTCGATTTCATCTGCGGTCATTAAGCGGGTGCATGGGATGGCGCCGTAGAAGTAGTCGGCATGGGTGGTGCCCCAGGCTGGAATGTCCAGCCCGGCCTGCGCCCAGATGGTGGCATGGCGTGAATGGGTATGCACGATGCCACCAATATCGGCAAACTCGCGGTACAGTGCCAGATGGGTCGCGGTATCCGAAGAGGGCTTCTTGTTGCCCTCGATCCGCTGGCCGTCGGCCAGATTGACCACCACCATATCCTCCACCTGCATATGCGCATATTCCACGCCGGAAGGTTTGATCACCACCAACCCACGTTCGCGATCAACGGCACTGACGTTGCCCCAGGTAAAGGTCACCAGCTTGTGGCGTGGAAGATCGAGGTTGGCTTCCAGTACCTGTTGTTTAAGCTGCGCTAACGTTAGCATGTCATGCCTCCTTGCTGCATTTGCTGTTCAATCCAACGGCGGGCTTGCACGATCTCGGCAACCGGTTCGTCGGCTTTTTCGGTCCACATTTCAATCAAAAATGCGCCGCGATAATTGAGCCGTTTCAAGGTGCGGAATAGGGCGACAAAGTCCACACAGCCTTCGCCAAAAGGCACATCGCGGAACTGGCCCGGGGAAGTGGCTGTGACCGGGAAAGTATCTTTGAGGTGAATTGCCGCGATGCGGTCGATGCCAAGCTGCAATTCTTGCGTTACGTCGTTGCCCCAGGCGCTGAGGTTGCCAACGTCCGGATACACGGTGAACCAAGGGGAGGCCAGCAGGGTGTCCCAGCTTTTCCATTTGCTGATGGAGTTCATAAAGGCGGTGTCCATAATCTCTACCGCCAGCATCACCTGCGCGGCAGCGGCACGTTCTACCGCCCATTGCAGACCCTCGGTAAAACGGGCGAGAGTCCCCTCATCCTGCTGTTCGTAATACACGTCATAGCCCGCCAACTGAATGGTGCGGATGCCGACATCTTTGGCCAGTTGGATGGCCTGTTCCATGATCAGATAAGCCTGTTGTCGCGTGGCCTCATCGTGGCTGCCAAACGGGAAGCGCCGGTGGCCGGAAAGGCACATGGAAGGGATGCTGATGCCGGTTTCCAGCATGGCGCTGACCAGCGAAAGACGCTGCTCTTTGCTCCAGTTCAGTCGTGCCAGCCGCTCATCGCTTTCATCGACCGACATCTCGACAAAATCAAAACCACAGGCTTTCGCCAACGCCAAACGCTCCGGCCAGCTCAGGTGCTTCGGCAGCGCTTTTTCATAAATTCCCAACGGATGCTGGCGCATATCAAGATCTCCAGATGTCATCAATGGCGGTATGGAACTGACGGGCGGCCAGCACCGGATCGGCGGCCTCGGCCAGCGCGCGGCCGGCGATAAACGCCGTAACGGCAATGTCTTTAAACAGCGGTAAATCGGCAGGTGTGATCCCGCCGGTCACCGAAAGCTCAATCCCCAGATCTGACAGTGCCTTCATGGTGTCCAGATCCTGTTGGCTCCAGGTTTGTCCACTGGCCTGAGCATCGCGGCCACGGTGGTAAATCGCCTGCTTGATGCCCAGCTCGCGCCAGGCTTTGGCATCTTCCAACGTCCAGCGGCCAAACAGCTCAATCTGGATCTCGCCCCGGTGGCGTTCGGCCACCTCTAACGCGCTGGCCATGGTGGCCAGCGGGGCCGCGCATATCACGGTCATCCAGTTAGCCCCTTGCGCAAAAGCCTGCTCAGCCAAGGTGCCTCCGGCATCGGCCACCTTCAGATCCGCGACTAAGGTATGTTGCGGACAACGATCGCGCAGGACGCTAACCGCCTGGATCCCGGCGCTGATACATAAAATGGTACCCGCTTCGATGATGTCGACATGCGGATGCAGCAGTTCGACCGTTTGTAGGGCGGCATCCAGCCGGGTGTGGTCGAGCGCCAGTTGCAGGCGCGGTTTGATGGTCATAAAGCCTCCTGAAGATCGCTGTGTTGCAGCGTTTGTAGCGTGGCAACTAACGCCTGATAACGTTGGTATTTGCGTTGATAAGCTTCCTGAGCGGCGATATCTGGCAGCACGGTTTCAATGCGCGGAGCCAATGCCTGCTGCGCGGCGGCAAAGTCGCTGAAAACGCCGGTGCCCACCATGGCGGCCATTGCCGCGCCCAAACAGCCGGTTTCTTCCACCTGCGGCAGCTCCACCGGTAACCCGCTGATATCGGCAAACATCTGCATCCAGGGGGCTGATTTGGCCGGGCCTCCGGTGACGCGCAGTGCTGTGGTTTGAGGGAAACGCTGGCGCATGCGGTTCAGGTGAGTCATATGGCAGAACACCACGCCTTCGAAAATCGCCTGTACCAAATGTTCACGCTGATGGAAGGCCTGAATGCCGTAGAAGCTGGCGCTTAACCCCAGCCCGGCGTTGGAGCCATAGAGGAAGGGGGCAAACAGCAATTGGCTGCCAGCCTTGGGTAAGGCAGCTACCCAATGATTGAGTTGTTGATAATCGTGCAATCCCCATTGCTGGCAGAACCATTCCAGATTGGCGGCGGAGGTTGGGCTGGCTTCGTGGACGATGTACTTGCCTTGCTCGGCGTGGCGGCCATAAACAAAGGGATAATCGGCGTCAGCGGCAAGGGTGTCGGTGATCCCGCTGGTGACGGACCAGGTGCCCATCACCGCGTTGAGCCGGGTTTCGTCTTGCAACCCGGCGCAGAGGGCAGTGGATACTACGTCAAACAAACCGCCCACCACCGGGGTGCCGATCAGCAACCCGGTCACTGCTGCTGCCTCGGCACTGATGCGCCCGGCGATCTCGGCAGAGCCAACAATCGGCGGCAGAGCGGGCATGACTTCAGCGATGCCAAGCAGCTGCGCCAGCGCCGGGTCATAATCACCACGCTCCATCTGATACAGGTTGGATTCAGAGATATTGGTTTCTTCGCAGGCCAGTTCGCCCGTCAGGCAGAAGCGCAGGTAGTCATGCGCCATCAGCACGCTGCCGATCCGGGCGTAGCGTTCGGGCTGATGCTGCTTGATCCAGCGCAGCAGCGAAACCGGGTGGCCGGTCCATAGCGTCTGACGAGTTTGTTCATACAGCGTTTGTGGCATGCCCGCTTGTTGCCAGGCCATCACCTGCGCCAATGCCCGTTGGTCGGAAGACAGAATGGCGTTACCCAGCGGTTGCCCTTGTTTATCCAGCAGGAACACTCCTTTGCCCTGGGCCGAAATCCCCAGTCCCTGCACGGCGACCGCTGCGATACCATTTTGATCCAGCACCTCGCGGATCACGCTGGCGGCGGTTTGCCATAGCGAAGGCATATCCCGCTCGGCCCAGCCGGGTTGTGGGGAGATGATGGCCAGATTACGACGGGCGACCCCCAGTTCTTTACCCTCGGCGTTATACAAACCCGCCTTGATAAAGGTGCCGCCGCAGTCCAGCCCTAACCAATATTTCATTGCTCGCTCCCGGCGACCTGATCGCATTTGTTGGGCAACATCAGGGCCAGCACCGCCGCGATCGCCAGAGAGGCAGCCAAGCTATAAACACCCACGTCTTTATTGAACAGAGTGATCAGCACGCCGACCATATAGGGGCCGCAGAAACCGCCGAGATTGCCCAAGGCGTTGATCACACCACGTGCGCCACCGGCCACTTCGGCGTTGAATAATTTGGGAGGAATAGTCCAGAACACGCCCGCAGCAGCCTGGATAAACACACCGCAGCCGACCAGCGCGGCATACGACCACCAGATGTGATCTTTGAGCAGGACGGAAAGCGCCATGCAAATCGCAAAGCAGGCCAATGGCAGGGCCACGAAGACTTTACGTTTACCGGTGCGATCGGACAGCGTGGAAACGATCAGCATGCCGAAAATGGCCCCGATGTAGGGCAGTACGGCCAACCAACCCACTTGTTCCATATTGCCGTTGGTCAAGCCTTTCAGAATGGTGGGCAGCCACAGGGTGTAGCCGTAGATACCGGTCTGGTAGAAGAAGTTGACCAGGATCAGTTGCCACATGATCCGATCGCCCAGCACGCGCCGCAGCGAAGCATTGCGCACCGTTTTGCCTTTGATCAGCAGTTGTTCGTCATGCAGGGTTTTAATCAGGTAATCTTTTTCTGCCTGTGAGATCCATTTGGCTTCCTGCGGGCGGTTGCTGATGGTAAAGCACCACAGCGCCATCACTACCAGCGACAGGCCACCTTCCACCAGGAACAGCATGCGCCAGTCCCAGGCGGTGATGATCCAGCCGGAGAGCGGGGCGGTGAGGATACCGGCGATCGGCACAAACATGATCACGATGGCGTTGGCGCGGCCACGTTCCTTGTCCGGGAACCAGTTGCTGATCATGGTCAGCACCACCGGCAGCATGCCGCCTTCGGAAACGCCAAGGGCAAAGCGCAGGAACAGCAGTTGGTATTGGTTGGTGACCATGCCGGTCAGTACCGAGATCACTGCCCAGGCCAGCAGCGACCAGCCGATAAACTTCTTGCCGTTACCGTTAACCGCCAACTTGCCGCCGGGCACTTGCAGGAACAGATAACCGATAAAGAAGATGCCGCCCGCCAATCCGGCCATCGAGGCGGTGATCCCCAATTCGTCGTCCATGCCGCCCGGCATAGCAAAGGCGATGTTGACTCGGTCCATATAAGAAATAATGCAGGTAATCAGAATGGGCGGCACGATGCGCAGCCAACGTAATTTGGGTATGGGCTGGTTTTGATTAACGGCAATAGAAGCAGTATTCATGTTATCGATCCCTTCACATAAATAGGGTAGGCTCGGAATGGTTCTGTATTATTTTTAGCGTTTAATTGATGTTCTATTTTATTGGTTGTGAAATAGCGCCGCTGCTTAATGCCAGCGCGTTGATACCATCTTTGATAATCGCAATCCGTTGTTCCACACTATCTTGCGGAGAGGTGGAAAGTAATTTGATACCGGCATAACTTAACTCTGCCAGCGGAGCCTGAGTAAATAATTCCCGGGCGCTGTCCAGCGTCATTAATGACTCATGGCAAACGTATTGACTGCCAATGAATGGGGCAAAGGGCGCATGGGTATCTTCCCATTCTCCATAGGGGCCATGGCTGGCCGTGCCAGAGAACATCAGGGCGCTTAATAATCCTGCCTGTTGGCACTGTTTCACCTGCTGCAAGGGCAGTTGGCTATTATGCCCCTCAATGGCGGAACGGCCCCAGTTGATAGCCATTGTCAGCGAGGTGCCAAAGTGGCGATTAATCGCCTGTGCGGCGATAATCTCATCTTCTAACGTCAGAAAGCCTTTGCGTGGCATGGGCCCGGTCAGAGCATCGCAGTGCTCAATCACCAAATCGCATTCCCAGTGCCAACCGACAATCTGTTCTAACGAGGTCATAAAGGCCTGACGCGCCGCCGCACTGTCTTTTTCCTGCCGGTTGGGGGCGGATTGCAGCTCCAGCGCCACCACCTGTTGACGACCGGCACGATCGTTGGTGCGCTTTATTTTGTCATGTATTGAGCGGATATAATCCACCGCCGCCTGACGCTCTTCCTCATTACGGGCGGCAAGACCAAAATCCCGCCCGCTGCCGCGGCGTTGCATGGTTCCCATGATCGCGGTCAGCACCAACTGCCAGTGATTGGGGATCTGCTTAAGCAGAAAATCATCACCATAAGGATGCAGGTCGTCCAGACAAGGCTGTTCCAGCCCACGGATCGACGGCAGTTCGGCTAGCCAGTCCCAGAATTGAACCTCCTTTTCACGTTCGAGCTGGTGAAATGAAGGCGCGCAGGGATATGCACCAATAATAAAGCCCGGTGTGGTATTTTTCATATTGTTCACCTGATAGTGCCGCTATCAATCAAGCGGCAAGATTCATATTATGAGGCGTTGTTTATTTCATTTCGCTGGTAAGTAATGTCAGCGGTATTTTTACCACCACCTTTCTGATATCGCAGGGGCTGTGATTAATACAGGCCGGGCGATGCACATCCTGCGGATAGAATACCGCAAAATTACCGGGCTGCATGGTCAACCAGGATTCGTCCTCCACATCCTGATAAAATATAATGTCGCGCTGCGCTAATAATTCCTGATGGATGACGTTATTTCCCTTATCCGCGGCGATGCCAATTAACTCGGTGCCGCTCACCAAAAACTGCACGTCGATATTTTTCTGGTGCACCTCCGGGCGCAGATCATCTTTAGGTTGCGTGTGTAAATCCAGCACCTGCACCACATAGCCGGTTGCCGGATCTGCATAACGCCCGACAGGCATATCCGTGAAGTCGGTGCGTTGCAAATAGGCCACGGCTTTGGCAATCGCCGGGGGATAGTGCTCAGCTGTCGTATGGTCAATATGGCCGAAGATCATCTGTTGCTCCTTAAAGTGCCTGAATACGTGCCCAGACGCGGTCGTCCACCGGGATCCCATCGCGCTGATTTTCGGCGCGGACGTGCGGGAAGCGGTGGCCCGGCAAGCGAATGGCGACCTCTGGGTTATCACGCTCGGCGCTGGTCACGTAATCCATAATGCGCTGTAGTTTTGCATCACGGGTTTTGCCGTCGATCAGGCGATCGATCTCAATGGCGATAAACACCTGTGAAATGCCGTATTCATCGCGGTTATCTTCGCTAACCTCGGCAACGGAGGAACCGCCGGAGAGCAGGGTGGCGATCATGTCCAGCACCACCGACAGTGCGGAGCCTTTCCAATAGCCCATCGGCAGAATACGCCGATTTTCTTCGATGATGGCCGGATCGCGGGTCAGGTTGCCCTCGTTATCGAAGCCGCCGTCTACCGCCAACTGTTTGCCCGCCAGGCGATTCATTTCCAGCGCGCCGTAGGAGAACATCGACATCGACATATCGACCATGGTGATTGGATTACTCGGCACGGCGACGATCAGCGGGTTAGTCCCAATGCGGCACTCTTTGGCTCCCCAAGGCGGCATGACGGCGATCGAGTTGGTCCAGCAAATGCCGATGTAGCCTTTCTCGGCCGCTTGCCAGCCGTAACCGCCCCCGCGCATCCAGTGGTTGGCATTACGCAACGCCACCAGGCCAATACCGTGCTGATCTGCCAACTGCATGGCGCGATCCATCATCTTGCGGGCGGTCAGGTTGCCGATCCCCTGGTGAGCATCCCATTGTTCGATCGCGCCTAAAGACAGCAGCTTGCTCGGTTCGGCATCGGGAATGATATCGCCAGCGTCCAACTGTTGGATAAAGCGCGGGAAACGGTTGACCCCGTGGGAATAGACACCGGTTTCGGTAGTATCGGCGAACAGGGTGGCACACTCATCCGCCGTGGATTCCCCCAGGCCCCGTGCCAGCAACACGCGTTTGAACTGCTGCTTTAACTCGGTATAGCTCACTCTCATGCTGCTTCTCCATTGTGACCAACTGAGTGATTTATGTTCTTTGTATTTCAATATACGAAATCACATTTCAAATTAATGCTATACCCACGCGGTGGTGAAGTCAAAGCCGCTAAGGCTGAAATTATCAAGTAAAAACAGTCAGTTAAATTAATATGATGAATATGTGATCGATAACACGGTTTCGGGGTTTTGGCGTGCTACAGACGTGACAAAGCAGGAGGAGACCCGCTCCCCCTGCGTATTATCAGTCCATGATTACCCGTGGGTATTCAGGACAATGCGGTACAGCGAGGTGGTAGCGGTAATATAGAGCTCATTGCCTGCCGGCCCACCGAAGGTGCAGTTGGAAACGCACTCCGGCAGCGGGATTTTGCCAATTTGTTCTCCATACGGATCAAAGATAATCACGCCGTCGGCACAGCTGCAAAACAGATTGCTGGCGCAATCGACACAAAAACCATCCGGGATCCCCGGCATCACCTGGGCAAAATGCCTGCCAGCCTGCAACTCTCGTCCTGCCACCTGATACACTCGCAGTTCGCGGCGTCCAAGGGTAGGGAAGTCAATGATCGACATATCTGCCACATATAACAGACTTTCATCCGGCGAGAAGGCCAGGCCGTTGGGCCGTTGCAGATCGCTGGCGGCAATGTTCAACGAGCCATCACGGGGATCAAAGCAATACAGATAGCAGCCGATCACCTGACTTTCCGACTTGTAGCCCTCTTCATCGCCGATGATGCCGTAGGGCGGATCGGTAAACCATATTGTGCCGTCGGAACGGACCACGACATCGTTTGGTGAGTTGAAGCGCTTGCCGTCCACCCGATCGACCAGCAGTTGGATGCTGCCGTCGTGTTCGGTGCGGCTGATACCACGCCGCCCATGTTCACAGCTAACGACTCGCCCCTCGGCATCGCGGGCATTGCCGTTGGCATAGTTTGACGCGGCGCGCCATACGCTGAGTTCGCCATTGCGCGCCCAACGGAACATGCGGTTGCCTTTCACATCGCTGAACACAACCGCATCCTGTTGCGGCAACCATACCGGTCCTTCGGCCCAGATGGCGGGGGAGCACAAACGTTCCAGTTGTTGTTCGATCATCTCAGCCTCCCGTTACTTCACGCCCCAAATGGTTTTGTAATGGCCCTGGTAGTCATTTTGCGGGTCGTACAGGTTGTTCGGGCCACCGTCATTGGCGATGTTCTCGCGGGTGACCAGATGGGCCGGGGTAACATAACCGGAAGGTGACTGCTTGGCGAAGGCGCGGTTGAATTCATCCAGCAACTGCCAACCGTGCAGCTTCAGCGGCTCGGGCACGGTGGCAGACTGACTGTCACCGGAGCGGATGCGTTGATAGGCGGAAATGGAACCGTCACCTGCCGAGATGTTAAACGGCGCATTGCTACCACCTTTACCGGCAGTTTTCAGCGCCGGGGCCATAAAGTCGAAATACAGATCGTTGATGGCCAGCGCGTATTGGAACTTGTCGCCGTACTTCTGCAACAGGCTGAAGGTCATGGCTGGCATCCGGCTGGCGGTATCGGCCAGCGGAGTGTCGATAAACTCCACCACCTTGCAGCCGCTACATTTGGCCATTTCTTCTTTCATCACGTTCGCCTTGTCCAAGGCGATCTGGTACAGCGAATCGGTAAAGATCAGCACGTTGGCCTGTCCGCCGGATTTCACCACCGCGTATTGTGCGGCGATACGTGCCACCTCATTGGAATCGGAAGTGACGTTATAGAACACATCGTATTTGGCGATAGGGCCAGGCTCCGGCACCGCGTGCCAGGCTGTTAACACGATCCCCTGGGCCACCGCCTTTTTCAGTGGGATCTTGGCTACGTTAGGGTTCCAGCCGCCGATCACGATCCCGTCCGGCTTTTGGGCAATGGCCTGATTCAGCGACGACAGTTGGTCTTTCACCGAGCCGCCACCGTCCAGCGTTTCCAAGCGCCAGCCCGCGACCTTGGCTGCTTCACTCAGCCCTTGCTGCACGCCTTGCACGCCACCGTTCTTCATATCGGAGGCAATAAAGATGATCTTTTTATTGGCCAGTAACTGCGGGCCGCTGGTGGGGCCATCCCATTGGCTGCTGCTGGCCGTGGCTTTGGCTACCGCCGCAGTGGCCTGATCGAGATAAGCATCTGCCCAGGCCGGTGAGGTGGCCAACAGCAGGGTGGTGATCCCGGGCAAAATCCAAAAATGTTTCATGGCTGTGCTCCTGATGAAGGATTGATCGCTTTTTGGTTGTTGTTTTCGGCAGAGGCTGCCTGACTGCGTTGTACTGCTTTTTGATTGAGTAACCGGCGGCGTTGGGCATAGCCCGCCAGCGTGATGGACAGCAGCAGCGTCGCGCCGTTAAATAACGGTTCGACCCAGAACTCCCCGCCAAACTGCTGAATGCCCGCAATGCCGATCGCCAGAATCGCGATGCCGACCACGGTGCCCCAGACGTTCACCCGCCCAGGGCGAATGGTGGTGCTGCCAAGAAATGCGCCGACTAGTGCAGGTAACAGATAATCCATCCCGACGCTGGCCTGGCCCACGCCCTGTTCGGCGGCGATCAGCACGCCGCTGAATCCGGTGAGCACGCTCGAAGCGATAAATGCGCCGATGGTGAAGCGATTGACCGAAATCCCGTTGAGCCTTGCCGCCGCCGGGTTACCGCCCACCGCATACATGCAACGCCCCAGCGGGGTATGTTCGGTGATCAGCCACAGAATGATGGCGACGATCAGCACATAGAAGGCCACGATCGGGATGCCGTAAATTTCGGTGTGATGCAGGGCAATAAAGGCGTCTGGCAAGTCGCCGACAATCTGCCGCCCGCCGGAGTGCCACAGCGCCACCGCATAGAGCACGGTGCCTGAACCCAGGGTAGCCACAAAGCTGTCGATATCCGCCAGTGCCACCAGGATGCCATTAAGCAGGCCGTACAGCGCGGAAAGGACCAGCACGGTGAGCACCGCCATCTGCCAGGAGAAGCCATATTGCACCTGCAAGGTGATCGCCAGGATGTGCCAAAGCACGATACCGAAGCCGACGTTCAGGTCGATCTTGCCGACGATCATCGGAATGGTGGCCGCCAGTGCCAGCAAGGCAATTTTGGATTTACTGGAGAGGATCGCCTGTACCGTCAGCATTGAGGCGAACGACGTCGTGGTGAGCGAGAACAGGATCACCAGTGCGATGCACAGCAACAGCAGGCCGTAGCGGGTGATGATTTGCATCAGCCAAGGGCCAACGCCGTCCTGCCCAAGGCTGACACGTTGCTCCAGCGCCGTTGATTTGACGGACGTTTTATTCGACATGGTATTCCTCCACAACGGCTTCCCCGGTGCTGGCCGAGGCAAGCTCTAATAAATTGGCGAACGAGACCTGCTGATTTTTCAGTTCGCCCATCACTTTTCCCCGGTTAAACACCAGGGCGCGGTTACAGATATGAGCGATCTCTTCAAAATCGTTGGAGATCACCAATACCGCCACGCCGGCTGCCAGGGATTGATTTAACAGATGATAGATTTCGGCCCTGGCACCCACATCGACCCCGGCAGTGGGGTCTTCCAGGATCAGCAACGGTGCTGCAAGGTGCATCCAGCGGGCCATCACCACTTTTTGTTGATTACCGCCGGACAGGGCGCTGATATCGATATTGACGTCCTTGGGCCGCACGTCGAACAGTTGCACCTTCCACCAGCTGGCACCGATTTCGGCACGGCGGCTATAGCGAGATAGCAACCTATGGCCGCTGGCGCAGGGGTTGAGAAACAGGTTTTCCCGCACGCTCATAGACATCACCAGGCTTTCTCCGGTGCGATCGCCCGCAACCAGCGATACCCCGCGAGCCATTGCCTGTTGTGGCGAGCTGGCGGCGTAAGGTTCGGCGCGGAACTGGATGTCGCCGCTGTCCCGTTGGCGCAGGCCGAACAACAGGCGGCCAATTTCTTCCTGCCCAGCACCACGCAGGCCAGCCAGCGCGAGCATTTCCCCCGGCTGCAGCGCGAAGCTGACCGGGCCAATATCCCCGACGGTGACGTTTTCCAGCTGTAGCACCGGCGGTTGATGTTGCGGCAGCGGCTCGCGCTGATCTTCTGCCATCGCTTCACCGACGATCATCTGCACCAGATCGCGCAGCGAATAATCGGCAGTATTGCCGCCAGCGACGTAGCGCCCGTCACGCATCACGCAAACCCGGTCGGCGATTTCAATCACCTCATCCAGACGATGGGTGACGTAAATCATGCCGACCTTTTTGGCGCGCAGGCGGTTGATCACCGCAAACAGGTGGCGCACGTCGTTGGCGGGTAGGGAAGCGGTCGGTTCATCCAGCACCAGCAGTTCGGCATTGACGGCCACCGCTCTGGCAATGGCCAATAAAGACTTCTCCGTCCGGGAAAGTTCGAACACGCGCGCATCGGGATCCAAAGCAATACCAACGTCCTGCAAGGCTTGCAGCGCCCGGCAGCGGATGGCACGCCAGTCGATCAGCCCGAATCGGCGGGGAAACCCCATCACCAGTGCCATGTTTTCTGCCACCGTCATCCATTCAATCAGGCCCAGATCCTGATGGATAAAGGCAATCGGCTGGCGGCTGTCACTTTTAATCGCCGCCGCCGAGGCAATGCTGGTACCTTGAAAGTGGATGTCGCCGCTATCGCGTGGGTACACCCCGGCCAGCACTTTGATCAGCGTGGATTTACCCGCGCCGTTTTCCCCTAGCAGCGCCAGCACTTCGCCGGGCATGACCTGCAAACTGACGTCATTGACCGCGACGTTGCCGCCAAATCGTTTGACGATATGGCTGAGCGTGAGAATGGGTTGATCCGCATTGCCTTGAGTCATGTGATGCGCCCCTGTGTCCGGCTCGCGCAATCAGCGCGCCGCCAATAAGTGAATCTTTGCTGTTTAAATCGACCTTAAATTTCAATATGCGAAATTAGATTTCAAAAATGATATGCTGAACCCCGTGCTAAAGCAAAGGCGAGACGATTTTAATTTTATTTAATAAACAATGGGTTATTTTTAATTTGGCGAATTTGTGACGAACAACTCACTTATAAGGTTGCTCAAATGTTGCGAGTTTTAACCCTGTTACTGAAAATGATACGGCGTTCCAACTTCACCTGATGCGGCCCATGGAGTAACATTCTCCGTTAGTAGGCCCGCTTCTTACGCCGTGGCAACGGCTGGCGGCTCAACTTTGGAGAGATTTTGCTATGAGCCTGAAAGCTGTTGACGAAAAAGATGATAAAAAAGACAAACCTCTGGGCAGTCAGAGCCTGTTCCGTGGTTTGCAGCTGATTGAGATATTGAGCAATTTCCCGAATGGTTGCCCGCTGGCGCACCTGTCAGAGCTGGCAAAGATGAACAAAAGTACCGTGCACCGCCTGTTACAGGGGCTGCATACCAGCGGCTACGTCACCCAGGCGCCTTCCCCAGGCAGCTATCGCCTGACCACCAAATTTATTTCCATTGGGCAAAAGGCGCTTTCCTCACTCAATATCATCCATGTTGCCGCTCCGCATTTGGAGCAGTTGAACCTGGAAGTGGGGGAAACGGTCAACTTCTCGAGCCGGGAAGACGATCACGTGATCCTGATCTATAAACTGGAACCGACCACCGGCATGATGCGCACCCGTGCCTATATCGGCCAGCACATGCCGTTGTACTGTTCGGCGATGGGCAAAATCTTCATGGCCTATGGCAAGAGCGACTATCCGGATCACTATTGGCAAACCCATCAACAACAGATCCAGGTGCTGACGCGTAACACCATCACTGAATTACCCAAGATGTACCAAGAGTTGGCCGATATTCGCCAGCAGGGTGTGGCGATGGATCGTGAAGAGAACGAACTGGGCGTGTCCTGTATCGCCGCTCCGGTGTTCGATATTCAGCAACGGGTGCCTTATGCCGTCTCGGTTTCGCTGCCCACGGCTAAGCTACAACAGGTTGGCGTACAGTCGCTGATGAAGCCGCTGCTGGATACCACGCGGCGTATTTCCCAGGAATTAGGGTTTGTCACACAGGATTGATGTAAAGCATGCCCCTCACCCCAACCCTCTCCCGTTTTACAAACCGAGGATGTCAGAGGACACTTGTTCGGGGGAGAGGGAGCTAGTCCAGAGCCGCCATCAGGCGCAGGCGCTAAATGGTAGCACGATCGATCCCCTCTCCTTGGGGAGAGGGTTAGGGTGAGGGGGCACACAGGATTGATGGCGGTTTTTTGGCTAATCCCGACGAAATTTGTGCTTAATTTAACAAAGTTAGCGCAATATTTGTGCAATCCAACACATCAGATCACAATAAAGGGGCACAATGAGTTATCTTATGTCCCGATTTCATCCCTTTAACGGATCCTAGACCCATTATGATTATCAAACCTAAGGTTCGCGGCTTTATCTGCACCACCACTCATCCGGTCGGTTGTGAAGCCAATGTTCGTCGTCAGATTGCCTACACCAAAGCGCAGGGCAAAATTGCCAATGGCCCTAAACGTGTGCTGGTGATCGGTGCATCTACCGGTTATGGTCTGGCTTCCCGTATCGCCACCGCGTTTGGCAGCGATGCCGCCACCATCGGCGTGTTCTTCGAGAAAGCGGGCAGCGAAGGTAAAACCGCTACCGCAGGCTGGTACAACTCTGCCGCCTTTGACAAAGCCGCTAAAGAAGCGGGCCTATACGCCAAAAGCGTCAATGGCGATGCCTTCTCCAACGAATGCCGTGCCAAGGTGATTGAGCTGATCAAAGCCGACCTGGGCCAGATCGACCTGGTGGTGTACTCGCTGGCTTCGCCAGTGCGTAAGATGCCAGATACCGGCGAAGTGGTGCGTTCCGCACTGAAGCCGATCGGTGAGGTTTACACCACCACTGCCATCGACACCAATAAAGATCAAATCATCACCGCCACGGTTGAACCGGCGACGGAAGAAGAGATCCAGAACACCATCACCGTGATGGGCGGCCAGGATTGGGAACTGTGGATGTCCGCGCTGGAAGATGCCGGCGTGCTGGCCGAAGGTGCCAAGTCTGTTGCTTACTCCTATATCGGTACCGATCTGACCTGGCCAATTTACTGGCACGGTACGCTGGGCCGCGCCAAGGAAGATTTGGATCGTGCTGCTACCGCCATCCGTGGCGATCTGTCAGCGAAAGGCGGCACCGCACACGTTGCCGTGCTGAAGTCCGTGGTTACCCAGGCTTCTTCAGCCATCCCGGTAATGCCGCTGTATATCTCCATGGCCTTCAAGATCATGAAAGAGAAGGGCATTCACGAAGGTTGCATGGAACAGGTTTCCCGTTTGATGCACACCCGTCTGTACGGCGAAGAAATGCCGCTGGACGATCATGCCCGTATCCGTATGGATGACTGGGAACTACGTGATGATGTGCAGCAGGCGTGCCGCGATCTGTGGCCGTCAATCACTTCAGAGAACCTGAGTGAACTGACCGACTATACCGGCTACAAGCAGGAGTTCCTGCGCCTGTTCGGTTTCGGTCTGGAAGAAGTGGACTACGAAGCAGACGTTAACCCAGACGTGCGTTTCGACGTGGTAGAGCTGTAATTCCTACCCTCTAAACGTGAAACAGGGCCCAATTAGGCCCTGTTGAGTACCATAGGCGCTGCATGCAGCGCCTTTTCGGTTTTTGGCATCAATCTTCGTCGTCGTGCTCGTCATCATCATCCATCACGATCGGGCAGTCGAAATCATCCGGTTTAAGCACCAGCAGGTCACACTTCAGATGATCGATCACCTGTTCCGCCGTATTGCCGATAAACGCGGCAGAAATACCGGTGCGGCCCAGAGTACCTAACACCACCACGCCAGCCTGCAAATGCTCGGCCAAATCCGGGATCACTTCTTCCGGCAAGCCTTTCTCCACGTGGGTGAACTCTTCGTTGATATGGAATTTTTGCCGTAGCGCCTTCATGGCGATCAGATGCTGCCCGCGTATGGCATCGTTATAGATACTAGGGTCAAAATCGGGCAGTTCTATGGCGATATTGATCGGGGTCACCGGATAGGCGCCCACCAGGTGCACTTCGGTTTGATTGACGTTCTGCGCCAATTCGAGGGTTTCTTTTACTAACCGGATATTGAGGGGATCGTGGTAAGGCTCTTCGCTGGACAGATTGACCGCCACCAACGCTTTACCTCCTTCCGGCCAGGGCTGGTCTTTTACCATCCATACCGGACAGGGACACTTGCGTAGCAGATGCCAGTCGGTCGGGGTAAAGATCACGGATTCCAGCCGGTCGTGCTGATGGGCCATTTTCAACAGCAAATCGTGGTTGCCGCTCAGCACTTCCTGAATAATCGCCTCATAAGGGCGATTGTGCCACACCACTTTGATTTCAATGGGGACGCCGTCCTGCAGATAGAAACGGCATTGTTCATTAATCCACGCCGCCCGTTGGCTGATCACCCCTTGCCGCATCGCCGTTCTTTCGTCTGGGGAAAGCAGGGTGGTCATTTCGTAAGAGAAATCATAAATAGGCAGGAAGGCTTTAATCCGCCCGCCGTTGCGCTTGATCAGGTAAACCGCCCGGCGCAGCGCCGGCTGATCGTCCTGATTGGGGTCAATAGCCACCAGAAGATTCTGATACTTCGCCATAGGGCCTCCTTACAGCTGTAGATCAACAGTCTGTTGTTCACTTACAGAGTAACCCAACATTGAAAAACAGAACAGCGGCAGAGGGGGGCGGGGCCAACAATTTCAGTGAATTATTGGCCCGCTAGCGGATTAGGCGTTAACAGAGATGTTGATACGTGAGGTGCCAGCCAGTTGTGACAGGGCGTCGACGTTTTCGATGGTGATGTATTTGCCTTTTACGCTGAGGATTTCGCTTTTCTGGAAGCGTCCCAACAGGCGGCTGATGGTTTCTACCGTCAGGCCCAGATAGTTGCCGATATCGCCACGGGTCATGGTCAAACGGAACTCACGCGGTGAGAAACCCCGTTCGGCAAAGCGGTGCGACAGGTTATAGACGAAAGCGGCCAGGCGCTCTTCGGCATTCTTCTTCGACAGCAGCAGGATCATATCCTGGTCGCCTTTGATCTCACCGCTCATCAAACGCATGATTTGCTGACGCAGATTAGGCATTTTGCCTGAAAGATCGTCCAGCGTTTCAAACGGGATCTCACAAACCATGGAGGTTTCCAGCGCCTGGGCGAAGCTTGGATGTTTCAGACCACCGATGGCGTCAAAACCGACCAGATCGCCCGCCAGATGGAAGCCGGTGATTTGTTCGTCACCCTGTTCGGTAATGGTGTAGCTTTTAATGGTCCCGGAGCGGATGGCGTACAGCGATTTCAGCTCGTCACCGGCTTTAAACAGCGTTTGACCCTTCTGGATCGGCTTTTTCCTCTCGATGATGTTGTCGAGTTGGTCCAGCTCATGCGTATTCAGCGTAAAAGGAATACACAATTGGCTGATGCTGCAGTCTTGGCAATGGATCGCACAACCACCAGACTGGATACGACGAATCACGCGTTTTTCCGGGATCATAGATTAAGCTCACGCAATAATTGATATGAGTCAATTTTAACATCTTTTCTGGCAGGTGATAAGTACAGCAGGAACAAGATAAGGGGCATTTTGTGTGCATTTTAAACAGCGGGGTTGCTCATCAATCTGTAGCATACTGATGTTTAGTGGTTTATCGACTTCGGAAAAGCCAAGCCGATGTTGATTGAAACCATATAAAAAACGAATAAACCCCACAATATCATCGTGGTTTCGCGACTAATCTTAATTTTAATCGGGGAAATGGCGGGCGGATGACCTTCATCAGTGATGGTCACGCTAGTTAACGAGTAAATTTTTCAACACAAATTTGTACGGTGAATGGGCCAGGCAGCCATGGGTAAATGTAGAGCGCTGCATGCTGCGCCCGCTGAGCGGCGTGCAGCGCCCCCACATTCAGATTAGGCCGTATTTTTTGCCAAGGCGTCGTTGGCCGGGGCATAGCTTGGGACGTTGTTATGCCCTGGCTGATCGACTTTAACGATCAGCGTCAATACCGCCGCTACCAGATATAAACCGGTATACACCCACACTACGCCGACGATATCAAAGAACGGCAGCACTATCGAGGCGATGGCCGGGGCAGCAAAGTTGCTCAGGCCTGCGGAAAGGTTATAGATCGAGATGGCTGCACCCTTGTGGTTTGGTTCCAGCACCGGGAACACCGCAGTCATCGGCACAAACGCCGCAACGGTGATCCCGAGCATTATCGCTGGCACCAGGGCGATCCAGAAGTTGTGGCCAAAGTGCACCGGCAGGTAGTAAAACGCCAGGCTGGAGATGGCACAGCCGACGCAGCCAAACCAGCGTACCTGACGCAGCCAACCGATTTTCTCCCCCAGAATGCCCCACATGATGTTGGTGAAAATGGTGACAAAGAAGAACACCGCCCAAATCTGCAACCATTCGGACATGCTAAAGCCCAGCCGGCCGACGTACAGCATCGGCATGATCACCGCAAAGCCAAACAGCGACAGCGTGTTGATGATGCGTATCAGGCAGGAGAGGAAAATATTGCGGTTGGTAAACAGGATCGTCACCGCGCGGGAAAGCTCCTTGAGTTTCTCCTGCGGCGACAGGTCGGCCTTGGCGCTGGCCTGACCCACGTTGCGCAGCAGGAACATCGCCATCAAGCCACCGGCCGCCACCCAGGCAATGGCGAACCATAAGGTGCCGGTTTCGCCCATCAACGGAATGGTGAAGCTGGGCAGATAGCTACCGACGCAGCCGATGCCAATCGAGTACATCGCCCAGAACCAGCCCATCGCGGAAGAGAGCTGCTGTTTCGGGACGTTCTGTACCACCAACATCACAAACGAATAGATAAACAGCGGGTAAGCCAAACCACGGATGCCATAGAACAGCAACATCAGCGGGTAGTTACGCATTCCCAGGCCAAACAGCATAAACAGCACGTGCATCACCAACCACAGGATAAAGCCGATGCGCATCGCCTTTTGTGGTGTGATGATTTCGGCCACCACGCCGGAGCTCCAGGCCGCCAGCGCCGCCGCCAGTCCGTATACGGTAAACACCAGCGCCGACTGTGCTGGCGTGAAGCCCATATCGGTGATGTGTTTAGAGAGAAAAGCCATTTCAAAGCCATCGCCGCTCATGAAAATGGCGATAGCGATGTAGCCCCAGAACAGGTTCATCGGCAGGCCGAACCAGTGTTTATGTGTTTGTGGCATAGCAAACTCCAGGATAGATGTAAGGGTACAGTCTTATTATTTTTTACCGCGCCGGGATCAAGCCCGGCGCAGGGCCAATTGTTGTTGATAAAGTTGACGGTAGGTGGCCAGACGCTGCGCAAGCTGAGGCTGGCGCTCGCCGTCCGGCAGGAAGCGCCGATCGATGGCGGGTTTGTGGCAAATCTGTTCCACCGTTCCGCCTACAGCCAGCCATCCCAGACGTGCTGCGCCCAACGCGCCGCCAGCTTCGCCTCCCAGATGGGTGACCACTGGCAGGTCAAGTACGTCGGCCATCAGCTGTGCCCAATGCTCGCTGCGAGCACCGCCGCCGATCAGCGAGCATTGCGTCAGCCGGGTTCCTGCTTGCGAAAGCACGTCCAGACCGTCGGCCATGCCGAAGGCCACTCCTTCCAGCACGGCATAACCCATTGCCGCACGCTGATGGCTGTGGGTCAGACCGTGGAATGCACCAGTCGCCAGCGGATCGTTGTGCGGCGTCCGTTCACCGGACAGGTAGGGCAGAAAGATCGGCGCCAGGCGTTGTTCCGCCAGGTTCATCTGGGCAATTTCGGCCAATAGCGTCGGTTCATTGCTGCCCACCAACTGGCAGAACCAGCGTAGGGCACTTGCGGCGGTAAGCATGACGCTCATCTGATGCCAGCGCTCGGGCAAGGCATGGCAAAACGCATGGACGGCAGATTGCGGATTGGGGCGGAAGCGATCGTTGACGGCGAACAGCACGCCGGACGTCCCCAGCGAGATAAAGGCATCACCTGGATTAACCGCACCAATGCCCACCGCACTGGCTGCGTTATCACCGCCGCCTCCGGCGATAATGATGTTGTCATTCAGGCCCCAGGCGCGGGCGATATCGCCTTTCAGTTGGCCGGAGACTTCGCTGCCCTCAACCAGGCGCGGCATCTGGTCGCGGTTGAGGCCACAGGCGGCCAGCAAGGAATCTGACCAATCTCGCTTGCCCACGTCGAGCCACAGCGTGCCCGCCGCGTCAGACATATCGGACACCTTGTCGCCACTCATCATCCAGCGCAGGAAGTCCTTGGGCAGTAACACGGTGGCGATATTGGCGAAAATCTCTGGTTCATGTTTAGCCACCCACAGCAGCTTGGGCGCGGTAAACCCGGGCATCGCCAGATTACCAGCAATTTCATGCAGCTCCGGTGCGTTCTGCGTCAACTGTTTGCACTGCTCGGCACTGCGGGTATCGTTCCATAAAATGGCCGGGCGCAACACTTGATTATCACGGTTGAGCAGCACCGCGCCGTGCATCTGGCCGGAAAGCCCCAGCGAACGAATATGCGGCCACTGTTGCGGAATTTTGGCGCGTAAACGGCTCACTACCGCCTGCGTGGCCCGCCACCAATCGGCCGGATCCTGCTCTGCCCAGTGAGGATGCGGGCGCTGTACCTCCAGCGGTTCACCGGCGCTGGCGATCAGGGTGCCATTGTCATCTATCACCACGGCTTTGATTTCTGAGGTGCCTAAATCGAGTCCTAGATACATGGTCTGCTCCCGTTACTGCGCCAGCCAGTGGTTAACACGCTCGATGGATTGGCGCAGCAGTTGGCTAAAGGCACTGCTGTGGGCCAAAGTGCTGAACAATTTTTCATCTGAGGCAAACACCGCCACCGGATCGGCCGCTGAGAACATCTGGTGAACGGCCGCTGCGTCCAGAATGCCGTCCTGGTATTCATACGGCAGTTGGCCTTGGTGCCAGCGCTGCATAAAGACGAAGAACAGGGCAGGCAGCATAGCCGTGGCTTGCGGTACTTCACCGCGCTGATAGCACTCTTGCAGCGTTGGGGTGATAAAGCCTGGGATTTTGGAAAAACCGTCTGCGGCGACGCGCTGGTTGGTATCGCGGATATAGGGATTGCTGAACCGCTCCAGAACCACGTCACGGTAAGCGGCCAAATCGAGCGGGCTAGGCGTCAGGGAAGGGATCACGTCCTGGGTAACATAGTCGTAAGCCAACTGGTGGATAGCCGGGGTGCCGGTGCTTTCATGAATATAGCTTTGACCAATCAGCGTACCGGCCCAGGCAATGCAGCTATGGCTGGCGTTGAGGATGCGGATCTTGGCTTCTTCATAGGGCAGCACCGAATCGACCATCTCAACGCCGACGTTCTCCAGGGCTGGGCGCCCGTTGATAAAGTCATCTTCGATCACCCATTGGATAAACGCTTCTCCCATCACCGGAGCACGATCCTGGAACCCGGTAGCCTCGGCGACCCGCTCGGCAACTTCTGGCGCTGGCCGTGGCGTGATGCGGTCAACCATGGTGTTAGGGCAGCGGGTGTGGCTATCGATCCAGGCGATCAGTTCCTGTTCTTTACGCAGTTGCAGGAACTGCATCAGGCCGTGGCGGAAGCGTTCACCGTTATGACGCAGGTTGTCACAGTTGAGTAACGTGACAGGGTCACCATTAAGCTGCTGTCTGCGTGCCAGCAGTTGCGCCATGGTGCCGTAAATGGTGCGGCAGGCGCCCAGCAGATCGGCCTGAATATCGGCATTGGTGCGATCCAGATTGAACTGGTTATCCAGATAATAACCACCCTCGGTAACGGTGAAGGAAATGACGCGGGTCTCTGGTTTGGCCCCCTGCGCAGTCAAGGCTGCCAGCTCGTTATCCCAGGGAATGACCTTGCTGATGGAGGTAATGGTTTCATACTGACGCACGCCTTGTGGGGTGACGGTCTCCAGCACGTATTGGCCGTTCTGTTCGGCCAGCGTATTCAGCAACGGCGTAGCGTCATCACGGATATTGGCGAGGGCAATCGACCAGCGGCTATCGCCAGCGGCAATCAGCCGATGGAGATACCAGGCCTGATGAGCACGATGGAAAGATCCGGCACCGATATGTAGCCAAATGGCCTGGGAAGAGTTCACTGGTTTGCTCATAACGTTCTCCGCTAAGGTTAATTTAGGGCATCGGCCCATTATTGGGGCATTTGCTCTTTGTTGGCGCTAGGTTAATTAAACTTTTGCCCTTTAAATGGGCTTTAGCTCACAAAAGCGTAAACTGACCTCACTGAGCCGTATGAATGCCAGTAAAATGGGGCTATCACGGGGAACGGATGAAACGACATGGTCAAACACGATAAGAAACTGGATCAGGCGGCGCGCGCGGCCTGGATGTATTACGTGGCCGGGCAGACCCAGAACGAGATTGCCGAGGCGTTGGGCGTATCGCGCCAGGTCGCACAGCGGCTGGTCGCATTGGCGATCGACAGCGGCCTGATCAGCGTTAATATTTCCCACCCGGTAGGGCGCTGCATGGAGTTATCGGCCCGTCTGTGCGAACGCTATGGCTTGGCACAGTGCCAGGTCGTACCTAGCCAGGGAATGGACAGTGCCGGGATCAACCGTGCGGTGGCGGTGGCTGGGGCCGAAGTGATGGCGCAATTTTTACGTAGCGAGCAGCCCTTGAACATCGGGGTTGGCTCTGGGCGCAGTCTGAAGGCGGCAATCGATGAGTTGCCGGAATTGGAGCGGCCGCAACATAGCTGCGTTTCGCTGATCGGGGCGATCGCGGCCGACGGCTCCTGTACCCGCTATGACGTCCCGTTGTGGATGGCGGAGAAAACTCAGGGCCGCTACTTTATCCTGCCCGCGCCGCTGTTTGCCGATAGCGAACAGGACCGCGCCCTGTGGTGCAACCACCGCATTTACCGTACGGTAAACGAGAAGGCCAGCCAGGCAGATGTGACTTTTATCGGCATTGGCACCATCGCATATCACTGCCCGCTGCATAAGGACGGTTTTATCACCGCAGAGGATGTCGATCGCCTTGCCGCGGCTAATGCGGTAGCTGAAATGCTGGGGCATTTTATCGATCCGCAGGGCCAACGGGTGGCCAGCGAACTCGATCGGCGGCTGACCAGCGTCAATCTGAGCCAGCAGCCGGAAAAACCGGTGATTGCCCTGGCCGGTGGAGCGGACAAACATCAGGCCATTCGTGCTGCGTTGCTAGGCCGCTGGATCAACGGCCTGGTGACGGACGAGGAAAGCGCGTTGGCGCTGCTGGCCGATTAAATCAGATCCTGGGGCAGGAAACCTTCGTGTTTCAGCAGCCATTGTTTGCGCTGCACCCCTCCGGCATAACCCGTCAAAGCGCCTTGTGAGCCGATCACCCGGTGGCAGGGCACCACGATGCTGATTGGGTTGGTGCCGTTTGCCATGCCGACGGCGCGTGAGGCCGTTGGGCGGCCAATATGTTTGGCCAGTTCCCCATAGGTGATGATCTCCCCACAAGGAATTTTCCGCAGCTGCTGCCAGACAGTGCGCTGAAACTCGGTCCCCGCGGTCATTACCGGTACGTCGTCAATTGCTGCCAGCTCGCCGGCAAAATAGCGCTGCATAATATCCGTCAGGCCGCCTGGGTTGGCTTGTTCCTGCAACGTATAGGGGGCCGCACGATAATGGCTGTTGAGCAGCTTGATCAGGCGAGCCTCGTGATCGGTCCAATCCAGTGCGCGCATCCGTCCTTGCTCATCCCCGATCAACACCAGTTCACCGACCGGCGTCGGCATACGATCAATAAAAAAGGTCTGCATGTTGTTCACTCCTTGCGTTTGATGCTGCGATTATTACATGAAAAAGCCAGAGGTGATGGCGGATTTCGGACATGCTGATGGAGCGGGTCAATAGCAAAAAAAGAGGGTTACCCATTATAGGTAACCCCCGAGAGGCACATCGCTAAAAATGTTTTTAAAATAACAAAAATAATTTTAATGGATCAATTGTATGATAATAAATTCCGTACTTAAGATTAGTTATAAGATAGCGTAATTCGTTGCAGAGAAGGTTGATTGGCTACCATTTCACTTACGGGTGGTGACATTAATTCTGAGCCCATATTGTCCAAGGGCATTTGGATAAATTCATTCGTTTTGGCCGCTGTTTCACGATAGCAGTTGGATATATATTGACCGCCACTGCGCGCAATCTCACAGGTGGGGGCACTGATTTTGCCGGAAAACTGGATACTTCCCGTCATGGCGCTGTTGCTAACATTATGTTTTGCATGCAGTAAGAAGGGTGCAGCGGTTAACATGGCCAAAGTGGCAATAATATATTTCATAAGCTATTCCTATTAGCATAAAGTAAAACCACCCATTAACAAAAAATTGCTATTTCCCGATCAAATTAACGGGTATTACCGGGCGGTTTAATTTCCAACGTTACTATAATAAGTTGAATAAAAAATATTAACGACATCGTTCGTTAATTGAATTTAATAGTAGGGATGGGCAGCAGGTAAAACTATGATTTAGATCATAGTGCAGGGGGTTTAACGGTGGAATGAGGAATAAAAGTCAGCAATGTGAGAATAATAACATTTTTTATGCTGCTTATAATAACGCTGGTTACTTTAAATATCGAAAAAAAAGTAATGGCCGCATTTTTATCTGGGTACTGCGGCCATCACTTTACTCTTCAGAGTTACAGCATGCCGGCGCTGCCACAGATACGGATTTTTTCTGCCACCACCTCTTTCATCGCCAACTTGCCGGGGACGATGTACTTACGCGGATCGTTGGCTTCCGGATGTTGGGAGAAGTAACTCTTAACCGCATCGGCAAACGCGATTTTGAGCTCAGTCGCCACGTTCACCTTACATACCCCGAGCGAAATGGCGCGCTTGACCATCGCTTCCGGAATACCGGAGGCGCCATGCAGTACCAGCGGGATCTCCAACTGTTCACGGATCAGTGCCAGACGGTCAAAATCCAGCTTGGGTTCCCCGTGGTATAGCCCATGGGCTGAACCGATGGCGACGGCCAGGGAATCGATCCCGGTGGCCGCAACAAACTCGCGGGCGGCGTTGGGGTCGGTATAAAAGCCGTCTGCGGCATCGACAATCAGATCGTCTTCCTGGCCACCCAGACGCCCCAGTTCCGCCTCAACACTGGCCCCATAGCGATGACACAGTGCGACGGCCTGCGCAACCAGCGCGATATTCTGCTCAAAAGGCAGGTGTGAACCATCGATCATCACCGAGCGGATCCCGGATCTGACCTTGGTGGCGATATCCTCGAGTTCTTCGTGATGATCCAGATGCAACGCCAGCGGCAGGTCATGGCGTTTGGCCGCCGAGCGGCAAATCCCCACCAGATAATCGGTTCCTGCATAGCTGAAGGTACCCGGCGTACCGGCCATAATCACCGGGGATTGCAGTTCGGCGGCGGTTTCCGCTATCACCTGCACCGTTTCAAGATTGTGTACGTTGAACGCGGGCACGGCATAGCCCTGTCTTTGCGCTTTCAGCAGCATTTCACGGTTGGATATCAGGTACATGGCGCCTCCTTACAGCACGGCAGCAGAGTATGGGTAAATAGTGACGCCTTTTACCACGCGGTTGACTTCACCGGTTGGGCAAGGGTTATCCGGCGTCAGGCCGCGCGCCAGCGAAGTTTCAAATGCCAGCATCTGTGCGAACAGCAAATAGGGGAACAGCAGCCAGATATCATCGGTGGGTTCCGGCCGATCGGCTGCCGAGTTGCCAGGCGCGACGATCTGTCTGGCCAATCCGTCACGCTGCAATTCATCCCACAAATCCTGCTCATAACGGTGGGTGTAGCGATTACTTGATGGCATCAACAGCACCAACGTCTGCGGATCGACCATAAATTTTGGACCGTGGCGCAGGCCCAGCGGCGAGTCGTAGCGGGTGACGATCTGTCCGGCAGTCAGTTCCAGCATTTTCAGCGAAGCTTCTTCCGCCAGGCCGGTGAAGCAGCTACTGCCGAGTACGATGTAGCGGTTAAAGCCGCTGCTGGCCAGGGTTTTCACCTGAGATTGCTGCGTTTCACGCAGTGCTTTACAGCATTCGATCATCTGCGCCAGCGGTTGGCGGGCATCGTCTAGCGAATAGGGACCCAATAGCAGCGCGGTGCTCAGCATCATGCAGCTGAAGCTGGAAGTCATGGCAAAGCTCTGGTCGTTTGAACCTTGTGGCATCACCAGGGCGCAGACGTTTTCACGGCCATGCGCATAGTTGGCCAACTGGCTATCCGGGTTACACACCAGCATCAGGTGATAGCAGTGGGGCAGCAACTGATCGGCCAGAGCCACCGAAGCGACGCTTTCCGGGCTGTTGCCGGAACGGGCGAAAGATACCATCAGCGTTGGGCGCGATGGGTCGAGAAATTGCAGCGGGTTGGCGACGATATCCGTCGTGCCATAGGCCGCAACGTCACGGCCGGTTTTTTCCCGCAGCCAAGGGGCCAAGGCCCGGCCGGCAAAGGCTGAACTGCCTGCACCGCATAGCACGATCTGTAAGCGGGGGTTTTGCAGCAGGGGCGTCAGGAATGCGGAGCATTGCTCCTGCTGGGCGACCAACTGCTGGTGCAGGGCGGCCCAAAGGTCCGGCTGCTGCCAAATCTCACGGGCGGTATGCAGCGCATGATGTTGCTCCAGCCAGTCCGCATCGTAAGAAAAATAACCTGTCATGATGGTAACTCCTTAAAAATACCGTGGTTAATACTCAATAAATACATGCTGATGCGGTGTGGGGGAGCTCACTGGTCGGCGATAATCACCTCGACCCCCAGATTTTGCAGCGCATGCAGGTAATTGGTCGGTATGCGGCTGTCGGTAACCAGCCGCTGGATCTGGCCTATCTCGCGGATCATGCAGAAACTGCTGCGGCCGAACTTGCTGGCGTCAACTACCGCAATCACTTCGCGCGCCACTTCGCACATGGCGCGGTTGAGCTGTGCCTCACCGGGATCTGGCGTAGTGATCCCGCCCACCAAATCAAAACCGTCAACGCCGAGGAAGAACTTATCAAAGCGATATTGGCGAATATGTTGCTCGGCAGCGGGGCCATACAGCGACCAGGATTTGCGGCGTACGCTGCCGCCGACCACCATCAGATCCACCTGCTCATTGCTGGCCAATTCGAAGGCAATATTCAAGGCGTTGGTCATCACCACCAGGTCTTTCTTGCCTGCCAACTGCGTGGCCATCTGGCTAGTGGTGGAACCGGAATCGAGAATGATCGCATCACCGTCATTCACCAACTCGGCTGCGGCACAGGCAATGGCGAATTTCACATCGCGGTTGATGCGCCCCTTGTCCTGTAGCGGGCGATCGAAGGCGAACTGCTTGTTGAGCATCGCACCGCCGTAGGCACGCACCGCACAGCCACTTTTCTCCAGGTGGCGCAGATCGCTGCGAATGGTGACGGTAGAGACGGCAAACTGGCTGCTCAACTGTTCCACGCGCACCGTGCCTTCGCGACATAGCTGGTCGATAATTAATTCCCGCCGTTTTACGGTATTGATCATTAATACGTGACTCCTGATTTACCCGTAGCAAACCCCGGCCGAGGCATAGTGGCCTCAGCAAGTCTTACGGGCGTATTTTCAGTCTTTCGTTGCAAATTACAGCAAACGAAACCGCGCAACGCAATCGAAAAATTTAAATATAATCTTATATTTCAACTGGTTATTTCATTATTGCCTTTCGGTTGGGCATCAACTGAAAGCACCATGAAATTAAACCGAAAACCGGTAATGCCTTATTTACCCGACTAATTTCACGTTTAACCTGTCGGTTAATTCCGCCGTGGATGAAAGCCACCCACGATCATTAAAGCGGGTGAGCTTTCCTTAATTATTTTATTGCCAGCTTTGGCGCAACAGTGCCGCACCGCGTACTCCGCTGCTGTCGCCATACACCGGGGGATAAACCATCGCCGGTTCAGTCCCCGGTAATAGCCAGCGGCTCATAGCGGCGGGCAGTTGGGCATAGAGTTCGCTCACGTTGGAAAGACCGCCGCCCAGCACGAAGGCATCTACATCCAGCAGGAGTTGCAGGCTGGCCAACGCGCTGGCCAGGATATCGATATAGATCAGCATCAGGTGCTGCGCTAACGGATCGCCTTGACGGTAGCTGGCGATCAGTGCCGGGACGTTGGCCGCGCGGTGGCCAAAGTGTTGGCTAAGGGCCAACAGACCGCTGCCGGAGACGTAACGCTCAAAGCAGCCGGTCAGACCGCAGTTGCAGACAAACAGCGGCAGATCGTAACGCTGTGCCAACTGGGCGGAGATCGGCGTATGACCCCATTCGCCAGCCAGCCCATTACGGCCCTTGTGTAGCCGTTTGTTCATCACCAGACCACCGCCAGCTCCGGTGCCGATGATGGCACCGAACACCACTTCCAGTTGCTCGGTCTGAGGCGTGCTGGCCTCCGAAAGGGCAAAGCAGCGGCAATCGTTTTCAATCTCCACGGGCCGTGACAGTTCCTGGGTCAGGTCGTCCGCCAGGCAGTGGCCGGTCAGGCAGGGGACGTTGACCGCCAACTGCCTGCGGCTGCGTGGATCGATGATCCCGGGCATTCCAATGCCGATAGTGCCTTGGGTGTGCAGGTTGCGATCGGCCTGGCTGACCAGTTGTGCGATGCAGGAGAGAAACTCGCGGTAGTCGCCGGTAGGCGTACTGACGCGCTGGCAGAACACCTGATTCAACTGGGCATCGTAGGCGGCCATTTCGATTTTGGTGCCGCCAATGTCGAAGCCATAACGCATAGCATGAGTTGCCACGGCTCTACTCCTTGCCCAAGGTGATGATCGCGTTTTCCCGGCGCGCGCGTTCGGCGGCAAACACCATCAGGTGGCTTTGCAGGGTCTCCTGCGGACCAGACAGCACCTGCGCCGGATCGTTGGCGCGCACGGCGGCAATAAAGTGCTGCATCAGATAATAGTCGCCACCGCCGTGGCCAGACATGGTGTGCAAATCCTCGGCCTCATCCACGTCATACTGCGTTTCCCGGTCGTCGAGGAAGGAGGTAATACGGATGTAGCGGCCATCGCCTTCCAGGCACCCCTGGCTGCCAAAAATGCGCGTCTTGCGATCTTCCATCCTGGTGAAGGCGGTCATGGTAAAGGCGGCGGTGCGGCCACCGCTGAACTGCATATTCACTACCTGATGGTCCACCACGTTGTTATCACAGCGGTAGACACAGCGGCCATAAGGGCCGTTACGCAGTGCGGCGATCAGATGCTCCTGATCGACTTCTGGCGTCAGTACCCGCAGGAAGCCCGGCGTCGCCTTGTGATTGTCGCCAAGGTAAATGCGTTTGGCGGAATAGGGGCATTCGGCCTCCACGCCGCAATCCAGGCAGTTATCCGCAGCGCCCTGAGGCTGATTCTCTTGGCGGAAGTGGCGTAAGCCACCAAACGAGCTGACCTGTTCGCAAGGGGTATCCATCACGTAGCGGATCCAGTCGATATCGTGACAGGATTTCTGTAACAGCATAAAGGCTGCCTGCTGGTCGTTGCGCCAGTTGCCGCGCACGAAGGAGTGGGCCTGATGCCAATAGCCCACCGGCTCCAGATGTTGCAGGCTGACGATGTCGCCGATCGCCTTATCGCGCAGCAACTGCTTGAGTTTCTGGGTATAGCGGGTATAGCGCAGCACGTGGCCCACGGAGAATATGATCCCCTGACGCTCGACTTCTTCCACGATGGTGCGGCACTCACTTTCATCCGGTGACAGCGGCTTTTCCAACAGCATGTGGTAACCCTGTTTGGCGAAGGCCAGAGCCGGTGCCAGATGCAAGGTGTCCTGGGTACAAATCATCACCGCATCGGCCAATTTGCCCGCCGCTACCGCCTGCTGCCAGTCGGTAAACACGTTTTCGGGAGTAATGCCGTGTTGATCCACAAACTGCTGGCGATAGGTATCGCGCGGTTCAGCAACTGCCACCACCTGCATCAGATCCGGGTGAGCCAGCGCATAGCGTGAGTAAATCTCTCCGCGCGCACCGGCACCAATCACCAAGACGCGTACCGGACGACCGTTATAGTCATTAGACATTGCAAATTGCTCCGTATTATCCCAATGAATGGGTAGCGTTATTATTCAGGTTGTCTCCGCTGGCCTGATCGAACAGGTGGGCGCGGGTCAAATCAAACGTCAGATGGATCTGTTCGCCGAGGCTGGGTTCCCAGTCGGGTTGGGAGGCAATACGCAGCACGAAGCGCAATCCGGCCAGTTCGCAATGCAGCAACTCTTCGTTACCCATGCGTTCGATGGTGACAATCCGTGCAGGGAAGCAGTTACTGGTGCCGGCAGCGCACAGGCGCAGGGCTTCGGGGCGTATCCCCAGGCAAACGCGTTGATGCGGATAGTCTGCCAACTGCTTTTCCAGCGCAGGCGGCAGGGTTAGCAGATAATCATCGTCGATACGCAGTTGCGTGCCCTGAGCACTGCGTAGCAGATCCAGATCGTGCAGATTCATCGATGGGCTGCCGATAAACTCGGCGACAAAACGGTTGGCAGGGTAGTGATACAGGTTGATTGGCTTGTCCACCTGCATGATGGTGCCCCGGTTCATTACGCAGATACGGTCGCCCATGGTCATCGCTTCGACCTGATCGTGCGTCACATACACCATGGTGGCGGCAGCGCCTTCCTGTTTCAGCCGGTTGTGCAGTTCGATGAGCTGCACACGCATGGAAACGCGCAGCTTGGCATCCAGGTTGGAGAGCGGTTCGTCGAACAGAAACACCTTGGGTTTACGTACGATGGCACGCCCAACCGCCACGCGCTGGCACTGGCCACCAGAGAGTTGGCCGGGCTTGCGGTGCAGCAGGTTGGTGATTTCCAGCTTCTCGGCCGCATCCTGCACCCGTCGGTCAATCTCCGCCTTGCTCTCCTTGCCAATCAGCCCAAAGGCCATGTTCTTGTAGACGGTCATATGCGGATAGAGCGCATAGTTCTGAAACACCATCGCGATACCACGATCTTTGGGCATGGTGTCGTTAACGCAGCGATCGTGGATCATGATCTGGCCTTCGCTGACGCTTTCCAGCCCGGCAATCATGCGCAGCAGCGTGGATTTGGCGCAGCCGGAAGGGCCGACAAACACCATAAACTCACCGTCTTTGATATCCAGATCCACGCCATGTAACGCCCGGAAACCGTTGGGATAGACCTTTTTCACACTGTTTAATTGAATACCGGCCATGTCTGTTTACCTTATTGTTCTCGGTTAGCCTTTAACACCAGC
>NZ_JBOFZA010000082.1:0-2117 GCF_051654945.1 Serratia sp. (in: enterobacteria)
GGCTTCCTGGTGGTGTATGAGTCCTATCAGGGCGGGCTGGATAACAATGCTGACGGTATCATCGCCCGTCGCTACGGTTCAGACGGCCAGGCGGTGACGGACGAATTCCTGGTGAATACCAACGTTACCGGTGGGCAGATTAACGCCAGTGCCATGGCCACGGCTGATGGTGGATACATCATTACCTGGGCCGATCAGTCGAAAAACCTCGTGCAGCGTACCTTTGACGGCGACAACAAGCCGGTAACCGGCGAAGTCACGATTGTTGCGGGCAGTGGGAATGCCATGGGCGATGCGGGCGGACCTGAAATGGCAGCCTTCACCGACGCGGCACATAGCGGGATGTACATCACGGTATGGAACGCCACGAAGGGCCCCTCTGACACCAGTCTGACCGGTGTGGTCGGGCAGATCTTCGGTGCGGATGGTAAACCGCTGGGTAACGCTTTCCAGGTCAACACCACCATGGATTCCAGGCAGAACTACCCGGATGTGCTCACCCTGAAGGACGGCAGCATTGTCGTGTACTGGGATACCGATGATGCCGGGGCCAACGGCTCGGATATACGCGCGGTACATTACAGCGTCGATCCGGTGACTGGAGCGGTTGCAGTGCAGGGCACCGGCGACTTCATCGTCAATACTTACACCAATGACAAGCAGTACAAGCCGGTAGGGGTGGCGCTGGAAGACGGTGGCTATCTGATTGTCTGGGGTTCCGCAGGGGGCGACGGTAATGGCTCGGCTATCTATGCCCAACGTTATGACGCCGGTGACCATAAGGTGGGACGCGAGTTTATCGTTAACACCGCCACCAATGGCAACCAGGGCTTTGGCGGGGATTCGACGGATGTGACCCACATTCTGGATGCAGCCCTGACGGCCGACGGGAATGTCTATATCACCTGGCAGTCCGATAGTGTGGACGGCAACGGGATGGGGGTGGAAGGCATTGTGATAGACGTGGATGCGGCCTATTACTCTGAATTCACCGTCAATGCCACCACCGCAGGCGATCAGACCGACTCCTCGGTTGTAGCGCTGCCAGGCGGAGGCTCCATTGTGGTATGGACATCCACCACCGGCGATGGCTCAGGCTCCTGTATCAAGGGGCAGATGCTGGATGCGAAAGGGCAGCCGGTGGGCAATGAGTTTACGGTCAATGCCACAACGTCCGGCGATCAGGTGTCACCTTCCGTGGCGGTCTTGCCAAACGGTGACTTTGAAGTGGTGTGGGTTTCCGGCAATTACATTAAAGGCCAGAAGTTTACCTACACCTATGACGGCAGTAATCAGGTCAGCGGTGTGACGACCGCCGGAGCGGAGTTTAACGTTAACTCCGGTACTGCGGCCACGTATCAGTCCGAGCCGGTGATCACCACGCTGGCCGATGGTGGCTACATGGTGGTATGGCAGGCGGCGGTCAGTGACAAGTGGCAGGTATATGGCCGGCAGTATGGTGCCGATGGCGCGCCGGTCACCGATCAGATGATCCTGGCCTCGACCACGCTCACCGTGGTGGGTATCCCCGTGATTAACCCGGCAGACTATCACCCGCTGCCGTCGGTGACCACGCTGGCCAACGGGATGGTGGCGCTAACCTACACCACGAAAGGAACGGGGTACGATACGACGGTGCAACTGTATGATCCATCGACGCATTTGTCAGGGGTCTCCTTTGTTGCCAACCAGACGTTAAGCAGCAACCAGGCTTCCCCAAGCATCAGTGCGCTGGGTAACGGCAACTTTATCGTCACCTGGGATTCCAGCGATAACAGCGGGCCGGATCAGCGTGGTTACAGCGTGTGGGGTCGTATCTACAACGGCGAGGGCGTGGCGGTATCGAATGAGTTCATCATTAACACGGCGACGGCGGGCGATCAGCAGTTGGCGCAGGTGGTGAGCCGTTCGGACGGCAGTTTTGTTGCGGTGTTTATCTCCGGTACGGATGGCGCACCGGGCACGGGTACCTATGGTATCTATGCACAGTACTTTGACGCGCAGGGTAACAAGGTGGGTCAGCAGATGCAGATCAACCAGTTGACCTACGGTAATCAGGTGGAAGTGGATGCGACCTTTATCGAAGGTGGGCAACTGTACGTCAGTTGGACGGATAA
>NZ_JBOFZA010000083.1:0-1325 GCF_051654945.1 Serratia sp. (in: enterobacteria)
CTTCATACTAACAATCCCATCATCAAACATAAAGCCGGCCTGCTGAATCTGGCAGAAGAACTCGGTAACGTATCAAAAGCCTGTAAAATCATGGGTGTGTCGCGAGATACGTTCTATCGCTATCAGGAGCTGGCTGAAGAAGGTGGCATTGACGCTCTGGTTAATCAGAACCGTCGAGTGCCCAACCTGAAGAATCGAGCCGATGAAGCCACTGAACAGGCGGTTGTTGAGTACGCCGTTGAGTTCCCGGCCCATGGTCAGCACCGGACCAGCAATGAGCTGAGTAAAAAAGGCATCTTTATCTCCGGCAGCGGCGTGCGTTCCATCTGGCAACGGCACGACCTGGAGAACTTCCGTAAACGCCTGAAGGCACTTGAGGAAAAAGTCGCCAGAGAAGGCATCGTGCTTACCGATGCTCAAATAGTGGCACTGGAAAAGAAAGCGCACGACGATGAAGCTTGCGGAGAAATCGAGACGGCTCACCCGGGTTATCTGGGGTCGCAGGACACCTTCTATGTTGGTAATCTGAAAGGTGTGGGCCGTATCTACCAGCAGACGTTCGTGGATACGTACTCGAAAGTGGCACACTGCAAGCTGTATACGACTAAAACACCGATCACTGCAGCCGACCTGCTTAATGATCGGGTACTGCCGTTCTATGAGGCTCAGGGGCTGCCGATGCTGAGGATACTGACCGACAGAGGTACGGAGTACTGCGGAAAAGTGGAGCAGCATGATTACCAGCTGTATCTGGCCATCAACGATATAGACCATACAAAAACGAAGGCGATGTCTCCGCAGACGAACGGCATCTGCGAGCGCTTCCATAAGACTATTTTGCAGGAATTTTATCAGGTTACGTTCCGCAAGAAGTTATATGCAGAGCTGGAAAGCCTGCAAATGGATCTGGACAACTGGTTGTGGCATTACAATAATGAGCGAACCCATCAGGGGAAAATGTGCTGCGGGCGTACGCCAATGGTCACGCTACTTGATGGAAAACGGATCTGGGCAGAAAAGAATCTGAACCAGATTTAATCTGACAGACACCTGTATAAATAACCGGTAACTGTCAGATCAGGTCTGAGCTAGGCTGTGTCCCTTAATTACATAAGCGCTGATAGAAGAGCCGTATACAACCCAACTTCACCATTGCCAGATAATTTCTCGCCGTTTTGTCGTAACGAGGTAAACGCCCGGTGATGGCACCTTGTGTCGTGGCGTGAGGTTGGGGTTTTCCGTAAGTTAACTGAAGTGATTGCTGGCGTACGGCAACAGCTCATCCAGCCGACGATTCGGCCACGCTGGCAACCGCCTCAATACAT
>NZ_JBOFZA010000084.1:0-2589 GCF_051654945.1 Serratia sp. (in: enterobacteria)
CGGCGCACGAAATATTTTAGCGGCGGGGCACGCCGCGTTAGCCTGTGGAGAAATGGCGCAGTCAGGCCACTCGATGAAGCAGGAACCCACCGAAATGATTCAGGCGTTAGTCTGAGCGTAGTAGGGATCCTCCGCCTTTGGGCGGGGGAGGATGTCAACGCTGAGAAACCACGTTCCAGGGCAGAGGTTCGGCCACGTTGGCTGCGAGCCACTCCGGCAGGACACTGAGGACATAACGAATGTAGCCCTCCATGCACCAACGCCCCGCCATGCCACTTCGCGGCATTCAGGTCCGGCCGGCTGAACGTCATGCACGTTTCCGGCCTCCGTGAACACATTCTGATATCTCCCTCCGGCTGGCCGGATACACTGCCCCTATCCGGGGACGGGCTATCATAGTGTCCGCTCGTGGACTGAACGAAGCGGGGTGTGATCCACACATCCATAATAAACACGCAGTCTGACGACTGATGAAACGGGGTGACTGTATGACGAGTACCATTGTCCCTGCCGGGAGCCACCGGGCAACAGGACTGCCACCGGGGCTGGACCGGAATTCCCTTCCGAATGATGAGGCTATTCGGCAACTGCATACGGGGCTTAAACAGGGTATCCAGGGGGGGGGCTACGGGCCACTGCGTACCGTCGTGACCCAGTTCCGCGACGTTTTCCCGAAACTGTCCCTTTGGGAGCGCTTCAAGGATTTTTTTGGCTTGAGCGAGACCGCAGATAACCGGCGGGATGCGGCTGCCCTGTGTGTTATTGGTACGTTTTATGACAGGGGTGAGCGGAGGCGGGGAATGGAACCTGTCGCGTATAACCAGACAGCCATGACGCTGGCCCAGATACTGCGGGAGACTGGACTGGCACCTGAGCGTGGACATACTGAACTGGAAGGCTTGACGGCAGACATCACGGCCCGTCTGTTGGCAAAAACTCGCGGTCCTGAGGGGGTTATTATCCTGACCGGGAACAAAATGACAACCACCCGGGGGACCGGCGATGTTTTCCTGACCGGGCAGGTGTCATTCGGGAATGCCGCGAATACGCCAGAATTGCTGCGCAATCTGTCGCTGCCGTTTGTGGCAACAGTGGACAGTCCGCTGAATATGGCGGCAGAACTGATAGGGGGAGAAGAAGACGCTACAACGCTGAGAACGCTGTTTGGAGCCTTGGCGCCGGAAAACCGTGCTGCGTTGCAGCGGCGGTATGAACAGAATGAGGGCAGCAGACAGGTACTGTTTTCCCGGGATGGCGTGCTGGGTGAGCTGAGTCAGCCGGAGGTGCCGAAAACCGCGTCTTCCCTGGGACAGCCATCCGTGCCAGCTGAATGGACTGAGCACAATGGGGGGCCTGTCGGTTTTGCCTGTGAGTACGGAGCGGAGTTTGTCCGGAGCGGGCTGCAGGCAGTAGCGCAGTTTCCTCCCCAAAAAGTCGCTAACGTCAAGGATCTGATAGGATTGTTGGGGGCGTTCAACCGTTCACGAATGCCACCGGGCTACAACGCACCGGGCTTCAATATAACTACCGGCATACAGCACTTCAACACAGCTACCGGCGTCAGGATGAACGAATATGTGTGTCACCATCAATTATTCAGCAGGACACCGGAAGAGTGTTTACTGACCGATTTTCACAGGGGGGGGGTGGCCAAAGCCACAGTGGTGGTGGACGGGCATACGCTTTTACCGCTGACGACCCAATTAATGCAGGCGGCTGCGGATGATGTCGCCTTGATAGAACTTGGGGAGAAAGCACCCACCACCGAAGATCTCGTGAAGGTGGGTGAAGCTTGGGCTAGCCTGATACAGGAAGGTACAGAGCTTGATGCGAGAGCAGCCCGGGCGGCGGCCGCTAGTATTATGTATGCAGTCTGTCAGCAGGGTGCCGGAAGGGGCTGTCTCGGTTTACTTACCGTTGGTCCCGGGTACGATACCAACCCACAGACCCCACCGAACAGTCAGGATGTGATGCATATTGACACTCAGCGGGAGGGAGGTGGCACACAAGTGACACTGGCTACGTTCAGTTCAGGGTGCCGTCAGGTCGGCGTTTTCGGGCGTGAGACTCCCGGCCCGGCTCCTATGCCTGATTTCCGGGCCTACGGAGTATCGTACCCCCATCCTGCGTCAACAGCACTGACCGTAGCGGGAATGGCTGCTGGCTTTTTGCAGAATGACATCCGCGTGGAGGGATTTGGCGTGCGTTATCCGAAAACGACATCACTGGAGGCTCTGAAGCCCCTGCCCAGTCCGGAAGGGTGGTCAGGGCCCTGGGTGTTGACTCGGGGGCAGCAGGCCACGCTGGATGCTGAAAGGAGTCAGAGGGGCGCTGATGAAGAATAGAGAGGGTAAGGTTGCAGAGTCGTGGTGGAGTAATCAGGACACTCAACTGACCGCCAAAACGGCGGTGTCTAGTGAACCAGAACCGAAAATTTACCCCGGCGTGTAAAAAAGGAAGTGGTAGCCCTGGTGACAGATCAGGACTATATATGGCCACGATAATGGACCTGTACTCCTGGAGGATCGTGGGGGCACGTGGATAACGAAGGACCTCGTCGCGGGTCTGCCGTGCGCTGATGAAGACGTA
>NZ_JBOFZA010000085.1:0-185003 GCF_051654945.1 Serratia sp. (in: enterobacteria)
TTTCATTCAGATCGTTGAGCGGCGTGGACGTGCCATGGGCATTGATATAATCGATATCTTCCGCCGTCACCCCGGCCTGCTGCAACGCATGCTGGATGGTTTTCACCCGGGCAATCTTGTCTTCCGCTGGCGCGGTAAAATCGAAGGCATCGGAGTAATTGCCGTAGCCCTTGATCTCCCCGAAAATCGTCGCGCCACGCGCCAGTGCGGCTTCGCGCTCTTCCAGACACAGTACCGCAGCCCCTTCGGACAGCACAAAGCCGTTGCGATCGAGGCTGAAAGGACAGCAGGCCTTGCTGGCATCCTCCTGTTCGCTCGCCAAGGCGCGCAGAATATCGATGTTCCACACCGCTGCATCGGTACGCAACGATTCACCGGCCCCGGCCAGCATCATCGACGCACGGCCGCTGCGGATCACCTCGGCCGCATCACCAATGGCGATAGTTCCGGTGGCACAGGCGGCAATCGGGCTATTTTGATAACCGCGTAAACCCCAGAACAGGCTACAGGCTGCGGTGGCAGCATTGGGCATCGAAAGGAAGCAGCCAAACGGGGAACCTAGCCCTGTACGTAGATAGCCTTCGTAATTAAGATGAGTTTCATCCTGACCCGCCCAACCGCTGCCAATGATGGTGCCGCAGTCCAGCAGATCGTAATACGCCGCCGGGCTCTCCCCGTGGAAGGCCATCTCCATCGCTTCGCGGGCCGCCCCCAGCGCAAGACGGGCAAAACGCGGCAGGCGGCGGCGGATCGCTGCCGGGACGCCTTTCAGACTGGGTTCCTCGTCGATCACGCCGAAGAAACGCGACTGGATCCCCACGGCAGACATATCGATGTGGCGATAGCCCAGTTGATAATCCATGATCGCCGCCCAGCTTTGCTCGGCATTCATTCCCAACGGTGTGACCGCACCAAAACCTGTAACCACCACGCGACGTGGCAAAGCGCCTGTATTCATGATTTCATCCTGTTATATCACCGTCTTGTTCCACACCGCCGCCCAACGCCAGCCACAGTTTCATGGTGGCATTGAGATAGTTGTACTGTAGATCTGACAAATTGGTTTCGATGGTCAGCAGATCGTCCTCGGCATCCAGCAAGCTCTGGAAAGAGATCGCCCCTACCTGGTATTGGCTTCTGACCAGTGCCAAGCGCTGCTGGCTAAGCTGCAGATTCTGTTGCTGATTGATTTTTTGCTGTTGGTAACTGAGGCGTTGCGACATGGCGTTATCCACGTCGGAAAGCGCGCTATAAACCTGACTGCGGAAGACGATCGCCGCCTGTTTGACGTCCAGATCCGACTTCTCGATGGTCAACTGCACCGTATTCCACTGCACAAACGGCAACGCAGCGTTGGCTCCCAGCGTCCTGACAGGGTTGCTGAACCACTGAGAGAAAATACTGCTGGCGGAGCCGAGTGATGCAGCCAGTGACAGCGACGGGTAGAAGCTTAAACGCTGCACGTCCGAACCGGCGAGGGCTGCTCGCAGACGCCCTTCCGCAGCCTTCACGTCTGGACGACGGGCAATAACCTCAACCGGCAGCATCTTGGCAATCGGCACATCCTGATTGATATCCAGTGAGCTGCGTTCTGCCTGACGATCGGTAGGTGAACGGTTAAACAGGATCGCCAGCGCATTGCGGTTCTCTTCCCGTTGCTGTTGCAACGTACGATAGGTGTTCTCTCGATTGAGCAGCGACTGTTGCGCCTGTAACAGATCGAGCTGCCCGACCGCGCCGGAAGCATAACGTGACTGCACTAACGCCAGCGTCTGCTGACTAATTTCCAGACCCGCTTGCTGCTGTTTTATTTTCTGGTTGAGATTGGCGATCTGCCAATAGTACTGCGCTGTGTTACCTATCAATGTCAGCGCGGTGTTTTGCCGATCCTGCTCCGTAGCTTCAACCTGCCACTGCGCCTGCTCTCTGGCTCGAGCCAACTTTCCCCACAGGTCCAGCTCATAGCTCAACGACAACGTCGTGCTATAAGACTCCGTCGGAGTGGTATTACTCCGCAGGTTTTTGCTGTTGTTGGCGCTGCCGCCAACCGAAACCTCTGGCGTTAAATTGGTATCGGTTAACCCGGCCGCCAGTCGGGCCTGCTGGAGCTGTATGCCCGCGATCGCCAGATCGTTGTTGCTGGTGAGCGCGCGTCCGATCAGCATCGAGAGCTGTGGATCGTCAAAGTTATCCCACCAATGGTCGGTATGTTGCAGGTAGCCTGAACCGGTATCCTTCACCCGCCACTCGGCGGGCACCGACAGCATTGGCCGCTGATATTCGCTTTTCGTCAAGGAGCCACAACCGCTTAACAGCAGGGGCAGCAGCAGGGCCAGAGTGAGTTTGTTGAAAGTCATTCGCGCGCCAGCGCCTCCGTTGGATGAAGACGTGCCGCATTGCGCGCCGGGAAAAAGCCAAAACCCAGGCCGATCAATGCCGAGAACCCGCAGGCGAGCACCAACGGTGGCCAGGTAAAGATCATTGAGAATTCTTGCGTCACCTGGGAGAAAATGACCCCGGCCAACCCGGAGCCAATAATGCCAATCAGCCCGCCCAACGAGCAGATCACCATCGCCTCAATCAGGAACTGGCGCATGATGTCCGCTGGCCGTGCGCCAACCGACAGGCGGATACCAATTTCGTGGGTACGTTCGGTGACCGAAACCAGCATGATGTTCATCACGCCAACCCCGCCCACCAGCAGCGAAATCCCGGCAATCGCGGTGATCAAAAGATTCATGGAATCCGATGCCTTGCGGATGGCCTGCGTCATCTGATCGTTGGTCTGGGTGTAAAAGTCGCGCTGGCCATGAGCTTGTTCTAAAAGCTTCTCCACGCGTCCTTGTACCTCATGCGGTGCAAGCCCGTCACGTACACGCAAGGTCATGGACTCGATCGGCATATCGCCGGACATGCGCTCCAGCAGCGCGGTATAGGGCATCCAGGCACCCAACATCATGCCGCTGAACTTGCCGCCTTTACGCTCGGCAATGCCGATCACCCGGTACGGTGTACCGCCAAGCTGAATGATTTCCCCTTCTGGTGTTTCATACGTTTCAAACAGCGTGTCGCGTAATTCCGGGTCGATGATCACCACCGGTTCCCGCTCGTCCAGATCGCGCTGGGTAAAACCGTTACCGGAGATAAAATGCAGACCTTGCACGCGGAAATAGGCATTGCTGATACCGGAAATCGCCACAGTCGCCTCTTTGCCACCGCGCACCGCGGTCACGACTTTGCTGACCACTGGCGATATGCTGTCGACATAAGGCTGGCGGGCCAACAGTTCAACATCGGAAACCTTCAATGCGCGAGCAAAGTCAGGCCGTACTTTCCCCCGTCCCTCACCTGGGCGGATCTCCAGCGTACTGCTGCCCAGTTGGCCGATCTCCCTCAGAATATTTTGCCGTGCACCCTCACCCACTGCCATTGATGACACCACGGAGGAAACGCCGATAATAATGCCTAACATCGACAGGAAGGCTCTGGCACGGTGCCCCATCAGCGCACGCCAGGCCATCTTGATCGCCTCTTGCACGCTCTGCCAGAACGGGTTACGCCCGGTAGCGGCGACCACTGGCAATACGGGCCGGGTTTCCAGTGGCGCGACCGCTTCATTGCGCCTATCGGCAATAATTTCACCGTCGCTGATTTCGATAATGCGCTGCGCCTGATTGGCGACATCCCGATCGTGGGTGACGATAATGATGGTGTGCCCCGAACGGTGCAGGGAGTGGAGGATTTCCATCAGTTCCTGCCCACTGGCGCGATCGAGCGCCCCGGTCGGTTCATCGGCCAGAATAATTTCAGCCCCGTTCATCAACGCGCGGGCAATACTCACCCGCTGCTGTTGCCCACCGGAAAGCTGCGCCGGTTTGTAGTTCATCCGCTGTTGCAATCCAAGCCGGGTCAGCAGGTATTCAGCCCGCGTCTGGCGCTCTGTTGCGGGCATCGCGGTATACAGGGCGGGAATGGCGACGTTTTCGCTGGCGCTCAGGTACGGCATCAGGTGGTAGCGTTGGAAGATAAACCCGATGTACTGGCTGCGTAACTGGGCCAGTTGCTCGCTGCTGGCAAGCTGGGTGGAGATGCCCTTGATCTGCATCTCGCCTTCGGTGGGCTTGTCCAGGCAACCGATGATATTCATCAGCGTGGATTTACCCGAACCGGACGCGCCAACGATCGCCACCATCTCGCCAGGCTGGATGGAGAGGGAGATATTTTTCAACACCGCCACCGTCTGCAACCCGGAGACAAAATGGCGGGAAATGCCGCTCAATGAGATCAACGCAGAGGCTGGCTTAACCATTGGTAGCACTCCCTGCCAACACCACGCGATCGCCCTCTTTCAGCCCCTCTTTGACTTCGGCGAACTGGCTGTCGTTCAGGCCGATGCGTACCCAGCGTGACTCAAGCTGATTGCCGTTCATCACCTGCACCTGATAACGATCCTTGCCCTGCTGCGCACCGAAGGCGGCCACCGGTACACGTAAAGCATTCTTTGCCTGTTCGGTAATGATAAATACCTGCGCGGTCATCGAGGTGCGCAGCAGACGTTTCCCGTTGGCAATGGCAAACACGCCGCTGTAATACACCGCCGAGGCTTGCTGATTAGAGGAACTGGACGGGTTATCTTCCTGCAAAGCGTCACTGGGCGCTTCCTGGATCGAGCCCATCACGCTTTCGTAACGCTGCTTGGGATCGGCCACCACGTAGAACCACAGCGGTTGTCCCACGTGCACCTTCAGGATATCGGTCTCTGAAATACGGGTGTGTACCGTCATGGTATCCACATCCGCCAGCACCAGAATGGTCGGGACGGTTTGTGACGACACGATGGTCTGCCCTTCTTTGGTTACAATGCCCAGCACTTCACCATCGATAGGCGCAACAATACGGGTAAAGCCCAGGTTGGCCTTGGCGGTTTCCAGCTCCATCTGCGCCTGGACGATCTGTGCGTCGTTGACCTTCAACTGGGCAACCTGGGTTTGGAACTGCGCCTGCGCCTTTTCCAGATCGCTTTTAACGCCTGAACCATCACGATCCAGTTTTAGCTGACGCTTCAGCTCCTGTTGATACTGTTTAAGCGTTGCCTGGGTGACTTGTTTTTGCGCTTCGGCACTTTGCAGGGCCGCTTGCGATTTACGCAGTGCGTTCTGTTGCAGGGTGGGATCGATTTCCGCCAGCAACTGCCCGCGGCTAACACGATCGCCCTGTTTCACATACAGCTTTTGTAATTGCCCGTTAACCTGAGCACCTACGCTGACCTGCAACGCGGGTTTGAGAATGCCGGTCGCCAACACGGTTTTTTCGATATCGCCACGGGTGATCTCTTCAGTGTCATAGGTATTTTCCTGCGTGGGCGCAGTGACGTACCAGACGAGCGCACCAATCGCCAGCAAACATAGCAAGGCTATCGGCACCAGCCAGCGTTTGGTTATGGCAACCATTTTCAGCTTCATCAGCACACCACCGTGGTCAGTACCGGTGGGGTTTCAACGCTGGCCACATGTCCGTTGCTCACGCGGAATACCCGATCGAACATCGGTAATACGCTCTCGCTGTGCGTCACGGTGATCAGCGTTTTATGCCGTTCGCGACAATGTTCCAGTAAGGTGGTCATCACCTGGTGCGCCGTTTCCTCATCCAGGTTGGCCGTGGGTTCATCCAGCACCAGCACCGGGCGATCGCTGTACATGGCCCGCGCCAGCAACAGACGTTGACGTTGCCCCAGAGACAACCCGGCGTGACTTTCACGGATCAGGGCATTCAGGCCACCCGGCAGCTTCTCGATCACCGGGGTGAGATTAAGCCCCTCCAGCGAGCGCTCAATCTGTTGATGCTTTTGCTCATTAAAGTTCTCATCAAACAGCGTGATGTTGTGCAGCACCGAGGCATTGAACAAGATGTCCTCCTGGCTTTGCAGGAAGAACAGCGCGTGCACCTGCTGATAATCGAGCGGCTGGCCATCCACTATGACGTCCCCTTGCTGTGGCGGCATCAGGCCGGTCATCACCTTCAGCAAGGTACTTTTACCCGCGCCGGATTCACCGACAATGGCAATGCTTTGCCCCGGTTTGAGCGACAGGGAAAGATCGTGCAACACCGGCTGCTGGGCGTCATAGGCAAAGGCGATATGGTGATAACGCAGTTGCGAAGTAAAGGCCGGGATCGGCGCAGGAACCGCTGCGTTGCCCAGCTCCGGTGCAGAGCGTGGGGGGAACAGATCCCGGGCGCGGGTATCGATCACGTGCAGTTGGTTCTTCTGCAGGATCGAATAGAAGATTTTAGTAATGTAGGAGGTGAAAATTTCCCGCACAAAGCTATAGGCAAAGAACTCACCCAGCGTGATGGTTTCGTTTTTCAACAACGGCAGCGCCAGGAACATAAACAACACCATTTCCAGACTGCCGATCAGTTGATACAGGCTGCTTTTGACCTGTTCGTACATCCGCTGTTGCTGGCGGCAGGTAAACAGCGCCAGGGCGTACTTGGCAAACAGGCTCTTGCGCTGGCTATCGAGCCCAGCGGACTTGATGGTGGCGAAACCTTGAATACTCTCCAGGATAAAGTCGCTCTGATCGGCCGTTTTGACCTGCATCTGCTGGGTGTAATAACGGTCACGATAGATGGCCCAGACGCTGACCAGCCCCATCAGAGCCACGCTGATACCGGACACCATCGCCAGCAGCGGGCTCATGTAACACATCACCGCCAAGGCAATGGCACCAATGATCCAATCAGTACGCAGGCCGTTATCCAACTCGATTTTTATGCCCGAGGCCATCTGCCAGCTGGCAAAGCGGCTAAACACGTCACCCGGCGCACGTTTATCAAAGAAGTTCAGCGAGTTACTGAGCAAGCGCGAGAAGCCCGCTACGCTATTGTTCACCACAAAGCGTTTGATAAACCGCTCGGTGATCCAACGCACACCAAAGGCCAGCGTGGTCGAAACGACAAACGCCAGCAGGAAGTAAAAATAGGGGAAATCTGTTTTTCCCGCAGAGGAAAAGACCTGGTTGATGGCACTGCTGACCATCGTCGGCATGATAAACAGAGTCAACGAGATCAGAAACGCCAGTATCATCAGCCGGTAAATGCCGGGGATACGTGCCGTTTCTTTCAGACTCATGGTGTCGAACATGCGAAAGCGTTTACTGCGCTGCACGTTGGCCAGCGCCTGCGGATCGGGCTGGGTTTCACTGTCCAGCACCAGCGCATAGCCGCTGATGTCCAGCTTTAGCGCATCGATAGGCAGCAGTTGCTGACCAATTCCCGGATTCATCACGCAGACATGGTTGCCCTTGCGGTAGGCCAGCACCACATAATGACTCGCCCCGTAATGCAAAATGGCGGGCAGCGGTATTTCCGCCAGCTCATCATGTTCAAAGGCCACGGGATAAGCGGGCATCGCCAGTTCGCCCATGATATCGCACAGCCTGGCCATCGAGGTGCCATGCTGCGAGGCCGGGTAGCGTTCGCGCAGGGTTTCCAGCGAGGCATCGATCCCCTGCGTTTCTGCCATCATGGCGATACAGGCGAGCCCACATTCATTCGTTTCGCCTTGGAACACCAGCGTCGGGATTATCTTTTCCATGATCTGACTTCTTCAATTTCCGGGTTATTCATTGATAAAAAATAACGAATGTGCGTGCCATAACAGCCAGTCCTCGGGATGCCGGACGATCGAACTCTCAACAATTTCTGGCAATTTGGCTTTCACGCTGCGCGCCGGGATCGGCGGATCAATATGGATTTTTATCTCTTTGTCGTAATACAGGTAATAAAACACCACCTGCGCCGACAGCGCCCGGGCAATGCGGATCACGCCGCTGTGCAAATTGGCCGGGCGATCAAACAGACGGCAACTGAGCTTTGCCGTTTGCGCCGTATTGGTATTGACGGTGTAATCCGGCGAGATATCCGGGAAAATCATGATATTGCGTTGATGATCGGCCGCTTCCATAATCGCGCCCATCAGATTGCCAGCAATTTCCCGGTTATCATCATGGATCGAGCAATAGGACAGGTTGACGCCCCCGAGTTCGCGCGCCCTGGCGTGATACACCTCTACGCTCACAGAAACAATCGCCGTTGCCTGCCCCGGAAACACCCCGGCACCCACCATGCCGGCCAGCACGTCTGAGAGCATATGCAGCGGTGCCAGCACCACCGGGTGCCCTGCCTGATGCAAAGGTTCGACAACCGCATTAAGCTCTGCCTGGCAGCGAGCCAGTTGGGCTGCGACCTGAGGGCTCTGGCCGTAGGTCGCGGCCAGCTCCAGTAAACGGCGGCGCTGACTGGTACGGGCAAAATTCCCTTGGTAGTCAGCCCCGAGCAGGGATTGCTTGTTGGCCTCGGCCACGCTGGCACGCCGACGATCGCCCCGGTTTACCAGGTGCAACCCGCGCCCCAGCGCCGCCAGCCCGAGGAACCAGCGATAGCTGCCATGGCGCAGCAGCCAACAAACCGTCTTGCCGTATGCTCTGCGCAAGGGCAACAAACTGCGAGCAATGCCTGTGAGCGCCTCTCTCCACGCCAGATATATCCACACGGCAAATAAACGCATTATTTCTCCAGCGGTTTGTCATGCTGCAACAGTGACAGCAGATGATCGGCAAACTCAGGGAATTCGCGATCCTGCAGTGCCAGCCACTTTTTGTTGACAATAAACGTTGGGGTCGCCTTGATTTTGTAATACCCAGACACTTTGGTCATATAGTTCAGCAGCTCGGTCACCTGCGGTGTCTGGCTGGCTTTGTTATAGGCATCAATATCGATACCGTTTTTCGTTAACCATTGATCGCGGATGCCAGGGTTACTCAGATCGATTTTTTGTTTGATGATGGCGTCATAAGCGCTTGCACGGTGCTGTGGCTCAATGCCCATCACCGTCAGGGTGGCAAACAACGGAGCGAAACTCGCCAGACCATCATTGTTCAGGTTGGCTATGTGCACGCGAACGAATTGAGTCCCGGCCGGCATCCGCGCTTCCATCTTGGAGACATCCTCATCGTACAAGGCACAATAGTGGCAACCGTAAGAGAAGATCTCAATAATCGTATTATCCTTGTTGATCGGACTGTTTTTAATATCGTCCTCGCCGAGCATAGTCAGAGCCTGTTGCTCAGGACCGGAATTCTGATTCAGTACAAAATAGTGGAAATAAGCCGTGGTGATCAGCGAAGAGATAATAATAACCAAAAGGGTATAGGCAAAAAGATAAAAGGGCTTCTTGAACATGAACGCTGCGTCCTAAATTACATATACCCAAAATCTTTCAAGGTTGTGTGCTAACAACCACCAACCTTAATGCATAAGGGTAAATCAATTAGCACTTAATAACGGAGGGATATTGATTGTTGTAGTCAGGCAGGCTGACAATAATCCTTGCAGCAGTCACATCCCTGTCCATTAAAAATGCGCGAGAATCAAACAGGCTGATGCGATAAACCTTACCGCACCAGCACTGGCATCAGTTCCTGTCAGACAGGAAACCGAAGTTTACATTATGGCTGCAAAGTACAGCTGGTCAGCGCAACTGGCTTGCTGTCAACGCTAACAACCTTGCCGTCTTTGTCTACACAAGTGGTAACAGCATTACAAGTGCTTGGAGTAATGTTTACATACTCAACGCTACAGGTTTTGCAAGTGCCGCCAACGATTGTGCTAGCTTCAGAAACGTTTAATTTTTTCACAACATCATCCTTATATAAAAGTGAAATTAAATAGCCCTAGTTATTTCCATCATAAATAATAGAAAAAATCTATGCTCAATATAAAGGCACGATAACTCATGCCTTTATTAAAGCATGATATTAGAATATTTAATTATTCCCTCTACTGCAGTGATGACAACGATAGCGCTATATTTAATGCATTTCAATAATAATTTTAGCATCAAATATCACGAAAACATTATATTACAGAACATCCGATCAAGGATATTTCCTACACACAGATAGGCAAATACTCTAAAAATAACAATAACAGCCTGAATACACCGCATGAGAGACCCAAAGGTTAATACAGGATCATTCTTACCCCCTAAGAATAATCCCCACTTAAAAATCAGAAGGTTTTAGCGAAAAATCAGACGTTTCTCAGCCTCACCGGCGGTTCAAAGGGAAGAGGTGAGACTTGCAAAGGCAGCGTCACCACCCAGTTGTGAGGCACCACGCATTGTTTTTCAACGTCGAGAAACGCAGGCGTATTGTGGTGGAACAGCTACGCATAATTCTTATCCTCCTCTCGCCAGCGGGTTTGGACCATTTTAACGTTGCCTCCTGATCACTACGGAGGAAACAACAGATGGGAACACAACGCGGTTTTACCCTGATCGAATTAATGGTGGTTATCGCCATCGTCGCCATTCTCAGCGCCATTGGCATCCCTGCCTATCAGCGCTATATCCAGAAAGCCGCCATGACTGACATGCTTCAGGCCATGGTGCCCTACAAAATGGCGGTTGAGTTGTGCGCACTGGAGGGCGGTGGCCCATCAGGCTGTGATGCAGGCACCAAAGGCATCCCTGCCGGGGCGGCAACCCGCTATGTGAGTAGTATTCAGGTCAGTGGGGGTACCATCAGCCTAGTGGGTACCCAGAGCTTGCAGGGGCTAACGGTGACACTGGCTCCCACCACGGATGCAACCGGCCCGATGCGCTGGACGCGCCAATGCAGCAGTAGCAACGCCAGCCTGCAGGAAACCTGCCAGGAAGTTTTCCGTTTTGACGATGCCACCCAGTGAGGGATCTGCATGGAAATCAGCGATGAAATCCACGCGCTGTGCCAACGTTACCAAGCGCTGGCACTCAGCGAAGACGCACAACGGCTGACTATCGCCCTGCATGGTGAAATCCCTGTGGCTCTGGTGAGCGCCCTGCGCTTCGCCACCGGTAAAAGCGTTGGGATTGAGCAATGGCCTATTGCGCGACTGGAGCAGGCACAGCGGCAGCCTCTCGCCCTGGTGCCTACGCAGGAAAATACCGAAGAGCAATCCCCTTCGCTTAATGACGACGGTGATACCCCGGTGGCGCAATTCATTAATCACACGCTGCGTAGTGCCATCCAGCGGCGTGCCTCTGACGTACATTTTGAACCTTATCAGCAGAGGTTTCGCGTCAGGCTCAGGATTGACGGGGTACTCCAGGCCATAGCTTCCCCGCCCTTTTCGCTGGCGGCCAGGATCACCGCCAGGCTGAAGATCATGGGGCAACTGGATATCGCCGAGCGCCGTCTGCCACAGGACGGCCAACTCAGCGTGCAGTTGGATAACGCCAGTTTCTCGATGCGTATTTCCACCTTACCCACGCTGTATGGTGAAAAGGTAGTGCTGAGGATCCTGCAAACCGATCGCCAGGAGTTGCCGCTCGAGCAGCTTGGCATGAGCCAGGAAGCGCTGGGATGCTACGCCAATGCCCTCTCCAACCCACAAGGCATGATCCTGGTTACCGGCCCAACCGGCAGTGGCAAAACCGTTACGCTGTACAGCGGATTACGCCAACTTAACGATGCACAGAGTAACCTGTGCAGCGTCGAAGATCCCATCGAGATCCCGGTGTTCGGTATTAACCAGACGCAGATCAACAGCAAAACCGATCTGGATTTCGCCCGCGTGTTGCGCGCTCTACTGCGCCAGGATCCCGATGTCATCATGATCGGCGAGATCCGTGATAAGGAAACGGCAGAAATTGCCGTCAAGGCGGCACAAACTGGGCATTTGGTACTGTCGACCCTGCATACCAATTCCACCTGCGAAACCCTCACCCGCCTGACCCAGATGGGTATTCCCGGCTACCTGCTGGCGGCCTGCCTGAAACTGGTGATCGCCCAGCGCCTGGTACGGCGTTTGTGCATCCATTGCCGCTATCCACAAGTGGAGATCCTGCATTTTCCGGCCACTATCTGGCCGGAACCCTTGAGCCCATGGCGTGCGGCTGGCTGTGAGCATTGCTTTGGGGGTTATTACGGCCGGATCGGCGTCTACGAGTTACTGAAGATCACCCCCGAGATCCAAAACGCTCTGATGCAAAATGCCTCGGTGATCGAGTTGGCCGATATTGCGCAGCAGCAAGGCCAGATGACCCTGCTGCAAGCAGGCCTGACGTTGGTCACCCAGGGAACGACTTCTTTAGAGGAGCTATACCGCGTGGTCGGGGTAACTACTCAGACAGAGAGCAAACCATGAAAACTCGCCGTCTGTTTGTTTGGCAAGCTATCGATAGCCAGGGTGGCCTTCGCAGTGGCGAACTGCTGGCAGAAGAGAAAAGCCAGGTCTATCAGCACCTGTTGGAGCAGGGATTGCAGCCTTATCAAATGGGGCCGGGAAAGCGGGTCTCAACACGCCAATGGCGCGGCGAGCCGATGATCCAATTCACCCGCCAGCTGGCAACCCTGTTGCAGGCTGGGTTACCGCTGGTCAATAGCCTACAGTTGCTGGCTCAGGAACATCAGTCGGCGGCCTGGCGCTGTCTGTTGCTGGAAATCAGCCACAGCGTGGCAATGGGGCAACCCTTTTCCGAGGTGATCGCCGAGCAGCATCGCATATTCCCCTTAATCTATCGCCAACTGATCTCCATCGGCGAATTGACGGGCCATCTGGATCGCTGCTGCCTACAGTTGGCACAGCAGCAAGAAGCCCAGCAGAAGCTACAGAAAAAAGTTCTCAAGGCAGTGCGCTATCCGCTGTTTATCTGTCTGGTGGCCATAGTCGTCACCGTTTTGATGCTAGTGATGGTGCTGCCGGAGTTTGCCAAGATTTATCAATCCTTCGATGCCCCGTTACCCTGGTTTACCCAAGGGTTGCTGGTGCTGTCTGGCGCATTGGTCGCTACCGGGCCTTATCTATTGATTGCAGTCGCTGGGCTTGCAGGGTTTTATTGGTGCTGGTTGCATCCGTTAACGGATTGGCAACAACGTGAACAGGCACTATTACTGCGCATCCCGTTGATTGCCTCGTTGGTTAAGGGCAACTGCCTGAGTCAGGTATTTCGTATTCTGGCCATGACCCAGCAGGCAGGGCTGACGCTGGTGGCGGGGCTAAGCGCGGCGAAACTATCGGTGAATATCGTGTTTTATTGCCAGGCACTGGCGGCAATAGAACAGCAACTGTCCCAAGGATATCCTTTCCACAGTGCGCTTGCTCAACAGCCGCTGTTTCCCTCGCTGTGCCAGCAGTTGGTGCGGGTGGGGGAAGAGTCTGGCACGCTGGATATTCTGTTGGACAAACTGGCGGTTTGGCATGAACAACAGACCTATGAACTCGCCGATACGCTAGCACAAACGCTGGAGCCGTTGCTGATGATAGTGGTGGGCGGGATTGTCGGTACGCTGGTGATCGCGATGTATTTGCCGATATTCCAATTGGGGAATGTGCTGGGGTAATTATGTAGGGACGTAGCATGCGGCTAAGCGAGCGCAGCATGCGGCGCCCCTACAGGTCAGGCCGTTATTTGCTGCCGAAAACGCGGTTTTCCTGCTCCGCCACACGGATAAAGGTAGTGCGTTTGGTCAGTTCTTTCAGACGCTCAGCGCCAACGTAAGTACAGGCAGAGCGCAGACCGCCGAGGATATCACGCACGGTAAACTCAACTTCACCACGCAGTGGCAGCTTGACAGTTTTACCTTCTGCGGCACGGTAGCCAGCTACCCCACCCACATGACGTTTCATGGCAGACTCTGAGCTCATGCCGTAGAACAGCATGAATTTCTCACCGTTCTCTTCCACCACGGTGCCTTCACATTCGTCGTGCCCGGCCAACATCCCGCCCAGCATGACAAAGTCTGCGCCGCCGCCGAAGGCTTTCGCCACATCGCCTGGTACCGAACAGCCACCATCGCTAACAATCTGGCCACCCAGTCCGTGTGCAGCATCGGCACATTCGATCACGGCGGAAAGCTGTGGATAGCCCACACCGGTTTTCACACGGGTGGTACAGACAGAACCCGGGCCAATCCCAACCTTGACGATATCGGCACCGGACAGCACCAGCTCTTCCACCATTTCACCGGTAACCACGTTACCCGCGCAAATCACATGACTTGGGCAGGCTTCACGGGCTCTTTTCAGGAAGGCCACGAAGTGTTCGGAATAGCCATTGGCCACGTCGATGCAGATAAATTTCAACAGCGGAGAGAGCGCCAGGATCTGCTTCATCTTGACGAAATCGGCTTCGGAAGTGCCGGTAGACACCATCACATGGCGCAGCACGGATTCAGGCACGCGCTGAACGAACTCAGCCCATTGCTCTACGGTGTAATGTTTATGAACGGCGGTGAGAACGTCGAAGGATGCCAGAGCCTCGGCCATGCGGAAGGTACCAACCGTGTCCATATTGGCGGCGATAATCGGCACACCGGACCAGTTGTAACCCGAATGTTTGAAGGTAAACTGGCGCTCCAGTTCAACTTCCGAGCGGCTTTTCAGCGTGGAACGCTTTGGGCGGATCAACACATCTTTAAAGCCTAACTTCAAATCTTCTTCAATACGCATGACTGATGATTTCCTGGTTTTTGGCGACGGATCGCAGAGGGATTTCGAACCTCTACCCTACAATTTGTAAAATGACGGGTAGGTTATTGCCAGTTCCAGTGATGCTATCATACGCACTAATAATCACTCGGCAAGACTGCGATTTCGCCTTTATTTACGGTACAATCCCACAAATTTACCTGCTACACCCCAATGTGATTGCCGCCTCATTTTCCCGCAGCCCATGGCCAAATTATCTCAGCGAAATCCCGAACGTCGGGCAAGTCACGTGCGCCCTCTTGCACTTCTGCGCGATCGCTTTATGATTCGCTTATTATTTTTGGTGAATATCAGGATCCTCTTCGATCATGGCCTATATAGTGGCATTAACCGGCGGTATCGGCAGCGGCAAGTCCACCGTAGCCAACGCTTTTGCACGTTTGGGCGTGGTCATTGTTGATGCGGATATCATTGCTCGCCAGGTTGTTGAGCCTGGCACCCCAGCATTGGACGCTATTGCGGCACATTTTGGTAATGAAATGTTGCTGACGGACGGATCCCTCAACCGTGCGGCTTTGCGTCAGCGGATCTTCAGCGATCCCGACGAAAAACGCTGGCTAAACCAGTTACTGCACCCGCAGATCCAGCGGGAAACGCAACGCCAACTAGCCAACGCCCAGAGTTGTTACGTACTATGGGTAGTACCCTTGCTGGTAGAAAACGGCCTGCAAGATCGTGCCGACCGCGTTTTAGTGGTGGATGTCGACAGCGAAACACAATTGGCCAGAACCATGGCCCGCGACGGCATCGACCGCCAGCAGGCGCTAAATATTCTGTCTGCACAGGCCACGCGTGAACAGCGCCTGGCCGTTGCGGATGACATCATTGACAATAGCGGCAGCGCACAGGGAATCGAACCCCATGTCGCCGTATTGCATCAACACTATCTTGAGCTGGCAACTTCAGCGACCCGACAGGATCACACCGAATGAGTGACGCTTCCCCGACCGTTCTCTTTGAACACCCGTTAAATGAAAAAATGCGTACCTGGCTGCGGATCGAGTTTTTATTGCAGCAGCTTCATGGCCAAAGAGCACTGAGCGAAACGGCAATCGCCCTGACTTTTTTCCGCACCGTTGCGGATCTGCTGGACGTATTGGAACGTGGCGAGGTACGCACCGAGCTGCTGAAAGAGCTGGAACGCCAGCAGCAGAAATTACTGCAGTGGGCAGAAATGCCCGGTGTCGATATCTCGGTGGTCAATCAGCTACGCAGCCAGCTGAAAGGTTGCGCCTCAGCGCTGATGTCTGCCCCGCGTATGGGGCAGGCGCTGCGTGAAGACCGGCTGATAAGCCTGGTTCGCCAGCGCCTAAGCATCCCTGGCGGCTGTTGCAGCTTCGATTTGCCTACGCTGCATATGTGGATGCATGTGGCGCAACATGAACGCGATGCCGACGTGGCAGACTGGTTGCAAACTCTCGAGCCCCTGAATCAGGCGCTGACCATCGTGTTGGATTTGGTGCGCCAAGCCGGGCCGTTTCGCAATCAGATCAGCCTTAACGGCTTCTTCCAGGATAACGCCGAAGGAGCAGATCTGTTACGCTTACGTATTAATCTGGCTTACCAGCTTTATCCGCAGATTTCCGGCCACAAGACGCGCTATGCCATCCGTTTCCTACCGCTAGACAGCGAAAACGGCACAGTGCCAGAGCGTCTTACCTTTGAGCTGGCCTGCTGTTGATGATAACCCCTTGGATTTTAAGAGGGAGCAAGGAATGAATATGACCGTAGTAAAATGCCCAACCTGTGGCAAAGGCGTGGTTTGGGGCGAAGTCAGCCCGTATCGTCCGTTCTGCTGCAAGCGCTGCCAGCTGATCGATCTGGGTGAATGGGCCGATGAAGAGAAGCGTATTCCGAGCAACGAAGATCTGAACGAAAGTGAAGATTGGAGTGAAGACAGAGACAGTAACAACCTTTAAAGCCGCGTTATTGGCCTGGCAATGCCAGGCCTAAAACTTACAGTGTGGCACTGGCCTGCGCCACCAGCAGTTTGATGATACTGACATTGGCTTCGGGGAACTCTTCCTCACGCAGATCGGCCTGCTTCACCCAGCGCATCGGCTGCCCTTCACGGCCATAGGGTTCGCCCGCCCACTCTTCCACCAGATAGAAATTCAGCGTCACAATCCGATCGATGAAGCGGTGCTCCAACACCTCCAATAACTGAGCCTGTTTGGTGTCAATCCCGGTTTCTTCCCGCAATTCACGCCCTAATGCCTGTTCCGGCGTTTCGCCCTGTTCGATCTTGCCGCCGGGGAACTCCCAAAAGCCCGCCATATGCGAATCAGCAGCACGGCGCGTGATGAAGATTTCCTGCTGTGGGTTACGGATAATCCCTACGGCGATGTTCAGGTGCTTCATCGCATCCTCCAGATCTTGATAGCTAAAAAAAAGGGCTCAGCACGCTGAGCCCCTACGTTTAATCATGCCTTACAGGACGCTTACTTTTGCAGGCGGCCGTGGCACTGCTTGTATTTCTTACCGGAACCGCATGGGCAAGGATCGTTACGCCCTACTTTGCGTTCGGCGACTGCCGGAGCATTCGGATCGGTGATTGCCAGGGAGTTTTCTTCCTGGTGGCTCAGCTGTTGCTGGCGTGCCAGACGCTCGGCTTCTTCACGGCGTTGCAGTTCCAGAGCTTCAACCTCTTCCGGCATGCGCACCTGAACCTTGCTCAACACGCTGATCACTTCATATTTCAGCGATTCCAGCATGGTGGCAAACATGTTGAAGGATTCACGCTTGTATTCCTGCTTCGGATCTTTTTGCGCATAGCCACGCAGGTGAATACCCTGACGCAGGTAGTCCATCGCCGCCAGGTGCTCTTTCCACAGGGAGTCCAGCGTTTGCAGCATCACGCCTTTTTCGAAGTTGCGCATCATTTCAGCGCCAACCACTTCCTCTTTGCGCAGGTAATCTTCCTTCGCTTTCGCCATGATGCGTTCACGCAGCGTTTCTTCGTGCAGCTCAGGTTCTTTATCCAGCCACTCGGCGATCGGCATATCCAGATCGAAGTCGTTTTTCAGGCGCTCTTCCAGACCCTTCACATCCCACATCTCTTCCAGAGACTGCGGCGGAATGTAGCTGTCGATGGTGGTCTTGAACACGTCCTCACGGATGCTGTTGATGGTTTCGCTCACGTCGGACACGTCGAGCAATTCGTTACGCTGGCTGTAGATCGCACGGCGCTGGTCATTAGCCACGTCATCATATTCCAGCAGTTGCTTACGAATATCGAAGTTACGGCTTTCAACCTTGCGTTGCGCGTTAGCAATGGCTTTGGTGACCCATGGGTGCTCGATGGCTTCGCCATCTTTCATACCCAGTTTGCGCATCATGCCAGAAACGCGATCCGAGGCGAAAATACGCATCAGCGCATCTTCCATCGACAGGTAGAAGCGGGAAGAACCGGCATCACCCTGACGGCCGGAACGGCCACGCAGCTGGTTGTCGATACGGCGTGATTCGTGACGTTCGGTACCGATAATATGCAGACCACCGGCGGCCAGCACGGCATCATGGCGAATTTTCCAAGCCTCTTTAATCGCAGCAATCTGCTCTTCCGTCGGCTCTTCCAGGTTGGCCACTTCGCTCTGCCAGCTCCCCCCCAACACGATATCGGTACCACGACCGGCCATGTTGGTGGCGATGGTAACCGCAGCAGTCTGGCCAGCATTGGCGACGATATCCGCTTCCATGGCGTGGAACTTGGCGTTCAGAACCTTGTGTTCAATACCTGCCTTGGTCAGTTCGCGGGAAACTACTTCAGACTTCTCGATCGAGATGGTACCTACCAGCACCGGCTGGCCGTTGGTGGTACGCTCACGGATATCTTCGATGATCGCGGCGATCTTCTCTTTCTCGGTCATGTAGACCAGATCCGGCATATCTTTACGGATCATTGGACGGTTGGTCGGCACCACGATGGTATCCAGCTTGTAGATCGAGCTGAATTCGAACGCTTCGGTGTCCGCCGTACCGGTCATACCGGCCAGCTTCTCGTAGAGACGGAAGTAGTTCTGGAAGGTGATCGACGCCAGCGTCTGGTTTTCGTTCTGGATGTCTACGCCTTCTTTGGCTTCGACTGCCTGATGCAGGCCATCGGACCAGCGGCGGCCCTGCATGGTACGGCCGGTGTGTTCGTCAACGATAATAACTTCACCGTCTTTAACGATATAGTCAACGTCGCGGGTGAACAGCACGTGGGCACGCAGCGCGGCAGTAACGTGGTGCATCAGCATGATGTTGGTCGGGGAATACAGCGACTCGCCTTCATCCATGATGCCCGCTTCCACCAGCATCTCTTCGATCAAGATCAGACCGCGTTCGGTCAGGTGAACCTGACGTGCTTTTTCATCGACCGAGAAGTGCCCTTCACCCTGGAAGCTGTCAGAGTCTTCTTTTTCCTGACGGATCAGCTGCGGGATCAGCTTGTTAACCCGCATGTACATCTCTGAGCTGTCTTCGGCCGGGCCGGAGATGATCAGTGGCGTACGCGCTTCGTCGATCAGGATGGAGTCAACTTCATCCACCAGCGCATAGTGCAGTTTACGCTGCACGCGCTCTTCCGGGCTGAACGCCATGTTGTCGCGCAGGTAGTCAAAACCGTATTCGTTGTTAGTACCGTAGGTGATATCGGCAGCATAGGCTTCACGCTTGGCCGGTGCAGGCATGCCCGGCAGGTTGATGCCTACGCTTAAACCCAGGAATTCGAACAGCGGACGGTTGTTTTCGGCGTCACGCTGGGCCAGGTAGTCGTTGACGGTAACCACGTGTACGCCACGGCCGCTCAGGGCGTTCAGATAGGCAGGCAGGGTTGCGGTCAGCGTTTTACCTTCACCGGTACGCATCTCGGCGATACAGCGATCGTTAAGCACCATCCCGCCCAGCAACTGCACATCAAAGTGACGCATGCCGAACACCCGCTTACTGGCCTCACGCACCACGGCGAAGGCTTCCGGGATCAGACTTTCCAGCACCTCGCCCTTTTTCAGACGCGCACGGAATTCATCGGTCTTGGCCTGCAGTTCGCTATCAGACAGTTTTTCCATGTCTGGTTCCATACGGTTGATCATCTCAACCGCTTTACGCATGCGGCGCAGGGTACGATCGTTGCTGCTACCAAAAACTTTGGTCAATAGTTTAATTAACATGATTCTTCATATCTCTTACGCGACGACACCATAATGGCCGTCAACAAGCTGTTGTTTTGTTTGTTTTTTGCTGCCCAGGGGGCAAAGATTAGCCGAGAGCCGCAGGCCCGGCGCGAATACCTTGCACCTGAGCGAGCCATAGCCCGGCCTGATGCTGCGCCAAAGAAGGAACGATAGGGTGATGGGTATTACGAATTATAGTCGGTGGTTTTGGCTCATGCGTCAGGAGCGCATTAAGCGTGGAAAGCAGGGCAAGCTGAGCCACCTGTAGTGGAGGTTCAACCGCAACGGCCTCTGCTTCCTGCACCCGGGCATAGACGGCCTGAGGTGCCAGAGCAAAAGAGAGGTGACGAATGACGGTACGAAGCGCATGCTGGTGCCAGTAATCAACGTTAAACGTTGGGCGACGATGCACTTCTTGCAGTAACGCCAGGCTATTGAAAGCGTGACTGGCAGAATTTTGTCGGTTAAGACTGGACGAGGTGCTCGGTAATGCGCTTTGATCGACGGTGCCGGACAGATTTTGCGGTACGCCAAGCGTAGCCGCTACCATCCCCAACAGGAGATGAGGCCAGAAATAACGTCTGCCAAATTGTCGCCAACGATTTAGAATACCGATCACGTGTTTATTATCCGCCGGAGCCCATTATGCGCGATAGCCGTCCACAATTATTAGATATCCTGTTTGACGACGCGTCTGCAACAGAGAAAGGGCCGCTGCATAACGTTCAGCAACGCGCTACCGCGCTACTGAAACTCAATCGTGCCGTGAAGGGGTTGTTGCCCGCTCAACTGCACCCTTGGTGCCGTGTCGCCAACTTCAGACAGGGTATTTTAGTGCTGGAAACCGCCAATGCCAGTTGGATGATGCGCTTACGCTATGAACAACCCAGCCTGCTATCCGCACTACGAGCGCAAATTCTACCATCTTTGTCGTCAATCGACATCAGGATTAATCCATCGTTGATGGCAAAAGGCAGCAGCCAGGTACAGGATCTCGGCAAAACAGCGGAAAATGGCCAGCAAAAGACAGTGCCAATGCGGCATTTGAGCCTGGAAAGTGCAGATGCGTTACGGGGGTTGGCGGCGCAGAGTCCGGAGAAATTACGCAAGATATTAGAACGACTGGCCTCGTTGGCAGGAGAGAGAGCCAACGCGACCGGTCGTGATAACTAATTGACGTCTTGGCAGCTTAGGCCAGTACGGTTGACGGAGCCTTGAATGCCAATGGCATTTCGGCTTCATCCTGGAATGTCACGTATTCCCAAGCTTCCTGTTTCGCCAGCACGGCTTGCAGCAGCTTGTTGTTCAGCGCATGACCTGATTTGTACGCGGTGAACGCGCCAATGATGTTATGGCCGCACATGAACAGATCGCCGATGGCATCCAGCATTTTGTGGCGTACGAATTCGTCTTCGAAGCGCAGGCCGTCTTCGTTGAGGACACGATAGTCATCCACCACAATCGCGCAATCGAAGCTGCCGCCCAGGGCCAGGCCACGGGACTGCAAATATTCGATATCACGCATGAAACCGAAGGTACGCGCACGGCTGATTTGGCGTACGAACGAATCGGCTGAGAAATCCAGACGATAACGTTGGGTACTGGCATCAATCGCCGGGTGGTTGAAGTCGATGGTGAAGTCCAGGCGGAACCCGTTATGCGGGGACAGCTCTGCCCACTTGTCGCCATCTTCAACACGTACCGTGTCTTTCAGACGCAGGAATTTCTTCGCCGAATTCAGCTCTTCGATACCGGCATCCAGCAGCAGATAGACAAACGGGCTGGCACTACCGTCCATAATCGGGATTTCGGCAGCGTCAACTTCGATAATGATGTTGTCGATACCCAGGCCCGCCAATGCAGCATTCAAATGCTCAACGGTGGAAATACGCACGTCTGACTCATTGACCAGGCAAGTACAGAGCATGGTATCACGCACGGATTTGGCATCAGCCGGGAAATCTACCGGTGGATTCAAGTCAGTGCGACGATAGATGACCCCGGTATTAGCCGACGCTGGGCGCATTGTGAGCGTGACTTTCTTGCCGGTATGTAAACCGACACCAGTCGCCTGCACAATACGTTTTAATGTCCTTTGTTTGATCATCGTTTTATCTCGCAATGTTATCAATCCAACCAGCCAAGCATACAGCAAGGCTGGCGGGACAGTTTAGCACAAAGAGCGGAGATTCCAAATTATCAGCTTATTCCTAATCTGCCTGCTTACGCAGGAAGGCCGGAATATCCAGATAATCAGGCTCTTTGTTTGGTTGCGCGCTCTGATCGTTCACCACCTTGGCGGCAGGTTTCACTTCCTGCTGCAGCGGTGACATACCATGCTGCTGGTAACGGTGATCCATCACTGGCTGGCTGGCTTGTTTATTGGTTACCAGGGTGATTTCAGGACGTTTGTCCATACCGATACCGGTCGCGACCACGGTCACGCGCAGTTCGTCGTTCATTTCCGGATCCAGCGAGGTACCGATTACCACGGTCGCATTGTCGGAAGCGAAAGCACGAATGGTGTTACCCACGGTTTCGAACTCATCCAGACGCAGGTCGAAGCCCGCGGTGATGTTGACCAGTACGCCACGAGCGCCGGACAGGTCAATATCTTCCAGCAGTGGGCTGGAGATTGCCATTTCCGCCGCTTCTTCGGCACGGTCTTCGCCACAGGCGACGCCAGAACCCATCATCGCGTAGCCCATTTCGGACATCACGGTGCGCACGTCGGCAAAGTCGACGTTCATCAGGCCAGGGCGGGTGATCAGTTCGGCAATACCTTGTACCGCGCCTTTCAGCACGTCGTTGGCCGCGCCGAACGCGTCCAGCAGAGAGATGCCACGGCCCAGAACTTTCAGCAACTTGTCGTTCGGGATGGTGATCAGCGAGTCCACGTGCTTGGACAGCTCGGCGATACCCTGCTCAGCAAATGCCATGCGCTTCTTGCCTTCAAAGTTGAAAGGCTTGGTCACCACGGCCACTGTCAGAATACCCAGATCTTTGGCCACTTCGGCCACCACTGGCGCAGCACCGGTACCGGTACCGCCACCCATGCCGGCCGCGATGAAGACCATGTCTGCACCTTCCAGGGCGGCGCGCAGGGCTTCACGGTCTTCTTCCGCTGAATTGCGACCCACTTCAGGGTTCGCGCCTGCACCCAGACCCTTGGTAATACCGCTACCAATCTGGATGGTTTGGCCAACTGCCGTTTTACGCAGCGCCTGAGCGTCTGTATTAACGGCGAAGAATTCAACACCTTCGATGCGCTCGCGCACCATGTGTTCAACGGCGTTGCCACCGCCACCGCCGACGCCGATGACTTTAATCACCGCGTCATTGGTTAGTTCCATTGGTTCAAACATAGTTTCTCTCCGTTTTGTGCCTGTCGCTGCGAGATCATAAAAAGATTACTCAGCATGATCTCTTTGTCTAAACATTAAAACTCTTTTCTCAGCCAGCTATTGATGCGTTTAAACCAATTGCCCACCGAGGCGCGTTTTTCTACTTCTGCCTCACCGCTGAGGTGAGATTCTTTTCCATAGTGCAGTAGCCCGACCGCTGTAGAATAGTAAGGCTCTTGCGCGTAATCCGTCAGCCCCGTGATGTTCAAGGGTTGGCCGATGCGTACCTGGGTATGGAATACCCGTTGCGCACAGGCTGCCAGGCCATCAATCTGGGCGGCACCGCCGGTCAGCACAATACCCGCTGCCAGATGATGCTTCACCCCTTGCTGACGCAGTTGCTCCTGCAATTGCAATATTTCATCGTTAACCAGATTCAACAGTTCGGTATAGCGTGGCTCAATCACTTCAGCCAATGTCTGTCTTTGCAGACTCCGAGGAGGCCTTCCCCCCACGCTAGGAACCTCAACACTTTCATCCTTGCTAACAATCGACCCAAGTGCACAACCGTGTCGAACTTTAATCGCTTCTGCGTCGGTCGGCGGCGTGCCGAAAGCGTAGGCGATATCGCTGGTGACCACGTTCCCGGCATAAGGGATCACTTTGGTGTGGCGCAGCGCACCGCCGGTATAGACAGCCATATCCATGGTGCCACCGCCGATATCTACCACACAGACGCCGAGCTCGCGTTCATCTTCGGTCAGCACCGCATAGCTGGCGGCCAGACCGGCGAAAATCAGTTGGTCAACTTTCAGACCACAACGTTCCACTGCTTTGACAATGTTCTTGGCCATGTCGTTATGGCAGGTGATCAGGTGCACCTTGGCCTGCATACGCACGCCGGACAACCCAACCGGGTTCTTGATGCCTTCCTGATAGTCGATGGCGTATTCCTGAGGAATAACGTGCAGGATGCGGTGTTCGTCACGCACACGCACCGATTTGGCGGTGTGTACCACGTTTTCCACGTCTTCCTGCGTCACTTCCTCTTCGGAGATCGGCACCATGCCGATCTCGTTCTGACAGCTGATATGCTTACCCGACAAGGCCAGGTAAACCGAAGAAATCTGACAATCCGCCATCAGTTCGGCCTGGTCGATAGCGCGCTGTACGCACTTGACTACCGATTCCAGATCGTTAACGCCACCCTTGTCCATACCGCGAGACGGGCAACTGCCCACCCCGATAATGTTGACCATGCCATCGGGCAAAACTTCCCCCACCAATGCGGAGACTTTTGCGGTACCGATCTCCAGTCCAACTACCAGTTTTCTGTCCGTCGACTTGATCATTGTTGTTTTGCCTGTGCCTGATTCTGTTGCTGATTACTGTTTGGCCGATCGCCTGCTGCTGCCTGCGGGTCGATAAATGCCGGAGCCCAGCCGACTGAGGCACCGGAGTCATAGCGTAAATCGACATAGCTGACGCGCTTGTTTTCCGCTTGCGCCTGCTGCAACAGCACCGGATAAAGCCCGATAAAGCGTTGCAGGCGTCCCATGCGATCGTCACGTCCCAGTTCCAGCCGAACATCGTTATCCAAAGCCAACTGCCACGAATGGCGAGCCGTCATGGACGCCATCTTGAGCTGATACTTGCTGGCTGCCAGCACGCCGTTCATCGCGCGGTAACCTTCCAGAACATCCTGTTCGCTTCCTTCCGGGCCGTAGAGCAACGGTAATTTCTGATTGCCCAAACGCTGCGCCGGGATGCTGAACGACTTGCCCTCGGCATCAACCATGTGCAAATCATTCCAATGTGCCACCGGGACATATTCCACCAGGTGGATTTTCAGCTCATCCGGCCACTGTTTACGTACGCTGGCCTGCTTGACCCACGGCAGACGTTCAATCTGCTGCTGGATGATGTCCACATCCTGCGTCATAAAGGTGCCCGGTGCTCCCAAAGCCAGGATCGCCTGGCGAACATCGTCGTTGGTGGTGAAATGGCGTTCACCGGTCAGTACCAGCCGCGAGAGGGGCAAACGGCTGGCATCTTGCATCCAGCCCACCACTACCCAACCGCACCACAGGATGGTTCCCAGCACCATCAGCAGGAAAATCACTCCTGCCAACTGGGTTCCATTGCTGCGGCGTGGGCCGTTATCCGCCTCGCGGTCGCGCGCATTCAGGGCCGCTTGCGACATCTCAGTCAGCCAACGCCAGAATTCCCGCTACCAGCTGCGAGAACGTCAATCCAGACTGCCGGGCCGCCATCGGCACCAGACTGTGGCTGGTCATACCCGGCGAGGTGTTGGCCTCCAGCAGGTAGAAGCGGCCATCGCTGTCTTGCATGACATCAACACGCCCCCAACCGCTACAATCCAACCCACGGTAGGCGCGCAGCGCCAGCGCGGCCATAGCGGCTTCCTGCTGAGCATCCAGACCGCTCGGACAAAAATACTGCGTATCGTCGGCAATATATTTGGCCTGGTAATCGTAAAACACGCCAGCGGGCTGGATCCTGATGGAAGGCAGCACTTTATCGCCCAGAATGGCCACGGTATATTCCGGGCCGCTGAGCCATTTTTCTACCAGCACATCCTCATCATGACGGAAAGCTTCCTCCAGCGCCCCTTCAAGGGTAGCGCGTTCGGTCACTTTGCTCATGCCAACGCTGGAACCTTCACGGCTTGGCTTGACAATCAGTGGCAATCCCAGTGCTTCAATGGCTGCCAGCTGGTTTTGCCGCTCATCGCCCAGATACTGGCGGCGGCTCAGCGCAACGTAAGGTGCCACCGGCAGCCCCATCGACTGCCACACCATTTTACTGCGCCATTTATCCATGGTCAGTGCCGAGGCCATCACCCCGCTGCCGGTATAGGGCAGTTGCAAAAACTCCAGCAGACCTTGCAATGTACCATCTTCACCGCCACGCCCGTGCAGCGCGATGAACACTTTGGTGAACCCCTGCGCCTTCAGTTCTGTGACAGGGAAGTCACGGGTGTCGATGCCATGTGCATCAATGCCCGCTTCTCGCAACCCGGCCAGCACGGCCGCGCCAGATTGCAGTGAAACTTCACGTTCTGCGGAGGTACCACCCAGCAATACGGCGACTTTATCAGCCATGATGATCCTCCTGTTTGATCTGCGGTTGCAGTTTTAGTTCAGCCAGCTTGCGCGCGATTTTACCGACATTACCGGCCCCTTGCACCAGCACCAGATCATCGCCCTGCAACAACTGCGCCAACAGCGTTGGCACGGTATCCGCATCGGACACCAGGATCGGATCCAGTTTGCCGCGGTTGCGGATGGTGCGGCACAGGCTACGGCTATCGGCACCTGGGATTGGCGCCTCACCCGCCGGATAGACATCCAGCATCAACAGCACGTCAACCTGCGACAATACGTTGGCGAAATCGTCATACAGATCGCGGGTGCGCGTATAACGGTGCGGCTGGAAGATCATCACCACCCGCTTGGTTGGCCAACCGGCACGTGCCGCCTTGATGGTGGCATCCACTTCCGTTGGGTGGTGGCCATAATCGTCCACCAGCATGGCGCTGCCCTGCTTTTCGTTCACCGCGGCCAGCGGGAACTCGCCCAGGAAGTCAAAGCGACGCCCTGTGCCCTGGAAACCGGCCAGCGCACGCAGAATGGCTTCGTCGGCAATGCCTTCTTCCGTTGCCACGGCAACCGCAGCCGCCGCGTTCAAGGCGTTATGGCGGCCCGGCGCATTCAGGGTCACCGTCATCAACGGCTTATCCTGACGGCTCAGAGTAAAGTGCCCCTGTGGCCCCTTCTGGCTGTAGCTTTCAATGCGCATGTCAGCATCTTCACTGAAACCATAAGTCGTAATATGGCGACCCACGCGCGGCAACAACTCACGCACCACCGGATCGTCAATACACATTACCGCACGGCCATAAAACGGCAGGTTATGCAGGAAAGTGATAAATGTCTGCTTCAGGTTCTCGAAATCGCCATGGTAGGTATCCATATGGTCGGCTTCGATATTGGTGACAATCGCCACCATCGGTTGCAGATGCAGGAACGACGCATCGCTCTCATCCGCTTCCGCAATCAGGTAACGGCTGGAGCCCAAACGTGCGTGGGTACCCGCCGCCTTCACCAGCCCACCGTTAACAAACGTCGGATCCAGACCGGCTTCGGCGTAAATGCTGGAGACCATCGCCGTGGTGGTGGTTTTGCCGTGGGTACCGGCAATGGCAATGCCATGGCGATAGCGCATCAGTTCGGCCAGCATTTCTGCACGCTGGATCACCGGGATGCGCGCCTCGCGGGCAGCGACGATCTCCGGGTTGTCTGCCGGGATAGCGGTCGACACCACGACTACGCTGGCATCCAGTACGTTTTCCGGGCGGTGATGGAAATAAATCGTTGCCCCAAGCTCGCTCAACTGTTGGGTGACCGGGTTCGGCGCCAGGTCGGAACCGCTGATCTGATAACCCTCGTTGGCCAACACTTCGGCGATACCCCCCATGCCGGCACCACCGATGCCAACAAAGTGGATGTGCCGGACGCGTCGCATCTCAGGCACGAAAGTACGTAGTTTCGCCAATTGTTGTGTATTCATCACTTCTCTATCTATCAGGTTCGATTTAGCTCAGCAGGGATAACCCCTGTGGCCTTACAGGGCTGCGCGAATAATTTCGGCCGCCACACGTTCTGTTGCATCCGGGATCGCCACCGCGCGGGCCTTTTCGGCCATCTTCAGCAGCGTAGGACGATCCCAGTTAGCCAGCAGTTCCGCCACCGCATCGGCAGTAAACTGCGGTTGTTCGATAATTTTGGCCGCACCGGCCTCTTCCAGAGGACGCGCATTCCAATATTGCTGACGATCTTTGTGCTGGAACGGCACAAATATGGCCGGTAATCCCGCCGCCGCCACTTCACTGACGGTCAGCGCACCGGAACGGCACACCACTACGTCAGCCCAGGCATAGGCTGCGGCCATGTCATCGATAAACTCGGTCACCTTGTGCCCGGTCTGCCCTACCCTCTCGTAGTCTTGCAGCACCGTTGGCAATGCGCCCTTACCTACCTGATGCCAGAGGGTTATTCTACCGTCCAGCAGCGCGGCGACTTCAGGAACTGTCTGATTCAGCACGCGTGCCCCCTGGCTACCGCCAACGATCAGCACACGGATCGGGCCTTCGCGCCCACTCAGGCGCTCGGCGGGCAACGGTAATGCCAATACATCGGTACGCACCGGGTTGCCCACTACGTCCGCATTCGGGAACGCACCAGGGAACGCCTGCAAAACCTTCTTGGCAATCCGGGAAAGCCAGCGATTGGTGAGGCCCGCAATGCCATTCTGCTCATGCAGCACCACCGGGATGCCACACTGCCAGGCGGCCAAACCGCCAGGGCCAGAAACATAGCCGCCCATCCCCAGCACCACGTCGGGCTGATAGCTGCGCATAATCGCTTTCGCCTGACGCACCGCTTGCCAGATACGCAGCGGAGCGGTCAATTGCGCCTTCAGCCCCTTGCCACGCAGCCCGGAGATGCGGATAAAATCAATCTCGATCCCGTGCTTTGGCACCAGATCGGCTTCCATACGGTCTGCGGTGCCGAGCCAGCGAACCTGCCAGCCCTGCGCCATCAGATGATGCGCGACCGCCAGCCCCGGAAACACATGCCCGCCGGTACCGCCTGCCATCACCATTAAACGCTTAGCTTTACCGCTCATCCGCTACCTCTTCACAAACGCCTGCGCTTTGGTCAGGCGCGTTTCATAATCAATTCGCAGCAACAGCACGATCGCCGTCGACATAATGATCAGGCTCGAGCCACCGTAACTGATCAGTGGCAAGGTCAAGCCTTTGGTTGGCAACATCCCCGCTGCCGCACCGACGTTAACCAACGCCTGGAAACTGAACCAGACCCCGATTGAGCACGCCAGAAAACCGGAAAAACGCTGGTCTATCTCGAGCGCCCTGCGGCCAATCGACATGGCACGAAAAGCGACGAAGAATACCATCAACAGGGCCAAAACCACACCGATATAGCCCAGTTCTTCACCCAAAATGGAGAAGATAAAGTCGGTGTGCGCCTCGGGTAAATACTCGAGTTTTTGTACCGAATTCCCTAACCCTTGCCCCCAAAACTCGCCGCGGCCAAACGCCATCAGCGACTGGGTTAACTGGTAACCACTGCCAAACGGATCGGCCCACGGGTTCCAGAAGGACGTCACACGGCGCATACGGTAAGGTTCCGCTATGATCAGCAGCCCCACGGCAAACACGCCGGAGCCGATGATCGCCAGGAACTGCCACATCTTCGCCCCGGCCAGGAACAACATCGCCAGCGTGGTGATAAACAGCACCACCACCGTGCCCAAATCCGGCTGGGCCAGCAGCAACACCGCCAACACCACCATCACACCCATCGGTTTACAGAAGCCCCAGAAGTTACTGCGGACTTCCTCTACCTTACGCACCAGATAGCTCGCCAGGTAACAAAACAGCGACAGCTTGGACAACTCCGCCGGTTGGATACGCAACGGCCCCAATGCAATCCAGCGTGATGCCCCGTTGACCGAGCTACCCACCACCAGCACCACCAGCAGCAACACTATCGAGAGCAGCAGCATGGCGTTGCTATAGCGCTGCCACACGGCCATCGGGATACGCAGCGTCACCAGCGACAGGCCAAACGCCAGGCCAAGGTAAAGGGCGTCACGCTTGGCAAACAGGAACGGATCCTCTGCCAGGCGCTGGCCGATAGGCATCGAGGCCGACGTCACCATCACAAAACCAACAATCGCCAGACCGAAGGTCAGCCACAGCAGGGTACGGTCATACAGCACCATGCTGATCGTGTCGCTTTCACGCGATCCCATCACCCAGTCTTTCAGCTTGTTGGTCAGGCCAAACGTCGGCACCCGTAGTCTCATCCGCCCAGCTCCTGTGCCAGACGGGCAAACTCGTTGCCACGCACTTCAAAATTACGGAACTGATCCAGGCTGGCACAGGCCGGTGACAACAGCACCATATCGCCTGACTTCACCTCGCGGGCAATCGCCTGCATCGCCTGCTCCATGGTTTCTGTCCGCGTAGCGACTTCCGGACGCAGTTGCGCCAGTTGCTCGCCATCGCGGCCAAAGCAGTACAGGCGCACGTTGTCGCCTTGCAGATAGCGCGCCAACGGTGAGAAGTCCGCCGACTTGCCGTCACCGCCCAACAGCAGATGCAGCGTACCCTTGACCTGCAGGCCGTTCAGCGCCGCTTCGGTACTGCCCACGTTGGTGGCTTTAGAATCATTAATCCAACGTATGCCATGTTGTTCCCACACCAGTTGGAAGCGATGCTCCAGGCCGGTGAAGGTGGTCAACGCTTTCAGGCTGGACGCACGCGGCAGCTTGACGGCATCGGCCAGCGCCAGAGCTGCCAGCGCGTTGGTAAAGTTATGGCGACCGGTGAGCTTCATCTCGCTGGTGTTGAGCACCTTCTCGCCGTTCACCCGCAGCCAGATTTCACCCTGTTGCCGGTTGAGATGGTAATCCCCCACGTCGGCCCCAAAGCTGACACAGCGCTCATCGGCACCGCGTATCGGCATGGTCAGCGCATCGTCCGCATTCACCACGCAAACATCGGCATTTTCATAGACACGCAGTTTGGCGGCGCGGTATTGCTGCAGGCCAAACGGATAGCGATCCATATGATCTTCGGTCACGTTCAAAATGGTGGCCGCCGCAGCGTGCAGGCTGTGAGTCGTTTCCAGTTGGAAGCTCGACAGCTCCAGCACGTACAGTTGGCATTCCTGGCGCAGCAGGCTCAGTGCTGGCAGGCCGATATTGCCCCCAACGCCCACAGCCCAACCGGCCGCCTTGGCCATTTCACCCACCAAGGTAGTGACGGTGCTCTTGCCGTTGGAACCGGTGATCGCCACGATCGGCGCCTGAGCTTCACGACAGAACAGCTCAACGTCACCCACGATCTCAACCCCGGCATCTGCAGCAGCGCTCAAGGCAGGAGTGGCCAGTGCCATGCCTGGGCTGGCGACGATCAAATCCGCCGTCAGCAGCCATTCCTGGTTTAGCTCCCCCAGATGACGTTCAACGTTCTCGGGCAGTTGATCCAGGCCCGGCGGCGAAATACGGGTATCCATCACCCGTGGCGTCACACCACGAGTCATAAAGAAATCAACGCAGGACAGGCCTGTGAGGCCCAACCCGATGATGACCACTTTTTTACCCTGATAATCCACCATAATCAGCGCACCTTCAGCGTCGCCAGGCCAATCAGCACCAGCATCAGCGAAATAATCCAGAAGCGCACGATCACCCGTGGTTCTGGCCAGCCTTTCAATTCATAGTGATGGTGGATCGGTGCCATGCGGAAGATACGTTGCCCGCGCAGCTTGAACGATCCCACCTGCAGGATCACCGACAGCGTTTCAACCACAAACACGCCGCCCATGATCACCAGCAAGAACTCCTGGCGCAGCAAGACGGCGATAGTGCCCAACGCGCCGCCCAGTGCCAGTGAACCTACGTCACCCATAAACACCTGAGCCGGGTAGGTGTTAAACCACAAGAAACCTAAACCGGCCCCGACGATCGCGGTGCAGACAATGACCAACTCACCGGCATGGCGCAGATACGGAATATGCAGGTAGTTGGCGAAGTTCATGTTACCGGTCGCCCAGGCCACCAGTGCAAAGCCCGCCGCCACAAACACGGTTGGCATGATAGCCAGACCATCCAGGCCATCGGTCAGGTTGACCGCGTTGCTGGTACCGACAATCACGAAGTACGCCAACAGGACATACAGCAGGCCCAGCTGCGGCATGATGTCCTTAAAGAACGGCACAACCAGCTCGGTGGCTGGCGTGTCTTTTCCTACGGCATACATGGCAAAGGCCACAATCAGGGCAATCACCGATTGCCAGAAATACTTCCAGCGGGCAATCAACCCCCGGGTATCCTTGCGCACCACTTTGCGATAATCATCCACAAAGCCGACGATGCCGTAGCCTACCAGCACGAACAGCACGCACCACACGTAAGGGTTGGACGGATAAGCCCACATCAGCACCGAAATGGTGATGGAGGTCAGGATCATGATGCCGCCCATGGTCGGCGTGCCGCGCTTGCTGAAATGCGACTCTGGCCCGTCGTTACGCACGACCTGGCCAAAGGACATTTCCTGCAGGCGTTTGATCACCTTCGGCCCCATCCACAGGGAAAGGAACAGCGCGGTCAGCAGGCTGACAATGGCTCGGAACGTCAGGTAGGAAAAGACGTTAAAGCCTGAATAATATTTGACCAAATGTTCGGCCAGCCAAACTAACATGGTGCTTTCTCCTGTAACGCGCGTACTACCTGCTCCATTGCGGCACTACGTGAACCTTTGATTAACACGGTAATTACCGCATGTGCTGAGAGTAGTTCCGCCACGCGCGCGGTCACTGCTGTTTTATCCTGATAATGCTCACCGTTACCGGCGGCCGAGCTCAATACCTGGCTCAATCCACCCACGCTGATGACTTTATCGATACCGGCCAGACGGGCAGCTTCACCCACCTGGCGATGGCATTCTTCGGCTTCTGCACCCAGTTCGGCCATATCGCCAACGACCATCACGCGGTAACCCGGCATTTCTGCCAATACCTGCGCCGCCGCGGTCATGGAACCGACGTTGGCGTTGTAGCTGTCATCGAGCAATAACTTGCCTGCTGCCAAGGCGATCGGGAACAGACGCCCCGGCACGGCCTGAAGCTGTTTTAAACCTGCGCTAACGGCGGCCAACGTTGCACCCACTGACATTGCCAGCGCTGCCGCTGCCAACGCATTAGCCACGTTATGACGGCCCGGCAATGGCAACTCGATCGCTACCGTGCCGAATGGGCTGTGCAAGGTGAAGTGCGTTACGCTGCCTTTCACCTGGATGTCACTGGCAAAGAAATCGACTGATTCCGCAGCCTGGGGAGAGAAACGCCAGACTGTCTTACCCTGGAGCTGCGCCTGCCAGTGTGGCCAGTCGTTGCTGTCGGCATTGAGGATCGCCACGCCATCCCCCGGCAAACCGGCAAAGATCTCGCCCTTGGCCTGCGCAACGCCAGCCAGTGAGCCAAAACCTTCCAGATGGGCAGCGGCCAGATTATTCACCAGCGCGCTCTGCGGTTGCGCCAGGGCGGTGGTATAGGCAATCTCACCGATATGGTTGGCACCCAGTTCGATCACCGCAAAATCATGCTGTGGCTCTAAACGCAGCAGCGTTAGCGGCACGCCGATCTCGTTATTGTAATTGCCGGCGGTATGCAGCACTTCGCCGCATTCACGCAAAATGGCCGCGGTCATCTCTTTCACCGAGGTCTTGCCCGATGAACCGGTCAGCGCCACCACTTTAGCTGGCACCTGCTGGCGAACCCAGGCGGCAAACTGCCCCAACGCCAGGCTGGTATCTTTCACCACCAGTTGCGGGGCATCCACCAATAAGCGCTTACTTACCAGCAAAGCGCCTGCGCCAGCGGCCACGGCATCAGCGGCAAAGTCATGGGCATCGAAACGCTCGCCTTTCAAGGCCACAAACAGGCAACCCGCAGTGACCTGACGAGTATCCCTGGTCACTTCGGTGATGGTGCAATCGGTGCCGATCAGTTCAGCATCCAATACGGCGGCCAGCGTCTGGAGGGAAACCGGGATCATGCCAACACCCCCAGCAGACGGGCGACGGTGGTGCGATCGGAGTAGTCCAGGCGACGGTTGCCCACCAGTTGATAATCCTCGTGGCCTTTACCCGCCACCAGCACGACATCTTGTTCTTTGGCCTGCATGATGGCGCTGGTCACGGCTTCGGCACGCCCGTGGATCACCTGCACATGCCCGGCATCCAGCAACCCGGCCAGAATATCCTTGATGATCGCCTGCGGCTCTTCAGTACGCGGATTGTCATCCGTTACCACTACCCGGTCGGCAAACTGCTCGGCAATGCCACCCATAAGTGGGCGCTTACCTCTATCGCGATCGCCACCGCAGCCAAACACGCACCACAGTTGCCCCTGGCAATGCAGGCGAGCGGCTTCCAGCGCTTTTTCCAGCGCATCCGGGGTGTGGGCATAATCCACCACCACCGTCGGCTTGCCTGGCGCATTGAAGACTTCCATCCGGCCACAGACCGGCTGTAGTTGATTGGCGGTGTTGACCAGTTTCTCAAGCGGGTAACCGAGCGACAGCAGCGTCGCCAATGCCAGGATCAGGTTACTGACGTTGAATGCCCCCATCAGGCGGCTTTCGATCTCGCCGTTACCCCAGCTTGAGCTGAAGTGGATGGTGGCACCGTTATCGTGATAGTTCACCGCAGTGGTTTTCAACCAGCGGCCACGACAGCCAGGCTGTAAATTATCCTGCATGGTGACGGCTACCGCGTCTGGCAAGTTAGCCAGCCAGCGCTGTCCGACTTCATCGTCGGCATTAATGATCGCCTGCCCAACTTCGTGGTTGGCAAACAGTGACCATTTGGCCGCTTCGTAGCTGGCCATGTCACCGTGATAATCCAGATGATCGCGGCTCAGGTTGGTGAATACCGCAGCGGCAAAGGGCAAGGCCGCCACACGGTGTTGCACCAGGCCGTGAGAAGAGACTTCCATCGCGGCAAAGGTCGCCCCCTGCTGCGCCAGATCGTTAAGTACGTGCTGAATATCAACCGCAGAACCGGTGGTATTTTCCGTTGGGCAGACCTGATCTAACAAACCGTTACCGACGGTGCCCATCACTGCGGCCGTTTCCCCCAACAGTTGGCTCCATTGGGCTAACAGTTGGGTAGTGGTGGTTTTGCCGTTGGTCCCGGTCACGCCAATCAGGCGCAGACGTTCGGCAGGCTGATGGTAGAAACGCCCGGCTAATGCGGACAGGCGCTGGCCAAGTTGGCTCAGATAAATCACCGGCACGCCGTGCATTTCACAAATTTTACCGTCTTCAGCTTCGCCTTCCGCTTCGGCGATAACGGCGGCAACCCCTTGGGCGATGGCTTGCGGAATATAGCGGCGTCCATCCGTTTGATGGCCAACTACGGCGACAAACAGATCCCCGGCAGCCGCAATACGGCTGTCTAATATCATTTCCCGCAGCGCGCGCTCGGGTGCCGTTGGCACCCACGGAGCGAGTAAATCGCGCAAATTACGATCGGCCACCTGTACCCTCATTCTTGTTAATCACTAATTCGCTTTTGTCACCGGTGGGCAACGCGTCTGGCTGAACGTTCATGATCCGCAGCGCGCCCCCCATGATGGCACCAAACACCGGCGCGGAAATCGCACCACCGTAGTATTTCCCACCCTGTGGATCGTTGATGACCACCACCAGAGCAAAACGAGGCTGGCTAGCTGGCGCCACCCCCGCGGTATAAGCGATATAACGGTTGACGTATTTACCATCCGGCCCGACCTTTTTGGCGGTACCGGTTTTAATGGCGATACGATAGCCCTTGATGGCGGCTTTCACCCCACCACCGCCCGGCAAGGCGACGCTTTCCATCATGTGCACTACCGTACGTACGGTAGCCTCGGGGAAGATGCGTTCACCGGCGACCGGAGGGTCAACCTTGGTGATCGACAGCGGACGATATACGCCCAGGCTGCCGATCGTGGCATAGACTCGCGCTAACTGTAACGGGGTTACCATTAGCCCATAGCCGAAAGAGAAGGTGGCCCTCTCTATGTCAGACCACCGTTGTTTTTTTGGGTATAAGCCACTGCTTTCTCCGACCAGCCCCAAATTGGTCGCTTTTCCCAGCCCAAAACGTGAGTAAGTATCTACCAACGCTGAGGACGGCATCGCTAACGCCAGTTTTGAAACACCGACGTTACTCGACTTCTGCAAGATCCCGGTCACGGTCAGTTCCGAATAACGCGCCACGTCTTTGATTTCATGGCCGCTGACGCGGTAAGGAATGGTGTTGAGCACGCTGTTTTCTTTCACTACGCCGCGCTGCAACGCCGTCATTACCACCATCGGTTTGACGGTAGAACCAGGTTCAAAAATATCGGTGATGGCACGGTTACGCATGGTGTCTTTCGGCGTATCGGCCATATTGTTCGGGTTGTACGATGGGCTGTTGGCCATCGCCAGCACTTCGCCGGTGTTTACATCCACCAGCACAGCGGTACCAGACTCTGCCTTGTTGAAGGCAACGGCGTTGTTCAGTTCGCGATAAACCAGCGCCTGTAACCGCTCATCGATGCTCAGCGCCAGATTGTGCGCCGCTTGGCTGTCTACCGAGGAGATATCCTCGATCACCCGGCCATAGCGGTCTTTACGGACGGTTCTTTCGCCCGGTTGGCCGGTCAACCAGCGATCAAAGCTCTTTTCGACCCCTTCAATGCCTTCGCCATCAATATTGGTCACGCCGATGATATGAGAGGTCACTTGCCCGGACGGATAATAACGGCGCGATTCCTGACGCAGGTAGATACCCGGCAATTTCAGTTTGTGGATGTAATCACCAATCGCCGGGTTAACCTGCCGGGCCAGATAGACAAAGCGCCCCTTCGGATTGGCATTGATACGATTGGAGAGCTGATCGAGCGGAATTTGCAACGCGTCGGACAGCGCTTTCCAGCGCGAATCCAGCGTAATACCCCCACGTTCGTTCAACTCTTTCGGATCGGCCCATACGGCATTAACCGGTACGCTGACCGCCAGCGGGCGGCCAGAGCGATCGCTAATCATACCGCGCGCGGTTGGCACCGACTGTACGCGCAGCGAGCGCATATCGCCTTCTTTCACCAACCGATCCGGATTGATCACCTGCAAATAGGCCACACGCAGCATCAGCCCAACCAAGGCCAACAGGATACAGCCGCACAGCAACGCAAAACGCCAGCTGACAAAGCTGGCCTGATCTTCCTGGCGTTTCAACTTATTACCGGGACGTACTGCTTTCATGCGTTAGCTATTTGCTCCGTGTCGTAACTTCGGCTAAACCACTCATGGCTTGACAATGATATTTTCCTGCGATGGATCAACATGTTGCATCTGCAGTTTTTCGGTAGCGATACGCTCTACACGGCTGTGATCGCCAAGGGCATTCTCTTCCAGGATCAGGTTGCGCCACTCGATATCCAGCGCATCTCTCTCCAGCACCAATTGTTCACGCTCGGCAGTCAGCAACCGGGTACGGTGTGCGGTGGTCACCACAAACACGGCGGAAACCAGCGCAGCAATCATCAAAATCAGCGGGATCTTGGCATTACGCAGCAGATCGCCGCCAATGACGCCAACTAAACCGTGGCGCTCATTGCCAATCACGCAGGCATCCTCTCGGCAATACGCAGTACCGAGCTGCGCGCCCGTGGATTTTCCGCCACTTCCGCGTCACCAGGCATCATTTTGCCCAAGGCTTTCAACGTACGGCCGCCCATTTCACGCAGTTGCGCCTCGGTTAACGGGATACCCGCCGGAACCTGGGCACCGCGGCTATGGTGGCGCATAAAGCGTTTGACGATACGGTCTTCCAACGAATGGAAGCTGATGATCGACAGACGGCCATGTGGGGCCAGCACGGCCAATGCACCATCCAACGCGCGTTCGATTTCTTCCAACTCGCTGTTAATGTAGATACGGATCGCCTGGAAGCTGCGGGTTGCCGGGTGTTTATGCTTATCGCGGAAGGGGCTGGCATGGGCGATCAGCTCCGCCAGTTCCTTGGTCCGGGTCATCGGCTCTACGAGGTTTCTTTCCACGATGGCGCGGGCAATGCGTTTGGCAAAGCGCTCTTCACCAAAGGTTTTCAGCACCCAGGCAATATCGTCGGCTTCCGCTTTCATCAACCACTCGGCGGCAGAGAGGCCGCTTGAGGGATCCATCCGCATATCCAGCGGACCATCACGCATAAAGGAAAATCCGCGTTCTGCGTCATCCAACTGCGGGGAAGAGACGCCCAGGTCGAGCAACACGCCGTCGATCTTGCCCACCAGTTCCCGTTCCTGCACATAGTCAGCCAAATCGGAAAACGGGCCGTGGATGATAGTAAAACGTGGGTCAGTAATAGATTGAGCTGCGGCAATTGCCTGCGGATCGCGATCGATAGCCAGCAAGCGCCCTTCCGGCCCCAGTTGGGACAAGATCAGACGAGAATGGCCACCGCGACCAAAAGTACCGTCGATGTAGATGCCGTTACTGCGAATATTGAGACCTTTCACGGCCTCATCCAACAGTACGGTCGTATGTTTATAATTTTCCAGCATGCTTATAGTGACAAGTCCTGTAGCCGCTCAGACAACGGTTCCTGAGTGGATTGTTCCGCGTCAATATCATCCTTGACTTGTTGATACCAGGTCTGTTCATCCCACAGTTCAAACTTGTTGAACTGCCCGACCAGCATCACTTCTTTAGTAAGCCCGGCATGTTGGCGTAGCGTATTGGCTAACAGCAACCGACCGGCATTATCCATCTGACATTCGCTGGCATGGCCCAAGAGTAAGCGCTGGACGCGGCGCTCGGCGGGATTCATGCTCGACAGACGGGACAACTTTTGCTCGATGATTTCCCATTGAGGTAATGGATAAAGCAGCAGGCAGGGCTGATGGAGGTCAATGGTGCAAACCATTTGGCCTTGCGATTCCTCATTCAGTAAATCCCGATAACGGGTTGGTACGGCGAGCCGCCCTTTACTGTCGAGGTTGACCAACGTTGCCCCACGAAACATACCTGAGCTACCCCCTCGTGACCCTTTTCACCACTTTACACCACAAATTCCCACATAAGGGAGTTTACGGAGGGTATGAAAACCTTGTCAAGCCAGAGCAAGCGCGGTTTGGCAATATTTATAGGCATATTCTGGGGGCTGACTCACGAAAGGAACTCTAATTATTGCATGAAGATAAATTAACATCATGATTAAAGAGGAGAATTTTCTAAGCGGAAATAATGTGATTAAAATAAACACAAATTGACGATTAAATAACTCATTATGCCCTTCTGCAATCCAGGTCTCACTTTTCAACATCGTTCAAGCCGGGGGCAAACCTGCCGCATCCCGCACTGGCAAAGGCTTGGCCTCAAGAGGCCTGCCGCCCTGCAAAGGCCATAACCCATTGACTTAATAACACTCAATGCATAAATCGCCGTTAACAGCGCGCTATTTTACTGCAATTATTCCGCCAAAGAACAACCCGTAGAAAAAATAATTGCGGCGAAAATGACTGGTCACGCTAATTATGATGCAAATCATATTGGTAAGAATTTTCTCAAAACACCTATTTACAATTCACCCGGGACTTTTTTTCGCATTTAGGAATATACGCAAAAACAGTGAGGCTACCTCCGCTGCATTTATACGTGCTGCCTTTCCTCGTCGGGAAGAAAACATAACACATTGTTTATAATGAAGTTATACGGACTCACCACTTTAAATTCCTGCATCCTAAGCTTTTCACCCGGTTGTCAGGATAAAAATCAGCCAAATGTTAAAAATAAAAATTTTAAGCCACTTAAAACAATCAATGCAGTCAAGTAGACTACCAACAAGCTAATAAATTAGATAATAACACCAGGTTAACATTCATTGTCGACATGTTGACCGGTTAAATCAGGGAGTGTGTCATGTCTACAGCGGCTTCACACTGGCGCAGCGCTGCCGCCGATACATTTGCGCTGGTGGTGTACTGTTTTATCGCCGGGATGGCGATTGAAGTGCTGATTTCGGGCATGAGCTTTAGCCAATCGCTCTCTTCCCGCCTGGTGTCGATCCCGGTCAATATCCTGATTGCCTGGCCTTATGGCCGCTACCGAGACTTCTTTATCGCCACCGCTCGCCGCAGCCCCCGCGGGCAATTTTTGCTACGCAACCTGGCCGATCTGTTGGCTTACGTCAGCTTTCAATCGCCGGTTTACGCCGCCATTCTCTGGAGCGTGGGCGCAGACGGCCAGCAGATCCTGGCGGCGGTGACCAGCAATGCGGTGATCTCGATGGCGATGGGCGTGGTATATGGCTATTTTCTGGAGTATTGCCGCAGGCTGTTTCGCGTGGTCCCCTCACCCCAGCCCTCTCCCACAGGGAGAGGGAGCTAGTGCGGAGCCGTAATTGAGTACAGTGACAAATCTGCTTCTCCCGTGAAAGAGAGCTGATTCAATCCGGTGGCCAGGTAGCACTTGGTAATTGATTGCGAACTCGATCGGTCCCCTCTCCCACAGGGAGAAGCAGCTAGTGCAGAGCCGTAATTGGGTACAGTGACAAATCTGCTTCTCCCGTGAAAGAGAGCTGATTCAGTCGGGTGGCCAGGTAGCACTTGGTAATTGATTGCGAACTCGATCGGTCCCCTCTCCCACAGGGAGAGGCAGCTAGTGCGGAGCCGTAATTGAGTACAGTGACAAATCTGCTTCTCCCGTGAAAGAGAGCTGATTCAGTCCGGTGGTCAGGTAGCACTTGGTAATTGATTGCGAACTCGATCGGTCCCCTCTCCTTGTGGGAGAGGGTTAGGGTGAGGGCATTACTTGCGGCTCAGGCTGCCACGGCGGAACAGGTTACGACGAATGCGCGTCATCCCCGGCTTGGGTTTGCGCGGCTCATCCAGGCTGGCTAGCACCAATTCCAGCACCCGCTCGGCAACATCACGGTGACGCTGGGCCACGGCAAGCACCGGGCACTCAAGGAAATCCAACAGCTCATGGTCACCAAAGGTGGCAATCGCCAGATCCGCCGGTAAACGCCCACGCTGTTTCAGCGTGACATCCATCACGCCCTGCAACAGCGAGAACGAGGTAGTGAACAGCGCCTGTGGCATCGGATGGGTTTTCAACCATTCCGCGAACAGCACACCTGCCGCTTCACGTTCATAGCTGTTGGCATACAGATAATCCACCTGCCGCTCATCGTCCTGCCAGGCCTGGCGGAAACCTTGCTCACGCAGAAAACTGACCGAAAGCTCTGGTAAAGCCCCAAGATACAGCACCGACTTGGCAGGGAAAGTACGTAACTCCTGCGCCAGGGCAAAGGAATCCTCCTGATCGGCTCCCACCACGCTGATAAAGTGTTCACGATCCAAGGCGCGATCCAAGGCAATAATCGGGAAAGGATCGTTAGCCCAGCGTTGATAGAAAGGATGCTCCGGCGGCAAGGCGGTAGACACGATAATCGCATCAACCTGACGTTGCAGCAGGTGCTCGACGCAGCGCATTTCATTATCCGGCTGATCTTCCGAGCAGGCGATCAACAGCTGGTAACCACGCTGACGCGCCTGACGTTCCAGGTAGTTGGCGATGCGGGTGTAGCTGGTATTTTCCAGATCCGGTATCACCAGGCCGATAGAACGCGTACGGCCCGCACGCAACCCTGCCGCGACGGCATTCGGGTGATAATTGTGCTCCCTGACCACGGCCATCACTTTTTCGACGGTTTTATCGCTGACACGATACTGCTTCGCCTTGCCGTTAATGACATAACTGGCCGTAGTACGCGAAACGCCTGCGAGACGCGCGATTTCATCCAGCTTCACGTTAACCCCTTTAAATAACTCGCAAAATTACAATGGATCGTGGGGCGTTGTTTTACCCCTGGCTTTCAGAGTACGGCATACCGAAAGCGGCAAGGCAATGAGTAACCATGATAGTCACTATGGTTATTCAACCCGTAATGGCGATCTAACCGCAGAAAACACGGCCGAGCAACCGCTTTCGCCTAAAGGTGCCAGCAAATGGGCAAAAAAGAAAAAAGAAAGGGCGTAGCAAGACTCGCCACGCCCTCGATAGGTGCATAAACCGGCTATCAGCGCATGATCTTGTCGCCACGCGACACGCCAACAATTCCCGAACGGGCCACTTCCACGATTTCCGCCACTTCACGTACGGCGTTGAGGAAGGCGTCGAGTTTGTCGCTGGTACCCGCCAGTTGCACGGTATAAAGCGACGAGGTGACATCCACAATCTGACCACGGAAGATGTCCGTGCTACGTTTCACCTCTTCACGCCCGTAGCCGCTGGCCTGCAGTTTCACCAGCATGATTTCACGCTCAACGTGTGAGCCTTGTACCAGTTCACTGACGCGCAGCACATCCACCAGTTTGTGCAGCTGTTTCTCTATCTGCTCAAGCACCTTTTCATCACCCACCGTCTGGATCGTCATACGCGACAAGGTTGGGTCATCGGTGGGGGCCACCGTCAGGCTTTCAATGTTATAGCCACGCTGAGAGAACAGCCCGACGACGCGCGACAACGCACCGGATTCGTTTTCCAGTAATACCGACAAGATACGGCGCTTCATCAGGTTCTCTCCGTTTTGCTGAGCCACATTTCGTCCATGCTTCCACCGCGGATCTGCATTGGATAAACATGTTCGGTCTCGTCGACGGTCACATCGACAAACACCAGACGTTCTTTTTCCGCCAGCGCCTGCGCCAGCTTGCTTTCCAGCTCATCCGGCGTGCGGATGGCAATGCCGACGTGGCCGTAGGCCTCGGCCAGCTTGACGAAGTCCGGCAAGGAATCCATATAGGACTGCGAATGACGGCCCGAATAGATCATATCCTGCCACTGCTTCACCATGCCCAGATAGCGGTTATTCAGGTTAACCACCACCACCGGCAGGTTGTATTGCAGGGCCGTGGATAGCTCCTGAATATTCATCTGGATACTGCCGTCACCGGTGACGCACACCACCGTTTCGTCTGGCAGTGCCAGTTTCACCCCAAGGGCGGCCGGTAGACCAAAGCCCATGGTGCCCAGGCCACCCGAGTTGATCCAGCGGCGCGGTTTATCGAATGGATAGTAAAGCGCGGCAAACATCTGATGTTGCCCCACGTCAGAAGTGACATAGGCATCGCCCTTGGTCAGCCGGTGCAGTGTTTCAATCACCGCCTGAGGTTTGATGGTGCCACTGTCCTTGTTGTAGCCCAGACAATCACGCGCCCGCCACTGTTCAATCGACTGCCACCAGTCACGCAGCGCATCGAAATCCTGCGCTTTGCCCTCTTGTGCCAGCAGTTCCAGCATCTGCGTCAGCACCTGCTTGGCATCGCCAACGATAGGAATATCGGCATCCACCGTTTTGGAAATGGAAGTCGGGTCGATGTCGATATGCAGCACCGTGGCATCCGGGCAGTATTTGGCCAGGTTATTGGTGGTACGATCGTCAAAGCGTACCCCAACGGCAAAGATCACATCGGAATGATGCATGGTCATGTTGGCTTCATAGGTGCCGTGCATGCCCAGCATGCCGACGCTTTGGCGATGAGTCCCCGGGAACGCCCCTAGCCCCATCAGCGTACAGGTGACCGGCAGATTCAGCTTATCGGCCAGTTGCAGCAATTCTTCATGGCAGCCTGAATTGATAGCACCACCGCCCACGTACATGATCGGCTTTTTAGCCGCCAGAATGGTCTGTAGAGCGCGTTTGATCTGCCCACGGTGGCCTTGCACCGTCGGGTTGTAGGAACGCATGCTGACGTCCTGCGGATACGCGTAAGGCATTCTAACCGTCGGGCCGACGATATCCTTCGGCAGATCGACCACCACCGGGCCAGGACGGCCGGTCGAAGCCAGATAAAATGCCTTTTTCAGCACGGAGGGGATGTCTTCGGTACGCTTGACCAGGAAGCTGTGTTTCACGACCGGGCGGGAGATCCCGACCATGTCGCATTCCTGGAAGGCGTCGTAGCCAATCAGTGAGCTCGGCACCTGGCCGGATAGCACCACCATCGGGATGGAGTCCATATAGGCGGTGGCGATGCCGGTAATGGCGTTGGTGGCTCCAGGGCCAGAAGTGACCAGCACTACGCCCACTTCGCCGGTTGCGCGCGCATAGCCATCGGCCATATGCACCGCGCCTTGCTCATGGCGCACCAGAATATGATCGATGCCCCCCACCGTGTGCAGGGCATCATAGATATCGAGTACCGCCCCGCCCGGATAGCCGAATACATGCTTAACGCCCTGATCGATCAACGATCGGACGACCATCTCGGCTCCTGACAATATTTCCATGGGTTTGCCTCCAGGCTTACATAGCTTGTTCTTGTCTGACGCCGGAACGTAGCGCCTGTCCTGTCTGGGGCATGGCCCCAAAAATCTTATGGACGTTTTGGACTCTTAACATAGCGTCAGAATATGGGGCAGGCAAACGGCAAAATGGCTTAACGCGGACAAGGTTATTGCCATCAGACTGGAGAAGTGCGGCTTAACAAAACTATGCACTAGCTGAGAGGTTTTTCAGCTAGGCATTGTTTTGATTGATGGGGTAATTACAGAACTATATCAGCCTAGGCGCTCTGCGGTTTTTTCGTCCATATCCTCTTTCTATACCCTATGGATTTCAAGTTACAGCTAGGCGACAAGCTTGCCCATCCCCAGGAGCTTACTTTTTGTAAGTGACTGGGGTGGGCAAGCGCAGGTAACAACGCTGTAGCTTGAAAGACGACGGGTATATCATTTTTCTTGATACATGGACTCTATTTCATGCTGATAGCGCTGGAGGATCACCTTGCGACGCAGTTTTAGCGTCGGGGTCAGTTCCCCCAATTCCATCGAGAAGGCCGCTGGCAGCAGGGTAAATTTCTTCACCTGTTCAAACAGGGCCAGCTCCTTTTGCATCTCCCGCAGGCGGTTTTCGAACATTTCGAGGATATGGCTGTTGCGCAGCAGTTCGAGCCGATCCTGATACTTCAGGTTGACCGATTTGGCATACTCTTCCAACGATTCGAAGCTCGGGACGATCAACGCGGAGACAAACTTGCGCGCATCGGCCACGATCGCCACCTGCTCAATAAAGCGATCCTGCGCCAAAGTCCCTTCCAGCATCTGTGGCGCAATGTATTTGCCACCGGAGGTCTTCATCAGATCCTTCAGGCGCTCGGTAATAAACAGGTTGCCGCCTTCATCAACCATGCCGGCATCGCCGGTTTTCAGCCAGCCGTCCGCGGTAAAGCTATCGGCCGTTGCCAGCGGTTTGTTGAAATAGCCGCGCATCACGATGGGCCCACGTACCTGGATCTCATTTTCTTCGCCGATGCGCACTTCCACGCCGGGTAGCGGTTTACCGATCGAGCCGAAGCGGAAGTTATTCTCTTCCCAGCAGGAGACCGTGGCGCAGGTTTCCGTCATGCCGTAGCCGTATTTGATGTTAATACCCATCGCCTGGAAGAACAGAATGACGTTGTCATCGAGCTTGGCACCAGCCGCAGGCAAGAAGCGCACTCTGCCACCCAGGATCCCCCGCAGCTTGCTTAACACCAGCTTGTCTGCCCAGCGGTGAGAAAGATCGAACAGCTTGCCTAACGGTTTGCCGGCCCTTTCCTGCAAGAACTTGCGTTCGCCGCAGACGATGGCCCAATGGAACAAGGCACGCCGCAGCCAGGGCGCACGTGCGACCTTTTCATGCACCGCGCTGAAGATTTTTTCATAAAAACGGGGCACTGCGCACATCAGAGTCGGTTTGACATCGGCCATCGCTTCGCGCACCCAGTCGGTATTGGGCAGATAAACGTTCTGCGCCCCCGAGTGCATGATAAAGAAGCTCCAGGCCCGTTCAAAAACGTGTGACAGCGGCAGGAAGCAGAGGGAAACGTCATCTGCGGTCACCGTAAGGCGGTCGTCATGCAGCTGTAACTGTGCGGCCATATTGCGATAGTCGAGCATCACGCCTTTCGGTTCCCCGGTGGTGCCAGAGGTGTAGATAAGGGTGAACAAATCCTGCAAATCGCACTCGGCAATCCTTTGCAGGCGCACGGTATCGAAGCGCTCGAGATCGGCAAGCCGTTCAAAGTGATGCAAATGTTGAGCGATCTCACAGCCGCGCAAATCGGCTGAGGCATCAAACACAATAATGTGTGTCAGTTGCGGGCACACGCCACGCAGCGCAATCGCGGCATCCAGCTGTTCTTGCTCACCGACAAACAGAATGCGGATATCGGCATCATTAATGATAAATGCCGCCTGAGCCGGGGTGTTGGTGGCATACAGCGGCACGCTGACCGCCCGTAATTCGAGGATCGCCAGATCGGCCAGCGACCAGGCCATGCTGTTGTTGGCAAAAATCGCGATACGTTCCTGTACCTCGACGCCCAGCCCCAGCAGGGCGCAGGCAATGTGCTGTGTGTGCACCCCGACCTGCGACCAGGTCAGCCGGGTTTCCCCTTGCGCAGACCATTGGCGGAAAGCCGTCTGTTCGGCACGGTTAGCAATTTGATGCTGTATACGTTCGACCTGGTGATAATGGTGCAAAGTAGGGGTCATAGCGCTCCAAGCCTGAAATTAATCAACCGGTTAACCGTGAACTGAGTGGAAACTCTCGCATCTCAGCTTACACGTGTTTACTTTTTTTTTCGCAGTCTACCTAGTCTCCGGCTGTGGGAAAAGGGATTTCAGCGTCGAAGTGTGAGCTAAAACGTGCGGGCTTTCATTTCTCTTGATCTTGGACAAAAGGGAGTGCGAAAGGTTTACGCCAAACAGACAAAGTGGGATCGGCGACAAAGAAAGAGGATGGCAGGTTAAAATTTCAGCTGCACGCTACAGGGGCAAAATATAATTTCGGTCGGTCACGTTAATTAACTCTCGTGGGAAAATTGTTATTTCCCAGGGTGCCGAGATACAGAATTATCTTAGATTTACTTGAGTATATTCTTATTAATTTCCCGCATTACCCATTATCAACCCGACGCACTCGAAAGCGCGCTGGGCCAATAAATCTCTAATTAGCGCAATACGCCCGATTGGCTAAGTACGGACTTCATCCATTGATGACCTTTATCGCGCTCGGCAGACTCGTGCCAGGAGAGATAACAGGTGGCCATTTTCCTCTCCCAAGGCAGCGGAATTAATTTTAGCTGCAGAGCTTGCGTGTGCTGCTGGGCAAACCAGCGAGGAGCGATTGCCACCATCTCGGTCATGGCGACGATATTCAGTACGCTGTACAGATCGGTACACTGCTGAGTGACCGTGCGTTGTGCCGCTTCATCAAGATAGTAGGGTTTACTGAAGGAACAAAAGCGCTCTAATGAAATGACGGCATGGCGCTCCGCCAACATCTGTTTCTGACTAATGGTTCCCACCAGCCGTGGGTGAGACTGCGCGGCAACCAAGGTTAACTCATCGTCGAATAAGGCGATCTCCTGAAATTCGGGATGTTCAAGGCGGCTATAGCCGATCACAAACTCGGTTTCCTGATAGCGCAACTGATGCTCGATATTATGACTCATGTAGGACTTGGTCTGTATCTGCACGGAGGGGGCCATGCTCTTGACATTGTTAATAATTTTGGCAGTCAGGCGAATATCTAACGGGCTGCAGATAGAAAGCTCAAAGATACGTTCGCTGCTCAGGGCATCAAAGCCAGCGCCTGGCAGCTCATTTTGTACCAGTTGCAATGCCTGGCGAACCGGGCCAAAAAGCTGGCGGGCGCGCATGGTGGGCTGAATGCCACGGCCGAAGCGGACAAACAGTTCGTCGTTGAACATGATCTTCAAGCGTGACACGGCATTGCTGACCGCAGGCTGTGACATCCCTAAGGAATTTGCCGCCTTGGTAATATTCTGCATCTGCATAACTGCATCAAAAACAGTGAGTAAATTAAGATCCACACTGCGCAAATGAATATCACCGTTATCTTTCCTCAAGACAGTTCCTGAATTAAATTCAGACATATCCAAACTCCACTAAGTCCCATGTAGATAATCCCGCCAGCGCGCAGGGGAATAACAGGCACAGTCAGCGCCACGTTATTCCCACACAGCGAAATTAGTTATCCCTATTGACTCCCTATGGCAGACAGCAATCGGGCATCATCCTATAAAAATATGACACAGCGGTACATATTAGGCGTTGTTCGTCGGTTGGCAGCCTGGGCACATCGGTACATGACACGCCGATGGCATACAAACAAATTGGCAGGCAAAGCACCTGAGTTATGGATACCCGTTTGGTACTCATCAACCTAGGGATCAGACCATAAAACACGATGATGGACAATCATAGCAATGCAAAATAGGTCTCTTTAGCATCACTTAATTGATTGAAGCCGTTCAGTTCAGCGTTATGAATACGAACAACGAATGCATTAGTAGCAATAAATTGATTTCATGAATACAAACAGAGCTACATCAACATCCCATCAAGATCCTGCCGCTGTCTTTTTGTGCCATTGATAGATTTTAACCCAGTAGCATTGGTAATCAATGCAACAGCCTCGCTTTCAAAGCATTTATGCTAAAAAACGTCCGTTGCCCATTGGCTTTTACGCTGGCTTGGGCTGATTTTGCCGAGTTTCCATCTACCACCTGGCCCCGCGCTACCGTGCTTTTCAAACCCCCAGGTTTAATCAGGTGTTGACATGCCCCAGCCAATAAAGTATCAAATTAGGCAACGAAACAATTTTAGAGAAGCTGACCGCCATGATCCGTACTCAACGTCTACTAAGCCTACTACTAAACGCATCTTATGTGCGCGGTACGCTGGTGGACGGGATTCAAAGCTGATTCAGCCCATCATCTGCAAAACCCGCGCTACTGCGCGGGTTTTTTTTTACCCGCTTAGCGTGAAACAAACACGACAAGGAACAACACGATGAGCCAACAAGTCATTATTTTCGATACCACATTGCGTGATGGTGAACAGGCGCTGCAGGCTAGCCTGAGCGTTAAAGAAAAAATTCAGATCGCCATGGCGCTGGAAAGAATGGGTGTCGATGTAATGGAAGTCGGCTTCCCAGTCTCCTCCCCTGGGGACTTCGAGTCGGTACAGACCATTGCCCGCCAGATCAAAAACAGCCGCGTTTGTGGTCTGGCACGCTGTGTGGATAACGACATTGACGTCGCAGCCGAGGCGTTACGCGTTGCCGAGGCGTTCCGTATTCACGTCTTCCTGGCCACCTCAACCCTGCACATCGAATCCAAATTGAAGCGCTCCTTCGATCAGGTGCTGGAAATGGCCGTGCGCTCCGTGAAGCGCGCCCGCAACTATACCGATGACGTTGAGTTCTCCTGTGAAGATGCTGGCCGTACCCCGATTGATAACCTGTGCCGCGTAGTAGAAGCCGCCATCAACGCCGGGGCCACCACCATTAATATTCCTGATACCGTTGGCTACACCACGCCAAACCAGTTCGGCGGCATCATCACCACGCTGTATGACCGCGTGCCGAATATTGATAAGGCGATTATTTCCGTCCACTGTCACGACGATTTAGGCATGGCCGTGGGTAACTCCATCGCCGCCGTCCAGGCCGGTGCGCGCCAGGTAGAAGGCACCTTGAACGGCATCGGTGAGCGCGCTGGTAACTGTTCACTGGAAGAAGTGATCATGGCCATCAAGGTGCGCCAGGACTTTATGCAGGTGCATACCAATATCAATCATCAGGAAATCTACCGCACCAGCCAACTGGTCAGCCAGCTGTGCAATATGCCTATCCCGGCCAACAAGGCCATCGTCGGTTCCAACGCCTTCGCCCACTCCTCCGGTATCCACCAGGACGGCGTGCTGAAAAACCGCGAGAACTACGAAATCATGACCCCGCAGACCATCGGTCTGAAAGATGTGCAGTTGAACCTGACCTCCCGTTCTGGTCGTGCCGCGGTAAAACACCGCATGGAAGAGATGGGCTATAAGGAACAGGATTACAATCTGGACGTGCTGTACGCCGCGTTCCTGAAGCTGGCCGACAAGAAGGGCCAGGTGTTTGACTACGATCTGGAAGCTTTGGCATTTATCAACAAGCAGCAGGAAGAGCCTGAGCATTTCAGCCTGGAATACTTCAGCGTGCAGTCTGGCACCAACATTATGGCGACCGCCTCGGTCAAACTGAAATGTGGCGAAGAAGAGAAGTCCGAAGCCGCGACCGGCAACGGCCCGGTGGATGCGGTTTATCAGGCCATCAACCGCATTACCGACTACCCGATTGAACTGGTGAAATACCAACTGACCGCCAAAGGTCAGGGCCGCGACGCACTGGGCCAGGTGGATATCGTGGTGTCTTACAATGGCCGCCGCTTCCATGGCGTAGGCCTGGCAACCGATATTGTCGAGTCCTCTGCCAAAGCGATGATCCACGTATTAAATAATATCTGGCGCTCCCAGCAGGTAGAAAAAGAAAAGCAGCGCCTGCAGCAAACCAAACAGCATAATAATCAGGAAACGGTGTGAACATGACTAAGACTTACCACATTGCCGTCTTGCCCGGAGACGGAATCGGCCCGGAAGTAATGGCCCAGGCTCACAAGGTGTTGGACGCAGTGCGTCAACGCTTTGGCATCCGCATCACTACCAGTGAATATGACGTTGGTGGCATCGCCATCGATCGCCACAACACACCACTGCCCGCCGCGACGGTTACCGGCTGTGAGCAGGCCGACGCCATCCTGTTCGGCTCGGTGGGCGGCCCGAAATGGGAACACCTGCCACCAGCAGAGCAGCCTGAGCGCGGTGCACTGCTGCCGCTGCGCAAGCACTTCAAACTGTTCAGCAACCTGCGCCCTGCCCGCCTGTATCAAGGGCTGGAAGATTTCTGCCCGCTGCGTGCCGATATCGCCGCACGTGGCTTCGACATCCTGTGCGTACGTGAGTTAACCGGGGGCATCTACTTTGGCCAACCCAAGGGTCGTGAAGGTCAGGGCATGCACGAGCGCGCCTTTGATACCGAGGTGTATCATCGCTTTGAGATCGAGCGCATTGCCCGTATCGCCTTTGAGTCCGCCCGCAAACGCCGCAATATCGTCACTTCAATTGATAAAGCCAACGTGCTGCAAAGCTCTATCCTGTGGCGCGAAGTGGTAACCCAGGTCGCCAAGGATTACCCGGATGTGTCGCTGTCACACATGTATATCGACAACGCCACCATGCAGTTAATCAAAGATCCATCCCAGTTCGACGTGCTGCTGTGCTCCAACCTGTTCGGCGACATCCTGTCGGACGAATGCGCCATGATCACCGGCTCGATGGGCATGTTGCCTTCCGCCAGCCTGAACGAACAAGGCTTTGGCCTGTATGAGCCAGCCGGCGGTTCCGCACCGGATATCGCGGGTAAAGACATTGCCAACCCAATCGCACAAATTCTGTCAGCGACCCTGATGCTGCGTTACAGCCTGGGGGCCGATGAAGCCGCCGATGCGATCGAGCGCGCCATTAATCAGGCGTTGGAACAGGGCTACCGTACCGCCGATCTGGCCGGTGCCGGCAAAGCCATCGGCACCAGCGAAATGGGCGACATCATTGCCCGCTTCGTGGCTGAGGGGGCGTAAATCATGGCCAAGACCTTATATCAGAAATTGTACGATGCCCACGTGGTGCATGAAGCGCCAAACGAGACGCCGCTGCTGTACATCGATCGTCATCTGGTGCATGAAGTAACCTCCCCACAGGCCTTCGATGGCCTGCGCGCCATGGGCCGCAAGGTTCGTCAGCCGGGCAAGACCTTTGCCACCATGGATCACAACGTTTCGACCCAGACCAAAGACATCAATGCCAGCGGCGAGATGGCCCGCATTCAGATGCAGGAGCTGATCAAGAACTGTGCAGAGTTCGGCGTTTCGCTGTATGACCTGAACCACCCGTTCCAGGGCATCGTGCACGTCATCGGACCTGAGCAGGGCATGACGCTGCCGGGTATGACTATCGTGTGTGGTGACTCCCATACCGCCACCCACGGCGCCTTTGGCTCATTGGCGTTCGGTATCGGCACCTCGGAAGTGGAACACGTGCTGGCCAGCCAAACCCTGAAGCAGGGCCGTGCCAAGACCATGAAGATTGAAGTGACCGGCGATGCCGCCGAAGGCATCACCGCCAAAGATATCGTGTTGGCCGTGATCGGCAAAACCGGCAGCGCTGGCGGTACCGGCCACGTGGTAGAATTCTGTGGCAAAGCCATCGAGCGGCTTTCCATGGAAGGCCGTATGACGCTGTGCAACATGGCGATTGAGATGGGTGCCAAAGCGGGCCTGGTCGCACCAGACGACACCACCTTTAATTACCTGAAAGGCCGCCAGTTTGCGCCTACCGGTGAAAACTGGGAACAGGCCGTAGCCTACTGGCGCACCCTGAAATCCGACGCCGAAGCCAAATTCGATACCATCGTTACCCTGCGGGCGGAAGAGATTGCGCCACAGGTGACCTGGGGCACCAATCCAGGCCAGGTTATCGCCGTCGATCAGGCGATCCCTGCACCTGACTCCTTCAGCGATCCGGTGGAACGCGCCTCAGCGGAAAAAGCGCTGGCCTATATGGATCTGAAACCGGGGATCAAACTGACTGAAGTGCCAATCGACAAAGTGTTTATCGGCTCTTGCACCAATTCACGTATCGAAGATCTGCGTGCTGCCGCCGCCATTGCCAAAGGCCGTAAAGTCGCCGCGGGCGTGCAGGCGATTGTGGTACCTGGCTCCGGCCCGGTAAAAGCGCAGGCGGAAGAGGAAGGTCTGGACAAGATCTTTATCGACGCCGGTTTTGAATGGCGTCTGCCGGGCTGCTCCATGTGCCTGGCGATGAACAACGATCGTCTGAACCCTGGCGAACGCTGTGCCTCAACCAGCAACCGTAACTTCGAAGGGCGTCAGGGCCGGGGTGGGCGTACTCATCTGGTCAGCCCGGCGATGGCCGCCGCCGCTGCCGTTACCGGCCATTTTGCCGATATCCGTGAATTGCACTAAGGAGCACCACCGTGGCTAAATTTACTCAACATACCGGCTTAGTGGTGCCTCTGGACGCGGCCAACGTCGATACCGACGCCATTATCCCGAAACAGTTTCTGCAGAAAGTAACGCGTACCGGCTTCGGCCAGCACCTGTTCAACGACTGGCGTTTCCTGGACGATGCGGGGCAGCAGCCGAACCCTGAGTTTGTACTGAACTATCCGCGCTATAAAGGGGCCAGCATCCTGTTAGCCCGGGAAAACTTTGGCTGTGGCTCATCCCGTGAGCACGCACCATGGGCGCTGACCGATTACGGCTTCAAGGTGGTGATTGCACCAAGCTTCGCGGATATCTTCTACGGCAACTCGTTTAACAGCCAGTTGCTGCCGGTCGCGCTGAGCGAACAGGATGTGGACACGCTGTTTAAATTGGTGGCAGAGCACGAAGGCACTGAGTTTGTCGTCGATCTGGAAAACCAGACGGTGAATGCCGGGGGCAACAGCTATCCGTTTGAGATCGACAGCTTCCGCCGCCACTGCATGATTAACGGTTTGGACAGCATCGGCCTGACGTTGCAGCACGAAGCGGAGATTTCCCGCTACGAGGCACAGCAGCCTGCCTTCTTGAACTAAGCCAAGCGGGCGCCGCATGCGGCGCCCGCCGATCTAGATTACCAATAACCTAACCACTTCCACCACACCCCGCCAATCAATGCCCAAATCAGCAGGTTAACCACGCTCATGATAAAACCGGTTTTCCACCATTCACCCAGCGTGGCATAACCCGATCCAAAGATAATTGGCGCGGTGCCAGTACCATAGTGGGTTAATGACATCATCAGTGAAGATGAGAAAGCCAGGATCAAACCAAGCAGTGCTGGCGGTGCGCCAAGAGCAATACCAGCGGCAAAGAAGGCAGCAAACATCGCCGTTACGTGCGCGGTGGTGCTGGCAAAGAAGTAATGCGAATAGAGGTAGACGAGCGTGAGCAGAATAGTCCCGCCGACCCAGCTCATCCCCATATGATCGATACCCGAACCCACCGTTTGTGAAAGCCAGCCAATCAGGCCCAGTTTGCCGAGGTAGGTTGCCATCATCACCAGGGCGGCAAACCAGACCACGGTATCCCAGGCCCCTTTGTGCTTGAGCACATCGTCCCAGCTCAGTACCCCGGTTGCCAGCAGGATGGCCAGGCCGATTACCGCAGCCGTCGTCGGGTTAACCGCCAGAGCTGGGCCAAAAATCATTGCCGGAACCCCTGCCCACAACACCAGCAACAGGGCAAATACGCCCAGCGTGATTTTTTCTGGCAAGGTTATCTTCCCCAATACTTGCAGCTTATCCTGAGCAAAACGCGGCGCATCGGGGGTGCTTTTGATTTCCGGTGGATATAGCAGATAAACCACCAGCGGCATGACGATCAACGAGCAGACCGCCGGTACCAGCGCCGCCACTGCCCACATGGCCCAGGTCAGTTCGAACTCGGAACCGGCACCTTTGGCGATCAGATTAACAATCAGTGGGTTAGGCGCTGTGGCGGTGATAAACATCGCCGAGGTGATCGGGTTGATGTTGTAGTTTACCAGTGAAAGATAGCGGCCAATCTTGCCGGAGGTATTCAGCTCGGGCTTGGAACCAAAGCTGTCGGCGATCGATTTCATGATCGGGTGGATGATCCCGCCGCCACGTGCGGTATTGCTCGGCGTCACCGGTGCCAGCACGGTTTCCGCCAGGGTTAACGCATAGGCGATCCCCAACGTCTTTTTGCCAAACAACGAGATAAAGTAATAACCAATGCGCGATCCCAGACCGGTTTTATTCAGGCTCAGAGAGATCATGATCGAAAAACCGATCAACCAGATCAGCTGGTTGGAAAATCCGCTCAGCGCATCGTCCAGCGCCGCTCCTGGTTTGCCTGGGTTGGTCACGCCGGTCAATGCTACCAACGCAATAGCGATGATGGAGACGGCGCCGATCGGCATCGCCTTGCCGATGATGGCAATGATGGTGCCGATAAACAGCGCCAGCAGATGCCAGGCGTTCGGTGCCACCCCTTCGGGGACGGGGATCACAAACCAGATAAGCAGCGCGACGATAACGGCAAACAGGGAGGGAACAGGTTTGAGCGGTGTTAGTTTATCCATAACATACCCACTTTTATCAACGGGATCGGCATCTCGGCAGCAAGATGGATAAGAGCGCCAAGCTCGCGCTCTGAGTTCATTTATCTTAGTGAGAGTGAGGCCGTTGTCTCAATGATGTGTATCAACTAACGGGGCGTTATAGTTCACACTTCCCGAACTTTGGCGCACATCCACAGCGCCAGGATGGCGAGCAGCGTGATCAGGTAATACACCGCATAATGGCCAAAGTTTTCCACCAGCGCGCCTTGCAACACGCCAGCCAGGATCACCCCGGTCGAAATGCTGTTGGTAAACATGGTGGTTGCGGCCCCTGGCCGCCCTGGCATCAGGTCTTGAAAATACAGCATGCCTATCCCGGCAATAATGCCGATAAACACCGCGTTGAACAGCTGTAACACCATCAGGGCCGACTTGAACTTGAACAGCACCAGCCCGGCGTAAAACAGCACCCCCGCCGCGACCGCAAACAGCATCATATTGCGTTTGCCAAAGCGTTTGACGTAATAGCCTGCCAACAGCATGGCCGGGATTTCCAGCCCGGCAGCGGTCCCCATCAACCAACCTGCCAACCGTTCCGGCAGGCCGAGATCGGCGGTGATATACAACGGCATATCAATGATATACATGGTGTTGCAAGTCCACATCAGCATCGAGGCGACAAACAGCAGGCGCACATCGGGATCGCGCCAGGCGCTGATGGGCGCGATAGGCGGCGAATCAACGCTGATCTCCACCTCGGCACGGGGCACCGAAGGCAATATCAGCCATACCAGCAGCACGCTGATGGCAAAAATCACCGCCGCAATCATAAACATCACGGTAAAGCCGTAGTTCAGTGCCAGCATAAACGACAGCGGCGGGCCAATAACCCAGGCCAATGAAAGCTGGGCACGCATCACCGAACTGAACATCACCACTTCACGCGCCGAGCTGTCCGCATACTCACGCGCCAGAGCAAAAATCTGCGGCATGGCGGTATTGGCAATCGCCGCCAGCAGCACGCCACAGGTGATCAGCGTCAGGTAATCACGGTTGAACGCAAACAGCAGGCTGTTGCCCACCGCCATCGTACAGCACACCAGGATCAACTTGCGCCGATCGCCACGGGTATCCGAACGCTTGGCCAGCAGGAAGCTGACGAGGATCCCGGCGATGGCATTCACGGTATAGAACATGCCCACCCAAAGCGGGCGTACCTGCACCTCGGTGGTCAGGAACAGGCTCAGCGTGGGGGCTTGCAACGCTCCGGCAATGCCGGTCAGGAAAGAAATCAGCAGAAAAGCGGCAAAAACGGGATTAAAACGGCGCGGCAACCAGCGTCTGAAACTCATGGCGATATCCCTGTCCAGAAACGAAGAAGGCTATGCTACAGAAGGCAAATCAGAGATGAAAGCAAAGGCGGCAGATAAAAATGCCAGTGGGTTACCCCACTGGCTGGTGAAAAGCACCATTACTCAGAAACACTTTTGCGGTGAACGTCAGATACGCTCACGGTATTGCTTGTCGCTCAGCGTGGCGATGTCCCACTGGGTCAAGTGGGCTAACATCTCCAACCGTGCCTGTTCAGGTACCACTGTCAGCCAATCGGCTTTCTGGCAGCGGATCGCGGTGAAATAACGCTGATAAAACTGTTTAGCTAACAGAACCGTCATGAGTTAATCCTCCACTGTTTCAACTGTCATCATTATCGGCGTAATATAGGGAAAGATAAATTGACGACTTGATGCCAGAGAGTTCCTCTTTTATGTCCACCTCACGTCTGCAGCAACAGTTCATTCGCCTGTGGCAACGCTGCCATGGCCAAAGCACCGAAACCACGCTGCAAGAGTTGGCAGAGGTGCTCAGTTGTTCCCGCCGCCATGTTCGCTCGCTGCTGGGAGCCATGCAGCACGAGGGCTGGCTGACCTGGCAAGCAGAGTCCGGCCGTGGTAAACGCTCGCAGCTCAGCTTTCACTACACCGGATTGGCACTACAACAGCAACGCGCCGAAGAGTTATTGGAACAGGATCGCATCGATCAATTGGTCCAGTTGGTGGGTGACAAAGACGTGGTACGCCAAATGCTGCTTTCCCAGCTGGGCCGCAGCTTCCGCCAGGGGAAACACATCCTGCGCGTGCTCTACTATCGTCAGCTTTACAACCTGTTGCCCGGTTCGGCACTGCGCCGTTCAGAAACCCACCTGGCCAGACAGATCTTCAATGGCCTGACACGGGTAAATGAGGAAAACGGGGAACTCGATCCCGATCTTTCGCATCATTGGCAAACGCTATCCCCTTTGCACTGGCGCTTTTATCTCCGTCCGGCGATCCATTTCCATCATGGCCGCGAGCTGGAAATGGAAGACGTGATCCATTCGCTTAACCGTCTGATCCCTCAACCGCTGTTTTCACATATCGACCGGATCGTCTCGCCTACCCCCTATGTCCTCGATGTGCACCTGCACACGCCGGATTATTGGTTGCCTTGGTTGCTGAGCAGCGTGCACGCCATGATCCTGCCGCGTGAATGGCAAAGCCTGCCGGATTTTGCCCGCCATCCAATCGGCACTGGCCCCTATCGCGTGATACACAACAACCAGAGCCAGATGAAAATCCACGCCTTTGATGACTACTTCGGCTATCGCGCCCTGATCGATGAGGTCAACATTTGGGTGTTACCGGAAATAACCGAAGAGTTGGCACACTCCGGCGTTCAATTGCAGGGGGACGATACCGGTAGAAACGAGCTGGAAAGCCGCCTGGAAGAAGGCTGCTATTTTCTGCTGTTCGACCAGCGTTCGGCAGTGGCGGCCGATCCGGAGATCCGCAGTTGGCTCTGCGAGTTGATCAACCCGATTGCGCTACTGAGCCACGCCGGGCCACTCTACCAGCGTTACTGGGCACCGGCCTATGGCATCCTGCCGCGCTGGTTGCATAACCGTGTACTGGGGCGGCAACCCAAACCTGCAGGCTTAACCGAATTGACCCTGACCTTCTATAATGAACACTCCGAGTTCCACGCCATCAAACAGGCTATCGCCTCTCTGCTGGCCGAGCAGGGCATCAAGCTCAATGTACAGGTCGTGGATTATGAGGTCTGGCATAAAGGCAAGGCACAAAGCGATCTGTGGTTAGGCAGCGCCAATTTCACCCTGCCGCTGGAGTTTTCGCTGTTTGCCACGCTGTATGAACTACCGTTGATCCAACACTGCCTGACCGAAGACATCGCGCAGGATGCCGCTCTTTGGCGGGAAAATCGCCTGTCGATGGCCGAGTTTTGCCAACGTCTGGTCAGTAGTCATCAGTTGCATCCGCTATTCCACCACTGGTTGCAGCTACATGGTCAGCGCAGTATGCGTGGGGTGCGCATGAATACCCTCGGCTGGTTCGATTTTAAATCTGCCTGGTTTGCGCCGCCGGAAGCATAATCGCCTTCCACCCACGCCGGTTAGTCTCTACAATAGCGCCGACTCAACGGGGTGCGGAAAACCAGCCATCAGGCCTTCGGTTTACCGCTGAGAGCACACCCGTCGAACCTGATCCGGTCAATACCGGCGGAGGGATTTGAGCATGGCGCTGCTTTGTTGCTTATCCCCAATAGATTTCAAGTCGCAGCTAGGCGTGCAGTCAACAACGCTGCGGCTTGAAAGATGATGGGGATCGCCCTCAGATACCTTTGCCCCCTTACTTTTTAGGAGCGCAAAGTGGTCAAAAAATACCTGCCCTGTTTATTACTGCTAGCAGCAATGCCAGTTCTGGCCAAGCCAACGCTGACGGTCTACAGCTACGACTCTTTTGCTGCCGACTGGGGTCCTGGCCCGGCGGTAAAAAAAGCCTTCGAGGCCGAGTGTGACTGCGAATTGAAATTCGTGGCGCTGGAAGATGGCGTCTCGTTACTTAATCGCCTGAGAATGGAAGGCAAGAACAGCGCCGCCGACGTGGTGCTGGGATTGGACAACAACCTGCTGCAAGCCGCGCAGCAAACCGGTCTGTTCACCACCAGCCAGGTCGATACCAGCAAGCTCACCATTCCCGGTGGCTGGCACAACCAGACTTTCGTTCCCTATGACTACGGCTACTTTGCTTTCGTCTACAACAAAGACAAGCTGAAGAACCCGCCGACCAGCCTGAAAGAGTTGGTAAGCAGCGATCGCCCCCTGAAAATTATCTATCAGGATCCTCGCACCAGCACTCCAGGACTTGGCCTGTTGCTCTGGATGCAGAAAGTCTATGGCGACGAGGCACCGCAGGCCTGGCAACAGCTGGCCAAGAAAACCGTCACCGTCACCAAAGGCTGGAGTGAAGCCTATGGCCTGTTCCTGAAAGGGGAAGGCGATATGGTGCTGAGCTACACCACCTCCCCTGCCTATCATCTGATCGAAGAGAAAAAAGACAGCTATGCGGCGGCCAACTTCAGTGAAGGCCATTACCTGCAAATCGAAGTCGCTGGCAAACTGAAAGCCAGCAAGCAGCCGGAACTGGCCGAACGCTTCATGCAGTTTATGGTCTCCCCGGCCTTCCAGAACAGCATACCCACCGGCAACTGGATGTACCCAGTGATCAAAATGCCATTGCCAGCCGGTTTCGAACAGCTGACCGTGCCACAAACGGCCTTACAATTCAGCGCCGAAGACGTGGCACAACAACGTGGTAACTGGGTCCGGGCATGGCAAACCGCCGTCAGCCACTGATCCCCCGCTGGTTATGGCCGGGGCTGATTGCCGCCGGTCTGATCCTGCTTATCGCGTTGGCGGCCATGGGATCGCTGTGGCGTCATGCGCCTGAAAGCGATTGGCGCAGCCTGTGGCAAGACAGCTACCTGTGGCACGTGGTGCGCTTTACCTTTTGGCAGGCGCTGCTTTCTGCCGTGATCTCGGTGGTGCCAGCCATCTTGCTGGCCCGGGCCCTTTACCGGCGGCGCTTCCCTGGCCGTAACCTGCTGCTGCGCCTGTGCGCGATGACGCTGGTGCTGCCGGTGCTGGTGGCGGTGTTTGGCATGCTGAGCGTTTACGGCAGGCAAGGCTGGCTGGCAACGCTTTGCGGTTGGCTGGGTGTGAACTACAGTTTTACGCCTTATGGTCTGCAAGGCATTCTGCTGGCGCATCTGTTCTTTAATATGCCGCTGGCGACCCGTTTGCTGCTACAGGCGCTGGAGAACATCCCCACCGAGCAACGCCAATTGGCTGCGCAGTTGGGGATGAACGGTTGGCAACTGTTCCGTTTTGTGGAATGGCCAGCGTTACGCCGCCAGATCCTCCCCAGCGGTGCCCTGATATTTATGCTGTGTTTCGCCAGTTTCGCGACCGTGTTGTCGTTGGGCGGCGGGCCGCAAGCCACCACCATCGAGCTGGCGATTTACCAGGCTCTGAGTTACGACTACGATCTCGGGCGAGCTGCACTGTTGGCGCTGATCCAACTGGCTTGCTGCCTGGGGCTGGTGGTGCTCAGCCAACGTTTGAGCCAGGCTCTACCGGTCGGCCATACTCATGCTCAACGCTGGCGCGATCCGCAAGATAGCCTTGGGCGGCGCATTAGCGATACGCTATTGATTATCGCGGCTCTGCTGTTGCTACTGCCCCCTTTACTGGCGGTTATTATCGACGGAGCCAATCAAACCCTGGTCAGCGCATTGCAACAGCCCATCCTCTGGCAGGCCTTGTTTACCTCGCTGCGTATCGCCGTCGGCGCAGGTCTGTTGTGCGTAGTATTGACCATGATGCTGCTGTGGAGCAGCCGTGAGCTGAAGCTGCGACAACATGCCATCTGGGGCCAAACGCTGGAACTGAGCGGCATGGTGATCCTGGCAATGCCAGGGATTGTGCTGGCTACCGGTTTCTTCCTGCTGTTGAGCGATACCACCGGGTTACCACAGTCACCTTATGCGTTGGTGATCCTTACCAATGCGTTGATGGCGGTACCCTACGCGCTGAAAGTGCTGGAAAACCCCATGCGCGATCTGGCCGAGCGCTATAATCCACTATGTTTATCGCTGGATATCCACGGTTGGCGGCGGTTGCGCTGGATAGAGTTGAAAGCGTTGCAACGCCCGCTGGCCCAGGCATTAGCCTTTGCCTGCGTGCTGTCGATTGGCGATTTCGGCGTGGTGGCGTTGTTTGGTAACGAGCAATTCCGTACCCTGCCTTTTTATCTCTATCAGCAGATTGGCGCTTATCGCAGTAACGACGGGGCTACGACCGCCCTATTGCTGTTGCTGCTCTGTTTCCTGCTGTTTACCCTGATTGAACGATTACCGGGCCGCCATGCTGACGCTTGAAAAACTGACCTATCTGTACGAACACCTGCCGATGCGTTTTGACCTGCGCATTCAGCCGGGAGAACACGTCGCGGTGCTGGGCCCTAGCGGCGCGGGCAAAAGTACCCTGCTCAGCCTGATCGCCGGTTTTCTGCCAGCGGCCAGCGGCAAGCTGTGGCTGAACGGTAGCGATCATACTGCTTCGCCACCAGCCAAACGCCCGGTATCGATGCTGTTTCAGGAAAACAATCTGTTTGCCCACCTGACGGTCAGGCAAAATATCGGTCTGGGGCTGGATCCTGGCCTGCGCTTAACCGCCGCACAGCAGGAGCAGTTGGCACAGATTGCTCAACAGGTCGGGCTGGAAGATCATCTGCAACGCCTGCCGTCACAGCTTTCCGGTGGGCAGCGGCAGCGTGCTGCCTTGGCGCGTTGTCTGATCCGCCAACAGCCGATCCTGTTGCTCGACGAACCTTTTTCTGCACTCGATCCGGCTTTGCGCAGTGAAATGCTGCAACTGCTGCAAAACGTCTGTGACCAACGCCAACTCACGCTGCTGATGGTTTCACACAATCTTGAGGATGCTGCCCGCATCGCGCCGCGTACCCTGCTGGTGGTGGATGGCCGGATCTATTACGACGGCCCGACCCAGGCCCTGGTCAGCGGTAACGCACCGGAGGCCAAGGTGCTGGGTATTTCGGTTAAACCGTGATCTACCACGCGTTTTTTATGCTGAACCAATAAACCTGTTGTGCGAATTTTGCACCTGTGGTTTTATAAAATTCTGTTTTTTACTACTGATGATAAGGCTCCCTAGTGATCGCATCCTCGCTGACCTCGACCCTACTAACAACCGCGCTACCAGCCGCGGCGGTCGTCGTGCGTGTGGTGGTGGTCGTCGGCAACGCGCCGTAGGGTCCGAATCAACGCATCGATTCCCAAACCCCGCCGGCGCAAACCGGGCGGGGTTTCTTGTTTTAGTCCCCTGCCCAGAAAAGCTAACCGGCCCTGAGAGAAAAGGATAGGCACATGGCAACTTCGGGCACGCCACACCAAGGCCAACGCATTACCGGCGCACAGCTGATCGTTCATCTGCTGGAGCGTCAGGGTATCACCACTATTGCAGGCATCCCCGGTGGCGCAGCGCTACCGTTGTACGATGCTCTGAGCCAAAGCACCGTCATCCAGCACGTTCTGGCCCGCCATGAGCAAGGGGCCGGTTTTATGGCGCAGGGCATGGCACGTACCAACGGCAAGGCGGCGGTCTGCATCGCTTCCAGCGGCCCGGGAGCAACTAATCTGGTCACCGCCATTGCCGATGCCAAGCTCGATTCAATCCCGCTGGTGTGCATCACCGGTCAGGTATCTTCCTCGATGATCGGTACCGACGCCTTCCAGGAAGTGGATACCTACGGTATTTCCATCCCGATAACCAAATACAACCATCTGGTACGCGATGTCAGCGATCTGCCGCAGGTGATTTGCGATGCATTCCGCATCGCCGAATCCGGCCGCCCGGGCCCGGTATGGATCGACATTCCGAAGGACGTGCAAACCGCCGAAATTGGGTGGGATTCATTGCCGCCAATGGCCGTGCCAGACGCCCCTCCGGCCTTTGATATCAAACAGGTCGAACAGGCCGCCTTGATGATCAACCAGGCCAAGCGCCCTATTCTGTATCTGGGCGGCGGCATTATCTGTGCGCAAGCTCATGTACCAGCGCTGGAAATGGCCGAACGCTCTAACCTGCCTACCACCATGACGTTGATGGCGCTGGGCGCGATGCCGGTAGAACATCCGCTGTCGTTGGGCATGTTGGGCATGCACGCGGCCCGTAGCACCAACTTTATCCTGCAGGAAGCCGATCTGCTGATCGTAATGGGTGCCCGCTTCGACGACCGAGCTATCGGTAAAACCGAGCAATTCTGCCCTAACGCTAAAATTATCCACGTGGATATCGACCGCGCCGAACTGGGCAAGGTCAAGCAGGCCAATATTGCCATCCATGCCGATGTCGGCCAGGTGTTGCAACAGCTGTTACCGATGATCGAGGCCCAACCGCGCAGCGAGTGGATAAACACTGTTAACGATCTGAAACGCGAATTCCCGTTCAACATGCCGAACGTGGAAGATCCCTTGAGCCATTACGGCCTGGTTAAGGCCGCTGCGCGCTGCGTAGACGACAGCGCCATTATCACCACCGACGTAGGCCAACATCAGATGTGGGTAGCCCAGGCTTATCCGCTGAGCCGCCCGCGCCAATGGCTGACTTCCGGCGGCTTGGGCACCATGGGCTTTGGTTTACCTGCCGCGATTGGTGCTGCACTGGCCGAGCCTCAGCGCAAAGTGCTGTGTTTTTCTGGTGACGGCAGCCTGATGATGAATATTCAGGAGATGGCGACCGCCGTTGAGCACAATCTGGATGTGAAAATCATCCTGATGAACAACCAGGCGTTAGGGCTGGTACACCAACAGCAGACGCTGTTCTATCAGCAGCATATCTTTGCCGCCACCTATCCGAAGCGTACCGATTTCCTGAAAATTGCCGCCGGGTTTGGTCTGGACACCTGTGATTTGAACGCCGAGGCAGATCCACAAGCCGCGCTGATGGCGGCAATCCAACGCCCTGGCCCTTGCCTGATCCACGCGCTGATCGATATCAATGAAAAAGTCTACCCAATGGTGCCACCGGGTGCCGCCAACATCGAAATGATTGGAGAATAAGCCATGCAATCACTACAAAAGAACCCACAAGTGATCCTGGAGCTGGCGGTACGAAACCATCCGGGCGTGATGACCCACGTTTGCGGCCTGTTTGCCCGCCGCGCATTTAACGTGGAAGGCATTCTGTGTATGCCGCTGAAAGACGGTACCCAGAGCCGTATCTGGCTATTGGTGGCCGACGATCAGCGCCTGGTGCAGATGATCAGCCAGGTTGAGAAGCTGGAAGATGTCTTACAGGTGAAACGCCATAGCGAAGATATGCGGGTGTTTGAGCAGTTGGAAGCTTTCTTCCAGTAAGTCAATGTTAAAGGCCGGGGATTGGTTAGCCCCGGCCTTAGCTACGTTTCCGCTATCAGTTCAGCAACTGAAGCACATAACGGATCAGTTCCAGTAACGCGATCAGCGCCCCAAGAACGATGATTGCCTTATCGATATCAATCACCCGTTTTCTCCATGACATGGAGTGAGCCACCGCCGTTTACTCTTACATTGCCTGTCACGACGCAGTACTCAGTTGTTAGATGGCTACTGTCTCACTCCGGCCAGAGCACCGGATAACGGCACCATCCGTACACCCGGCCAGGGCTTGAATGTGTAGATGCGCACACCGAAGTAAAGACAGCAGCAGAGCTAACGCGCTGATTATATATCAACCAATTTAGAGCGCGAAATACCAGATATCCGATTTCTGAGTTTTTGACATCGGAGGAGATCGACGATAAAATTATCTCCGTTAGATGGGTGCTGTCTCAACCGGTCAGAGTCACCAACTCCAAGCCGGAAAATAAAAAAACCGACCTCACCAGTCGGTTTTTTTACGTATGAATTTTAGCGTCAGCCTGCCAGCACCTGCCACAGCAGATGCCGATACACCGGCATTAGCGCCTGTTGATGCATATAATAGAAACACACCAACGCCCCTAGCCAACTAGCGACACAGGCCAATCGCAGCCTCATCGGCGTGAGCCAACGCGTCAGTTTGTCGGCACTGCGTTTCCCTTCGCGCCACCAGCGCCAGCTCAGCCAGGCGGCAAGCCAGACCAACACCACCACGCCAAACAGCAGCCATTTGAACAACGCGCTGTTAGCACTGGCAGGGATATCGATCGCCACGCCCGCCAGAATGCCAGGGAAGAAGTAGATCGGTGGCCAGGTCAGGCAGCCGATGATATTGGGCAAGGCAAATTTATAGGGAGGCAGATCGAGCATACCGGCCACCATCGGTACCAGCGGACGCGTGGGGCCAATAAAGCGGCCAATCAAAATGGTGACGATACTGTGTTGATGCAATGCATGCTCGGTTTTATCCAGCATCGCCTTGTTCTTTTTCAGGAACGACCAGCGGTGCAGCGGCCCCTTGAAGGCGCGGCCAATAAAGTAGGAGATCCAATCCCCCAGCAGACAGCCGACGATGCCAGCCCCCCAGGCCATATAAAAATCCACCTGCCCGCTGCCGATCAGCGCGCCAATGCTGGCCATCATCACCGTGCCCGGCAATAGCAAACCGACCAGCGCCAGCGATTCCAGGAACGCCACCAACATGACCACCACCAGGGTGAAAGCCAATGACTGGGTGATCAACTGTTGTAAATAGGCTTCCATTCAACCTCTGTGTATAAGCTCAAGCGCGTGGGCGAAGGATTGTCCGGCTCGGGCCGGGGTGAGTCAATCGTTGAATTGTATGTAGATTTGGCCGATCCAGCCAATAATAGACAATGACTGTATAAATACCCATACTATAAACACCCATTCTTCACCGACACCCAGCAACCAGTGACATCGTTACAACAGGGTTTTCTGCTCACCCGCCATTGGCGTGATACGCCTGCCGGTACCGAAGTCGAATTCTGGCTGGCGACCGACAGCGGCCCACAACGGCTACGGCTGGCCACGCAAACCTCCGTAGCATTTATTCCCGCCGAGCAGCGCCAGCGGGCCGAGCTACTGCTGCGTGAAGAACGTCATATCGAACTGAAACCCCTGCCATTGCTGGATTTCCACTCCCGTCCGGTGATTGGGCTTTATTGCCGCCAGCACCGTCAGTTGATCAAGTTGGAAAAGCTGCTGAAAGAGGGAGGCGTCAACGTCTTCGAGGCCGATATCCGCCCGCCGGAGCGCTATCTGATGGAGCGCTTTATCACCGCTCCGGTCTGGTTCAACGGTCAACCCGACGGTAACGGCCTGTGGCTCAATGCCCAGATGAAGCCCTCCCCTGACTATCGGCCCAATTTGCAGCTGGTGTCGCTGGATATCGAAACCACCGCCCATGGCGAGCTTTATTCCATTGCACTGGAAGGCTGCGGTCAGCGCCAGGTCTACATGCTAGGCCCGCCCAACGGCGGCAACGAGCCGCTGGATTTCGAACTGGAATACTGCAACAGCCGCCCACAACTGCTGGAACGCCTGAATCAATGGCTGGAGCGGCACGATCCCGATGCCATCATCGGCTGGAACCTGGTGCAGTTCGACCTGCGGGTACTGCAAAAACACGCCGAACGCTATCAAATCCCCCTACGCTTTGGCCGTGGTGGCAACCTGCTGGAATGGCGCGAGCACGGCTTTAAGCAAAACCACTTCTTCGCCTCGGCCTCTGGGCGGTTGATTATCGACGGCATCGAGGCGCTGAAATCCGCCACCTGGAACTTCCCGTCCTTCAGCCTGGAATATGTGGCACAAACGCTGCTTGGGGAAGGAAAGGCGATCGACAATCCTTACCAGCGAATGGCAGAAATCGATCGTCGGTTTGCCGAAGATAAACCCGCACTGGCACGCTATAACCTGAAGGACTGCGAGCTGGTAACGCGTATTTTCGCCAAAACCGAGCTGCTGACCTTCCTGCTGGAACGCGCTACGGTAACCGGGTTGGCTGCCGATCGCAGCGGCGGTTCGGTAGCCGCCTTCAACCATCTCTATATCCCACGCATGCATCGTCAGGGCTATGTGGCCCCCAATCTCGGGGAACTACCGGAAGAACACAGCCCCGGTGGCTTTGTGATGGATTCACAGCCCGGCCTGTATGATTCAGTGTTGGTGCTTGATTACAAAAGCTTGTACCCGTCGATCATCCGCACTTTCCTGATCGATCCCGTCGGGTTGGTCGAAGGTATGCAGCACCCGGACGATGAAAACTCGGTGCCTGGTTTTCGCCAAGCACGCTTCTCGCGAAGCAAACACTGCCTGCCCGAAATTGTTCGCCAGATCTGGCAAGGGCGCGAAGCGGCAAAACGCCACAATAACAAGCCACTGTCGCAGGCGCTGAAGATCATTATGAACGCGTTCTACGGCGTGTTGGGATCGAGCGGCTGCCGCTTCTTCGATCCCCGGCTAGCCTCGTCGATCACCCTGCGAGGCCACGAGATCATGCGCCAGACGCGGGAGTTGATCGAAGCCAAAGGTTACCAGGTGATCTACGGCGATACGGACTCGACGTTTGTCTGGCTGAAAAAGGCCCACAGCGAACAGCAGGCCGCCGAGATTGGCCGCGAGCTGCTGGTTCACGTCAATCAATGGTGGCTGCAGCATCTGCAACAGCAATATGGGCTGGAGAATGCGCTGGAGCTGGAGTTCGAAACCCACTACTCGCGCTTTTTAATGCCGACCATCCGAGGTGCCGAACAGGGCAGCAAAAAGCGCTACGCCGGGCTGATCAGCAAGCCGGACGGCAGTGAAGAGATGGTGTATAAAGGCCTGGAAACGGTACGCACCGACTGGACCCCGTTGGCACAACAATTTCAGCAGCAGCTCTATCAACGCATCTTCAAGCGCCAGCCCTATCAGGACTTTGTGCGCGAGTACGTGGCCAAAACGCTGAACGGCGAATTTGACGATCGGCTGGTCTACCGCAAACGCCTGCGGCGCAAGCTGGACGACTATCAACGCAATGTTCCGCCCCATGCCCGTGCAGCCCGCCTGGCCGATGACTATAATCGTCAACAGGGGCGGCCGCTGCAATATCAGAACGGTGGCTGGATCAGCTATGTGATGACGCTGGCCGGGCCAGAACCGCTGGAAACCCGGCAATCCGCGATCGATTACGATCATTATCTCGAACGCCAGCTGCAACCGGTGGCAGACGCGATACTTCCCTTCCTGTACGACGATTTTTCAGCGTTAGTGACCAAGCAGATAGGACTGTTCTGAGCAGTAAGAAAGCGAGGGCAACGGCCATCCCCACGGATAACCCTCTCTTTTCACGGGTGTCAGTCAGAATTTAGGAAGAAAAAATCATCGGGTTTTACAGGTGACGAATGCGCCGCCTTCCATTACCATAGCGCCCTTCCCAAATTCTGAACCACTATTCACAACACCGTTGTCGCAATGCCGTCACCAGACGCTAGCATGGCGTAACAAACTATTGCCCGCTAAACGACAATAAAGCTCGCCAACCAGGGTGGCCGGCAATAGCAAGCAGTTGAAACAGGTTACCCAGGGCTTATCCGCCGGGTAGCAAGACTTACTTAATAAGAATCGAGCCGACAAACTATGCCTTTTACACTTGGTCAACGCTGGATCAGCGATACGGAAAGCGAATTGGGACTGGGAACCGTGGTCGCACTGGATGTGCGCATGGTCACCCTGCTTTTCCCCGCCACCGGTGAAAACCGCCTCTATGCCAGAAACGACTCACCGATTACCCGCGTGATGTTCAACCCGGGCGATACCATCAGCAACCACGAAGGCTGGCAGTTGCAGGTAGAGGAAGTCAAAGAGGATAACGGCCTGTTGACCTATATCGGCACGCGCCTGGATACCCAGGAAAGCGGCGTCGCCATGCGTGAAGTGCTGCTGGATAGCAAGCTGACCTTCAGCAAGCCACAAGATCGCCTGTTTGCCGGCCAGATCGATCGTATGGATCGCTTTGCGCTGCGTTTCCGTGCCCGCAAGTACCAGAGTGAACAGTATCGTCTGCCGTTCGCTGGCCTGCGTGGCATGCGCGCCAGTCTGATCCCACACCAGTTGCACATCGCCTACGAAGTCGGCCAGCGCCATGCGCCGCGCGTACTGCTGGCCGATGAAGTGGGTCTGGGTAAAACCATCGAAGCCGGGATGATTATTCATCAGCAGCTGCTGGCTGGCCGCGCCGAACGCGTGCTGATCGTGGTGCCGGAAACCCTGCAACACCAGTGGCTGGTTGAAATGATGCGTCGCTTCAACCTCTATTTCTCACTGTTTGATGATAGCCGCTACTCCGAAGCGATGCTCGACAGCAGCAACCCGTTCGAAACCGAACAGTTGGTGATCTGCTCGCTGGATTTCGTGCGCCGCAACAAGCAGCGCCTTGAGCAGTTGGCCGATGCCCACTGGGATCTGCTGGTGGTAGACGAGGCTCACCACCTGGCCTGGAGCGAAGAAGCGCCGAGCCGTGAATATCAGGTGATCGAACAGCTGGCGGAGCACATCCCAGGCGTACTGCTGTTGACGGCAACCCCCGAGCAGCTTGGCCAACAGAGCCACTTTGCCCGTCTGCGCCTGCTGGATCCCAGCCGTTTCCATGACTACCAGGAGTTTGTCACCGATCAACAGAAATACCGTCCGGTCGCCGATGCGGTGACGCTGCTGCTGAGCGGCGAACGCCTGGCGGATGACAAACTGAACCTGCTGGGTGAACTGATCGACGAGCAGGATATTGAACCGCTGCTGAAAGCGGCCAACAGCGATACCGATAACAGCGAGCAGGCGCGCCAGGAACTGGTCACCATGCTGATGGATCGCCACGGCACCAGCCGCGTGCTGTTCCGTAATACCCGCAATGGCGTAAAAGGTTTCCCACGCCGCCACCTGCACCAGATCAAACTGCCATTGCCAACGCAATATCAGACGGCGATCAAAGTGTCCGGTATCATGAGCGCCAAGAAAACCGTCGAAGCCCGCGCCCGCGACATGCTCTACCCAGAACAGATTTATCAGGAGTTCGAAGGGGAGAATGCGACCTGGTGGAACTTCGACCCGCGCGTTGAGTGGCTGCTGGATTATCTGGTCGCCAATCGTCATGAAAAAGTGCTGGTGATTTGTGCCCAGGCGACTACCGCTCTGCAACTGGAGCAGGTGCTGCGTGAGCGCGAAGCGATCCGTGCCGCCGTGTTCCACGAAGGGCTGAGCATTATCGAACGCGATCGCGCTGCCGCCTACTTCGCTTCACAAGAAGAAGGCGCACAGGTGCTGCTGTGCTCCGAAATCGGTTCGGAAGGGCGTAACTTCCAGTTTGCCAGCCAGATGGTAATGTTCGATCTGCCGTTCAACCCGGATCTGCTGGAGCAACGTATTGGCCGTCTGGATCGTATCGGCCAGATGCATGACATCCAGATTATGGTGCCTTACCTGGAAAATACCGCTCAGGCCGTACTGGGCCGCTGGTTCCATGAAGGGCTGGATGCCTTCGAGCACACCTGCCCAACCGGCCGTCCAATTTATGACAGCAGCTACGAGCAACTGATTGGCTACCTGGCTGCCCCTACCGAGCAGGAAGGCCTGGACGAGTTTATCCATGCCTGTAACCAGCAGCACGTCCAGCTCAAATCGCAGTTGGAACAGGGCCGTGACCGTCTGCTGGAGATGCACTCCAACGGCGGCGATAAGGCTCAGGCACTGGCCGAAGCCATTGCCGCACAGGATAACGACATCAATCTGGTGAGCTTTGCGCTCAACCTGTTCGATATCGTCGGTATCAATCAGGAAGACCGCAGCGATAACCTGATCGTGCTGACTCCGTCCGACCATATGCTGGTACCTGACTTCCCAGGGCTGCCGCAGGATGGCTGTACCGTGACGTTCGATCGCGAGCAGGCGCTGTCGCGTGAAGATGCCCAGTTTGTCAGTTGGGAGCACCCGATTATCCGCAACGGGCTGGATCTGATCCTCTCCGGCGACACCGGAAGCTGTGCGGTTTCCCTGTTGAAAAACAAGGCGCTGCCGGTCGGTACCCTGCTGGTCGAGCTGGTTTATGTGGTTGAAGCGCAGGCTCCTAAGCACCTGCAACTGACCCGCTTCCTGCCGCCAACGCCGATCCGCATGTTGATGGATCGCAAAGGCACCAACCTGGCGGCACAGGTTGAGTTCGAAAGCTTCAACCGCCAGTTGAACGCGGTCAACCGCCACACCTCCAGCAAGCTGGTGAATGCGGTGCAGCAAGAGGTGCACGTGATGCTGCAACAGGCCGAAAGCCTGGTGGAAGAGCAGGCGCGCGCGCTAATCGAGCAGGCCAAGCATGAAGCCGATGACAAGCTGAGCACCGAACTGGCCCGTCTGGAAGCCCTGAAAGCGGTTAACCCGAATATCCGTGACGACGAAGTCGAAGCGCTGGAGTTCAACCGTAAGCAGGTGCTGGTTAACCTCAATGAAGCGGGATGGCGACTGGATGCTATTCGCCTGGTCGTGGTAACACACCAGTGATCCACTTGACGGGGAGCCATGGCTCCCCGGTTTGCCCTTCTCAGCGGAGCTAACATGGAACCTTACAATCCCCCGCAAGATCCGATGCACGTGCTGTATCAGGATGAGCACATCATCGTGGTCAACAAACCCAGCGGGTTGCTTTCCGTGCCTGGCCGTGCCCCGGAGAACAAAGACAGCCTGATGACGCGTATCCAGGCCGACTTCCCTGCGGCGGAATCGGTGCATCGCCTGGATATGGCCACCAGCGGGGTGATCGTCGTGGCGCTGAACAAGGCCGCCGAACGTGAGCTAAAACGCCAGTTCCGCGAGCGCGAGCCGAAAAAATGCTACATCGCCCGCGTGTGGGGGCATATGGCACAGGATGAAGGATTGGTGGATTTGCCGCTGATTTGCGACTGGCCAAACCGGCCATTGCAGAAGGTGTGTTTCGAAACCGGCAAGGCCGCACAGACCGAATATGTGGTGCTTTCCCGTGATGCGGATGGCAGCACGCGGGTCAAGCTGCTGCCTATCACCGGGCGCTCACACCAATTGCGCGTGCATATGCTGGCATTGGGTCACCCGATCCTCGGCGATGGCTTCTATGCCCCGCCAGAGGTCAAGGCGATGGCACCCCGCCTGCAACTGCACGCCCAAGAGTTGCGGATCACCCATCCAGCGTTCCAGACCCCGATGCATTTTCGCGTCGAGCCGGATTTCTGATGATGATCGAGACGGGCGCAGCCTTACAGCGCCCTACATATCGACACCTATCGAGTCTTTGTCGTTATTTAAAACCCTTTTCGCGTTTGATCAGATCGTAAGCCGCCTGGATCTCCTGCGCTTTCTGCTTCGCCATCTCCATCATTTCCGGTGGTAACCCTTTGGCCACCAGCTTGTCTGGATGATGTTCGCCCATCAGCTTGCGGTAGGCGCGCTTGATGGTAGTCGCATCATCGCTGCTGTTAACGCCCAGCACCTTGCAGGCATCCTCCAGCGTTGGACCACGTTGCGCCTGCTGGTAGCCGCCATAGGAGTAATCCCCCTGCTGCCCGCCGCCAAACTGACGTCCGCCTTCAATCATGCTGAGGAACTGATCGAACTGAGCGCGGGAAATGCCCAGCTCTTCGGCAATCACATACAGCACCTGGCGTTCGTTCGGATGCAGCGAGCCGTCGGCAAACGCGGCCTGAATTTGAATTTCCAGAAACATCCGAATCAGGTCAAAGCGACCAAAGCAGATGCTGCGTAGCTGTTGCAAGGTTTCACGCAGCGGGAACTGGCTGTGTTTGCCTTCACGAAACGCCTGTTGCGCCGCGGTACGGGCCTCGCCATGCAGTTGCAGGCGGTCCATAAACAGGCTGGCTATCTGGATATCGGCTTCGGTTACCCGCCCTTTCGATTTGGTCAGATGCCCCATAACCTGAAAAGTGGTACGGAAAAATAACGTCTGCCGCGTTTGCTGATCGGTAAAAAAGCCCCGGCTGCGCTTGTTGTTGCGTGCGGTATCGATCATATGGCCAACAATCAGCCCTAACACTACACCCCAGAATCCGCCGCCAGCCCAAATGGCAACAATCACTCCGAGCAGTTTTCCCCAATACTGCATATACTCCCCAACTATCAAACCGTAATAAGCCGTGTATCCCTATCGGTACGCGCAAGGGTTAAGGCGATTTTTTTCAAGAATTCGATTATCATACCTGTCATTTATCTCTGCGCCTAACGACGACGCATTCGAACGGCAGGATTTAACACTAGCGCAACGCTGATGAGTGATATAGTCTCTGACCGTTTGCCGGACATGACGCCTCTGATGACGGAACACCAAAACCGCGTATGAAAAAAAGTTTCCCAACACTGCTGGCCACGTTGATTTGGACGGCGATTTATAGTCAGCACGCGCTGGCAGATCTGGCCGAGCAATGTATGCTCGGCGTGCCTGTTTACGACAAACCAGTCATCACCGGCGACCCCAACAGCCTGCCGGTCACCATCATTTCCGATGATTCGCAAGCCCACTATCCCGGCAGCGCGCTGTTCACCGGCAACGTTAACATCGAACAGGGTAACAGCACCCTGACGGCGAAGCAGGTTGAGCTGAACCAGACGCAAAAAGACGGGCAGCCGGAACCTATCCGTACCGTTACCGCCACCGGTGACGTCAACTACGCGGATAATCAGATCAAACTGAAAGGCCCGAAAGCCTGGTCAAACCTGAACACCAAAGATACCGACGTCTATCAGGGCGATTATCAGATGGTAGGCCGCCAAGGGCGTGGTGACGCCGACAAGATGAAGATGCGCGGTCAAAACCGCTACACCATCCTGGAAAACGGCACCTTTACCTCCTGCCTGCCAGGCGATGACAGCTGGAGCGTAGTCGGCTCCGAAGTGATCCACGATCGCGAAGAAGAAGTGGCCGAAGTGTGGAATGCCCGCTTCAAGATTGGCAAGGTGCCGGTGTTTTATAGCCCCTATTTACAGCTTCCAGTGGGGAATAAGCGCCGTTCCGGTTTCCTGATCCCCAATGCCAAATATGGCAGTAATAACGGCTTCGAGTTCATGCTGCCGTATTACTGGAACATTGCGCCAAACTTTGATGCCACCATTACGCCGCACTACATGACCAATCGTGGGCTGCAATGGCAGAACGAATTCCGTTATCTGGTTCAACCCGGCCTGGGTACCATGGCCTTCGACTGGCTGCCAAGCGATAGCCAGTACGAAAAAGATCACGGGGATGCCGACGACAGTAAGCGCTGGTTGTTCTACTGGGCGCATAACGGCGTTATGGATCAGGTATGGCGTTTCAACGTCGACTATACCAAGGTCAGCGATCCTTATTACTTCACCGACCTGGATTCCAAATACGGTTCCACCACCGATGGCTACGCCACGCAGAAATTCAGCGTCGGTTATGCCGATGAGAACTGGGATGCCACGCTGGCCTCCAAACAGTTCCAGATTTTCAGCGGTGCAGGCAACCAGAACGCCTATCGTGCGCAGCCGCAGTTGGATCTCAACTACTATAAATCGGACATCGGTCCGTTTGATTTCCACACTTACGGCCAGGTTGCCAAGTTTACCAGCGTCAACCCGAATAACCCGGAAGCCACCCGTTGGCATGTGGAGCCGGCAATCAATCTGCCGCTGGCCAACAGTTGGGGCAGCCTGAATACCGAAGCCAAACTGATGGCGACGCATTTCCAGCAGACCATCCCGAACGGTTTCTCTGCCGACTACGCCAGCCGTAATCCGGGTAGCCCGGTGCCCGATCTGGACGATTCGGTCAACCGCGTGCTGCCACAATTCAAAACCGACGGTAAAGTGGTGTTTGATCGCCCAATGGACTGGTCGCAAGGCTATACCCAAACCCTTGAGCCGCGTATGCAGTACCTGTACGTGCCTTATCGCGATCAAAGTAACATCTATACCTATGACTCAACCTTGCTGCAAACCGACTACTCGGGCCTGTTCCGTGACCGTTCCTACAGCGGCCTGGATCGTATCGCCTCGCAGAACCGGATAGCCGCCGGTGTGACTTCGCGCATTTATGATGATGCATTGGTTGAACGTTTTAACGTTTCTGTAGGTCAAATCTATTACCTCAGTCGTTCGCGGACCGGGGATCAAAGCAGCAACTTTGATAATAGCGATGACACCGGCAGCGTAGTCTGGGCCGGTGACACCTATTGGAAGATTGACGATCGCTGGGGCCTGCGTGGTGGTGTGCAGTACGACACCCGTCTTGACAGCTTCGCGTTAGGTGACGCGGTAGTGGAATACCGTCAGGATCAGAATCGCATGGTGCAGTTGAACTACCGTTATGCCAGCCCGGAATATATTTCGGCTACCCTGCCTGATATCAGTAACCCAGGCTATCAGGACGGTATTTCACAGGTCGGTCTGGTGGCCAGTTGGCCAATTGCCGATCGTTGGGCGGTGGTTGGGGCGTATTACTACGACACCCGTGCGAAACAAACCGCTAACCAGTTGGTCGGCCTGCGCTATAACACCTGCTGCTGGGCGGTTAACGTGGGTTATGAACGCAAGATCACCGATTGGGACTACGGCAACCAGATCAGCAAGTACGATAACAAAGTTTCATTCAACGTCGAACTGCGTGGCTTGAGCAACGATCACAGCATTGGGACCAATGAAATGCTGCGTGCGGGTATCCTGCCTTACCAACGTGCATTTTGATATTGTTTAGCATATTGAAAAACAACAACTTTCACCCGCATTTGCGGATTCAGATAACGGGAAATGTATGAAGAACTGGAGAACGCTTTTTCTCGGATTGGTGGTTTGCGCCAATACCGCGTTCGCAGCACCGCAACAAATGGATAAAGTCGCCGCCGTCGTCGATAACGGCGTAGTCCTCGAGAGCGACGTGAACGGCCTGATGCAATCGGTGAAACTGAACGCACAGCAGGCTGGTCAACAATTGCCAGACGACAACACGTTGCGTCACCAGATCCTGGAACGTCTGATCGTAGATAACATTCTGCTGCAGATGGCACAAAAAATGGGGATCACCGTCAGCGATGCCGATCTGGACAAGGCAATCACCAATATCGCCGCCCAGAACAAAATGAGCCTGGATCAGTTGCGTAGCCGTTTGGCGTATGAAGGTCTGAACTACAACACCTACCGTGCGCAAATCCGCAAGGAAATGCTGACCTCGGAAGTGCGTAACAATGAAGTGCGCCGCCGTGTCACCATCCTGCCACAGGAAGTGGACGCGTTAGCCAAACAGGTTGGAGCACAGAACGGTGGTGAAACCGACGTCAACATCAGCCACATCCTGATCCCGCTGCCAGAAAATCCATCACAGCAGCAAGTTGATGAAGCCGAAGTCCTGGCCAAGCGCCTGGTGGGTGAAGCGACCAGCGGAGCCGATTTCGGCAAGCTGGCGATCACTTATTCTGCTGACTCGCAGGCGCTGAAAGGCGGCCAGATGGGTTGGGGTAAACTGCAGGAAATGCCAACGCTGTTTGCAGAACGCCTGTCGAGCGCCAAAAAAGGCGACGTGGTTGGCCCAATCCGTTCCGGCGTCGGCTTCCACATCCTGAAGGTTAACGATATCCGTGGCGGTTCTCAGTCAATTTCCGTGACCGAAGTGCACGCCCGCCATATCCTGTTAAAACCTTCAGTAGTCATGACAGACGACCAGGCACGCGCCAAGCTGCAAGAAGTCGCGGCGGCCGTCAAGAGTAGCAAAGCGAAGTTTGAAGACGAAGCCAAACAGCTGTCACAAGATCCGGGTTCTGCCCTACAGGGTGGCGATCTGGGTTGGGCTTCACCAGACATGTACGATCCCGCCTTCCGCGATGCGCTGCTGAAGCTGCAAAAAGGCCAGGTCAGCGAGCCGGTTCACTCTTCCTTTGGCTGGCACCTGATCCAGTTGCTGGATACCCGCCAGGTGGATAAAACCGATGCGGCGCAGAAAGATCGTGCCTATCGCATGCTGTTTAACCGCAAATTTGCCGAAGAAGCGCAAACCTGGATGCAGGAACAACGTGCCGCTGCTTACGTGAAGATCCTCGATGGAAGCAATGCACCGCAATAACCGTATCGTTATCACCCCCGGCGAGCCTGCCGGGGTTGGGCCGGATTTGGTCACCGTACTGGCACAACAGGATTGGCCTGTTGAGCTGGTAGTGTGCGCCGATCCGGCCTTGTTGCTTGAACGCGCCCGCCAGTTGGGGTTATCGCTCACGCTGCGCGATTACCGGCCAGACCAGCCCGCACTGCCACAACGTGCCGGGACGTTAACGGTATTACCCGTTGCAGCCCCGGCGGCCGTGGTCGCAGGCGAGTTAAACGTGGCCAACAGTGCCTACGTGGTAGCGACCCTGGCTCGTGCCTGTGACGGTTGCCTGAACGGCGAATTCGCCGCGCTGGTCACCGGTCCGGTCAACAAAAGCATCATCAACGATGCTGGCGTCGCCTTTACCGGCCACACCGAATTCTTTGCCGATCGCAGCCATTGTGAACGCGTGGTGATGATGTTGGCGACCGAAGAGTTGCGTGTCGCTCTGGCAACGACCCATCTGCCGTTACTGGCCGTTCCGGGTGCCATCACCCAACAGAGCCTGTTCGAAGTGATCACCATTCTCGATCGGGATCTGAAAAACCAGTTTGGCATCCCGCAGCCACAGATTTACGTTTGTGGGCTGAACCCGCACGCGGGGGAAGGCGGCCATATGGGGCGTGAAGAGTTGGATGTGATCATTCCGGCTTTGGACGTTCTGCGCAGCCGTGGCATCCAACTGATAGGCCCGCTCCCGGCAGATACACTGTTCCAGCCCAAATATCTGCAACATGCGGATGCGGTGCTGGCGATGTATCACGATCAGGGCTTGCCTGTACTAAAATACCAGGGGTTTGGTCGGGCGGTGAATATCACCCTCGGTTTGCCTTTTATCCGTACCTCGGTCGACCATGGTACCGCGTTGGAACTGGCTGGCAGCGGCACTGCCGATGCAGGCAGCTTCAAAACGGCCTTGAATCTCGCCATTAAAATGATAATTAACAGCAATGAATAATAGAGTCCACCAAGGGCACTTTGCCCGCAAACGTTTTGGACAGAACTTTTTAACCGATCAGTTTGTCATCGATAGCATTGTCTCGGCCATTCACCCACAACCGGGCGAAGCCGTGATCGAAATCGGCCCTGGCCTGGGTGCCTTGACCGAACCGGTTGGCGCACGTATGGATCGCATGACGGTAATTGAACTCGACCGCGATCTGGCAGCCCGTCTGGCCAATCACCCGCAGTTGAAAGACAAGCTGACCATTCATCAGCAAGATGCCATGACGGTGAACTTCGCCGAGCTGGCCGCCGAGGAAGGCCAATCGCTGCGCGTGTTCGGCAACCTGCCGTATAACATCTCGACGCCGCTGATGTTCCACCTTTTCAGCTATACTTCGGCTATCCGCGACATGCACTTCATGCTGCAAAAAGAAGTGGTTAACCGTCTGGTTGCCGGCCCGAACAGCAAAGCATACGGCCGTTTGACCGTGATGGCGCAGTATTACTGCAACGTGATCCCGGTGTTGGAAGTGCCGCCGACTTCGTTCGCGCCGCCGCCTAAAGTCGATTCTGCCGTGGTCCGTCTGGTACCGCATCTGGTGATGCCAAATGTCGTCGGCGATGTACGTATGCTAAGCCGCGTGACCACTCAGGCGTTTAACCAACGCAGAAAAACCATCCGCAACAGCCTGGGCGATCTGTTCACCCCGGAACAGTTGACGGAACTCGGCGTCGATCCGACGCTCAGAGCAGAGAATATTTCTGTAGCGCAGTACTGCAAGCTGGCAAACTGGCTTTCGGAACAACAGACGCAACAGCAATAAAGGAGCAGTAGTCATGATTGATTCGCCCCGTGTATGTGTTCAGGTCCAGAGTGTGTATGTTGAATCGCAGTCGCTACCTGAGGAAGAACGTTACGTCTTCGCGTATACCGTTACCATCCGTAATCTGGGGCGCTTTGACGTGCAACTGCTGGGCCGTTACTGGCTGATCACCAACAGCAACGGTCGCCAGACCGAAGTTCAGGGTGAAGGCGTGATCGGTGAACAGCCGATCATCCGCCCTGGCAGCGAGTTTCAATATACCAGCGGTGCGGTACTCGAAACGCCGCTGGGCACCATGGAAGGCCACTATGAGATGGTTGATCATCAGGGTCAGCCATTCCGTACCGCTATTCCGGTGTTCCGTTTAGCCATTCCAACGCTGATCCACTAATTATGTCGACATATCTTATCGGCGATGTTCATGGCTGTTTCGATGAACTGCAGTCGCTATTGGCACAGGTTAATTTCGACCCGCTGCAAGACCAGCTGTGGCTGACTGGCGATCTGGTCGCCCGTGGCCCCGGCTCGCTTGAAGTGCTGCGCTACGTGCGCTCACTCGGCCCGGCGCTGCGCATGGTACTGGGTAACCACGATCTGCACCTGCTGGCGGTATACGCCCGTATCAGTCGCAATAAACCCAAAGACCGCATTACCCCCCTGCTGGAAGCCCCTGATGCTGACGAGTTGATCAATTGGCTGCGCCGCCAGCCGGTATTGCAGGTGGACGAAGAACGCAAGCTGATCATGGGCCACGCCGGTATTACCCCGCAGTGGGATATAGAGACCGCGCAGACCTGTGCCCGTGAAGTGGAAGCCGTGCTCAGTAGCGACAGCTATCCTTTATTCCTGGACGCAATGTATGGCGATATGCCCAACAACTGGAGCCCGGAGCTGAGTGGGCTGGCACGCCTGCGCTTTAGCACCAATGCGTTGACCCGCATGCGCTACTGCTTCCCGAACGGCCAGTTGGACATGATCTGCAAAGATGCACCGGGTACGGCTCCCGCGCCGTTGAAGCCCTGGTTTGATCTACCGCGCCTGGTCGATCCCGAGTACACCATCATCTTCGGTCACTGGGCTTCATTAGAGGGTAAAGGCACGCCGGAAGGCATTATCGGCCTGGATACCGGCTGTTGTTGGGGCGGGGATCTGACGATGCTACGTTGGGAAGACAAACGCTACTTTACCCAACCGGGCAATCGCGGTGAAACGCTAGACGCCCCTCATCCATAGGGAAAGGGGGACGTCCCGACGCAGTACCACATTACCTGCCAACAGCGCTGAACTAGCTCCCTCTCCCTATGGGAGAGGGTTGGGGTGAGGGGACAGTTAACGGCGCTCTAAAATCTCAAAACAATAACCATGAGAGTTCAGTGCGTCCGCATCGTGGAAGGCGCTGAATGAGGTTTCCCATTCGTCCGGCTCGTAATCCGGGAAGTAGGTATCTCCGCCCACTTCGGCATCGATATGTGTCAGATACATCCGCGAGGCTTTTGGCAGGAACTGGCTGTAAATACTGCCACCGCCCATCACCATCACTTCTTCCACATCGCCTGCCGCTGCCAGAGCCTCTTCCAGCGAAGTCACCCAGGTCACGCCAGGTTCATTACCCGGCCGGCTGCTCAACACGATATTGTGGCGGCCCGGCAACGGGCGGCCAATCGACTCAAAGGTCTTGCGGCCCATAATCACCGGTTTGTTTAACGTGTTACGTTTAAACCACGCCAAATCCTCCGGCAGGTGCCACGGCATGGCATTTTCCATACCAATAACGCGATCCGCCGCCAAAGCAGCAATCAGGCTGATAATCATTGTTTAACCCTGTATAGGCAGCAAAATTGCTCACACTATACGTAAAGCCCCGCCAACCGTCGATAGACGAATCGAGCGATAGCTATATATCGGACGGCTCTGAAGATAAACTTCAATAATCCCAGATCCTTAGCCAAATACCTTAAACGCCGGGGCGTTTACGATACAGCCACAGGCCCGGAACCGACAGGCCAATCGACAAGGCACCCACGATAAAACAGGCCTTGAGGAAGTTGGAGATCATCACCGACATCAGCGCTTCGCTGTAGCCCAGGTGCGAAATCTCCACCACGCTGATCATCGCGGTATAGGCCGAAATGCCGGGGAACATCGGGATCACCGCCGCAACGGTAAACACCTTCGGGTGCGCCAGCAGCCAGCGTGACCAGTAAATACCGATAACGCCGATCAGGATGGCGGCCAGGAACGAGCCCCATTCAATATTCATACCGAAATGCATCAGCAGCATCCGCGAGCCGTGCCCGAGCGCCCCGAGTAAAGCACAATAGCGCAGCGCTCGCACCGGCACGTTGAACACCATGGCAAAGCCAAGCGCAGGTACCGCCGCCAGCAACATGTCCTGTAACAGCGCCCAGAGCAGGCTCATGACCACCCCCGCAAATCCCACAGCGACATCGCCATCACCACGCCGATGCAGGTCGCCAGCGTCAACAGGCTGGCCATCGCCCAACGGGCCAACCCGGTATTCACGTGGCCTTTAAACATATCGGCTACCGCGTTGATCAGCGGAAAACCGGGCACCAGTAACAGCACGCTGGCCGCCATCGCCACGCTCGAGGTTTGGTGGAAGACGGGGAGCCGCAACAGCAGACCGGAGACCGACGTGGCGACAAAGGCCGTCAGGCAAAAGTTGATCAACGGATTCATATGGCGGGCAGTCAGCATCTGGCGCACAAACATCGCCAGACCACTGGCCATAAAAGTGACCGCAAAGGCATCTGGCCCGCCGCCGTTGAGCATGCTGAAGCAGCCACAGGACAACCCCACCATCAGCACCACCAGCCAACGCGGGTAGCGCAGCGGGCGGATCTTTTCAAAGCGGCGAGCCACGTCATGGGCATCAGCCAAATGGTGTTCCGCCAGGATCACAATGTGCTGCACCTCGGTCACCATTTGCATGTTGATCCCGCGATCGACGTTCTTGCGCGTGGTAGTCAGGCAGGCATCGTTGCTGATGGTGGTCAGCACCACGGCGTTGGCCGAAATGGAGCTTTCTACACTGTCCATGCCGAGTGCCAGACCCAGGCGGGTTGAGAGTTGTTCGACTACCGTGCTTTCCGCCCCGTGCTGGAGCAGCAGCAACGCACACTGAATGCATAGACGCGTGATTTCACGCTGTTGATGGTTGACTCCGGGTATCTCTGCGGTTAATTCCTTTTTCATATCGCTCAATCACTTCCTCTTAATGAAGACCCATCATATAACCAGAGATTAGTGTAATAGGTTGATGCACGTCAGGAGGAGTGGCGTTATTATCAGCAGAATTAGGCCTTTTTCAGAGACTCGCTCATGCTTGAAACCTCATTGTTTGTCGCCGGTATTGCCACACTCGGCATGCTTTCCCCCGGGCCAGACTTTTTTCTGGTGATTAAAAATGCGGCGCGCTATCCGCGTCTGGCTGCAATGATGACCGCGTTCGGTGTGATCTGCGGCGTGGCGACCCATATGTCTTACTGCGTTGCGGGTTTGGCAGTGGTGATCACCACCACGCCGTGGTTGTTCAACGTGCTGAAATACGCCGGAGCGGTGTACCTGATTTGGGTCGGTATTCAAGCCCTGCTATCACGTAGCGGCAGCAAGATGAACGTCAGCAGCCTGCCTCAGCAACAGGTCAGTCTGAAAAGCGCCTTTGTGCAAGGCTACCTGTGCAATCTGCTCAACCCGAAAGCCACGCTGTTCTTCCTGGCGGTGTTTACTCAGGTACTGCAAATCAACTCTGGCCTCGGTGAAAAGCTGTGGTATGCCGGGATTATTCTCGGTCTTTCCGCCTTGTGGTGGCCAGTGCTGGTGTTTTTGATCCAAAGCGGGCCAGTGCGCCGTGGGTTGGAGAAAACTCAGAAAGTGGTCGACAAGCTGCTGGGCGGGATGTTAATTGCCTTGGGGATCAAGGTCGCCCTGAGCTGAAAACCGGCGAGGGGCCAGCCCTCGCCAGATCATTATCCTTTGGCTTCCACCACTTCTTCCTCTGGCGCTTTACCATCAATGCTGCCGCGCCAACCGTTTTGCTGCACGTGAGACAGCCGCGACCGATCTTGTTCGATGGCCGAGGACAGCATCTCTTTGGCCCGTTGCAGACTGGCAACACGGAACTCAGTATCTTGGTAATTATCCAGTGTCTCCTCCAGCATCTTCAGGTTATAGCGGCGGAAGGTATCGGCCTTTTCACGGGCTTCGTAAGCGTCCAATCCTAGCAGTTCGAGAGTTTCTCTACCGATCAGCAATGAGCTTTCGAAGGTTTCCCGCGCGGGTTTTTCCACACCCAGTTGCCGCAGTTGATACCAGTGATCGACATCGCGAGCGCGCGCCACCACTTTCAGGTGCGGGAAATGGCGTTTGGCCAACGCCGTCAGTTGCAGGTTGGCTTCCACATCGTCGATGGCGTTGATCAGAATTTTGGCATGCTCCGCTCCCGCCGCTTCCAGCAAATCGGCCCGCGTCGCATCGCCATAAAATACCTTGGTGCCGAACTTACGCAGCGTTTCGATATGGTCAGGATCGTGATCCAGCACCACGGTATGCACGCCGTTAGCCAGCAGCATACGGCCAGCGATCTGGCCAAAACGCCCAAAGCCGGCGATGATCACGCTGGCGTTCTCTTCGTCGATCACGTCTGCCGGGCGCTCATCTTGCGGGGCATTCTTGGCCAGGCGAGCAGCGATCACCAACAGCAGAGGCGTGGCAGCCATCGACAGTGCTACCGCCAACGTCAGCGATTTGGCCCATTCCAGCGGCAACACACCGGCCATCTGCGCCGCACCAAAGATCACAAAGGCAAACTCACTGCCCTGCCCCAGCAAAATGGCAAACAGCCCACGCTGGCGCTTCGGCACTCCCAATACCGGGGCAACCAACCACAGCAGCGCCGCTTTCAGCAGCATAAAGCCCAGCAGCAAAGAGGCGATCAGCAGCGGATGATGGAACAAGGTACCAAAGTCGATCGACATCCCCACGCCGATAAAGAACAACCCGAGCAACAAGCCCTTAAACGGCTGGATATCGCTTTCCAGCGCATGGCGGTATTCGGAACTGGCCAACAAGACGCCAGCCAGAAAGGCGCCCATGGCCATCGACAGCCCGGCCATCTCCAGCAGAATGCCAAAACCAAACACCAGAAACAGCGCCACGGCGCTGAACACCTCGCGCATGCCGGAACGCGCCACGAAGTGCAGCAAGGGCCGGGTCACATAGCGCCCCAACAGCACGACGACCGCCAGCGCTGCTACCACCTTGGCGGCAGAAAACACAAAGGCTCCCAGCGTAGTAGCGGCACCGCTACTGGCCAACAACGGGATCATCGCCACCAGAGGAATCGCGGCAATGTCCTGGAACAACAGCACCGCAAACGAGCTGCGGCCGATCGGCGAAGGCGTCAGGTTACGCTCGCTCATCGCCTGCATGGCGATCGCAGTAGAGGAGAGTGCCAGCGTCAAGCCGATCAGCAAGGCAACCTGCCAGTTCAGGCCGAGGAAATAGCAGAAAGCACTCAACACCAGGCCGCATCCCACCATCTGGATACTGCCACCGCCAAATACCGCGGCCCGCAGCGTCCACAGCCGCCGGGGATCCAGCTCCAGCCCGATGATAAACAACATCAATACCACGCCGATTTCGGCAAAGGTCAGTATCGACTCGGGATCGGACACCAGCTTCAGCCCCCAGGGACCAATGATGCAGCCCGCAATCAGGTAGCCCAGCACCGAGCCCAATCCCAGACGGACGGCGATCGGCACCAACAGCCCGGCCGATCCCAGATAGATCAGCCCTTCAATCATCATGCCATGGTTATCCATTGACGGGCTCCTGCTCTGCCGTTGGCTCGCTGTGTTCCATCAGATACTGCACCAGCCGCTGACGATAGGCTTCCCCGGCGGCGATCAGGGCCGGTTCGTTGCAGGTAAAGGTGTTATGTACGGCAAAATACGGCTGCCACTGCATGCCACAGTAAATCGCCGTTGCCTGTAGCGGCTGCCCCAGCGCAGCAAAGTTAGGGTAATCGCCCAGGGCAAAATGATGCTCATCTCCCCCACTGGTCACCGCCCACAGGCAATCTTTGCCAACCAGAGCGTTGCCCTCATGGCCATAGGCCCAGCCATGTTCGAGGACTTTGTCGATCCACAGCTTCAGCAGCGGTGGCAGGCTGTACCACTGCATCGGATGCTGCAAAACCACCATATCGGCCCGCTCCAGTGCCCGCTGCTCGGCACTGATATCAATGTTGAAATCCGGATACAGTTCGTACAGCTCACGAACTTCCACACCGGGAATATCTTTTACTGCCTGTAGCAACCGTTGGTTGGCATGGGAATGCCGGGGATAGGGATGGGCGTAAATAATCAGGATCATGCGGTTCTCGCCGTACGGTGTCATACATCAAGCATATATCTTGACGGTTTACGCAGGGATTAATAGCGGAAATTTTTATCGGCTTGGTACAAATTGACTGATGGAGTGCGGGAAAAAATCTTTGCTATCATAGGAGCAACTTAAGATTAGGAGGAAATGATCATGGGTAAAGGGAAATCTGTTAAAAAGAAAGCCGCCAAAAAGCAGGCACCGAAGAACCCTCGCCAGCAGTTCAATGCCCACTGTCAGGCCATCAAGCAACAGCATATACGGCTAGATACGTTGCGCAGGCAGCAGACAGAATTGACGACTCGTTTCCAGCAACAGCTACTACCGTTGGAAAAACAATTTAGCGATACCGTCTATAAAAAGGTCGAGCGCTTACTCTCCTTTACCGATAAGAAATCCCTCTCGGCCTCTCAGAAGGATGTACTCATCGGATGGATCGGTGAAGAGATCATGTATCTGGAAGGCTATCCGTTTGCCGAACATCTAGATATCGAAACGCTCAGGGAAAAGTACCTCGTAGCTTGCGCCCAGGGCGTAAAACATGACCTGGATGAAAACGAATTCCAGTATCTCCGTGAAGCATTAGAGAAAGAACTCCCCTTTATACAGCAAATCCCCGACGAGGAACTGCTTGATTTAATAAGTGATCCTAAGAAGCTCAAAGCCAGAGCCGCACAAGAAATCGCCGACTCGACCGCCGATGAAGAGGAAGAATTTGAGGAAAACGAGTTTGAGGATGACGAAGAGGCTTTCATTGATGAGATGGAGCAAGAAGCGATCGCCACCCGGGAGCAACGGCAAAGGGAAATCGCCTCCCTGTTCAGTACTTCAGTAGCAAACCGCATGTATAAGCAGTTAGCGAAAATCTTCCATCCCGATCGTGAAATGGACGATGCAGCCAAACAGGATAAACATCACCTGATGGTACAGCTTGCTCAGGCCAAGCAGAATAACGATATCTGGAGCATCATCAGTTTGTATCAGCAACATATTGACCCCGATGGCGGCGTCGAAGAAAAAGATCTTCCAGAAATCAATCAGCTGCTTGCAGAGCAGGTCATAAGCTTGAAGTGGGATTATCGCCAAAAGGAGCGTGAGTGCGATCCTGTGACTGCTGTTCTCTGGGATAAATTTGGCGATGCTAAAACGCCGCAAGCGCTGGATAAAAAGCTGAACCGCCATGCCAATGATCTAAAAGAACTGTTAGCTGAAGAAAATGAAATGCTGGAGGAGCTGACTTCCCTGAAAGCCCTAAAACATCACCTAAACGAGCGTGAGCAGGAAATGGAAGATGAGCTAGGGTTTATGGCCGATCTGTTCAAATTGCCTTAAAAATTCCCGCCTTGCTCGAACCAAGGCGGGCCAGTCAGTTTACTTACCGATACGCGCGTGCAGTTCCTGTACCGAAGTCACCTGCTCGGTTGGGTCTGCTTTCATCGCCATTGACGTGGCAAAGCCGCCGTTCATCGTGGTGTCGTAGTGTACTTTATATTGCAGCGCACTGCGGCGGATCAGCTTGGAGTCTTCAATCGCCTGACGCCCCGCCGTGGTGTTGACGATATAGGTGTATTCGCCGTTCTTGATGCGGTCCTGAATGTGTGGACGCCCTTCATGCACCTTGTTGACCAGACGTGGGTTAATCCCCGCTTCGCCCAGCACGACGGCGGTGCCGTGGGTAGCATCCAGCTCAAAGCCCTGTTTGAGCAGGCTGGCGGCCAAATCCACTACGCGAGCCTTATCCCCACCGCGCACCGACAGCAGCGCACGGCCTTTCTTCATGCCGGAGTTACTGCCCAGCATCGCCTTGGAGAAGGCTTCGGCGAAGGTGCGGCCCACGCCCATCACTTCACCGGTTGAGCGCATTTCTGGCCCAAGGATCGGGTCAACGCCTGGGAATTTGTTGAACGGCAGCACCACTTCCTTGACGGAGTAGTACGGCGGGATGACCTCTTCGGTCACGCCCTGTTCGGCCAGTGATTTACCGGCCATCACGCGCGCCGCCACTTTCGCCAGCGCTACGCCGGTAGCCTTGGAAACGAACGGCACGGTACGCGCAGCACGTGGGTTCACTTCGATCAGGTAGACTTCGTTGTTCTTCACCGCAAACTGCACGTTCATCAGGCCACGGACTTGCAGCTCAAACGCCAGTTTTTCGACCTGCTGACGCATCACGTCCTGGATATCTTTGCTCAGCGTGTAGGCTGGCAGTGAACAGGCAGAGTCACCGGAGTGAACGCCAGCCTGTTCGATATGCTCCATGATGCCGCCAATCAGCACGCGCTCGCCGTCGCAGATAGCATCCACATCGACTTCTACCGCGTCGTCCAGGAAGCGATCCAGCAGCACTGGCGCATCGTTGGACACGCTGACCGCGTTCTGGAAGTAACGGCGCAGGTCGATGTCGTCGTAAACGATTTCCATCGCACGGCCACCCAGCACATAGGAAGGGCGTACCACCAGCGGATAACCGATACCGGCCGCTTTCTCAACTGCCTGTTCGATGGTTGCCACGGTGGCGTTGGCCGGTTGCTTCAGGCCCAGACGGTTAACCGCCTGCTGGAAACGCTCACGGTCTTCGGCACGGTCAATCGCATCCGGGCTGGTGCCGATAATCGGCACGCCTGCCGCTTCCAGTTCACGCGCCAGCTTCAACGGGGTTTGCCCGCCGTATTGCACGATCACGCCTTTAGGCTTCTCGATGCGTACGATTTCCAGCACGTCTTCCAGCGTGACCGGCTCGAAGTACAGACGATCCGAGGTGTCGTAGTCGGTAGAGACGGTTTCCGGGTTACAGTTGACCATAATGGTCTCGTAACCGTCTTCACGCAGCGCCAGTGAGGCGTGAACGCAGCAATAGTCAAACTCGATACCCTGACCGATACGGTTCGGGCCACCGCCCAGGATCATGATTTTCGGACGATCGCTGGTCGGATTGGATTCGCACTCGTCTTCATAGGTGGAGTACATGTAGGCGGTGTCGGTCGCAAATTCTGCCGCACAGGTGTCCACACGCTTGTAAACCGGGTGCATATTGAAGCTGTGACGCAGCTTGCGGATTTCGCTTTCCGCCACGCCAGCCAGCTTGGCCAGGCGCGCATCGGCAAAGCCTTTACGCTTGAGAGTGCGCAGGAAGTCGGCGTTCAGGCCGTTAATGCCCGCTTCGGCAACCTGCTCTTCCAGACGCACCAGCTCCTCAATCTGTACCAGGAACCAGCGGTCGATGTTGGTCAGGTTGAATACGCCATCGACGGACAGACCGGCACGGAAAGCATCGGCAACGTACCAGATGCGATCTGAACCGGCATCTTTCAGTTCACGGCGGATCTTGGTCAGCGCTTCCGGATCGTCCAGGCTCACTTTCGGATCGAAGCCGGTCGCGCCCACTTCCAGGCCGCGCAACGCTTTCTGCAACGATTCCTGCTGGGTGCGGCCAATCGCCATCACTTCACCGACCGACTTCATCTGAGTGGTCAGGCGATCGTTGGCACCGGCAAACTTCTCGAAGTTGAAGCGCGGGATCTTGGTCACGACGTAGTCGATGGAAGGTTCAAAGGAGGCTGGAGTTCGGCCACCGGTGATGTCGTTCATCAGTTCATCGAGGGTGTAACCTACCGCCAGCTTGGCGGCGATTTTGGCAATCGGGAAGCCGGTGGCTTTCGAGGCCAGCGCCGATGAACGAGAGACGCGCGGGTTCATTTCAATCACGATCAGGCGGCCGGTTTTCGGGTTCACCGAGAACTGCACGTTGGAACCGCCGGTTTCCACGCCGATCTCACGCAGCACCGCCATCGAGGCGTTACGCATGATTTGGTATTCTTTGTCGGTCAGAGTCTGCGCCGGGGCGACGGTGATGGAGTCACCGGTATGGATGCCCATCGCATCGATGTTTTCGATCGAGCAGACGATGATGCAGTTGTCATTCTTATCGCGCACCACCTCCATCTCGTACTCTTTCCAACCGATCAGCGATTCGTCAATCAGCAGCTCTTTGGTCGGCGACAGATCCAGACCGCGCTCGCAGATCTCTTCGAACTCCTCGCGGTTGTAGGCGATACCGCCACCGCTGCCGCCCATGGTGAATGACGGACGGATAATGCAAGGGAAGCCCACATCGGCAGCCACCGCCAACGCTTCTTCCATATTATGAGCGATGCCGGAACGTGCCGTATCCAGGCCAATTTTCTTCATCGCAATATCGAAACGGCGACGGTCTTCGGCTTTGTCGATGGCATCGGCCGTTGCGCCGATCATGGTGACGCCGAATTCGGCCAACACACCCTGACGTTCCAACTCCAACGCACAGTTCAGCGCGGTTTGCCCGCCCATGGTTGGCAACACCGCATCTGGGCGCTCTTTCTCGATGATTTTACGCACCACTTCCCAGTGAATGGGTTCGATGTAGGTAGCATCGGCCATTTCCGGGTCGGTCATGATGGTGGCCGGGTTCGAGTTGACCAGCACCACGCGGTAACCTTCTTCACGCAGCGCCTTACACGCCTGGGCACCGGAGTAGTCAAATTCACACGCCTGGCCGATAACGATCGGGCCAGCGCCGAGGATCAGGATGCTTTTTATATCTGTACGTTTTGGCATGGCTTTTCTGGCTCCTGATTATTTGGCGTTGCTACGGTAAGTCTCAATCAGTTCGATAAAGTGATCGAACAGCGGCGCGGCATCGTGCGGGCCTGGGCTGGCTTCCGGATGGCCCTGGAAGCTGAACGCGGCTTTATCGGTACGATGGATGCCCTGCACCGTGTGGTCAAACAGGGATTTGTGCGTGATGCGCAGCGTGCTCGGCAGATTATTTTCATCAACGGCAAAGCCGTGGTTCTGCGCGGTGATCATCACGGTGTTGTTATCCAGATCTTTCACCGGGTGGTTACCACCGTGGTGGCCGAGCTTCATCTTCATGGTCTTGGCACCGCTAGCCAGTGCCAGCAGCTGATGGCCCAGGCAGATACCAAATACCGGGATATCGGTTTCCAGGAAGCGTTTGATGGCGGTGATGGCGTAGTCGCAAGGCTCCGGGTCACCCGGGCCGTTGGACAGGAAGATGCCGTCTGGCGCCATTTTCAGCACCTCTTCCGCTGGGGTTTGCGCTGGCACCACGGTGAGGCGGCAGCCGCGATCCACCAGCATGCGCAGGATGTTGCGCTTGGCACCGTAATCGTAGGCCACGACATGGTAAGGCAGTTCGCCCGCAGGTTTAGCCTCCGGCAAATCGCCTTCCAGCGTCCAGCTCCCCTGTTGCCAGGCGTAAGCTTCCTTGGTGGTGACCTCTTTCGCCAAATCCATGCCTTTCAGCCCTGGGAAAGCCTTGGCTTTTTGCAGCGCCAGTTCGGCATCGGTCAGGTCGCCCGCGATGATGCAGCCGTTCTGTGCGCCTTTTTCACGCAGCAGGCGTGTCAGCTTGCGGGTATCGATATCGGCAATTGCCACGATGTTGTGGCGCTTGAGGTAATCGGCCAGGCCCATTTCGTTGCGGTAGTTGCTGGCAATCAGTGGCAGGTCGCGGATGACCAGGCCTTGAGCATGAACTGCGGAGGATTCTGCATCAGCATCATTGGTGCCGACATTGCCGATATGAGGATAAGTAAGAGTAACAATCTGGCGGGAGTAGGAAGGATCGGTGAGGATTTCTTGATAGCCGGTCATCGACGTATTGAAGACCACTTCCCCAACTGCCGTACCTTCTGCCCCGATGGCCCGACCGTGGAATTGGGTTCCGTCTTCCAGAACCAATAGCGCTGACTTAATCAAAACACCCTCCGAGGAATAATCAATCACAATATTTGCATATTAATTCAGATTTCACGCCCTAAATCAATGCAAAAACCGCCCTCAAGGCCAATTTTTGGCAAATTGGGCGCATTTTAATGATGAGTGTCCCGCTTGTCTAGCCAAAGTGCCATTTTTTCTATTATTTTTGCTGCCCTCAAGGTTTAAAGGGGGTCACAGGCATAAAAACAGCATCAAACTTGGATGAGTAAACGGTTGCCAGACACAGTGACAGAAAAAATGGCTTAAAACAGCTTAAATCGGAGCTGTGAGTAATAAAGGTGAGAACAAAAGCAGGAAAAAGGATCGATAACATGTAAAAATAACGATTACGAATTAAAAACAATAAATAACCTTCATTTTTCATGTTAAAAAAAAGGACAATAAAATTATTGTCCGATTATCATAGCATTATGATAAACACAACCACATCACGATGGTGTTTAAGAAATTATAGCTGGTCTAATCCAAGCACATCACGCATATCAAACAGCCCATTTTGCTGGTTTGAGATCCAGGATGCGGCACGCACCGCGCCATTGGCAAACGTCATGCGGCTGGAGGCTTTATGGGTGATCTCTACCCGCTCGCCAATATCGGCGAACATGGCGGTGTGTTCACCCACAATATCCCCGGCACGAATGGTAGCAAAGCCGATGCTCTTGGGATCGCGCTCGCCGGTATAACCCACGCGTTCGTAGACCGCGCACTCTTTCAGATCGCGCCCCAAAGCACCGGCAATCACCTCACCCATGGCTAACGCTGTCCCTGAAGGGGCATCTACCTTGTGGCGGTGGTGAGCTTCGACAATTTCGATATCGGTATAGTCGCCCATTACCTTGGCGGCTTTTTCCAACAGCTTGAGCATCACGTTGACGCCCACGCTAAAGTTGGCGGCGAACACGATGCCAATCTGCTGCGCTGCGGCCTGGATAGCCGCTTTGCCTGCATCATCAAAGCCGGTGGTACCGATCACCATGGCTTTACCGTGGGCCACGCAAAACGCCAGATGAGCCAGGGTGCCTTCTGGGCGGGTGAAGTCGATCAGGATATCGAAATCATTGGCGACCTTTTCCAGGTTATCGCTGACGGTGACGCCCAGTGCGCCAACGCCGGCCAGTTCACCGGCATCGGTACCAACCAGGCTAGAACCCGGGCGCTCTAACGCAGCCCCCAATACCACGCCCTGTGCCTGCTGCACTGCCTGGATCAATTGGCGCCCCATGCGGCCACCGGAACCCGCAATCGCGATGCGGATTTGTGAATCAGTCATACTTCGCTCTCTTTTATGGTCAAAAGCCGATCCTCGGCTATAAGTTCAGGGTAACTGGCCCACCTTGTGACTGCCAGAGGATTTGTCAGGGGATTAGAAAATAATGATACCCCGGGCATTTCATCAGTAACGCTGTCAATTGATTAACAATTACCCGATCAATGCCAACGGTGCAATAGACATAATCATGCACTATTTATGCATTACGTTGAATGGCGATAAGGCGGTTTTTGTGGTTTCTGCGAGCTGACACTGTTCCCCTCACCCCGGCCCTCTCCCAAAGGGCGAGGGAGTTGGCCGGAGCGATGGATTAGACGGTACTGCTTCGGGAAGTATGAGGGTGTATCAAAGAGCTCGATCGGTCCCCTCTCCCTGTGGGAGAGGGTTAGGGGGAGGGGGGGAATTCAGTCGATCTGCTTGATATCCATCCGCAGCTCTTTGGGTACTTCAAACACGATGTTCTCTTCGCGGCCGCTGATCTCATGCACGTCTTTGCCGCCCAGCGCTTTCAAGCGGCTGATGACGTCCTGAACCAGCACGTCCGGTGCGGAAGCGCCTGCAGTGACACCAATGTTGCTGGCGTCTTTCAACCAGGATTCTTGAATGTCCGCCGCCGAGTCAATCAGATAGGCTGGTTTACCCACACGCTGGGCAAGTTCAGCCAGGCGGTTGGAATTGGAGGAGTTTTTCGACCCCACCACCAGCACCACATCGGCGTCACCTGCCAAACTGCGCACCGCTTCCTGACGGTTGGTCGTGGCGTAACAGATATCGTCCTTGCGTGGCCCGATAATCTCTGGGAAACGCTTACGCAACGCATCGATCACGTCGGAAGTATCGTCCACCGATAAGGTGGTCTGCGTCATAAAGCACAGGTTACGTTCATTCTTCACCTGCAACTGCCAGACATCTTCCGGCGACTCCACCAGGTACATGCCCCCCTGAGGGTTGCTGTACTGGCCCATGGTGCCTTCCACTTCCGGATGCCCGGCGTGGCCAATCAGGATGGCCTCGGTGCCCTTACGGCTGGCACGGGCCACTTCCATATGCACCTTGGTGACCAACGGGCAGGTAGCATCGAACAGCATGGTCAGATCGCGGGCCTTGGCCTCGGCACGAACCGCCTGTGAGACTCCGTGAGCGGAAAAGATCAGGATCGAGCCATCCGGCACTTCCGCGATCTCTTCGATAAATACCGCACCACGCTCACGCAGGCTTTCGACCACGTAGCGGTTATGCACCACTTCGTGACGCACGTAAATCGGTGCGCCATAAATCTCCAGCGCACGTTCAACAATGCTGATCGCACGATCGACCCCGGCACAAAAGCCGCGCGGGTTAGCCAGCAATATTTGCATGCGCTTCCTCCTGCTGCGGATCGATCTCCAGCACTTCGATATCGAAGGTCACCGGGTGCCCCGCCAGCGGATGGTTGAAATCAACGGTGATCGAGTCTTCCGCCACTTCACGCACCACACCAGGCATTTCACTGCCGTCAACGGCGGTAAACAGCATGATGGTGCCGACATCCGGTACCCCGGTCTCGTTGAAGTCACGGCGCGAGAAGAACTGGATCAGATCCGGGTTCTCCGCGCCAAACGCCGCTTCCGGTTGCAAGGTAAACGCACATTTGTCCCCAGCCCGCAGACCGATCAACTGCTGTTCCAGCGGAGCAGACAGGCTGCCATCACCTAGGCGGAACAGCGCCGGTTTGCCATTTCCCTGGGTTGATTCAGCGGTCGTTCCATCTGCCAGTTTTAGCGTAAAGTGCACTAATACTGCGCTGTTGCCGTTAACCTGAGCCGTCATATTACTTACCTTCGCTCTTGACACTTTTCTTCGCCGGCAAGAACCCTTCCAGCACAATCATGGCGGCACCAACGCAGATAAAGCTGTCCGCCAGATTGAAGGTCGGGTAATGCCAGTTGCCAATATAAAAGTCGATGAAATCGACCACAAAACCATGCCACAGCCGATCAAACAGATTGCCGAGCGCACCGCCGATAATAAAGGCATAGGCGATATTGTTCAGCTTCTGCTGGGCACTGCTGCGATACATCATCACCAGCAGCACCGCCACGATGGCGACCGCAATACCGGCAAAGAACCAGCGCTGCCAGCCACCGTGGTCCGCCAGGAAACTGAACGCCGCGCCGTAGTTTCGGGCGTAGTACAGGTTGATTGACGGGAACAACGGCTGGGTCTGGCCCAGCACGAAGTTACTCAGGATCCACTGTTTGCTGAAGAAATCCAGCGCCAGCACCACCACTACCAGCCATAGCCAGCGCAAGCCGGTCGAACTTATCGGTCTACTCATCAGGCGCTTGTTCTCAGGCAAAGTTACGTTTTTCGCCGTCACCGGCTACGTTGGTCACACAGCGGCCGCAGAGTTCTGCGTGCTCCGCCACCTGGCCGACATCGGTGGTGTAATGCCAGCAGCGCGGGCACTTCTCACCATCCGCTTTGCTGAACGCAATTTTCAGCCCTTTCAACAGTTCGCTTGGCTGTGCATCTGCCGGAGCATCCGCAAGCGGCGCAACGCTGGCCGACGAGGTCAGCAACACAAAGCGCAGCTCATCTTGCAGGCTGTTCAAACGTGCTGCCAGATCGCTATCGGCGTACAGCGTAACCGCCGCCTCCAACGAGCCGCCAATGTGCTTGTCTGCACGTGCCTGCTCCAGCACCTTGTTCACTTCGCCACGCACTTTCAGCAGATCGGCCCAGAACGCATCGTTCATGCCTTCGCCGTCCGCCAGCCCGAACAGGCCGTCGTACCATTCTTCGGTAAACACGTACTGCGCACGCTTGCCTGGCAGGAAGGCCCAGATCTCATCGGCGGTAAACGACATGATCGGTGCCATCCAGCGCACCAGCGCTTCTGCAATGTGGAACAGGGCGGTCTGGCAGCTGCGGCGGGCAACGCTGTCGCTTTTCGCGGTGTACTGACGGTCTTTAATGATGTCCAGATAGAAGGAACCCATTTCCACCGAGCAGAACTGCATCAGGCGCTGTACCACTTCGTGGAAATCGTAGTTGGCATACGCCTGCTCGATATCCTGCTGCGCAGCCATTGCACGGCCCACGGCCCAGCGATCCAGGACGACCATTTCTTCCGGTGCCACGCAGTCGGTGCTTGGGTCAAACCCGTTCAGGTTGGCCAGCAGGAAACGCGCGGTGTTACGGATGCGGCGATAAGAATCGGCAGCACGCTTGAGGATCTCGTCGGAAACCGCAATCTCGCCGGTGTAGTCGGTAGAAGCCACCCACAGACGCAGAATGTCGCCACCCAGCTTGTTCATCACGTCCTGTGGACTGATGGTGTTGCCGATCGATTTGGACATTTTGCGGCCCTGACCATCGACGGTAAAGCCGTGGGTCAGCACTTCTTTGTAAGGCGCTTTGCCCTTCATGGCGGTTGAGATCATCAGCGATGACATGAACCAGCCACGGTGTTGGTCGGAGCCTTCCAGATACATGTCGGCAGAGTGGCCGTTGAATTCTGGACGCACGTCAACCACTGAAGAATGGGTTGAACCCGAGTCGAACCAGACGTCCAGCGTGTCTGGCACTTTCACGTAATCGGCCGCATCGGCACCGAGGATATCGGCGGCATCCAGATCCCACCAGGCCTGGATCCCGTCTTGCTCAACACGTTTGGCCACTTCTTCCATCAGCTCTACGCTGCGTGGGTGAAGCTGCTCGGTCTCTTTGTGCACGAACAGGGACATTGGCACGCCCCAGGTACGCTGACGTGAGATACACCAGTCCGGGCGGTTAGCAACCATGGTTTCGATACGCGCCTGGCCCCAATCCGGGATCCACTGCACGCCTTTGATCTCTTCCAGCGACTGCTTACGCAGGCCTTTCTGATCCATGCTGATAAACCACTGCGGCGTGGCACGGAAGATGATCGGCGTTTTGTGGCGCCAGCAGCACGGGTAGCTGTGTTGCAGTTTTTCCACGTGCAGCAGAGCGCCCTTTTCACGCAGCAGCTCAACGATCAGATCGTTGGCCTTGAAGACAAACTTGCCGTCCAGCGTCGGATAGGTGCCGGTCAGGTAGCAACCGTTCGGGCCAACCGGGTTGGCAACTTCCAGGCCGTATTTCTGGCCGATCACGAAGTCATCCGGGCCGTGGCCAGGTGCGGTATGAACGGCACCGGTACCGGCGTCCAGCGTAACGTGGTCGCCCAGGATTGCTGGCACGTCAAAGCCCATGAACGGATGGGTAAAGCGCATCAGTTCCAGATCGCTGCCTTTGCAGTCGCCCAACACGGCCCAGGAAGTAATGCCTGCGCGCTTCATCACGCTTTCCACCAGATCCGCAGCCAGGATCACGCATTGGCCGTCAATCTGCACCAGTTGGTAAGCGAATTCTGCATTCAGCGAGATCGCACGGTTAGCCGGTAACGTCCACGGCGTGGTCGTCCAGATCACCAGAGAGATCGGACCATTAACGTTGTGTACGCCGAACTTACTGGCCACCGCCGCGGCATCAACCGCGTGGAACGCGACGTCGATGGACGGCGAGGTTTTGTCGTAATATTCAACTTCCGCTTCCGCCAGGGAAGAGCCGCAGTCCGTACACCAGTGCACCGGCTTGGCGCCTTTGAGCAGATGACCATTGCTGATGATCTTGCCCAATGCACGGATGATATTGGCTTCGGTTTTAAAATTCATGGTCAGGTAAGGACGATCCCAGTCGCCCAACACACCCAGACGGATAAAGTCTTTCTTTTGGCCTTCAACCTGCTCGGCGGCATATTCACGACACTTCTGGCGGAATTCCGCCGGCGTCAGTTTCTCACCCGGTTTGCCATACAGTTGCTCAACCTTCAGTTCGATAGGCAGACCGTGACAGTCCCAGCCTGGAACGTAAGGCGAATCAAAGCCAGCCATCCCTTTTGACTTGATAATAATGTCTTTGAGGATCTTGTTTACCGAGTGACCAATGTGAATGCTGCCATTCGCATACGGAGGGCCGTCATGCAGAATGAAGGATTTCTTGCCCTTTTTGGCGGCACGAATGATCCCGTACAGATCCTGTTCATACCAACGTGCGAGCATGCCAGGTTCACGCTTGGCGAGATCGCCACGCATCGGGAACCCTGTTTCCGGCAAGTTCAGGGTATTCTTGTAGTCACTCATTAGATTCTCGATCTCGTTTCGGTTCGTAGATTAAACCGGTGTCTGTAGCCCGAAGAACGTCCGGGCCGTCACCACATCATTGGCGATTTGCTGCTTTAGCGCATCGAGCGAAGCAAAACGCTGTTCATTGCGCAATTTTGCGCGCAGCACCACATCCAGGTGGCGCCCGTAAAGATCCATAGTTACGTCCAGCAAATGCACTTCCAGCTGTTGACGTATGCCTGCCACCGTCGGGCGGGTGCCGATATTGGCCACGCCCGGCAGAGGCTCGGGGCCCAGGCCATAAACATCGACCGCATAGACCCCTTTTACCGGGGCAACCAGGCGTTTGAGCGGCAGGTTGGCGGTTGGGAAACCGATGGTTCGCCCCAGTTCATCGCCATGCACCACGCGCCCGGAAATACTGTAAGGATGCCCCAGCAGGGTTTCTGCCAGCGGCAAATCGTCATCACGCAGCGCATTGCGGATGGCAGTACTACTGATGCGCAGCTCGCCTTCGCGAAAGCTTGGCGTGCTGACCACCTCAAAGCCGAACTCTTGCCCGGCTCGCTGTAACAGCGGGAAGTCCCCCTGGCGACCAGCACCAAAACGGAAATCATCCCCCACCATCAGGAATTTCACCCCCAGTTTTTCGACCAGCAGCTCGGCAACGAATGCCTGGGCGGTGTGGGCGGCAAAACGGGGATCAAACTTGACGCACAACAGGTAGTCTACCCCGGCCTGCGCCAGGTATTTGGCCTTGTCACGCAAACGCGTGAGGCGGGCCGGGGCCTTATCCGCGGCAAACAGTTCCAGCGGCTGTGGCTCAAAGATCATGACGATCACCGGTAGCCCCAGGCGCCGTCCTTCCTGCTTCAACTGCCCCAACAGCGCCTTATGACCGCGATGGACGCCGTCAAAGTTGCCGATGGTAAGCACGCAGCCACGGTGGCGTGCCCGGATATTATGGATGCCGCGAATTAGCTGCATAGCTGGCCCAACACAGTGGAAATCGGCGGATTATACCTTGTACAGCGGTTAAGGTTAACCCGCGATTGGTTCCTTTGATGTAATAGTCATACCATACCGGAGGATAATCGCCTTAACCACCGTTTATCTGGCCCAATGCGTGGTATATTGGCCGACTGATATCAAGCTTACCCTCGGGAAGAAGCTTGAAAGACGGGGGATAACCCACCACGACCAACAGCTTGCAGACTGTGATGTAAATCACATGGCGATTTTTCTCGCGAAACACTGTATTCCCATGGCTGAAGCTGGTAAAATCCTGCGCCATCACAACGTAGCAAGTGCCGCCCGTACAAACGGCGCTTATTTGCACAAATCCATTGACAAACGAAGGCTAAAAGGGCATATTCCTCGGCCTTTGAATTGTCCTCAATATATATATTTGGGAGTTGGACCTTGGCTAATATCAAATCAGCTAAGAAACGCGCCATACAGTCTGAGAAACGTCGCAAGCATAACGCTAGCCGTCGCTCAATGGTGCGTACCTTCATTAAGAAGGTTGACGCAGCTATCGCAGCTGGCGACAAAGACGCAGCACAAAACGCATTCCTCGTAATGCAACCACTTGTGGATCGCCAGGCTGCTAAAGGCCTGATCCACAAAAACAAAGCTGCGCGCCATAAGTCGAACCTGACTGCGCGTATCAACGCAATGCAATAAGCATTACGTTGTGTGCTTGTTAAAAAAACCGGCCTCGGCCGGTTTTTTTACGCCTGAAGTTCAAACCTACAGCGCAAACAGCGCCGAGAAGTCCTTGTTACATACCCGCTGTACCGCCGGATGCTGGATCATTCTCTCGGCAAAAATGATGTAATACTCTTCCTGCACGCTGTCGACCCGGCCGATTTCCACCACGTCATCATCGCTATAGGTATCCAGCGCATACAGCGTGGGCGCCACGAAGATCGCATTATGGTACAGACCAAAAGCCTTCATCAGAGCCGCATCGTCAAACTCCCCCAGGATCTCGACCTTGATACCCTGAGTGTTGAACCAGTTGAGCAGCTTGCGTCCCAACATTGAACGCCTTCCCGGGATCAGCAAACGGCGCTGCTCCAAACAGGCGGGGAACGGCAAATCGGGTATCGGCTGACGACAGAAGAAACTGACCCCACACTCGCCCAGCTTCAGTGAAAACAGCCCTTCCTGCTGGCTGGAGTCGACCGGGCAGTCCGACAGGATCATATCCAGCTTATGCTGGCTCAGTTGCTCCAGCAGCATCTCGTGGGTCGATTCAAAGCAGCGCAGGTGAATTTGTTCGTTATCCACCACCACCGCCGTTTCCAATACCTGGCTGACCAGACGTTTGGATAGCGCATCCGCAACGCCAACGTCAAACAGCAGGTTGGACTCCTTGCGGTAGTTGACGATATCCAGCATTTCCTGGCTGAGCATAAACATCTTGTCGGCATAGCGGAACACCAGTTGGCCCAGTTCGGAAGGCACCAGTCCGCGCCCCTGGCGTTTGAACAACTTGCCGTTGAGACGCTCTTCCAACGCCTTGATTTGGCCGGTGATGGTCTGCGGCGTGAGGAACAGGGCTTCTGCCGCACCGACGACCGACCCCTCCTTGCAGACCTGCCAGAAGTAATACAGATGGTTAAAGTTGATATGAGACATTCTCAAAACGTTCTCTCCTTAGGTTTCTCATCGGCAAACGGTCTGCCGTGATGAGCGACAAACTCCCTATCTTTAATTTCAGACAACGCATAGTCATCTTATCCCAACTACAGCGCGGCAGATAAAGCCGCGCTGTCACTACGATTATAATACCCCTTCATCAACAAGGGATTAACCATACGGGTTATCGGCTGCGAGGTAACGTTAAACGCAGCAGGCCATAACCCACTACCGCAGCACTGGTCGATCCCAATAGTATGCCTAATTTGGCATAGGTACTGAGAGCCACATCCGCATCGGCGAAGGCCAGTGAGGCAATAAAGATCGACATGGTGAAGCCAATACCACACAGCACGGCCACGGCAAACACCTGCTTAAAGCCGATATCCTGCGGTAGCCGGGCAATCCCTAGCTTCACCGCCAGCCAACAGAAGACGAAAATCCCCAGCGGCTTACCGATAAACAATCCGGCGGCAATCCCCAGCGGCAGCAGTGAAGTCAGCCCGCTCAGAGATACCCCTTGTAATGACACACCGGCGTTGGCAAAGGCAAACAGTGGCAGGATCAGGAAGGCGACCCAAGGGTGCAGCTCATGCTCCAGAGTTTCGGAGGGTGAAGGTTCACTCTTGGCGTTCAGCGGGATCATAAAGCCGACAATCACCCCCGCCAACGTGGCGTGAACACCTGACTTGAGGATCGCCACCCACAGCACCAATCCGACCATCATATACAGCGAGGTTTTACCCACACCCCGCCAGTTCATCCATGCCAACACCGCGATCGCGGCCGCCGCAACGCCCAGCGCCGCCAGCGAGACCTGATGGGTATAGAACAGCGCGATAATGATGATGACCCCGAGGTCATCAATAATCGCCAAGGCCAGCAGGAACACTTTCAGGCTGGTCGGCACGCGGTTACCCAGCAAGGCCATCACGCCCAAGGCAAAGGCAATATCCGTGGCCGCCGGGATCGCCCAGCCCTGGCGTGTCACTTCATCGGCCCCGTTGAACAGCAGATAGATCAGCGCCGGTGCCAACATGCCGCCTAACGCGGCAATCGCCGGGAAGATGGCCTTGTCACGCCCGGCCAACGAGCCTTGCAACAGTTCGCGCTTGACCTCCAACCCGACCACCAGGAAGAAGATGGCCATCAGCCCGTCATTAATCCACAGCAGCAGCGGTTTGGCGATCTCCAGCGAGGCGATGCTGACCACCACCGGCAAGTTGAGAAAGGCCTGATACAGCCCCTGTGCGGGGGTATTAGCCATGATCAGAGCCACCACGGCGGCAGCGATCAGAATGATGCCACCAGCGGCTTCCTGACGCAGAAATTGACGAATAATTGTAGTCACAGTACGTCACTCCAGAAAAATAACCAGACGGGATACGCCAAATGCTGATCGGTGCAGCAACGAAATACCTAGCTAGCATGCCGTGGTGCCCCTCACCCTAACCCTCTCCCACCGGGAGAGGGGACCGAATGTGCCACAGATTATCTCCTGCATCTGACCGCGACTCCGGATTAGCCCCCTCTCCCCCATGCAAGTATTCATGACACTCACAGCCAGTACTATGGGAGAGGGCTGGGGTGAGGGGAAACGGTATACCTTAACTGACCAACATTAGGCGTGATACGCCCTGGCATCCAAACAAGACCACGAGTATAAGCGAGGAATAACATCGAAAAAATCAGTTTATAAATGCAAAATAACTCGTAAAAACCGATCAATCCGAGTTATATATCACATTTTTTGTAGGGGTATAGATTGATGACTTTGCAACAAAGAAAAACCCCGGCTTTGGCAAGCCGGGGTTGATAATTGACGCGCTGAGAACGTCGATTAACGAGTCAGATCGTCAAAAAACTTTTTCACACCGTCGAAGAAGCTTTTCGAACGCGGGCTGTTCTTATCACCAGAAGGGCCACCCAGGCTCTCTTCCAGCTCTTTGAGCAGCTGTTTCTGCTTCTCGTTCAGGCTTACCGGCGTTTCTACCACCACGCGGCACAGCAGGTCACCCTGGCTGCCACCCCGTACCGATTTCACCCCTTTGCCACGCATGCGGAACAGTTTGCCGGTTTGAGTTTCTGCCGGGACCTTCAGCTTGACGCGGCCATCCAGCGTTGGCACTTCAATCTCGCCACCCAAGGCAGCCATAGCAAAGTTGATCGGCACTTCGCAGTACAGGTTATTGCCTTCACGCTCGAAGATCGGGTGAGCTTTCACCTGAACCTGAACGTACAGATCGCCTGCCGGTGCGCCGTGCTCGCCAGCTTCACCCTCACCCGCCAAGCGGATACGATCGCCGGTATCCACGCCCGCCGGGATTTTCACCGACAGGGTTTTAGACTTCTCTACGCGGCCATGGCCGTGGCATTTATTGCACGGATCCTTGATGATCTGACCACGCCCGTGACAGTGTGGACAAGCCTGCTGCACGGTGAAGAACCCTTGGCGCATCTGCACCTGGCCCTGACCATGACAGGTCGGACAGGTTACCGGCGAACTGCCCGGTTTGGCACCGTTGCCGTGGCAGACATCACACTCTTCCAGCGTTGGAATACGGATCTCTTTGGTCACACCGCGCACGGCTTCTTCGAGCGTCAGATCCATGTTGTAACGCAAATCGGATCCACGGCTGGCACGTTGGCGGCGTCCGCCACCAAAGATATCGCCAAACACGTCGCCGAAGATGTCGCTGAAGTCGGCACCGCCGCCACCAAAGCCACCACCACCGCCCATACCACCTTGTTCAAACGCGGCATGGCCGTATTGATCGTAGGCAGCACGTTTTTGATCGTCGGTCAGGATCTCGTAGGCTTCCTTGACCTCTTTAAACTGGCTTTCGGCGTCTTTTTCCTGATTACGATCGGGATGGTACTTCATCGCCAGGCGCTTATACGCCTTTTTGATTTCGCGCTCGTCCGCCGTTTTGGCTACGCCGAGCACCTCGTAATAATCTCTCTTCGCCATTATTTCTCTTACCCAAAACATGCGTGCACGGGCGTAGAGTTGCCTCGACGCCCGTGCTGGTTTCCGGTTACGGCCTGTGGCCGCACCCTGCCCGCTTAAGGGCTATTATTTTTTGTCTTTCACTTCTTCGAACTCGGCGTCAACCACGTCGTCATCTTTCTGCGCCGCGTTGTCCGCACCAGCATCAGCACCTGGAGCCTGCTGCGCCTGAGCCTGAGCCATTTCCATCAGCTTGCCGGAAACCTGCACCAGAGCCTGGGTTTTCGCTTCGATTTCGGCTTTGTCTTCGCCTTTCACCGCCGCTTCCAGATCTTTCAGCGCGCTCTCGATAGCCGTTTTGTCTTCGGCAGGCAGTTGCTCGCCTGCTTCTTCCAACTGCTTACGGGTACCGTGGATCAGGTGATCCGCCTGGTTACGAGTCTGCACCAGTTCTTCGAACTTACGGTCAGCTTCAGCGTTCACTTCAGCATCGCGTACCATTTTCTGAATTTCTTCTTCGTTCAGACCAGAAGATGCCTTGATGGTGATCTTCTGCTCACGGCCGGTGTTCTTGTCTTTCGCAGACACGTGCAGAATACCGTCGGCGTCAATATCGAAGGTAACTTCGATCTGCGCCATACCGCGTGGTGCCGGCTGGATGCCGTCCAGGTTGAACTGGCCCAGTGACTTGTTGTCATTGGCACGTTTACGCTCACCCTGCAGCACGTGGATAGTCACCGCTGCCTGGTTGTCTTCGGCAGTAGAGAACACCTGGCTGTGCTTGGTCGGGATAGTGGTGTTTTTGGTGATCAGCGGCGTCATCACGCTGCCCATGGTTTCGATACCCAGTGACAGTGGGGTAACGTCCAGCAGCAATACGTCTTTCACATCACCGGCCAACACACCGCCCTGAACCGCAGCACCTACGGCCACTGCTTCGTCCGGGTTAACGTCTTTACGTGGTTCTTTACCGAAGAAGTCAGCAACTTTCTTCTGAACCATTGGCATACGGGTCTGGCCACCAACCAGGATCACGTCCTGAATGTCAGAAACCGACAGGCCTGCGTCTTTCAGTGCCACTTTCAGCGGCTCGATAGAACGGGCAACCAGATCTTCTACCAGCGACTCGAGTTTTGCACGGGTCACTTTGATGTTCATGTGTTTTGGACCGCTGCCATCTGCAGTGATGTACGGCAGGTTGACGTCGGTCTGCTGAGCAGAGGACAGCTCGATCTTGGCTTTTTCAGCGGCTTCTTTCAGACGCTGCATCGCCAACGGATCGTTGCGCAGATCCATGCCCTGCTCTTTCTTGAACTCTTCCACCAGATAGTTGATCAGGCGGCTATCGAAGTCTTCACCACCCAGGTGGGTATCACCGTTGGTGGCCAGAACTTCGAAGGTTTTTTCACCGTCAACGTCGTCGATCTCAATGATTGAGATATCGAAAGTACCGCCACCCAGGTCATAAACTGCGATGGTGCGGTTGCCCACTTCTTTGTCCAGGCCGTAGGCCAGAGCAGCAGCAGTAGGTTCGTTGATGATACGTTTCACTTCCAGACCAGCGATACGGCCGGCGTCTTTGGTCGCCTGACGCTGAGCATCGTTGAAGTAGGCTGGAACGGTGATAACCGCTTCAGTTACCGGCTCACCCAGGTAATCTTCCGCCGTTTTCTTCATTTTTTTCAGCACTTCCGCAGAGATCTGCGGAGGAGCCATTCTCTGGCCCTTCACTTCCAGCCAGGCGTCACCGTTATCGGCAGCGACGATGTTGTAAGGCATGATGGCTTTGTCACGCTGTGCTTCTTCATCCTGGAAGCGACGGCCAATCAGGCGCTTGATCGCAAACAGGGTGTTTTGTGGGTTGGTAACAGCCTGACGCTTAGCAGGCTGGCCAACCAGAATCTCACCATCCTGGGTATATGCGATGATTGAAGGTGTGGTGCGATCGCCTTCAGCGTTCTCCAACACGCGCGCCTTGCCACCATCCATAATTGCTACACAAGAGTTGGTTGTACCCAGGTCGATACCAATGATTTTGCCCATCTAAACATCTCCACTAATAAATTCATAATCGGTCAGGTTGCTAACTTATATGCGGGCATTTTTTTGCTTTTCAACTGCCCGGCATCTCAGTGTTACCCGCGGTCAGCAACTGCGGTTGCCAATAAGATGGGGCCATCCACACCAGCATCAAGGGGCAGGGCAAAAAAAATTTCGTTTTTATCCGCTGCCAGATCATTGTTTCCTGACGTGGGGATCATTATGATGCCGCGCGCTCTGATGGAAGTTATAGGTTTTTCGGCCATTCAGACCAAATATTAAATTACCTATCCATTTTCGTTACAATTCTGTTATCGCAGAGGACATATGCACTCCAACAAGTTGGCAAATCCCGGCCCCCTGGGCCTGATGGGCTTCGGGATGACTACCGTCTTGCTGAACCTGCACAACGCGGGCTTTTTCCCACTGACTTCCGTCATCATCAGTATGGGGATTTTCTTCGGTGGTATGGCTCAGATTTTTGCCGGTATTCTTGAGTTCAAGAAAGGCAACACCTTCGGCTTGACCGCCTTCACCTCTTACGGTTGCTTCTGGCTGAGCCTGGTAGGCATCCTGCTGCTGCCACGTATGGGCCTGGCAGAACCGACCGACGCAAACGTCCTCGGCATCTATCTGGCACTGTGGGGCGTCTTCACCCTGTTCATGTTCTTCGGCACGTTGCGCACCAACCGCGGGTTGCAGTTCGTGTTTGCCAGCCTGACATTGCTGTTCGCCCTGTTGGCGGTCGGCAACATCACCGGTAACCACGCGATCCTGACGTTCGCCGGTTACGAAGGCATTATCTGTGGTGCCAGCGCCATCTATCTGGCCATGGCAGAAGTGATCAACGAGCAGTTGGGCCGCACCGTGCTGCCAATTGGTCCGGTGGAAGTGCAGCAGGCAACACCTGTAGCCGTCACTGCCTGATATCTGTTCCAGTGTGATATAAAAAAGCCCTGCGGTGTTTAATCGCAGGGCTTTTTATTGGCCGAAAATCGCTTAATTCAACACTGGCTTTTCACTGTTCAAATCATTGCGCAGGTAGATCCCCAGCAGCAGGCCGATCGCCGATAACGCCAACACATAGTAAGCGGGCGCTAACGGGGTTAACTTCATGATCAGCGTGACGAATATCGGGGTTAGACCACCAAAAATCGCGTATGCCACGTTATATGAGAATGAAATCCCGGTAAATCGCACTTCCGCCGGGAAAGCCCGCACCAGCACGTAAGGTACCGCACCGACAATCCCCACGCTAAAGCCAACCAGCGCATAGGTAGCAAACAGCATTTCGGGATGGGTTCCCACCGATTGATAGAACAGCCAGCTGCACCCCGCCAACAGCAGGCTGCCGACGATAAAGGTTTTACTGGCGCCAAAGCGATCCGCCGCCGAGCCCGAGGTGATACACCCGGCAATCAACATGATGATAGCGATGCTGTTGGCCTGCAGTGACAGCGCCGGGGCTATGTCAAACTGCTTTTGCAGGTAGGTTGGCGTCATCAGGATCACCACCACAATGCCCGCTGACAGCAGCCAGGTCAGCAGCATCGATACCACGATCTCTTTGCGATGATTCATTACCACCGATTTCAACGGCAGCTCTTCAGCCAGCGCCTTACGTGCTTGCAGTTCGATAAAGATGGGAGTTTCCTGCAACCAGCGGCGCAGGTACATGGCAAACAGGCCGAAGATGCCGCCCAGGAAGAACGGAATACGCCAGCCGCCGTCATGGATGGCCTGCTGGCTAAGGGTGGTATTGATGATGGTGGCCACCACAGAGCCAAGCAGGATACCGGCCGTCAGGCCAGCCGTGAGCGTGCCACAGGCGAACCCAATGCGCTTGCGCGGCACATGCTCCGCTACAAACACCCAGGCACCAGGGACTTCACCGCCGATAGCCGCACCTTGCAGTACCCGCATCAATAGCAGCAGTAACGGTGCGGCAATGCCGATATGAGCATAGGTTGGCAACATCCCCATCGCCAGCGTCGGTAACGCCATCAGCAGGATGCTCAGGGTGAACATCTTTTTACGGCCAACCAGGTCCCCGAAGTGCGCCATGATGATGCCGCCCAGTGGCCGAGCCAGATAGCCCGCCGCAAAGATGCCGAAGGTCTGCACCTGGCGCAGCCATTCAGGCATATCCGCCGGGAAGAACAGATCCCCCATCACCGCAGCAAAAAAAACAAAAATGATGAAGTCATAAAACTCCAACGCACCGCCCAGGGCAGCCAACGTCAGAGTTTTATAATCTTGCCGGTTGAGCCGGCGATTATTATCGTGATGCATAAGATACCGTTTGAGGAAACAGGGAAGACACAGAAAGCCTAATGGCTGACTGTAAAAAGTTCCTTACTATAACGGCAAAATACTTTCACACCAGATACGCTGAAGGTTATCCCGCAGATTGCTGAAATTTAGAGATTTATCTCGCGGCGCGCATTCTTGGGACGAAATGCTGCTACCACCGCCTCATGCGTCTCGACATAGGGGCCTTCGAGCAGTTGGATACAATAAGGCACGCTGGCAAAAATACCGTGCACCACCACCTGACCTGCTGCGTCCTTCACCCCTTCCAGCGTTTCTTTAATTGATTTGGGTTGCCCCGGCAGGTTGATGATCAGCGCCTGTTTACGGATCGCCCCAACCTGGCGTGAAAGGATCGCCGTTGGCACATAGTGTAGGCTGATTTGGCGCATTTGCTCGCCAAAACCAGGCATCACCCGATCGGCGATCGCCAGCGTGGCGTCTGGAGTCACGTCGCGTCGGGACGGACCGGTGCCGCCGGTAGTCAACACCAAATGGCAACCCATTTCATCAACCAACTCACACAGAGTATGCTCAATCAGCGTCTGCTCGTCCGGGATCAGGCGGGTTTCCAGAGTGAACGGCGTTGCCAGCGCGTCACCCAGCCACGCTTCCAGCGCCGGGATCCCTTTATCCTGATACACGCCCCCTGAAGCGCGGTCCGAAATAGAAACCAAACCAATGCGTAATGTATCCATGTTGTACCTCTGTCTGATGCCCCGGCTACCCAAGGGAGATTAATCACGGGAGTATAGGGTGTTTGCTTGGCGAGGTGGATATTCAGACATAAAAAAAGGTGGCCGGAGCCACCTTCTATGCTGATTACTGCCGCTATTACAGCAGATCGGCGATCATTTTTTCCAGCTTGCCCTGGTCTACGGCAAACTTGCGGATACCGTCGGTCAGTTTCTCAACCGCCATTGGATCCTGGTTATGCTGCCAGTAGAACTCAGACTCGGTCAGCGGTGCCGGACGCGCTTTCACTTCGCCGGTATAAGACAGTTTACGCTCCAGCGCACCTTCGCTCTCTGCCAGCTCTTTGAGCAGTGCAGGTGCGATGGTCAGGCGATCGCAGCCTGCCAGTTCGATGATTTCACCAACGTTACGGAAGCTGGCGCCCATCACCACGGTTTCATAGCCGTGCTGCTTGTAGTACTGATAAATTTCGGACACGGAAACTACGCCCGGATCTTCGTGCGGGGCGAACTCTTTCTTGTCGCCATTGGCTTTGTACCAGTCAAGAATACGGCCAACAAACGGCGAGATCAGGTACACGCCGGCTTCGGCGCAGGCACGAGCCTGAGCGAAGGAGAACAGCAGCGTCAGGTTGCAGTTGATGCCTTCTTTTTCCAGGCGCTCTGCCGCACGGATGCCCTGCCAGGTAGAGGCCAGTTTGATCAGGATGCGGTCGTTGCTGATACCGGCTTCGTTATACAGCTTGATCAGGCGCTTGGCCTTGGCAACGCTGGCTTCGGTATCGTAAGACAGACGTGCGTCCACTTCGGTGGAAATGCGGCCCGGAACCAGTTTCAGGATCTCCAGACCAATGTTGACGGCCAGCTTGTCTGCGGCATCGGCAACCTGCTGATCGCGGTCGCTGCTCTGCTCGCGCGCCCAGGCAATGGCTTCATCAATCAGTTTACGGTATTCAGGAATTTGTGCTGCGTTGAGGATCAGCGAAGGGTTGGTGGTGGCATCTTGCGGTTGATATAGCTTCATTGCAGCGATATCACCCGTATCCGCAACTACCGTAGTCAGCTGGCGTAGGGACGTTAATTTATCGGTCATGTTGGCATTATCTCATCGTTTGTGCATGAACTTTTGGCATCGTTCAACCATGCCTTGTCCTGATAATAACATGCACGTAGCCCGGCGCAAGGCAGGAAAATCGTACGCTGACGGCGGTTGTTTTTTCCTTGTGCGAGCAACCGGTTACGCACTGATATTTCGAGATTACCGAATCAACGCCACGGCATTAACGCGCTATCACCGCCGTAAATTATGTTAAATTCCCGCCAGTTGTTTTATTCACCGCTAAAATCCAAAGAAAGCTGAAATTCCAGATAATTGGGATGATTTTAGCCAACATCTTGTAGAGAACTAACTCAGTTTCCCCCTAAAAAAGGAAGAAAAATCTGAGGAGCGGTAGATCTTGACAAGGAGAGACCTGTGACGGATCTGATCACCTTTATCAATAATATCCTGTGGGGTTCGGTACTGATCTATTTGCTGTTGGGTACCGGCATCTACTTCACCTTGCGTACCCGCTTTATCCAGATTCGCCATTTCGGCCATATGTTTTCCGTGCTGAAAAACAGTACCAAAAGCGACGGCGCGGGCATTTCATCCTTTCAGGCGCTGTGCACTTCGCTAGCCGCCCGGGTCGGCACCAACAACCTGACCGGCGTGGCGATAGCGCTCACCGCGGGCGGCCCCGGTGCCATCTTCTGGATGTGGGTGGTCGCGTTTATCGGCATGGCGACCTCTTTTATTGAAAGCACCCTGGCACAGCTCTACAAAACCAAAGACGATAACGGCAACTACCGTGGTGGCCCGGCCTACTATATGGAAAAAGGGCTGGGAATGCGCTGGATGGGCGTGATGTTCTCCATTTTCCTGCTGATCGCTTTCGGCCTGGTGTTCAATGCGGTACAGGCCAACTCCATCGCCCTGGCCAGCTCTGTCGCCTTTAATGCCGACCCCATGTACGTCGGAATCGGGGTCGTGGTGCTGAGCGGCTTGGTGATCTTTGGCGGTATCCGTTCCATCGCCCGCGTCGCAGAAAAAATTGTGCCGTTTATGGCCCTGGCCTACCTGCTTCTGGCGCTGTGGATCATCGGCCAGCATATTGAGCAGATGCCAGCCATCCTGGCGTTGATCTTCAAAAGTGCCTTTGGCCTGCAGGAAGCCGTTGCCGGTACCCTGGGTTACGGGATCTCCCAGGCAATGACGCAGGGCATACAACGTGGGCTGTTTTCTAACGAAGGCGGGATGGGATCTGCCCCCAACGCCGCGGCTTCCGCAACCCCTTACCCGCCACATCCTGCCTCACAAGGCTATGTGCAGATGCTGGGCGTATTTGTCGATACCATCGTCATTTGTAGTGCAACGGCGGCAATTATTTTGGCCTCTGGCGTATTGGATAATCCCCCGACCAATATCAGCGGTCTCGATCTGACCCAGCGCGCTATGGCCAGCGCCGTGGGAGCCTGGGGTGCGCCCTTTGTGGCGATTGCCGTTTTCCTGTTTGCCTTTACCTCAATCATTGCCAATTATGCCTATGCCGAGAACAACCTGATCTTCCTCAAACACAACCATCCGACCAAGCTGGCGATTTTCCGCTGCTTTGCCTTGGGCATGGTGATGTTTGGCTCAATGGCAGAATTAACCACGGTGTGGAAAATGGCAGACACCTCGATGGCGCTGATGGCGATCACCAATCTGACCGCTATCTTGTTACTGTCCGACGTGGCCTTCAAACTGGCCAGGGATTACAACCATCAGCGTTCACTCGGCAAGCTGCCTACCTTTGACATTAACCGTTACCCAGAGTTGGGATCCCAGCTCGAGCCGGGTATCTGGGAACCTACCAAGCAGCGTTAATCCTGCAGGGCGTGCGTAAAGTGCGCCCTATCACAGCCATACCTCCTGGTCTTGCCCGCTTTTTGCTACAGTAGCCACATGTTGATAAACAGGATGTGACCATGCTCGTTATTATTTCACCTGCCAAAACCCTGGATTATGAAAGCCCGTTAGCCACCGAGCGCTTTACCCAGCCCGAGTTACTGGATCAGTCGCAAAAGCTGATCAAAATCTGCCGTAAGCTGACCCCGGCACAAATTTCCGGCCTGATGCATATCAGCGATAAGCTGGCGGGCCTGAATGCCGCACGCTTTGGCGAATGGCAGCCCGACTTTACCCCGGACAACGCCCGTCAGGCGCTGCTGGCGTTTAAAGGCGACGTTTATACCGGCTTACAGGCGCAAGACTTCAGCGAAGAGGATTTCGACTTCGCACAACAGCATCTGCGTATGCTTTCTGGCCTGTACGGGGTGCTGCGCCCGCTGGATCTGATGATGCCTTACCGACTGGAAATGGGGATCAAGCTGGAAAACCCGCAGGGCAAAGACCTGTACAGCTTCTGGGGCGATCGGATCACCGAAAAGCTGAATCAGGCTCTGGAGCAACAAGGTGACGATGTGGTGGTGAACCTGGCTTCGGATGAATACTTCAAGTCGGTAAAACCCGCCAAGCTACGTGGTTCACTGATCAAACCGGTATTCCTGGACGAGAAAAACGGCAAGTACAAGGTCATCAGCTTCTACGCCAAGAAAGCGCGTGGGCTGATGAGCCGCTTTATCATCAAGAATCGCTTGAGCCGCAGTGAACAACTGGTGGATTTCAATCTGGAAGGGTATGCCTTCGATGAGGCGGATTCGGCGGGTAATGAACTGGTGTTTAAACGCCCGGAGCAATAATCGCTCGCCCCCTCACCCTAACCCTCTCCCACAGGGAGAGGGGACCGATCGAGTTCGTTGTCGATTGCAAAAATCTACCTAAACACCGTACCTCACCACAACTCCGTCCAGCTCCCTCTCCTTTTTTGGGGAGAGGGTTGGGGTGAGGGGTGTCCTATGAATATCAGACAGGCAAGGTCATCATGAATTGACGCAGTGCCGCAAAGTCCGCAGGCATGTTATGCGATAACAGCGGCAACTTGGCACGTACCGCCAATGCCTGTGGCAGCGCAAGCTCCTGGCCGAGGATCTCTTCGACGCTTTCCTTGAACTTGGCCGGATGCGCCGTGCCCAGGAACAGACCAAACTCCCCTTCTTGCAATTGATCGCGCAGCACGCGGTAGGCGATCGCCGCATGAGGCTCAGAAAGGTAGCCCAAAGCCGCCAACGCTTTCATGGTTTCCTTGGTGGTTTCATCACTTACCGCACCATGAGCCAACTCTTTCAACTGCCAGATTTTACGGCGGAACAGCTCTTCCACACGCGGCCAGTTGTTAGGCTGGCTGACGTCCATCGCGTTGGACAACGTCGCTACGGTGGTGTTTGGCTGCCATTCGCCGGTAGTCAGGAAACGTGGCACGGTGTCATTGGCGTTGGTAGCGGCAATAAAGCGCTTCACCGGTAGCCCCAGGGATTTTGCCAGCAAGCCGGCGGTCAAATCACCAAAGTTGCCACTAGGTACGGAAACCACCAGCTGATTGCGGGCTTCCTGTGGCAGCTGCGCCACCGCTTCAAAGTAATAGCAGATCTGCGCCAGCAGGCGACTGATATTGATCGAGTTGGCCGAGTTCAGGTGCACCGCCTCTTTCAGCTCCTGATCGTCAAACGCCTGTTTGACCAACGCCTGGCAGGCATCAAAGTCGCCATCGATCGCGATGGTGTGGATGTTGCCACCCAGCGTGCAGAACAGCTTTTCCTGCAACGAACTGATTTTGCCCTGTGGATAGAGGATCACCACGCGCACGTTTTTCAGGCCATAGAAGGCATGAGCCACGGCGGCACCGGTATCACCAGAAGTCGCCGTCAGGATGGTCACCGGCTGATCGCCAGCCACTTCGGCCAGCATCTGGGCCATAAAACGACCGCCAAAGTCTTTGAACGCCAGCGTCGGGCCGTGGAACAGTTCCAGGCAGGCGACATCACTCTCCACCTGAGCAACCGGGGCCGGGAACTCAAAGGCAGCCTTCACGCGCTTGTACAGCGCCTCTTCACCGATCTCATCGCCAATAAAAGCGGACAGGATCTTGCTGCTACGGGTGACAAAATCCATTTCCAGCAGCTTATCAATTTCGGTCAGTTCGAACTCTGGCAGTTCCAGCGGGAAAAACAGCCCTTGCTGCTTGCCCAGGCCCTGTTTGATAGCCTGCGCGAAGCTGACCTGTTCGTTATGATCTTTCAGATTGTACAGTTTCATGCGTTATCCCAATAGTCGAGCGCCGGCGGTATCCAGGCGGCAAATATGAACAAAACCTTCGTCGTTTTGCAGGTAATGGTGGGTGAGCCAATCGGCCATGCGTTGCGCCGTTGCGCCGTCATCACAGACTGCAAACAGCGTCGGGCCGGAGCCGGAGATGCCGCAGGCCAAGGCACCGATATCCTGTGAGGCTTTACGCGCTTCGGCAAAGCCCGGCAGCAGGCGGGTGCGATAAGGTTCAGCAATCACATCCTGCATCAGCTTGGCCGCCAGACGCGGTTGCTGAGTGTGGCAAGCGTGAATAAAGCCCGCCAGATAGCGGCCATGGCTGATACAGTCCTGGCGGCGATATTGCGCAGGCAGAATGGCACGCGCCTCTGCGGTGGAGACTTTGATGCCCGGATAGGCCATCACCCACAGCCAGTCTTTAAAGCCAGGCACTTCCTGGCAGATGTTTCCTTCTTCTTCCAGCATCAACTGCAAGCCGCCCAGATAGCACGGCGCAACGTTGTCGTAATGCACGCTGCCGGAAATACGCCCTTCCAGTTCCCCCATCAGGGCCAGCAGTTGCATCTCGTTGAGCGGGCGATCGCAGAACTCGTTCATCGCCATCAGGCCAGCGACCACCGAGCAAGCGCTGGAGCCTAGCCCGGAACCGATGGGCATATTCTTCTCCAATCGCATCGCTACTGGAACTTCACGGCCAATTTCCTGGCAGAAACGCTCCCAACACTGATAAACAATATTGTGTTTAGGATTGGTCGGCAGCTTGCTGACAAAGCGCCCGCTATTTTCCAGGCTGAAGCGGCTAGCCGCTTCCACGCTGACGCAATCGCCCAGCAGCGTGCCGTCGACAGGGGAAACCGCAGCTCCCAGCACATCGAACCCGACGCTGACGTTACCAATTGAGGCCGGTGCATACACCTTAACCATATTAGACTCCCAACTTCCATGACAGTGTGCGCAACAGATCGGCAAATACCCCGGCCGCCGTCACATCATTACCGGCGCCATAGCCGCGCAGCACCAGCGGCAATGGCTGATAGTAGCGGCTGTAGAAGGCCAGAGCGTTCTCACCGTTCTTCACTTTATACAATGGATCGTTGCCATCTACCGCATCAATACGTACCAGACAGCGGCCTTCTTCGATGGCCCCCACATAACGCAGCACCTTGCCTTCTGCGGCAGCGGCGGCCACACGGCGGTTGAATTCGGCATCCAGCTCCGGCAGGCGGGCAATAAAGTTCTCAACATCACCACTGGCATCAAACGACGCCGGTAACACCGATTCGACTTCAATATCGCTCAGTTCAAGCGCATAGCCCGCTTCACGCGCCAGGATCAGCAGTTTGCGAGCAACGTCCATCCCCGAAAGATCGTCACGCGGGTCTGGCTCGGTATAGCCGAGGGCCTTAGCCTGCAAGGTGGCTGCCGACAGTGACATCCCCTCATCCAGCTTACCGAAGATAAAGGACAGCGATCCCGACAGAATGCCGGTGAAGCGCACCAGCTCATCACCCGCATTGAGCAGGTTCTGCAGGTTTTCGATCACCGGCAGGCCCGCGCCCACGTTGGTGTCATACAGGAATTTGCGGCGAGAACCGGCTGCGGCGGTACGCAGTTGCTGGTAATAATTCATCGACGAGGTGTTGGCTTTCTTGTTCGGCGTCACCACGTGGAAACCGTCGGCCAGGAAATCGGCATACTGATCGGCTACCGCCTGGCTGGACGTACAGTCGACAATCACCGGATTGAGCAAGTGGCACTCTTTCACCAGGCGGATCAGGCGGCCCAGATTGAACGGCTCTTTGGCTTCGGCCAACTCGTCCCGCCAGCTTTCCAGCGAGATACCGTGCACGTTGGTCAGCATCGCCCGTGAATTGGCAATGCCGCAGATGCGCAGATCGATATGCTTTTGCTTCAGCCAAGGCTGCTGGCGATAAACCTGTTCGATCAGTGCCCCACCGACGCCGCCGACGCCAATCACAAACACTTCAATCACCTGATCGGTGTTGAACAGCATCTGATGGCTGACGCGTACCCCGGTGGTCGCGGAATCATTATCGACTACCACGGAGATTGAACGCTCCGAAGAGCCTTGCGCGATCGCCACGATATTGATGTTGGCACGCGCCAGAGCAGAGAAGAAGCGCGCAGAGATGCCGCGTAGGGTGCGCATACCGTCACCGACCACCGAGATGATGGCCAGGCGCTCCATCACGTCCAGCGGCTCCAGCACGCCGTCTTTCAGTTCCAGGTAGAACTCGTCTTCCAGGGCGCGACGGGCGCGTTGCAGCTCACTCTGTGGCACACAGAAGCTGATGCTGTATTCGGAAGAGGACTGGGTGATCAACACCACCGAGATCCCCGCACGTGACATCACGGCAAACACCCGCGCCGCCATACCGACCATGCCTTTCATGCCCGGGCCGGAAACGTTGATCATCGCCATGTTGTTCAGGTTGGTGATGCCCTTGACCGGCGTATCATCGGCCACGCTTTCGCCACCGATCAAAGTGCCGGGAGCTTGTGGGTTGGCGGTGTTTTTAATCAGGCAAGGGATTTGGAACTGGGCAATCGGGGTGATGGTACGCGGGTGGAGAACTTTGGCGCCGAAGTAAGAAAGCTCCATCGCCTCTCGGTAGGACATCGATTTTAACAGTCGAGCATCCGGCACGGTACGCGGATCGCAGGTATAAACCCCGTCCACATCGGTCCAGATCTCGCAGCAGTCGGCACGCAGGCAAGCGGCCAGCACCGCGGCGGAGTAATCGGAACCGTTGCGCCCCAATACCACCAGTTCCCCTTTGTCGTTACCCGCAGTAAAGCCCGCCATCAAGATGATATGGTCGGTAGGAATGCGCGCGGCGGCGATACGCAGGGTGGACTCGGCAATGTCTACGGTCGATTCCAGATAATGGCCCTGAGCCAGCAGTTTCTCTACCGGGTTAATCACCGTCACCGGGTAGCCTTTGGCTTTGAACACGCCTTCCATGATGGCAATAGAGAGCTTTTCACCCCGGCAGATGATGGCCGCATTGACGCTATCCGGGCACTGCCCCAACAACGCCACGCCATGCAGTACCTGTTTGAGCTGAGCAAACTCCTGCTCGACCAGCGCCTTCAGGCGATCGTACTCGAAGCCTGGCAATGATTGAGCCAGACCGCTGAGCAGTTCGGCAAAGATGCGCTCGGCGTCGCTCATGGTTGGCAGAATATCCTGCCCGGCGACAGTTTTATCAATCATCGCCACCAGATGATTGGTGATCTTGGCCGGTGCGGACAATACCGTGGCGACCTGTCCCTGGCGTGCATTGTTCTCCACGATATCGGCAACGCGCAGAAAACGTTCCGCATTCGCTACCGAAGTTCCACCAAATTTAAGCACTCGCATTTCTGTTCTCTCCTGAATATATGCCGAAAAAAAAGCCCGCACTGGTTAGGTGCGGGCTTTTTTCTTCTGTTTCCTGTACGCGTCAGCCCGCCCCGTTACCTGTGGTATCGGTGGTGGTAATAATTGTCGTATTCAGGCTGATGTTTCGCATGTTGTCTGTCTGTCTCATTAGAATCGCTGTCCCCTCTATTGGTTAAAGCAATCGCCTGGCCAAGTCAAATTATTTCTTTATTTTGCCTATTTACTGGCCACAGCGGGATCTGCGCGATGAAGCCGATAAAAAAACAAAATAACAGAACAAAAAATCACTAAAAAGCCAAAATAATAGTGGATAACACCAGATGAACGACAGGAAACACCTACATCATGGGGTCAATTTTTTTTCAATATCATGCAGCAAGGTGTGCAGCATGACGGTATCACGCTGCTGTAAGACTCCCAGGCGCTGGTGTAACCAATCGCGCAATTTTTGGTCATTCGCCACGTCCAGCACTTGTAACAGGCGATCTGCCCGCTGGCGCAACGCTTTAAGCTGTCCGCTATCGGCAAGGGGTTCCTGCGGTGCGCTGATGTTCATTAGCTGCGCCAACTGATAGCAATACACCATCACCGCCTGGCCGAGGTTCAGCGAAGGATAATCGGCCACCATCGGCACGCCGGTCAACAGATCGGCCAACTCCAGCTCTTCATTGGTCAGGCCCGAGTCTTCACGGCCAAACACCAGCGCGGCCTGGTGTACCCATTGCTGGCGTTCCACCAGTTGGTCCGTCAGCTGCTGAGGGGTGCAATAGTAATGGAAGCGTGCACGACTGCGGGCGGTGGTCGCCACGGTAAAATCCACGTCTGCCAACGCCTGTTGCAGAGTGGGAAACGTCTGCACCGCATCAAGAATATCGCCAGCACCATGGGCGACCCAGCGAGCGGCGGGCTGTAGATGAGCCTCGCTGTCGACAATGCGCAACGAAGTGAACCCCATGGTTTTCATCGCCCGCGCTGCTGCGCCAACATTTTCCGCCCGTGCGGGCGCGACTAACACGATATGAAGCTGCATCAAGACTCCAGAAAAATAATGATAATAGTTCTTTGACTGTTGGGAATTGTCTGATTATATTTACAAACGATTAACATCGTAACGACTCACCTGCTATAATATTATTAAACAGACCTTTCAACCAACAAACCAGACGAAACCTACATAATTACAAGTTAAGTTTTAATTTTCTATCAAAACAAAACGTTGTATTTCAACTCAACACAGTTAACCGTCAATTGTAATACTTCAGCCCCGACAAAGCTGAATCGTTCACAGAATTTGACGATCTGTGACATAAGCTGGCATTTCTGTAAGTGTTTTTCACAAAACTGTTAACGTGCTACAATTGAATTTGATATATGTCAACAAAGCGTAGTTTTGTTAGGTGATGAATTCGGCACACACTGTTATATTGCTGTTAATAGGGTTAGGATATGCGCCGTTTTGGCATCATTCGGGGTGGTAAAAAATAGCCCCCCCACCCAGCTAGCGATCTTGTTGACATTGATGGAAGCGCATCAAGAACGAGTTTACGTACTGTAGTCGTTTGGTAATTGAGGGAACGTGAGCGGTATCTCTGCCCTCCAGGGAAGAACACCATGACTGCTGTACTTCCTATTTTCTATTTTGTTGGCAATTTTAGGTAGCAAATATGCAGACCCCGCACATTCTGATTGTCGAAGACGAGTTAGTCACTCGTAACACCCTGAAGAGCATTTTCGAGGCGGAAGGCTACATTGTTCATGAAGCCAATGATGGTGCAGAAATGCACAACATCCTGTCCGAAAATGATATCAATCTGGTTATCATGGATATCAACCTGCCAGGCAAGAACGGCCTGCTGCTGGCGCGTGAGCTACGCGAACAAGCCAGCGTCGCGCTGATGTTCCTGACCGGTCGTGATAACGAAGTCGATAAAATCCTCGGCCTGGAAATCGGCGCCGATGACTATATCACCAAACCATTTAACCCACGCGAACTGACTATCCGTGCGCGCAACCTGCTGTCACGCACCATGAATCTGGGCAGCGTCGGCGAAGAGCGCAAGCTGGTTGAGAGCTACAAGTTCAACGGTTGGGAACTGGACATCAACAGCCGTTCTCTGATTGGCCCTGCTGGCGAGCAGTACAAGCTGCCACGCAGCGAATTCCGTGCCATGCTGCACTTCTGTGAAAACCCGGGCAAGATCCAGTCCCGTGGCGAACTGCTGAAGAAAATGACTGGCCGTGAACTGAAGCCGCATGACCGTACCGTAGACGTGACCATCCGCCGTATTCGTAAGCACTTCGAATCCACGCCGGACACGCCGGAAATCATTGCCACCATTCATGGTGAAGGTTACCGCTTCTGCGGCGATCTGGAAGAATAAGCCTTTATTGCGTCATACATTAAAAGGGTCCAGCTTGCTGGACCCTTTTTGTTGGTCTGTTATCTGGCCTCACCCCAAGGGATGATCGGCACCGCACTCAGGGCATTTTTCGGCGAACCATCCACCACCCGATCGGAATAGCTCAGGTAGATCAGCGCATTGCGATTAGCATCATAAAAACGCACCACCTGCAGCTTTTTGAATACCAATGAGGTGCGCTTCTGGAACACCACGGTCCCCTCAGCCTTACCCTTTTTAATCTTGTCGCTCAGCTCAATCGGCCCAACCTGCTGACAAGAAATGGCGGCATCCGAGGTATCCTCTGCCAGCCCTAAACCACCTTTTATCCCACCGGTTTTCGCCCGGCTGATATAACAAGTTACATTTTTCACATCGGGATCGTCGAACGCTTCCACCACGATTTTATGATCCGGACCAAACAGTTTGAATACCGTATCGACCGATCCCACCTGTTCCGCCTGCGCGCTATTAACCGTTGCGCAAACCAGGCCAAACAAAAATATCCATCCTTTTTTCATTCACTTAACTCCAAGAGAACAGCATGTTAAAAAACAGGGCTGCTAATAAGAACGCCGATACTTCAGGTCACAGAAGTGGTTTTTTCCAGGCCCAGACTGCTCTTTTTAGCACAGAGATCGAAAAAAATCTTTGAGAGTCGCGGAGGAAAAAAGTTGCTATTATGCGGCATCGTCATCGCTTGATGCCTGTTAACACAAGTTTCCCCCCGCCTTCTCGCAACGCATATCGTGCAAGCGCCGTAGGTAATGCAACTGATTGATCACTAAGTCAGTGGGCATCAGGTATCAGCATGACAAATCAAACAGTTCAGGTGCCGAACCTGAAGCTCTACGAGGAAGTTCTATGGATCAAGCCGGTATCATTCGTGATCTGCTTAGCTGGCTGGAAAGCCATTTGGACCAACCTTTGTCACTGGATAACGTGGCGGCAAAAGCGGGTTACTCTAAATGGCATCTGCAACGGATGTTTAAGGATATCACTGGAAACGCCATCGGGGCTTATATTCGGGCAAGAAGATTGTCCAAAGCTGCGGTCGCGTTGCGCCTCACCAGTCGGCCTATTCTGGATATTGCCTTGCAGTATCGTTTCGACTCACAGCAGACCTTCACTCGCGCATTCAAAAAACAGTTTGCGCAAACCCCGGCGCTGTATCGCCGTTCGGAAGACTGGAACGCCTTTGGCATGTGCCCGCCAATACGTCTGGGCGCCTTTACGCTGCCACATCCAGAGTTTGTCACGCTGCCGGAGCTACAGCTGATCGGCCTGACGCAGAGCTACTCCTGCACGTTAGAGCAAATCTCCAACTTCCGCTCCGAGCTGCGTACCCAGTTCTGGCAGCAGTATCTGGGGCAGGTGGAAACCCTGCCACCGGTGCTATACGGCCTGCACCACTCGCGGCCAAGCCAGGAAAAGGACGACGAGCAGGAAGTGCTGTATACCACGGCTCTGGAAGCGCAACACGTGCCGACCAGGGTAGTGGAAGGCCAGCCTATTACGCTGCAGAGCGGTGAATATGCCATGTTCAGCTACCAGGGGCCCGCGTCCGGCCTGCAGGACTTTATCCTGATACTGTACGGCACCTGCTTGCCGGCACTGGAGTTGACCCGTCGCAAAGGGCACGATATTGAGCGCTTCTATCCGCAAGGTGACCGGCGTCCGCCTCAGCCACCTACCGAGATCCGCTGCGACTATCTGATCCCGATCCGTCGTTAGCGCTGTAGTTCATCCAACGCGGGCATGTCCAGATGCGAGATATCGCCCGCGCTTTCTACAATCCAGCCAGGGGCCAACCAAGGGCTTTGCTGATAGTCGACGCGCGACAGCGAACAGTTGCGCAAACGCAGACGGCGCTCGGCATAGGCCGGCAACCCTAACACCGTGCCGATCAGACACCCTAGCGCGATGCCGTGGCTGACAATCAGCGGTTTGCTGCCTTCCGGCAGTTTCAGGCAGTCGGTCAGCGCGGCATGCATCCGCGTGGCCAATTCCGTCATAGATTCACCTTGAGGGATACGGCCGTCAGCAGTACCATCGACCATCTGTTTACGCCACAGTTCTTCCTGTGGTACCAGGCTGTCGATCAAACGTTCTTCCAGAACGCCCATGTGCAGCTCACGCAGTCTGGCATCAACCATAACGTCGCAACCGCAAGCATCCGCAATGATTTGTGCGGTCTGACGGGTGCGGCCCAGATCGCTGGAAATGACGTGCGTAATGCCCTCGCGGCTAACGCGCTTGCCAACCAGATGTGCCTGGTGAACGCCAGTGGCGGTTAATGGGCTATCGGACTGGCCCTGGATGCGGCGTGCCGCGTTCCATTCCGTTTCGCCGTGGCGAACGAGGTATACCTGTAACATTATGCTTTTCCGTTATACTGCGTGAAACTTGAGTTTATCTGTGGCTCGTGCCTTGCACCACGCATAACTTGCCGCCATCAAAAATCATGGCAAGACACAGCCCCACTTTAAGGAAGCTAAAGCCGTTATGTATCATGTTATCGCTGCAACTACCAACCCGGCAAAGATCAAGGCTATTCAACTGGCCTTTGAAGATACCTTTGGTGCTGACCAATGTCGCATTGAATCGGTTGACGTCGCCAGCGGCGTTTCACTGCAACCCATTGGCAATACCGAAACCCGTACCGGCGCACGTCAGCGCGTGATGGAAGCACGGCAGGTTCGGCCAGAAGCCGACTTTTGGGTTGGGGTAGAAGCCGGGATCGAAGAAAATATGACGTTTGCCTGGATGACGATAGAAAACCCACAAACCCGTGGCGAATCGCGTTCCGCCAGCCTGATGCTACCGGAATCAATTTTACAGGGTATTCGCGCTGGCCGCGAGTTGGGCAGTGAAATGGCCTTGATCACCGGCAACAGCGAAGTCAAACGCCAGGGCGGTGCGATCGGCATCTTTACCGATGGCCGCTTGAGCCGCACCAGCGTTTACCATCAGGCGCTGCTGCTGGCATTGGTGCCGTTCCATAATCCGATTTACCGCAGCCACAACAACAGCAATACGCCGCATCAGTAATCAGCCACCGGGGTGATGTTTCACCCCAGTAGTTGCTGCTCCAGCCACTGTTTCAGCGCTGGGGTTGCCATCTTCAGGCTGTTGGAGCCTCTGGTGATGGTCGCGATACCCGCCCCCAGTTCATTTTTCAGCTCGCGCTGGCTCATCTCACCACGCATCAGTTCCTGAATAATCCGCACCCTTGTCCCCAACGCGGTACGCTCATCCGGCGTCAGCAGCAGTTGCATCAACGGTTGGTGCAAATCCTGGTCGAATGAACTCTGTAACAGCTCGACAAAGCGCAGCCAATCTTCGTTGCCTTGTTCTGAAAGAGCGGGATCGTTTAGCGATAATTGCGTCATGCCAGCCACCATACTATTTAACTAGTACAGCAGCATAGCATAGACCCGGTAGCCGTCAAAATACCGGAGCAGCCCCCCTCACCCCAACCCTCTCCCACAGGGAGAGGGAGTTGGAAAAGTGATGAGATTAAGTTTGGCAATTGCAGTGGCAAAGATCCGACGAAGAAGCCAAGTTGTGGCACATTCGGTCCCCTCTCCCTGAGGGCTAGGGTGAGGGGGGTCAATGCACTATTTATCAATAACGCCGTTGCCACTCGGCATCGGTCAGCACTTTCGCTGGCCGATGCATGAAGTAACGATAAAATGCGTCATAAGCCAGCACGTTCTTCACGTACGAGCGGGTTTCCGAGAACGGAATGCTTTCCACAAACGCCACCGCATCCACACGGCCATCGCTATTACCTAACCAGGTATTCACCCGTGATGGGCCAGCGTTATAGGCCGCAGACGAGAGAATGCGGTTACGACCAAACTGCTGATACACCGATTCCAGATAGCTGGTGCCAATGGTGATATTGGTTTGCGGATCAAACAGCTGGCTCGGGCTGGTGTAACCCGGGATGCCAAACAGATCTACCGTGTGTTTAGCGGTACGCGGCATCACCTGCATCAAACCTGCTGCCCCGACCGGCGACTGCGCCTTGGGGTTCCAGGCGCTTTCCTGGCGGGCAATCGCCATGGCATAGCTCGGCGTAATGCCTTTATCTTCGGTAGCGCGGCGGAACTCCTGCGGCCAGGCCATCGGGAAACGTTCTTCAAGATGATCCCACAGCTTGCCAACGATGGTCGCCTGTACGCTCAGATCGGCCCATTTCTGCTCAAAGGCATAGCGGGCCAGCGCTTCCTGCTCAGGACGGCTGCGGCTGGCAACAAATGAGCTCCACTCGCTGCGCGCCAGGTTATCCATATTCCAATACATCAGCTCGCGCACCCGGGCAATTTCTGGGCCACTCACCAGATCGGCGCGCGGTTTTGCCGCCACCGCAACCATCACCGGATAAGCCACCTGCAATTTTTGCGCTGCGACCATCGGGTAGAAGCCGCGTTCGTTCATCAGGCTACGCAGCATCACTTCTCCTTCGCTGCGTTTACCTTCATCAATCAGTTCACTGGCGCGCCAGTAGCGCCATTCGTCCTTGTTGCGCGATTCCTCAGGCAGACGAGCCAGCCAGGTTTTCAGCCCCTGACGATCCCCCACGCCCAACGCCATTCGCACGCGGCGTTCCAGCAAGGCTGGCTGTTGGCTACGCAGGATCACCCGATCGCGCCATTGGGTCTGCTCAAAGGTGGCATCGTTGCCCATCAATCGCCAGGCTACTTCCTCTTCCATCCCCAACTTTTCGCTTTCGCTCATTTTCTGCAAACGGGCCAGCGTTGGGATCATCGCTCGCGCATTTTCTACATCCTGGCGAGCCAACCGGGCGAAGACGATGCTGGTGGCCGAACGGGTAAAGTCCGTGGGGCCTACGCTACGGGCAAAAGACTCCAGCGTGGTAGGATCGTTTTGCAACTTCACCAGGGCATCCCCCATGGTCTGATAGTCGCTTGGCAGTTGGCGATACAGATAATTCACCAGGCTACTATTGCCTTCTTTCAGTGCCAACTTCATGCGTGACAGGGTGTTCAACGGCGTTTGCTTACCAGCAGCCTGCCAGACGCTGAACAGCTTATCGCAGGAGCCCGGCAAGGTTTTACCGCTCATCCAGATATCATCGGCGCCGGCCCAGGCCGCCTGCTGATCGCCGGTAGCCCACTTGGCGTAATAGAAATTACAGCGTGCCGCGACAGGTTTAGGTTCTTGCGGGCTGAAAGCCAGCAGGGTGGTCCAGTCTTGACGGCTCGCCAACTCGTTGACGAAACGGGCAGACAGCGATTTTGCCGGTGGCAACGTAGGATGCAACCGCAAAAACTGCTGAACCTGAGCCGCGCTGGCCGTACCGAGATCCTGCGTCAACTGGCGATATTCCAGATAAGGATACAGAGGATAATCCTCCAGCGTGGGCATCAACTGCGCCACCACATCCATCTGTTTACTGTCCCAAGCCTGCTTGATTTGCAGATAACGCTGGCGTTCACCTTCCAGGGAGTCTGCCAATGTTGCACCAGAAAATGCCGTCAGGCACAGGCCCACAGCCCACAACCGCCATTTGTCCACCTTGACCATACTTACTCTTTCCTCGCTGGGTTAGCTTGCCAGAACCGATCCACCCCGTTGCCGCGCCGCGTCAGCAGCCAACAGGCCAGTGGATCCTGCTCTGCGAGTGTCTCACGCCCCACCGTGGGAAACCACGCCGGGAACAAAACCGTACCGCCGCCATGGGCTGGCATCAGTATTAATCATAGACAGCAAAAACGCGTATCCATTCATTACTTTATAACAAGTTTATCAACGCGGATGAAAACGGCGCAGCCAGGCTGCCGCGCCAGCCCGGAGAGTCAGACGACGTTTTGAAAAACCACGGGATTGTAGGAAATTTTTCATCACACAATAACACCGGTGATCTATAGTTTTCTTAGTAGACGAGAGTATTCCTATACAAAAAATTACATTGCAGAGACGTTAATACAGAAACATTTCCATACGGATTAAAACAATTCCTATTACTTGGCTTTTATTATCTCAGATCAAAAACTCAAGTTTGCGATTATTTACTATCACGCGGCAGATATTTGACCACCCGCTTACTGAAAATTATTAGCATTCACGTCTGTGTGACAGAAAACAATGGAATATCACCCCGGCAAATGGGCTGCCGACACAGATGGGGACTTAGATTCGAACGATTTTGACTTTAAGGAGAGGCACTCAATGCCAACACGTTCCCCCACTGAATACCAAGAGCCGCCCAAGCCGGAAAAAGCCTGGTATCAATATGATATTGAACAAACGCTTGAGCATCTGAACGGCCAGCAACAAGGCCTGAGTGAACAGGAAGCCGCCGAGCGACTGAAGAAGTTTGGCCCCAATGCCCTGCCGGAGCAGGCAGGTAAAAGCGCCTTTATGCGCTTCATTGCCCACTTTAATGATGTGCTGATTTATATTCTGCTGGCCGCAGCCTTCCTCAAAGGCATTATGGGCCACTGGATCGACACCGTGGTTATTCTCTGCGTTGCCGTGATCAATGCCCTTATCGGCTTTGTGCAGGAAAATAGCGCAGAGAAATCGCTGAAAGGCATCAAGAATATGCTTTCCAGTCAGGCGATTGTGGTGCGTGACGGAATTAACCACACGGTGAATGCGGAAGATTTGGTTCCAGGGGATATCGTGTTATTGCGCCCTGGCGATAAAATTCCCGCCGATCTGCGGTTATTGGAATCTCACAACCTACAGGTTGAAGAGGCTATCCTGACCGGTGAATCTACCGTAGTGTCAAAACAGACCGACGCTATCCCTGATGAAGTGATGATTGGCGATCGTACCAACCTGCTGTTCTCCGGTACCACCATCAGCGCCGGGAATGCCAAAGGCGTCGTTATTGCGACCGGCGGCTATACCGAACTCGGCCACATCAGCGAGATGATCTCCACCGTCAAGACCCAGCGCACCCCGTTGCTGCAGCAGATGGATCGCCTGGGTAAAAACATCTTCATCCTAATCCTGGTGATGATGGTGTTGCTGTTCGCCTTTGCCTTCACGATGCGTGATATGCCGCTTGGTGAACTGCTGGTTGCACTGATCAGCCTGGCGGTAGCCTCGGTGCCTGAAGGCCTGCCGGCCATCATTTCGATTATCCTGTCCCTGGGCGTGCAGTCGATGGCACGTAACCGCGCGATTATCCGCAAGCTGCCGACGGTGGAAACCTTGGGTTCCATGACGGTGATCTGCTCGGACAAGACCGGCACGCTGACCATGAATGAAATGACGGCGAAAAACGTCATTATGGCCGATCGTGCCTTCCGTATTGAAGGGGAAAGCTATGAGCCGGTCGGCGGCATTTTCTTTGCCGACAATAACAAACCGGCGCAGGTGCAAGAGATCCCGCCGTTGGCACAATTCATCACCGCAATCACCCTGTGTAACGACAGCCAGGTCAAGCAGGATGAAACTGGCCGTTGGCTGGTCACCGGCAGCCCGACGGAAGGCGCATTGAAAGTGCTGGCGATGAAAGCGGGATTAGCGATAGGTGAAACACGCCAACTGGCTAAAATCCCGTTTGACTCCAGTTACAAATATATGGCGGTACGTAGCCAGGTCGCCGGCAAAAATCAGGTGTTCCTTACCGGTGCGCCGGACGTGTTGTTCTCATTGTGTGAGTTCGAACTGACCGATTCTGGCATCCAGCCCTTCCGCCTCGGCTACTGGGAAGCGGAGATGTCGCGCTTCGCCGAGCAAGGTTTACGCATGGTGGCCGCCGCCAGTAAAACGACGCCAGACGGCGAAGTGGAACTGGATCACGGGGATATCCGCCAGCAGATGGTGTTTATCGGTATCGCCGGCGTGATGGATCCACCCCGTCCTGAAGCGGTCGCCGCCATCGCCGAATGCCAGCAAGCGGGGATCCGCGTGAAGATGATCACCGGCGACCACCAGAAAACGGCCATGGCGATCGGTGCCATGCTGGGAATTGGTAACAGCCAGGACTCCATCACCGGCTCCGAACTGGAGCATATGGATGACCAGGCGCTGGCAGAGGCCGCCGTGCGCTACGATATCTTTGCCCGTACCAGCCCGGAACATAAGCTGCGTCTGGTCAAAGCGTTGCAGGATAAAGGCGGCGTGGTGGGGATGACCGGCGACGGCGTCAACGATGCACCGGCCCTGAAACAGGCTGACGTCGGCATCGCAATGGGGATCAAAGGTACCGAGGTCACTAAGGAAGCCGCCGATATGGTGCTGACCGACGATAACTTCGCCACCATCGCCAGCGCGGTAAAAGAAGGCCGTCGTGTCTACGATAACCTGAAGAAAACCATTCTGTTCGTACTGCCGACCAACCTGGCGCAGGGTCTGCTGATCATCATCGCCATTCTGGCCGGTGCCATGCTGCCGCTGACGCCCATCCAGATCCTGTGGATGAACATGGCAACTTCCACCACCCTCTCCTTTGGCCTGGCCTATGAGCCTGCCGAAAAAGGCTTGATGCACCGCAAACCAAGGGTGCCGGGCAGTAACGTCTTGGATCTGCATGCCATCTGGCGTATTGGCTTCGTGGGCGTGCTGATCGCCATCAGCGCCTTCGCGCTGGAAGCCTGGATGGCACCGCGCGGCTACAGCAGCGAGCTGATCCGCACCGTACTGCTGCAAACCCTGGTCACCGCGCAGTGGGTTTACATGTTCAACTGCCGCACCGCAGACCGCTTCCCACTCAACCGCCAGCTGTTCCTGAACAAGGGCCTGTGGTTGGTCAGTGGCGTGTTGTTACTGCTGCAGATGGCCATCATCTATCTGCCGTTTATGAACTCGCTGTTTGGCACCGCGCCGCTGCCGCTGTTCTACTGGGGCGTAACGCTGATGATCGCCATTGCGCTGTTCCTGATTGTAGAAGTTGAGAAATGGGTGATTAACCGCATAAAAGCGAGCCGTAAAACTCTGGTATAATAGCCGCCGACTAGACAGTTTTTAACTAAAACGCCTGGCAAACCCTGCCGGGCGTTTTCATACTGTCAAAAAAACCTAGGAAAAATCTTATAAAACCGCGCATAAAGCGCACAGCAAACATCTCTTATACTACAATCCGCAGCCAAGATGGTCAGGTAATGCTTTTCAGGTAGTGCGAGTGATTGTATGCGGCTAAGCTTTTTCCCTTTCGACTAGGCTCAATTACTCAGGATCAGACTGCCGTGCCACCAAGCCGGCCGTAGGCGGAAATGGCGGATGAAGATGTCGATAATGGCCAGATGGTTGGCAACCCGGATGCAGGGCTTACACTGTAACCCGATCCGATCGCGTCGCATTTTGCCGATCCTGCTATTGGTGATACTGACGTTGCCCAGCTTGGTCAAGGCAGATACGCAAGATCCCTACCAACAACGTATTCATGCCGTTACCACCATGGTGGTGGGGATCATCAGCTATGCGCGCTGGCCCGCCAAACCCGACCCGATCCGCTTATGCGTGACGGCATCTGCCGAGTATGCCGAAGGTCTGTTCGATCCGGTATTACTGACGGCAGCGCGGCCAATAAAAACCTTGCGGGTCGAGTTGGCAGACCCGCAATTGGGAACCAGCTGCGACGTGGTGTATTTGGGCGAAGTTAATACCGAGCAGAAACAAGATTTCATCCACCGGATCACGGGTCACTCGATCCTCAGCATCAGCGAAAAGGATATGGAATGTGCTGTTGGCAGTGCCTTTTGTTTGCAAATCAGCAACGATCAGACGGGTTTTAAAGTGAATCTGGATGCCCTGGCGCGCAGTGGCGTGCGTGTTCACCCTAACGTGCTGCAACTGGCGCGCAAAAAGGTGCCGCAGCTATGAGCCTGATATACCGCAAAGGTTCTACTCCTTCTCGCCCTACATTGGGCCAAGTCCTGCAACGGATGAACCTCGGGCTGGCGCTGATCGCCGTCGGCACCGCGGGGATCTTCCTGACGCTGGTGGCGCTGTTTGCCCTGCGCGCCTACGCCAACCATAACCTGCACCTGATCGCCCGCTCGATCAGTTATACCGTTGAAGCCGCCGTCGTGTTCGAGGATCGCCCCGCCGCTCGCGAAGCGCTGATGCTGATCGCCTCCAACGAAGAGGTTTCGGAAGCCAAAGTCCTGGATAAGCAAGGTGTCTCCCTGGCCAGTTGGACTCACTCAACGAATGGCGCATTACATGGCTTGGAGCAGTTTGTCGCCCACTGGGTTCTGCCGGAAGCGGTGGTGTGGCCCATCACCCATGAAGGCAATCAGATCGGGCTGGTCTGGTTGACCGGCAACGGCAACAGCCTGTTGAGATTCCTGCTGCGCGGCATGGTGGGTATGCTGGTCTGTCTGGCGCTCAGTACCCTGTGCGCCCTGGTGCTGTCCCGCAGAATGCTCAAGGGGATCGTGACCTCATTGGACGATATTGCCAACGTTGCCCACACGGTGCGGCGCGATCGATCTTTCGACCTACGCGTGCCTTCCGCCCCCATTGCCGAACTGCATGAACTGAGTTGCGACTTTAACTGCCTGCTCGATGAGATCGAGACCTGGCAAGCTCACCTGCAACAAGAGAATGATGCATTAACCCACCAGGCCACCCACGACAGCCTGACCGGGCTGCCAAACCGCGCCTTCTTTGAAAATCAGCTGGGTCGCTCACTGGCAGACCTCGAACACGATGAATATCTGGCGGTACTGTTTATCGACGGCAATCATTTCAAGGAAGTGAATGATAACCACGGCCATGCTGCCGGTGATACCGTATTGATCACCATCGCAGAACGGCTGCGTAGCAGATTGCGCAAACACGATCTGGTCGCTCGGATGGGTGGCGATGAGTTCGCCATTCTGCTGGCACCGCTCAACAACACCGACGATGTGTTACCGATCGCCGACAACATCATCGAGTGTATGCAGCAGCCTATTGTGTTGCACAATAAGGAAACCGTGATTGCCGCGCTGAGTATTGGCATCGCGTTTTATCCCGAACATGCCTCTACACCCCAGGATCTGCTTCACGAAGCGGATGATGCGATGTATCGGGCAAAACACTTGTCCCACGGAGGCTGGCGGTTAGCGATGCGCAAATAGCGCCAGCACCGAGTCTCAATTAACCATAAGAGAAAAAATCAATGTTACAGCAAAATTTTAAACGCTCATTTTCCCTACTGACGTTAATGTTTATCGCCTTGCTCACGCTGGCAGGCTGCCAGAGCAAACCGCAGGGGCTGACGGCAGCACAGATCGCCTTGCTGCAGGCTCAAGGGTTTAAACTGACCGATAACGGTTGGGAGTTCGGTTTTTCCGACAAAGTGCTGTTCGGTAACAACGTCGGCAAGTTAAGTCCTCAAAGCACCGAAATCGTCGAGAAGATGGGCCGCGCACTGCTGAGCGTAGACATCACGCAATTCCGCCTGGATGGGCACACCGATAACTACGGCGAAGACAGCTACAACGACCAGCTTTCTCTGCGCCGTGCCAACGCCGTGGCCGATGTACTGGCCGGTGTCGGTATTCCACGTGCCAGTATCACCACTCGTGGCATGGGTAAACGCCAGCCGGTGGCCAGTAACGCGACCTCCAGTGGTCGCGCCGAAAACCGCCGCGTGGCGATCGTCGTTACCCCCTGAGAAACGGCAAAGTTCACCTAATGGTGGGCAATAGCGGTTATACTTGGCGATCGTCGTAGGGGATCTGGGATCCGGTGCTGAAACGGGCTACACTCGTGCCGCCAGACATCCTACAAAAACTGATAGAGAGGCTCAGAGCACCGTGGCTCAATACGTCTATACCATGCACCGCGTCGGCAAAGTTGTGCCGCCGAAGCGTCATATTTTGAAGAACATCTCCCTGAGTTTCTTCCCTGGGGCCAAAATTGGCGTACTGGGCCTGAACGGCTCCGGTAAGTCTACCCTGCTGCGCATCATGGCCGGCATCGATACCGATATCGAAGGGGAAGCTCGCCCGCAGCCGGGCATCAAGATCGGCTATCTGCCGCAGGAACCGCAGCTCAACCTGGAGCACAGCGTTCGCGAGTCGGTAGAAGAAGCGATGGCCGAAGTGGTCGGTGCCCTGAAGCGCCTTGATGAAGTGTACGCACTGTACGCCGAAGAAGGGGCAGACTTCGACAAGCTGGCCGCTGAACAGGGTCGCCTGGAAGAGATCATTCAGGCTCACGATGGTCACAACCTCAATACCCAGTTAGAGCGTGCTGCCGATGCATTACGCCTGCCGGAGTGGGACGCGAAGATCGCCAACCTTTCAGGTGGTGAGCGCCGCCGCGTTGCGCTGTGCCGCCTGCTGCTGGAAAAACCAGACATGCTGCTGCTGGACGAACCGACCAACCACCTGGATGCCGAATCCGTGGCCTGGCTGGAACGCTTCCTGCACGACTTCGAAGGGACCGTAGTGGCCATCACCCACGACCGTTACTTCCTCGATAACGTGGCTGGCTGGATCCTCGAGCTGGACCGTGGCGAAGGCATTCCGTGGGAAGGTAACTACTCTTCCTGGCTGGAGCAGAAAGACGCTCGCCTGGCGCAAGAAGCCTCAACCGAAGCCGCTCGCCGCAAGTCGATCGAGAAAGAGCTGGAGTGGGTACGTCAGGGTGCCAAAGGCCGTCAGTCCAAGGGCAAAGCCCGTCTGGCACGCTTTGAAGAACTTAACAGCACCGAATACCAGAAACGTAACGAAACCAACGAACTGTTTATCCCACCGGGCACCCGCCTGGGCGATAAAGTGGTGGAAGTTACCAATCTGCGTAAATCCTACGGCGACCGCCTGCTGATTGAAGACCTGACCTTCTCGGTACCGAAAGGGGCCATCGTCGGTATCATCGGCCCGAACGGCGCGGGTAAATCCACGCTGTTCCGCATGATGTCCGGGCAGGAACAGCCTGACTCCGGCAGCATCGTGCTGGGCGATACCGTCAAGTTGGCCTCGGTCGATCAGTTCCGCGACAGCATGGACAACGCCAAAACCGTGTGGGAAGAGGTCTCCGGCGGCCAGGACATCATGCGCGTGGGCAACACCGAAATGCCAAGCCGTGCCTACGTTGGCCGCTTTAACTTTAAAGGCGTCGATCAGGGCAAACGCGTGGGCGAACTGTCCGGCGGTGAGCGTGGCCGTCTGCATCTGGCCAAGCTGCTGCAAGTTGGCGGTAACGTGCTGCTGCTCGATGAACCGACCAACGACCTGGATATCGAAACCCTGCGCGCGCTGGAAAACGCCCTGCTGGAGTTCCCGGGCTGTGCGATGGTGATCTCGCACGACCGTTGGTTCCTTGACCGTATTGCCACCCACATTCTGGACTACCAGGATGAAGGCAAGGTGGAGTTCTTCGAAGGTAACTTTACCGAATACGAAGAGTACAAAAAACGTACTCTGGGTGCCGATGCATTGGAACCTCGCCGTATCAAGTACAAGAAAGTCACCAAGTAAGCGTTACTTCAATTACCCGCCATCAGGCGGGTAATTGAACCACACATAAAGCCGCTCCGGCCCCCGCAACGCCAGCTGATTTGACCAGACCACGCTATCGCTCTCAACCAACAACGAATCGAAGTTATCGATCAGCGCCGTTAATATCTGTTTTGCCATCATGCGAGCAAGCAAAGCCCCTGGGCAACGGTGCACGCCGGCGCCAAATGCCAGCTCTGCTTTACGGGGGGTTCCTGGCTGTGTCTGTGCCTCATGGCGATTCGCCTCGCCGATCAGCAGCATCACCCGCTCGTTTTGCGGGATCGATATGCCGCCCAATAATACCGCCTGCGTGGTTTGCCTGATCGTCATCTGCAACGGTGAGTCACGCATCAGGCTCGCCTCCAGAACGGCTTCAACGCCCTGCGGATTGTCGCGTAAGGTGGCAAAGGTTGCCGGCATTGAGTGCAAAGCCAACAGCGTATTGCCGATCAGGTAGCCCAGAGTGTCGGCGCTTCCGCGTAGCAACGAAGCACACAGATCGATAGCCTGGGCAGGTTGGATCTCACCAAACTGATGGGCTCGCGATAGATCCGCCAGCAGCCCATGCGCCTCGTTATTACCTGCCGCCAGCACCGCCGCCCATATCTCCTTACCCGCCGTATCACGGGCAACGCCTTGATCCACCCGCGACCGATCGTCATTGCCTGGCGAGAATACGCTCATCCAGCGGGCAGTCTCGGCCTTAGCGACCGTTGCAGCCCCGAGCAGTTCTCTCATGACCATGATGAGGAGTGGCGTGCAGACTTTCTGGATCAATTCGACGCGTCCGGCGCTGCATAAGCTTGAGATGATTTTATTAAGCTCAGCCTGCGTCAGACGTTGATAGTCCTCCATTTGCACTTTACTAAGCGAACGTGAAAAGTGGCGACGTAGAGCAGAGTGGATTGGGGGATCGCTGGTCATCAACGCGTCTTCAAACGGCAATAAACCGCTGCTATGTGGGCAACGAGTAACCGATGCGCCCGTACCTAGGGCGATTGCACTAAATTGCCTGGCGTCGCACAATACCGCCATGATTTCTTCCCGGCGATTGACGATCCAAACCTGAAGGTGAGGATCATAATAAACCGCAGCGAGGTGATTGAGTTCAAACATAGCGACCCTTTAGCGCGATAAACTCTTCGAACGACGCCCATTGCCCACCCAGGGAGGGAATGGAATAACTCATCGTCGCCTCCGAACTGATTTCAACAAACTGTCTGGCCCCGGCCGCAATCAGCAATCGTGCCGCCGGCAGAAACTGCGCCGGCGAGCTAAACAAATGCCACCAATGGGCAACGGCAAAATCGGGCTGCGAGCCGGCCCAACGGCCCAGTGACGTAGACACGATCGGTAAGACTGGCACTGAAGTGGCGATAGCTCGCAAGCGGGTTTCAAACTCCTGCCGGCCCCGGGCAATCAGCGGAGTATGCACTCCCCAGGGAAAGGGTAGCAGCAGCGTATGAATGTTGGCTGCTGCCAGCACAGATTTGAACTCGCTGATCGCTGCCTGCTGGCCCGAAATAATGGTGAGTTTCTCCTCCATGACGCCACCAATGGCCAGATGAGCAGCAAAGGGCGTGAGGTGAGAACGGCATTGATCCTCACTGGCCCAGGCTAACATCATGCGTTGCAGTGACGCCTCACCCTGCATGAGACGCCCACCGTCTGCGGCAATACACAGCGCATCCCTCAGGCTAATGGCACCGGACACGTAGGCGCTCGACACCTCGCCCGCGCTCAAGCCGATCACGGCACAGGGGCCGATCCCCCGTTCACGTAACACGGCGACCATCGCAATTTGCAGCGCAACCACCAGGGGAAACGTCCGTGGCAAATCCAGGATGGTTTGGCCATGAGGCATCTTTAACAAGGTTTGCCGCAGCGACCAACCGAGGTGTTCGGCAAATACCTCATCCATCTCATGCAGCGCATGATCAAAAGCAGGCTCCCGGCAGGCCAGCGAGCGGGCATACTCACCCGTGATCGGCGTACAACCCGAGAAGGCAAAGACCACACCGTGACGGGTAATGCCTGTACTCGCGTTCATGATCCATCGCTTGCTGACGCAACATACTGAGCCTGATGGACTTTTTCCACCAGCACCTGGCGATGTTCCGCGGTCGGCACTGGCACATCCACCAGGATCCGCTGTGACGGATAGACCCCAGCAACGGGTGCCCCCACCTGGTAGCCGCTAAAAAATTCCTCATCCACCTGATAACGTTCAAAAACCCAGTGAATATCGCTCTGTGCCTGACGATCGTGACAATAGTGGAAGAGGGGTGCCGCCTGCGGGACGATGGAACAGCTGGCCGCCAGCCGGCTGGTTTGACCATGGTTAAGTTTGGAGGCATGCCACATCGCGTGCCCAAAAATCAGCGCCTGCCCTTTTTTCATCACCATCGGCCGCATTGCGCCCTCCAACTCGGCACCAAATGCGCCGATCCAAGGTGCTGGCCCAAAGGGTGCACGCGGATGGGTGGGGAAAAGGTGGCTCCCGGGCAACAGCCATAGACAACCGTTATGCTCATCCACATCCTCCAGTGCACACCAAACGTTCAACGATTGGAATTGCGTTTCGTCGACGAAGGTCCAGTCCTGATGCAGTGGCACCACACCACATTCAGGGACCGGACGTTTTTCCAGGAAGGCACCCGCCAGGCAGCGGTGAGGCTTAAAGAGCGTGGCCAACGCTGCCGCAAAGCGGGTTTTAATCGCGTTATCGACGGTTTGTCGGTAACCCGTATGCTGGCTGAACATACTGGCGATAAAGCCCATGGATACGCCGCTTTCCAGGCTGGCATACAACTCGGTCAACGCGTTCACTTCATCTTCGGCGAGAAAATCCACCAGCAAATAGCCCGTCTGATGGAAAGCCCGCGCCTTATCCTGATTTAAAAACAGATTTAACGTCATCACATGTGCCCCTGCCGATAGCGCCCGAAAGCTTCCAGACATAGCGAAGTGGTCAGCTCCTCCGATCCCCAATACACGCCATGCGGCGTTGGCGGCTCCGGCCCCGCATAAAAGGCAATGCGTTCAAATCCGCCATCCTGTTGCTGACACGCCAGCAGGTACCTGATGCCAGCCAACCAGCCCGGAGCCTCAAGCGCGCCAAACGCGGCCAACGTGCATACCGCCAGCGCGGTCGTCATCGCATCCCCCCAGCCAGCGCCGTCGGTGTGACGGTGTGCCTCCAGCCGTTGCAAGATAACCGAACGGCAATCACCCAAACTGGTGACTCCGCTGTCATAAGCGCGGGCAATGGCATAGTACAAAGCAAAAGGTGAGACGTAATAATGGCTGCCATGAGTCTCCGGCTGTTGGTTGATCAGCCTGACCAGTGCCGCGCTGGCCGCTGCGGTTTCTGGCCTGTCCCCCAGATACAGCAGCACGTTGGCGTTAACCACGTAGTCGATATCATTGGGCTGCCCCACAGTGCGTAGCCAGGTTTTAAACAGGCCGTCGTCATGCCGATTGGCCAGGATCGCTTGCTGATTGGCGAGCACAACCGGCTGATTTGGCAAGGTAGCGCGCAACACATAGGACGCGCAGCAGGTATCATCGAGGTCGGGTTCAATCACTAGCCCCGTTCGTGAAGTCCAATAGCGCCACAGCCCGGCCCCCTCCATGGCCTCCAGCAAAAACCTCGCCGCCTTTTCGCGCATTGTCGCCGCTAAAGGGTGCTCGACAAACGCCAGGGCATGCAGGGCAAAGGTGGTCGCAAACGGCGACGAATCCAGCCAATTGGTCCCCTCCAATTGCGGATTGAAATAGCGGTAAGCCGCGATCTCGCCGTAGTCCTGTTGACGTTGTGCAACAAAGTGTAGCGCCTTATCGATACCGGCATTCAGCAGTGCGGGTGCGGAGTCATCGGTGTGCATTGAATATTACCCTCACATAAACAGCGATACGGGAATATGCCCGGCTGGCAATTGGGCTACGTTGCGCCACCCATTGCCTGCACCTCCCGACACGTGAAATGCGCCGGTATCGAGCAACAGACGCTTGGGCGCTCCACCGCCTCCGGCAATTGACAGGAATTCGACCTTCGCCGTCCAGTTGCTGCGGCTGACGCTTCCCAGAGGCGCTCCGGTATCTGGCGAATGCAGGCGGAAAGTCCAATTCTGACCATTGGTATCCATAAATTGGTACTTGTAGCCGACTCGGATCCTCGCGGTGGGTGCCCAGGTATTCGGTGTGCCTCTGGGGATCTTACCCATAAATTCACCGTAACGAATAAAGCCCTTGGCACCGACGCTCTCCATAGCCGCAGCGTCAGTGGCAAGCGTATTTCCTACCGCTCCGCCGCGCGGTACGCCAGTACGGAAGTGCGCACCGACGCCACCAACCAGCCCGCCGAGTGCCCCGCCAATCAGCACCGCCGCCAGCATGCCATCTCCCAAGCTTCGGCCTTCAATGGCATTGGCGGTAAGCTGCCCGGCGGCACCGCCCGCCGCCCCGCCCACGGCACCACTCACCGCACCCACGGCGACGCTTTGCGCCGCATAGCCCAGAGCGACCGCTCCGGCGCTAGCGGCAGCACCGGCGGCAAAGCCTACCGCTCCTGCAACCGCTCCGGTGAGCGCGCCCAGACCAACGGCTTTGCCAAAGTCTCCCCATTTGAAATCCCCTTTGTGGGTGGCGGCGTAGCTCACTGCCCCCGACACCGCACCGACGATCAGGCCAATCAAGGCGGCAATCCCCAGCGCAGCCAGGAAGGCAATTTCGCCGTTGGGATCGACCATGATCAACGGTTCATTGCCCGCATAGAGATAGGGGCTGGCGAACTGGTGTTTAGGATCGGTGGAGATGAAGCGGCCCAGCAGCGGATCGTAGAGACGCGCACGGAAATCATAGAGCCCGCTTTCGTCTAGCTCGCGTCCGGCAAACAGATAAGCAGTGATGCCAGGGTTGGTCCCCAGGGCGCTACCGTTCATCTGACCAAACGGCAGGAAATCGTAGCCGCCAACCAGATCGCCCTGAGCATCGACGATCGCCCGGATCGAGCCGATACGATCGGTGGCAACAAAGTACGGTGTATTATTGACGCGGATTTGCAGCAAGCCTTGCGGGCCACGCACAAATTCAACCGTGGTCGCGCCGGTGATTTCCACCAGGCTATCATCCCCCGCACCACGCAGATACTGTTTTACCGTTGCGGCTCCTCCTGCTGGCGTAACGGTTTTTTGTAGACGTCGCCCCTGGAAACCATAACGCAAGGCAAGCGTGGTCTGGCTGGCCGCCGTGCCACCGACCACAATCGATAAGGCACGCTTTCTAAAACCATCCCAACTCAGGCTGAGGTTTTGCGCGGGTGTGCTGCTATTGGTGCGGGCAGACAGGGCTCCCAGCGGGTTGTACGTATAGAGCGTACTGCCACTTGCGTCGGTACGGCTTTGTACGCGGTCACAGGTTGCTGCGGTATAGGCGATTTGTGATGCGCCCATTTGCACGGTATTACCATTGGTATCATAACCAAATGGCAGTGATCCTGAGCCATAGTCGACGCTGGCGAGTCGCCCTTGAGGATCCAGCCCATAGGTCGCAATCAGCTCGCTCCGACTGGCGCGAGGCGCGGTAATAATTTGGGTTGGGGCACCGCTGTAATAGCCAGGAGCACCCTCGTCCCACGGCGCATACATGGTCATTTCCGAGAATTGTGTACCCGCATCGTCGGATTGCCATCCCGGGGATTCATAGCTCAGCAGACGGACCGCCCCGACCAGATTACCCGCGTCGTCGTAGCTTGCCTCAGAAGCCAGCTCACCATTGGCGTTATAGGTATAGGCTGCACACGGATTGGCCCCTAAAGATATGCCTACCGTCCGCCCCAACAGGTCATTCTGATAATTCACCACCAGCCCCGTTGGATAGGTAATTTCGCTGACGGCAGACAGGTTATCGTAAAGGTAGCCGGTGGTTTTTACGCTGGCAGCCCCGGCGATACTCAATTGGTGCTGGGAAATAGCTCCGCGATCGTCATACAACAGGGTTTCCGTGGCGCTGAATGCATCTGCCGGGGAGGCCGGAGACACCACCTGATTGCTGTTGATCGTCTGGGTGACGTTCCCTAACGCCGCAAGTGACAGCGGCCCCTCAGATGCGGGAGTGAAATCATAGGTATAAAGCACCGACGGATTGGCCGATGGAAAGGTGGGATCAGCGGCATTAGCAACGATACTTTGCGGCCAACCGGCCACCACCGCGCTAGTCACCGCAGCACACCCCTCCTCGATCACGCGCGAGAGAACGTCGTATTTCCAATAGCGAATATAGGGCGCAGCGGCGGTGGCACCGATGGCGTCGAGCTGGAAGCGCAGCCGATGAAGTGAGTCATAGACCAGTTGCGATTGCCCCTCATTGGCCAACATCATATTGACCGGTTTACCGGTAAAATCGTAACTATAGCTATCGCCCCATCCCATTGGCGTAATGGTTTGCACCGGATTGCCGGAGGTGTCGAAGTAGTTGTAGCTGGTCCCCCAGACCGGAGTGACATTGGCTGGCGTGGTCAAGATGGCGGTCAGCACGGTTTGCTGATGGAGATCCTCAATCTTGAGGCTGGTGACACCGTCAGGATCGACCATGGTCGTTCGCAGGAATTTCCCTGCCGCCAGGGTAAAGCTGGCGTCGTTCAGTCCGTAACAGTAGCGGGTAGTGTGATTGTGCGCGCAGCCCGCAACGATGGCGTACTCCATGCCAGGCAAGCCAACTTCGACCTGCCGCCCCATCGGTGAATCTTCAAATCGGGTACGCGAATACGGATAGCCGCCAGCATCAGGATTGGCGCTAACAACCAGGCCGGACATCTGTTCAGCTGCCCAATCGAACTGGGCCAAATCGGCTATATAGCCCCCCCAACCTGCCGCTACCGAGGTCACATCGGCAAATAGCGTATCGATCGCGCCTCGCCCCAAATGGTCATAGAGCGTGGCATGCGCCGTAAGTTTACTGCCGTCAAACAGTTGCTCCTGCTGCGCGCGTCCGAGTCCGTCGAGGTATTGGATCTGCACCGCTGGCTGGGAGAAAAACACCGTGTTATCAAAGGAAATAGCATCGGTCGCAAACAGGGCCAGGCCAGGAGGAATGGCGACTGGAGAGTCATAACTTAACACCAGACCGCCGTCGGCGTAGAACGCCAGGGTCTGGCCCATGACCAACAGTAGCCAATCACGCGGCAATACGCTGACGCTAATCTGACTGGCGGCCGCTGAAGCCTGGTTCAGGTAGTACACCGTACCACTGCCTGCGTCGGTGATGCTAAAGCTGGCACCGGTTTGCAGCACCGTCACCGTGGAATTGGCCGCCAGTGGCAGGCCCGCCAGCGGGAAGCTGGTAAGGAAATCGGCTGGCAGAGTCGCGGCATTCAGTGGGGCTAAATAGCTCGTACTGGCCACCTCCAACAGAGTACGTATCGGTGCGGTAGACAGCGGGCCTGAGGTGTCCGATAGCACCCAGGTCGCGGTCAGTGGGCTCCAGGTCAGCGCAAGAGATGAACCAAAACCCAGGCCGACAGGGGCAGACAGCGCAGTGCCAGGCGTAGCCCGCAATGCCGCACCAAAGGTTGCTCCCGCGGCCACGTTGGGGTAACCGTTGAAGGCAATTTGGGCCAACGCGGTGCCCACATGATTGAGTTTGCCACCGGCAAGCGTCCATGCGTCAGGCGTGGGTGTTTGCCATCCCGCATTGATCACGTTGCCAGCGTTGAAACTTTGATAGAAGGCATAATCACGCGGGGCCAGCGTCAACAGGCTATTTAAATCGCTGACGGCCAAACTCCCGCTATTTCCCCTGCGAGACAGGTAGGCTGCCTTGATCTCGACCGGCGCGTTGTTCGCCTGCACGCTGACGCTGGTCTCGGCAAAATCACCCAACACGGACTGGCGGATCATGCCGGTCGCGTCCATTGAGGCGATTTGCGTGAGCAATACCGGGTCATAGACCTTGGAAGAAAAGGCGGTCAGGGCCGGTGAAAAACGAATGTCATCAACCTTCAGCGTCACGTTCTTGCTATTGCTCAACGAGAGCGTCAAAGGCTGCGCACTGGCATTGGCTGGCACATTGGCTGTCAATGCCAGCAGTTGCCATTGCCCGCCGGTATCGGGCACCGCGACGCTGGCAAGGGAGTCAATCTGCAAGCTGGCACTGCCCGCCGCCGAGCCGAAACCGCTGGCAGTCTTGATCCAGCACGAGAAGATATAGGTTTGCCCTTGGGTTTCCACCACGTTAAGCGTGGTGGCGAGCGGTGAAGAGTTCGTCACTCCGGAGCCTGGCATCACCACCGCATTGGAGCCGGAACTGGCATCCCCCGCGACAATGGCGGCCATTAGCGCAGAGGCAGAACCAGCGAGCGTCCACGCCCCCAGGTTTTCATAGGATTCAAAACCCAGGTAAGTCGCTTGTTGCCCAACCACGCTGGCATTGCCAAATGAAGCCACCACGAAACGCCCAGCCCGATCGAGAACGACGGATTGCGCCAACTGGTTGGCATCTATCAGTTCCAGGACATCCCCGCTCGCATCGCGGGCATTGACCTGGCTGGTGAGTTGCCAGGCCGAGGAGGCGGGCAACGTGGTATTGGCCCAGTCACTGGCGACTAAAACCGAGGTAGCTGCCAGCGCCTGGAAACTGCGGTACGGCCCCCAGGCACCCGAAGGACTCCAACTCTGCCAGGTCACCGCCTGGATAGCCGTGATGCTGCCGTCGGCCGTCGACGTGGTCATGACCGAGGGCGTGAGGGTATGGATAGCGGCTGAGGCAAGCGCAGGATACTGTTCGTAAGCGTAGACAAAAGCGTCCTGATAGGTTTGCAGCGCGCCCGTTTTGGCATCAATATTCTGGCTTTGCCGGGTTCTGGGCTGCCCGTTAGCCTCGTTGTAAGTCAGGGTGGTCGTCGATACCAACGGCGGTTGCGCGGGCAACGCCATGGGTGTGACATCGTAAAAGGTTTCACTGCTTGATATCACACGCGAGTAGCTGCCAATTAACGGCACCGGATCGCCGCTGACGGCGTCGACAACCGTTTGCACGGTTTGATAGACGCTGGCGGATTGCGCCACCAGCGTACCGTGGTTATCGCGCGCCTCGCTCTTCCACAAGGTACCGCTCAGGGTGGAATAGAGCAGATCTGCTGGCGCGTTGGCACTGTCCATGCCGTTGTAAAAATAGTTGGTGGTAGTGCCATGAGGCGTCGCCGTAATGGTGTCACTTCCCACAATCGCAATCACTTTGTCGTATTGGCTCGCCAAACCATATGGCCCCACCGTGCCATTGCCCTGGCTGTAGTCAAATGCCACGGCTTGTTGGCCCCCCAGACCATCCAGGGCAACCACAGCCGTGACGGCAAAGTTGCTGACGGCACCGCCGACCTGTTGATCCAGCACGCGGTGCAGGGTGAACTGGCTGGCGTTATCCAACGTGGCACCGACAAAACTCACAAAGGATTGCGGCCCAACCAGCCACATTCCGGGTGCATTGCTGCCGTCAACACCCGGAAGGACAAACGCCTTCCCGGTGGTAATAGCCACCGGAACAGGTTCAACCACATTGTTTTTGACCAGCAACACGTAGCTGCTGCCGTCGCTTTGGGCGTAAGCCAGATAGCCGTTGGTCGCCTGATTCGCCACCACCACAGCATCCCCCAACATCGGGCCAAGATTTTGCAGCGAGCCGTCGTTGAGCTGCTGAAACAGCGTATTGCGCACGCTGATAATATTGCCGTTGGCGGTGGGTGCCGTCGGCCCCTGATCCCCTACCGACGGGGAGAGCGTAGTAAACTGGCCCAGTGAGGGGTTAAAGGCCGCGACGCAGTTTTGCGCCCCGCTCACCCCGACGGCCAAATCCCCTGCGTAGGTAAAGTTGGCAACCGCGCTGCCCTGATTGAAATTGCCCATCGAGGTGGTGATCCAATCGACACCATCAAAACGGCTCAGGTTAGCGGCATTACCGACCAGGGTTGGAGTGGCAATGGCGGTAAGCACCGGCTCGACGGTGTTGAGGGGGATATTCACCCCCGGAACCGTCTGCGGCGCCCCGCTGACAACGAAATGGCTGTCCCAGGAATAGGTGTTGGACAGATAGTTAAAGGTTTTTGCCGCGGTATCAACCGAGGTGATAAACGTCGCCACGGCCACGGTTTGTGAACTGGTGAGGGAGAGTTTGGGGTATTTACTGTCCCAGAAATAGTTCTGGATATTGTCCAGCACCGTCGGGGTAGCGCACCAGATGAGCGTGGCAAGATCGAGATAATAGAGCGACAGAACCAACGGCTGGCCGGGTTGATATTGGCACAGCGTGAAGAAGTCGACGCCCGCATTAAGCACCCACTCACCGGCCGATCCGGTCGGCACGTAGTAATTCGACGCGGTCCATACCTTGCCGCGTGGATCCCAGGTCCAGAGGTTGATCGTCGATTGTCCCGCCACCGCAGACACCACGAAACTGTTACCCACGCCAAGCTGATAGGTCCCAGCCGCCCCCACCGTAGGTAACGACAGTGCGGTACTTTGCCATTCGCCATAGCGCCCAAACACCCGGTGCACTGCCCAGGCATTGACCACCCCGTTAGCCTGCGCGCCGGTCACGCTGACCGCGAAGCAGTCCTCGCCAAAATTCACCTGTAACGTCGTCAAATCGGCATTGAATGGCAGGTTGGCCTGGATCGGTTGGGAACTCAGCCATTGCCCATTCCACTCATAAATCGTAACGGTAAGCTGGCTGGATGCGGGCTGGTTGTAACCGACCAGCACGATGCAATCTGCACCGGGGAAAAAGCGTAACTGCCCGGAGACCCAGCACGGTTCGCTGGCGGTGATGGTTAAATCCAGTGCGGTCCCCGGAATGGCTTGCCGATCGTAGTGGTAGTTGATCGTGCCACCGCTGGCCTGCGTCATGGTTTTAAGCGCCCCGCGATGCACATCTCCGGCCGTTTCCTCACCGGTATAATAATCAAATTTAGGGCCTGGCATCAGCTTACCGCTAGCGCTGACCGCCGTAATAGTGCGCAGATAGCGTTTGTAGAGGTAGGCTTGGTCACCGGGGATGGTCGAGGTATCTGCCAGTAAATCGACGCTATAGCCAAAACGTAAGCTGGTGATCACGCTGGTGACATTGTCTTGAGTTTGCGTGACCGTGATATTGTCGAGAAAGCGCGTCTCAAAACGGTCCTGGTAGGGCCAGGGGCCACTGCCTTGCAGGCTGTGCGGCGGCTCATATTCACGGATCATCACGCCGTTTTGATTGGGGGCCAGATCGTAGATTTTCGGCAGATAATTAAACGTTATGGTACGGCCAGTAGGATCGGCGATGGTCTGTAAATAGCTCGCGCGCGTGTAGGCCAGGCCGCCGGCACCGCCGATCTCGATCTCATCATCGGCAAAGGCGGAATAGGTGTAGATAATTTCATCGCCCCAGGCATTCACCACCTTGGCCAGATTCCAGGCAATGGTAAAACTCTCCTGCCCCTGGGTTCGAGAGCTGGCACCGGTCCAATTTCCCGTCACTCCACCCCATTTTATCGCCGTGCGCAACGCGTTCGGGCTATCGCCATTGGCAACGTCTGCACCGTAAATACGTGTCGAGCCGTCCGCTTCGATCAGGGTCCAAAGCTGTTTGGCTGGCGAGTAGGAAATCAGCTGAAAGTGGAAAGACTCAAGCTCGAAGGTCCACAGTTCTTCAGCCGTACCCACTGCGGATTGGCCCGTCGACCACAAACGGCTGCGGCCGCCTTCCGAATTGGCTAGATAATAGCTGTCGTCGTTCGGCGATCCCGAACCTTGAAAATCCAGCAGGATCATCTCAAACGGCAGGCTCCATCCCAACCCCACAATCCCCGTTGGCGCGGCCTGGTTAATGGTACCCACCGCCTGCTCAACGGCACTGCCGTAGCTCAGCGCGATCGTGGTTTTAAGCCCGCCGCGATTTTCCAGCGAGAGCAGATTCAACGGAAAGATCACATCACCACGAAACAGGTTCACCGAGTCGGCAGCACTCGCCCCCTCTGCGCCCATCTGAAACATCTTGAGATCGGGTGTCGTAGACTGTTGTTGCGCCGTGACTGGATTGCCTGAGGTAGTGATGCTCATGAAAGCCCCCTAGGGATTAAAACAGATAGGTGTTTAAACGATATTGAGCCGCAGCATCAATCCCTAAGCCTATGCACCCCACTTCCAGTTGGTGTTGACGGATCGTCTTGATGGCGGCGTGCGTTTCCAGCGTGGCCAAACCCAGGTGGTTGGCCTGACGGGCGATAATCTGTAATGCCTGGTGAGTTGGGCGGCCATGCCAGCTGACATCGACTTTGACATCAACCAGCCTGCCGCTCGTCACGTCGAAATTGGCGGAGAAGTTGAGCGCGTCAGGAGCTACCGCAACGCCATCAAGCGCTTCGGTCAAAAAGGCAATCATCGTGGGATCGGTGAGCAAGGAGATACCAAAATCGGCTAAAGGCTGGGGCGTAGTCATGCGCCAGTAAAGCTTAAAACGCGCCGTACCCGGGCTGATGCCTTCGACACCCACGCCAAGCAGAAAACAGTTTTGCTGCAGCACGGCGATTAATGCCAACGCGTCAAACGGGGCTGGCGTCACAGACGCGATCCAGCCACTGGCTTTTTGCCAGCGGTTTTCGCTGGGAGCTGGCGCGACATACATCGCCATGCCCGGCGAGTTCAACCCGGCCGCCAGCCACAGGGTGCCCGCCGCATATTGGGCTAATCGTTCAGGATCGCCAGGCACCACCTGAGCAATCAGGTTTTGAGCCAGCGGATACAACAAGTCTGCCTGGGCGAAGGCCAACAGCGAAGGAAGCGCTTCCTTGCCAAGTTGATAACGTGCAACCGGATCGAACAGATGTGAACCTGGATCCCCCAGCAGCCGAACCGCAATTTTTTGCTGGCGCAACGAGAGCAACAGCTGCAGCGGGAAACCGTTCCAATTCAATTCGGAATGAGCAGATACGCCAATTAGCCTGGTATCAGCGATCCCTAACAGCTTGCACGCGGCAGAGGTAGCGTGTGCCTCGTCGCACTTGGCAAGCGATGCGGCGGCGAGCAGTAGCTGCGGAGAGCGCGCTATCGCTGAGTTTGCTGGATCATTCATTGTTTATAACCCACTCAGAGGTGAAGGTCGAAAAGACAGGGCAGGTACAACCCGCCCTGCAAGTGGCCTACGCGCTAGGGTAAGCGCAGGATAATCTGACCAACCGGGCCGCTGCTGGTCCCCGCTGCGCCATTTCCGCCCGCCTGGCCCGATGGACCCGAGGATCCGGTTTTACCGTTAGTGCCACCAGGGCCACTTCCGCCTCCCGCACCACCAGGGCCACCGGCACCCGCTGCGCCACCGGTTCCAGCATTGCCAGGAGGCGAAGCCATTGGATTGGCAATGACATTGCTGCCAGGAGACAACGTGGTCACGGTCACGGTGACCGTTTGGGCGCTGCCGCCGTTGCCGCCATTACCGCCGTTGCCGCCATTCCCACCTGCGCCCCCCGTACCACCATCACCACCGTTACAACCGGCGGCGCCGCAATGAGGGCCATCACCACCCGCACCACCTGAGGAGCCCGCACCACCCGCGCCCCCCTGACCACCGGTTTGCCCGGTCCCTCCTTGGGAGGCAACGCCCAGGATCCCCGTCAGACTATTGATATTGATCTGTGCGGCTAATGCCGTTGAACCGACTGCACCATTGGCACCTATGCCACCATTGCCACCCGCATTGCCGGGAGAGCCGCCGCTTGGCCCGCTATCACAACCTCCGCCCCCCCAGATGCAACCTCCCCCGCCCCCAGCGCCACCAGGTGTGGTATTGGGTGCCCCCGCTGCGCCCGCCGCAGCCACAGATTGCGTAGCCCCCAGAATGCCAATCTGGTAGGAAGGCGGTGCCGGAGTCGGAGGTGGCGAGCTGGGTGGAGAGATGATAACGCTGGTGGCAGTCAACGACAGTCCGGTACTCAGAGTGGTGATCCACGCGCCGTAAGGAATGGTCAAGGTGCCATAGTTCAGCCCCACCGCTGGCGCGTTAGGGCCATAGGCGGTATTGCCCAGAGGCAAGGTGAAGTCCACCGCAGAGGTGAGCGTTACTTCGACCGGGAAATGGGAGTCGATCTCAGCCAACTGTTCGGCTGACAGTTCGCCAGTACCGTAGATAAACGAATGAGATGCCGAGCCCAGATCGCAAGCGCTGGCCTTTGACGCCGACTGGTCAAAGCCCAGTTGATTGGCTTTACGCGTCTCAACATCGACGGGACCGATGATGTCACGCATTTGCTTGAGCGAAGCAACCTTGACCCGGGTGGTATGAGATCCCTCTCGCTCGATGATTGCGGGGTCATGCCCCATACGCCGAACTCGTTCTAGAAATTTTGCATCCGCAGTTGTCATAGTATTGAACCTTTTCTCAGGAATAAGGCACCGTTGGATCCCTATAGCCGAAGTCACGGGAGTTGCAGGCAATAAAGCGGCAACCTCAGGTAGCAAAGGCATAGGGTTTTCTATGTTATTGGAAATCATCAATACCCGCAGGCTGGGCTGTTAAGCTGACACCACATGGTTAAAAGCTTAAAAGTTTTTGCAGGTTTTCTTATATTAGCTGAAAGTTTATTTCGTGCACTTTTATTAAAAAATTAATTACATTTACTTAAATAACAATAAGTAAAATACATAATATCAATATTGACCATTTGATTTTAATGGTTATTAAATGGCGCCTTCCATTAGTGTTATAACTACTTGCAACCATTAGAAACGCTTATAAAATGCGGGTTATCTGATGCTATCTGGCTAGAACCAATAATAAGGACATTATGTATTTCATTTAGAGGAATAAGCTTATGGATAATCAACCATTAGTTCCGGACCATTCTCATTTCGCTGCATGATATTGTCTACTACCGAATAAACAGGCCGTATGCAAAGCGGGGATTGATATTACGCATCTCGCACCATTCATCTCGGTTGCGTAACCTGATGATAAATAAACCGGTGTTTGCCGGGCACCAAGGTGATAGCGCCTGAACTGCGCAGCAACTGACTCCGTTTTTACCCCCAATCCAGCGCCTGCGCATAATCTACAAATACCGGGTGCTGGATCACTACATCAATAAAACAGGCCAACGCCGGGGAATTCAGCTTACGGCTTGGGTAAACCAGATACAGTTCATTGCCTTCGGCCTGCCACTGCGGCAACACTTCCACCAATTGCTTTTGCGCCACCACTTCACGGCTGAGAAAAGCAGGCAACAGCGTAATGCCCGCGCCCAAAATGGCACATTCTCGTGCATATAACAGATTATCGGTGGTATGGCGCAGCGGCAGTTGCCAACGGTAATACTCCTCACCCCGGCGTAAAATCCAGGCGGGCCAGGATCGGTGAGCAATGCATAGATGCTGCTGTAACTGCTGCGGATGCAGCAACGGCGGGTGCTGGGCCAGATACTCCGGCGCAGCCAGCAAATAACGGGGAGCATGCCCTAAACGGCGGCCAATCAACGAAGAATCCTGTGGCCTGCCGGTACGCAATGCCGCATCAAACCCTTCCTGCACCATATCCACCATGGCATCCGACACCGATACTTCCAGCGAGACATCCGGATACTGGCGCTGAAAATCCGCCGCCAGACGCGGCAACAACGTCGCTCCCAATCCGGCAGGCGTCGAAATACGCAGGCGGCCACCGGGGTTATCGCGTAGGCGCTGCAAGGCCAGATCGGCACGTTCGGCGGCAGAGAGCATCTCCTGGCAATGTTCAAAATAACGCTCGCCGGCAAAGGTCAGGTTTAGCTGCCGGGTGGTGCGGTTGAGCAAACGCAGGCCAAGCTTTTGTTCCAGTTGGCTGACTCGTTGGCTGACGCTCGATTTGGGCAAACCAGCCCGATTGGCCGCTGCGGTAAAGCTGCCACACTCGGCCACCAGCGCAAACAACGCCATATCCTGTAACTGCTTGAACATGATTGTTCACCTCAGACGAACACTTAGTTAGTTATTGTCCATCTTATCACTCTACTCCCCAAGGTCTACACTGTGACTATTCTTGCTAAGGAGCACAGTTATGTTAATTAAAGCCATTGCCGTCGACCCAAAAAATCCAGCCAGCTTTATCGAGATCACCCCAGAGAAACCCGCACCGGGTCAATACGATCTGCTGGTGGCAGTCAAAGCCGTTTCCGTCAATCCGGTAGATACCAAGGTTCATGCGGGCCTGCAAAAGAATGGTTTACAGCAGCCACGTATTCTCGGCTGGGACGCCAGCGGCGTAGTGGTGGAAGTCGGCAGCAGCGTTAGCGGCTTTAAACCAGGCGATGAGGTGTGGTATGCCGGGGATATTACCCGTCCAGGCAGCAACAGCACCCATCAACTGATTGATTCCCGTATCGTGGCGCATAAACCTGCCAGCCTGAACTGGGCGCAGGCCGCCGCCATGCCGCTGACCGCGCTCACCGCCTGGGAAGCCCTGTTTGAACACCTGAATATTCAACATGCCGATGCCGGCAAAACGCTGTTGATCATCGGCGGTGCCGGTGGTGTAGGTTCGCTGGCGATCCCTCTGGCGGCACAGCGTAGCAAGGTGAAAGTCATTGCAACGGCCTCTCGCCCGGAATCAGCGGCCTGGTGCCGCGAACGTGGCGCTGAGCTGGTAGTGGATTACCGCGATCTGAAAGCTAATCTGACCAAGGAAGGGGTTGAGAGCGTGGATTATATCCTGTGCTTGAACGATACCGACGGTCACTGGCAGGCCATCAGCGATCTGATCGCCCCGCTCGGCCATATCTGTACCATCGTTGAGAACAGCCAACCGCTGGATCAGAATGCGTTGAAGCTGAAAAGCGCTGCGCTGCATTGGGAGTTTATGTTTACCCGCAGCATGTTCACCACGCCGGATATTGCCCAACAGGGAGAGATCCTCAAACAGGTGGCGCAATTGCTCGATGCTGGCAAACTGAGCACTACGCTGAGCGAAACGCTACAGGGGCTGACGGTAGACACTTTGACCGCCGCTCATGCCAAGCTGCTGGATGGGCATATGCAGGGTAAGCTAGTAATAACTTACTAAGTTGATGGGGCGTACTGCGATCACTTACTACCATGTTCGCTGAGGAAATGTCCCCTCACCCCAACCCTCTCCCACTATTGAGCTAATTCCTCATAAACACTCGTTTAGGGAGAGGGGGCTAGCCTAGAGCAGCTATTAGGTGTAGGAGTTAAACTGTGGCACGTTCGGTCCCCTCTCCTTTTGGGAGGGTTGGGGTGAGGGGCATTACACCAATCGGCTGGCATCGGCTGCCAGCAGTTGTTGCACCAGCTCGACACAACGCAGGAAACGCTCTTCGTAATCGCTCGACTCAACGTGCACATATTCGATGTTATTGGCGTGCAGCATCTCTTCCAGCAGATACTGAAACGCCTTGCGATCGACCGGGCTGCCCAGGCTGCGCAAGCCGTCGGCCACCCAAGGGGTATTATTTTCCAACAGGATCACCAGATCGAAACGGTATTCGTCGATCAAGGCCTGCACGAACGGATGCTCCCGCCCTTCATACTTCTTACAGAACGCCTGCGTGGTGACAAAGTCGGTATCGATAAAGGCCACTTTATTGGCGTATTTGACCGCAAAATCCACGTACTGGGCCTGTCCAAGCGCGATCTTGTCGTAATCGGAATACTGCAACGCCATCTCGTCACCGCCCAGGTGGGAGAACACGTAATCACGGCCATATTCCCAGGCGCTGGTGGTGTTGAAGATGTTAGCCAGCTTGTTGACCAGCGTTGACTTGCCACTGGACTCACCGCCCAGGATCGCCACCGTACGCACAAAGAAGGGCTTCACCTCGGTGGGGATGTAGTCCCAATAGCGGAACGGATCCCGGCGGATTTGGCCGCCGCTGATATTCATAAAGGAGCGTTGCGGATCCACCAGAATGGTTTCAATCCCCAGATGTTCGCGGTAACGGGGGGCGTCCAGCTCTTCGCTGGAGTAGATAAAGCTCGGGACGATGCCCTTTTGCTCCATAAAGCTCTTCACGCCGTTGCTCCACACGTCCCAGCCGTGTGGGTAAGGCTCGATGCCCTTTTCGTCGAAAGAGTGAATATGGATATTTTTCTGGTACTTAAAGGTCTGTAACAGCCAACGCAGGCGGTCGCTGACCGTCGGTTGCTGCGACATCGAACTGTTCTCAAACAGCAGCAGATCGCGCGGCTCATCGTGGCACAGGATCACATGTAGTTCGTCGACCTGGCTACAGGCACGCTGGATCAGATAGATATGTCCGGTATGCAGCGGGTAAAATTTACCAAACACTACGCCGACTTTCTTTTCGCGGCGCGGGAATTCCAGCCCCAGGAAACGGTGCAGCGCTTCCAGCTTCTGCGCGCTCGGGCTTTTGATTTTGTCATTCAGCAGCTGGCTGAGGTAGCCTTTGGTCATGCTACTGGCATCGGCTACTTGCTGTAAGGTACATCCCTGTTGCTTAATAGCTGCTTTTAGATAATCGAACTGCCGCATAACCCCTCCCGTTTATATACCCTTCATCTTTCAAGCCACAGCGTTGTTACCTAGCTGTGACATGAAAGCTATTGGGTATAATATACTAAACAAGACAATGTTATCGGCTCACTTAAAGCTCGTCTAAAACACTTAGCGCATCCGCCAGCTTCTTGACGCCAAACACCTGCATATTGGCCGGTGGTTTCTTCGGCACGTTGGCATGCGGCACGATCGCCCGCTTGAAGCCGTGCTTGGCCGCTTCCGAAATACGCTCCTGACCACTAGGCACCGGGCGGATCTCCCCTGCCAGCCCCACTTCGCCAAACACAACCAGATCGTTGGGCAACGGGCGGTCGCGCAGGCTGGAGACCAACGCCAGCAGCAACGCCAAATCGGCACTGGTTTCACTGACCTTGACGCCGCCCACCACGTTGACGAACACGTCTTGGTCAGACATCTGCAAACCACCATGACGATGCAACACCGCCAGCAAGATCGCTAAACGGTTCTGCTCCAGGCCCACGGCAACGCGGCGTGGGTTGGACATCATGGAGTGATCCACCAGCGCCTGGATTTCGACCAGCAGCGGTCTGGTGCCTTCCCAAACGACCATCACCGAACTGCCGGAGGTCACTTCATCACCCCGGCTGAGGAAGATGGCGGAAGGATTACTCACCTCACGCAATCCCTGCTCGGTCATGGCGAACACGCCCAGCTCATTGACCGCACCAAAGCGGTTTTTATGGCTGCGCAGCGTACGGAAACGGGAATCGGCATCGCCATCCAGCAGCACAGAACAGTCGATACAGTGTTCGAGGACTTTCGGCCCGGCCAGCGAGCCATCTTTGGTGACGTGGCCAACCATCACGATCGCCACGCCGCGGGTTTTGGCAAAGCGGGTCAGATAGGCCGCCGTTTCGCGCACCTGCGCCACGCTACCCGGCGATGACTGGATATCCGCCATATGCATCACCTGGATCGAATCGATGACCATCAGGCGCGGCTGCTCCTGCTCGGCGATCAGGCAGATCTGTTCGATACTGGTTTCCGACAGCATGTTCAGGCCACCGGTCGGCAAGCCGAGACGATGGGCACGCATCGCCACCTGTTGCAGCGACTCTTCACCGGTGACATACAGGGTTTTCATCTGCTCGGCGAGTTTGCACAGCACCTGCAGCAACAGCGTACTTTTGCCTGCACCGGGGTTGCCACCGATCAGGATCGCGCTGCCCGGCACCACACCACCGCCCAGTACACGGTCAAATTCAACAAAACCGGTTGAGAAACGAGGCAATTCTTGCAGACTGATGTCCGAAAGCTTCTGCACCTTGCTGATGCCGGCATCGCCCGCATAGCCGCTACGCTCGCTGCGGGCAGCGGAAGAAGAAACCGCAGCCAGGCGCACTTCTGTAATGGTGTTCCAGGCCTGACAGGCGCTGCATTGCCCCTGCCAGCGCGGATAATCAGCACCGCATTCATTACAGACAAATGCCCGTTTTACTGCTTTTGCCACAACTTACCTCACTTCGTGTTTCAAACTGCCGCAGAGCACACAGAGCACTCCCAGCAGATCGGCATGGCGGATCGAGACCTGCGCTTTCTCATAGACCTTGGGCTTGGCGTGATAAGCAATGCCCAGTCCGGCGACCTGCATCATTTTCAAATCGTTGGCACCGTCACCGATCGCCACGGTTTGCTGTAGTGGGATCCCCAGCTTCTCAGCCAGCGCCACCAAAGTATCGGCCTTGAATTGCGCATCCACGATCGGCCCTAGCACAACGCCTGTCAGCTTACCGTCACGGATTTCCAACTCGTTGGCGGCCACGGCCACCAGCTTGAGCTTGTCACGCAGGTACTCGGCATAATAAGTAAAGCCGCCAGAGGCGATGGCCACATGCCAGTCCAGCGCCTGCAATTTGCGCACCAGGCTGGTCAACCCAGGCATCAGCGGTAACTCATCACGCACCTGCTTGAGAATATTGGCATCGGCCCCTTTCAGCGTACCCACGCGTTGGCGCAGGCTGGCGGTGAAATCGAGTTCGCCGCGCATCGCACGTTCGGTCACTTCACTGACCTGCTCGCCCACTCCGGCCAACTTGGCGATTTCGTCAATGCACTCAATCTGGATCGCCGTCGAGTCCATATCCATTACCAGCAGGCCCGACTTGCGCAGATTGGGGATCTTTCCCAGTGGGGCAACGTCCAGACCGCTTTCATTCGCCAGCATTTTAGCGCGCGCAGACAGCGTGCCCGCCAGGCGAACTACCTGATAATCCTCCACCGCCCAGGCCGTCACGATCACCATCGCCGCACCCAGCTTGCGTTGGAACTGGGTAATGCGCTCTTTATCCAGCTCTCTGCCATATAGTAGCCAACCGGTATGGCCCGCCCGATAATCCAGCGGCATGACTTCGTCACCGCTCAACGAAAGAGGCAACCCCGGCCATTGAGAGATCTCAGCGGGGAGATCGCAATAGGTCAGACTATTTGGCATCCTTAGCTCCTGAATTACACTGCATGATAAAACGACGCATCAAGCTATCCTATCGCCATTGCTTCTGGCAACATAAAGTGTCCCATAGCCCAAGGAAGCCTAATGGCTAAAGCTAAACTGAAATTCCGCCTGCATCGCACCGCGATCATCCTGATTTGCCTGGCGTTGCTGGTGCTGTTGATGCAGGGTGCCTCCTATTTTAGCCTGAGCCATCAAATGGCGCGATCGGAACAGGTCGAAGAGTTGGCGCAAACGTTGACCAAACAAGTGGCTTTCACTCTATCACCGCTGATGGACGACGACAGCGATATAGACAACCAACAGGTTGAGCGCATTCTCAAGCAGCTGACCGATCACAGCCGCATCCTGGATGCCAGCGTCTATCAGTTGGACGGTACCCTGCTTGCCCATTCCGGCGAGCAGATCAGCGTACGCGATCGGCTGGCACTGGATGGCAAACGTGCGGGCAGTTACTTCAACCACCAGCTCGTAGAGTCGATCCAGGGCAAAGATGGTCCGCTGGGCTTTATCCGCGTGACGCTCGATACCCACGTGCTGGCTACCGAATCCAAGCAGGTGGATAACACCACCAACCTGTTACGCCTGATGATCCTGCTGGCGCTGGCCATCGGTATTATTCTGGCGCGTACTCTGTTGCAAGGCCGCCGCAGCCGCTGGCAACAGTCGCCGTACCTGTTAACCGCCAACACGCCGCTGGCAGAAGGCAACACGGTAGACGACGGCGAAGACGATAAACCGGCTGAGCAGGAAGAGAGCAAAAAAGAGTAAGCTAGGCCAGGCGCTGAATGCGATCGTTCAGCGCCTGTAGCTGTGCCAACATTTCTCTAGCGATGGCCCGGAACGACTCACTGATCTGCGGGTGCTCAGCCGTAAGCTGCCAGAATACCAGAGCCATCCGTTCCGCTTGCCGCCAAATAATACCGCTGACTTCATTGCCCAATCTGATTTCCAACGCCGTTTGTCGCATATTGCCACTATTGGCCGGGGCAAACGCCATCGGCAACATGTCATACAGCGGAGCCAACATCGTTGGCCACTGTTCCGTACGCAAGAACGATAAATTCCCCTGATGCATATCGCTGTTGGCAATCAACCGGCCAAATGCCCAAAACAGGCAGATCGCCTGACAAGTGTGGTGAGCGATGATCTTCTGCTGCAATAACCTTTCCGCTGCCGTGACCCAGTTAGCCCCACCGCTGCCGCTAAATTCGGCATCCAGCGCCTCCAGTGAAACGAGCCCGACTCGGCCATGCTCGCCAATGCGATCGAAGCGAACACTCTCCAAAAAACATTGCCGGTCATCACCAAACAGCACGCTTGCAGGCGCAGCAAACAATCCGGACTCGGCAACCACTCGCAACGCCAATGACTCAGCGATCAATAAGTCGCTCCAGCGCTGTGCGACAGGATTGTTGGGTACAGCGCTGAACTTCACCAGCACATGGCGACAACGATCGCTTGCCAGTTCAGCATAGGTCGTAAACTTGGGCTGCTCGCCACCTGCAGAAGAACCAACCAGTTCCCCGGCTAGAGCACGTGCAGCCAGCGTAGCGTAATACTTGGCTTTGTCAGCCATCGGCACCGGAATTGCGGCCGCGCTCGTAACCCAGCGCTGATAACTCTCTGCCCCCGGCAACAGATCGCCACTCATATCCTCGCCATAGTGACACAGCGCCAACAGACGCTGCTCCTCATCCCATTGCTGGACGTCTTCCGGCAACCTAAGCTGTCGCGCAACGGCTTTCCCCCAGGCTCGGCCAAGAAAACCTATCGGACGCAGATCGTTCAGATACCAGGGTAAACCATCGAACAGGTGCCACTCGCCGCTCTGCTCATTGAGCACCGCGCAGTTGTCAGCCGGATAGATTGGATAGAGCGTGGCAAACAGATGCGCCTTACCCAACTTATCGATTTGATACAGTGGGAAGTGCGAATCGCCTCCTACCTCACGTCTGAGAGCATAGCGCGTGGCACGGCCTCTACCGATGGTCAGCACTATCCCCGCCAAATCGCGGAGACGTCGCGATAGCGTGGGTTGGCTAATGCCCAACGCGCCAGTCAGTTGGTAGGACGGAGCAGGGCCATTACGCAAAATTTGCTCTACATTGCTCATCGGTGAATAGATCCGTGAATAGAGTAATGAATAGAGTATTAGCGCTAATTAACGGAAAGGTAAAGGATTGGCGAGGCAGATGGCTGTCAGAGTGAATAGATAAATAGGGGGCGCAGCATGCTGCGCCCGCGAGGTTATTACGCTTTGTCGCCCAGCAGGACAGATTCCAGCGCGATAACGATCATCTCGTTAAAGGTGGTCTGACGCTCGGCAGCGGTGGTCTGCTCGTGACGCAGGATATGGTCGGAAACGGTGCAGATGGTCAACGCCGTGCAACCGAACTCTTCATACAGCTCTGCGGCCACGCCGTAGATGCCTGCCGCTTCCATCTCTACGCCCAGGATGCCGTACTTCTTCATCACCTGGAACATATCTGGATCTGGCGTGTAGAACAGGTCGGCGGAGAAGATGTTACCTACGCGCGCCGGGATGCCCTGCGCTGCCGCAGCGTCTACCGCGTTACGCACCATGTCAAAATCCGCAATCGCCGCGTAGTCGTGGCCTTTGAAACGCATGCGGTTAACCTGAGAATCGGTGCAAGCGCCCATACCGATCACCACGTCACGCAATTTGACGTCGTCACGCACCGCGCCACAAGAACCGACACGGATGATTTTCTTCACGCCGAACTCGGCAATCAGTTCACGCGCATAGATGGAGCAGGATGGGATCCCCATACCATGGCCCATCACCGAGATTTTACGACCTTTATAGGTACCGGTGAAACCCAACATGCCACGCACGTTGTTCACTTCTACCGCGCCTTCCAGGAAGGTCTCTGCGATGAATTTTGCCCGCAGCGGATCCCCTGGCATCAGAACGACATCAGCGAAATCACCCATCTCAGCATTAATATGTGGCGTAGCCATAATCACTTCCCTCAATTCAGGTAAAAAAAGACGCTGGCGTGCAGGCCAGCGTCATTAAAAGGCGTATTAAAGCATGGATTTGCCGTAATCCATCGGCGACAGGCCAAAATAGCTGGCGACGGTCTGGCCGATGTCGGCGAAGGTTTCACGATGCCCCAGCGAACCTGGTTTGACTTTCGGGCCATAGACCAGGACCGGGATATGCTCGCGGGTGTGGTCGGTGCCAGGCCAGGTTGGGTCACAGCCGTGGTCAGCGGTGAAGATGATGATGTCATCCCCTTTCACCAGCTTCAGCAGCTCTGGCAGACGGCGGTCGAACAACTCCAGCGCAGCGGCATAACCTGCCACGTCACGGCGGTGGCCGTAAGAAGAGTCGAAATCAACGAAGTTGGTGAACACGATGGTGTTGTCACCGGCTTTTTCCATCTCGACCAGGGTGGCGTCGAACAGCGCGTCGATCCCGGTGGCTTTCACCTTCTGGGTGATACCGACGTTGGCATAGATATCGGCAATCTTACCGATGGAAACCACTTCACCCCCCTTCTCATCCACCAGCTTTTTCAGCACGGTAGGAGCCGGTGGCTCAACGGCCAGGTCGTGACGGTTGCCGGTACGTTGGAACTCACCAGGCTTGTTACCCAGGAACGGACGGGCAATCACACGGCCGATGTTGTAGCCGCCTTCGGTCAGTTCTTCACGTGCGATCTCACACAGCTCGTACAGACGATCCAGGCCGAAAGTCTCTTCGTGACAGGCGATCTGGAATACCGAATCCGCAGAGGTGTAGAAAATCGGCTTGCCGGTCTTCATGTGCTCTTCGCCCAGTTGATCCAGGATCACAGTACCGGAGGAGTGGCAGTTACCAAGGTAACCCGGCAGGTTGGCACGCGCTACCAGCTTATCCAGCAGTTCCTGCGGGAAGCTGTTGTGCTCGTCCGAGAAGTAGCCCCAGTCGAACAATACCGGCACACCGGCAATTTCCCAGTGGCCTGACGGGGTATCTTTACCGGAGGAAAGCTCGCTGGCATGGCCATAAGCCCCGATGATTTCAGCGTCTTTATCCAGCCCTTGCGGGAACTTGCCGGTGGATTCTTCCGCCGCTTTGCCCAGGCCCAGACGGCTCAGGTTTGGCAGGGTCAGCGGACCGCTACGGCCCACGTTGGCTTCGCCGCGCGCGCAGGCAGCAGCAATATGGCCAAGCGTATCCGAACCTTCATCACCAAAGCTTTTGGCATCTTCACTCGCGCCAATGCCGAATGAGTCTAATACCATAATAAATGTACGTTTCATCATACTCTCCTGCGTATTCACGCTGAGGTCGGCAGCGAAAAGGCCGCTGCCACTCCTGATTCTGTAGACAGAGGTTATTGCGTGATGCGTTTGTACACCACCGGCGTGACTTCTGGCGCTTTATCGCCCAAGGTCATCGCTTCACGTACCGCATCTGCCGCCTGCTGCCAGCTTTCTTCGTCGTTGGCATGGATCATCGCCAACGGGCGCTGGGTATCGACAGTGTCGCCCAGACGAGCCATGTCGGTCAGACCAACGCTGTAGTCAATGCTGTCGGTCGCACGACGACGGCCACCACCCAGTGACACCACCGCCATACCCAGTGCACGGGTATCCATGGCAGTAATGATACCTGGTTTTTCGGCATAAACCGGCTTGGTTAGCGTCGCGGCTGGCAGATAGCTGTCATAACGCTCCATAAAGTCGCTTGGGCCTTTCTGTGCTGCAACCATGCGGCCAAAGATTTCCGCCGCTTTACCGTTATCCAGCACCGTTTGCAGTTTGGCACGCGCATCAGCATCATCGGTAGCCAGGCCGCCGGACAGCAACATTTCCACGCTCAGCGCCATGGTCACTTCCAGCAGACGCGGATTGCGATATTCGCCAGTCAGGAAACGTACCGCTTCGCGCACTTCGACCGCATTACCCGCGCTGGAAGCCAGCACCTGGTTCATATCGGTCAGCAGCGCGGTAGTTTTGCAACCAGCACCGTTGGCCACGCCCACGATCGCCTGTGCCAGATCGGCAGAAAGCTGGTAAGTCGGCATAAAGGCACCGCTACCGACTTTCACGTCCATAACCAGCGCATCCAGCCCTTCGGCCAGTTTCTTCGCCAGTATAGAGCCGGTGATCAGCGGGATGGAGTCGACGGTCGCGGTGATATCGCGCGTGGCATAAAAACGCTTGTCCGCCGGAGCCAGTGAGCTGGTCTGGCCGATAATCGCTACGCCCACCTCTTTGATAATTTTACGGAATGCGTTGTCGTCTGGGAAGATATCAAAACCAGGGATCGCTTCCAGCTTGTCCAACGTACCACCGGTGTGGCCCAGGCCACGGCCTGAGATCATCGGCACATAGCCGCCACAGGCTGCCACCATCGGGCCAAGCATCAGCGAAGTAACGTCACCCACGCCGCCGGTGGAGTGTTTATCGACAATCGGGCCGTTCAGTGACAGGCTTTTCCAGTCCAGCACCGTGCCGGAATCACGCATTGCCATGGTCAGCGCTACGCGCTCTGGCATGGTCATGTCGTGGAAATAGATGGTCATCGCCAGCGCGGCAATCTGCCCTTCCGACACCACGTTGTCACGAATGCCATTAATGAAGAAGCGGATTTCGGCTTCGCTCAACGGTTGCCCGTCACGTTTTTTACGGATAATTTCTTGTGCCAGGAACAAAGTAGCCCCCTGTTTTGGATAAATCGTGATTCGATACGTCTGTGCGCCGCGTTAACGGGGCCGCTTGGCAGGCCCAACGCAACCAGACGTGAGAGAAAATCAGTAACCGTTGCCCGCCGCTTGGGTGCTATGCCCCAGCGTAGTCAGCAGGCTGGCCAACAGGCTTGACGCGCCAAAGCGGAAGTGGCGAGCATCGGCCCAGCCTTCCCCCAGCAGACGTTCAGCCAGTTGCAGATACTGTTGAGCATCTTCTGCGGTACGCACACCACCGGCTGGCTTGAAGCCAACGGTTTTGCCGACGCCCATATCGCGGATCACGGTCATCATCAGCTCAGCGCTTTCCAGCGTGGCGTTGACCGGCACCTTGCCAGTAGACGTTTTGATAAAGTCAGCCCCGGCCTTGATGGAGATCTCGGAGGCTTTACGGATCAGTTCCGCCTGCTTCAGCTCACCGGTTTCGATGATCACTTTCAGCAGCACGTTGGCAGCGGCACAGGCCTGCTTGCACTGTTTGACCAGCTCAAAACCCACGCTTTCGTTACCGGCCATCAATGCACGGTAAGGGAAGACCACGTCAACTTCATCGGCACCGTAGGCGATGGCCGCACGGGTTTCCGCCACGGCGATGTCGATATCATCATTGCCATGTGGGAAGTTGGTGACGGTGGCGATACGAATATCCGGCGTGCCCTGCTCACGCAGCGTTTTGCGGGCAATCGGGATAAAACGCGGATAGATACAGATGGCGGCAGTATGGCCTGCCGGGCTGTTCGCCTGACGACACAACGCGATCACTTTCTCGTCGGTGTCATCTTCGTTCAGCGTGGTTAAATCCATCAGGTTCAGCGCGCGTTGCGCTGCTGCGGTTAATTCGGTCATAAAACTCTCCAACTGAGCAATCTGATGTTGGCGAGCGGACTTGGTTCCTTGAAGATAGCGCGCAGGATGATGTTCCCACGCCAGCAACTGAGATCCTTCTCACCGCACATAGCCCTTCGATATTGAATAGCCGACGAACCTATTTGAACACGGTCAGTCTGGCATATTTGTGTTCTGATTCACACTACACACGATAGCACTGTAACAGGACTGAATTATATGTGAAGATCATCACAAAATAACGCGATATTGTTCACATAATCACTAAAGAGACGGAAGTCATCAGGCGAATGCCCGTTTTGCAGGCAACCAGACTCAAAAAGTAGCGGGCGCAGCATGCAGCGCCCCTACGAATTCAGCATCAGTGCCAAGGCACTTTAAAAGCCTGATTGTTGGTGCCAAGTATAGCTTACAACGCCAGGAAGAAGCCGGCGATGGTGGCGCTCATCAGGTTGGACAAGGTACCGGCGGTCACCGCTTTCAAACCGAAACGGGCAATGTCGTGACGGCGGTTTGGTGCCATGCTACCCAGCCCGCCCAGCAGGATCGCCACGGAAGACAGGTTGGCAAATCCGCACAGCGCAAAGGAGATGATTGCCTTGGTGTGTTGTGACAGCACCTGTAGCCCTTCAGCGGCCACCACATCATCAGGACGCAGGTAAGCACCAAAGTTCATGTAGGCGACAAATTCGTTAACGATCACCTTCTGGCCGATAAACGAACCGGCCACCATCGCTTCACTCCAAGGCACACCGATCAGGAAGGCAATTGGTGAGAACACCCAACCCAGGATCAGTTCCAGCGACAGTTGCGGGTAATCGAACCAGCCACCAATACCGCCAAGAATGCCGTTCAGCAGCGCGATTAGCGCGATAAAGGCCAACAGCATCGCCCCGACATTTAACGCCAATTGCATACCGGATGCAGCGCCGGAAGCGGCGGCATCGATGACGTTGGCCGGACGATCTTCCTCGGCGATGAGCTTCATCGCATCGGCTCGGTCCTGGGTATTCTCGGTTTCCGGCACCATCAGCTTGGCGAACAACAGCCCGCCCGGCGCGGCCATAAAGGAAGCGGCAATCAAGTATTCCAACGGCACACCCATCTGAGCGTAGCCCGCCAGCACGGAACCGGCGACCGAAGCCAGGCCCCCGCACATCACGGCAAACAGTTCAGACTGGGTCATGGTGGCGATATAAGGACGCACCACCAGCGGCGCTTCGGTCTGACCAACAAAAATATTGGCCGTGGCCGACATGGATTCTGTACGCGAGGTGCCCAACAGTTTCTGCAAACCGCCACCGAGGATCTTGATCACGATCTGCATGATGCCCAGATAGTAGAGCACCGCAATCAGTGAGGAGAAAAACACGATCACCGGCAGCACGCGCAGTGCGAAGACAAAGCCGCCGCCGCCGAACACTTCAAACATCTTGTCGGAAACCAGACCGCCAAAGATGAACGAGATACCTTCATTACCATAGGCGATAACGTTGGCGACCCCTTCCGACATGCCGCCAAGAATACGCCGCCCTACCGGGACATACAGCACCAGCGCGCCAATGCCAATCTGGATGATAAACGCGCCGAGTACGGTACGCAGTTTAATAGCGCGTCGGTTGCTGGAAAGCAGCACAGCAATGGCGATCAACACCACCATACCGACCAGGCTCATGAAGAGTTGCATACGAGTATGTCCCTGTTGCAGAAAAGAAATGCCCCCGGCCGGCTGGATAAGGCGGGTTGTCCAAGGGCGATAATGGGACGCAATTATACTGAGCGAGGTGAGATGAGACTCGTTGCATGTCACAAATATATACAACTGAACGCAACTTAAAACCCATTAATGTGATTTAAATCACATTAAATCCGAGAAGGGTGGCGGGACTGCAAACAGAGATTGGGTATTTTGTTGAAGCTGCGCGGCAATTTCATCGGCAGGTTCAGGCCGCAGCTGGCAAAGTATCTGAAACACCTCTGCAGCCCGTTCTGGCCGATTTGGCTGCCCTTGATAACCTGCCAATGGCATGTCCGGCGCATCGGTTTCCAGCAATAGCGCAGTCAACGGCAGTTGCGCCATCACCTGACGAGTCTTCTGCGCCCGCTCGTAGCTGATCGTTCCCCCCACGCCAATGTAATAACCCAGACGTATAAAGGCCTGCGCCTGAGCCAGGCTACCCGCAAAGCCGTGCACTACGCCACGGCGCGGCACCTCGTTACGGCGTAATGCGGCGGCCAACTGATCGTGGCTGCGGCGGGAATGTAGGATCACCGGCAGATCATACTGCCTTGCCAGCTTAAGCTGCGCCTTGAGCAGCGCCTGCTGGCGCTCAAACTGCGGCTCATCCATATACAGATCCAAACCAATCTCCCCCACCGCCACCAGTTTCGGCGGCCTGCTGGCCAGGAAAGCGGTCAGTTGCGCCAACTGTTCATCATGGTGCTGGGCAATATACAGCGGGTGCAGCCCCAGCGCGGCAAACAGCGGAGTATGTTCACGCGCCAGTTTGAGAATACGCACAAAGCGATCGGCGGTTACCGCGGGCACAATAATTTGCTGCACCCCGGCTTGGGCAGCCAGTGTCAGACTTTCAGCCTCATCACCGCTAAAAGGAGGGAAATCAAAGTGGCAATGGGTATCGGTAAAGGCGTAACTCACAGCGCCTCTCCGTCACCCGGAGGGATCTCACCTGGCAGGATGATTTTTGGCGTGTTTCGCGGTGTGTCAGGCTGCACGATATGGCTCAATGGGTTGACCACATCGGTGATAATCGGCGAAGGCATCCGCACATTCTCCGGCTGGATCAGACGACGCGAGAGTGATTTTTTCACCTGCATACCATCCATTTTTTCCTGCTCCAGCAGCCAGTGGCCAACTGTCGCCAGGAAATAGCGCCCACAGCGACGCCCCAGATGATAATCGCGATTCAGCGCAGGCAAACGGCTGCCGAGTGCGTTACTCGCCAGCGGCTTAGGCGGGAATATCTCAAAGATGCGCAGTTTGCCAGGCGGCTTTTCAATAAATTGCTGGATGCGCAAATAACTCTGCTCATGGTGCTGCAACACCCGCACCATTTGTTGCAGGCTGCTTTCACCCAACCAGTGTTCCATGCGCTTCATCCACTTTGGCGTGTAGACCATCTGTGAAGGCACGGTGCGGATCACCACGATGGTATCCGCCCCACGGCGATAGGCCTCTTCCACCGGGATGGCATCGCTGATGCCGCCGTCCTGATAGCTGATGCCGTCAAGCTCTACGCCCATGCGGTAAAAGCCAGGAATGGCACTGGAAGCCTTGATGGCCGGTAACCAATTATCCCGTGCAGCAGGCAGATAAACCGGTGCAAAGTCATCGCTGCGGCAGGCACACATCAAAAATTCACGGCCATTGCCCAACTGCTGTTCCGCTACGTCAAAGGCCAGCGGCAGCTGTTGTGAAGTGATATCCAGTAACCAATCGAGATCGATAAGATGTCCCCCGCGCACAAAGCGCAGCGGGTTAAAGAAATTGGCAGAGGTGGTGTAGCGGGTGATCACCCGCCGCGCGTAGCCCATCTGGCCGCAAATAAAGGCCGAGAGGTTCTGCGCTCCGGCAGAGGTGCCGATCATCAGATCAAAAGGGTTAAAGCGGGCACGCTGGAATTCATCCAGCACGCCTGCGGTAAAGATACCGCGCTGTCCGCCGCCCTCGCACACCAGCGCCATTTTACCGGGCCGGTATGGTTTATACGCCAGGGGTTCAATATTGCCGAGCGTGATGGGTATTCTGTATCCCAACCCCGTATCCTCAATGTGGCCGTTTTCCCGAGGATACCTCTTCTTGCTCTCTTCCGTAATCTTCTTGTAATACGCCAGAGAGGCAGTCATTGCTCCCTGCCAGCCACAGGCCGTCATTGCCGGAAAACTCCGCCCATGCCTGCCATACCTGGCCTTTCAGCTGTTTCCAACGGCCAACAATGATGTCGCTGTTCATGACCTGCCTCCTGGCGTTGAGGAAAGGAATTAAGCTTTGTTACAGTTTAAAAATGCTAAGGGCGCCGACGGCCGGTAAACAGGCTGACCAGGAACAGAATGATCCCCACTACGAAGACTATTTTGGCGGCCCAGGCAGCAGTACCTGCCAACGAACCAAAACCCAGTGCTGCGGCGATCAATGCAATAACTAAAAATATAATGCCCCATCGAAACATAAGCCTCTCCTTACCAAGATGATAAAAAATTTCGCGTTCGGCTCGCCCCTGGTTGGGTGCGGCATAAAACTGCGGTTTATTCTCTTTCTGGTGATACCTCCCAGGCCTTGGCCTGGGAGTCGTAGCTTGCTGTTACTGACGATTACGGTTTAACTGCCAGATCGTTCTTGACGCTTTTCACGCCATCAATGGCTTTGGCAATACTCTCGGCACGGTCAGACTGCGCCTGGGTTTTCACCTCACCGGAAAGCTGCACCACACCATCGGTGGTTTCCACTTTCACGTTGCGTGAAGGTACGATGTCATCGGCCAACAGTTTGGCTTTCAGCTCGCTGGTTGTGGCGGTGTCACCGGCATAAGATTTCACCGATTGGGTCGCCTCATCTTTCACGTGCAGTTTGTCGCTGACGGATTTAACCCCTTCAACTCGGCCTGCGACTTCAACCGCTTGCTCGGCCTGAGCCTGTGTGGCGACAAAACCGCTCAGCATAACCACACCTTTTTCGGTTTTCACCGAGATGTCGGTACTTTTGATGGCTTTCTCGTCAACCAGCGCACTTTTAACTTTAGCCGTTATGGCGCTGTCATCCATGTAGTTGTCGACTTTTTTCATGGAGCTATCGATTTTGGCACCAGTACTATCAACGACGCCGGATGCTTTGTTCATCATGGTCTCTTCAGCCAGGGCCGAACCACTAACCAATACCGAACCCAAAACGACTGCCATCAGCGAATGTGCAAACTTGGTATTTTTCATCGATCTCTTCCTTCTTGTTGTAGAACCCCAAACTGCTGGTGGGCTCTTGTGCCGCTAGAGTGCGGCTAACTCAAATGAATACTTCACGAAATCTATACAATCAACGTTCACGACCGGACTATTGCACTACGATTAACGTTACGATTAATACTCTGCAATGCCCGTGCCAAGTTAAAAACAACGTTAAAAATCAACAACAACAAAACAATCGAGTAACAATTAAGCTTAAAACTGTCGTCTATTGGAGACATTCAGTGACCAATTTGGGATCCTCATCACTATCTTATTGATATTGCTAAGATAGGACTGTCTCCGATCGGCAACACTACCGAATAACTCTCTAAATTATGTGCCTACAACAGTGTTTTACGCTCAGATGTCGCGATGCACCCTGATAAATATAGACCATCAGAGAAAATTTGCCGTCAGATCGCGAAAAATGTTGTTCGGTTCGAGCCAAAGGATTAGTGAGGGGGGTTTAATAATTAGCAGGATGAGCGGCATTTTCCGCTCATCCGTTAGGAGAGATTAGCCAGATCCTCTCACCCCAGCCCTCTCCCGCGGTACAGACTGGGAACGCCATGAGCATTTGTTTGAGGGAGAGGGGGCTAGTCCAGAGTTTCGGTCAGATGCAGGAGTTAATGTGTAGCACATTCGGTCCCCTCTCCCTGTGGGAGAGGGTTAGGGTGAGGGGCCCTGTTGACGTGATTAGTGCTCGCGGGTTTTGCGGAACACCACTTCAGGGTAGCGTTCCTGCGTCAGGTTGAGGTTAACCATGGTTGGCGCGATATACGACAGGTTGTTGCCGCCGTCCAGCGCCAGGTTCAGCTCGCTCTTACGCTTGAACTCTTCGAATTTCTTCACATCGTCACACTCGACCCAGCGGGCAGTGGAGACGTTGACTGACTCATACAGCGCTTCCACGTTGTATTCGCTTTTCAGGCGGGCAACTACCACGTCGAACTGCAGCACGCCCACCGCACCCACGATCAGGTCGTTGTTGGCAATCGGCCGGAACACCTGTACCGCGCCCTCTTCCGAAAGCTGGACCAGCCCTTTCAGCAGTTGTTTCTGCTTCAGCGGATCGCGCAGACGGATACGACGGAACAGCTCTGGCGCAAAGTTCGGAATACCGGTGAACTTCATATCCTCACCCTGGGTGAAGGTATCGCCAATCTGAATGGTGCCGTGGTTATGTAAACCAATGATGTCGCCAGGGTAGGCTTCTTCAACGTGCGAGCGGTCACCGGCCATAAAGGTCAGTGCATCAGAGATCACCACGTCTTTGCCGGTACGGACCTGGCGCAGCTTCATGCCTTTCTCATAGCGGCCAGACACCACGCGCATAAACGCCACGCGGTCACGGTGTTTAGGATCCATGTTGGCCTGGATCTTGAACACAAAGCCGGTAAATTTCTCTTCTGCGGCAACCACTTCACGGGTATCGGTTTTACGCGGCATTGGCGCAGGCGCCCAGGCCACCAGCCCATCAAGCATATGGTCAACGCCGAAGTTACCCAGAGCGGTACCGAAGAACACCGGGGTCAGTTCGCCCGCCAGGAAGGCTTCCTGCTCAAACTCATGGGAAGCCCCTTGCACCAGCTCCAGTTCATCACGCAACTGGGCGGCCAGATCTTCACCTACGGCAGCATCCAGATCCGGGTTGTTCAACCCTTTAACGATGCGCACTTCCTGAATGGTGTGGCCTTTACCGGTCTGGTACAGATAGGTTTCATCTTTATAGAGATGGTAAACCCCTTTGAACAGCTTGCCGCAGCCGATCGGCCAGGTGATTGGCGAGCAGGCGATTTTCAGTTCGCGCTCAACTTCATCCATCACTTCCATCGGATCGCGGATATCGCGGTCGAGTTTGTTCATAAAGGTCAGGATCGGCGTATCACGCAGGCGGGTAACTTCCATCAGCTTACGGGTACGATCTTCAACGCCTTTGGCGGCGTCGATCACCATCAGACAGCAGTCCACCGCCGTCAGAGTACGGTAGGTATCTTCGGAGAAGTCTTCGTGCCCCGGGGTATCCAGCAGGTTAACCAGACACTCGCGATACGGGAACTGCATCACCGAGGTGGTGATCGAGATACCACGCTGTTTTTCCATTTCCATCCAGTCGGATTTGGCGTGCTGGTTAGAGCCACGGCCTTTTACCGTACCGGCGGTCTGGATGGCGTGTCCGAATAGCAGCACCTTCTCGGTGATGGTGGTTTTACCCGCATCGGGGTGCGAGATAATGGCGAAAGTTCTTCTTTTCGCAACTTCGCGGGCGAATTCACTAGGAGACATGTTTTTCACGTTTCTATGGTTAGTCCGCCCTGCTCATCATCACAACGCGCCGATCGTGGCGCCAGGCAAAGCGGTAATAAAAAGATAGTAGCCGAGTATTTTCGCTGATTTGCCAACCGGTGACAATCAATGGTTTCTTCGGTACAAGATAATTGGCGTTATGGGATGCGGAAATCCTCACCAAGAGTTGCCCAGTGCTGCCGCAGTATCGCCTTATGCTTGTCCGCCATCGGCAACTCAGCCAACATTGCAGGCCAAAGATCGCGTGCTTTTTCCAACGCATCCAGTAAGTGCACTCGAATTGCAGACCAGGGCACATCAATACGTTCAGCCCAAAGTTCAAACGTTTGCAACGTCATTGCCGCCCACAGCTTCTGCTTTGCCATATTCAACGCGGCGGCAGTTTCCCCAGGGATGTAGGCCAACGTAGTGACTATGTCATAGGCAGGAGAAAGACGAGCATTGCGCTGATCCGGGTAAATCACGGACCAATTTTTAAGATGGGCGTCACCATTTGCCAACAGAATATTCGCCAGCAGCCGACGCGCCATTTGCTGGACATCTGCCAAGGGTTCGCTGCTCAATGTATCAAGATAAACGGCGATTTGATCGTAATTTTTCCCGATATATTTCTCATGGGCGTAAACCCCAAAGACTTGTGCAAAATCCTCTGCATGTACCCTGCCTCTCTCGCTGCGGTCGAAACGACGGATGGCATAGGCATAAGCTTCATCCGCTAGTTGAATATCCGGCAAATGATCCAGTTGATTCAACGGTACTAGCTCAATGTCTGGAATTGTGACCCCAATTGCCTCGGCCAATCTCATCGTCGTGTACTCATTCGCAGGCACGTAAGGATGGATGATAGAAGGTGTCTTGATGATCCAACTATCCGCTCCCACGTTGGCTGAAATCGCAAAACGCCCATTATCGCGCAGTGAAGAAAACTTCATCTGAACCCCTGCAAGCGAGAATTTTCGCCTATCGGCAGCGATATCTAGCTGAACAGGCACTAATTCTCCGCGAGATGCTAACGCCCAGTCAGGGATATCCCCAGCGGCCAATGGGTGGCAGATCAATGCTCCTGGCAAATTTGCTCTTGCCAACACGATAAACATAACGCTGCGTTTGCAATTGTTCAAATTAACAACAGAGTAGTGGCACATGACGATAAAAACAACTTTAGGGTTGTTATCACGACAGAAAACAACACCAAGGTTGTAAATATCGTAAAAAACAGCTTTAGGGTTGTTAATTTTGATAAAAACAATACAAGAGTTGTTTCTGATTGACGATCGCAACGAACCCGCTGCAATTCAGAGACGATGGACCATTACCCCAGCGGTAGCGCCATTACGATGGCATCTTCGCGGCCATTGGCTGCGGGGTAATAGTTACGGCGTACCGTGACCTCGTTGAAGCCAAGGTCTTCGTAGAGGGCTATCGCACCGCTATTTGAAGCACGAACTTCCAGCCATAAAGTGACAACACCGCGCGTTTCCAACTGCTCGATCACGGCAGTCAGCAGCGTACGGCCAAACCCCCGGCGCTGCCAGTCAGGATGGATGGCGATGTTAAACAACGTGGCTTCATCCAGCACAATCTGGGTGATGGCAAAACCCGCCATCTGCCCATCGGCTTCCAGTTTCAGGTTAAGGTAACGCTCGCCCTGGTTGCTGGCTAGTGTCGCCTCCGTCCAGGGAAATGCGTGGCTGGCTTGTTCAATCTTGAAGGCTGTGGCCAGATCGGCCGCTGTCAGGGTAGAAATGCTGTTCATGGTGACAAATCTGCTGCCAGAGTGCGCGTTTCGCACCCGCATCTTGAGAAAGCTCGGCCAGCGCCGGGCTATGTAGCTGTGCGCCGGCTACCGCGAGCGGCTCCGTGACGCCCAACCGCCAACTGTTGCACTCGGTATCTTGCGGCAGCATCGCTACCTGATCCGGTGTCAGGCCATAGGTTTGTGCCGGTGTCAGCCCCAGGCTGCGCAGCACGTCACAAAACAGCGGGTCGTGCTGGTCTGGCAATGCCTGCGCTACCACCAGCAAGCGTACGTTCGGGGGCACGCTTACCGCCACCTCCCCCTGCAACGCGCCAGGGCGGCGTAATGTCCACTGCGTGATCCCCAGTTGCTGTAACAACCAGTCGCGTTTTGATGCCATGCCAATCCCCGTGTGTTGCGCGCCCGACCTGCCCTATGCCGCGCTATGCTAACAAACCCACAAGGCCTGCGCCAATAAAGCGTCGAACATCTCGCCACAAACCTCTATAATCCACGGCTAAATCTTGAGGAGCCGAAAACTGATGTCTGCATTAACCCCCGCCAGTGAAGTCATGCTGCGCCACAGTGATGAATTTATTGAACGCCGCGTGCTGTTTGCCGGCGATGTGCAGGATACCCTGCCGGCCCAATTCGAGGCCGCGGACGTGCGTGTCCACACCCAGCAATACCATCACTGGCAGTTACTGAACCGGACGATGGGAGAGAATGCCCAGTTTGGCCTGACGGTCGATCCTGCGTTCGTCGCCGAGTGCGATACGCTGGTGTATTACTGGCCGAAGAGCAAGCAGGAGGCGCAGTTCCAACTGTGCAATATCCTGGCCCTGCTGCCGGTTGGCGCAGAAATTTTTGTCGTCGGTGAAAACCGCAGCGGCGTACGCAGCGCGGAACAAACTCTGGAAGGCCACGCCACGCTGGCCAAGATCGACAGTGCTCGCCGTTGTGGCTTGTATCATGGCCGCATCGATGTACAGACCCAGTTTGATCTGGCCGACTGGTGGGAAAGCTACCCGTTGCACGATCTGGAAGTGAAGACGCTACCGGGCGTGTTCAGCCGTGACGGCCTGGACGTTGGCAGTTCACTGCTGCTCTCCACGCTGGAAAAACACATGAAAGGCAAAGTGCTGGACGTGGGTTGTGGCGCTGGTGTGATGGCCTCGGTGCTGTCCAGGCTGTCGCCGAAAATGAAGCTGACCCTCAGCGACGTCAACGCCGCTGCCGTAGAATCCAGCCGGGCAACATTGGCTGCCAACGGTATTGAAGGGGAAGTGATCGTCAGTAACGTCTACTCCGATATTACTGGCCGTTTTGACCTGATCATCTCCAACCCACCGTTCCACGACGGCCTGGCCACCAGCCTGACCGCCGCAGAAACGCTGATCCGTGGGGCGTTAAAACACCTGCCAATCGGTGGCCAACTGCGTATCGTCGCCAACGCCTTCCTGCCTTATCCGGATATTCTGGATGCCACTTTCGGCAGCCATGAAGTATTGGCGCAAAACGGCCGCTTCAAGGTGTATAAAGCCACCGTAGCCCGCCAGCCACGCGATGCGAAGAAGAAAAGATAACTGACCTGCATTCCCCCTTACCACTCAGGTTAGGGGGAAATCTCCTCACTGTTGCCCCCATCATCAGCCGTTAACAAGCTCCATCCCCACCGGGGTATAACGCGCACCGGATACATCAGCCAGCGGGAATACCGCCTCGATCGCCGCCAGTTCCTGTTCCGTCAGCGTAATCTCCGCTGCCGCCACGTTCTCTTCCAGATAACGCCGACGCTTGGTACCAGGAATAGGGACGATATGCTCATCCTGCGCCATCACCCAGGCCAACGCCAACTGCGACGGAGCAACGCCTTTTTGCCTGGCCAGTTCGCTGACCTTGGCGACCAGTTCCAGGTTGCGGGCGAAGTTCTCCCCCTGAAAACGCGGGTTGTCACGGCGGAAATCATCTGCCGCCAAATCCTCGAGACGCTGGATCGCTCCGGTCAGGAAACCGCGCCCTAGCGGGCTGTAAGCCACAAAACCAATCCCCAAACGTTGGCAAACCGCCAGTTGCCCCTGCTCGGCATCCCTGCTCCACAGAGAATACTCGGTCTGCAACGCGGTGATCGGATGCACCTTATGGGCGCGCTCTACGGTGTCTACAGAGGCTTCACTCAGGCCGATATGGCGGATCTTACCCTCGGTAATCAGTTCCGCCAGGGTGCCAACCACCTCTTCGATTGGCACCGTAGGGTCGACACGATGCTGGTAGTAAAGATCGATGGTTTCTACACCCAGCCGTTGCAAGCTGCCTTCTACCGAACGACGGATATAGTCCGGTTTACTGCTCACGCCCCGTGCAGTGGGATCCGCCGGATCGCGCACAATACCGAACTTGGTGGCCAGAAACACCTGGTCGCGCTTGCCTTTGATCGCCTTGCCAACCAGCTGTTCGTTGGTGTGTGGGCCATACATATCTGCGGTATCCAGCATGGTCACCCCCAACTCCAACGCCCGATGTAGGGTGGCGATCGCTTCCTGCTCATCATGACCGGTGGAGTAGAAATCACTCATCCCCATGCAACCTAAACCCAGGGCAGAGACTAGAGGGCCGTTAGTACCTAATTTGCGCTGTTGCATTGTGTGATCCTTGTTGAACATGGATGTCGAAACAAAGTCTGGTTGTTTATGCCACAAAGATAAATAATGCAGATTGCACATCACTGTTCATAAATCACCAACAATACGGGCGGCAAAATGGATCAGGTTCAGGCAATGCGGATATTTACCCGGATCGTGGAGCTGGGCAGCTTCAGCCGCGCGGCCGAACGGTTGCAACTGCCTCGCGCCACGGTGAGCAACGTGCTCAAACGCCTGGAGCAACGGCTTGGCGTCAGATTATTGGTGCGCACCACTCGCCAGGTCCAGGTCACTGCTGAAGGGACGCTGTACTACCAACGCTGTCTGCACCTGCTGGATGCTTTGGAAGAAGCAGATACGCTGTTCAACCACCACAAGCTGCAACCCGCCGGTAAGGTGCGGATCGATATGCCCCATTCGCTGGCGCGGGAAATCGTCATCCCGGCGCTGGATGAGTTCTATCAGCGTTATCCAGAGATAGAAATTGCGTTGGGGGCCAACGACACGCATGTCGATCTGCTACGCGAAGGCGTGGATTGCGTGCTGCGCGCCTGGCAGACCGAAGACGATACGCTGGTAGCACGCAGAATAGCCTTGCTGCCACAGCTCACCTGCGCCTCTCCTGGCTATCTGCAAGCATTTGGCATCCCGCAGTCGCCAGACGATCTGCAACACCATCGGGCGGTGGGGTATTTCTCGCTGATTAACAACCGCAATTACCCGCTAGAGTTTTGCCGTAATGGCGATTTGTCACTGCGCGAACTGCCAAGCAGATTGAGCGTCAGCGGAGCCGATGCCTATACTAGTGCCTGTCGCGCTGGCTTGGGGCTGATCCAGGCGGCGCGTTATACGCTCGCCCCCTGGCTGGAGAGCGGTGAACTGGTGGAAGTGCTGGCTGATACGCCGCCGCCGCCAATGCCGATCTATATCATGTACCCACCGGGCCGTTTCCTCGCACCACGCGTCAGGGTATTGATTGATTGGCTGATTACCTTGTTCGAGCAACATAAAAACCACTGATATGCCGTTTTTTCCAGCAAACGCCGCTAAACAGGTAAATAACTATTGACGTACCCAGCAAAATCTCTAGAATTCGCCTCCGTGGTAGCGTTACTTCGGTAGCGTATCTGGTGAGCGAAGGTGGCGGAATTGGTAGACGCGCTAGCTTCAGGTGTTAGTGTCCTTACGGACGTGAGGGTTCAAGTCCCTCTCTTCGCACCAAATAACCACATGATTTATATTGCACAGCATCGAATGCGAAGGTGGCGGAATTGGTAGACGCGCTAGCTTCAGGTGTTAGTGTTCTTACGGACGTGAGGGTTCAAGTCCCTCTCTTCGCACCAAGCTGGTGATATAAATCGCAATCAAAGACACATCAAACTGTGCGAAGGTGGCGGAATTGGTAGACGCGCTAGCTTCAGGTGTTAGTGTTCTTACGGACGTGAGGGTTCAAGTCCCTCTCTTCGCACCACTTGATGAGTTCTCTTCCGGCTGTTCCTGCCTAAAAATCCACTGTAAAACACCCACACGCTAATGCGTGATTTTGTCGTTTCAGCTATAGCTGAAATGCAGGCTGATTGCGGCCAGGCCACCAGCCAGAGCCATGCAAGAGGGGAGCAGCAGGTAATGACGCCAGCGGCTGTTAAACAGCATCACTAATGTGGCCAGCATGGCAATCACGATCAGCGTACGCAGTTGCATCATGTCCAGGTCGATCAGCGCCAGAAATGGCATCAGGGCACAGGGCAGCAACACGCCCCAGGCGCTGGCCAGCCGATTCCCCAGGCACCAACTGATACCCCATAATCCACAAGCGGTAACCATGGCAGCTAACATGATAACCCCCACCCTTCCAAGTGATAATGATAACCAATATCATATAACACTTTTTTTGGACGCGCACTCTTTTCAGGATCCGGCTGAACGCGGATGACAGCCTGCTGGAAAAATGTTAATTTCAAATAAGAAAATTCCTAGCATTTATAGTTTATTAATAATCACCTATTAGAATTATTAACCGCAGATACTTAACTGACTCTTCGGATATTTTCTACAACTTTTCTTTCGACAGACCCAATCCTAAAGAGTGATCCGTATGAACTCGCGTTCTTATCAGCAATTACAAACCAGCAAACAGCGTTTATCCCTGTTTCTTTTCTTGTTGATGAATGCAGCCTCTGCCATTTTTACTTTATTTGTCCCTTTTAAAGAGACTCCGGCATACACCTTGCCATTACTCTGCATTCCACCGCTTTGCCTGGCGGCAATGCTCTATGCGCTGTATTCCCCCCGCCACTTTGTTCAAAGGCTCAACCTGCTCGCCATCACCCTTGGTCTGCTGTGGGCGGCGCACATCTTTAGCAAGAGCCAGCTGATCGCCAGCGATAACCACAGCTTTTTGCTGATCAGCCTGTTCAGTATTTTCTTTATCAGTGCCATCTCGCTGACGGATAACCTGCTCGCCTTCTGCCTGCACGCCGTCCCCTCGGCGTTGATTATCCTGTGGCTGGATGGCATGCATAACACCATGCGGATCCTGTTCACCACTCTGCTGCCGATCATTGCTTTCTCGGTACATCATTTGCTGCTAAAGCGCAGCGAAATGTTTACTCAACATCTGGTTGCCAACCTGTATCACGAACGGGATAAGTTCAGCGATTTGAGCATGCTCGATCCGCTCACCGGGCTGTATAACCGCCGTGGGCTAGAGAGCAAACTGAATCAGTTGCAGATCCCCACCTCAGGCCACCATTTTGTCGTGCTGCTCGATATCGACCACTTCAAGGCCTATAACGATCGCTACGGTCACACCCTGGGCGATCAGGCATTGGTCCAGGTGGCAGCCACCATCCGGGATGCGGTGCGCTCACGGGATATCGTGGTGCGTTACGGCGGGGAAGAGTTCTTGGTGCTGCTGACCAACGTTGGTGAAGATTACGCGGCTTATCTGGCTGAAGAGGTGCGCCAATGCGTACAGGAATTAACCATCTCCCACCGCTTCCACGCACAGGAAACGACCAAGGTCACGTTAAGCGCCGGTATTTCCGCGCTGGATAAACTGGATATCGATTCCGCGATCTGTGCCGCCGACGCCGCGCTATACCGGGCCAAAAACAGTGGCCGCAACAATATCCAGCTGGCTTCCAACCAGTTCGCCCTGTAGGGGCACTGCATACGGCGCCCCTACATTTGTGCAACATTGCCACTTTTTCCACATGCCAATCGTGCCGTAGCGCATTACACTAGCGGACAACTTACGCCTTCCTTGTAGCCCTTTAAAATGGAACATGACCGTTGAAGACCTCACTCTCCACGTTATTGCTGGCGCTTGGCCTGTGTGCTGTGCCGTTGGCCAGCCAGGCAGCCGATGCACAACTCACTTCGCAGATTGTCGATCAGTACGCAGAACATATCTTCTTCAATAGCGGTGCAACCGGCATGGCGTTGGTCGTTATCGATAATAATCAAGTGGTTAACCGCAGTTTTGGCGATACCAAACCGGGCAATGACCTGCGCCCACGGCCAGACTCCCTGATCCGCATCGCCTCCATCACCAAGCTGATGACCAGCGAAGTCATGGTTAAAATGGCGGCGGAAGGCAAGGTCAAACTCAACGATCCGCTGCGCAAATATGCCCCTAAAGGGGCTAAGGTTCCGGCTTATAACTCGCGCCAGCCGATTACCTTGCTGAACCTGGCCACGCACACCAGCGCCCTGCCGCGTGAGCAACCAGGCAAGAAACCGCCAAAAACTTCGGTATTTACCTGGCCGACCAAGGCACAGCGCTGGCAGTGGCTGGCCCATGCCACCATTACCGTGCCACCAGGCGTGCGGGCGGCCTACTCCAACCTGGCCTACGATCTGCTGGCCGATGCGCTGTCACGCGCCGCTGGCAAACCTTATAACGTCCTGCTGCGTGAGAAAATCACCGGCCCGCTGGGGATGGTAGATACCACGCTGACGCCGAGCGCCGAACAGTGCTCACGCCTGATGGTGGCCGCCTCCGGGCCAAGCGCCTGCCGTGATACCACCGCCGCCAGTGGCAGCGGTGGCGTTTACTCAACGCCGCGCGATATGCAGCGTTGGATGCAGCAGTTCCTCTCCTCCAACGTCAGTGGCTCACGCAAACCAACGGCCTTAGCCGAACAAACCATGTATTTCCAGCGTCAGCATCTGGTGTCGCTGAAAGGGATGGATGTGCCGGGTGAGGCTTCCGCATTGGGGTTAGGCTGGGTGTATATGGCGCCGAAAGACGGCCTGCCGGGGATTATCCAGAAAACAGGCGGTGGCGGCGGCTTTATCACCTATATGGCGATGGTACCGCAGCAAAATATCGGCGTGTTCGTGGTAGTTACCCGCTCAGAGCTGACCAAGTTCACCAACATGAGCGATCCGGTCAACCGGTTGGTCGCGGATTTGGTGGCGAATAAAGGCTAGCCCTCACCCTAACCCTCTCCCACAGGGAGAGGGGACTGAATGTGCCACAGATTGACACCTGCACCTGACCGCACCCTGTACTCTCTCCCTCTCCCAATAACAGAGTTCATGAGATTTTTTTACTTTAGAGGGAGAGGGCTGGATAGCCTTACGACAGCACGTGTTGCGTGGCACGATAGGCGGAAGGTGAACAACCTTCCAGCCGATTGAAGAAGCGCGCAAAGTAGGCAGGATCTTTAAATCCCAAGCTATAGGCCGTTTCATGTACCGTGCAGGCGCTAAACAGCAGCAGCCGCTTGGCTTCACGCAGCAGTCGATCGAAGATCAATCGCTTGGGTGAGCGGTTGGCAAAGCGGCGGCACAGATCGTTGAGGCGTGACTCGGTCACCCCCAGCGACTGGGCATATTCCGGCACCGACAGATGATCGCGAAAACGCTCATCCACCATTTTATTAAAGCGCTGAAACAGCTTCAGTTCGCCGCGCACCCCGCTGGCGGCCTTGTCATCCAATGAGGTATTGCGCAGCATCAATGTGAAGACGGCCTGCGCCAGCAATGCCAGCGTCTGCTCGCGCCCGGCCAGCTTTTGGCTGAACTCGTGGCGGATCAGTTGCCAATAATGCCCAAGCGCGGCCAGTTCTTGCGGTACTGCGGCCAGCGAAAGGCAAATCCCCGGCATATCCAGCGCCAGATTGCTGCCCGGATACAGCCGCTCCAGCAACGGCCAGATCAGTTCCTGGCGTACCGTGAGTACATGACCGTCGCTGTCTGGCTCGGTGAAAAAGGCGTGCGGCACCGAGGGCGGAGTGAGGATAAACAGCGGTGCCTGCACCGAATAGTGCTGATCGTCCAGCTGCAACTCTATCCTGCCGGTGGCCAGATAATGCAGCTGGAAAAAGCGATCGTGCCAGTGCACCTGCATATCCCGGCCAAAAAACGCCGCCAGCCCGGCAAAGGTTTCGTAGTGCACCTCATCAGCGGCGTAACGCGCGTCATACTCTTTACCAATATCGATATTGGCGATAAAGCCGGTACCTTTCTGCACGTTGTCCTCCGGTGAAATAACAGCTGGAAATTCCCCTCACCCCGACCCTCTCCCAAGGGAGAGGGGGCGTCTCCTCAAGCAATATCCAAAGTTTATGGCGTGGCCCTTGGGCGCGAATCCTTCATCGGAATACGCCATACCAATATCGCCCCGATAATCAGCAATGCCGAAACGAAATACAGCCCGGAGTTAAAGCTACCGGTCACGTCCTTGAACCAGCCGATCAGTAGCGGGCTGACCGCCGAGCCGATGTTACCGGTGGCGTTGATCACCGCGATCCCTACCGCTCGTGCTTCAAAACTGATCGACTGATCCGGCGTGGTCCAGAAGATCGCCATCGCGGTAAACGAACCGACCGACGCCATCACAATCCCCAGCAGTTGTACCATGCTGTGGTTGGTCGCCGAAGCCAGCAGCCAACCCGCTGCGGCAAACAGATAAGGCAGCGCGGTGTGGAATTTACGCTCTTGCAGGCGATCCGAGCGTTTACTCCACCAGATCATACCGGCGATGGTACAAATTTGTGGGATCGCCGCCAGGAAACCGATCATGATGTTGCTGCTGCTCTGGTTAAAGCTCTGCAAAATCTGTGGTGTCCAGATGTTGATAGCGCTCAGGGTGTTGGTCAGGCAGAAATACGCCAGCGTATACATCAGCACCACCGGCGTCAGTACTTCACGCCACAGGCTGCGTTGTTGCAATGCACGGTGGCTGCTCGGCCCTTCCGGCTGTACCAGTTGCAGCTTGTCGGCGTCCATCATTGCTTGCAGGCTGGCCTTCTCGTCGCTGGTCAGCCATTTGGCTTTGGCCGGTGTGTCATCCAGATAGAACCACACCACCACGCCGAGGATCACCGAAGGGATGCCCTCCAGCAGGAACAGCCACTGCCAGCCTTTCAGGTTCATCGCGCCGTCCAGCGCCAGAATGTAACCAGACACCAGCGACCCCAACGCCATCGTGACCGGCATGGCAATCATAAACAGGGCGTTGGCCCGGGCGCGGTAGAACGCCGGGAACCAGTAGGTGAGATACACCAGGATCCCCGGCAGGAAGCCCGCTTCGGTAATGCCGACGATCATTCGCAGCACATACAGGCTGGTTGGCCCAGTAGCGAACATGGTACAGGTGGAAGCAATCCCCCACAGCACCATGATGGTGGCGATCCAACGCCGTGCCCCTACCCTGCTCAGCATCATATTGCTGGGGATACCGAAGATCACGTAGGTGACATAAAACAGCGTTGCGGCCAGGCCGAACATGGTGGAGCTAAGACCGAGGTCCTGCTTCATGGTCAAACCGGCAAACCCGATGTTGATGCGGTCGAGGAACGAGAAAACAAACAACACAAATAAGAAAATAATCAGGCGCCGAAATAACTTTTTAATCACCGATTGCTCGGTGGCGGTTAACGCTTTATGTTGCTCAGCCGGGTTGAGCGGCTTGAGCGAATCGACGTTGCTCATGATGACTCCAATTAGTAAACGCCCTGGGATTGTTGCTCCGCTGGTTTATCTTGTTTGAAACTGTTGAGCAGGGAGTCCGCCGCCCGCACCAGCAGGGTCGTATCCACGCCTACGGCGACAAACAACGCGCCAGATGCCAGATAGTGTTGCGCCAGCTCCTGCTGTGCCATCAGGATGCCTGGGGCCTTGCCCGCGGCGCTGATACGGGCAATGGCATCGTCGATGGTGCTCTGCACTTCGGGATGCTGCGGATTACCGGCAAAACCCATATCGGCACTGAGATCTGCCGGGCCGATAAAGACGCCGTCCACCCCTTCCACTTCCAGGATGGCGTCCAGATTTTTCACCGCCTCGCGGGTTTCGATCTGTACCAGCACGCACATCTGGCTATCGGCAAGGTGCAGGTAGTTCGGCACCCGGTTCCAGCGCGAGGCACGAGCCAGCGCACTGCCGACGCCACGAATGCCGTTCGGTGGATAGCGGGTAGCCCGCACCGCCTCCCGGGCCTGTTCAGCGTTTTGGATCATCGGGATCAGCAGGGTTTGTGCGCCAACGTCCAACAGCTGTTTGATCAGCACCGGATCGTTCCAGGCCGGACGCACTACCGGGTGGCTGGGATAAGGCGCTACCGCCTGCAACTGACCCAATACCGTTTGCACATTATTGGGCGCGTGTTCGCCGTCGATCAGCAGCCAGTCGAACCCGGCCCCGGCCAGCAGTTCCGCGCTGTAGCTGCTGCACAGTCCTAGCCACAGGCCAATCTGCGGGCGTTTTTCCTGTAAAGCCTGTTTAAAATGATTGGTTAACATGGTGTTCCTCCTTAGACAAACCGGCAGCTGATGCAGCCCATCGGGCCATAATCGGCATGGAAGGTATCGCCGCGTCTTGCCGCTACCGGACGGGTAAAGGAACCGCCAAGAATGATCTGCCCGGCCTCCAGTTCCACGTCATACGGAGACAGTTTGTTCGCCAGCCAGGCCACGCCGTTGGCCGGGTGATTGAGCACCGCCGCCGCCACACCCGACTCTTCAATCACGCCGTTGCGATACAGCAACGCACTGATCCACCGCAGATCCAGAGCATCTATCTTGATCGGCCTGCCGCCCATCACTACGCCCGCATTGGCCGCGTTATCGGAAATCGTGTCGAACACCTTGCGTGGCCGTTGGGTCTGCGGATCGACGTTATGGCTACGAGCGTCGATGATCTCCAACGCCGGGATCACATAGTCGGTCGCGTTATAGACATCAAACAGCGTGCAGTTCGGCCCGCGCAGCGGTTTCGCCAGCACAAACGCCAGCTCCACTTCAACGCGCGGCACGATAAAGCGATCGATCGGAATGTCGCTGCCATCGTTAAAGAACATGTCATCCAGCAGCGCACCGTAATCCGGCTCGGTGATTTGCGAGCTGACCTGCATGGCGCGCGAGGTCAGCCCGATCTTGTGTCCTTTCAGAGTACGTCCTTCGGCGATCTTCAGCTCAACCCACTGACGCTGGATAGCATAGGCATCTTCAATAGTGATCTCCGGGTGATCCAGCGATAGCGCGCGGATCTGTTCCCGGCTCTGCTCGGCCTGATGCAGGCGCTGCACGGCTCGGCTCAGTACGTCTTTATCCAGCATTGATGACTCCTTGTTCAGTCCTTGCGAAACAGCGCATGGACGTTGTTTTGCTTGTAATTGAGTACCGGATCGAGCTCTTCGATGGTGAAAGAGAGCGCCAGATAACGGTTGGCCATCAGCGCGGCGAAGTGATCCTTGATCAGGATGAACAGCATTTCGCCCACCTGTTGGCGGCTCTCCAGGCTGCGGCCGTGACCAATTTTCAGCGTCATATGCACAAAGGCATAGTTCTGCTTGCCGTCGGCCATCTGCCAGGTATCCAGCCAGATGGCACGGCTACGGATGCCTGCCAGCGGGAAGATGCCGGTTTCCGCCAGCGCGTGATTCACCTTGTCGAACAGCGCGGGCAAATCCGCCTCCCGGCGGATGTTGTCGGTACATTCAGCATAAAAATGCGGCATGAGAGATCCTCAGGCTTGGGCGGGTAGCGGGAAGATGGCGTTGACCTGGCCGGTCCCGGAACTGGCAAACAGCGGGGTAACGAACTCCACTTTGCCCTGATACTTGTCCCAGCCCAGCAGGCCCAGCAACATCACGGTGTCGTGCATGTTGCCTTCGCCATAGCAGTAATCGGCGTACTCCGGCAGCATTTCGCAGAACTCACGGAAACGCCCTTCTTCCCACAGTTTCACCACGCGTTCGTCCATCTGCTGGTCGAACTGGCGGGTGTAACTGTTCATGCCCTGCTCGGCGCGCTGATCGTCGATAAAGCGGTGTGAAAGCGAACCGCTGGCCAGTACCGCCACGGTGCCGTCGTATTTCTCAATCGCGGTTTTGATGGCTTCCCCCAGGCGGCGGCTATCGGCAAAGTCGTGTACGGTGCAGAAGGCCGAAATGGAGATCACCTTGAAGTGCCGGTCGCTGTTCATGTAGCGCATCGGCACCAGCGTGCCGTACTCCAGCTCCAGGGTTGGGATTTCATGCGCCTTGGCGCGTACCCCAAGCTTGCGGGCTTCATCGGCAATCATCTGGCCCAGCGCCGGGTTACCGTCGTATTCATAGGTCATGTCGCGGATGAAGTGCGGCAGTTCGTTGCTGGTGTAAACCCCTTTGAAGTGCGAGTTACAGTTGATGTGATAGGCGCTGTTCACCAGCCAGTGGGTGTCGAAGACGATGATGGTATCGACCCCCATCTCACGACAGCGAGCGCTGATCTCTTTGTGACCATCAATGGCAGCCTGACGGCAACCGTGATGTTCACCGGGCAATTCAGACAGGTACATCGAAGGGACGTGTGTAATCTTTGCAGCTAAAGCTAATTTACCCATATGTCCTCCTATTCCCTTTATCTTCCAGCCTGCGGTACGGCTGGCCGCAGGCTGATATCTATCGGGTCTAGTCCTTGGTTGTTGTTTTAAAGGGCACGGAGCTATCTCACACTCCCCAACGTGGGATCGGGTGATCCCCCATGGAGATACAAACGTTTTTCATTTCGGCAAACACTTCAAAGCTGTACTCACCGCCTTCACGGCCGGTGCCAGAGGATTTCACCCCGCCAAACGGCTGGCGCAGATCGCGTACGTTCTGGGTGTTGACGAAAACCATGCCTGCTTCAATATTGCGGGCCAGACGCAGCACTTTACTCACATCCTGCGTCCAGATGTACGACGCCAGGCCGTACTCCACATCGTTGGCCATGCGCAGGCCGTCTTCTTCTGATTTAAACGGCAGGAGGCAGGCCACCGGCCCGAAGATCTCTTCCTGCGCGACACGCATACGGTTGTTAACATCGGCCAGCACCGTTGGGCGCAGGAAGTTGCCGTGACTCAGACCGGCCGGTTTATCCGGGCCACCGGCCAGCAGGGTTGCCCCTTCTTCGATGCCGAGGCGAATATAGCCAGAGACTTTTTCCCAGTGCTGCGGGCTGATTAATGCACCGACTTGAGTGTTCGGATCGGTGGGATCGCCCACGCGCAGACGGTTGGCGCGCTCGGCAAAGCGTTTGACGAATTCCGGGTAAATGCTCTCTTGAATGAAGATGCGTGAACCGGCAGTGCAGCGCTCACCGTTGATCGAGAAGATGGTGAACAGCGCCGCATCCAACGCCCGTTCGATATCGGCATCTTCAAAAATCAGTACGGGTGACTTGCCGCCCAGTTCCATGGAGAATTTCTTCAGCCCGGCGCTTTCAATAATGCGGCGACCGGTTGAAGTACCCCCGGTAAAGGACACCGCACGCACATCTTTATGGCGTACCAGCGCATCACCCGCCGTTGCACCGTAGCCCTGCACCACGTTCAGCACCCCGGCAGGGATACCGGCTTCCAACGCCAGTTCACCCAGGCGATCCGCCGTCAGCGGTGAAAGCTCAGACATTTTCAGCACCGCCGTGTTACCCAACGCCAGGCAAGGCGCGGTTTTCCAGGTGGCGGTCATAAATGGCACGTTCCACGGCGACACCAGCGCACAAACCCCAACCGGCTGGATCAACGTGTAGTTGAGCATCTTGTCGTCCACCGGATAGGTGCGGCCATTCATCTGTTGGCAGATCTCGGCGAAGAACTCAAAGTTGTGCGAGGCGCGTGGGATCAGCACGTTTTTGGTCTGATGGATCGGCAACCCGGTATCGGCGGTTTCCATCTCGGCAATCTGCGGCACGTTCTGGTCAATCAGCTCACCCAGGCGACGCATCAGGCGCGCACGCTCTTTCATCGGCGTATTGGCCCATTTTGGGAAAGCTTCTTTGGCGGCGGCGACCGCCTGATCGATTTCGAGCTGGCCACCGGACGCCACTTCCGCCAACACTTCACCATTAGCCGGGTTGGTGGTGGTGAAATACTCTTTGCTGGCGACGTTCTTGCCGTTGATCCAATGGTTGATGGTTTTCATCGTTTGCTCTCCTCGTAATCTTTTTCACTGATGATGTGGTTAACCAGACGGCCAATGCCTTCGATCTCCACCACAATCTCATCCCCAGGCTGCACGTCGGCCAGCCCTTTCGGCGTGCCGGTAGCGATCATGTCGCCAGGATGCAGCGTCATAAATTCACTCAGGTATTCGATCAGATAAGGGATGTCGAAAATCATGTCGGCGGTGGTGCCGCGCTGACGCAGTTCACCGTTGACATAGGTGCTCAGCGTCAGGTTATGCGGGTCTGCCACATCGTCACGATCGACAATGTAGGGGCCGATCGGCGTCAGGGTGTCGCGGCTTTTCACCCGCAGGTTAGGCCGGTAGTAGTTTTCCAGGTAATCGCGAATGGCGTAGTCGTTGCATAGGGTGTAACCCGCCACATAATCCATCGCCTGTTCACGGCTGACGTTGCGCGCGGTTTTGCCGATCACGGCCACCAGCTCGGCTTCGTAGTGCATGTATTCCACCTGCGCCGGACGCACGGAAACCTGGCGGTGCCCGGTCAGGGTGTTTGGCCCTTTGAGGAATACCAGCGGCTCTTCCGGTGCTTTAAACTCCAGCTCACTGGCGTGGTCGGCATAGTTCAGGCCAAGGGCAAAGATGGTGCCCTGCGCCGGTGGCAGCCATTCCACATCGAACTCATCGAGCTTGCTGCCATCGGGCAGCGTGACGCTTAACTGGTCGTCGACGGTGACGTTCACAATCTGGCCATGATGGCGGATACGAGCGTGTCTCATGGTTATTCTCCTGCCTGCGTCACATGGTTGGTAAGGGTTGGCAAGCCAGCGGCCCGCACCGTCACTTGGTCACCCGGTTTGATCTCAACCCGCTGGTGTGGCGTGCCGATCAGCACCGCATCCCCCGGTTGCAGGGTAATAAAATCGCTGATGGCCGCGATCAGTTCTGGCACCGAACGCACCAGATCCGCCGTTGACCAACGATCCTGCTCCACGCCGTTGATTTCGGTAACGATCTCCAGGTTGCCGGTGCTACTCAGTGGTGCCACCTCTCCCAACGGGCAGAAACCGTCGCGACATTTGGCTTTGATCGCCGGGCGATAGAAGCTGGTTTCCGGCAGGCTGACATCGTTGGCTAACGCATAACCGGCCACATAATCGGCCACCTTATCCGCCGCCACCTTGCGTGCGGTGCTGCCGATCACTACCGCCAGCGTCGCGCCACTTTGCACAGTTTCACCGGCCGGGAACGGGATGCTGCCGCCGTTGGCGAGATGGGTATTGCGTGGTTTGATAAACCACACCGGCGTTTTTGGCGGCGTTTGGTAAGGGGCGGCGCGGAACGCCTGATCCCAGGCATCAAGCTGGCTGCGGTGGTTAAGTGCTACGGAAAATACGGTGCCTTTCATGCAGACTCCTTCTACGGATCGCGATTCATTAATATGTTAATGAATACTTTTATACGCTGTTCAGCATTTACGCAACGTTGTTAATTTAATTTGTGATCGTGATAACGAAATATTCACAAATCATGAACATTGGCGTTAATAATCAGCAGATTAAGCTTTTTTGCCGGATTATTACGTGACGGAGCGCGTTTTACCGTTCTCCACTGGACAAAAATTGGCTACTATTAAGTTGTTAATAAAATTGAGCCAAGGCCATCGACATGCATGAATCGTTAACCATCGCCCTGCTGCAGGCGCGTGAAACCGCCATGGGCTTCTTCCGCCCGATCCTGAAAAGCCACAATCTGACGGAACAGCAATGGCGCATCATTCGCGTATTGGCCGATAGCCGTTCCATTGAGTTCCACGAGTTGGCCGCAGAGACCTGCATCCTGCGCCCCAGCCTGACGGGCATCCTGTCGCGTATGGAGCGGGATAAGCTGATCTTCCGCCTCAAGCCGGTTAACGATCAGCGCAAGCTGTACGTATCCCTGACCCAACAGGGCCAGGAACTGTATGAACTGGCGCGCCACCAGGTAGAACAGGGGTATGGAGAGATTGAAGCGGCATTTTCGAAGCAGAAGATGGATCAGTTGATGGTGTTGCTCGATGAGCTGATCCGTTTAGGGGATCAGCAGGCTAACAACGTGGTGGCTCACAAATAACCCCCCTCACCCCAACCCTCTCCCACAGGGAGAGGGAGCTGGTACTGATGTGGCTTAATGATCTTGGACACCAACTAAGGGTGATAAACTTCCCTGATACAAAAGAGGTGTCCAATGACAGGCAGACGAACTTTTTCTCCCGAATTCAAATGTGAGGCTGCAAGCCTTGTTCTCGATAGGGGT
>NZ_JBOFZA010000086.1:0-102170 GCF_051654945.1 Serratia sp. (in: enterobacteria)
TGGCTCACCTCACCTTCATGCTTTGCACGCCTGGTATCTCAGAAGCTGGTTCATTAGTGGCAATTTATTCGAGTTGATACTCAGCCGATTTCAATCTCAATCCTCGAGCGGCGTGCCCTGATGAAAACGCATCTGCCAACGGCCGCTCTCTTGTGGTGATTGCAACCAGATCGAAGAACGTTCGGCACGGCGAACAATGCAGCCACCCGCATCACGTTGAAAACTTTTATACCTCAACAATATGACACCATCGGCAATCGCCAGCAGTTTGAACTCTTCGGCAAAAATCTGTGGCTGGCCGCTTTTCAGCTTTAGCGCCGTAATGGTTTGCTGTCTGTCATAGTGCAGCCCGGAACAGCCGATCTCTTCAAAATCGTCATGCAGCAATTCTCCGACGAGATCGGTATCGTTGCGCGTTACCGACTGATGGAGTTGAACCTCTAGTGATTGGATTACTGGCAAAAGCTGTGCAATATTGTTCAAAACGCCCTCCTTTTTGATCGCGCTACGTGAAATCTGAAAACTGATGGCTGTCATTACCCAACAGATTTCACCAAAGGAAGCCTTTCGACTGCGCCGAATTGACTAGCAACTCGACGCAGGTTCGGCTACAAAAGGATTACGCGTTAAGCAATTTTTCAGCCGTCTCTTGCACGCTTGCCAGCAAGACTTTCACATCCTCCAGACAAACCGTCGGATTCAGCAGCGTTAGCTTCAGGCAGGTTACGCCGTCTGCTTCTGTTACCCCAACGTTGGCGCTACCTGATGCCAACAGAACATCACCGATACGCTGGTTCAACAACGCGATAAAAGCGTGATCGCCGCTGTCTGGCCTGAACCGGAACAGTACGCTTGCCAACTGCGGCTGCATGACCAGTTCCAAGTGCGGTTGCGCTGAGACAAACTCAGCAACTTGCTGTGACAGCGTAACGCCATTATCAATGATTTCGGCGTACTGCTTTTTACCTAAAGCCTCAAGACCCATCCACAGTTTCAAGGCATCAAAACGACGTGTGGTTTGCAGTGATTTTGACACCAGATTAGGCACGCCGTGCTCTTCGTCAAAATCAGAATTCAGGTACGCCGCCTGATAACGCATCAGCTCGTAATGACGTGCGTCTTTCAGCAGGAATGCGCCACAACTGATGGTCTGGAAGAACTGCTTGTGGAAATCCAGGGTCACGGAGTCTGCGGACTCCAGGCCGTTCAGGTAGTGGCGATACTTCTCGGAAAGCAGCAGCGCCCCGCCCCATGCGGCATCAACGTGAACCCAGATGTTTTCCAACGCGGCCAGCGCGGTGATATCCGCTAACGGATCAATCGCACCCGCATCGGTCGTACCGGCGGTGGCCACAATCGCCATCACCTGCTCACCGTTGGCTTTCGCCTGCGCCAGCTTGGTTTTCAGGTCCGCGAGATCCATCCGCGAGAACGCATCGGTTTTCACTTGCGTGACGGACTGGTAGCCCAGCCCCATCAACGCCATGTTTTTTTGCACCGAGAAGTGCGCGCTGTCAGAGCAGAACACTTTGATTTTGCTCAGATCGCCCGCTAAACCATGCTGCTGAACGGAGTGCCCCTGACGTGCGAAGAAAGCATCACGCGCCAGCATCAGCCCCATAAGGTTGCTTTGGGTGCCACCGCTGGTGAACACGCCGGCATCCCCGGCGCCATATCCTATCTGCTCACGCAGCCACTCGATGAGTTTGATCTCAATGATGGTCGCAGACGGGCTTTGATCCCAGGAGTCCATGCTCTGGTTAGTGGCGTTGATCAACACCTCTGCTGCCTGGCTAATCACCAGGCTTGGGCAGTGCAGATGCGCCACACATTGTGCATGATGTACCGAGAGGCTGTCCTTGAGGAAATACTCAACTGCACGCTCAATGGCGGCCTGGTTGCCCAGGCCCTGAGAGGTGAAGTTCAACTGGATGCGCTCGCGCAACTGGTCGACGGTTTTCCCCTGATACATTTCAGGTTGCTTTAACCATTCGACAACCGCTTTACTGCTCTGCTCAATGGCATCCTGATAGGCGGCGATACTATGCGCCGAACCAGAAAGAATTGGGTTGTTATCAGACACGATCGTTAACTCCGATTAAACCGGCTTCAGGCCAGTGTTCAGCATGGCGTTTTCAAATTTATCGAGGAAAACTTCCAGCTCAGCGTTGGAGATCAGCAGCGACGGCAACAGGCGCAATACGCAACCATGACGGCCGCCACGCTCCAGGATCAGACCGGACTCGAAGCATTTCTTCTGCAGCAGTGCAGAAAGTTCGCCATCCGCTGGGTAGCATCCCATGTGATCCTGCGCTTCGTTCGGCTTGACGATTTCAATGCCGATCATCAGGCCCAGACCACGTACGTGGCCGATAACCGGGTAACGTTTTTGCAGTTCTGCCAGCTTGCCTTTCAGCCACTCGCCTTGAGCGGCAACTTTATCCGCAATGGCGTTGTCTTTTAGGTACTTAAACGTAGTCAGACCGGTGGCCATTGCCAACTGGTTACCGCGGAATGTCCCGGTATGGTGGCCAGGTTCCCAGGCATCAAACTGTTTTTTGATCCCCAGAACAGCCAACGGCAGACCGCCACCGACAGCTTTAGACATCACGATGATGTCTGGCTCGATACCTGCGTGCTCAAACGCAAATAGCTTGCCGGTGCGTGAGAAACCAGCCTGAACTTCGTCGATGATCAGCAGAATGCCATGCTCCTGCGTGACTTTACGGATGCGTTGCAACCACTCGACCGGAGCCGGGTTCACACCGCCCTCGCCCTGCACCGCTTCTAGGATCACCGCCGCAGGTTTGCGTACGCCGCTTTCCACGTCGTTGATCAGGTTTTCGAAGTAGTACGTCAGCGCTTTAACGCCTGCGTCGCCGCCGATACCCAGCGGGCAGCGGTACTGATGCGGATAAGGCATAAACTGCACTTCCGGCATCATGTTGCTGACGGCTTCTTTCGGTGACAGGTTGCCCGTGACGGACAGTGCGCCATGCGTCATACCGTGGTAGCCGCCCGAGAAACTGATGATGCTGGAACGACCGGTGACTTTTTTCGCCAGTTTTAACGCGGCTTCAACCGCATCAGCGCCTGACGGACCGGTGAATTGCAGGCAATACTCTTTACCCTGGCCCGGCAACAAAGAGAGTAAATAGGAGGAAAATTCGTCTTTCAGAGGTGTGGTCAGGTCCAGCGTATGTAACGGTAAGCCGCTGCTGATGACACTTTGAATGCTTTGCAGCACATCAGGATGATTATGACCCAACGCCAGGGTCCCGGCGCCAGCCAGACAATCAAGATATTGATTATTCTCTACATCAGTAATCCATACGCCCTGCGCTTTGGCAATTGCCAATGGCAGTTTGCGTGGATAGCTTCTGACGTTAGACTCAAACTCAGCTTGTCTCGCTAAAAAGGTCTCATTGCTTTGAGGTAATGAACTAGCACTTAAAGAATCAATACGGACTTTATCCGTCATCATATCACTCCCACAACCTCGGGTATTATTAACGCCGGGTTGAGTAAAAGGTTAAAGGAATTGCCTGTAAAGGCGCGGCCAATATATAGTATTTTAATGGTGTACTCAATCATTTGTTTTTTCATGCGTTTATGGTTAAATAACTGATGAATATCAATGGATTGCATTATCGTGCGTATTGTTTTTTGTTACCAATATCGTGCAAAGCGTTACGAATGAGACTGCATACAATGTCATGAAATCCATCGGTTTTACATGGTTTTATTCTTTCGTTACACCATTTTGGTGCAATAATGGTTGGCGCTGGCCTGTAAAACATTCTTTTTCACTGGTTTATTGCCAAGAATAATAAAAGTGTCTATCCATAAGGATAAATCACTTACTATCGGCACGTTTATTTTTACTGGCTGTAAATAAAAAGCTAATACACATCACATCGGATTTTTCCAATTTGAGCGCTTCAGCTGTTTGTTATAGCCGTAATTCATCGACGATGAGCGCGTCGGCGGTGAACTACCCGCGACAGGATCACTGCTAAAAGCCGTGTGGGATCGTGCAAAACGGCCTTCTTTGTTGATCGCGCTACGTGAAATCTGGGGGCTGTTGGCTGTCATTCCCACCAGATTTCACCAGAGGACGGTGGGCGGAAAAGAGTCTTACGCCGCTTATGACGCGATAAACATGCGTACAAAACGTTCAACGGGCCATTCTTTAATGTCGGACACCTGCCCATCCCCGATTTCGACGAGCCTCAGTTGTCCCACATCATTTTCGACCATATCGATAGAGAAAAATGGCGCGTCAACGAGCTGGGCGATCTCAATCACGACGTCTGGGATAACACCATCGGCCGAGTACACTTGGCCATTCAGCGAGAAATAGCGGCGTTCACTTTCCGCGACAAAATGTTCAAAACGTCTCAGGCTGACTCCCCCTTCAATTTTTCCTCGGAAGTGTTCAATGGATTGCAATACTTCGCGTATCTCATCGGCATTTGCGGCAACGGAGCCTCTCGAAGTGGTCAATGATTTAACATAATCTTTCACGAAGTAACGCGGCCACTTAAGCTGATCGGTCAGCTTATCGAAATCAGCCTCTGCACTGACCAATACGGTCTCCGGCGTATACTTCTGGCAAATATCGTACCAGCCGCTGATGTAATGGCATCGAATGTAATCATCGAATGACTCAAGCATCTGCCCTCCGCATCGCGCTACTGCCCTATGCAGCTGTTGATATTCGTCGGTGCTCAGCATCCATCCACGCCATATTACCGGGACTCCCGGCTCAAAGCTTTGCGAGAACTGGTACTTTCCCATAGCGGCATGCTCAGAGGACAACAGCAAACACGTTAATCCATTGTTTTTGGCGCAGTTAAATTCCAGCTCAAAGGTTTCATCGGCCTTGCCTGGGCTAAAGTAATCACTGGGATAAATAATCTGCATCTGAATTCTCCCTATTTTCATTTGATGCCGAAATGCTACCACTGTCTGTGTTCCTCTGCTCAACATACGCTAAATTGTGTACTGCAATTTCTGTTGGAGAGGTTTTCATGATCGATCATACCGGTATCAACGTTTCTAACGTCGAAAAAAGCAAAGATTTTTATAGTGCAGTGCTGTTACCTCTGCATTATGAAATTTGCTTGAACCTTGGTAGTGCTTATGGTTTCGGCGCAAAAATGGCAAAAAGTGGCGACGATCCGGGCGGTGATTTCTGGATTTCTCAAGGTACTCCTCATACCCCGCGAAACCATATCGCATTTCGGGCAACCTCTACTGAGGAAGTCGAACAGTTTTATCAAGCAGCCATCGCCGCAGGCGCGGTCCCTAATGGTGAACCCGGTTACCGTACTCAATATCACCAACATTATTATGCAGCCTATGTCTTTGATCCCGATGGCTACAACATAGAAGCGGTGTACCACGGGTAACTCCATAATGCTGGAACAAATCTTTGTTTACCCTGCCATCCAGTCATCCCAGGTTGGTGCCTCAGAGATTTTTTCCACAATAAAATCAATAAAGCTTCTCACCTTGGGATCTTGATAATGCCCTGGATGGTAGAGCGCGAAAAGATGGTACTCATGCTCTTTAGCAACATGATCCAGCAAGATTGGGATCAACTCACCATTAGCGATATGGTCTCCCAACATGTAGGTCGGCAGATTGACGATCCCCTGATGATAGAGTGCCGCCTGTAGCAGCCCCAAGGTACTGTTAACCTCGACGATACTATTGAGTTTTATAGAACGGCCATCGCTATCTATAAATTGCCAGTTATCAGATACGTTTGGATTGATCAGGCAGTCATGATCCTCCAGGTCTGCCATGTTTTTCGGCAGACCACGCCGTTCAAAGTAGCGCCGGCTGGCACAATAAACCCAGTTAATCTTACAGATTTTGCGCAAAGCAAAATTGCTCGGCGGATGCGCGGTAATACGCAGTGCAATATCAATATTCTCTTCGTTAAGATTTACGCTTTGGTCATTCAGATCGACTGACAGCCTGACGTCGGGGTTGATTTCTCGATACTCGCTGTACAATCGCATCAGATGGCTAACGCCGAAAGCAATTGAACAGGTGATTTTTAGCTGGCCTTGTGGGTGGCTGCGGAAGCTGGAGGTGTTAACCAAGGAGTCATCAAGATCCGCCAACAACTGCTGTGCCCGAAACAGCAGATATTTTCCTGGTTCGGTTAAAATCAGGTTACGCGTGGTCCTTTTCAGCAAAACGATGCCAAGATACTCTTCCAACTGGGAGATGCTGCGGCTCACCGAGGACGGCGTCAGGTTCAGCTTCAGTGCAGCGGCAGAAAAACTGTTACATTCCACTACCTTAATAAAAATCTCCAATTGCCGGAAGATGGCATTGTTGTCGACTTTTGTCTTGAATGAAACGAAACCTCTGGTTGACGATGTCATCTGCCAGTACCCCTTTGTTAATTTATGCAGCCGTTCGCTTCTGACAACAGACTAACCCTATCACGTTAAATTAGTAAAATTCTTACGCATTAAAATTGACTATACTCATTAGCATACAACGCTGCCAACCCTTTAAGTCAATTTTCTTAAAAAGGACTTAAAATAAGACCGTCATCAACTTTTGCGTTTTACGCACAAGTATTTTCATTTAATAACATCGTTAACACCTTTAAGTCTTACTTACCAGTACGTACTATACTTTTATGTCAGAACAACGTTTCTCTGACAAACGCGATGTTTTACATAACTTCTCATTTCGTGAGAGTAATACTGTGATAATCTTGCGACAGGAAGACAATAATGAATAGCATAATAAATACTGACATCAAGTCAAAAGACGCTTATAAAAACATCCCATTTACCCGGTATGACTTCGGTTGGGTTATTCTCTGCATCGGTATGGCCATCGGTTCTGGCATCGTTTTTATGCCGGTTCAAGTGGGCATTAAAGGCATTTGGGTATTTATCACCTCGGTTATCATCTCTTACCCAGCGATTTATCTGTTGCAAAGTCTTTACCTTAAAACATTATCAGAAAGTGAAAACTGCGAGGACTACACGAACGTCATAACGCAATATCTCGGGAAAAACTGGGGGTTTTGGTTAGGTATTGCCTACTTCCTGATGTTACTGCACGGCATGTTCTCTTACTCCCTGGCTGTTACCTTTGATAGTGCCTCCTATATCCAGACCTTCGGGCTGACGCAGGGTCTGCTGTCAGACTCTATCTGGTATGGATTGGTGGTATTGGTTGCTTTGGTCAGCATTGCCGCTCAAGGGGAACGCTTGCTGTTCAAGGTCTCTGGGCCGATGGTGTGCGTTAAATTTGGGATTATCGTTGTATTAGGGATCGTGATGGTTCCCCACTGGAACTTAAATAATATTACCGCCTTCCCTGCCCTGTTGCCATTTATGCGCGACGTGTTTCTGACCTTACCATTTACTCTTTTTTCTATTCTGTTTGTTCAGATACTGAGTCCGATGAACATTGCTTATCGCAAAGTAGAACCGGATAAACGTATTGCTACCTATCGCGCTATCCGCGCTAATCGCGTCGCTTATATCATTCTGGCGGTTGCGGTGTTGTTCTTTGCCTTCTCGTTCACTTTTGCTATCAGCCATGAGCAAGCCGTTTCCGCTTTTGAGCAAAACATCTCCGCATTAGCGATTGCGGCACAGGTCATTCCCGGTTCCGTAGTGAGGATAATGAGCGCCCTGCTGAATATTTTCGCCATCTTGACCGCGTTTCTCGGTATTTATCTGGGTTTTCAGGAGGCGATAAAAGGGATTGTAACCAATATTATCTGCCGTTTTATTCCAGAGGAAAAAATTAATCAGAAAGTGCTGCACGTTGCCATCAGCGTCGGCGTGGTGCTGGGGTTGTGGGCGTGGATTTCAACCCGTTTCTCTATCCTGTTCTTTATGCAGTTGGGGAGTCCTTTGTTCGGCTTGGTATCCTGCCTGATCCCTTGCTACCTGGTTTATAAAGTCGAAGCACTTCATAAGTTTAAGGGGCCTGCCGTTTGGTTTATCAGTTTCTTCGGCATCCTGCTTTGCCTGTCCCCGTTCTTTAAATTTTTCGAATAAACGATACGCGTAGAATCACGCTATTCAACGAGGTTAGCAATGAGCAAATCACCAAACTCGGACTTCAACATCGGCACCCGAATTACACAAATTGGTAGAGACCCCGCCAAACAGGCCGGCTTTGTCAACGCAGCGGTTTACCGGGGTTCAACGGTTATTTTCCCTACCGTCAGCGATATTGAGCATAACCGTGCCGAATTTAACTATGGGACGATGGGCACGCCAACGATCGCCAATCTTGAAACCGCATGGAGTGAACTGGCAGGTGCGGCAGGAACGGTGCTCTCACCCTCCGGGCTTGGCGCAATTGCGCTGGCCTTGCTTACCACGCTGAAAGCCGGCGATCACCTGTTAATGCCAGACAGCGTGTACAAACCTACTCGCCTGTTCTGCGCCGGAATGCTGGGTAAAATGGGGATCGAAACCACCTATTATGATCCATTGCTCGGCGCAGCCATCGCCACCTTGTTCCGCCCTAACACCACCACCCTGTTCTTGGAATCTCCTGGCTCTCAAAGTTTTGAGGTCCAAGATATTCCAGCCATGACGGCTGTGGCAAAAGAACGCGGGATCGCCACTATTATTGATAATACCTGGGCAACCCCGGTATTTTTCCGAGCCCATGAGCATGGTTGCGATATTTCTGTTGAGGCGGGTACCAAGTATTTGGGGGGGCACTCCGATTTACTGATGGGAGTGGTTTCTGCCAATGACGCCTGGTGGCCAAAATTGCGCGAAACTTATGATCTGATGGCGATGCTACCGGGTGCAGAAGACTGCTTCCTTGCCCTGCGGGGATTGCGGACCATGTACATACGCTTGAAGGAAGCCGAGAAGCGCGGGTTGGAGATGGCTCATTGGCTAAAAGCCCGCCCGGAGGTATTGAAAGTGCTTCACCCAGCATTCCCTGATTGCCCTGGGCATGAATTCTGGAAGCGCGATTTTAAAGGTTCTTCAGGCCTGTTCTCTATCATCTTGCAGCCGGAATTTACCAAGGCTGGCGTTGATAACATGTTGGACAATATGTCGATTTTCGCCATGGGTTACTCGTGGGGAGGTTTTGAAAGCCTGGTGATCCCATTCAACTGTGCCGAATACCGCACCGTGACGCATTGGCAGCCCGGTGGCCGGGCATTGCGTTTGCAAATTGGTCTGGAGGATATGGACGATCTGAAAGCCGATCTGGAGCAAGGTTTTGAAAGATTGAAGCAATCTGTTTGAAATGTCACTTCATCAAGGTGACCGCCTGGGCGGTCACCTGATCATTGCTGCCGTTCACCACGCCGTGGTTAATTGCCGGTTAGCCTGCATACGAACAAACAGCATCCCACCGGCGAACATAGTCAAAACCTGTGATGCCACCAGCACTGAAAAGCCTGATGACACGGTGCCATACGACATCATCACCAGCCCCATCAGCAAGGGGATAAAGGCCGAAAAGATATTCCCCACGCCGTTGATCAGCCCATAGGCTGAGCCGACGCTTTCCGCTTTGGCATGGTACTGGATCAGGGTGGGGATAGCCGCGCCTTGAGCTCCCCAACAAGCGTTGGCCGATAACAGGAACACGGCCAGCCAGCCGCTTTGTGAACTCAGCATAACGCCTAGCATGCAGATAGCGGTTGCTGCCCCGCCAAAGGCAAAAATCAATGGCATCTGTTGTGGTCGGACGCGATCCAGGATCACCCCACCAAGATACTTGGAGAAAATACTGATAATAAAGGGTAACGAGGCTAGCCAGCCCATTTGCTTGATGGAAAAACCACGCTCATTGGTCAAGTAAGCCGGGAGCCAGGAACTGGAACCCCAAAGATAGCTTAGCGTTGCTATCTCAACTAGCATGATCCAGCCAAGCATTGGCGTTTTCCAAGCCTGAATAAAGGTGTGGCAGACACGTTGCATCATGGGTTCACTGCTGCGCGGCACCACTCCGGTTGTTCTAGGATGGATAAACACGCGCACCAAAAGCAGACCGATCAGGAGATTGATTAACGCCAGAACATGAAATGATAAGACCCAGCCAAGATGATTCATCAGGAAAGTCACCAGCGGAAAGCCAATCACCAAACCTAAAGATACGCCTAATGCAGACACCGCATTGGGCTTTCCCCGCTCATTGGAGGCGAAATGGTCACTGATGTACATGGTTTTCAGCGAGAAAAGCGGTCCTTCACTGACACCGAGGAAGGCCCGCACGACGAGTAAAATGATAAATGATCCCACCAGCGGTGAGGCGGCGGTAAATAACGCCCAGAGAATGACGCTGAGGGTCAATCCCTTACGATAACCGAATAGCGTTTCCAGAAACGGGGTCAGCAACATGGCTGAAAGGCCGTAACCTAGCAGGAAGGCGGTCATCAGCGAGCCTTGATAGGCGCGGTTGTCTGCCAGCTCAAAGTGATGGAGAAACTCGGGGTTAACCAGCATGACGGAGATATTTACCCGATCGGCATAGGCGATCACGATTAGCAGCAATGTCGCAATAACTCCCCACCAGCGTTGTTGTCTCAATGCCCTGCTCCTTGAATAAATGTGTCAACCAAGTGGCCTCTCTGAGATCCGGTAACGCCGTTTTCTCGTTAACCGTTCCACAATTGACCGCCAAATTAATTGTTTCATCATTGTTAACATATTGTTGTTGTTTTATCTAGACTACAGCGCTAAGAATGCCTTTGACACCGGCTCGGCTTGAGAGACTGGCTTTACCTCAACCCGCTCCCACAGGGCGAGGGAGCGGGTACGGTGTCGTTTTCTGGTGTAGAGGTAATTTGCGATAGAGTTGATGCAGAAGAGGAGTTTACTATATAAATTGTGGCACTTTCGGTCCCACCAAAGGTTTCGTAACCCCCAGAATCCCGTTTTGTGCTCCGGCCGTAGTATCAGCCTGGAGCACAGCTCTATGCATCAAGAATTCAGACTTCGGCAACGCCGCCTGCTAATTATAGCCAGCTGGTGTTTTTCCAACCGTTTTTTGCCATGCAGGCAGTAAATGCCGCTTTCCGGCTATTTATATTTACGTCCAAGGGGTAGCTTTCAACGCCTAATTTATTCTCATATTTATAGCCACTGCTGTTACACTCTGCGTCATCTTTATTGCATTTCAATGAAACTTGCTTTTCAACGCTTCTGGTAGCGACCTCATTTTTAACCGGGTACTGAGCTAATGACTCAGTATCGCAAAGGTTATTCGCCTCTTGAAGGGGCAGTATTGGCGTACCTAACGGTTCCCATGTGGCAGCACAGCCTGTTAGAATAATGGCGGGAAAAATAGCAAATAAGCGTTTGTTCATATAATAATTCTTTAGTTAAATTGAAGGGGTTATTTTATCAGTGCTCCTCGATCCTGTAGGAAATAAAATCCTATTGGCACTTATCACTCATTTTCACCAACGAGGCGTTATAAACACTCTCATCATTCGACGCGAATACGGCCAATCCCTTTACCATCGCTTTAGGCTTTAAAATTCCGGACGTAAGGTTCTCATCGACGGTGTCCAAGTTAAACACTTTACCGTTAGCAGAGGACGCTTGTAAACATAACTTACTGAGATCGAGATCTTTATCGGACAAGTTGGTCAGGGCAACGGTGAAATCCTTGGTATAAAAAACATGGCTGCCAATCGCGGCCGAACCTTGGCTTTGTTGTGTGGAATATACCGCGACAGCGTCAGAATTCCCAGCGACTGCGGGCAGACTAAAAACGCCAAATGCCAAGGCCATAGTCAGGTAATGTGCTTTCATGATCTTTCCCTTTATGTCATTAACGATAATGTGAGTCACTCATAATAGTGTAGAGGTTTTAAACGGCAGATTAACGGCCGAACGCCTACCCTTTGATTAGCAATCCCGAATGCGCTTTCGGTGACCGATTGGTGTCCCGTATGCCTCATCTCGCTGAGAGAGGTTTGTCGCCTCCGAAAGAGCGCCAATATGGCTGAGGAAATGATGCAACAGGTCACGACGATACACAGGCGCGCGATCAAATTGCCCTACCGGTATTGACTAAAATTCGAATAATAAGAGAATGATAAGATTGTATTGGGGCTCCCCCAATGATTCATCAATAGAAGCCGGAGCGAATCATCGCCTGTTCTCAGAGCTTTACCAAAGTTAAACAGCTAGGCGTACTTCTTGCCGGTGCCCTCTCACTGGCCAGTTGCACCTCCGAACCTGCGAAATCGTTAGTCACTCCGTTGCCTTCTGTGGCAAAACCGTCACCGCAGCAAAGTCAGCAACCGGTGCGCGGTATCTGGCTGACAACCGTTTCCCGCCTCGATTGGCCGCCAGCAACATCGATCAACGCCAGCAGCCCAGCGCTTCGCATCAGCCAACAGCAGGAGGCCCTGAAAGCTAAGCTGGATAAGTTGAAAACGCTAGGTATCAATACCGTTTTTTTCCAGGTTAAACCGGATGGGACGGCCCTTTGGGCATCTAAAATTTTACCGTGGTCAGATATGCTGACGGGCAAGATTGGTGACGATCCTGGCTATGATCCGCTGCAGTTTATGCTGGATGAAGCTCACAAGCGTGGTATGAAAGTCCATGCCTGGTTTAACCCTTACCGGGTGTCCGTTAACACCAAGCCAGCCACCATCGATAAATTGAACCAGACATTGTCGCAGCATCCAGCCAGCGTATTTGTTCTGCACCATGACTGGGTTCGCACCGCAGGCGATCGCTTTGTGCTCGATCCTGGTATCCCAGAGGTGCGTGACTGGATCACCAGCATCGTCGCGGAAGTGGTAGCCAATTATGATATTGACGGCGTGCAGTTTGATGATTACTTCTATGCGGAGTCTCCTGGCTCGGTTCTCAACGACAATCAGACCTTTAAACGCCATGGCCAGAACTATGGCTCTAAAGCTGACTGGCGGCGATACAATACGCAGCAATTGATCACGCAGATATCTCATACTATCAAAAAGCTGAAACCCGGCGTTGAATTTGGTGTCAGCCCTTCTGGCGTATGGCGTAACCATTCACACGATGCGGCAGGCTCCAATACGCGAGGTGCCGCAGCCTATGATGAATCTTATGCCGACACCCGCAGTTGGGTACAGCTTGGACTGCTGGATTACATTGCCCCGCAGCTGTATTGGCCCTTCGCGCGCGACGTAGCCCGTTATGACGTACTCGCCAAATGGTGGGCGAATGTGGTGACCCCTACCAATACCCGCCTTTATATCGGCGTAGCACTGTACAAGGTAGGCATTCCGTCAAAGAATGAGCCAGATTGGATGATAAACGGTGGCGTGCCAGAGCTACAAAAACAGCTCGATTTGAACGAGTCCGTCTCGCAAATTAAAGGCACGATCCTGTTCAGAGAGGATTATCTCAATCAACCCCAGACCCAGAAGGCCGTCAGTTACCTTAAGAGTCGTTGGGGCAGTTGAGAAACTTGGCGGGTTTTGGGGGCATAATGCCCCTGAGACTGTAGGGCTCAATTACTGCTGTAACGCCTCAAGAATGCAGTAAGCCGCCTCAACACGCACAGGATTAGGATAATTTTTGTTCGCCAGCATCACGATGCCGAGATCCTGTTGAGGAATGAAGGCGACGTAGCTGCCAAACCCACCGGTTGCGCCGGTTTTATGTACCCAAGAGGCGCTTGATAATGGCATTGGCGGAGTGATTTTGGTGGCGTTCAGCGCTGCCGATGCGTTTTTATTATCGCTACCATCGACCAGGGTTTTCTTATCCACCGGCCAGTTCAGCATCTCCCAACCCAACCCCTGATACATTTCACCGACATGCCAGTAGCGTGATTGGGCCAGCATGATTCCCTGTTGCAGCGTGGCGTCTTTAACTTTGGCTGGTGCCATGTTGGCTTGCACCCAGCTTGCCATATCTTCTATCGACGACTTCACGCCGTAGGCTTCGGCATCAAACATACCTGGAGAGACGCGCACCGCCTTCCCATCGCGATAGCCCCAGGCGTAGTGCTTTTCTTCCTGCTGCGGCACGTTTATCCAGGTATGCGATAGCGTCAACGGTTGGAACACACGCTTGGTCATCGCCTGTTCAAAACTCATGCCTGACGGTTTGGCCATCAGTGCGCCAAACAGGCCAATACTGGCGTTCGAGTAAAGCCGCTTGGTACCGGGAGCCCACTGCGGTTGCCAGGTTTGATAGTAATTCTGCAGCGACGCTTCATCGGTAACATTTTCCGGTATCTGTAGCGGTAAGCCACCGGCGGTATAGGTTGCCAGATGCAGCAAAGTGATCCCTTGCCATTGCTTGCCCGACAGCGCTGGCCAGTGCTTGCTTGCCGGATCGCCAAGGTTGATTTCACCGCGAGCAATGGCATCTCCGCCCAGCACTCCAGTGAACGTTTTACTGACCGAACCGAGCTCGAATAAGGTCTGCTGCGTGACGGGCTGCTTGCCAGCAACGTCTGCCAATCCCCAGGTGAAGTAATAAGGCTGGCCTTGATAAATCACCGCCACCGCCATGCCAGGAATGCCCTGCTCTTTGATCAGTGGCGCAACGGTGCGATTCACAATGTCGGCTATCTGTTTTGCCGTTTGTGGTGCTGCAAACACTGGACCTGAGATGGCGAGCAACAACACGCAGGATAGGGATTTTTTCAACATTGCTATTTTCCGTCATTGAGGGTTAAAAGTTCTATCAAACGCGCTTAGTTTGTTAGAACTGATTGCGGGCGGCAAACGTTAAAATTTAGCATCAGTTAAAAGTTTTTCTATTGGCTTGGGTAATAACCCATGAATGCCAATGTATCGCAAAAGCCAACCATTTTAAGGCATTAGCAATTGATGTCGGCCATTTAATAGCGCTATCATCAAGCCTTATACCTAGCGGATTACGGCAAATGCTCAGAAAAAATAATGTGAAGCCTCGTGCCTACAAACAGGTGGATGTATTTACCACTTCGCCATTGCAGGGGAATCCCTTGGCGGTGATCCTGGAGGCGGAGGGGTTAAATGAAATGCAGATGCTTTCATTAGCTCGCTGGACCAACCTTTCGGAAACGACGTTTGTTTTCAAACCAACGGATCCGCTGGCAGATTATCAGGTGCGCATTTTTACGCCCGAAAAAGAGCTGCCCTTTGCCGGACATCCGACTTTAGGTACGGCCCACGCATTACTGGAGGCTGGGTTGGTGACCAAACAGCCAGGGGTGGTGATGCAAGAATGCGGGGTTGGTCTGGTTGCGGTCAATATCTTACCTGAAGGAACGCTGGCCTTTGCCGCACCTGCGGTAACGCTTCGAACGCTGAATATTGGGGAAAGAGAACGGCTAATGGCCGCTTTTCAACCTGCAGTTATTGAAGCCGATACGATGCCGGTAGTTGCCGACATGGGTATTCGCTGGCTGATGGTACGTATGCCAAGCGCTCAATCCTGCCTGACGATGACGCCGGACCAAGTCATGATTAAACAACTGCAAACCGATCATCATGTTGATGGCGTGGTGATTTATGGTGCCTATTCATCGGGTGAGCCAGCCGATTACGAAATGCGAGCGTTTCTGGTTGAATGGGATAAGTTGGTTGAGGACCCAGTGACTGGCAGTGCCAATGCGTGCCTGGCCCGTTTGTTGAAGGCCAATAACTTCCCCGACGGTGGCTCGACGGCACAGGGGTATCAGGTTCGACAAGGCACCCAACTACATCGAGATGGCCGGGTTAGCGTTCGTTTTATTGACGATGAACCTTGGATCGGTGGGAAGAGTTGCACGCTGATTAATGGCTGGTTGAATATTTAGCGGTGGTAATCCCCCCTACTGGCCTAATTATTTTCGCAACAATGAATATAACGCCGGGATGAAGTTCAGCCCGGCTCAGGTCGAGCCGGGCCATTGAGTCCAGTACTGATTACGAGCCTGCATAGTCCATATCAACATGGGGAATGTCATCTTCAAGATAAACACCTGATACCGCCTTGAAGCCAATTCCCTCATAGAATTTAACGAGGTGAGACTGTGCTGAGAGCTTTATGGCCTTACACGGCTCGTGATGGTTGATAGAGGACATGGTTTTTTCCATCAGCCTGACGCCCAGTTTCTGTCCTCTGACGGAGCCATCGACAATCACCCGCGTAATTTTGATCACCTCCTTAGAATCATCCAAATGCAGCACTCTGGCGTAGGCGACAAGGGTATTGTTACAGTATCCCGCCACATGTAGGGTTCCATTAAGCAAATCCTGTCCATCGATGTCCTGAAACGGACATGTTTGCTCAACTACAAACACCGCGATGCGCAGCGCCAGAATATCATGCAGTTGCTGCGCGCTGAGGCTGCTGCCCCTCAATACCTTCCAGCTTATTTCCATCTTTAATCCTTACTTTGTTTCCAACCATGAAACTACTGCCGTGCTGGTCTTAACGTGTCCGGCTAGCTTTTTCATATTCACTTCTTCTCAAGATCCTGGCCAACCCAAGATTTTGTAGACCAGAGCGTAGCACAGGTTAAAGGGTCTGCTTTGCCTGACTAACATTGATCTCCCGGCTAGGAATCACCATCACTACTCTGGTACATTTGATGCCTTCACGCGGGAGGTTATTTTTACCACACAACGGGGTTGAGAATGTCAGAGAGTAAGCAAATTCATATAGCTGCAGCCGTCATAACCGATCGGGCTGGCCGGGTCCTTCTGGTCAGAAAACGCAATACAGCGTGGTTTATGCAACCGGGTGGAAAAATTGAATCCGGTGAGCGGCCAGAAGTGGCACTTGCACGTGAGCTGCAAGAGGAACTGAATGCCTCCTTCAACCCTGATGAGATGGTCCCGCTAGGACGCTTTACGGATCTTGCTGCAAATGAGCCTGGGTATATGCTGATTGCTGACATGTTCAGAGTCAGTACCGAAGAGACCCACTTTCTGCCCGCCGCAGAAATCGAAGAAGTGATATGGTTTGAACCCTCTAGCAACCAACCCTTGCAACTGGCCCCACTCACCAAAAATCATATTCTTTCTCTGTTGGATCGATAATGTGTCATTAGCAATATCAGCCCCTCCCCATAACAGCACATTAGAAAAGGATAATTTTTTGCATTCGATTACCCTGCCATTCTCTACCGAGCGCCTGCGGTTACGCCGTTTTACCCCTGACGATCTCCACGCTTATGCGGCTTACCATCGCCTACCTGAAGTCTATCGCTACTTGTACGCTCCGCCCCCGGATCGGGTGAAAATGGAAAATCGGTTGGCAAAGGCCGTAACCTCACGTTTTAGTGAAGATGGTGACACTTTTTATTGTGCCGTCACATTGAAAGATAGCGGCGAACTCATCGGTGAAGTGTTGCTGAAGCTGGCCAGCAGCGCCGCGCTGCAAGGAGAGATCGGTTATATCTTCAACCCCGCTTATGCCGGTAAAGGCTATGCGGCAGAAGCGGTACGTTCAGTGCTTGGACGCGGCTTCACCGAAGTGGGTTTCCACCGCATTTTTGCCCGCCTTGATGCAGCCAATCGCGGCTCTATCGGCGTGGTCGAGCGCTTGGGCATGCGCCAAGAGGCACATTTACGACAGAATGACCGCTTTGAAGGCCAATGGGGCGATGAGCTGATTTATGCGATGCTGAAGCAGGAATGGCCGCGGAACTGATGTCTACGATTTGCGGTGTCATAACAAGATAGAGACTCTCTATTGGAACTATTTATCAATAAACCCGCAGGGCCGTTCAGTCTTAATAATCAACCTTACCAATATCGTCCGCCATTTTAGGACCAAAAACCGCGACGGGCGGCGTCTATCCAGCGCACCGTGAATCGGATAGTATTTCCCCCATTGAAGGAATAATCAAAAGCAGCGATCCATGGACATCTCAGACTTAAACCAAGCCCGAAGTAACACCGTCAGTAAGCTCCTCAAGGCGCCGGGTTTTGCTGCCCTGCTGATTGAACACGGCTGGGCGGCATTTCCGGATCGTTTTCTCAAAGCCGTGGCTAACTCGAAGGACACCACCACGCAGACCCTGCTTGATATGTTGCCTGCGTTGTCGCTGGATCTGAAAATCCAGGTGGCGCAGCAAAGCAAACAGCCATTTATTGTGCCCTGCATGATCTGGCCGGAGTTGGTCTGGCGTTGGCAACCCTGGGAGTATGCCAGCGAAACGTTGGCATGGGAGGCGTTAGCCTCAGGCTATCCCGCGCTGATTGAGGAGCTTGCCAGCCGGCCTATGGCATCGATAGCGGATCAAGACTGCGCGGCAAACAAAGTTTACTCCGACTATTTTATGGATCCGATTGGCCCAATCCTCGATAAACTGGATAACAACCCAGGCTGGCCAGCATGTTGGGGCAATATTGCCATCCACCACCCCGATGATGCCGTCCGTGAAAATATGATTTTCCGGCTGGTTAATCCCTCTCAAGCCCTGTTGCAGTCTCTCACCCAAGATCCCTCTCATTTAGTCAGGTGCAGACTGGTTTCCCGCTATCATGCAGATGAGGCGTTGATGATGGATCTACTGGACGACGCCAATGTCTGGGTCAGAGCTGAACTGGCGGAACGCGCTATATCCAGCCATATATTGGCTCAGCTTAGTCAATCGATGGATCTGTTTGTCCTGAGCAGGCTGGCTCATAACCGGCAGTTTTTCCTCAATCCAAATCCGAGCACCGCTGCCCGCCTCGTGTGGCAAAAACTGGCACAACATCCTTATGTTTTTACTGAGGATAGCTTTGCCGGTATGGCAGCACTGGCGGAAGATAACATCATAGATTGGCCAATCTTTTCTCGTTGGGTGGAGCAACTCGCGGATAGGTGTCCTCAAGTGCGTGATAAAACGCCGCCGTTCCGCACCTTTGGCTATGCTAAATTTCCGGCTTCAGAAACCCATTTGTACGACACTGCCAGCAGCCTGTTTCAGTTTAACCGTTCGCTGGCACTCAGCCCTTTGACCCCGGTAGCGATCCTCCGCTTATTCAACCAGTGCCCATTTGAGCCGTTGAGGCAAGAGGTTGTCCAGAATCCGGCCCTGACTGCGCCCGCTTAGGTAACTTCGGTTGAAGCCGCATCAAGCGGCTTCTATAGGGTCAATAATCAGTGGTAAATCTCGGCCGTACCGCACATACGGTTGTTGCCGGAAGCGCCGATAATGCGATAGGCACTTGCCCCTGCTGCTTTAGCCTTGTTCTCCAGTTCACGCTGGAGGCTGGTCAGGCTGTTGCTGCTTGAACAGGCGCTGATCACGCCAATCTTCTGCTGATTGGCTGGCGCAACGTCAACCAGGGTGGCCGCCATCACAGAGAAAGAAAGCGTTGCCAGCGCGAGTGCGGCGATGGCCATTTTGACAGGTTTCATATCAGGTTCTCCTTTGCTGTTCAGTTATGACGGGCCGGGTAGCCAGCTTCGCCGAGTACCTCAAGTAGCGCGCTTGCTGCCAAAGTGCTGTCGATCTTTACCTCACCTGCCGCCGGATTGGTTTCGATTCGGGCCTGTGGGTCAGCGTTCAGTAGCGCTTTGGTGACGGATTTAGCGCAGCCGCCGCAGGTCATAGTGGGAACAGTGAAATGATGCATCTTGATCTCCATCGGGTTAGTGTCAGAGCACTATGAGGTTTGCCAGCGTGGCAAGGTCAAAGGTTTTTCTGCAAAATTTTCTCTTTCGTTACAACAGCAACCCCCTTCTCCCCGCGTTTCAGCACGCCGGACGCAACCCCAAACCTTGGTGCCTTATTTGGCACTGTCGCTGCTGCGGTAGGCTCGGCTAAATCTGCCAGGATCGGGCAGTCTGGGCGGTCATTACCGTGGCAGTGATCGGCCAGGAACTCGAGGGTTTGCGCCATCGCCTGCAGTTCGGCGATCTTGGCTTTTAGCCGGGCGACGTGGGAAAGCGCCATTTCTTTGACGTCGGCGCTGGCGCGGTCCCGATCGTTCCACAGCACCAACAGCGCCGAAATCTGCTCAACGGAAAATCCAAGGTCGCGTGAGCGGCGGATAAAACGCAGGCTATGTACGTCCGAGGTGCTGTAATGGCGATAGCCCGCATCCGAACGTATGGCCTTGGGGATCAAACCGATCTGTTCGTAGTAGCGGATCATTTTGGCTGAAACACCGGAGGACTTGGCTGCTTGACCGATATTCATCATTGTCTCCTTCAGAGGAATGGCACTGAAGCTGTGGGTAGGGTTAAGTTCGCTGGTCTCCCTCACCCCAAGGAGAGGGAGCTGATTCGGTGGTGACCAACCTCTACCGTCCCGAAGATCTTGGGCTGCGGTAGGATACTGGACTCAATTTGTCACACGTTCGGTCCCCTCTCCTTATGGGGTTAGGGGGATCACCATGGCCCGAGATTGGTCATTTGTTTGCGGTGACGGGGATAATCTCCGCCCCGCTTTCCGCCGTTCCGCTAGAAGCCTCAACCATCATCGGAGCCTGGAAGCGCTTCAGGCGTAGTGCGTTACCGAGTACAAAGACGCTGGAGAGCGCCATCGCCGCCGCCGCGAAGATCGGCGAAAGCAGGGTACCGTTCAATGGATAAAGCGCCCCTGCCGCCACCGGGATCAACACTGCGTTGTAGGCAAAAGCCCAGAACAGGTTCTGTTTGATGTTGCGGATCGTCGCCTGGCTCAGCGCGATCGCGTTCGGCACCCCGCGCAGGTCGCCAGACATCAGCACCACGTCGGCCGCCTCGATAGCCACATCGGTACCGGTGCCGATAGCCAGCCCAACGTCCGCTTCCGCCAACGCCGGGGCGTCGTTGATGCCGTCCCCTACAAAGGCTACTCGCGCCCCGTTGACCCGGAACTTTTTCAGCGCGGCAACCTTGCCGTCCGGCAACACCTCTGCCGCAACTTCATCAATACCGAGCTGTTTGGCGATCGCCGCCGCCGTTGCCGCGTTGTCGCCGGTGATCATCGCCACTTTAAGGCCCAGCGCGTGCAGCGCCTTAATAGCCTCTGGCGTGGTTTCCTTGATCGGATCGGCAACCGCAATCACCGCCGCCAAGCGACCATCGATAGCGGCATAGAGCGGGCTCTTACCCTGTTCACCCAGACGCTGGGCGGCAGACAGGAAGCTCGCTACATCAAGACCAAGCTGTGTCATGAACCGGTCTGCACCGACAGAAACCACCCTGCCATCAACCTTGGCCGTGACGCCAAAGCCCGGCACGGCGTCAAAGCCTTCAACAGGGGCCAGGGTGATGCCTTGCTGTTTGGTAGCCAACACAATCGCTTCGGCGATCGGGTGCTCGGAACGGGTTTCAACCGCCGCAACCAAAGCCAGCACTTCGTGGGGCTCGAAGCCCTTGGCGGGAATGAGGTCGGTGAGTTCTGGGCGTCCTTTAGTCAAGGTGCCGGTCTTGTCGAGGGCGATAACGCTCACGTCACGCAGCGCCTGCAAGGCTTCTCCTTTGCGGAACAACACGCCGAGTTCGGCTGCGCGCCCGGTACCGACCATGATTGACGTCGGTGTGGCCAGGCCCATGGCGCATGGGCAAGCGATAATCAGCACCGCAACCGCATTCACCAAAGCAAAGGTCAGCGCCGGATCTGGGCCGAAGATCAGCCAGACCAGGAAGGTCAACGCGGCAGCGGCCATCACCGCCGGTACGAACCACATAGTCACTTTGTCGACCAGCGCCTGGATCGGCAGTTTGGATCCCTGCGCTTCCTCAACCAGACGAATGATCTGCGCCAGCACCGTATTGGCCCCGACCTTGGTAACGCGGAAACTGAAAGCACCGGTCTTGTTGATGGTGCCACCGACAACGGCAGCCCCTACGCCTTTCGATACGGGCAACGGTTCGCCGGTGATCATGCTCTCATCAACATAAGATGCCCCCTCGACGACTTCGCCATCGACCGGGATCTTCTCCCCTGGGCGAACGAACACCACGTCACCGGTGGTCACCTGATCGAGCGGGATCTCAACGGTCTCGCCATTGCGTTCAACGCGTGCAGTCTTGGCCTGAAGGCCGACGAGCCGTTTGATGGCCTGCGACGTTCGCCCTTTGGCGCGAGCCTCCAACGTGCGCCCAAGCAGGATCAGGGTCACGATGACGGCGGCGGCTTCGAAGTAGACGTTAGCGGTTCCCGGTGGCAGTACCTTGGGGATAAAGGTTGCCACCACCGAATAGCCGTACGCCGCTGCCGTACCCACCGACACCAGTGAGTTCATATCGGGAGCCCCGCGCAACAACGCCGGGATGCCCTTACGGAAGAAACGCAGGCCCGGACCGAACAGCACCAGGGTGGCGAGTACGAACTGTATATACCAGCTCGTCTGTTCACCCAAAACGCCCTGCACCCAGTGATGCATCGGGGGAATAAGGTGCGAACCCATCTCAAGGATAAAGACCGGCAAAGTGAGAATGCCCGCAATCAGCAAAGAGCGCCGCAAGCCGCGTGCTTCGTTCTCTCGGCGTTCGGTGTCCTGATCGTTCACATTCGCCGTTTCGGCTGATATTCGACGGGCCTGGTATCCGGCCTGTTCGACCGCTGATTCAAGGTCAGCGGTGGAGACAACCCCAGCGAGATGCCGTACCCGCGCACGCTCAGTCGCCAGGTTGACGGTGGCTGCGAGCACGCCTGGAAGTTGCGTCAGCGCCTTCTCAACCCTGCCAACGCATGAAGCACAGGTCATCTCTTCGATTGCCAGTTCGGTGGTCTGTTCACGAACGGTGTAACCTGCCCCCTCGATGGCATTAACAGCTGCCTGTGGATCGGCCACACCGTTGAAAGTGACATCGGCACGCTCGGTGGCAAGATTGACCGTTGCCGTTTGCACACCGGGCACGGCTTTAAGTGCGCGCTCGACACGGCCAACACAAGATGCACAGGTCATTCCTTCGACCGGCAGGCTCAGACGAGCCGCTTGATGGGAACCTGATTGGGGGGAAACGGAAGCCATGACTCTACTCCTGGAAAGTTTCGGTAACAAAAAGCTTAAAGCTTCCCACCAGGGGAAGGTCAAGGCCTGTTGGCAATCAGTTTTGTGGGGGGAGATTGGCTATGCCTTTGGCCCCATCACAATCGCGCTCCGCCGGTGTACAGACTTCCCAACCGCCGCCCAACGCCTTATAGATGCTGACAATGGCCAGTTGCTGGTTAGTCCGTGCGATGGCCAGCTCACGCTGGCTGGCAAAGTCAGCACGCTTGGCATCGAGCACCTCCAGATAGAAGCCGTCACCTTCGGCAAATCGCACCTGGAGCAGACGAGCTGCTTCGCGATTGGCCTCAGACTCCAGCAGGCGTAACTCAAGCGTGCGGTCCGCAGCGCCATAGGCTTTAAAAGCATCATCCGTTTCCTGCAAGGCGCGCAATACGGCCTGGTCATAGACGGTCAAGGCCTGTTTGCTGCGCGCTTCGCTTGCGGCGATCCGGGCGCGCGTACGGCCAATGTCCAGCAGCGACCAGCGAATCACCGGCACGATAAAGCCCGACAGCGCCTCGGCCCCGTTCAGCGCATCAAGACTCCCCGCCACAAAACCGAGGGATCCCTGCACCTGGATCTCGGGATAGAGCGCGGCCGTCTCGACGCCAATCTGGGCGGTAGCCGCAGCGAGGTCCCGTTCCGCCGCCGCAATGTCGGCACGCCTTGAAAGGAGCGATGCGGGATCGCCCACGGCAATGGTTCGCATGACCAACGAGTCATCCAACGGCGCAATTGCCGGCGGTCTGAACGTCTGCGGCGTTGTGCCAAGGAGGATGGCCAGTGCGTTGAGAGTGGCCGCCCGGCGGCGTTCCAGCTCAGGCATGGCCACCTCAACATTACGTAACAGCGCCTCGGCACGCAGGCGGTCAAACTCGCTGGCAGAACCGGCATTGACCTGCTGCTCAACCAGCCTCAGGCTTTCACGCTGGCTTTGGATGATGTCGGTTACAACGGCAATTTCGGTCTCGAGACCGCGTAATTCGAACCAGGTAGCGGCCACCGTAGCAATGACGCTCACCTGCACTTCACGTAGTAGCGCCTCGCGTGAGCCCGCTTGTGCCTGCGCAGCTTCCACCGAACGCCGCACGCGTCCAAACAGATCGAGTTCCCAAGCGGCATCGATGGCTCCGCGATAGCTTTCGCGTTGCCGCGGTTGATCAGGTGAAATTTCTACTTCTCCCCAACGGCGGTTCTCATAGCTAAGCGCGGGGCCGCCGCTGGGCAGGAAACTCTGGCGATCCTCGCGCAGCATGGCTTTGGCCTCTTCCAGCCGCATGGCTGCGATGCCGATATCATGGTTCGCAGCCAATGCCTGCTTGATCAAGGCCGTTAGCGTCGGATCGTCGAAAGTACGCCACCACTCAACCTCGACGGCCCCCACACTGAACCCAGCAGTTGGTTCACCAAAGTAAGTTGGCAGCGGCGACGAGGGTGCTGCATAGTCAGGACCCACCGCCGAGCATCCGGCCAGCAAGAACAGCGCACTCAGAGGGATTAGCGCGGCCTGATAGAGATTTCTCATGGCTGGCCCCCCTTGATGCGTTGTTTTGATGCAGAGCGGTGCCGCTCGACACGGGCGGCAAGACCACGCATCACTACATAAAAGACCGGGGTCAGGAACAGTCCGAACAGCGTCACGCCGAGCATGCCCGCAAACACCGCAATGCCCATGGAGTGGCGCATCTCCGCCCCTGCACCACTGGCCAACACCAGCGGAACCACGCCAGCAATAAAGGCCAGCGAAGTCATCAGGATCGGTCGTAACCGCAGTCGACAAGCCTCGATGACCGCCTCAAGCGCGCTCGATCCCTTGGCTTCGAGGCTGCGTGCAAACTCAACAATCAGGATGGCGTTCTTGGCAGCCAGCCCCACCAAGACGATCAGCCCAATCTGGACGAACACGTTGTTGTCTCCCCCCACCCACCAGACGCCCACGATCGCACTCAGCAGACACATCGGTACGATCAGCAAGACCGCCAGGGGCAGCAGCCAACTGTTGTATTGCGCGGCAAGGATCAGATAAGCGAGCAGCACACAGAGTGGGAAGATAAACAGCGCCGAATCTCCGGCCAGCTTTTGTTGATAGGTGAGGTCGGTCCATTCGAAGCTCATGCCTTCAGGCAGCACTTCCTGCGCCAGTTGCTCCATCAGCGCCACCGCCTGTCCAGAGCTGACGCCCACCATGGCACCGCCGGAAATATCCGCCGAGGGGTAACCGTTGTAATGCATCACACGGTCCGGACCTGAACTTGGCGTAACGGTAACAAACGCGGACAGCGGCAGCATCTCCCCGGCCGCATTGCGCACTTGCAGCCGTCCGATGGCTTCAGCTTGCATACGGTGATCCGCATCGGCCTGAGCCGTGACTTTGTAGGTGCGGCCAAAGCGGTTGAAGTCGTTGACATACAGCGAACCGAGATACACCTGGAGTGCCTCAAAGACGTCCGCCAGACGAACGCCTTGGCTCATCGCCTGGGTACGGTCGATACTGACGTCGAGCTGTGGTGCATTGACGTCAAGGCTGCTGAGCAACCCGGCCACCTGCCCCGTGCCACTGGCTTTCTGCATCAGGAGCTGAGTTTGCTGAACCAGCGCATCCAGCCCGGCACCGCCGCGATCTTCAACCTGCATTTTGAAACCGCCGGTTGCCCCCAGCCCAGGCACCGGTGGCGGCGGGAATACGCCAAGGAAGCCGTCGGGAATATTGGCGTATTTGGCCTGTAAGCGCCCGGCGATCGCCATCGCGCTGAGATCGTCCGTCGTGCGATCTTTGAATGGGTCGAGCATCACAAACATCACAGCGGCATTTGGCACGTTAACGAAGCCGTTGATTGAAAGCCCCGGGAATGCCACGACGCTTTCCACGCCGGGTTCTGCCAGTGCGATTTTCGACATCTGCTTAACGACGGCCTCGGTGCGATCCAGCGATGCGGAGTTGGGAAGCTGGGCAATGCCAACCAGATAATATTTATCCTGCATGGGGACAAAGCCCGGCGCTACAGCCTTGAAGCCGAAAAAGGTCAGCGCCAGCAGCCCAGCGTAAACCACCAGTGCCAGGCCGCTGATCCGCACGACCTTGCGGACCGTGTTGCCATAGGCATCCGGGGCTCGCTGCAATGGCCGCCCCAACCGTTGAAACCAACGTTCGGCTCGGCCACGCTGGCTGTGCGGATCATAAGTGATACCCACCTTACGTGGCCGCAACAGGAGTCCGGCAAGCGCCGGGCTAAGCGTGAGCGAATTCACCGCCGACAGAAGGGTCGAGATGGCAATGGTGAGCGCAAACTGTTGATAAAACTCACCTTGCAAACCGCTAAGGAAGGCGGTTGGGATAAACACGGCGGCGAGCACCGAGGTGATGGCGATAATTGGCCCGGTGACCTCGTCCATCGCCTTCCTGGCGGCTTGCGGAGGATCTTCACCATTCTCGATATGCCGCTCGACGTTCTCCACCACCACGATCGCATCGTCGACCACGATACCAATCGACAGTACCAAACCAAACAGCGACAAGGTGTTGAGCGAGAAGCCCATCAGATGCATAACGGCGAAGGTGCCGATGAGCGATACCGGCACGGCCATCAGCGGGATCAGCGACGCCCGCCAGTTGCGCAGGAACAGTACCACCACGATCACGACCAGGAAAATGGCCTCCAACAGCGTGGTAGCTACCGATTCCAGCGAGGCCCGGACAAACACCGTCGGATCATAGGCGATGCGTGAACTGAGCCCGGCCGGGAAGCTGCCTTCAAGCCGCTGCATGGTGGCCCGCACCGCCTGCGAAACGTCCAGCGCGTTGGCTCCCGGGCTTTGAATGATTTGCAGCGCCACGGCGGGTTCACCATCCAGCAGGCTGCGTAAAGCATAAGCATCGGCCCCCATCTCGATACGGGCGACATCCCGCAGGCGCGTCACCTGGCCATCCGCGCCGGTGCGGAGGATGATATCGCCGAACTGCGCTTCGTCGGTCAATCGCCCGAGGGTGTTCACCGTTACCTGGAAGGCGGCGGTAGCATTGGGAGCCTGGCCGACTGAACCGGCCGCCACCTGGACGTTCTGTTCACGTACCGCAGCTATCACGTCGCCAGCCGTCAGCCCCCGCGCAGCGATCAGGTTTGGATCGAGCCACAGCCGCATGCTGTATTCGCCCGCCCCCCAGACCAGCACGTCGCTGATCCCCGGAATGCGGGACAGCTCATCGCGCACCTGCAAGTAGGCGTAATTGGAAATATACAGTGGATCATAACGCTTATCGGGCGACAACAGATGCACCACCATCAGAATGTCTGGCGAGGTTTTCTGCGTCACCACGCCTTGGCGTTGCACCTCTTCAGGCAAACGCGGCAACGCACGGGCGACCCGGTTTTGCACCTGAACCTGCGCCATATCGGCATTGGTTCCCTGGGCAAAAGTGACGGTCAGGATCATTCGGCCATCGGTGGCTGACTGCGACGACATGTACAACATGCCCTCTACCCCGGTGATCGCCTGTTCGAGCGGCGCGGCCACCGTTTCAGCGATCACCTTGGGGTTCGCGCCCGGATAAGAGGCGGTCACCTGCACGGTGGGCGGGGTCACGGCCGGATACTCGCTGAGCGGTAATTGGAAGAAGGCAACGGTGCCCGCCAGCACCATCAGCACCGAAAGCACGATGGCAAAGATGGGCCGATCGATGAAGAAACGTGGAAAGTTCATTGCACGCCTCCTGAGGTTTGCGGCCGCGCAATAGGCGTACCGTCAATCGCTGCGGACTGTGGTGTGATCTGCATCCCTGGGCGTACCAATCCCTTGACGACGATGCGCTCACCCGCTTGCAGACCTTGTTCGATCACCCGCATTCCGTCGGCCATCGGGCCAAGTTCGACCGGCCGGTATTGTGTTTTATCGTCCTTGTCAACGACCAGCACATAGCGGCGGCCCTGGTCGGTGCCAATCGACAGGTCAGAAATCAGTACCTTAGGCTGTGGTGCCCCGGTCTCCATTTTGACTTTGGCGAACAGACCGGGGGTTAATTGCCCATCGGGATTGTCCACCACTGCGCGGACCCGCACCGTTCCCGTACTACGATCGGCAGCGTTGGCGAGGAAATCAACTTGGCCGGGCCGCGAGTAGGTCTTGTCGGCGATCAGCGCCACCATGACTCTGGTTGCCTTTGCCGCCTCTGGGGTTACATTGGTTCTGCCAGCGGCGAGTGAGCGTAAATAAGTGCGTTCGTCGACATCAAAATAGACCTGCAGCGGATCGATCGAGACGATGGTCGTCAATGGCGTCACACCGCTGGCGACATAGTTACCTTCGGTGACCAGGGTTTGGCCGACACGTCCGCTGATGGGGGCGGTGACGCGGGTGAAACTCAAATCCAGTTGCGCCGCATCCAGCTCGGCTTTGGCGGCATCAACCTGAGCTTTGCCCGCGTTCACTGCGGCGATGGCGGTATCAAGAAACGCCCGAGCAACGACCTTTTGCGCGAACAGCTTCTCGGCTCGTGCATATTCCGCCTTGGCGAGTAACGAGGCAGCCTCAGCCTCACGTAGCCGTGCTTTGGCCACGTTCACCGCAGCGACGAACTCCCGCGGGTCAATGAGAAATAGCCGGTCTCCTTGATTAACCAAGCGTCCTTCGGGCACGGTGACCTCCTGGAGATAGCCAGCGACCCGCGGGCGGAGTTCAACCCGTTTGACCGCGGTAAGCGAGCCGGTGAATTCCACAAAGGGCGTTATCGGGCGCACGACAACTTCGGCCACCGGCACGCCAGGTGGTTTGGCAGCTGCGCCGGAAGGCACCGCCTCCTTGCATCCGGAGATAATGAACGCGGCGCTTATCGCCGCAGTGAGCAGGGGTAGAGCTTTGACTTGCATCGGTATACCTTTCGCGACGATGGTCGACAGTAGGTTTGGCAGGCTGCCTTTATCCGGCTTGTCACGTTTGGAAGGTCAAGTATTTTTTCTGGCGGGCAACGAGCACCCAGGCTGGGGCTGGGTCACGTTGAGCGCAGCGGCTCCGAGGTCAATGTAAGCGCGGAGCATTTCAGGAGAGGGGATTTTTAGCCGCTAAATGATATTGAGGCGATAATATAAGCGAAATAGAAAGCCCCATTAATAAACAGCATCCACACTTTCAGCTTTTTATTTCTGGCGTTTACCCACAGCCAAAATGCCGCTGTCAGCGTAATAAACACTCCGATCAACACTTCATGCCGGGGTTGCCATGGCGTCAGTAGTATACCGAGTGCGGGTAATATGGTGCCTTGGAATACCATCGCACCGGTAATATTCCCTAATGCCAGAGTATCCTTCCCTTTCCGTATCCAGAGTATGCTGTTCACTTTTTCTGGTAGCTCGGTAGCAATAGGAATGATAATCAATGATACCAGTAACACGGAAACGCCAAGTTTTGCCGAGACATCCGCCACACCATTGATAAAGCCTAATGCCCCCGCGATTAATACGGCCAAGCCGATTAATGTTTGCAAGATGATGGTAAATAGCGTGGTCGGCAATCCCAAGCGGGATAAAAACATCACGTTATCAGCCGCCGTGCCATTGCCTTCGGCCACTAACTTTTTCGACGCGTGCAAGGTTTTGACAATATAGGTGACGTAAAGTGAGATCAGCAAGACGCTGACGCCCATCCTTGCCACTTTCATCTCGACAGGAATGAACAAGGCGATCGCGGCCAACACAAAGGCCAGCAGGAAGAAGCGCGTATCACGCATAAACCCCGTCGGCTCTGGGGTGATGGCCCCATTAATTCCCCGCTGCCTAAGCACGGCCAGTGCCATCAAAAAGACCGACAGCGTCGATAGCATCAGCGGCGCGCCCAATATTGCCCCAACGCCAATCTCTTCGTTCACGCTAGCCGCCGAGGTTCCGGCAACCAGGGCCAAAATGGGTACCATAGTTTCAGGTAAAGCCGTGCCGATAGCGGCAAAAAGCGAGCCGGTTACCCCTTCTGATATCTTCAACCTTTCGCCAAGGTGTTCAAGCGCATTGGTGAAAATTTCGGAGGCAATCAGGATGATGATTAACGATACGCCGAGCTGAAAAAATGAAAATGTCATTTTCTAGCCCTCATAGCGCAAGGGGATTTGGCGATTTCAACGGTGAAATCTTTAAAGGTAACAGGAGAAAAAACGGTCATAATGGAAATACCGACTGGGCGTATCAAACCATGGTGTAATATTTCTCGCCCAATCAAACAGAAATATTACCCCTATGGTCTCGCCAATCTGGTCGACGGATGTGCCACAGCAAAGAGCTGAGTATGTTGACACATCCTCCTTCATGATGAAGGAAGGCTACTCCCCAAATGAGTGCGGGGAGCTTAAGCTAATTATTACAACCGTGTCAAATGAATAAATCATCTGATAATGTAATTGATTTCTATTTATATTTACTCCCGTAAACCGTTGTGCTGATCCTTCACCAGGCGCAACGTTTGATAAATCATCATCAATGGGTGCACTAATTCGCGGTGGTTATTGGCACGCATACGGTCGGGTAACTCGTTGAGCCACTCGGCCAGTTGTATCAGACCATAGCCATGCAGCGCTTCAGCCAGCATTGCCACCCGATCACCCCCTCGCCCCCCTTGGTGCCGGATCCCCTGCTGTAACCATTGGGCCAGCAGCGTTTCCGTTTCCACCAACGTTTGCTGCACGCCTGAACGCTGTTGCAGATCGGCCTGGCGATCCATTGGGAAAGCCTCTACTTCATCGGCACACAGCGAGCATATTTGGGTATCACTGGCTATCGCCAGCGGCTCGATAAACAATTTACCTGACTCGATCTTCACCTTGCCTGAAATTAACCGGGGCGGCGTTGCTGGCGTGAGCATGGCCCTGGCCAATGCCTCGATGGCCTGAGGGGCTGCAATATCGTAATTTAGTGACACCGTCACATAATTGTCAGCCTCATCACTCTCCTCACCGCTGAGAATATCGATCTGCAAGCACTGCAAAGCCGGATCCCAGCGCCAATCGAGCACTTCGCTGACCGGTAAAATATGCAGCTGTTCGATCGGCTGTCTGGGGCGTACAAAATCAGGCAGTACCTGCTGGAGATGGCGTTTCAACGCTGCGGCATCGGGCTGCCTGAGCGGTCCCCCCAACAGCTCCCACGCACGGGATGAGAGCGGCAATACGCTGGTATATTGTTTACCGCTGGCAATGTCTAACGCCCCGTTGGCCCGGCGCTTGGCGGCATTGGTGATCACCTGGCTGGCGGCCAGTTTTATTACCGAATGTCCGGCAACCCGTCGGCTGCCGATCGGCGTTGCCATGCCTTGCGGGCCGCTGTTCTTCGGCCACTGGCGTTCAATCACCATCAGCGCTTGGGAATCAGGGTCGGTGAAGATTAGCTTCACCCCTTCCTGCTGTTCGTCGGCCCAGTAACGCCCCCCGAGTGAAACCAGTTTCAGATGTTCCATCTGGATCTCGCCTTTGACGCCCAGCCCGACAATTTCTGCCGCAGGAAGGCGTGGCAAAGTCTGCTGTTGTGCCTGGAGATCCATGTGCCTGGCCGCCGCCAAGCGAGCGGAAAGCCCGCTGATCCGCTGTAGAAAATCAACCGGATGATAGCGGCTGGAACGATGATGTTGATCGGCTATCCCTTGTTGAATATCGTCCAGGCTTTCGCTAATCCAGCGCCACTGCAACTGCTGCGCATGGCGAGACGCTTCAGCCATCAGTGGTTTGATGGCCGTATCTGGCTGGCTGCTGCCGTCCGACCACAGTTTGAGCAGCAGTTTATCCAACGCCGTTTGTAACAACACGGCCTCCGGCTGTTCGAATAAGGCGTTAAGTCCGGTCTGTGCGCCATCGGGCACGTTGATTTGCAGCGTTAGCTGCTGGAAATCCGGCTGGCTGAGTTCGGCCTGCTCAAAGCCCCAGACCGCCAACACGATATGTTCGCAAATCGTCTCCTGAATGCAGTCACAGCGTGCATGGGCCAGGCTGCTACGGGAGAAAAACCGCACGTCACACATCGGTAAACGAGCAGACGGAGTGGCTTGCGCCCCGCTGCCTTTGCTCAATTGCACCACTACGCTGCCCTGAACCAGCTTTTTAGCCCGGGTAATCACCGATAGCGGTACCTCATTGAGCTGTTGGCTAAATCTGGCCGGTGACCAGCCCGCTGAAACTGCTGGCGGCTGAGTGTCATCAACCCCGGCGGCATGTAACGCCTGATAGGCCAACACCAGCGTCACCCGATGGCGGCACATGCTACTGGCCGGGCAGCTACAGGTCGCATCCCGCAGGGTTTTCCCCATGGGGAAAGAAACCTGATTACTATCGCCGAACGTGGCATCAACACGGCCATCATCGTGTTCGGTCAGTTCCGGGAGCTTACCCTCGGCAACCTCTTTTTGCGCGCGCTTGACGAAGCCCGCATTGCTCAACGCCATCAAGGCTTCCGGCGTGAGCTCAAGTAAATCAGAACGTGTAGTCAACCTTGTACCTTTTCCGCCAACCAGGCCGCTAATTCGCCGGGCGTCATAGCTCCTATCTGAGCACCAACCGCGACCAGCCGGTTAGCCATGTCACGGTCATATTGTGGGTTGGCCTGATGATCTAACGCCGCCAACCCCAGCACTTTCGCCCCGGCCTGAATGCAGGTGTGCACCCGCCGTACCAGCTCGCTTTCGCTGCCGCCCTCAAAGAAATCGCTCAGCAGCACCACAATCGTACGTCGCGGGTTGGTGATGCAGGATTGAGCGTACCCAACCGCCTTGGCGATATCGGTTCCGCCCCCAAGCTGAACCTTCATCAAGAGTTCGACCGGATCGCTGACATCGGCGGTTAAATCCACCACGGCGGTATCAAAAGCAACCAGCCGGGTTTGCATACCCGGTAAATTCCACAGGCAGGCCGCCATCACGGCGGCATGGATCACCGAATCCACCATTGAGCCGCTTTGGTCAACCAGCAAGATAATGTCCCAACGTTCACTATGGCGTTTTACCCGGCTCATAAAAGCCGGGGTTTCGATAAACAGTTTGCCGTGTTGCGGGCTCCAGCGGTGCAGGTTGGCGGCAACGGTGCGCTTAAAATCAAAATTACGCGCGACTTTGACCTGTGAGGGGCGGCGCCGATCCCGGCTGCCGGAAAATGACTGACGCACGTCACGGGCCAGCCGCTCCATGATCCGTCGCACCACTTCTGCCACCAACCGGCGTGCGGCGGTCAGCACCTGTGGGTTCATCAAATGTTTGGTATGTAACACCGCTTTCAGCAACGCTTCCGAGGGTTCAATACGCTCCAACACTTCAAGATTGGTGACGACGTCGTCAATCCCATAGCGTTCGACCGCATCCACCTCCAGCCTTTCGATCACTTCTTTCGGGAACAGCTGATGAATTTCATTAATCCACTCAGGCGTGGTCAGGCTGGACTTACCCAGGCTGGCTCCACGCTCTCCGCGGGCCAAGCGCTCCGGATCACGGCCATACAGCCATTCCAATGCGCTATCGACTGAGCGGTAGCGATCGTCCAATTCGCCCAGAGAGGCTTCAGCGGCCTCACCTAACAGCAAGCGCCAGCGCTGTAACTCGGGTGATAGTGGGTTCGCCATTATGTCAGCCCCCATTGGCCAAGAATTTCCAGCGCCCGTTTTTCTGCCTGTTGCATAGCGGCAATCTCCTGCGGCGCTGCGGGGGTAATTTCGCGATTTAACGACGAAACCGGTAAATGGCCTGCCTGATGCAGTTCCAGGATCTGACGGGCAAACTCACCGCGTTCTCTCGGTGGCAACCAGGCAAATGCTCCTCGCATCGCGGGGATTGCCAGCAAAAAGTCTTCGTCGTCCAGCGCCGTGATCAGTTGGTTCAGACCGTCGACAAAGGTGAGATCCTGGGTTAACTGGTGGCGTGCCAATGCGATCAGCCCGCTGAGCGCATCGCCCATTTTATTGGCTGCCAGGGTGGCCAGTAACGCCAGCGGCTGGGCGATCGGCGATGTGCTTTCATTCAGGCTGAGCAGTGCCCCCAATGCCGCACCACGGCTAAGCGGGTCTGCGTCGGTCGCCGAGGCTTTTCTTTGCCAAACGGTGAGTGCCCGATCGGCTTCCAAGACGGGAAAGATCGTATTGCGATCGACATCAGGCAACGCGAGCAGATCACGCGTTACCAGGCGGATCGCCTGAAATGCCGCAATGTGCCGATGGTAGTCGGCGGGGTTCACGCTGCCATAGCTTTCACAGAGCCAGAGCGCACGGTCGAAAGTTATCTGGATCACCGTTAGCAGGATGGGCGATCCCTGCATACCAACGCTTTCACCGTGACGATAGAGCGTGTGGGCCGCTTCCAGCGCGAAGCCCAGATCCTCAAAGCTCCCTTCCTGGCTCACCGCCGCAGTGAGTTGTTCCAATACACGGCTGCTGAAATCGGCCAGCCCGGCCAACGCCGCTTGGTTTAGCAGTTTAACCAGCGCCACCACCAGGCCTTGGCTACCATGCAGCTCCAGTAAGGCTTCCTCCAGTTTAGCCAGTGCCGCATCGGCCAACGTAGCGCCGTAGGAAGCGGCCTCAATCAATGCGGCAGCCTGCTCAAGCGGCGCCCGCAGTTGCCAATGTTCGCTCATTTCGCCCGACATGGCCTGCCCGACGCTTTTCAGGCAGTGGATGCCAGGGATCGCCAAAAGCGCTAACTGATGCAACGCTCTGCTACGCTGACGATCTTCGGGTTTCAACAGGTCGAGCTTAAGCTCTGAGGGCATGGTTATCGCCAGCCGCTCCAGTTCTTGTTGCAACGAAATCAACAGCGGTGGGCGCGGCGTATTGGCTGCCAGTTTACCATGAGACTCCCCGGCTAATACCGCCATCATCTGCACCAGGATAGGATCGGTTCCCGGCCGCAGCGGACCGCGATAGGTCCACGGCAGAGGGACATCCATCGCCTCTTTGACCAAGGATCCGGCCATGGCATCCAACCAATCGTTGCGTAACGGTATCTGGTGGCCGCGCAGCCGCGCCAGTGCCTGAACCCGTAGATAAACCGCGCCCATATCGGCGGTAGAGGCTGGCAGATTCAACTGACGGAGCCGTTCAAGAATGCGCTGAAAAGCGTAGAGCCCGGCCTGCTCCAGGCCAAATTCCCACACCCACTGTTGGAACTCCGGTGACGGCATGCCGGAAGCATAGCCGGTAAAAGCATCCAGCCGCTTATAGCTATACGGCACCAGATAAGAGCCGGTGGTGTAAGGTATGTCGCCGGATTGATCGGCAAAACACTGGCTTAAAGAGGGCTGCTCTGGTTCATGAGCTTCGCTGGGCAGGTTTTGCCACAGCTTCATCAAGGCAGGCGCATGATAGCCTCCGCACACCACTAACACCGCACCGTCCTGTTGATCCATGGCCCAACGGATCCAGCGGGCCATCATGGTTTCACGATCCTGATTGCCCTGCGAGCCAGCAACGTCTCCGCGCAGCCGTTGGAAATAGTGGCTTAGGCGTTGATCCAGTTCCTGTACATCGCACTGGTCCTCAAATAACCGGTCCCAAAGCGCATCGCGCCCCTGAATGCCTAGCTCCAGGCTTAGCGCCTGTTCAAAATCCTCTGCCCGTTGCTGCTGTTCGGCATCGGCCAGATCGGCGTAACGGTTGGCAATGTCGGCAAACGCAGAATGCCAGGCCGGCAGATCCATAAAGCGTATTTCTGCCTTGCTCGCACGGGCCTGAACCAGCGCCTGCCACTCCGGTGAGTGCTCGGCAAACGGTGACCAGGATCCCCGGCGCACGCCCTGCCCACGTTGTTGCGGCACGCCATAGCTGTAGATAGCCAGCGGTAGCCGATGAGGCAAAAACAGCTCATCGAGCCGGGAATTGAAATCCATTGGCCCTTCAATCAGCACGTAGCGGGGTTTCAGGGCGCTGATTTTCGCCGCAACCAGGCGGGCACAGGCCGGGCTATGGTGGCGGATACCGATAATTTCCGGCTTTGATGTTGTCTTCATTGCGCAGCGCCTTTAAGGCAAACGGTGTCTGGCTTCGTAATAGGCCCGCCAGTGGTTACCGGGCTTTTTCGCGACCTTCTGCTCAAAATAACGCCTGAGCTTGGCCCGGTCATCCGCATTGTCCTTGACCACCGTCCCGGCGATGCACTCCACCAGATCGGCTGGCTGACCGCTGCGTTGTTCAAGAAACCAGGCGCGCACGCCCACAGCATGAGCCACGTTCACCGCCTCGGCGGTCGACATCACCGCGGTCAGGCGATCCATGGCGCTGTCGCCCTTACCCGCTGATTTTTCATTGCCGCGCAGATCGCGGAAAGTGGTGACCAGCAGTTCCAAAACCTCAACGGGAACGGTATGTGGGATGGCGCTTTTTTCCAACAGCCGGTTGGCAGCCGTGGCCACCAACTCCAGTTCCTGTTGGAAATCCATAATCGGAAACACGGTCTCAAAATCAAACCGGCGCTTGAGGGCCGCACTCATTTCATTCACGCCACGATCGCGGGTATTGGCGGTGCCGATAATGTTGAACCCTTCCTGCGCATACAGCAGGTTATGGTCGTCATTCAGTTCGGGGATGGTCATCACGCGGTCGGACAACATGCCCAGCAGACAGTCCTGCACTTCCAACGGCGCACGGGTGATCTCTTCAAAACGCACAACTTTGCCGTCGCGCATACCCTGATAAAGCGGTGCCGGCACCAGCGCTTTCAGCGATGGCCCCTCGTTGATCAGCAGCGCGTAGTTCCATGAATACTTGATCTGATCTTCGGTAATCGATGCCCCGCCCTGGATCGTCAGGCTGGAGGTGCCGGAAATGGCGGTGGCCAGCAGTTCAGACAGCATGGATTTGGCGGTACCCGGCTCGCCCACCAACATCAGGCCACGGCCTGTCGCCAGCGTGACCAGCATTCGTTCAATCGAAGCTACGTCGGCGACAATTTTACGCTCAATACCTAGTTTTTCGTCACCCAGAATAAAGCGCCGGGCGGCATTCAGGCTCAGTACCCAGCCCGGTGGACGCGGTTGGTTATCCTGTTTGACCAACAAGGCCAGCTGTTCTGCGTATTGAATTTCCGCGGGTGGCCGCTGCATTTTTTGTTGTTCAGACATAAGGATCGGTTCTCTTGGTCATCGGTACGATCCCGACATGCGTCGGGATCAAGGCAAAACCTAGGCGCGCAGGGCTTCCATATCGCGGATTAGTTCGCTCAAGATGATGTCATCCACCATTGTGAACGGTTTGCGCTCTTCGGTTCGCTGCCAGTAATACTGGCCGTCGTCGATCACCACCGACTCCAGGGTCTGTTCAGGGTATTCATCGACCATGCCAACGATAATGCAGGGTTCAAACGACAGGCTAAAACCTGACCGGCGATCAATCGGTTTGATGAAATCCAGGATCGCGCCTCCGTCCTGAGCGTCGCCACGGCGCCAGCCTTTATTGGCCAGGCCAAGGATACGGCCAGTGGGAACGACGGCCCCTTTCCAACGTAGCAATTCACGGCTTTCCCGCTCTTGTTCGGTCAGGCTGTAGGTATCACGGCCAAGCTGAACGAACGGTTGCAGCAGTTCGTAATCGGCGAACAGTTGGCCGAAGCCTGCCGCCTGATGTTCAGGCAGCTCCAGCGCATGAGGAATACCGATGCGCACGTTTTCGCCCTGCGGCAGCGTGTACTCGTCGTCTTCTGCGGTTGTCAGGCTGCCATCCTCGGCAACGCGGAAACAGTCTACCAACTTGCCGCCGTGGGAAGAATCGTCGTCAACCAGATACACGCCCCAGACCAGGCGTTGCACCAGGTGGCGTACCAGCGGATGACGGACTAAAAACAGCTCGAACAGTTCTGGTGTCCAACGGCGGCGCTGGCACATGGCAATTTCCAGACGTACGACCTGTTGAGCGGCCACGGTGCGGGCATCTTTTTTCAGCAGCTTAAAGCTGTTGACCGCTGCTGTTGCCAGCTCTTGGTCGTCGGTCTTTTTCGGTTTCGGTAGATCTTTCAGGCGGGTGCCATCATTGTCGCGCACGAACGGTTTCAGGGTTTCATCGAAGCTGACGGTAAACTGGCGATCGCCGAAATCCAGCCGCAGTGAGCCGTTTTCATCCAGCCCTAAATCCGGGGCCAAACGGTCTTCCAGTTCCTCGATGGTTAACTCACGGGCCTCGGCTATTGCCGCAATCTTTTCCCGCGCCCGGTCCTGCAAGCCTTTAAATTTGACCTTCTGCGCGATGCCGTTCAGCAGCATCAACGCCACGTCGGAGCCGATCTGATTCAGCACTTCCAGGCCGTTAACCGCCCGCTGGTGCTGAGCCTCCCCCGGCCAGGCGCGGATAAACGGCGTCAGCTTGCGTGCGGTATCATCGGTACCAAACAGGCCCAGCGACGTAAATGCCCAGCCCTCTTTGGACGGCGCCGCAGCAAATAACCATGCCGAGAACAAATCCCAGGCAAAATCCGCCAGTGAGTCGGGATCACAAACCTGTTTTACCTGACCGATCCCTTCATACAACCCCTCGCTAACCGGGAAACGTAGCATGGTGCCCAGGTGTTCCAGTGCGCTGTCCGGCAATGCCTTTTTGCTCGCTACAAGGTGTGGGCGACGCCAACCTGCGGGTTGATAAAAATCTGGGGACTTGCTGATTTTACTCGGGAAACGATCGAGCGGATCTTCGTCCAGCATGCTGCGCAACGCTTTGACCACCTCAGGATTGCCGTAAGCTTCGCCGGTCTGGAAAATCAGCGCTTCGTGGCCCTGTGTGGCCAGCATACGTAACGCTGAAGTTGCACAGTCTTTGGCTTCGCCTTTTTTGCCTAATGCCGCCGGGATCAGGCCGATAGCGCTGTGATGCGGAAATTTGCACAGCCACTGCTGAGCTTCGCTGCGTAACGTTTTCAGCTTGAGGTATGCACGGGCAATCAGCGGAGCCAATTCGCTGGCACCTACGTGCTCCCAGATCGTGGTCAGTTCTGTTGGTCGGGAGCGCACCGCATTGATCAGGCCGGGCAACGCCGCTTCGCCAAAATTGGCCACCATATACCCTTCACCGCTACATTGATGAGCAGACAAACTGTTCCAGAGGGCCAGCGCCATCTCATCGGGCAACAGCGAGGTAAAGCGCATACTAAAGTTTGACCAGCTGGTTTCTGCCAACTGAGCTTTCCAGGCGTCAATCAACCCCTGCGTATCCCGGTTTCTGATCGCAATGGCTGCCGCGTCGTTCAGGCTCTTTCTGTTACCTGATTGATAAATCTGGAAGCCCAGTTCATTGGCCAGCGTGTTCATATTCTTTGCGGCAGCCTGATAGCGCTTTTCTTCCCAGCCGTTCAGTGCCAACCACCGTTGTTTCTCTGCATCGGTTAAATCGAGTACCGGTGCCAGCACCAGCGGCTCAAGTGCCAGGACTGCGGTTTCTTGCTTTTTCTTTTTCTGTAACCAAGGCGGGCTGACCAGTACCAGGGGTAAATCTGCTTCATCGGCTAATTCAACCGGGCCAGAGACGCGGGCAATCAACTCTTGCACCTGAGTTTGCGCTGCCCCGCTCATCCAGGGCAGTAGCTGAGCCACTTGTGCAGGATTGGCCAACAGCAGATTGCTTAAGCAAGCGCTCAGCATGCCGCTGTCTTTATGATTACCGGCCAACAATTCGGCAATCGCCGGGATTGATGCCAGCGGCCAGCGGTGCGCGGCATCAATAAACCGAGTCAGGAACGCTTTGCCCTGACCGGAAACTTGCGCCAATGCGGTTATCGCCGCAGGCGTGCCAATACAGGCCAGAGCATCACCGGTAAGGGTTATTTCCGCTTGGTTGGCCAGGATGGGTACCGCATTAATACCGCGCTCTGCAATCAACGTAGCGAGACTAAATTCACAGTTAAGGAATGCGGCGTGACGATAGACTGAACGGCCCATTGCTCCTAGCGATTTCAGAACGGCCTCGTCGGTGGCGACCAACTGTAGCCATGGCGTGACGTCACTATCCCCCTGTTGGATCAACTCACTGGCTAACCGGTTCGCGATATCCGGGCGCTCAGGTAATAACAAGGCAATCAACGGCTGACGGCTGGCATGTAGGTGCGGTAAAGCCGCGATCAATTTATCCACGCAAATCTGCCACTCTGCCTCATCGGCACAGGACAGGAATTGACGAAAACGCAGCTCAGCGCAGCTATAGGGACACATCCACGAGCCACTTAGCGGATCGACGATATCTTCATTGAGGTAGTAATTATGCTTTTGCGCACTACTATCCCAGTTGGATTCAACACAGAGTCCCTGCGCCACTAGCAGCACATCAATCGCGTACGGCAATCCCTTTCTGGCCACTAAAAAGTCGGTGATATCTGTCGTGCTGTCACCGTAATAACGGTTGTTACCGACATTGCACGACAGGGCAAACAACACCGCGTCTGACTCGATGGTGCCGTCCATCTGTTGATCGGCCAGCCGTTGCCAACTGGTGACATAAATCTGACGCCACTGCGCAGACGAGGAGTCAAAATCAGTAGTGAAATCGTCATTTTTATACAGATGATTACGCAGCTTGATCCAGCTCTGCTTATCGTTCAGCTGCGGCTTTTCGCCTGGATGAGTGCGGGTGGTCAAGGCTTGAACGCTAAGGTTCTTCGGTAAGGAAATCGGCTCACCGTTGGCCAACCACGGTGGAGTTTCGCCAACAGGCTTGGCGATGTCGGATGACGTTGCGGATTGCGAAAGTATGGTAGCAGCAGAAACCTGAGGCGCGGCTGCTGTTGGGGTATCACTGATTGGCTCAGCACGGAGGTTTTCTGTAGGTTCTGCTTTAGCTTTTGGCGCAGTGGCACCAATGGTGGCGTTGTCATCAACGGCAATTTCAACGTAGCCTTTGCCGGTTTTTTCTTTTATCAACTTGGTCATGGCGGCCAATGCCTTGGCTTGATTATCAAAGCTCTTGGTCTGGCTTTGGCCCTGGGTACCAATCTTGCCCCAGCGCAGGTTTAACTCACTGTCTGACTGCTCGACTTGCCAAAACTTGCTTGATTTATCGTCTTTGAATTCGAAATGGCGCACCGCTGTCTCCCTGAAAAATAGATTATCCATAAAATAATGTCTGAGATTACGTTATCAGATATTTGGGGGATGAATAGAGGAGTTCCATGGAATTTGTCAAAATCCTTTGCGTAGTGGGATCGCGCCGCTTTGCCAGGTGATCCGTTCACTTCACCTTGGCCGTGAGTGACTCACCGATAGCATAAAACTGCCCACCGGCGACGTAATGTAAACTGCGTAGTGCAGGATCGGCGGAGTCAAAATGCCAGTGGCCGTCTTTAAATACGCGGGTGTCGGACCAGGCGCCCGTCACCTCGCCGATAAACAGATCGTGGGTCTGCTGATTATGAGGTTCCGGGATCAAGCGGCAAGCGAGCCAGGCGGAGCATCCGGCTACGAAGGGTAGTCGATCGTCATCAAAACTGAATAGCTCGACTCCGCAGTGAGCCAGCTTGTCGGGGTCGTTCAACAGACTGCGGTTGCCGACCTCATAGGTGAGTTGTAACTGATCCACGGTGGGAACCTGGATCACAAAGTGTCCGCTTTGTTCGATAAGCGCACGGGTTTTGGTCATTTTATCCAGCACGACCGTCAGTTTGGGCGGCGAGAAATCTAACGCACAGGCCCAGGCGGCAGCCATTACGTCGTTAACGCCCTCGTGGCAAGCAGACACCAGCACCGTGGGGCCATGATTTAGCAGGCGATAGGCTTTTTCCAAGGCTACGGTGGCAATATGTAGGTTCATTCGTCATCCCTTAAAGTTAGGTTCGGCTGGATACGTCATCGTAGCGCGGCCGTGAACCATTGTGAAAGGGATGTCTGCTTCCCCTCACCCCAGCCCTCTCCCAATATGACACCAGGGATGCCATGAGCACGGGTTTGGGGAGAGGGAGCTAGCCCGGAGCCGCAGTCAAGCGCTGGATATCGATGTAGCGGGTTCAGTCCCCTCTCCCTGTGGCAAAGGGTTAGGGTGAGGGAAATTAATAACCAATAAACGACGGATCGACAGAGTGCCCGCAATCGCTGTTGGCCACGTTCAGATCTTCCATACAGGTTTGGCTATCCAGCGTTTTCGGCGGTGTTTTGCTTAATTCTGGCCGGTTATGTGAAGAACAACCGGTAAGGGCGAACAGCAAAACGCAAAGCATGATTTTTTTCATCGGTTTTATTCCCAGTGGATCGCAATAAATTGTTACAGGCAGTCATTTAAGGATTAGCACAAGCTGATGGAAACACCATGTTGCCTTGGGTTTAAGTGACAGCGTCACACACGCTTGTGGCGATAAAACTGGCTCCACAGCGCCATCAACAGCCCTAACCCCGCCAAACCTGCGGCCACCAGATAGGTCAGATGTAAGCCTGCCGCGCTACCTGAGCGCATATCATCGGATATCGAGGCCAAGGCAAAGATGCCCCCCATAGCCGATGCCCCAATGATAAAGCCAAGGTTACGTGCCAGATTTAGCAGGCCAGAGGCAACCCCACGCCGTTCGACGCCAACCTGTTTGATCACCGCCGTGTTGTTGGCAGCCTGGAACAAGGCGTAACCTGCGGTGATCAGGCAGATCGGCAAGATATAACCCAACAAGCCCTGTGCGAGTGACATCGTCGACAAGGCTAATGCTCCCAGGCAGACGCCTAATAATCCCAGACTGATCATCTGCGCAGCACCGAAGCGATCGACCAGATAGCCCGATGGCACACCCGCCAAAGCGGCAATCAGCGGCCCGGCGGACATCACCAGCCCCACCTGCTGTGGCGCTAAATCCAGCCCATGTGCCAGATAGAATGGCCCGACCACGAACGACGTCATGATCACCGTACTCACCAGCATATTGGTTAGCAGGCCGCTGCTCAGGATCGGCTGACGCAGCAGAGCAAGTTGGATCAGTGGGCTTGCAACTTTTTTCTCAACCCAGACGAACGCGCAGGCTGCCACGGCAGTTCCCAGCAGCAACAGGCTATTGAGTGAGCCGAAGTGGCCACTCCCCAACGTCATGGCAAGTGAAAATAGCGCCAGGGTTAACCCCAGCAAGCCCAGGCCAACAAAGTCAAACCCACCCTGTTTGCTTGCCCGCTGCGGTTCTGTTGATGGGAGAGAGTGATAGATGCAAAACAGCGCGACGCCACCCAGCGGCAGATTGATCAGGAAAATCGACTGCCAGCCAAACACGGCAATCAGACCGCCACCGAGCGTCGGGCCAAGCGCCGTACCCACGGCTGATAAGGTACCTAGCAACCCCATCGCCCTCCCGACCTGCTCCTTGCTGATGGTTTCGCCCACCAACGCCAGGGTGATGGTCATCATCACTGCGCCCCCTAAACCCTGAACAACGCGGGCAGCAACCAGCCACCAGATAGTCGGAGCGACAGCGCAAGCCAGCGAGGCAAGCATAAACAGGCCAAGACCCGCCAGTAGCAAAGTGCGGCGGCTGATGATATCCCCTAATCGGCCCACGCCAACGATCAGCGTGGTGATTGCCAGCAGATAAGCGATCACCACCCATTGCACATCTTGAAACGTCGCGCCAAATACCTGCGCCAATGTTGGCAGGCTGACGTTGGTAATGCTGCTGCCCAGAGACGAAAGCAGCGTCGGCAAGGCCAGGCTGATTAGCCCGCCACGCTGGGTTGGCAAGGTGTTGGATACGGTGGATTTCATGAACGGCTGACTCCTGAATTAACTTGTCAGCCAGACTATGGCAAACCATCACAAGGCGGAAGGCGCAGCATATACACTTTATAAGTGCACCAAACGCCTGATATGAGACGTATCACCGAACGATCAAACACCGCTCGGTTAATCGCGGTCGATATGGAAAAATGAGGGCTTACCCCCCCCAAAACCTATGAGGCTGGGAGGATATAAAAGCGACGGTGGTTTATAATAATACGAAATTAAAAAACTCTATTAAGGTTTATTTGCCGTCCAGCCACTTTTTTGAAGGTATAACTCCATGGATGCTTTTTCAGGTTTGTTTAATGCATCATAAACATCAGGTATAGACTCAACCCACTTTGGAATATCTTTGACCACATAGGTATATTTAACTTTTGTCATGGTAACACCAAAGAAATCAGCTGGTTTTGTGAAATCTACAATATCATTAACATTTCTATAACCAACACAGAAACCACTACCCTTACTATATTTTTTCCCTTCGGCTGTTAATGAATACTTTAACTGACCATTACCGTTATCTTCCACACTGAAAACGCCAGCTTTAGCATAGGCGTTCAACTTGTCTAAGCGTAAGGTATCGCTATTAGAAACAACAAATGGCGGGGTTGCATACATTCCAAGAGGAAAAACACCGTGGCAACGCTTAGAGATTTTTCCGTCTATTGCCTTGGTAAATTCCGAGTTATTGGCGGCCTCACTTGAATCGCAACCAACTAATACAGCTCCAGCAAGAATAGTTGCAATGAAAATCCTGTTCAAAATTATATCCCTATTAATCCATCAAAAATAATAAGGTTATATATTCTATACATTAACAGGTTGATGTCAATTAGTTTTCATTATTACGTCGCTTGGTTCTAATTCCTGCTATCACCATGCGATCCATTAGCGGTAGTCGTAATCAGACTACCAGTATGAGGCGGGTATATAGTCATGGCATTGTGGGAGAATTATCCTGTGATCTTAATCACAACTCCATAACAAAGCCAGACGCGAGCAAAAAATAGGAACTGTATAAACAACGGCTGGCAAGTCATCCGTAGCGCTCTCGGTATACTCAAGGCGAACCAATCTGCATGAGTCAGCACAATGAAAACAACAGCAATCACCTCAGATAGCTATGTAAAAGTCAGCGTACGGGAAAAGATCGGCTATGGCTTCGGCGATCTGGCCTCTAACCTGTCGTTTGGCTTCGTCTCCCTGTTCTTACTGTTTTTTTACACCAATATTTATGGCATCAGTGCGGTGCAGGCGAGCTTAATCTTCGTGATTGCCCGCGTGGTGGATGCCATTTTTAACATCTTTGTCGGCTATTTTATTGACAAGACCCAAACCCGCCACGGCAAGCTGCGCCCTTACCTGCTTTACGGCGCGGTGCCCTTGGGGATCTTGACGATCCTCTGTTTCAGCACCTTCGACAGCGACTATAAGTTCTATTACGCACTGATCACCTACACCATTTACTGCCTGGCCTACACGGCGGTCAACACGCCTTATTCCGCCATGACCAATATGCTGACCCAACACGAAGGTTCACGGGCCTCGCTATCGGTCTACCGCTTTGTGTTGGCTATCGTCGGTTATCTGATTGTTTCGACCAGTGCCGACCTGCTGATCTCGCAGTTCACCGATCAGAAGATGGGTTATGTGTTTGCCGTCAGCTGTTTTAGCCTGTTGGCTACCTTCTTTTTCCTGGCCTGCTTTGGCATGACCAAAGAGCGGGTAAAAAGCCTGCCAGATCAAAAAGCGCCAACGCTAAAAGAGATGATCACCGCCGTTTCCGGCAACCTGCCGTTAATCCACCTTTCGCTGTTCACGGTGTTTTTCTATATCGCCTACACGGTCTGGATGGCGATTGCGATTTACTTCATCAAGTACACCCTGGGTGATGAAGCCTTTACCGCCAAATTCTTCGCCATCCAATCTGCGGCCTATGTGGTAGGCACGGTGATTTCCGAAAAGCTCATCAGCCTGATGGGCAAAAAGAAGATGGTCCAACTGGGCTTGCTGATCGGGATTGTCGGCGTGCTGTTCCAATACTTCCTGGCAGGCGATAACGCCTACCTGATCATGACCGGCGTTTGCCTGTACAGCATCACCCTGGGCATGGGTTTTGTCGCGATGTGGTCGATGATTGCCGATACCGTCGAGTATGCCGAATGGAAACACGGCGTGCGTACCGAAGGGGCGATTTACGGCTTCTTTAATTTCATCACCAAAATTGCCATGGCAATTGGTGGAGGCTGTGCCGGATTGATGCTTGATTACTTTGACTACTCGTCTGAGCATATCAGCGCCAACGCGCTCAACGGCATCAATATGATGATGACGCTGTTCCCCGGCCTGATGTTCGCCCTCGGGATGGTGTTTATCTTCTTCTATCAGCTCGATGAGCACACCTACCGAAATATCATCAAAGACATTGAATTGCGCAAAGTCAGCGCGCTGTAACCAGCAGGTATCATTATGAAACAAGATTTCCACCCCCTCATTGCCGCCATGACTGCCGAAGAGAAAGTGGCGCTGCTCAGCGGCAGCGGTCTGTGGCGCACGGCCAGCTTCCCGCAGCATGATATCAGTGACATTGTGATGACGGATGGCACCTACGGCGTCCGTTACAGCACCAGCCAGATCGAACAAGGGGAAAACTGGCACATAAGCGATTTTCTGGCCGTAATTGGCCAAAGCGCGGGCGAGGTGGAGCAGGAAGAACAGAAAGGTGGCTCTGAGGCGCTGTTCAGCAAATCCAAACCGGCCACCTGCTTCCCGAACGGTTCAACCCTGGCCTGTAGCTGGGACGTGGAACTGGTGTACCAAATGGGCGAAGCATTGGCCAAAGAGTGCCAGGAGATGGGCGTCGGTATTTTGCTCGGCCCGGGTATCAATATTCGCCGTACGCCTTTGGCTGGCCGTGGTTACGAATATTACTCGGAAGATCCGGTGGTCAGTGGTGACATTGCTGCCGCCCTCATCAACGGCCTGCAAGACGGTGGCGTGGGTGCCAGCCTGAAGCACTTTGCCGCCAATAACTCGGAATACCGCCGTACCGAGATGGACTCGGTGGTGGAAGAACGGGCGTTGCGCGAGATTTACCTTTCCGGGTTCAAGCGGGCAATCGACAAATCCAATCCCTGGACCGTGATGTCGTCCTATAACCGGCTCAACGGGGTACAAACGTCGCAACACCACTGGCTGTTGACCGAGGTGCTACGCAATGAGTGGGGCTATGACGGGTTGGTGATGTCCGACTGGTACGGCATCAAAGATCGCCCCGCTTCCTTGCTGGCAGGTAACGATTTGGCGATGCCGGAGACCCAGCGTGACAAACTGGAACTGTTGCAGGCAATCGAGCGCGGAGAGATCCCGGCAGAGGTTCTCGATACCGCCTGCCTGCGTATGTTAACCCTGATCGACAAGGTGCAGCGCCACCGTAAACCGGGTACCAAGGCCGATTACCCGCAGCATCATCGGCTGGCACAGCAACTGGCTGCCGAATCGATAGTGTTATTGAAGAATGAAGACCATATTCTGCCGCTGCTATCCGGGCAGAAAACCACTATCGCCGTATTGGGTAAACCGGCACAGGAGCCGGTGATCCAGGGATCGGGCTGTGCCACCACCGTGCCTTATATGCTCGATCGTCCGCTCGACGAAATTTTCGAGGTTGCCGGTAACGACTTCCACATCGACTATGCCATCGGCACCCCGGACGATAATCACGTCGACCCGCAAGCCCTGGCCGATGCGGTTGAGTTAGCCAGCAAGGCCGACGTGGCCGTGGTGTTTGTCAGCACCGCCATTGGCGAGGACGGCGAAAACGGCGATCGCAAAGATCTGAACATCTTGCCTAGCCATGAAGCGCTGATCCGCGCAGTGGCCGAGGTGCAAACCAATCTGGTGGTGGTGCTGGCGAATAGCGATGCGGTGGTGATGCCTTGGCTGGCGGACTGCAAAGCCCTGTTGGAGACCTTCTTTGCGGGCCAGGGCATGGGCCGCGCGGTGGCCGATATTCTGTTTGGCCGGGCCAATCCCTGTGGCAAGCTGACGGTCACGGTGCCCAATACGCTGGAGGAAACCCCGGCCTGGCTTGGTTATCCAGGTGACAACCTGCGTCATCACTACAGCGAAGGGCTCTACGTGGGCTATCGCTACTACGACCGGCGTAAGCTGACCCCGCAGTTCCCGTTCGGTTTTGGCCTGAGCTACAGCGAGTTCAGCTATGCCAAGCTGGCAACGTCAGCCGCGGAGCTTGCAGAGGGGCAGCCGCTCACCGTCAGCGTGGAGGTGACCAACCGTGGCGATCGGGCGGGCAAAGAGATCGTGCAGCTTTACCTTACTGCTCCGCATGGCGATTTGGCGCGTGAAGTCCTGGCGCTGAAAGCCTTTGCCAAAGTGCAGCTCGAACCTGGCGAAAGCAAAACGGTAACCCTGACGCTGGAATGGCAGGATTTTGCCTGTTTCCATCCGGGAATGGCCACCTGGGTGGTCGACCCGGGCCTGTACCAGCTGCATGTGGCGCGTTCATCGCGGGATATCGCGCTGAGCACGGTGGTCAAGCTGTGCGCCAAGCCCTATTATTTACCGCTCAAGGTCGACAATTCGTTGCAGCAGCTACTTGCCACTCCGCCCGCTTTTGACCGCGTGGTGAAGCTGTTGGTCAGTAAAAACGCCTTGCCGGAGGCGCTGATGCGCGAAAAGCTTACCGCGCTTGCCCCGGATCTGTTCTGTGGCCTGTTTATTGCCCTGACGGAGTTCCTGGCGATTGATATTACCCAGCAGGAATTGGCTGCGGCTTTGGCTGAACCCGCTAGGCAATAGCCCCCTCACCCCAACCCAAAGGGAGAGGGAGCTAGAACGGTACTACGTTCAGGCACATACGTAGGGTCGTCGCAGGCTGCGCCCGTGGCTAGGGTGAGGGAGAAAAACGCCACAACCATTTTATAAACGAGGGATTTAGCCGATGTTTCCTTTTTCTGTCACCCGACAATCCAAGCCGCAGTCTCATCGGCAGGCGGCAGCAGCGGTTCACGACGGCAGCGGCTATGAACTGATCTCGTTTGATGCGGAAAAGCTGAACGTCTTCGCCGCAGAGGTTTACTACTGCGAGCCACATTGGCACTCGGCACCGGAGCTGATCTGCATCTTAGCCGGGGAGTTTTCCGTTACCCTTGGCCATGCCACCTCGGTGGCCAGCGCAGGCAGCCTGCTGTATATCAACCCGGACGAAATCCATTCCCTTGAGGCCCGCGCACCCAATAGCCAACTGCTGACCATTCAGTTTTCACCCCACCTGTTTGATGAAACCCATCCGGCACCGTTGATGGTCAATCAAGGCGATCGGGCATCAGTGCAACAGATTAGCCACGACGTGATCGCCCTGCTCGATAACCTGGTGGCGTCACAACCCTCCTTTACCCGTATTGCCCTGGTTTATCATTTGCTGGGATCGCTGGCCGCAGCAGCGTCAAACCAGACAGACCAGCAACAGGTCAACGTCAGGAAAAAAGACCAGCAGTTGGTCAAATTCGGCATTGAGTTTATCAACCAGCACTTTGACGATGAGCTCAACCTGGCCACCATTGCCGATCGCGCTGGCGTCAGTTATCACCACTTTTCCCGTATTTTCAAAAAGATCAGCGGCTACAATTTTAAAGAATATCTGACCATGATCCGCATTAACAAAGCCAAGCTGCTGCTGAAAGACACCAATATCCCCATTACCGATATCAGCTATACCTGTGGTTTCAGCGGCCACAAACAGCTGATTTTCGCCTTTAACAAATACTGCCGCATGACGCCAACCGAGTTTCGCAAAAGCTATCTTACCGCGATGAACTCACCGGCAGAGCTGCAAATCATGACCGATTTCCGCTGTCTGCCACTGGATCGGCAAATCGTCGCACGCTTACGGAGCCTCAACACCGACCCGCAATAGTGAAAATAATCATTACCCTATGCCAGCGATGGCTATACTTACCGCAGTAGCTACCACAGGTATCGCAGTTTCCTGAACTTTCCTGTCTTAACTGTCTGTGGAGTCGTTCCCATGACCAAACCCGCTAAAGCTCCCCGCCCGGTCAAAGCCCCAAGTTTTCTGGATGCTTTGCTGCCGATCGTCGCATTGATTCTGCTGGTCGGTGCCTCCGTTGCCCTGTTTGGTCTTGAAGCCGTCAACGGCCCATTGCAGGTGGCTATTATCCTCAGCACCATGCTTACGGCGATCATTATTCTAAAGAATGGCCATAGCTGGGAGGAGATCTCCGAGTCTGGTCGTAAAGGGATTGCCACCGTTTCCGGGGCCATCTTTATCCTGTTTTCCGTCGGGGCGCTGATTGGCACCTGGAACATGTCCGGCACCATTCCCACCATGGTGTATTACGGCATTGTCATGATCACCCCCAACTGGTTCTATCCAATCGCCTTTTTGGTCTGCGTTGGCGTGTCGTTGAGCATCGGCAGTTCCTGGACCACGGCGGGCACCTTGGGGGTCGGATTGGTCGGGCTGGCCAATATGCTCGGACTCTCGCCAGAAATTACGGCTGGAGCGGTGATCTCCGGCGCTTACGTCGGTGACAAGATCTCGCCGCTGTCTGAAAGTACCGTGCTGGCCGCCCAACTCAACGGCGTCGAATTATATAAACATATCCGTACCCAGCTGTGGACTACCGTGCCGGCGGCGGTCATTGCCCTGCTGGCTTTTATCCTGCTGGGGCTGAATCAGCACAGCGCTTTTGACAGCACCGTCACCAACAACGAACTGACACGCTTTAACGAACTGTTCCACATCACGCCGTGGAACCTGTTGCCGCTGATTTTCCTGTTGGCGCTATCGGTGGCCAAAGTGCCCGCCTCATTGGCGATCATGTGCTCAGCCTTGCTGGCCGGTATTATGACGTCCTTTATGCAGCCTCAGGTGATCGAGCGTTTTATTGTCGAACCTGACATGGCCAGCCCGCTGTTGGCCATCAAGGCGGTCTGGGTCGCGATGGCTACCGGCTTTCAGGAGAACTCAGGTATCGAGCAGATCGATGCCCTGCTTTCCCGTGGTGGTATGGACAGCATGCTGCTGACGATCTGGCTGATCATTGGCGCGGTAACGTTTGGCATTATGGTGGATGACTTCGGCCTGCTGAACAAACTGGTCACGCCGCTGCTGTTGCGGGCCAGAACCGTCGGCAAGCTGTTTACTTCGGTGGTGGCCACCGCGATCGGGCTGAACATTGCGGCTGGCGATCAGTACATTGCGTTGCTGCTGCCCACCCGGCTGTTCCGCGCCGAGTTTGCCAAGCGTGGGTTGGCGCCAGAAAACCTGTCACGCATCGTTTCGGATGCCGGGATTGTCACCTCTCCGCTGATCCCCTGGAACTCCTGCGGGGCATATATGGCGGCGGTGCTGGGTGTTTCCACCATGGCATACATGCCGTTTGCGGTGTTCAATATCGCCGCCCCGCTGCTCACCCTGGCCTTGGGGATCACCGGCTTTAATATTCGCCATATCCCCATTGCCACTGCGTCAAAAGGAAATGATCCGAGCCGTAAAGCGGTTGAGTAGTAATAACCGTGAAACCAGCACCGAGGCAATAAACACCAGGATCAGTAAGGTAAATTTCAGCGTGGCGTCATTAAAGTCATACAGCGTAGTAATGAAATAGAATACGCTGTAGTGAACAATATAGACGCCCACCATCGCCGGGCTGATAAACTCTACGATTCGGGTGAGCCATTGGCTCTTGATGGCGATATTATCAAACAGGATGAACAGCGCCAGGCTCATGCCCAACAGATGCAGATGCTCCAATACAAACCAGCCGGCAACGCTGATCTGGGTATGGGTTGACAGGTAGCGTTCATAGAAATACATGGAGACGCCGATAGGGATCACCAACAGCCTGGCGGCCAACAGTACGCCGGGTTTTTTGGTGAATCTGCGGCCCGGGGCCTCCCCCAGCACATGGCCAAAAATGTAGTAGCCACCCCAAATCCAGATAAACGAGTAGCTGGAGATAAACAGTGGATCGTCGTGGGTATCCAGCGGGCTGAATATGTCCAATACGGCAATAACGGCAACCAGAGCGGCGAAGACGAACCCGGTAATTTTAAGATGCTTAATTCCCTTAAGGATAATGGGGTAAATAAGATAGATGATCCCCATATTTAATAGTATGCCATTCTGTAAAATATAGCCCTGATGAATATATTGAGTTTTAATCAAAGATGAAACGATATTCCAAAAAATAATTATCATGATAATGGATTTTATCTTGACGATGATCTCCAGCCTGGTAAGTTTCTCCACCTCATCCATATAGCCGATAATGATAAAAAACAGCGGCTTGGAAATAATAGATACGAAGTACAACACCCCCATGGTATTGGCATGAAGGAAACACTCGAAGGCGCACATTTGGCTGGTCGAGAAGAAAGTGACGGCGGCAAAACAACTCAAACTCTTTAATGCCTGCTGACTGACGCTGTTGCCCATGGTTTTCCATCCATTAACGGGTCATTCGTGACCCACCCTGCTGTTTTTTATAAAAATAATCTTAGTACAATAAAGCCTGCTGTACAACGCGACAACATCACTATTAGCCTGATGTACAGCCATGGCATAAGAATTTCCTTAGAAACCGATGGACAGCCTTGGATATATTAACTATTTTTATGTAACACCTGTTTTTATGCTAAAAAGGCATTGCATGAGCAGTAAATTATCATGCTAACACCTACTTTATTTCATTGATTTATAACGATTAAATTAAAACGCAAATTACCTTGCCACGATCAGTCTCGTAAAAATGATGTATTATCTTTGATTTTGTTCTCTTTAAAGCATTGTAATGCGGGAATATTCTTATATCTGGTTTTTTATTCTACTCGGAGGCGGCATTTGAGCCACCGAGGGATGAACTGTGCTGATGTTGAAGGAAAAAGTTATTTGCGACAGGAAAAGCTGCCAGTAATGACTATGATTTAATCGTAAGTCTGTTGGTAACGTTATCCTTTAATTACGCAACACTTTATTTGACTCGGTGTCAGTAAGGAAAACCATGACGAGCTCATCAACGAATAAACTGTCCCTATGGTCACTCACCGCACTGGTAGTGGGCTCCATGATCGGGGCCGGTATATTTTCTCTACCGGCCACCTTTGGGCGTGCTACGGGAGGGTTTGGTGCCATCATCGCCTGGTGTATTGCGGGCGGTGGGATGTTAATGCTGGCTTTTGTGTTTCAAACGCTGGCGCAACGTAAACCCGATCTTGATTCCGGCGTTTTTATCTATGCCAAAGCCGGATTCGGTGACTACCTGGGATTTGCCTCTGCACTCGGCTTCTGGGCCGGGACCTGTATCGGTAACGTCTCTTATTTTGTGCTAATCAAGTCGACTCTGGGGGCTTTCTTCCCGATATTTGGCGACGGCAATACCATCCCAGCGGTGTTGGTGGCCTCGATCATTCTTTGGGCATTCCACATTCTGGTCCTACGTGGGGTAAAAAGTGCGGCGGCGATCAACACCATTGCCACCATCGCCAAAATCCTGCCAATCCTCATCTTCGTCATCGTGCTGATCTTTGCCTTCAAAAGTGACGTGTTTGCACTCAACTTTTGGGGAACACCAGAGGCCGCAGCCTCTTTGGCTAGCGTGGGGGATTTGTCTCATCTTGACGACTACGGCTATGTAGGGCATGCCGCCGCCGCCATCGTCCCTGCCGCAGAACCTGAATCCCTGTTCAGCCAGGTGCGTAGCACCATGCTGGTGACGGTATTCGTCTTCCTGGGGATTGAAGGTGCCAGCGTTTATTCCCGCTATGCCAAAGAACGCAGCCACGTAGGGATTGCTACGGTGCTGGGGTTCATCGGCGTGCTGTGCCTGTTGGTCCTGATCACCATGCTGTCTTATGGCGTGATGCTCCGTCCCGATCTGGCGGCGTTACGCCAACCTTCGATGGCGGGCGTGCTGGAGGCTATCGTTGGGCGCTGGGGGGCAATATTCATCAGCGTGGGCCTGATTGTCTCGGTACTGGGTGCTTACCTCTCCTGGTCTTTGCTGGCGGCAGAAGTGCTGTATTCCGCCGCGAAAAGCAAAAGTATGCCGAAGGTGTTTGCCACCGAAAACCGCAATGCGGTGCCTTCTTCCGCCGTCTGGCTGACCAACATCACCATTCAGGTGTTTTTGATCCTGACGCTGTTTAGCGATTACGCCTTCCAACTGGCGCTCGAACTGACCAGTTCCCTGACCTTGATCCCCTACCTGTTGGTGGGTGCCTATGGGCTGAAGCTGGCCCTGACCGGTGAAACCTACGAAACCGACAAACGCGATCACAAAAAGGATCTGATCTTCGCGCTGATTGCCACCTTCTACGCACTGCTGATGCTGTACGCCGGTGGTATGAAATATCTGCTGCTCTCCGCCATCATCTATGGCCCAGGCACATTGCTCTACATTATGGCCAAACGTGAACAACACGCGAAACTGTTCACTCCGGCCGAAATGGGACTTTTTATCATCGTTATGGTCGCCGCCATTGTCGCAATCTACAGCATTGCCACTGGCGTTATCACAATCTGATCGAGGCAAGTCATTATGTCGACGAAAAAAAAGACGCAGTCCAAGTTTGGTGTTCATTCAGAAGTAGGGAAATTGCATAAAGTGATGGTCTGCGCCCCCGGCAAGGCGCATAACCGGCTGACGCCAAGTAACTGTGATGAGCTGTTGTTCGATGACGTGCTGTGGGTTGAGCGCGCCAAGCGTGACCACTTTGACTTTATGACCAAGATGCGCGAACACGGCGTGGACGTGGTGGAAATGCACAACCTGCTGGCCGAAACCCTGGCGCTGCCTGAAGCCAGAAAATGGATACTGGATCAGCAGATTGTGCCCAATGAAGTGTCGCTCGGGATCCTGAAGGAAACCCGTAGCTTCCTGGATGGCCTGGCACCACGGGCCTTGGCAGAGGTACTGATCGGTGGCCTCTCCACCACCGAACTGGCCAAAGAAGGTTATGCAGACCATGAGGAGTTGAAGCTGATCCGTGAAGCGGTAGGCATCACCGAATACCTGCTGCCACCGCTGCCCAACACCCTGTATACCCGTGATACCACCTGTTGGATCTACGGCGGCGTAACCTTGAACCCGCTGTATTGGCCAGCCCGCCATGAAGAAACCATCCTGACCACGGCGATTTATAAGTTCCACCCGGACTTTGGTGAAGCCAACGTTAACGTCTGGTGGGGCGATCCAACGGTGCACCACGGCACCGCCACGTTAGAAGGTGGAGACGTGATGCCGATCGGTAACAAAACGGTGCTGATTGGCATGAGTGAGCGTACTTCTCACCAGGCGATTACCCAGTTGGCCGCTTCGCTGTTTGCCAACAAACATTCCGGCGTTGAGCGGGTAATGATTGCCGCGATGCCAAAACTGCGGGCCGCCATGCACCTGGATACGGTATTTACCTTCTGCGATCGCGATGTCGTCACCCTCTACCCGGCAATCGTCAATCAGATCAAAACCTTCTCACTGCGCCCGGATGATGGCCCAACCGGCATGAAGCTGAGCCGCGATAATGGCACCTTTGTTGAGGCCATTGCCGGGGCATTGAACCTGAAAAAACTGCGGGTGGTGGAGACCGAAGGTAACGACTACGATACCGAACGCCAGCAGTGGGATAGCGGTAACAACATGGTGGCGCTCTCTCCTGGGGTGGTGCTGGCCTACGATCGTAATACCAAAACCAATACCCAACTGCGTAAGGAAGGCGTGGAGGTGATTGAGATTGTGGGGAGTGAGCTGGGCCGTGGTCGTGGCGGCGGCCACTGTATGACCTGCCCGATTATCCGTGACGCCATCGATTATTAATCGCCAAGCGTGATGATAAAAGGCCGGATTTTCCGGCCTTTTCACGGGCGCAGCATGCTGCGCCCCTACATCAAAAACCTTCGGTGACAATCTTGGCGGCTGCGGCCAACACGTCTTTGCGAGCTTGGGCATCCTGCTGTGGCTGGGTAAAGTAAGTCACCAACACCAACGGCGCGTGGTTGGCTGGCCAGATAACGGCGATATCGTTAGTGGTACCGTAATCACCGCTGCCGGTTTTATCCCCAACGACCCAGGTAGTCGGTAGGCCTGCGCGAATGCTGGCTCCGCCAGTAGTATTCCCCTTCATCCATTCAACCAGTTGGGCACGTTGTGGTTCACCCAGCGCCTTGCCCAGGGTCAGGTTTTGCAGGCTTTTGGCCATGGCCAGCGGCGAGGTGGTGTCACGTTCGTCACCCGGAATTGCGGTATTCAAGGTAGGTTCGGTGCGATCGAGTCGGAACGTTTTATCGCCGATGCTACGCGCAAAGGTGGTCACTTTTGCCGGGCCGCCAAGATGCTCGAGGATCTTGTTCATCGCCGTGTTGTCGCTGTATTGAATGGTCGCGGCGCTGAACTCGCCCAGGGTCATCCCGGTATCCAGATGCTTTTCGGCGATCGGATTGTAGTTGACCAGATCGGATTGCTTGATAGCCATGCGCCGATCCAAAAGATTTTTATCCGTCTCACTCTGTTTTAACAGCGCCGAGACCGCCATCACCTTACTGGTGCTGCACATGGCAAAGCGCTCATCCCCACGATACAGGATCTGTGAGTTATCGCCGGTATCGATCAGCGCGACGCCCAAACGGCCGCCGGAGCTTTTTTCCAAATCAGCCAGTTGCTGCTGAATATTGTTTTTAGCATTAGCGGGTTGCGCCCACACCGATGCACTACCGAACAACAGCGGCATAACCGCAGCTACCATCAGGGTGGTCTGACGTAGTGTATTTTTAACCATGTTTGCCTCGCAGATTGGGGGATTAACGCATTGAGTTGATCTTCAGATGGCGGCAAATATCCCCTGTTAGGCGGTTATTGACAAGCGACAAGAATTTTCTCTAGCATAAAGAAAATCTTTTGGATAATGGCTATGCGCTCAAATCTTCCTCTTAATGCCCTGCGTGCCTTCGAAGCCTCTGCCAGACACCTGAGTTTCACTCGGGCCGCACTGGAACTGTATGTTACCCAGGCCGCCGTTAGCCAACAGGTTCGGCTGCTTGAAGAGCGCCTGGGGATGGTGCTGTTTAAACGCTTGCCCCGTGGGTTAGAAATGACGGAGGAGTCACGAGCGCTGTTTGCCGTGCTAACCGACGCCTTTGGCCATATTGAAAAGGCCTTCCGGCAGTTTGAAGGTGGCCAATTCCAGGAGGTGCTTACCGTGGCTGCCGTTGGCACTTTTGCCGTTGGCTGGCTGTTGCCGCGTCTGGACCGCTTCAGGCAAGAACACCCTTTTGTCGAACTGCGGCTGCGCACCAACAATAACGTGGTTAATCTGGCCGCCGAGGGGCTGGATTTCGCCATCCGTTTTGGCACAGGCCTGTGGCCATCAACCCAAAACGAATTGCTGTTTGATGCACCGCTGACCGTGTTGTGTACGCCAGCTACGGCTAAGCGGCTCACCACCCCCAGCGATCTGCTGAACGAAGATCTGCTGCGTTCTTATCGTGCCGAAGAGTGGGAAAACTGGTTTGCTGCCGCAGGTCTGCAAGCGGTACGAGTCAATGGTGCCATCTTTGATTCATCCCGCCTGATGATCGAGAGCGCTATCTATTCCGGTGGGGTGGCGTTGGCACCACCGAAGATGTTTGCCCGTGAACTGGACGGCGCGCAACTGGTCCGCCCATTTGCTACCGAAATCAATATGGGAAGCTACTGGTTAACCTATTTGAAATCGAAAAATATGACGCCCGCCATGGAGATATTCCGCGATTGGTTACTCAAGGAAGCACAAGAGACATAACCTACGGGCTCATCCCCCCTCACCCCAGCCCTCTCCCAATGCGATAGCCGTGCACTCACTGAAGGGAATAAGTCCAGAGCCGCAGTTAGCTATGGAGGTCAATTTGGTAGCACGGACGGTTCCCTCTCCCTGTGGGTTAGGAAGAGGGGCGTCTGCGTTATTGCAGCTCCTCGCGGATGCGTTTGGCCGTGCTTTGCAACAGCTTATAGGCCTCATAGCGCCTGGCGTGCAGTTGGCAGAAATCCGCATTCGGTTGATAATGGCTATCCAGCTCGGAAAACTGCGCCATCGCCTGCTCCACCGAGCCGGCAACCTTGCCCGCCACGGCACCGAGGATCGCCGAACCCAGCAATACCGGCTCTTCCGCCTTGGTTGCCAGCACCGCGCAGCCACAACTATCCGCCAGCAACTGCCGCACCAACGGATGCCGACCGGCACCGCCGCTGATAACAATATTATCAACGGTGACGCCCATCTGAGACTGGGCATCGAGTATTTGCCTTAAGCCATAGCCAATCCCGCAGATACCGGCAACATACAAGGCCACCAGATTATCGAGATTGCTCTCCATACCCAGCCCAGAAACGATGGCGCGGGAATGCGGATCGGCAAAAGGTGCTCGGTTGCCAAGGAACTCGGGCACCACGTGCAAGCCATTGGCGAGTGTTGCCGCTGCCGACACCGCTGGCATTTTCGCCAGCGCCAGGTCGGCCAACAAGGTTGGCAGTGATACGCCCAACGCTTTAGCCTGCTCCGCCGCCTCGGCTGCTGCCGGATGGAAAGAGACCAACTGCTTGATCGCTGCTCCAGCCGCACTTTGCCCACCTTCATTCAGCCAGCATCCCGGCACCATGGCTGAGTAATACGGCCCCCAAACGCCCGGCACGAAGGCTGGCTTTTGCGTGGTGGTCATCGTGCATGATGAAGTACCAAACACGTAGGCCATATTGCTGGTGACACCGCCACCGACGCCAACGGTACCAATCCCGCCAGCGTGGGCATCAATCAGGCCCACGGCAACAGGCGTACCCGCCACTAGCCCCATTTCTTCAGCCGCTTCTGCCGTCAGGCCGTTGCCACAAGGCGTGCCTGGCTCTTTGATGCTATCCCCGATACGGCGGAACTCTTCGTTTGCCAATTCCTCAAGGCCGATGGTGCGGAAATAGTCCGCGTCCCAACGTTTCTCATGGGCCAGATAGGTCCATTTGCAAGTCACGGTACAGACGGAACGTGCCAGATCCCCGGTAGCACGCCAGGTCAGGAAATCGGCAAGATCGAAGAACTGCCAGGCGTTGTCGTAGACCGCGCGCCGGTGCTCTTTCAGCCAGAGCAGTTTGGGTGTTTCCATTTCCGGCGAGATTTTACCGCCCACATAGTTGAGTACCGGATGCCCGGTGGCGTTGATCCGCTCGGCCTGCTCGGTTGCCCGATGGTCCATCCACACGATAATGTTACGGTCGGGATCTTCGGATGGCCCTACCGCCAATGGCTGGCCTGCGGCATCCAGCACCACCAGGGAACAGGTGGCATCAAAACCGATGCCTGCCACGTTGTCTGGAGAAATCCCGGCAGCGGCAACCGCCTGCCTGATACTGGTACACACCGCTTGCCATATCTCACGGCTAGATTGTTCAACATGGTGTTCCGGGCCGCGGAACAAGGTAATCTCCTGGCTGGCGTGCGCCAACATGACACCGGACAGATCAAAAACGCCTGCCCGTGCGCTACCTGAACCCACATCGACGCCGATAACGACCTGCTGCTTGTTGTTCATCATTTTTCACCTATCAAAGATCGACACTGTTTGGCAGGATCACCAGGTCGCGCACGGTAACATTCTTCGAGCGCGTGACCATAAATAACACCGCTTCGGCCACTTCCCTTGGCTGCATCAGACTACCGTTGGCCAGAGCCTCTTCCATTTTGGCTTTTGGCCAATCGTCCAGCAACGCTGTCACCACCGGCCCTGGCAACACCGCGCCAACCCGCACGCCATACTGTGCCACCTGACGGCGCGTTGAGTGCACAAACGCCTGAACGGCAAACTTTGAGGCGGTATAAATAGGTTCCCAAATTACCGGCACCACCCCGGCAATTGAGCTGGTAAACAGGATATCGCCAGATTTTTGTTCGATAAGATGCGGCAATACCGCCTGAACGCTGCGGAACGCGGCGTTGATATTGAGATTAAGCACGCGATCCCAGACGTCCGGATCGCCTTCCGCCACCGGTCCGCCAATATAGGCACCAGCATTGGCGTGAAAAATGTCGAGGCGCCCGGCAGCCGCCAGAATACCAGGCAACATGCCAGAAACCTGCTGCGGGTTGAGCAGATCGACAACCAGTGGGAAAGCGTTGTCGCCAAGTTCATCGGTAAGGCGCTGTAGCTTTTCCTGGTCGCGGTCGATCAGCACCACTTTAGCTCCGGCTTGCAAGAAAATGCGGGCGCATTCCAGGCCGATACCCGAGGCCGCGCCGGTGATCGCAGCGACCTTACCTTTGAGGGAGAAATTCAATGGGGTGAAATCTGTCATGGCTGGGTTCCTTAATTAAACAAGAGATCAAATCGTCACGACGAAATAACCGCGTGTTAATTCATCGCGTTAAGCATGGGTTGGCCCCTCACCCTCGCCCTAAACATGCGTTCATGGGATCCCGGCTTTTATCAGGGTAGAGGGCTGCGGGGCGGAGAAATTGCTCCCGTCACAAACTTATTTACGCACCGCTTGCTCACGGCGCTCAATCGATTGAGCATCATTGCGACTTTTTATTTTTACTGTCAAGATATAGAAAATTGGGGAGCGAAATTTGTGACTGGCTTCAAAGCAAAAAAAACGACAATTTACGATTTGGCAGAATTGGCCGGGGCCTCCTCAAGCGCGGTGAGCGCCGTGCTCAACGGCAGTTGGAAAAAGCGCCGCATCGGTGCTCAACTGGCAGAAAAAATCCTGCGCATCGCTGAAGAACAAGGCTATACCGTCAATCAACAGGCCAGCCTGCTGCGCCGTCGTAAATCGACGATGATCGGCATGATCGTCCCCAAATATGACAACCGCTATTTCGGTTCCATCGTCGAACGGTTCGAGTCGATGGCCCGTGAACGCGGCCTGTTCCCGGTGATCACCTGTACCAGTCGCGATCCTGAATTGGAAATCGAAGCGGCCCGTACCATGCTTTCCTATCAGGTTGACTGGATCATCTCAACCGGGGCCACCGCACCCGACAAAATCACCGAGATCTGCGCCGCTTCCGGCATTTCCACGCTGAACCTCGATCTGCCAGGCACCCTCGCCCCTTCGGTGATCACCGACAACTATGCCGGCGCCAAAGAGTTGACGTTACGCATCCTGGCGAACTGCGAAAAACGGCTAGGCCGCTTCAAGCCGCTGATTTTCGTTGGGGGACGCGGCCTTGACCATAACACCACGGAACGCCTGCGTGGTTTCAGGGATGCACACCGTCAATTGGGCGTTGAGGTTGTCGAACAGAACCTGCTGGCCTGCGGTTATTCGCCAGACAAGGCCGAGCAGGCGCTAAAAGCCTTTATTGCCGAAGGCGGCGATCTGCACACCGGGCTATTCGTCAACTCAACGATCTCGCTGGAAGGCGTGATGCGCTGGCTGGTGGCCTCCGGCTATCGCGGTGACAAACAGCCCGTGATGGGCTGCTTTGACTGGGACCCTTTCGTCCTGCTGTTAGGCCATGACATTGTGATGGTGCGCCAGGACGTGGAGAAGATGTTGCAAGCGGCGTTTACGCTGATCGATGCCAACTCGCAGGAAAAACAGCTGATTGAAATACCCCCGATCTTCCCAGAGACGCTTTGAGGCCGCTTACACGATCTTGGATTTTTTGATGCGGTACATGGTGGAGTCCCCATCGGCCAGTAAGGCTTCCAGGCTGTGGGGCGCGGCGGGATCGAACTCGACGATGCCATAGGAGAACGCCAACTGGTAAGGCGTGATCCGCGAGGAATTATGCTGATCCACATAGCGCTGCAGAGCCAAAATCCCCTGCTCGGCCTCGTTTTTGGTGCGATTGCCCATCAACGCGACAAACTCGTCACCTCCCAGCCGGGCGATGACATCAAAGTAACCAAACACCTGTTTCATCAACTCGGAAAAGTAGACCAGCGCCCGGTCGCCTTCCCCATGGCCGTAGGCGTCGTTAATCATTTTGAACTTGTCGAGGTCAATAAATACCAGACTGGCCTTGAGCCCTTTCACCTGGCAATGGTGCAGCATGCGGTCAGCCAGGGAGATAAAACCACGGCGATTGGATATTTGTGTCAGTTCGTCAGAAGTCGAGGCCTGAAAGGCGCGTAGCTCGTCCTCTACCATTGAGGCCAGATCGCGCAGCGCCACCGCATCTTCGTCATCAAACAGGCGGGGTTGATCGTCGATCAGGCACAGAGTGCCCATCTTGAGATCGCCGGAAAAACGCAATGGACAACCGGCGTAGAACCGCACGTGCGGCGCATCTTTGACAAACGGGTTATCTGCAAAGCGTGCATCCTGCAACGTATCGGGAACCAGCAGAATATCGTTACCCAGGATTGCATGGCCGCACAGGGAGAGATCCCTTGGGGTTTCCGTCGCGTCCCCCAATCCACAGCTGGATTTGAACCATTGGCGGTTTTCATCAATCAGGCTGACCAAAGCAATCGGCACGCTGAACAGCCGCCGGGCCATACGGGTCACCCGGTCGAAGCGCTCTTCTGGCAGGGTATCCAGCAGATGCAGGGAACGCAGAGCCTTCAATCGCTGTACTTCATTCTCAGGTATCTCTGGCGTTTTCATTGCTACATCAACTCCGATTAAACTCTGGGTGTTTCTCTAAAAAGCACAACAGCATGCTGCAGGATAATATCGTTCGCCACCGCTGGCAATCCGATGCACAAAACAGATGCCACTTTCCCCCTGTTTTCAGCCGTTTGATTTGTTCACGACTGCCTAAACTGGGCGTTTAGCTTAAATGCAAGGCATCCGGCGTGGCAAAACCGTTTTTACGCAGTGGCAATTTAGATGACGTTCTCACTTTGGGGGAAAATGGACAACCGGTTTATGCGTTGGCAGCGCAGTTACGTGAGGCGTTGCGCCTCCAGCAGCAGCCAGCCGTAGCGGACTGTCTGGCGATCCCGCTTCCCAACGCACAAGGCGACCGCATTGACTGGTACGCGCCAATTGCTGGACGAGCAATCTCCTGGCATGCAGCCGATGAACAACAACGAGCCGCCGCCCTACCGCTGTTGGAGCATTGCCAGAATACCGTCGAAGCCATTACCCTGCGCGCTCGCCACAGCGGCAAAGCCAGCCTGCAAATGTTTGCGGCGTTGCTCAGCAAAGCCATGCAGTTTCCGGATCAGAACGCGGTTTTCCTGGTGGATGGCAAGCCGGTGCTCACCTTCTGGGGATGTGTGAAAGCCGATGGCCAAATCCGCAGCGCGCCTTTGGATTGCCTGCGCCCGAAAGCTCGCCCTGCGCCACCGATAGTTCTGCCCATCGCCGAACCCGTTGTTGAACCCATCGCCGAACCCGTTGTTGAACCCATTGCCGAACCGGAGCCCTTACCTCTGCCTACCGTGGAGGCAGACAAGCCTCGCCATGCCTGGTGGTTACTGCTACTGCCAGCCGTGTTCATTCTGGCCACCGCGATCTGGTTGTCGCTCTCCAAATCCACTGTTCAGCCACCGATCACAGTCGTTGAACCAGTCAAGTTCCGGCCCAGGCCGGTGATTGCTCCTGTGGCGCTACAGCTGCCATTAGCCCATGCAGAGGTGCTGCCTCCACCGGTCATCACGCCGGTCGTGGTCGATAAACTGGCGTTGACGTTACCGGCCGAGGCGGTAAAGGCCGGTTCTACCGCCTTCCTTAACGGTAAATGGCGCGTCACCTTGGCCATCAAGGATCCGCTGACCGGCAAACCGCCAAGCCTGCTGTATCAGTTTAAAAATGGCAAAGGCATCGCCAGGATCGTTCAGGGTGACAAAGTCACCTGCCGGGTCGAGGCCCATGCCGGTCTGATGCAGTCCGGCAATCTGGTGATCAACAGCCGTACCAAGGCCCGTTGCAGCGACGGTTCCCGCTATCAAATGCCGGAACTGGTGTGTAAGCAAGGTGATGCTACAGCAGCAGAATGCAGCGGGCGTTACGGCAACAGCGAAACGGTATTCCCTATGACGATCAAGCGCGAGAGTAAATAATGTTGGCGACCCCCATCGCATATCCGCAGCGCGTTACGCTGATACCCAACAGCGGGATCCAATTTCTGGACTTCGCCGTTACGCCGGTGCTGGATGCCGAGCGTCCAGGTAAATTTGTCCGTCAGACCGCCAATGGCCCACTGTTGCGGCTGAACTACCACCAGGCCAAAGACAGATATTTCCTGCCGGTGGCGCCCGGCGAACCGGCTGAAATGGTTCGCCCTGAATTCAGCTTCGCTTTGGAGCAGTCCTTGCGGCTGCTTGACCGAATTTGGTTGCCCTTGCCGTTTCTGCGCTTCAATCCCCCAAGCAGCTTTCTGAGCGGGCCGGACAACTGGGCGCGAATGCAAATCAGGCAGTTGGCCCAGCCGGACCGGCAAGGCCATACGCTGCGTATTACGCTGGCCTTTGATACTCAGGTCTATCCAGCAGGGCATGAACACCAGCAGTTGGCCCCTACTCAACAGGACATCGCCACCGGCCTGAGCTTTGCACTGGCGCACCAAAGCCAGGATCTGGGTGATTTTCTGGATGCCACATGGGTCGACGGCTGGTTGCGCGAGGCGTTTTGCCAACAGGCCAGCGACCTGGAGCAGCGCCCGGAGCGCAATATCAACGCTTCGCTGCGCGAATTTGAATATCAGGCTCATTATCTGAACCTGCTGCAACTGCTGGCCAGCCAACTGAACGTGCCGGATATCTCGCTAGGCAGTGATGTGCAGCAATCCGCAGTGAATGTGGATCTGATCCTCGATGTCGGCAACTCGCATACCTGTGGCATCCTGGTAGAGGATCACCCGGCGGAACGTAACGGTTTGAAGTACAGTTATGAGCTGCAACTGCGCGATCTCAGCGAACCGCATTATCGGCATCAAGGGCTATTTTCCAGCCGTACGGAGTTTGCCCCCGCCAACTTCGGCAAAGCCAATTATTCGTTTGAAAGTGGCCGTGACGATGCGTTTCTCTGGCCCTCGCTGACTCGGGTTGGCCATGAAGCCTGCCGATTGGCACAGCAGCGGCAAGGCGATACGGCATCTACCGGCCTTTCCAGCCCACGGCGCTATCTGTGGGATGAGGAGGGTTACGCTCCCGGCTGGCGTTTCAACCGCACGGCAGAACTCAGCCTGCAGGAACCGCCCGCGATCGCAACGCCGTTGGCTCAGTTGATCAACGACCAAGGTCAGCCATTATCCAGCCTGCCACCGGATGAGCGCCTGCCGGTTTTCACCCCGCACTATAGCCGTAGCTCGGTGATGGCCCTGATGTTGAGCGAACTGCTGGCCCAGGCTCTGATGCAGATCAACGACGTGGCCCAGCGGCTAACCCTGCGTGACAGCTCGGCGCCCCGCCGTTTGCGTAATATCATTCTGACCCTGCCTTCCGCCATGCCGGTACCGGAACGGGAAATCTTCCGCCTGCGGATGCATGAGGCGATCGCGCTCGTATGGCAAGCGATGGGCTGGCATTCAAGCCTGGTGCCGTTACCTGCCGTACAGATGGAGTGGGATGAAGCCACCTGCGGCCAGATGGTCTATCTGTATAACGAAATCCAGGTCAACTTTGCGGGCCAGGCCGGGGCGTTCTTTAGCGCCATGGCGCGTCCAGACTCTGCCGAACCTGGGAAAACGCTGCGTATCGCCTCGGTGGATATCGGCGGTGGCACCACCGATCTGGCCATCACCCAGTATCGTCTGGAAGAGACGATGGGTAACAACGTCAAGGTAACGCCACATCTGCTGTTCCGCGAAGGGTTCAAGGTTGCGGGCGATGACATTTTGCTGGAGGTGATCCGCCTGTATCTGCTACCCGCGCTACAGGCCGAGTTCAAACGCGTTGGCGTGGCTGAGCCAGCAATGCTGATGGCCGAGCTGTTTGGTCAGGAAGAGGTATCGGTGCTGCGGCAACAAGTGACACTGCAACTTTTCATTCCGCTGGCTCAGGCGATCCTGGAACGCTACGAAAGCTTCACCCCGGTGCAGACCCGCAGCGAGATTGACGCCACATTGGGTGAACTGTTGCCGCAACAACCCACCGATAGCGTATTGAAATATATCAACGCCGCGGTGCAACGCGGCTTACCGGCAGAAGCCGAACCTTTCGATGTCTTGCTGACACCGTTAATAATGCGGCTGAGCCACCTTCACGCCGAGTTCCTGGCCCCGCGCATGGCGCTTACCCGCAATCTGCGTCTGTTGACCGAGGTGATCGCCCTGCACAACTGCGATGTGCTGTTGCTAACCGGCCGCCCCTCGCGTTTTCCCGGCATTCAGGCCCTGTTCCGGCAGCTCCAGCCTGTTCCCATCAACCGCATAGTGTCGCTGGATGGTTATCACGCCAGCGGTTGGTATCCTTTCAGTCAGCAAGGACGGATCGACAATCCCAAATCCACTGCGGCGGTGGGAGCCATGCTGTGTCTGTTAGCATTGGAATTGCGCTTGCCCGGCGTTTACTTCAAGGCAGCCGACTTCCGCCCTTATTCCACCGTCCGTTATCTGGGCCGTCTGGATATGGATAATCGCCTGCCCGCCAATCAGGTTTACTATGCCGACCTCGATCTGGATACCCCGGATGGCGGTCTGGACAGCAGCGTCAGCTTTGACCTCAATGGAGCATTGTGCCTGGGGTTCCGCCAGCTGAATAACGAGCATTGGCCCGCAGCGCCGCTGTTTACCCTGACGGTTATCGACCCGCAGCTGGCGCGCAACCTGGCAGGCGATAACCTGTTGCGGGTGAAAATTGCCCCACAGCCGGACTTTCCCGCTCGCTGGGACATCACCGCTGCCGAACTGGAAGATGGTAGCCCGGTGCCCACCGAGCATCTGCAACTCAAATTAAATACGCTGATCGACAGCGCCGCCGGGGCTACCCATTATTGGATCGACAGCGGGAGCGTTTTTGCATGAAGTCAGTCAGCCACCCTGTTACCCCACTCACCCAGCGCTGGGCGTTACTAAACCAAGGTATCGATCGAGCGCTGGCCTGGGCGGGTAATGCGCACTTGCAGCCCCCGCGTTTCACGCTGGAAGCCCCCACCTTGATGCTTAATCTACGCCGTTGCCGCATCCGGCTTCATCGTCTGACGTCTGCCGCAGCTCAACGGGGGGCACTGGGTTTTTATGGCCGATCGCAGGCGGCAAAAAACTATCTGATCGCCGCGTTGGCAACGGCTGAAGCCGGTTATCTGGCAACCACCTTCGCCGGTAAGACGCTGGATTACCTGACGCATATCCGCCCGGGGCATTCTGCCGTTGGGGTGGCGATCCGCTTTAGCCACGCGGCACCGCAACCAGATCCTGATTACCCGGTACAGCTAACATTGCTAACGGCGGCGGAGTTGGTCTGCATGTTGGCCCGTAGCAGCAATACACCATTGTCAGTGGCGGAAAGCACAACCGGCGAACTGCTCGCCTCGTTGACCAAACGCTGCCAACACCAGGTGGTACCAGGTATCAGCGCGGATGATATCGTCACCATTTGGGACGCTCTGCGTCACGATGACCCGCAGTTACAGCAGTTCTGGGACAGCAAATATTGGCCAAACGCATTAGCGATCGCCCCCTATCTGGCAATTGACGATCGGGCGCAACTATTTGCTCCGCTGTGGGGTGCAGAGCCGGCATTGACCGAATGTTATCGCCGGCTGGCTTACCGGCTGGATCAGTTAGCTAACGCCCCCAGCGTGTTGGCTCCACTCAGCCTGCTGACGGATGAAAATCAGCACCCCAGTTACGGCATTTTGACGCCGGCAAATCTGGAGGAGACCGCTGACAAGGTTCAGATCAGGCTCGATTTCGACGTGATGACAATACCCGTAGGCGAGCTGAACCTGTTAACCGCCGAATTGCTGATCCCCTTGCAGAGTAAACCGTCCCATAGTGAACTTGCGTCAACCGATTACCTGGATCTGCCTGCCTGCACGGCAGATAGCATGGGTCTGCCCACTGTTAACCGACGTTTGCAGCAGGCCAAGAGCCTCACGTTACTGCAGCGCTACAGCGACCAGCAGGCCATGCAAGCCTTGATCGTCTGCCATGCAGCGGCCTGCCGTGAAGAAGCCACCATGGTAGGCCAGGCGCTGGATCATTGGGTACAGCAACATCAGGAGTTGGACAGCCTTGGCCATCCTGACTTGATTTGGGCATTCACGCCGTACGATCGGCGATCGTCTCCCCATTTTGACCAAGCCGTACAGCGTTACGTTGGTCACCCCGGAGAGGTTTGGGGCACCCTGCTGGCGATGACTGAAGATGAGCTCCGGCGTATGGCTGACTATCTGCTGATCTCGGTAAATGACGCCGCACGCCACAACCGCCTGCAACGGCGCTTCGAACGACTGGAGTTGGATCTGCGGCAAAATCTGCTCGGCCGCTGGCTAAGCGTGGAAGCTGAGGATAAAGCCCCGCTCGCCAAGGCTACGGTAAAAGCGTTGCAAGCACGCACGACGCTGCATGGCGAACTGCTGGAGCACCTGTTGCCAGATCGCAATGCACTGCAGCAACTCTTTTGCCAACAGCAGCAAGATCGCCCACATAGTGACGATCCTCTGGCGATCGAGTTAGATCTGTTTGATGAACAACCAACGGCGGCAGCTACACTAAAGTCTGGCGCTAACGCCGTATTGCGGGTGCAACAGTTATGGATCACCCAGTTGCGTAATCTGGCTGATAATCGTGCATTAATCGACCTGCTGGCAGTTGAAACCGCCACCTTGACCACGTTGGGGGATGAGTTGATCACCGCCAGCTTCCGCTTGGATATCTGGCAGCGGCTAGACCACGCGTTGGCCGAACCGGAGCATACCGGCAACAGCAGGGAAAATCTCGTTGAACGGCAGATTGCCTGTACCTTGACGGTGCTGGGGGATTTTGTCGCCTGGCTTGGCTTCCAGTTGCGCCCACAGGAACAGAGGCCGGAAAGCCGCATTAACCGCGGTCATAAGATTTTCACCAAACCCAGCCAGAGTGCCGACTTGCGTTTGACAGCGTTACCTGTGGAACCGATCAATAATAGTGCGCTCTATATCTACGATTGGCTGGTGGGGTTGTATCATTTAATCGCGGAAAACGCGGGCCATGGTGGTGCGCAAGCGCTTAATAAGCCACAGCGGCAACGATTAGAACGTATTATTCAGGAAATGGCCTAGTCATCAAGAACCTCTCTCCCTATTGGGAGAGAGGAAAAAGAATTAAAACCGATCGACCTTCACAATTTCATCAACCGGCAATTTACCAATGCGTGGATAAGGCTGGCCGATGCCCTTGCCAATCGCCACCATCAGTGCAATCTGATAATGTTCCGGCTTATTAATGATCTTGCCTACGGCGTCAAAATCAAAACCGTCCATTGGGCAAGAGTCATAACCCTGTGCTTTGGCCGCCAGCATTAAGGTCTGAGCAAACAGGCCGCTGCTGCGCATAACTTCATCACGCTGCACCTGGGCCTTGCCACGGTAATATTGGTCGACCGCAGGCAGCATAAACTGTTGCACCGGTTCTGCGGCTTCACGCCAAACGTTTTTCACCTGGGATTCCCAGCTGGAAAGATCGCCACACAGAATAACCAGCATCGAAGCATCGGTCACCTGTGCCTGCCCCCATGCTACCTCGCGGATATGCTCACGCTGGGTGCGATCTTCGATCAGCAACGGACGCCAATGTTGCAGGTTAAAAGCGCTAGGGGTGTTTTGCAGGGCGATGTTGAGCAGCGCCTTCTTCTCTTCCAGCGTCATCACATGCTGGGTATCGAATTGTTTGGTCGCACGGCGTTGCGCAATGGCGTCAAGTGTGTTCATTGTTTCATGTCCTTTGATTAAGTTAACCCGCCTATTGTCGCTTTTTCTTGGCTGCTGTCCACCATAACATATGTTTTTATTATGATAGAAAGAGTTAATATTTGAATTTTTAATACACTAAATTGCTACGCATTCGTTTTTATAGACAATACCTATTATTTATAGATAATCGGTATCACTGTTCACTCATTACAAGGTAAGTTTGGTATGGTGAAAGAATCAAGGACGCTATTTGGTCATAAAACTCCGGCGATGGAGCGACTGGTCGCTCAGTTGGAACAGGCTTTACATGATAGCCCGTTAGCCCCCGAAGAAAAACTGGCGTTGCTGATGAGGATTTGCATTTTATTATTTAGAGCGAACAAAACCGATAGCGCGGAAATGAAGGTTTCAGATGGCCGCATGCTCAAGCTTACTCTGGAAAAACTACCAACTAATGCACACTGATGCATGATGAATGGAGGCACAAGTATGACCAAGAACAGCGGCAATGTCATTGATGACCAAAATGAGTTGGTGACTGAGCTTGATAGACAACTTAATGATAGCATTAACAACAGTCAACTTGAGACGGTAGAAGCATTATCGGTAGTGATGGAACGTTTTTTTTCATTATATGCTGAAGATGTAGGCCATGTTGCCGAGGCGAAGTTTACGGATCCAAGTGGCGAACATTTCCGTTTTACGCTCCAACTTACGGTGCCACCCGCGCCGCAACAGCGGCATTGATCTTGACTCATCACGTGATTTTAATAAAGCTATAGACTACATAAGGAAGCGATATGTCTAATTTGATTTACGCAAGCATTAATGGCAAACGGCAGGGTTTGATCTCCGCAGGATGCTCATCGTTGGACTCTATTGGCAATCGGTGTCAGGTTGGCCATGAAAATCAGGTGCAGGTTTTAGGTTTAAATCATAGCATCAGCCGTGAGCAGAACGTCGCCCACCATCCGTTGCATTTTATTAAGCCAATCGATAAGTCATCTCCGTTATTAGGTGTAGCAATAACGGAAAATGAACTGCTAGACATTATCTTTTCCTTTTACCGTGTCAATCCTGCTGGCCAGCTAGAACTTTACTACGAAGTTAAATTGACCGAGGCCAGCCTTGTCGATGTTACCTGCATCTACCCACACTCCGTCGATGACGGTGATAAAATGCCGTTTGAAAAAGTGCAGGTAAAGTATAAGTCTATTAGCTGGAGTCATAAAAGCGCGGGCACTTCGGGTTATAGCATCTGGGATGACAGAGTTTACTGATTATCTAGGCCAGATACCCTCTTATGGGTGTCTGGTATTTTTTATTAACACAATTTTATATCTCTTACATATTCGGTCGGCGCATTCCAAGATTTTCTTGGGCAGGTTTTATAGCCGTTTTCTTTAAGGCTGCAGCCTACATAGAATGAAAAAACCAAACTAATTACTGCCCCTACCATAGCAAGCATGGCTAACCTACCAAATAGCTTATTGTTCACTTTTATCGGCATCCCTCTTAATTGAAAATAAAGCGGCACAGACAAAAAGTAAAGCAGAAGAGGAGTTGCAAACACAATCACCCCTACTCGCCACGAAAAAACGATGACATCACTTAATCTAAAGAAGTCTATATAGCCGTTTAAAGAAAGCCAACAAACCCAACATACAAGCAATAAAAGAAAACCCATAAAAACACTATAAAGCGGTCTGGTTACATCATCCATGACTGATTCCCCCTTGAGTGTTAAAAAAATACTTCTGCTAAACACGCCTCTCCTCGTGTGCTAAGAATTTTTACTTTTGACATAGCTTGATATCTTTTACATATTCATTAGGGAGTATCCAAGAGCTTTTTGAACAAACTTTATACCCCCTACCTTTCAGATCGTGACCGATATATATCGAAGAGAACAGACTAATTACAGCGCCAATCATAGCTAAAATAACCAATGAGTTGCCCAGTTTATTATTCGCTTTTATGGGTTTGTTCATTATGGGGGAATAAAATACCACATATAAGAAATACAACATTAAAGGAGCGCCAAATATCATCAACCCAACTACCCAAGAAAAAATAACGATATCGCTTAATCTAAAAAAAGCGACATACCCACTTAAAGAAAACCAACCGAGCCAGCATGTAAGCAACAAAAGAATAACTGCAAAAAATCCATGAATCGGTTTGGTTACATCATCCATGACTGAGTCTCCCCCAAGTATTGAAGAATTGGTCGGCATGATACGGTGAATTATGTGATTTATATGACTTCATGTTTTTAATTATTGATTCGCTTATTTTATATTTATTATCCAACCAGAATAAAGCAAAAGTAATTCCAACCCCAAATAAAAATATGCCACCTGCAATAATTAAAACGCTAGATCCTGTAAGCATAGCAGCTGTCGCTGTCGTTTTTAACCACCATGTAGCCCCAATTGACACCGCCAACTTAGCCATATCCATGGTTAAATTCACAAAAAAATCGGTCAAACCATATTCGTCTTTTAGCAACAACTCAACGGCGCGATAAGCGGCGGAAAACACAATACAGAATCTTGCCCCACCAATAATGCCATTCTCTATACCTCTGGTTCCGATGCCAATATCTAGGATTCTCGGGTTATCGATCCGGTAGCGGGTTGCATTTAAAAATTGTCTTATTCCTGCATATCCCGACAGTCTGATATAGGCATTGCCATTTCTCCCCACGTACTCGGTTGCCGTTACGCCAAACCCTCTCAGCTCCATCGCGATCCTACCCACGGACAGTGACTCGGCGATATTGCCAGCAAAAGACGACATCGGGTCGGTGCAGGAAAAAATCGCGTCCTTCCACGACAGGTTGGCATTGGGATCGCATAAGGTTTTTAAGAAATACTGCGCCTCCTCTACCGTGAGTAAGGCATACATGTTCTCATCTTTCATTTCGTTGAGCTGAGCATGCAATTTCTGATAGGTGATATCTGCATGTTGCTTTTTAAAATCAAGCTGATCTTGTAAGCGGTAGTTATCATCCACAAAAGTTTGCGAAACCGGATCGTATCTCATAAGCATTGATTCCCTTCGATTTAGCCTGAGTCAATGGAGTATAGGGTGTTGCCCAACAGAATCCCATAAATTTCCCTCATCAATGCGAGGATCATCAGGTTTTTAACCTCTGACCTATATTACATGGCATGAGCAACCCACAAAAGGCGAGAAAGCCAGCACTTCTCAGTATGTAATTTATTAATTAGCCAAAAATCATTTACCAGGTGAATGTATGGTTATTGCTTAAACCGATAAATCCACCTCAACAGTCAGGGTTTTTATCTTCAAAGGATAACCACCTAAGTAGGCAATAATAAAGTTTTCACAACCTCCTTCCCTAGGAATTATCTTAACAAATGGTTCGCTACGGGGAAATATAACACCAAACAATATAATGGAAATGATTATTCTTATCATTTTTAAAGGTAATTTTAAGGTATTACCCCAAAATAAGTATCTGAAGTTGATATTTCTCAACGAAACCCCACCGGTTTACCGTCGATAATCTTTTTCTTTTTTGAGCAAATATCATGACTGATAAATATAATAGCGACTCCTCACCAGGGATTAGCCGCCGTCACTTCGTCAAAGTGAGCAGCGCACTGGCCGCAGCGCCGTTGGTGGGTGTTCGATTTGCCTATGCCAACGACAGTGCCAAGAGCGAAGCCTCGGCGGGTTCTGTGCCACCCGAACGCATCATTCCGACCTGTAGCAGCTTTGACTGCGGCGGCAAATGCGACATCCGTGCCCATGTGCAAGACGGAATGGTCACCCGCATCACCACCCTACCCGATGCCGAATTAGATCCGGAAATGCCGATTATGCGCGCCTGCGTGCGTGGCCGTGGCTACCGTAAATTCGTCTATCATCCCGACCGGCTGAAATATCCCATGAAGCGCGTCGGTAAACGCGGCGAAGGTAAATTTGTCCGCATCAGTTGGGATGAAGCGACCACCTTGATTGCCGACAACCTGAAGCGCATCACCGAGAAATACGGCCCCGCTTCACGTTTCGTGCATAATAATACCGCGGTTACCGGTGGCGCGTTCTCAGGCGATAAGATGGCACGCCGTCTGCTCAGCCTGACCGGCGGCTATCTTGAGTATTATCACTCGGTCAGTATGGGTAATACCGGTGCGGCAACCCCATATACCTACGGGGCCGCAGCCAGTGGCAACACTCTGGATACCCTAAGTGACACGCCGCTGGTGATCCTGTGGGGGCATAACCCAACGGAAACCATCTTCGGTCATACCAATCACTATTTTCAGCAGATGAAGCAGAATGGTACCCGCTTTATCGTGGTTGATCCGCGTTACTCAGATACCTCATCCTCATTGGCAGACCAATGGATCCCATTGCGCCCGGCCACGGACAACGCGCTGATGGATGCGATGATGTACGTCATCATCAGCGAAAACCTGCACGACCAGGCGTTTATCACCCGCTACACCCTGGGCTTTGATGAAAGCTCGATGCCAGAAGGTGTACCCGCCAACGAGTCGTTGGTGGCTTACCTGATGGGGGCGAAAGACGGCATCAAGAAAACTCCAGAGTGGGCGGAGGCGATCACTCATGTCCCGGCGCAAACCATTCGGCAACTGGCTCGTGATTACGCCACAACCAAACCGGCGGCGCTGATCCAGGGTTGGGGGCCACAGCGGCACAACTGTGGTGAGCGCACTGCCAGAGGCTCAACCCTGCTGGCGACCATTACCGGCAACGTGGGGGTCAAAGGCGGTTGGGCTGGCGGCTATGGCGGCATTGGTAACCGTAAATTTACCACTGGCCCGGAAATGCCAGACAACCCGGTAAAAGAAAAAATCTCCATCATGAACTGGGTGCAGGCGGCGGATGATGCCAGCAAAGTGACACCTGCAGACGGTTTAACCGGTGGTGACCAGCTCAATAGCAATATTCGTCTGCTGTTTTCCCTGGCAGGTAACTACCTGGCCAACCAAAACCCGGATATCAATCAGGCCGCCAAGGTGTTGGCCGATGAATCCAAGATCGAATTCATTGTGCAAAGCGACCTCTATCTGACGCCGAGCGCAAAATATGCCGATCTGTTATTGCCAGAAACCAGCTTTATGGAACGTTGGAATATCGGCGAAACCTGGGGTACGGCGAACTATTTGATCCTGTCGGAAAAGCTGATCGAACCTGAGTTCGAACGTCGTTCCGATTACGACTGGATCCGTGAAGTGGCACAAAAACTGGGCATTGAGCAGGAGTTCAGCCTGGGGCGTAGCGAGAAAGAGTGGATTGTGCAGATCTGGGAAAATTCGCGTAAGGCCATGCCTGACGAACATTTGCCAACGTTTGACGAACTGTTGGTGCAGCGCCGCCATCTGTTCAAAGGCAAGCCGCATATTGCCTTTGCCGATAATATTCGCGATCCGCAAAATCATCCGTTCCCGACGCCGTCAGGAAAAATCGAGATTTTCTCCAAGCGGCTGTATGACATGCACCACCCGGAAATCCCGGCGCTCTCCCACTACGTACCCGCTCATGAGGGGCCGGAAGACCCATTGGCGGCCAAATACCCGCTACAGCTAATCACCTGGAAAGGCAAAAACCGGGCTAACTCCACCCAATATGCCAACCCGTGGTTACAGGAGGTACAGACGCAGAAACTGTGGATCAATCCGGCGGATGCGAGCCATCGCAACATTACGCAAGGCGATTACGTTCGTATCCACAACGATCGCGGCGTGACGCTGGTTCCGGCCGAGGTTACCCAGCGTATTATGCCAGGCGTTGTCGCATTGCAAGCGGGAGCCTGGTGGCAGCCGGATGCCAACGGCGTCGACCATGGTGGCTGTGCCAACGTGCTTAGCTCGGCGCGGATCACCGCGTTGGCCAAAGGCAACTCTCATCAAACGATGCTTGTGGAGGTTGCCAAAGCATGAGTAAATTTATCGAGTACCCACCCGTTAGCGATCGTCAGCTTGGATTCTATATAGACTCTTCACGCTGTTCCGGCTGCAAAGCCTGCCAGGTCGCCTGCAAAGACAAGAACAACCTGGACGTCGGGCGGCGTTTTCGCCGCATTTATGAGGTCAAAGGCGGTGGTTTTGTCTCTACCGGCCAGGGCGGCTACCGCAATAACGTCTACGCCTATACCCTGTCGATTTCCTGTAACCACTGTAAAGATCCGATCTGTACCAAGAACTGTCCAACCACCGCGATGCATAAGCGCCCTGGTGATGGCATCGTGCGTGTCGACACCGATAAGTGCATCGGCTGCGGCTATTGCGCCTGGTCGTGCCCTTACGGCGCTCCTCAGCTCAACGAGACCACCGGTCAGATGTCAAAGTGCGATTTCTGTATCGATTTACAGGCCGCAGGGGAACAGCCGATCTGCGTGGCAACCTGCCCACTGGGTGCCATCAAGTTTGGCCCCATTGATGAACTGCGGGCGAAATATGGTGACCTTTGTGATGTGCAGGGTCTGCCCGATTCCGCCATTACTCACCCAAATCTGGTCGTCAAAGCGCATCAAGGTGCCGAACAGGGGAGTAAATAATCATGCATGAATGGCCTCTTATCATTTTTACCCTGCTGGTGCAGGCTTCGGTTGGTATTACGTTGTTCACCACCTTTAGCCTGTTGGTGGCCAAGCAAGGGCTGAGCAGTCAGGAAAAGCATCGCTATGCGCTGCCTTTCATGCTGCTCGCCTTTATCTCCGGGGCGCTGGGTCTGATGGTTTCTACCGCTCATCTGGGCTATCCGTTGAATGCGTTCCACGCCTTGCGCCATGTAGAGAGCTCCTGGCTGAGCCGTGAAATCATCTTTGCCAGCCTTTATCTGGCGTTTTTAGGGTTAGGGACACTGATTGCGCTGCTCAAAAAACGACTGCCGATCGTTTTACTGCTGATTGCTTCGCTGCTGGGAATTGTCGACGTCTTCTGTATGAGCGCCATCTACGTTCACAGTTCGGTAGTGACCTGGATGCATTTCAATACCTACCTGATGTTCTTTGGGTCGGTATTGAGTCTGGGTGCAGTGGCCAGCCTGTGGTCACTTGCGATTCGTCCCGATCTGCCCTCTCAGTTGACGCGCCAGGTGGCGGTGACGACGATAGCCTTGCTGATTGCCATCACGCTGTGCCGCTTGCTGGCACAACCCCTGTATATGGAATACCTGAACTCGGTGTGGAACAGTGACGTTGTCACCTTCCCTCATCAACCACTGGCAGCCTTTGCGCAACTGGCCAGCCTGCGCTTGGCCTCGTGGGTGATATTGATCGCCGGCGTCAGCGCACTGGCACTCAGTTGGCGTAGCCAGCGCATCAACAAGCGGTGGCTCACCGTGGGAAGTGTTTTGATCTTGATAGCCGAAGTGCTGTTGCGGTTGGGATTCTTCAGTATTCAATAATGCCATTTTCGGGGGCGTGTAATGCGCCCCCACTCATATCCCGGTGTAAGATCAACCTTTGCTGCAAATTACTAAATTAGTAAGTGGAATCACTTCGGCATATCCAACCAATCTGCTACTCTGCCACCCTGTACTTAAGCTACGATTTGCCCTGAATGGTGGTAAACCTGAAGAGTTCGCGCATTTGTGCGCAATATCAGATTTTTCCAATGAAAATTTAAGAGTTTAACAAGTTGAACTGACCATACTCTGCGGTGCAGAATGCGCGCAGAACAAATGGAGGTTCGGATGTACGCGATGGAAAATGTCATTACCCAGCAGGCAGCGGCGATTTCGCCCCAACTGCTGACGGTGTTGGAACAAAAACTGACCATGGATCGGGAGACGATTTCGCTATGTCTGAACGGTATGGCAGCCTTGATCCTGCAAAACACCCGTGACTATCTGCATCGCAACGATAATTCCCTGCGTTTGCGCAAATTGGCCAGGCACACCCCCAGCTTCGAATCAGGCTTTCTGGATGAAGCGCTGAGCAAATTCAGCCCGGCATTGCTGACAATGGTACTTGGCCACAAATTGAAGAACCTCACCCAGTTATTCATGAGCTTTTATGCGCTGGAAAAAACGCGGGTTGAACGGCTGTTTTCCGTGGCCTCCGCTATGGTATTCGGCCTGTTGGGTCAATACCTGCGGCAACGTTCCATGCAATCCCCATCGCTAAAAGGTTGGCTCGATTGGCAGTTACCCCAGATCGCTGCAGCCCAGCCAACGGCGGTGCTCAATCAGTTACCTGCGCTGATCCCGGCTGACCCGGCGGTTTCCCGCACCGGATCGCTGGTACCGCCCAAACGCCGTATCTGGCCGTGGCTGATGCTGGTGCTGCTATTGCTGGTATCGCTGCTGTTTTCACTGCGCGGTTTTAGCGTGTTACAGCCCATGCAGACCAACGGAAAGAGCGATGTGACCTACCGCCGGCTGGCCGATGGAAAGCAGCTCCTGCTGTCGCAGCGTTGCGTCGAGAATCTGCTGATCACTTACATTGAGAGCAATGCGCCCACTAGCGAAAAGCGCTGGTTTACGCTGGATCGCCTGCGGTTCGATACCAATCGCACAGAATTGACTCCCGCGTCACAGGAGCAATTGAGAAATATCGTCGATATTCTGCGCGCCTATCCGAATGTGGAGATCCGGCTGGGGGGATATACCGATAAGTCGGGCAATGAGCAGATGGATCAGCGTTTATCGCAGGATCGCGCCGATGCGGTACGGATGGCGCTGGTAAAGATGGGGATTGGGGAAAGCCGCATTACTTCCGAGGGTTATGGCTCGGCTTACCCCTTGGTACCTAGCGATAGTGAAGCCAATCGCGCCAAAAACCGCAGGATCGATCTGCGGGTGGTTGAGAAATAATTCCCCTCACCCTATCCCTCTCCCACAGGGAGAGGGGACCGAACGTGCCACAAATTATCTTCCGCATCTGACTTTAACATCTGCACCTAAACCCAAGTGCGGATTAACTCCCTATCCCACAAGGAGAGGGAACGAACGTGCCACAAATTATCTTCCGCATCTGACTTTAACACCTGCACCTAAACCCGAGTGCGGACTAGCTCCCTCTCCCCAAACCAGTGCTCATGATGTCCCAGATGTTACATTGGGAGAGGGCTGGGGTGAGGGGCTGTATGAGCAAATTAACAACTCACCCCTTGGCTACCGCCACCACTTTCAGCGGCTGGGCATCTGGCAGGATGTTCATATGTTCCAGCACCTGTGCCATGATTTTGCCAAATACCGGCCCCGCCACCGAACCGCCAAAGTGTTTACCTGCCTTGGGGTTATTGACCATCACCACCAGGGCTACCTGCGGATCGCTGGCCGGTGCCACGCCTGCGGTGTAGTTGATATAGCCGCCATCATACTTGCCGTTAGGCCCCATTTTTTCAGCGGTGCCGGTCTTGATCGCCAGGCGATAGCCAGGTACTGCGGCACTAAGCCCACTGCCGCCAGGCAACGCATCACTCTCCATCATATGCACCACGGTTCTCACCACCTCGGGTGACATGATTTGCTGACCCATTACCGGTGGCGTCACCTTAGTGATGGAAAGCGGCCGATAAACGCCGAATGAACCGATGGTGGCATACTCGCGTACCATCTGCAGCGGCGTGACGCGCAAGCCATAGCCAAAGGAGAAGGTAGCTCGTTCGATATCGGCCCAGCGCGCGCGATGAGCGGGTAAATAGCCGCTGCTTTCGTTGCCAATACCCAGTTCGGTAGGCCGCCCAAGGCCAAAGCTGCGGTAAACGGCAGGCAATACCGTGGCAGGCAACGCCAGTGCGATATGCGAAACCGCAATATCGCTGGATTTTTGCAGTACCCCGGTAATGGTCAGTTTCGACCAATGCCCCACGTCTTTAATCAGATGGCCGTTCACCGTATAAGGCGTGGTATCCAGCACGGTATCCGGCCGGATCAGTTTGTGATCCAACCCTACCATCACCACGACCGGCTTAACCGTCGAGCCTGGCTCAAAACTGTCGCTGCTACAAACGTTATGAATGTCTTTCACCGGCGTATTGGTGTAGTTATTGGGGTTGAACGACGGGTAACTGGCCATGCCGAGAATTTCACCGGTATTAACCTTGACCAGCACCGCACAACCCGAATCGGCCTGATTGGCGATCACCCCGTCACGGATCTGTGAAAACAACACATATTGAATAAATTTGTCGATGCTGAGCGTCACGTTCGGTGGCGGCACCGGATCAACGCTTTTGATCACACCGATAACCGCACCGCTGCCGTCTTTCTGATAGACGCGCAGGCCGTTCTTACCCTGTAGCAGCGGGTTGAAACCCAGCTCAATTCCTTCCAGTCCCTGATTATCCTGCCCCACAATGCCAATCAGCCCGGCTGCGTCTTGCCCCATGGGGTAGAAGCGGCTGAAGTCCTGCTCGGTGCTGACACCAGTCAGGTGTAACTTGCTAATATAGTTAGCATTGTCATCTTCTACCTTGCGAGCCAGATAGATAAAGCGCTTACGGCCATTGGCCTGGATCAGGTGCTGAACATCCCCCAGCGGCATTTTCAACACGTTGGCCAAACTCTGCCAGCGCTCGGTGCTGGTATCGGTTTGGCTGTCGAGGATATGTTTGGGATCTAACACGATATCTTTGGAAGAGACGCTGACCGCCAGCGCCGCATCGTTGCGATCGGTGATCATCGCACGGTTGGTGGGCACCACCTGGGTACGAATAGAACGCTGGTCAGCCTGATCGGCCAACTGTTGATGTTCCAGCAGTTGCAAATAGCCGACCCGAAACATCAATAGAAAGAAGCAGACCAATATGCCTGCACAAATCCAGCCAAATCGCGCCGTCGAGTAGTTTTTACCGTTTTTCTTGGTTGGAGGAGCCACTATTAACCCTGCGTTTTTTAACCAATTATTTATCAGGTAAGTCTAACCTTAAGCGGATTGGCAGAAGGTTGCAGTTTGTAAGAAAGTAAAAACAAACGCGTTCAATGTTGCACATCTTCACTGTCACCGAGTTGTGTCTGGCTGGCGTCGTTATCTCCCGGCGGTGGGGCATTGGCCGGATCGAAAATATGGTCCAGGATCGCCCTGGCCGTCGGCCCTGCGACCACCCCATCCCCACCCCCATTTTCCAAAATTAGCGCCATTGCCACGCGCGGATTTTTATACGGCGCAAATAACGTATAAAAAATATGGTCACGCAGGCGCACCGGGATCATTTTGGCGTTATAAGTCTGGTTCTCTTTCAGACTAAACACCTGCGAAGTGCCCGATTTGGCCGCTATCTGGTAAGGCGCAGTATGAAACAGCTTATAACCTGTGCCGTTAGGCAGGTTCGCCATACCATACATGCCGTTGCGGACAATGCCCCAATAGGGCGATTTGGCCTCACCAATTTGCACCGCCTGCGCAGGTGGCTGGTAGCGTTCCACTTCCCGGCCCTGCTTCATCGAGTACAGCAGATGCGGCGTTTGCACCCTGCCGCTGTTGATCAGCGTGGTCAGCGCCTTGACCATCTGGATCGGCGTAGCGACCCAATAACCCTGACCAATACCCACTGAAACGGTATCACCTTGATACCAGCCTTTTTTATGCACCCGCTGCTTCCATTCCCGGCTGGGCAATACGCCGCGATATTCCTCATTCAGATCGATACCCGTCGGCTGGCCATAACCGAATTTGCTGAGCCACTGATGGATCCGGTCGATCCCCATTTCATAGGCAACCTGGTAGAAGAAGGTATCCGCCGATTCCTCGATAGCCTTGGTGACGTTCAGCAGGCCGTGGCCGGTTTTCAACCAGTCGCGATAATGGCGCTGCGTTCCCGGTAAGATCCAGGTTGGTGCGCCAAAGAAAGTGGTGGTTGGGGTGATGACACCGGCAAACAGTGCCGATACCGCCATATAAGGCTTCACCGTAGACGCTGGTGGGTACAACCCTTGAGTTACGCGGTTGATCAGCGGCAAGTCCGGGTTGCTGAGCAGTGACTTGTAGGCCTGATAGCCGATGCCTTTGACGAACGGATTGGGATCGTAACTGGGGCTGGAAACCATGGCCAGAATGCCGCCGTCGCGCGGATCGGCGACCACCACCGCCGCCCGTTGCCCTTTGAGCACGCTTTCGATGTACTGTTGCAAGTGCAGATCGAGCGTCAGGTAGATATCTTTGCCCGCCTGCGGCGGTTGCTCCTTCAGCAGACGAACGATACGTCCATGGTTATCCACCTCCACTTCCTGATAGCCAGTGGTGCCGTGTAACTCTTTTTCGTAATAGGCTTCCAGCCCCTGTTTGCCAATATTGTGGTCAGCGGCATAGTTTTGCGCCAGGCCCTGCCGATCGAGCTTTTTGACATCGTTATCGTTAATGCGCGAGACATATCCCACCACGTGCGCCAACTGCGCCCCATACGGATATTGCCGCTGCTGGTAGGTATCGATCGTTACGCCGTCAAAACGATACTGGTTTACCGCAAAACGAGCCACCTCGGTTTCACTCAGCCCGGTTTTCAACGTGACGGGCTTATAGCGGCTATTGTGGTGCATATCGTCGCGGAAGGCGGCAATATCATCCGGCGTCAAATCGACAATCGGCGTCAAGTCTTGCAGCAGCCCCGACATATCGGTGATTTTGCTGGGAGTCACTTCAATCTGATACAGCTGTACGTTACGCACCAGCGGGATGCCGTTGCGATCGAATATCAGCCCGCGGTTAGGGGCAATGGGTAACATTTTGATGTCGTTTTGATTAGAGCGCGTCTGGTAAAAAGCATGCTGCCGTATCTGTAAGCGATACAGGTTGAAGACCAACGCGCCAAAACAGGCGACCACCAACACCATCGCCACACAGGCTCGGCGAATAAACAGCGTTTCTTCAGCGGAATGGTCACGGAATGGATCTTTTAATGGGGCCATGCGCGGAGTATTACCTGTCTGACGGAGTGCTAACAGCCGGCAAGCATAGCGTTAATGCTCCTGCTCCTACATTAAAAGGTTGCTAATGATTTGGCATAACTGTTTCAATATATTGGAATGTTTCCGAGATGGGTCAGCGCTATTGAGCCATCAATAGCTACGATGCTACAATGTGACGCAGATCACACTGAACAATAAATCACCCTCTATCCCAATACCTATTCTGCCCCCTGGGCCAGATGAGGCTTTTGTAGCAAAGGATCACCGTCGATGAGTACCATAGCCACTGGCTTTATTATGATGCGCTGGGAATTGCTGAGCGCAGTGATGATGTTTCTGGCCAGCCAACTGAACGTGGTGTGCCGCAAGGCCAGCCGTAACGGTATGGCGTTTATGTTCAGCAGTCTCGGGCTGTTTACCAGCTGCTGGTTTGTGATGGGGCTGATGGGCATGACCTTCAATCTGGCAGGCATTATGCAGTTCTGGGCGACATTCAAAGATGTTTTCATCGATATCATGAGCCAAAGTTCGACTACCTTCCCCCTGCCATAATCGCCGTTCAGTACGGGCGCAAGATAGCGGCGCCCCACTGAGGGTTATCCCCTTGCAAACTCCTTTCCATAGCCATCAGCGGCTTTGCTGCCGTAGTTGTATTGGAGTATGGCCGTAGCTCGCTTTAAAGCGGTGGCTGAAATGGCTGGCGGAGCTAAAGCCGCAGTCCAGCGCGATCTGGGTAAGCGGCATCAGCGTGTTGCGCAGCAATTTCTCTGCCTGTTGCAAACGCACCTGCATCACATACTGATGCGGTGCCTGCCCGGTACTGTGTTTAAACATGCGGGCAAAATGAAACTCGCTCAATTCTGCCAGAGAAGCTAGATCGGCCAGCACCAGCGGCCGATCGAGATGATGGTCGATAAATTCCTGCACCCGCTTCAGCACGGCAGGAGCCAGCCCACCACGCACGCTGGGCAGCCGCCATTGCAACTGGGTGTAACGCTGGAGCATATGTGACATCAACAGCGTGGCTGCACTGCTCAGGGCCAACTGGTTAGCGCGGTCTTGCCAGTTGTGATTAAGCAGAAACTGGCGGTACAACAGCGTGATGTGGGGATCTTCCGCAAACGCCAGCGGCTCTACGTTGATGGTGGCCGGGCTGCGATCCCAGGTCTGTTCTACCAGTTGCCGCAAATGTTGGTCGGTGCAATACAGATGCACGAAGGAAAGATCGCTGCGAATATCCCAGGTAGATTCATAGTGGCGTGGCATGATGCAAAAGCGATCCGGTCCCCCCCCGTTCTGCCATCCCCCTGGCACCTTTTGATAGCACTCATAGCCATCCGCAACGTACAGGCTCAGGGTATGGTGATCGGCACTTTCCTGGGTAATACGGTCGTTGCAGTTGGACCAGGCCGCCAACTGCACGCCAGACCCCAATTGCAGACTGTTGTGCAACTGGGCTTTGTGCTGCTGTAATGTTTCAAATGCCAGGTAAGCCATAGCCGCCCTATTCCGGTTATTCAAGCCAATTCAGTGTAAAGAGTGACGACGCGAGATACCAGTTCTCCCCGGGTGGTTTTGGCAAAAAAGCGCAAGAATATGCAATTGACCGCAAAGGGCTGAAAGCGCTATGGCACGGAAAGGTGAATACTCCCGTTATCACTAACAGGAGGATTTATGAATACGCTGTTGTATCTTGCCGTGGTGCTGATTTGGGGTACCACCTGGATTGCGATTACCCTGCAACAAGGCACGGTGGCGATCCCGGTCTCGATCGGTTACCGCTTCCTGCTTTCTGCCGCCATCATGTGGCTGGCCATGTTGGCGTTACGCCGCCTGCGGGCCATCAGCCTGCGGGATCATCTGTTCTGCATGTTGCAGGGCTGCTGTGTGTTTGGTTTTAACTTTTACTGTTTTTATCTGGCAGCGGCCTATATCAGCAGCGGGCTGGAATCGGTGATTTTCTCGATGGCGGTGTTGTTCAACGCGGTCAACAGCATGATTTTCTTCCGCCAACGCCCTAGCCCTAACCTACTGCCTGCAGCGCTACTGGGCATGATCGGCATCGTGGCGCTGTTCTGGCAGGATTTGATGGCCACCCAGATGGCACCTGATTTATTGAAAGGGATCGGTTTGAGCGCGCTGGGCACCTACGGTTTTTCACTGGGGAATATGCTCAGCACGCGCCACCAGCGGCGTGGATTGGATATACTTTCGACCAATACCTATGCCATGAGTTATGGCGCATTGCTGATGTTTGCCATCGCGCTGGCACAGGGCGCTTCGCTACAGATCGAGTTCAACACGCGTTATCTGGGCTCGCTGCTCTATCTGGCGATCTTTGGCTCGGTGATCGCCTTTGCCGCCTATTTCACCCTGCTGGGCCGCATCGGCGCAGGTGCAGCTGCCTATAGCACCTTGCTGTTCCCACTGGTCGCGCTGACGATTTCCACCCTGTATGAAGGCTACCAGTGGCACCTGAACGCGGTGATAGGCCTATGCCTGATCCTGCTGGGGAACCTGGTGATGTTCTCTAAACCGGGGATGCTCACGCTACCCCGCTGGATACGTGGGATCCAGTGATTGTTACCCCTGTTGCAAAACTTGATAATTGATAGTTGAACGCAGCAAGAACTGAGGTGGGGTATCACCCACCTCATTTAACTATTAACCCTCCCATTGCAGGAAAACTATAAACCATTGCAATAAGACTCGTATTGACCTTGCTTACTCATACATATTAATGGTTTATTAGGCCGATAAATGCCATTTTCCCGCACCGGAAATCAGATTAATTTCGTCAAAACTTAAGCTTCTCATTTAAAAACTCCTTTTACTTGAAAGTAAATAAGCATCATGAACGCTACGCCAATTGAAATAATCAGGGACTGCAATAACGGAGGGGCATTAAAGCTTCTTGCAACAAAACCTATCAAAACCCCAATAAAAACACACAAAAAGCAAAATAAAATATTTTTCACCATCAACCACAATACAGTAATTGATTAATATTAAACAAGTTTAAATGAATGACATCAATACCAATGAGTTATACCGAGAGGGAACAGATGCTCAGCCATTGTCTAATCATCTTTTAATAATAAAGCATTGAATGAACGCAACTCTCCTCACTCAAAAAGGTACTTATCTGTATATGACGACGGCATTATTCTTAATACTTCATCAGGGTCAAGATATTTTTAATTGAAAGTAAATCCTCATTAATTCTTTCTGTAATAAAAACAATTAAAGCGATATGTTTATTTTTTTAGATAACGATTAAAGTAAAGCGGTAAAAATAAATGCAAGGCCATTGACAAAAATACGGCGTCACGACGGTGCCATCAGACACCGTCGTAGTTCCAGTCTATGGACAACTTTCCGCAACCGCATTTAACCCTTCAGACTCATGTTTGAAGGTAATCTTGTTGCTGGGTGCAGCATGATTGATGGTCAGCACATAGATACTGTCAAAATCGTTGCCCGGCCATTTGGCTGCCTGTTGAGGATCGCCTCCCTCGGCAGCAATAATATTTTTTACCACCTGCTCCAGGTTGTGATGTTCCCAAGAAACATACACCACGGCGTTACGATAACGCTCGTCTAGCAGCGCCGTCTGTAACTCGGTAATCTCATCGGCGTGATATTGGATATTCACCGGCAACGACAGCCGAATTGCCGTTGGAGTCATGGTGGTCAACGCCCGTTGCGAACTTCCCGGTTTATTCTTCTTCGGGCCTGCGGCAAAAATAGCCTCTGGTTTGCCATAACGGCCAATCAGCACCTGCGGTAACGCCAAGGCACGGTTGAATCCCCTACAGGTCAGTTGGCCGCTGTTGTTGTCTGGTTTCTCACCGTGGCGGACAAAAACCAGAGTCTGCTCACTCCAGGCTGCTCCTGCCGTACTGGCCAATAACAGTGCCAACAGGCCGTGTTTTAAAGTTCGCTTCATTGTTGAACCCTGTTCCTTCGCTGTTATCCAACGGCCTGCTGGTCGTTCAGCTGTTTGTTTGATTAGTGAATTTTTTGCATAGACATATGCGTATTTGCCTATCTTATCATTCAATCTCGCTTTCCCTACACTCTCGCCTATTGACCATCCTTTTTGGTTGCTTACTCATGGCGGAACAAGATGAACGAAAAATTTGACGGAAAAGGTATTTTCGCCAAAGGGCCGAAAAATGACGCCTATGCGCAATATTTCACCGGTACCAGCTACCTGAACATGTTGACCACCGAAGGGGTTGCCATTGGCAATGTAGTATTTGAACCCGGCTGCCGTAACAACTGGCATATTCACCACCAGGGCGGTCAGATCCTGTTGGTGACCGGTGGGCGCGGCTGGTATCAGGAGTGGGATCAGCCTGCCCGGCAACTTAGCGCCGGAGATGTGGTCTCTATCCCGGCGGGAGTAAAACACTGGCATGGTGCAGCTCAGGATAGCTGGTTTGCGCATATCGCCGTGGCGGTTCCAGCGGAGGGGGCGTCGAATGAATGGTTGGAGCCGGTCTCCGATGCCGACTACGGCCAACTACCTTAACGTTAACTTTCAGGTTTCAGAGACCGGAGGTGCATGCAGCGCCCCTACGCGCTGAACCGGTTAATATTCTGGCATTGGCTATTTCAACCCGCTATTTGGGGTAGAAATAGTTTACTATGCCAAATACCAATTTGGCCACCACATAGCAGCACGAGAGAATGACAAATGTGTGGGAAATATTGGCTGGGGCCGCATACCAACCTGATGCCCAGACACAGGCCCCTTTTAATAAAGCAGATGCTATAAAAAAGGCAATCACAGAGGCGGCTATATTGATAATTTTTCTCATGAAATGGATCCAGAAAAAAGTAACCGGTATGTTTTACTTAACGCGTTAATACTGAAAGACTACCACGAGCAGGATCCGTTATCGCACCACCTGCTACGCTGTTGAAACAGCGTGGATCAGCGTACTTTGCATAAAAACCACCAGAGTTATTTCCACTTCCTTTGTTACCATTGCCATTGGTTCTGCCACCGTTATCCGTGCGGTCGCCGCTATTATTTGCGCGTCCACCAGATATCTGAACTAATAATGAAATATCTAATAGCCCCATAGGTTACTCCTTTTTCTGATAATGTAAAATAGTACGGAGAGTTAATTTCTAACTCATCACCAGCAAATCATCAACAATTAATAAAAGAGGGATATTTTAATTTTAGAGACCAATCACAAAATTACCTGTATTAATGCGCTTATAACTTACACAGGTCATTAAGTTGATTTAATTACGCCAAGGATTAATTGCGATGAGTGAGAGCTACGAATTGCCATGGGGCGCTGCTGCGCCCTTTATATATTTAGCGATTTAGCCGACCAATAATCCCAATACCGCTCCGCCGGCCAATATCCATAACGGATGGATGCGCTTGTTCATACTCAGTAGCGTTGCGAGCACGATTAATACCGCCAGCCGCCAGTTGGTCGCCGAAGCCTGGGCAATCAACACGCCGCTGGCAGCAACCAGCCCGACGGTAACCGGGATCAGCCCAAGCTGCACCACACGTCGCCAGGGTTTATCCTTAAAGCGTCGCCAGGCGCCCATCACCAGAATGGTGACGATGGAAGACGGCCCAAACTTGGCTACCGAGGAAACCAACAGCCCGGCCCAACCCGCCACGTGCCAGCCAATCAGCGGCACGATCATCATATTCGGCCCCGGTGCCGCCTGCGCCATGGCGAACAATGCGCTGAACTCCTGAGCGCTCATCCATTGATGCACTTCCACCACCTGGCGCTGCATTTCCGGCAGAATGGTAAAACCACCGCCAAACGCCATCAGCGAAAGCTCGGTGAAAATCACCGCCAGCGAGATTAACACCGCAATCATGATGGTTTCCTCCAGGCCAGCAGAATGCTCAGCGGAGCCAGCACCAGCATGGTCGGCAGCAGCGGCAGACGCAGCCAGGCGATCGCGACCAGGGCAATGCCAACAATCATCAGCGGTAACCATTTCCCCCACAGTGGCAACAACATTTTCAACCCGGTAGAGAGCAGCAACCCTGCCGCCGCTGCGGCTAACCCAGCAAATACGTGCTGCACATGCGCATCGTTTTGATAGCGGGCATAAATCACGCCCAGGCCAACCACAATCGCCGTCGGTGCGCAGATCAGCCCTAGCAAGGCACATAATGCGCCGCGCAATCCGCGGAACTCCATCCCCACCGCCACCGACAGGTTAATGACGTTGCCACCCGGCAGGAACTGGCACAATCCCAGCAGTTCGGTGAACTGTTCTGCGGTTAACCAGCGGCGCTGTTCCACCAACATGCTGCGTGCCAGCGGCAGCACCCCGCCAAAACCAATCAAGCCCAGCATGAGAAAACCTGAAAACAGTTGGCCATTGCTTGGCGGTTCACTGATCCCGTGATCTTGTAGCGCGTTAGAGTCAGACATTGCATTTCCCACATCACCTAAGTTGTTATCTGGAATGATGCGCTTGGCCATGCCATGATGTCTAATGCGTTTCTAAACCAGTATCGATACCTACAAGGTATGAATATGATTGAACTGCGCCGTCTGCGGGCGTTTGTTACCGTGGTCGAAGAAGGGAATATCACCCGTGCCGCCGCTCGCTTGCACATTCAGCAACCGCCGCTGACCCGTTTGCTGCAAGGGCTGGAGGAAGAATTGCAGGTGAAACTGCTGCAACGGTTGCCACGCGGAGTGCGTACGACGGAGGCAGGAAACGTGTTGTTTAACGAGGCCAGAACCTTGTTAACGCGAGCAGAGAATTTGAGCGAAGCCGTACGGCGCGCAGCCCGTGGTGAACAGGGCCATCTGGCTATCGGTTTTACCAGTTCGGCAGCGTTGCATCCGTTTGTGCCCAACCTGTTACGCCGTTACCGCGATATTCTGCCCGGGATCACGACCTTGCTGGAGGAAGCTGGCAGCGGTGAACTGATGGAGGCTTTGGTGGATGAACGCCTGGATGTGGCTTTTGTACGCTCACCGGTTAGCGGCATACCCGGGCTGCTGATCGAACCCGTATTGCTTGAGCCGATGCTGATCGCCCTACCGGTAGGCCATCGCCTGGCGATAGACAGCAACGAAAAGGTTCCCTTGGCCGAACTGACCCACGAACCGCTGATCCTTTATCGCCGCCCGGCAGGCCAAGGTTTGTATGATGCCATTCTGGCGGCCTGCCACCGCGCCGGTTTCAGCCCACGCATTGTGCAGGAGGCTCCGCGCCTGCCCGCAACGCTCAGCCTGGTAAGTGCAGGGTTGGGGCTGTCGATCGTTCCTGCTTCCATGCGGCGTTTAGGTGACGACGGGATCGTGTTTCGCAGCATCGCCGAAGAGGCCCAACTCAGCGCCCCGTTGTATCTGGCGCTGCGCGGTAACCGCCAGTCACCGCTGATCACCCGATTCCGTCAGTTGGTGGCCGAAACGGTGAGCTCACTGTAGATCGCGCTCAATCGTCCCGTTCGACAATCCGCGTCAGGTGAATGACCAGATACAGCAGCTCGTCGTTAGACATCTCCATTTCCAGCAGATTCTTCACATAGTCACGGATCAACAGTGCGCAACGATAGGCATCGGGATACTCTTTGGTGGCCTGCAAGAACAGGAAATCGTCTTTTGACTTCACCTGTTTATTGTCGATCATGCGTTGAATGAAAAACTGCATATGCAGCAGGAAACGCGAGTAATTGAGCGAACCGGTGACGATATCGATGCCAAAGTGGTATTTGATGATGTTGAAAATATCCTTCAACATCTTTACCGCCAATAGCGTGTGCTCCATGCTTTGCACATCGGTCTGGCCATTAACCAAGTGGAAGGCAATGTTCCCCGCCTCGGCTTCTGGCAACAGAATATCCAGGCGCTGATTGATCTGTGTCAGCGCCTGCAACGCGACGGCAAACTCTTGCGGATAAAAGCGTTTCACCTCATGCAACAGCCGGTTCTGAATGACGATGCCTTTATGGCAGCGCTCAATGGCAAAGCTGAGATGATCCACCAGGGTGAAAAAGATCTGTTCATTGACCCGGCCGCCGAGCTGGCTATTGGCCAGCCGCAGGATCATCTGCACCAGTTCAATGTGCTCTTCCGGCGTGGTTTCTATCAGGCGCAGGTGATCGTGGCCTTGTTGACCATTCTGCACCACATAGACTTTTTCTATGCTGGCCGCAGCCAGCACATCCCCCACTTTGCTGTTAAACCCGATACCTTTACCCATCACGATAACTTCGCGGTTATCGCTGTCGGTGGACAGTACCAGGCTGTTATTGAGCACCTTGACGACTTTCATCATTACCCTGTGTTATCCACGCTGTTGGCCGTTCGAGGCGATCAATCGCTGATACCAGCCAAAACTGTTCTTTTTGATACGCCGCAGGTCGTACAGATCCTGCTCGCCACGGTTGACATAGATAAAGCCATAGCGCTTGGCGTAGCCCTGATGCGTGCTGACCAGGTCGATCGCGGCCCACGGACAGTAGCCCAGCAGCTCGACACCATCGTTGATTGCCAATTTCATCTGCTCGATATGTGCACGCATAAAATCAATGCGGTAATCATCATTGACGATATCTCCTGGCAGTAGTTGGTCCGGCGCACCAATGCCATTTTCGGTAATTAAAATCGGCATTTGATAGCGCTCATAGACCTTGCGCAACGTCAGGCGCAGGCCCACGGGATCGATCACCCAACCATAGCGCGTTTTATCAACATATGGGTTTTCTGCCGCTCGATACACGCCCGGCTCACCCAGCATAATTTGCTGATCCCCGGCACGAGCGCTGATATCGGAAGCATCGCCGCGGCTGGCTGCAATCGTCGCAGTGGAATAGTAGTTGATCGCCACATAATCCGGTTTACCTTGCAGCAGTATCGCCGCATCTTCTGCTGCCATTTCAGGGGCCAGCCCACGATCCTGCATATACCGCCAGGCCAGTGCATTGTAGCGGCCATGCACGGCAACATCCAGAAAGCTCCAGCAGCGCAGCGTTTCCCAGTTATGAGCGGCGATGGCATCCAGCGGGTGACAGGTTTCCTGATACATGGAGGTGGTATTGATCGCCGGACCAATTTTCCCAGCAGGACAACGTTGATGACACAGTGCCATGACCCGCGCCTGCGCTACCAGCATATGATGGCTCTGTTGATACAGCACCGGCCTGGTTGGTAGTTCACCCCCCTTTGGCACACCGATGGCGCCAGGATGCAGGATCATGGTGTTCTGCTCGTTGATGGTCAGCCAATAGTTGACCTTATCACCAAAGGCAGTAAACAGGACGTCCGCATACTCGACAAAGGCATCAATGGTGTGACGGTTGCTCCAACCGCCCTGTTGCTCCAACACATAGGGTAGATCGAAATGATAGAGCGTGACGACCGGTTCAATGCCGTGTTTGAGCAATTCATCGATCAGGTCGCGATAGAACGCCAGACCGGGCTGATTCACCTCACCCGTGCCGTTCGGCAAAATGCGCGTCCAGGCTACGGAGAAACGGTAGGCCTTCAGGCCTAATTCGGCGAACAGCTTAACGTCCTCACGGAAACGGTGGTAATGATCGCTGGCCACCTTAAAATCGGCCGTTCCCGCAGGATGATCGAGCATATCGACAATCGAAGGGCTTTTCCCCTCTTCGTTCCATGCCCCTTCAACCTGATACGCCGAGGTTGAGGCTCCCCACAGGAAGCCGGGTGGGAAGTCGTTCAGTTGCTGGTATTTCATACTTTTTTCTCCCCGGCATTGAGCGCGACAATTTGCTCACCAAAGCTTACCGGGCCGGGCTGCCGGCAGCTCAGCTGTGGATATTGTTCGCTGTTGACCACCAGCACCGGTGTGATGATGTCATAACCCAGCGCGCTGATGGCGGCAATATCAAAACGTATCAGCTCATCGCCGGTCTTCACCCGGTCGCCCACCTGCAATTGAGAGGTGAAATGCTCGCCGTTGAGATTGACGGTATCAATGCCGATATGTATCAGCACTTCCATCCCGTTATCAGCCTTAATGCCGACGGCATGTTTCGAAGGTAAGAAAGTCACGACCTCGCCGTTGACCGGTGCGCGCAGCACGCCTTGCTCCGGCACAATCGCTACCCCTTTGCCCAGCAGCCCTTGCGAGAAGACGTCGTCATTCACCTGATCGAGCGCCACCAATTGGCCAGCCAACGGGCTGTGCAGCGACTCATCGCGATCAGACGGAGCCTTATCTGTTGCAACCGCCTCTTCATCTACCGGATCCTCAAAGCCCAGGATCCAGGTCAGAGCAAAGGTAACCACGATGGCGATGACGCAGGTGATCAGGGCATGCACGATATTCATCGGATTTTCGCCGATAAAGGCAGGCAAAGCCGCCAGCCCCGGAGAAACAAAGGCGTAGCGCACCAAGCCACTCACTCCGGCATAGACACCGGCACAACCGCCACCGATCATGGCCGCGATCAACGGCCTGCGCAGCTTCAGCGTGACGCCGTACAAGGATGGCTCGGTGATCCCCAACAGTGCGGTGAAACCGGCAGATGAGGCTAACTGACGCAGATTTTTGTTCTTGGTGCGGAACGCTACACACAAGGTCGCCGCTCCCTGTGCGATGTTGGAAGCCAACATGCCGGGGCCATTAATCATCTCGAAACCGTTTTTACTCAGTTGCCCGGTGGCGATCGGTGTCATTGCCCACGCGGTGCCGGTGATCACCAGGAAGGGTTGCAGCCCGCCCATCAACATCGGGATCAGCCAACTGGCCTTGCCATCAATCACTGCCGCCCCGCTGGCGACCAGATCGTTGAGGAAAATACCGAATGGCCCCACCGCCACCAAGGCCAGCGGCGTGGTGACCAGCAGAATGATCATCGGCTTGGTGAAGAACTTGATCATGGTCGGCGAGACTTTTTCGGCAAAGCGCTCGATATAGGACATCAGCCAAACGGTGAAGATGATCGGCAACACCGAACCAGCATAATCGGCCAGCCGCACCGGGATACCAATAAAGTCGATTGGCGAACCTGCGGCCAACATTTGGGCAAGATTGGGATGCAGCAAGGCTCCCGCGATGGTCATTGCCAGGATCGGGTTACATTCAAACTTGATTGAGGCCCCATAAGCCAGCAACACCGGCAGGAAAAAGAAGGCAGCATCGGCGATGGTATTCAGCAGATGGTAGGTCGGACTGGCAGCGCTTATCGCCCCGGTCAACTTGAGGATCGCCAGCAGCGCCTTGATCATCCCTGCGCCGGTAATGGCTGGGATCACCGGCGTGAAGGTGGTCGAAATTACGCTGATAATCTGCGTAAAAATACCGCCCTTGGCTTTGTTCTTCGGCTGTCCGCCCGCTTTGCCCACCGGTTGGCCAATCGCTTTTTGCAACACGCGGAAGGTCTGTTGCACGTTGTTGCCCACCACAATCTGGAACTGGCCGCCGCGTTCCACCACGCTGATCACACCTGGCAACGCTTCGATGGCTTTCGCCTCCACCAGGCTGTCATCGTTAAACTCCATCCGTAAACGAGTCGCACAGTGCGTCAGCTTGCTGACGTTACCCTGCCCACCGACCAGCGCCAAGATATCTAATCCCAACTGGTTATAATCCATAAGTTTTCCCCGGTAAAAAAAGCAAAAAAAAAGACCAAAATGAAAATGCTCCCCTTCGTCAGAAGAAGTGCATTTCTATTTTGGTCTTGCCTGCTTACGCAGTAACACGCCATCATAAAAATGATTGGTAGCGATAGGCTACGGCGCAAGTATTACCGCGGAGGCGATCGTCAGGCAACCGGCAGCGGTAAGCTTTGTGACTCGCATCACGAACAGCTGTCAGAATACACGCGGGTTTTCTTGCTAAAAATCAACAAACTCGCCTGCTACATACTGTAGCCATGCCCTTCAATAGGTTAAACTTCCCTACCTCGGCAGGCTATCGCCGCCGACCGTTGCGCTTGAATAACTATGAACCAAGGAAGTCTACATGCAACAAGGCTCTAAACTGCGGCCACCACCCATTGATGTGATCACCATTCAGTCGCAGGTGATCTACGGTAGCGTGGGGAACGGCATTGCCTACCGCACGTTGTTGAAGAAGAACCTGGAGGTGTTGCAGGTACCGAGCGTGTTGTTTGGTTGCCCGCCCTATTACGGCGCGCCGCATGGGGGAGCGATCTCCAGCGAATGGTTCAGCGGTTTTCTGGAAGATCTGATTGCCCGTGAAGTCGTCTGCCGCGCTCGGGCCATCATCATCGGTTATCTCGGTGACGTGGCGCAGTGCCATATTCTGACCGACTGGTTGCCACGAGTGCTCACCCTTAACCCGGACATCAAGATCTATATCGATCCGGTGATGGGCGATTACGGCGAAGGGGTTTACGTTGATAAACGTCTGGTTGAGCGCTATCGCTCGCCGTACCTCAATCTGGCCCATGGCCTGACGCCAAACGGTTTCGAACTTGAGCAGTTGTGCGGCATGGCGCTGACCACGCGTGAGCAAACCGAACAGGCCGCACGGGCGCTACTCAAGGGCAATACGCAGTGGGTCTTGGTCACCAGCGCACCTGGCGTGGCAAACAGCGAGCAAGAAGTTGGCCTGCTGCTGGTCACCGCCGACGAGGTGCAAAGCTTCACTCATGCCAAAATCGATTCGCCGGTGAAAGGGACGGGTGACATGTTCACCGCGCTGTTAATTGCCCATTTGCTGCAAGGGGAACCTTTCAGCAAGGCGGTGCCGACGGCGATCCATGAGGTGTGTGCGGTATTGGAAGATGCTGCGCGGCACGGCTGGCAGGAAATCGGCCATCTGCGGGCGCTGAAATAATCCCTCACCCTAGCCCTCTCTCTGTACAGGGAGAGGGAACCGATCGAGTTAGCCTGAAAGTGTAGTGATTCTTCATGAGCACCGGCTGGCTCACTAGCGGAACTCAGCGTTTTTTCTTCTTGTTGAAATCCAGCTCAAAAGCAAATACCGCGCTTTGAATTTTACGCTCGGTCAGCATCCCCATTTTAATAAAACGGCAGGACAGACGCGTGAAATGATGCGTTTCGTCTTCATCAATATCATGATCTTCATTAATGGCGATCAGTTCCATATTGACCTTGAACTTGCCGTAATCCCCCAAATCCAGCTGCGCCTTATTAAATACCAACCCCGGCTGCATATAGTCAGGTACTGCGCCGTCAATACGCAGGCCAACACCACCAGGCGAAAGATCGTGAATACGCAGTTGATACGGAGTGCCATCGCTATATTCTCCGTTACAGAAGAACTCACGCCAATGAGGCGTGGTGATGCGTAACTGACGGCGGCGTTGAATATAAACCAGCTTCTTCGGCAAGCTCGCCTCATAAACCGGCATGTCGTTATGCTCGGTCAGTAGCGCCTGTTCGACGGAGAATTCGATTTTCGCATCGTGATTCTCGATCACAATGTTAAATTTTCCGCCGAGGATCTGTTCTTGGGCATTGCAGTCAAAAACAATATTATCCGCACCGACGCTCACCAATTGGCTGTTGAATTCATGTTGTTGGTTAGCGACACGCAGCGGCGTTCTTTGCTTATAAATGTCGCGTAAGATAGCCAAAACCTCAAAACGCTCCTGCTTGATAAACCGTCCGTTATCAATATGTTCCACCCGTCACTCCCGGTATAATCCATCGACGCTTACGATTTCCTTACACTAATCATCACCGCCATCAATACTAAAGTCAAATTTCCCAGCGTTGCCATAATAATGGCAATAGCCGGGCAAAACGTGCAGCCCACGCTGCCTGACCCGCGCTATCCCCGATTAAATCCTGACGGATCTCAATGCCGACGTAGGGCAACTCATGGCGTTCAGCATGGGTCGGCAGGGTATAGTCGGTCGCATCGGTCATGGCATAAGGTTCATTGATACCGACCTGCAAATCCCCTTCCTCACGCAACAACTCCGCCAACAGCAGGGCGAATTGGGGATGGCGGTTAAACAGCAGCCCTACCTGCCAGGGCCGTGCATCTCCCTTAAATACCGGCGTAAAGCTGTGCATGGCAATCACCGCACTGGCTTGGTTATTGGCACGACGGCTGGCTAACGTGTGGTTGATCGCCTGATGGTAAGGCTGAAATATTTCCTGCTCACGAGCACCCACTTCGGCTGCGCTGATCCCCTGGTTGCCAGGTATCGGCGTAACCTCAGATAACGGCGGGATAGAGCTGGCAATACCCGGCGTTCGGTTACAGTCGATCACCAAACGCGAGTAGTGTTGATGGATTAATGTCGCATCCAATTGCTGAGCCAGGCTGCGGGAAACCGCCAGTGCCCCAATATCCCAGCCGATATGGCGGTCGATTTCACCGCTGGCCAGGCCAAGATCGCCCAGCCGTTTCGGGATCGCCTGCCCCGCATGATCGCACAGCAATAAGAATGGCGATGTCGCCTGTGGCAGCTCAACGCTGACGGCCGCAGGCTCATCAGCAGACAGCAAGGTTGGGGTATAGGGATGGTACATAGAAGACTCCGGCGCAGGAAAGCGCTAATTCTAGGCGATCCCTACGCGAGCTACCAATTTACCGTGGGAGAAAATAGCGCGTTCGCACGTTCGGTCAAAAAGGAAACTGGCCTCTTTAAAGATGAACAGCAATATAGCGCTGGCGCTGCATGCTGCTCCCCGTTACAGCGCCTCCTCTATCCGGGCGTTAACCTGCTCCCGTAGCCGCAACAATGCGGAGGCCTGATGAGGATAGCGTTTAAAGGTGATGCGCATGCCCAGTTCCCGATCGATCAACTGCTCTACCGTGGCACGATCGGTCAGGCTTTCCAGCAGTTGTAACGCCCGCAGATCCTGTAGCCCCTGATGAAATACCCGTAAACGCAGCGATTCTATCGGCATCCATTGCGGCCCGGGATAAACCACAAAAGGATCGCCCGAGGGGAATGCGTTGCCGCTGTCGGTCACCGCATAGGGATTCAGTTTTTCCCGCGAATGGCTGCTGTTATAGAAATTGTAGCCCCAGTGGAGGAAACCGCTGATGTTGTACAGATACAGCTGGATCCCCAGAATGCGGTTGCGGGCCGAGGGCTGGGCAAAGAATCGGTTGGCCACCTCGGTTCTTTGTACGCAGCAGTAATAGGCCCACAGCTGTGGCGTTTGATGCTCAAGGAACGGTTCGATATGATCGGTGGCCACCACCGGGGTTTCCACCAAGCCGCGCTGATAGAAGTCAAAGTCAGACAGCGCATCGAAGGTGCGGAACCCGTCCAGCAATGGGCGCAGTGAATCGATGGCACGTTGATAGGCGGCGATATTCTCCAGTTTTGGTTCATCCGAGATGTGGAACCATACCTGCCGTTGCAGATCCCGCGCCCGGAACCAACCGGTCAGCGCTGGCATCAGTGCTTGGAGAAACTGCTGATATTCGCTGCCGTGCGCATCGGTATGCCAGCCAAACAGCGGCTGCGTTTCCCCAGCTATCTCCACCATGATCTTTGGCGCATGCGCCGCGCCCCATTGGGTGAACAGGTGAGCAATTTCGAAGTGCTCAATGCCCTCTTCCTGCGCCAATTCCACCCATTGTGCCAGCCGATCAAAATCAAACTGATAGCCTGCAGAGGTGCGCTGTACTCCAACCAATTGCACGGTGGTACGTTCGCCGCCGATGGCGGTATCCAGTGGTGGCGTGAAGATTGGCGTTAGCAGCATATTTACGCCATTTGCCACCGCGTTACGTACAAAGTTGCGTACCGCCTGCCAGTATTGCGGGCTGAATACCGCAATCTGATAGTAATCCGCCAAACAGTCGGTATGTAGCCATTCGGTGTGCAGCAGTCGCTGCTTTGGCAAGGCAGCAGGCACCACGTGCAACGTCATTTTGGCAGCGGCTAGCTCCTCACCCGTCTCATGATCGAACAACCGCAGCGTTAACGGATAGTCGCCTCCGGCAATACCCTGCGCTGGCGGCGTCAAGGTCAGCCACAGGCTGGCGTAATAACGGCAGGCAGCAAAAAAACGCCGATCCTGGATCGGCATGAGCGGGTCGGGAAATAGCCCGGGCTCGGTAGTGAGATAATTTTCATCCGTTTCCGCATAACAGGGAAAGTGGCTGGGTACGGACTGCACATGGCGCACGCTGATATCATCGGCCAATGGCCCTTCGAGTTGATAGCGTAATTCCCGGCGGGTTTCATTATCCTCGCGGTACAGGCAATACACCCCTTGCCATGAGAAGGTTTCATTATTCAGGCAGCTGAATTGGCTTTGCTGTTCGACCTGGGGCGAAGACTGACGATGAAATACCTTTTCCAGACAATGGGTAAATAGTAGCGAGAGACGCATAATAGCTGCCCTGTTTTATTTTGCGGTGGGATTTAATTAATCTCAGGCTAGCGCGTTTTATCACCACAGGCAATATAGGCCAACAAAAAAAGCCGCTTCACAGCCTCTCTCCTGGCTAAAAAATTATTTTTTTGTTTATTTGCATCACAAAAATGAAAGATGCCGCCGCCTGCACAATAAAAACGTTTTTAATCCCCATCATGGTGCAAGGGTTATCAGTTAATCCTATGACCCCGGCAAGCCATAACTGCCGCACGACAACGGATTTGCGCCCTTCGACATTAACATTTCATCAACAAAAAAGGCTTTCGATTGCTGGCATTGACCTTTCGTTGTTAACAACAGTGAAAGATAAGTGCCCCATTTTTGGGCAGAATGGCTAGATTGACACATTGAAAGTTAAGGGATAGAAAGAAATCACGTTCACTAAAAACTGTATTCGCCGACACCGAGGGTAAAGCAATGTCACCTAGAAAAAACGCCGGACGTTTTCTGTTGCATTCAGCTGTTGCAGCCGCTTTATTATTGCCAACCATGTTATACGCTGCCGATCAGATAACATTGCGTTATGCCGTTTGGGATCGCAACCAATTACCTGCCGAGCAGGAAATTGCCAAACGCTTTGAACAGGCCAATCCGAATATTAAAGTGGAAATAGAATTAACCCCGGCCGCACAATACTTTGTCAAATTGGATTCCGCCGCTGCTGGCGGTGTCGCCCCGGATATATTCTGGATTAACATACCCTATTTTGTGCAATATGCCAAAAACGGCATTATGCAGCCGCTGGGAAACTATTTAAAAGACGGCACGGTTAATTTGGATAATATCGTTGCCAGCTCCGTCAAGGCTTATCAATATGACGGCCAGCAAATGGCCATCCCACGCGACGTTGACTCCATCGCCGTGTGGTACAACAAAAAACTGTTCGATCAGGCCGGCGTCAGCTATCCCACCAGCGACTGGAGTTGGGATGATATGAAGAAAAAGGCCGCGGAGTTACAAACCGGCTTGAAAGGTAGCGCCTTCCCACTGGTGATGGATCTCAGCATCGACGGCCAGGACAGCTATATGAACCTGCTGTTCCAAAAAGGTAACCATATCGTGCCGAAAGATGGCCAACCGACCGATATCGCCAACGACAACGCCATCTGGGTCTATCAGCAACTGCAAGGCATGATGAAAGACGGCCTGATGCCGACCGCCCAGCAAATGAGCGAAGTGAAAACCGAGAACATCTTCCAATCCAACCGCGCCGCCATGGTGTATGCCGGTTCCTGGTTGGCCGCACCGTTCGCCAACAATCCCCTGATCAACGACCACATTGGCGTGGTGATGATGCCGAAGATCGAGCTCCAGTCCGGCGTGGCCCACAGCCTGGCTTATGCCATGTCGGCCAAGAGTGCCCATAAGCAGGAAGCCTGGAAGTACATCGAATTTATGAGCAGCGAAGCCTCGCAGGCCACCCTGGCGAAGGTGGTGATCCCGGCCAACAAAGTAGCCGCCAAAGCCTGGGTGGATGAAGTCAAAAAGGTCGATGTTTCACCGTACATCCAGACGCTGGAAGTGACCGAAGCCTATCCCACCGCAGGTACCAACACGCCGAAGTGGCAAAACATGTGGATCGGCAGCCTGAAGAAAATCTTTATGGGCGCGGATGCCCGTACGGAAATGGATAAGTCGGTCAAGAAGATCGAACGCATCATGGAGCAGTAATTTCCCCGTAGCGGTCTGCCTGCCCGAAGGCGGGCCGCAGCGGCAACACTGAGCAGTCAAAGGTGAGGAATGGCGACATGTCGCTGGCAGAAACGGCTACGGCCAACATACAACAGGCAAAGAGCAAACCTCGTGCCGCATTGAGCCGCCTGGAGCGCAGCGAGCGCTTTTGGGGCTGGGTGATGATCCTGCCGCTGGTGATCGGTTTGGTGGTGTTTTACTTCATCCCGTTTTTACAGAACATTTTTTACAGCTTTACCGACCTCAACCAGTTTATGAGCTGGACGACCATCAGCTTTGACAACTATATCAACCTGTTTGAGGACGATGACTTCTATACCGCCGCCTTCAACACCCTGTTTTATGTAGTGGTGTGCGTGCCGATAATCCTGCTGCTGTCGTTGCTGCTGGCGATTGGGCTGAACCAGAACATCCGCGGTAAAGCGCTGCTGCGCACCCTGCTGTTCTTACCGGCGGTGACCATGCCTGCCGCAGTGGCGATGGTGTGGCAATGGCTGTTCAACAAGGATTTTGGGCTGATTAACCAAGGGCTGAACCTGCTGCACATTGCGCCGGTGGCCTGGCTTTCCGATCCGGACGTGGTGCGCATCAGCGTGTCCATCATCATTATCTGGTCGTCGCTGGCGCTGAAGATCATCATCTTGCTGGCCGGTTTGCAAAGCATCCCCCGCCAACTGTATGAGGCAGCCGATATCGACGGCATCAGCACCCTGCGCCGTTTCTTCTTTATCACGCTGCCGATGATGGTGCCGACGCTGTTCTTTGTGTCGGTGATGAGCTTCATCGAGATCCTGCAAATCTTCGACGTGGTGTTCCTGATGTTCGACCGCGCGCTGGTAGAGGGTGACGTCATGACCATCACCAACCTGTTCTACAAATACGCCTTCTATCTGCAAGAGAAAGGCTACGCCTCTGCCATTACGGTGGTGTTATTCGCCGTAACCCTGTTGATCACGCTGGTACAGATGGCGATCGGCAAACGCCTGAGAGTGAGCTGAGGAGCCGCTGATGACAATAAGCAAACGAGCCCTGGTCTATCTGTTTATGACGCTGGCGGCGCTGGCCTCGGTAGTGCCCTTTATCTGGATGCTGGTGACCTCGCTGAAAACCCAGGCCGAAAGCATCCAGATCCCGCTGACCCTGCTGCCGGAAAACCCCAGCTTGCAGGCCTACGGCAAGATCATGCGTGAAATCCCCTTTGCCGATTTCTACATCAACTCGCTGCTGGCGACCTTCTCTACCGTGACGTTGCAGATGGTGATCGCCACCATGGCCGCCTACGGCTTCTCGCGCCTGCACTTTCGGGGCCGTGACGCGGTGTTTCTGGTGTGTATCTCGATCCTGATGGTGCCCGGTCAGGCGTTTCTGATCCCGCAGTTCCTGGTGATACAGAAAATGGGGCTGGTTAACAGCATTACCGGCCTGGTGCTACCGGGGATCTTCAGTATTTACGCCACCTTCCTGCTGCGGCAGTTCTTCCTGGCGGTACCGAAAGAAATGGAAGAAGCGGCGCTGATCGACGGTTACAGCTACTTCGCCATCTTCTGGCGCATCATGCTGCCGCTGATCCGCCCAGGCATCATCGCCTGCATCATCATCAACGGCTTATGGAGCTGGAATAACCTGATGTGGCCGCTGATCGTCAATACCACCACCGAGAAATTGACGCTGCCGGTGGGGCTGGCATCGCTGTCCAGCCGTGCCGGGGTGGAATACCCGCTGCTGATGGCCGGTGCCCTGATGGCGGTGATCCCGATGCTGATGCTGTTCATTCTTTTCCAACGTTATTTCATCCAGGGCATCGCCAGTGCTGGTGTTAAAGGCTAACCGAGAACAATAAGGTAAACAGACATGGCCGGTATTCAATTAAACAGTGTGAAAAAGGTCTATCCCAACGGTTTCCGGGCGTTACATGGCGTGGATCTGGATATCAAAGACGGTGAGTTTA
>NZ_JBOFZA010000087.1:0-4849 GCF_051654945.1 Serratia sp. (in: enterobacteria)
AAGTCGGCGGAAAGAAGGAGTTAACCGGGAAAAATGACATTGAAACAGACATCAGCAACCAGTGCGGGCGGCTGATTTCCAACGCGATCGTGTATTACAACTCGGCGATCCTGTCGCGATTGCTGGAACGACTGGAAGCAGAAGGCAATGCCAAAGGCATTGAGGCTCTGGCCCGGATATCACCGGTGGCCTGGCAGCACATTTTGCTGAACGGGCATTATACCTTCCAGAGCAGCAATGAGATTATTGACCTGGATGCGCTGGTTGCCGGGCTGAAACTGGGATAACGGAAAAATCTGGGGTTCCGGCGTAGAACCCCTATACCAGAAAACACGATTTTATCGGCCCTTCGAAATCTCCCTAGCTGGTTACATCACATTTTCCACTGCGTTGCGCAGCCGGGCTTTCATATCGCTGTAGCTTTGTTGAGCGTAGTTTTCTGCCCAATTTTGATCGGCGATCGCCTCTAGTTTCACTGCACAGTATTTGGTTTCTGGAGTTTTGGCGATCGGATCGAGGTTTTCCTGCGTCAGTTCGTTGCAGGCACCAATCCACCATTGATAGGTCATATACACTGCACCCAAATTGATACGGTCGTTATAATTGGCACGGCTAATCACCTTGCCACGGCGCGAACTGATCCACACCAACTGCTGATCGGCGATCCCCAACTCAATAGCCTCCTGTGGGTTGACCTGCACAAAACCTGGTTCATCCGCTAGTGTTTGCAGTGCGGCGCAGTTACCGGTCATCGAACGACAGGAGTAGTGCCCTACCTCACGCACGGTACACAGCACCAGCGGATAGCTGGCATCCGGGATCTCTGCCGGGGGGCGCCAGGCAGTAGCAAATAGCTGGCCTTTGCCAGATGGTGTGGTGAACTGGTTGCCTTGATACAAATAAGGCGTACCGGGGCTATCTAGCGTAGCGCATGGCCATTGTACGTGGCCGAGTTCGCCTATTTTTTCATAGGTGGCACCGTAAAACAGCGGGCACAGCTCACGCATTTCGTCCCAGATCTGCTGGTTATTATCGTAATGCATCGGATAGCCCAACTCGGTAGCCAGTAAGCTGATGATCTCCCAGTCACGCTTGACGTTATATTGCGGCTCAATGGCTTTTTCGAAACGCTGGAAACCGCGATCGGCGCAGGAGAATACGCCACCGTGCTCACCCCAAGAGGTCGCGGGCAGGATCACATCGGCCTGCTCGGCGGTCTTAGTCATAAAGATGTCCTGCACCACCACAAACTCCAACGCTTCAAACGCGCCGCGCACCAAGTTCAGATCGGCTTCGGTCTGTAGCGGATCTTCCCCCATGATGTAGTAGGCCTTCACCTTGCCTTCATGCACCAGATGTGGGATTTCGGTTATGCGGTAACCGATCTCCGGGTCCATCTGTGCGGCATCAATGCCCCAAGCGGTGGCGAATTTTGCGCGTACGGCGGCATCGGTCACAGCCTGATAGCCAGGGAATTCATTGGGCAGCACCCCCATATCACAGGCACCTTGCACGTTGTTCTGGCCACGTACTGGCCCGACGCCCACGTTAGCTCGTCCTAGATTACCGGTCAGCAACGCCAAGCTAGCGATGCCTTTCACCACGTCTACGGCTTGGCCAAACTGGGTGACGCCCATGCCCCACATCACGGTGGCAGAAGGGGCACTGGCGTAAGTACGCATTGCCTGGCGGATCTGCTGGGCGCTGACTCCAGTAATATGTTCCAACGCCTCCGGCGCGTAATCGGCCAACTGTTGGCGATAGGTGTCGAAACCTTCGGTGTATTTAGCGACGTAATCGCGGTCATACAGGTTCTCTTCGATCAGCACATGCGCGAAGGCATTGATCAGCGCCATATTGCAGCCGTTCTTGATTTGCAGATGCTGATCGGCAATGCGGGCAGTTTCAATGCGGCGCGGATCGCACACTACAATCTGGGCACCTTTTTCTTTTGCTTTCAGCACTCTGCGGGCGATAATCGGGTGCGAATCGGCACAATTGTAGCCGATAATCAGCAGACATTTGGAGTTTTCGATATCGTCAATCGAGTTGCTCATCGCGCCGTTACCCAGAGTGGCTTGCAGACCTGCTACTGACGGGCCGTGGCATACGCGGGCGCAGCAGTCGACGTTGTTGCTACCGATCACTGCGCGGGCAAATTTCTGCATCACGTAGTTGGTTTCATTGCCGGTACCGCGTGAGGAGCCAGTATGCATAATGGCACGTGCGCCGTGTTGCTGTTTGATGGTTTTCAGGCGCTGCGCAGTGTAACGGATGGCTTCATCCCAACTAACCGCCTCAAACTTGCCGCCTTTTACACGGCGAATCAGCGGCTGCGTCAGGCGCGGCGTCAGCAGTTTGGTATCATTGAGGAAGTCCCAGCCGTAATAGCCTTTCAAGCACAGCTTGCCCTGGTTGGTCACACCATCAGCTGCTTCGGCACGGATAATTTTGCCGTTATCGACCACCAGTTTCATTTTGCAGCCTGCGCCGCAGTAAGGGCAGACGGTTGTGATTTTTTTCATCAATTCGGTTCCTAAAACAGGGATGACATAGCGTTGAGCGCGGTACGGTGACGTTGATCACATGCAAGCGCGGTGTAAGCTGGCGGAGTGGAGTACCGTAACATCCTAGTTTTCGCTGTGAGCCACCACGCAGGCAACTTCGCTGGTGCGGTAGTCGATACACTTTTTCGGATCGGCGATAATGAACTGGTTCATCAATAACTCCTAGTTGATCTCTCAGGGATAGTAAAAAGTGGATTCTACTGTTGGTTATGCATAAAACACGCCAAGATGATAAGTGTCATAAAAACAGAGTATTACGAATCTTATGACGATGCTGTCGACGGTGGTTCGACACAAATGACGACGCCGCGTTAGCCCTGGGTGGCTACTGTCCAACGAGAGCATGAAATCTATCTATGGTCCCCACCATTTTTGCAACACTGATTCCTGATTAATGTTGGCTTGCTTAAATCTATCCGGCGTCACTTTGGGCATGGATGCCGCGCCTGATGAGCCCAAAAAACCGTCCGGCTTCAGAGAGCCATTTTCATACTGAGGCTTTTCATCAGGCCGTTAGGCCGTTCATGTCATCAATAATCAGTCTTTGCAAAGTCAGATTGGGAACTGCTTTAATTAACGATTAACCTGCCAATCAGACTCGCGTCATCGTTACCTTTCGAACACAATCTGTCGTATTGTGATTGCCCACGCTATCCGGGCTAATTTGTTGGCCAGTGCACAACATACTACGCAGGAATGCTTTCTTGCCAGTTGCGTCCTGACCCAGTCAGCCAACTTTCCAAACTGATTATCGATCCTTTGGATAAATGCCGGGCACACTGGACCAACAACTGCCACAGATTTTTATCCCCCGTTTACTTATCCCCAGAAGCGTATTTTTTCCGCACAGTGCAGTGCTGTCGTGGTACCAGACCGGTTGATGCAGCAAAATACTGGCCGTTGGCATACTGCTTGCCATCACCCAACTGCGATGACAACACGCTGGCGGTTATCGGGCCGATACCCGGTATAGTCCGAAGGTGTTGCCCTACGTCCTCGCGACTCAGTTCCTGCTCCAGAGCTGTTTCAAGCTCGGTGATATGTTCAATAAGGGGTAGTGACCGGGTAGCTGCGATAACTGCCAACTTTCAGGCCACCACCTCGATCGGCAACCTTGTTTCCATATCAAGTTCAAATATCCCGTAGGGGTTTACATGGGTGTAAATCAGCGGCGTCAGGGCCCTGAAGTCTTCTGCCTTCATTCGTGACAGCCATACAGGCTCATGGAGTACCTGCTGGATCATCAGCGTGTTCACATAGACCAGGCAAATCTGCAATAGATGCAGAGCCAGGACAGACAGCTCCTGCTCTTCCAGACGATTTGTCGCTACTTCCCCGCCCTTACCATAAAAAATGAATGCATTCGCACTGTTCCAGTTTTCCACTACGTTCAGCCCTTCATTTACCCCAATACGAAGATCTTCGGAGCCAATATACCGACACAGGAAAATGGTTTTTATTGCTTTCTCCAGCTCTGCCAGAGCCTTATAAGTCGGATGCTGAACGTTGTTTTTGGTAAACCGGTGTAAAATGGCTTCCGGCTCTGCGGTCCCCTGTTTTAATGCTGTTGTATATTTAATCATCTCATCGTACTGCTGAATGATGAGTTCCCAGTTAATGGCGCGGGTTAACACGGGTTCCAGATTTGGATAGTCGCCGGGCTTGTCATCACCGGTACGATAGAGTTTCTGACTGGCAACGGCCTTAAGGCGTGGTAGGAGAGCATGAAAAAGTGTGGGGCACCAGAGTTAATACCCGGGACCACCGGTATTATGGGGACATGTAGTTTAAGAAAATGCCAGCAATACAAATGACGCAATGTAGCGACTGCCCCACGGTTTTTCATGCTCTCTGTATGAACGCATCCCGGTTTGCAAGGCTTTCGTTGTTCCGACATTGACGAGTAGTTGCAGCTCTGTATCCGGCCTTATTGCAGTCAGAACTGCGGGCCACTATGAGGACCAGAGAGTTTTATGGACCTGCTGCTGGTAAGCCGGACCCGACGACTTAAATTCTTTCAGCAGGCTTTCCACGGCAGCAGATCGCGCACCCTGTTCACTGGCCAGTCCTGGATATGTCCGATGACGTAACGCAGCCATGCCTCTGGATCCTCGCCGTTCAACCGGCAGGTGCCGATCAGCGAGAGTACAGTATCGCTGCTCGCTCCCCACCTTCGTCTGAGCCTGCGAACAACCAGTTTTTCCGGCCCAGAGCCACACCGCGCAGGGCGTTTTCCGCGATGTTGTTGTCGATCTCCGCCCAGCCGTTACTGCAGTACAGAT
>NZ_JBOFZA010000088.1:0-1439 GCF_051654945.1 Serratia sp. (in: enterobacteria)
TTCCGCATTTAGCTACCGGGCAATGCCATTGGCATGACAACCCGAACACCAGTGATGCGTCCACTCCGGTCCTCTCGTACTAGGAGCAGCCCCCCTCAATTCTCCAGCGCCCACGGCAGATAGGGACCGAACTGTCTCACGACGTTCTAAACCCAGCTCGCGTACCACTTTAAACGGCGAACAGCCGTACCCTTGGGACCTACTTCAGCCCCAGGATGTGATGAGCCGACATCGAGGTGCCAAACACCGCCGTCGATATGAACTCTTGGGCGGTATCAGCCTGTTATCCCCGGAGTACCTTTTATCCGTTGAGCGATGGCCCTTCCATTCAGAACCACCGGATCACTAAGACCTACTTTCGTACCTGCTCGAGCCGTCACTCTCGCAGTCAAGCTAGCTTATGCCTTTGCACTAACCTCACGATGTCCGACCGTGATTAGCTAACCTTCGTGCTCCTCCGTTACTCTTTGGGAGGAGACCGCCCCAGTCAAACTACCCACCAGACACTGTCCTCACCCCAGATTATGGGGCCGAGTTAGAACATCAAACATTAAAGGGTGGTATTTCAAGGTTGGCTCCATGCAGACTGGCGTCCACACTTCAAAGCCTCCCACCTATCCTACACATCAAGGCTCAATGTTCAGTGTCAAGCTATAGTAAAGGTTCACGGGGTCTTTCCGTCTTGCCGCGGGTACACTGCATCTTCACAGCGAGTTCAATTTCACTGAGTCTCGGGTGGAGACAGCCTGGCCATCATTACGCCATTCGTGCAGGTCGGAACTTACCCGACAAGGAATTTCGCTACCTTAGGACCGTTATAGTTACGGCCGCCGTTTACTGGGGCTTCGATCAAGAGCTTCGCCTTGCGGCTGACCCCATCAATTAACCTTCCAGCACCGGGCAGGCGTCACACCGTATACGTCCACTTTCGTGTTTGCACAGTGCTGTGTTTTTATTAAACAGTTGCAGCCAGCTGGTATCTGCGACTGGCTTCAGCTCCGAGAGCAAGTCTCTTCACCTACGCGCCAGCGTGCCTTCTCCCGAAGTTACGGCACCATTTTGCCTAGTTCCTTCACCCGAGTTCTCTCAAGCGCCTGGGTATTCTCTACCTGACCACCTGTGTCGGTTTGGGGTACGATTTGATGTTACCTGATGCTTAGAGGCTTTTCCTGGAAGCTTGGCATCAACTACTTCTGCACCGTAGTGCATCGTCATCACGCCTCAGGGTTAGTAAGCAACCGGATTTACCAAGTCACTCCCCCTACACGCTTAAACCGGGACAACCGTCGCCCGGCTAGCCTAGCCTTCTCCGTCCCCCCTTCGCAGTAACACCGAGTACAGGAATATTAACCTGTTTCCCATCGACTACGCCTTTCGGCCTCGCCTTAGGGGTCGACTCACCCTGCCCCGATTAACGTTGGACAGGAACCCTTGGTCTT
>NZ_JBOFZA010000089.1:0-25592 GCF_051654945.1 Serratia sp. (in: enterobacteria)
TGCCAGAAGGCGTAGAGATGGTAATGCCAGGCGATAACGTGAACATGGTTGTTACCTTGATTCACCCAATCGCAATGGACGACGGTCTGCGTTTCGCAATCCGTGAAGGCGGCCGTACTGTAGGTGCGGGCGTTGTTGCTAAAGTTATCGCTTAATCGCGAATAATTTTTCAACGTTAAAAGAGGGCACTTCGGTGCCCTTTTTTTATACATTTTTTTACTAATGTTAATTGAAATAAAAACGATTCTTATTTAGACTTACTGCATTGGTTAAGAAGTGAGTCACTCTATGTACGTATGTCTGTGTAATGCCGTGTCTGACAAAGCGATCCGTAAGGCGGTTCGTCAGCACAATCCCCATACCATGAAGCAACTGCGTGAGCTGGTGCCGATTGGCACCGACTGTGGTAAATGCATTCGGCAGGCAAGGCAAATTATGGTGGAGGAACGCGCAACCCTGATCCCTATGCACCAAGTCGCCTAATAAATAGTAGGGTTATTTTTTGACTCTTGGCCCGCAGCTTCTACACTTTTAGAACTGCCCAGGAGGATTTACCTATGAAAGGCGATAAAAAGATCATTGCTCACCTTAACAAACTGCTCGGTAACGAGCTGGTTGCCATCAATCAATACTTCCTGCACGCGCGTATGTTCAAAAATTGGGGACTGATGCGTCTCAATGAAAAGGAATATCACGAGTCGATCGATGAGATGAAACACGCCGATCGTTATATCGAGCGTATCCTGTTCCTCGAAGGATTACCGAACCTGCAAGATCTCGGCAAGCTGAATATCGGCGAAGATGTCGAAGAGATGCTGAGGTCCGATTTGGCCCTGGAGTTGGATGGAGCCAAGAACCTGCGGGAAGGCATCGCCTATGCCGACTCTATCCACGATTATGTCAGCCGCGATCTGATGAAAGAGATTTTGGCCGATGAGGAAGGGCATATCGACTGGCTGGAAACCGAACTGAGCCTGATCGAACGCTTGGGCATCCAAAACTATTCCCAGGCGCAGGTGCTGGAACGCAAAGACTGATCCTGCCACTTCCAAATTGCCCCCTCACCCTCACCCTAACCCTCTCCCACAGGGAGGGGGGACTGTACGTGCTACAAATTAATTACGGTGTACGCCTTCGATATCCCCCCGTTACAGACTAATACCTCGACCTGACAACAGCGCCGATCGGCTCCCTCGCCCTTTGGGAGGGTTAGGGTGAGGGGGACAAAAACCGTCAAATCCATAAATTTGCTCCATGCTGAGCATATTTCCGTCTGCGGCTTGCAAACGAGCCTGTTTTGCGTATAATGCGCGGGCCTACCTAATCTTGATAGGCCTGATTTTAGCGAATCAGTCGATTGGCAAGTTGGTTTTGCCCTTCGAACAATACTCCCGATATGGGGGTTATATGTTGACGATTACACTCCCCCATCAATCGAAATGGGTGTGAGGAGTAATTATTTACGTTTATAAATAATTGGAGCTCTGGTCTCATGCAGAACCAAAGAATCCGTATCCGCCTGAAAGCGTTTGATCATCGTCTGATCGATCAATCAACTGCGGAAATCGTCGAGACTGCCAAGCGCACTGGTGCGCAAGTCCGTGGTCCGATCCCGCTGCCAACTCGCAAAGAGCGCTTTACCGTTCTGATCTCCCCGCACGTCAACAAAGACGCGCGTGATCAGTACGAGATCCGCACTCACAAGCGTCTGGTTGACATCGTTGAGCCAACTGAGAAAACCGTTGATGCTCTGATGCGTCTGGATCTGGCTGCCGGTGTAGACGTGCAGATCAGCCTGGGTTAATCAGGTCATTGACGATTGAGAGGTTGAAACAATGATTGGTTTAGTCGGTAAAAAAGTGGGCATGACTCGTATCTTCACTGAAGATGGCGTTTCTATCCCAGTAACCGTGATTGAAATTGAAGCGAACCGCGTGACTCAGGTTAAAGACCTGGACAACGACGGATACCGTGCCATTCAGGTCACTACCGGTAGCAAAAAAGCTAACCGTGTGACCAAACCGGAAGCGGGTCATTTCGCTAAAGCTGGCGTCGAAGCTGGCCGTGGTCTGTGGGAATTCCGCCTTGAAGAAGGTCAAGAGTTCGCTGCAGGTCAAGAAATCAGCGTAGAAATCTTCGCTGACGTTAAAAAAGTCGATGTTACCGGTACTTCCAAAGGTAAAGGTTTTGCTGGCACTGTAAAGCGCTGGAACTTCCGTACTCAGGATGCGACCCACGGTAACTCCTTGTCTCACCGCGTTCCGGGTTCTATCGGTCAGAACCAGACTCCGGGCAAAGTGTTCAAAGGCAAGAAAATGGCTGGCCACCTGGGTGACGAGCGTGTAACCGTTCAAAGCCTGGACGTAGTACGTGTTGACGCTGAGCGCAACCTGCTGCTGGTTAAGGGTGCTGTACCGGGCGCAACCGGTGGCAACCTGATCGTTAAACCAGCTGTGAAGGCGTAAGGGGATAGCAATGGAATTAGTATTGAAAGACGCGCAAAGCGCGCTGACTGTTTCCGAAACTACCTTCGGTCGTGATTTCAACGAAGCGCTGGTACACCAGGTTGTTGTTGCTTATGCAGCAGGTGCCCGTCAAGGTACCCGTGCTCAGAAGACCCGTGCTGAAGTAACTGGTTCCGGTAAAAAACCGTGGCGCCAGAAAGGTACAGGCCGTGCGCGTTCAGGCACTGTAAAGAGCCCGATCTGGCGTTCTGGTGGTGTAACCTTCGCTGCGAAGCCACAAGACCACAGTCAGAAAGTAAACAAAAAGATGTACCGCGGCGCGCTGAAAAGCATTCTGTCCGAACTGGTACGTCAAGATCGTCTGATCGTTGTCGAGAAGTTCTCTGTAGAAGCGCCTAAAACTAAGCTGCTGGCACAGAAACTGAAAGATATGGCCCTGGAAGATGTGCTGATCGTAACCGGTGAACTGGATGAGAATCTGTTCCTGGCCGCTCGCAACCTGTACAAGGTTGACGTGCGCGATGTAGCAGGTATCGACCCAGTTAGCCTGATCGCCTTCGACAAAGTGGTTATGACTGCTGATGCTGTGAAGCAAGTTGAGGAGATGCTGGCATGATCCGTGAAGAACGTTTGCTGAAAGTGCTGCGTGCACCGCACGTATCTGAAAAAGCATCCGCTGCGATGGAAAAAAGCAACACCATCGTACTCAAAGTTGCCAAAGACGCGACCAAAGCAGAAATTAAAGCTGCAGTGCAGAAACTGTTTGAAGTCGAAGTCGAAGACGTTAACACCCTGGTAGTAAAAGGGAAAGTGAAGCGTCAAGGTCAGCGTGTTGGTCGTCGTAGCGACTGGAAAAAAGCTTACGTCACCCTGAAAGAAGGCCAGAACCTGGACTTCATCAGCGGCGCAGAGTAAGTCGGAGGAGTAAGAACAATGGCAATTGTTAAATGTAAACCTACATCTCCGGGTCGTCGCCACGTTGTTAAAGTGGTTAACCCTGAGCTGCACAAGGGTAAACCTTATGCCCCGCTGCTTGAGAAATTGAGCAAAAGCGGTGGTCGTAACAACAATGGCCGTATCACCACCCGTCATATCGGTGGTGGCCACAAGCAACATTATCGTCTGGTTGACTTCAAACGCAACAAAGATGGTATCCCTGCTGTGGTTGAGCGTCTGGAGTACGATCCGAACCGTTCCGCGAACATCGCGCTGGTTCTGTACAAAGACGGCGAACGCCGTTACATCCTGGCGCCGAAAGGCCTGAAAGCTGGTGACCAGATCCAATCTGGTGTTGATGCTGCAATCAAAGCGGGTAACACCCTGCCTATGCGCAACATCCCAGTAGGTTCAACGGTTCATAACGTAGAAATGAAACCAGGTAAAGGCGGCCAGCTGGCTCGTTCTGCTGGTGCCTACGTTCAGATCGTCGCTCGTGATGGTTCCTACGTAACTCTGCGTCTGCGTTCAGGCGAAATGCGTAAAGTTCCAGTTGATTGCCGCGCCACCCTGGGTGAAGTCGGTAACGCTGAACATATGCTTCGCGTCCTGGGTAAAGCAGGTGCTGCACGTTGGCGTGGTGTTCGTCCTACCGTTCGCGGTACGGCGATGAACCCAGTCGATCACCCGCACGGTGGTGGTGAAGGTCGTAACTTTGGTAAGCACCCGGTAACCCCGTGGGGCGTTCAGACCAAAGGTAAGAAGACCCGTAGCAACAAGCGTACTGACAAGTTCATCGTACGTCGCCGTAGTAAAAAATAATTAGAGGATAAGCCATGCCACGTTCTCTCAAGAAAGGTCCTTTTATTGACCTGCACTTGCTGAAGAAGGTAGAGAAAGCGGTGGAAAGCGGTGACAAGAAGCCTTTGCGCACTTGGTCCCGTCGTTCAACGATCTTTCCTAACATGATCGGTTTGACCATCGCTGTCCATAATGGTCGTCAGCACGTACCAGTATTTGTTTCCGATGAAATGGTCGGTCACAAACTGGGTGAATTCGCGCCGACTCGTACTTATCGCGGCCATGCGGCTGATAAAAAAGCTAAAAAGCGCTAAGGTAGGAGGAAGAGATGGAAACTATCGCTAAACATCGCCACGCTCGTTCTTCTGCTCAGAAGGTTCGCCTTGTTGCAGACCTGATCCGCGGTAAGAAAGTGTCGCAAGCTCTGGAAACTCTGGCCTACACCAACAAGAAAGCTGCTGGTCTGGTCAAGAAAGTGCTGGAGTCTGCCATTGCTAACGCAGAACACAACGATGGCGCTGACATCGATGATCTGAAAGTCACGAAAATCTTCGTAGACGAAGGCCCAAGCATGAAGCGCATTATGCCTCGTGCAAAAGGTCGTGCAGATCGCATCCTGAAGCGCACCAGCCACATTACTGTGGTTGTGTCCGATCGCTGAGACTCTGGAGACTAGCAATGGGTCAGAAAGTACATCCTAATGGTATTCGCCTGGGTATTGTCAAACCTTGGAACTCTACTTGGTATGCGAATACCAAAGAATTCGCTGACAACCTGGACAGCGACTTTAAAGTTCGCCAATTCTTGACTAAAGAACTGGCGAAAGCTTCCGTTTCTCGCATCGTTATCGAGCGTCCAGCGAAGAGCATCCGTGTGACTATTCACACCGCTCGTCCTGGCATCGTTATCGGCAAGAAAGGTGAAGATGTCGAAAAACTGCGTAAGGTCGTAGCGGATATCGCTGGCGTTCCTGCGCAAATTAACATCGCCGAAGTCCGTAAACCGGAACTGGACGCAAAATTGGTTGCTGACAGCATCACTTCACAGCTGGAACGTCGCGTTATGTTCCGTCGTGCTATGAAGCGTGCTGTACAGAACGCAATGCGTCTTGGCGCTAAAGGTATCAAAGTTGAAGTAAGCGGCCGTCTTGGCGGTGCTGAAATCGCGCGTACCGAATGGTACCGTGAAGGTCGTGTTCCGTTGCATACACTGCGTGCGGATATCGATTACAACACATCTGAAGCGCACACCACTTATGGTGTAATCGGCGTTAAGGTATGGATCTTCAAAGGTGAGATCCTGGGTGGTATGGCTGCAGTTGAACAACCGGAACCGGCTGCTCAACCTAAAAAGCAGCAGCGTAAAGGCCGCAAGTAAGGAGAGTCGCTGATGTTACAACCAAAGCGTACAAAATTCCGTAAGGTGCACAAGGGCCGCAACCGTGGTCTGGCGCAAGGTACGGATGTTAGCTTCGGCACTTTCGGTCTGAAAGCTGTTGGCCGTGGCCGTCTGACTGCTCGTCAAATCGAAGCAGCTCGTCGTGCAATGACTCGTGCAGTGAAGCGTCAAGGTAAGATCTGGATCCGTGTATTCCCGGACAAACCAATCACCGAGAAGCCTCTTGAAGTGCGTATGGGTAAAGGTAAGGGTAACGTGGAATATTGGGTTGCCCTGATCCAACCTGGCAAAGTCCTGTACGAAATGGACGGCGTTCCAGAAGAAGTCGCCCGTGAAGCATTCAAGCTGGCAGCAGCTAAACTGCCGATCAAAACCACCTTTGTAACTAAGACGGTGATGTAATGAAAGCACAAGAGCTGCGTGAAAAAAGTGTTGAAGAGCTGAACACTGAGCTGCTCAACCTGCTGCGTGAGCAATTTAACTTGCGCATGCAGGCGGCGAGTGGCCAACTGCAACAAACTCACCTGTTGAAACAAGTGCGTCGTAATGTCGCACGCGTTAAGACTTTACTGACTGAAAAGGCGGGTGCGTAAAATGACTGATATTATCCGTACTCTGCAAGGTCGTGTTGTTAGTGACAAAATGGAGAAATCCATGGTTGTTGCTATCGAGCGCACGGTGAAGCACCCGATCTACGGGAAATTCATCAAGCGTACGACTAAGCTGCATGTACATGATGAGAACAACGAATGTGGTATCGGCGACGTGGTAGAAATCCGCGAATGCCGTCCACTGTCCAAGACTAAGTCATGGACGTTGGTTCGCATTGTAGATAAAGCGATTCTGTAATAGAGTAGCTGACTCTAACTTAATAAACGGCTCAGAAAATGAGCCGTTTATTTTTTCTACCCATACTCTGGAAGCGGTGTTATAATGCTGCGCCCTCGGTTATGGGGCTTTTCAACGATCTAGTAATAGATCCTAAAGTTGTAGTTGACATTAGCGGAGCACTAACATGATCCAAGAACAGACTATGCTGAACGTGGCCGACAACTCCGGTGCACGTCGCGTAATGTGTATCAAGGTTCTAGGTGGCTCGCACCGTCGCTACGCAGGCATCGGCGACGTCATCAAAATTACCATCAAGGAAGCAATTCCTCGCGGTAAGGTGAAGAAAGGCGATGTGCTGAAGGCGGTAGTGGTGCGCACCAAGAAGGGTGTACGTCGCCCGGACGGTTCTGTCATTCGCTTCGATGGTAATGCATGCGTTATTTTAAACAATAACAGCGAGCAACCTATCGGTACGCGTATTTTTGGGCCGGTAACTCGTGAACTGCGTAATGAGAAGTTCATGAAAATTATCTCTCTGGCACCAGAAGTACTCTAAGGAGCGAACCATGGCAGCGAAAATCCGTCGTGATGACGAAGTTATCGTGCTTACCGGGAAAGACAAAGGTAAACGCGGTAAAGTAAAAAATGTCCTGTCTGCTGGTAAGGTCATTGTTGAAGGTATCAACCTGGTTAAGAAACATCAGAAGCCGGTCCCGGCCCTGAACCAACCAGGTGGCATTGTTGAAAAAGAAGCTGCTATTCAGGTTTCCAACATTGCGCTGTTCAACTCGGCTACCGGTAAGGCTGACCGTGTAGGCTTTAGATTCGAAGACGGCAAAAAAGTCCGTTTCTTCAAATCAAATAGCGAAACTATCAAGTAATTTGGAGTATGACGATGGCGAAACTGCATGATTACTACAAAGACGAGGTAGTCAAACAACTGATGTCTCAGTTTGATTACAACTCTGTCATGCAAGTCCCTCGGGTCGAGAAGATCACCCTGAATATGGGTGTTGGTGAAGCGATCGCTGACAAGAAACTGCTGGACAATGCAGCAGCTGACTTGGCAGCAATCTCCGGTCAAAAGCCGTTCATCACCAAAGCACGCAAATCTGTTGCAGGCTTCAAAATCCGCCAGGGCTATCCGATCGGCTGTAAAGTAACTCTGCGTGGCGAACGCATGTGGGAGTTCTTTGAGCGTCTGATTTCCATTGCTGTACCACGTATCCGTGACTTCCGTGGCTTGTCCGCCAAGTCATTCGATGGCCGTGGTAACTACAGCATGGGTGTGCGTGAGCAAATCATCTTCCCAGAAATCGACTACGACAAAGTCGATCGCGTACGTGGTTTGGATATTACCATTACCACTTCTGCGAAATCTGATGATGAAGGCCGCGCGCTGTTGGCTGCTTTTAACTTCCCGTTCCGCAAGTAAGGCAGGGTTACTGATGGCTAAGCAATCAATGAAAGCACGCGAAGTCGTTCGCGTGAAACTGGCTGACAAGTACCGCGCTAAACGCGAGGAATTGAAAGCTATCATTTCTGGTGTGAACTCTTCCGACGAAGATCGTTGGGATGCGGTTCTCAAGCTCCAGTCTCTGCCGCGTGATTCCAGCCCGTCTCGTCAGCGTAAACGCTGCCGTCAAACTGGCCGTCCACATGGTTATGTGGGCAAGTTCGGGTTGAGCCGTATCAAGCTACGTGAAGCCGCTATGCGCGGTGAAGTACCAGGCTTGAAAAAGGCTAGCTGGTAATTACCAATTGAATCACGGGAGTAAAGACAGATGAGCATGCAAGATCCGATCGCGGATATGCTGACCCGTATCCGTAACGGTCAAGCCGCGAACAAAGTTGCGGTCACCATGCCTTCCTCCAAGCTGAAAGTGGCAATTGCCAACGTGCTGAAGGAAGAAGGTTTTATTGAAGATTTCAAAATTGAAGGCGACACCAAGCCTGTACTGGAACTGGTACTGAAGTACTTCCAGGGCAAGGCAGTGGTAGAAAGCATTCAGCGTATCAGTCGTCCAGGTCTGCGCATCTATAAGAAAAAAGATGCATTGCCAAAAGTTATGGCCGGTCTGGGTATCGCTGTTATTTCTACCTCTAAAGGTGTTATGACCGATCGTGCAGCTCGCCAAGCTGGTCTTGGTGGCGAGATTATCTGCTACGTAGCTTAATTCGGGAGGAAAGAATGTCTCGTGTTGCAAAAGCACCCGTCGTCATTCCTGCCGGCGTAGAGGTAAAACTCAACGGTCAGGTTATTTCGATTAAGGGTAAGAACGGCGAGCTGACTCGTACAGTCCATGACGCCGTTATCGTTAAGCAAGAAGCTAACGCACTGACTTTCGCTCCGCGCGAAGGTTTTGCCAATGCATGGGCCCTCGCGGGTACCACGCGCGCTCTGCTGAACGCAATGGTCGTCGGTGTTACCGAAGGTTTCACCAAGAAGCTTCAACTGGTAGGTGTTGGTTATCGTGCTGCTGTTAAAGGCAACGTGGTGAATTTAGCCCTGGGCTTCTCTCACCCAATCGATCACCAGCTGCCAGCAGGTATTACTGCTGAATGCCCTAGCCAAACTGAAATCGTGCTGAAAGGCGCTGATAAGCAGGTTATTGGCCAGGTTGCTGCAGATCTGCGTGCCTACCGCCGTCCTGAGCCTTACAAAGGCAAGGGTGTCCGTTACGCCGACGAAGTCGTGCGTACCAAAGAGGCTAAGAAGAAGTAAGGTAACACTATGGATAAGAAATCTGCTCGTATCCGTCGTGCGACCCGCGCACGCCGTAAGCTCAAAGAACTGGGTGCAACCCGCCTGGTGGTACATCGTACCCCGCGTCACATTTACGCACAGGTCATTGCTCCAAATGGTTCTGAAGTACTGGTAGCCGCTTCTACTTTAGAAAAAGCTATCACTGAGCAATTGAAGTACTCCGGTAACAAAGACGCAGCAGCAGCCGTTGGTAAAGCACTGGCTGAGCGCGCGTTGGAAAAAGGGATTGCGAAAGTATCCTTTGACCGTTCCGGTTTCCAATATCATGGTCGAGTCCAGGCACTGGCAGATGCTGCCCGTGAAGCTGGCCTTCAGTTCTAAGGAAGAGGTTTAAGATGGCTCACATCGAAAAACAAGCTGGCGAACTGCAGGAAAAGCTGATCGCGGTAAACCGCGTATCTAAAACCGTAAAAGGTGGCCGTATTTTCAGCTTTACCGCACTGACAGTAGTTGGTGATGGTAACGGTCGCGTTGGTTTTGGCTACGGCAAAGCACGCGAAGTTCCAGCAGCGATCCAGAAAGCGATGGAAAAAGCCCGTCGCAACATGATGAATGTCGCGCTGAACAGCGGCACCCTGCAGCATCCTGTTAAAGGTGCTCATACGGGTTCCCGTGTGTTCATGCAGCCAGCTCATGAAGGTACCGGTATCATCGCGGGTGGTGCAATGCGCGCCGTTCTCGAAGTTGCTGGGGTGCACAACGTACTGGCTAAAGCTTATGGTTCCACTAACCCGATCAACGTGGTTCGTGCAACTATCGACGCTTTGGCTAATATGAAGTCTCCTGAAATGGTCGCTGCCAAGCGTGGTAAATCCGTTGCAGACATTCTGGGGTAATTGACCATGGCTAAGACTATCAAAGTAACACAAGTTCGCAGCTCCATTGGCCGTCTGCCGAAGCATAAAGCTACACTGCTCGGTCTGGGTCTGCGTCGTATTGGTCACACCGTAGAGCGCGAGGATACTCCTGCTGTACGCGGTATGATCAACCTGGTTTCCTACATGGTTAAGGTTGAGGAGTAACAGATGCGTTTAAATACTCTGTCTCCGGCTGAAGGTGCCAAGCATGCGCCGAAGCGTGTAGGTCGTGGTATTGGTTCTGGCCTGGGTAAAACCGCCGGTCGTGGTCACAAAGGTCAGAACTCACGTTCTGGCGGTGGCGTACGTCGTGGTTTTGAAGGTGGTCAGATGCCTTTATATCGTCGTTTGCCGAAATTCGGCTTCACCTCTCGCAAAGCTATGATCACGGCAGAAGTTCGTCTGTCTGAACTGGCTCTTGTTGAAGGCGACGTAATCGACCTGAACACGCTGAAAGCCGCTAACGTTGTTGGTACCCAGATCGAGTTCGCGAAAGTTATGCTTTCTGGCGAAATCACTCGTCCGGTTACCCTGCGTGGTCTGCGTGTCACCAAAGGCGCTCGTGTTGCTATCGAGGCGGCTGGCGGTAAAATTGAGGAATAAGTAAGCTGATGGCTAAGCAACCAGGATTAGATTTTCAAAGTGCTAAAGGCGGACTCGGCGAGCTGAAGCGCAGACTTTTGTTTGTAATCGGCGCGCTGATTGTTTTCCGTATTGGCTCTTTCATTCCGATTCCTGGTATCGATGCCACTGTGCTTGCCAAACTGCTCGAACAGCAGAGAGGCACTATCATTGAAATGTTTAACATGTTCTCTGGTGGTGCTCTCAGCCGTGCTTCTATTTTTGCTCTGGGGATCATGCCGTACATTTCGGCGTCGATCATTATCCAGTTACTGACGGTGGTTCACCCAGCGTTGGCGGAAATCAAGAAAGAAGGGGAGGCTGGCCGTCGCAAGATTAGTCAGTACACCCGTTACGGTACGCTGGTGTTGGCCATATTCCAGTCGATCGGTATTGCTACCGGTCTGCCGAATATGCCTGGTATGCAGGGCCTGGTGTTAAACCCAGGCTTTGCCTTCTACTTTACTGCGGTTGTGAGCTTGGTGACCGGGACAATGTTCCTGATGTGGCTGGGTGAGCAGATTACTGAGCGTGGTATCGGTAACGGTATCTCAATCATTATCTTCGCGGGTATTGTGGCGGGTCTTCCGCCGGCAGTTGGCCATACTATTGAGCAAGCTCGGCAAGGCGACCTGCACTTCCTCTTGTTGCTGTTGGTTGCAGTATTGGTGTTTGCAGTAACCTTCTTCGTTGTTTTCATTGAACGTGGTCAACGTCGTATCGTCGTTAACTATGCGAAACGTCAACAAGGACGTCGTGTTTACGCAGCACAGAGCACACACTTACCGTTGAAAGTGAACATGGCAGGGGTAATCCCGGCAATCTTCGCTTCCAGCATTATTCTGTTCCCTGCCACGATTGCATCATGGTTTGGGGGCGGTACCGGTTGGAACTGGCTGACAACGATTTCGCTGTATTTGCAGCCTGGACAACCGCTTTATGTGTTACTCTATGCGTCTGCAATCATCTTCTTCTGTTTCTTCTACACGGCGTTGGTGTTTAACCCGCGTGAAACAGCAGATAACCTGAAGAAGTCCGGTGCCTTCGTACCAGGAATTCGTCCGGGAGAGCAAACGGCGAAGTATATCGATAAAGTGATGACGCGTTTAACCCTGGTGGGCGCGATGTACATTACTTTCATCTGCCTGATCCCGGAGTTCATGCGTGATGCAATGAAAGTACCATTCTACTTTGGTGGTACCTCGCTACTGATCGTGGTTGTCGTCATCATGGACTTTATGGCTCAAGTGCAAACTCTGATGATGTCAAGTCAGTACGAGTCTGCATTGAAGAAAGCAAACCTGAAAGGCTATAACCGCTAATCAGGCGTGTTTGAGAAGTTACGGAGAGTAAAAATGAAAGTTCGTGCTTCCGTCAAGAAATTATGTCGTAACTGCAAAATCGTTAAGCGTAACGGTGTCGTTCGTGTGATTTGCAGCGCCGAGCCGAAGCATAAACAGCGTCAAGGCTGATTATCTCGCATATTTTTCTTGCAAAGTTGGGTTGAGCTGGCTAGATTAGCCAGCCAATCTTTTGTATGTAGCTGCAACATTATTTGAGTATCCTGAAAACGGGCTTTTCAGAATGGTGTTGCCGTAAAAATTAGTAGGAGTGCATAGTGGCCCGTATAGCAGGCATTAACATTCCTGATCATAAACATACCGTTATCGCGTTAACGTCGATCTTCGGAATCGGCAAAACTCGTTCACAGTCCATCTGTGCTGCGACGGGTATTGCTGAAAATGTTAAGATCAGTGAGCTGTCTGAAGAGCAAATTGAACAACTGCGTGAAGCAGTTGCCAAATTCACTGTTGAAGGTGATTTGCGTCGTGAAGTTACCCTGAGCATCAAGCGTCTGATGGATCTTGGTACATACCGTGGTTTACGCCATCGTCGTGGTCTGCCAGTTCGCGGTCAGCGTACTAAGACCAACGCACGTACCCGTAAGGGTCCGCGTAAACCGATCAAGAAATAATCGGGGTGATTGAATAATGGCAAAGGCACCTGTTCGTACACGCAAGCGTGTAAGAAAACAAGTCTCTGACGGCGTGGCTCATATCCATGCTTCTTTCAACAACACCATTGTGACTATTACCGATCGTCAGGGTAATGCTTTGGGTTGGGCAACAGCCGGTGGTTCCGGTTTCCGTGGTTCTCGTAAGTCAACTCCGTTTGCAGCTCAGGTTGCAGCCGAACGTTGTGCTGACGCAGTTAAAGAATACGGTATCAAGAACCTGGAAGTTATGGTTAAAGGACCTGGTCCTGGTCGTGAGTCTACTATCCGCGCTCTGAACGCGGCTGGTTTCCGCATCACTAATATTACCGATGTGACTCCGATTCCTCATAACGGTTGTCGTCCACCGAAAAAGCGTCGCGTGTAACGCCCCTGCTTTTCGGATTGTTGGAGAAAGAAAATGGCAAGATATTTGGGTCCTAAGCTCAAGCTTAGCCGCCGCGAGGGCACAGACCTGTTCCTGAAGTCTGGCGTTCGCGCGATAGATTCAAAGTGCAAAATTGAACAACCACCAGGTCAACACGGTGCGCGTAAACCGCGTCTGTCTGACTATGGTGTACAGTTGCGTGAAAAGCAAAAAGTTCGCCGTATGTACGGTGTTCTGGAGCGTCAGTTCCGTAACTATTACAAAGCAGCAACCCGCCTGAAAGGCAACACCGGTGAAAACCTGTTGACCCTTCTGGAAGGTCGTCTGGACAACGTAGTTTACCGTATGGGCTTCGGCGCCACTCGTGCAGAATCACGTCAGCTGGTTAGCCATAAAGCCGTTATGGTAAATGGTCGCGTTGTTAACATCGCTTCTTATCAGGTATCTCCGAATGACGTAGTCAGCATCCGCGAGAAAGCTAAAAAGCAGTCTCGTGTTAAGGCTTCTCTGGAGCTGGCTGAGCAGCGTGAAAAGCCGACTTGGCTGGAAGTTGATGCTGCGAAGATGGAAGGTGTGTTCAAACGTATTCCTGAACGTACCGATCTGTCCGCCGACATTAACGAACACCTGATCGTCGAGCTTTACTCCAAGTAAGGCTTGAGTTTCAAAGAGAGGACACAATGCAGGGTTCTGTGACAGAGTTTCTAAAACCGCGCCTGGTAGATATCGAGCAAGTCAGTTCGACGCACGCCAAGGTGACCCTTGAGCCGTTAGAGCGTGGCTTTGGCCATACTCTTGGCAACGCACTGCGCCGTATTCTGCTTTCGTCTATGCCGGGTTGCGCGGTGACCGAGGTTGAGATTGATGGTGTACTACATGAGTACAGCACCAAAGAAGGCGTACAGGAAGATATCCTGGAGATCCTGCTCAACCTGAAAGGGCTGGCGGTGAGAGTTCAAGGCAAAGATGAAGTTATTCTTACCCTGAATAAATCTGGCATTGGCCCTGTGACCGCTGCCGACATTACCCATGATGGTGATGTCGAAATCGTCAAGCCGCAGCACGTTATCTGCCACCTGACCGATGAGAACGCTGCTATCAGCATGCGTATCAAAGTTCAGCGCGGTCGTGGTTATGTGCCGGCTTCTGCCCGAATTCATTCGGAAGAAGATGAGCGCCCGATTGGTCGTCTGTTGGTTGACGCCTGCTATAGCCCTGTAGAGCGTATTGCCTACAATGTTGAAGCAGCGCGTGTAGAACAGCGTACCGACCTGGACAAGCTGGTCATCGAGATGGAAACCAATGGCACGATCGATCCTGAAGAGGCGATCCGCCGTGCGGCAACCATTCTGGCTGAACAACTGGAAGCTTTCGTTGACCTACGTGATGTACGTCAGCCGGAAGTGAAAGAAGAGAAACCAGAGTTCGATCCGATCCTGCTGCGCCCTGTTGACGATCTGGAATTGACTGTCCGCTCTGCTAACTGCCTCAAGGCAGAAGCTATCCACTACATCGGTGATCTGGTACAGCGTACCGAGGTTGAGCTGTTGAAAACGCCTAACCTGGGTAAAAAATCTCTTACTGAGATTAAAGACGTGCTGGCCTCCCGTGGACTTTCTCTGGGCATGCGCCTGGAAAATTGGCCACCGGCAAGCATTGCTGACGAGTAACCGGATCACAGGTTAAGGTTTTACTGAGAAGGATAAGGTCATGCGCCATCGTAAGAGTGGTCGTCAACTGAACCGTAACAGCAGCCATCGCCAGGCTATGTTCCGTAACATGGCCGGCTCTTTGGTTCGTCATGAGATCATCAAGACGACCTTGCCAAAAGCGAAAGAGCTGCGTCGCGTTGTTGAGCCGCTGATTACTCTTGCCAAGACCGACAGCGTAGCTAATCGTCGTCTGGCATTCGCCCGTACTCGTGATAACGAGATCGTGGCAAAACTGTTTAACGAGCTAGGCCCGCGTTTTGCGAGCCGTGCCGGTGGTTACACTCGCATTCTGAAGTGTGGCTTCCGCGCAGGCGACAACGCGCCGATGGCATACATCGAGCTGGTTGATCGTGCTGAGTCTCAAGCAGAAGTAGCAACTGCAGAGTAATCTGTGGAAGCGTAAGAAAACCGGGCTTGCCCGGTTTTTTTACGTCTGTCGCTTGCCAAACGTGCTCTCCCCTCCCAGCAACGCTTAAGATCCCGCCTTATATCCGCTATGCTCAGGCTATCAGTGAGACATTCAGCACGGGGAAGTTATGATGTTCAAGATTGGGCAATTAGCCAAGCTGGCTGACGTAACGCCAGATACGGTACGTTATTACGAGAAGCAGGGCATGATGGATCACCATGTCCGTACCGAGGGCGGCTATCGGCTGTATAGCGATCAGGATTTACAGCGCCTGCGGTTTATCCGCTACGCCAAACAGCTTGGCTTCACGCTGGACACTATCGCCGAATTGCTGTCGATCCGTGTCGATCCAGAGCATCACACCTGCGAAGAGTCGAAGTCTATCGTTGATGCGCGTCTGCATGAGGTTGAAGGCAAAATGGCGGAGTTGGCCAGAATGCGTGAATCGCTGAAAAGGCTCAGTGATGCCTGCTGCGGTAGCGCCCACACCAGTAACTTCTGTTCGATTCTGGAGGCTCTGGAACAGGGGGCCAGCGAAGATAAAGCGAAAAATGTGGTTTAACTGTGCATGGGCCTTTAATTTTTATCTGGCCAGCAGTATCATCGGCGCGTTTATTACTATCAATTAACAGGAAGACCATGATGACCCAATATCGTCATACCAAAGGTAAGATCCAGGATAATGCCATTGAGGCGTTGCTGCACGATCCGCTTTTCCGCCAACGGGTAGAGAAGAACACTAAAGGGAAAGGCAGCTACCGGCGTAAAGACAAACATGCAAAAGGCGGTAACTGGGAGGCCAGTGGTAAATTGCCCAACGACAATTTACCACTGGCCTTCTGGTTTTAAGCCAAAAAAAAGCCATCTCGCAGGATGGCTTTTCGCGTTATGGCTGGAGAATTACAGCTTCGGCTGCTGTTGATGGCTCAGCAGATCGCGGATTTCTGTCAGCAGCTTCTCTTCGGCGGTTGGCGCTGGCGGTGCGGCTGGCTCTTCAACTTCTTTACGGCGCATTTTGTTCATTAACTTGATAGCCATAAAGATCGCAAAGGCGACGATCACGAAATCAAAGATATTCTGTAGGAACGAGCCGTAGTTCATCACTACCGCTGGGACATTATCCTTGGCTTCACGTAGTACCAGGTGGAACTGTTTGAAGTCGACTCCGCCTATGAGCAGGCCCAAAGGTGGCATGATGATATCGGCAACCAAGGAAGAAACGATTTTACCGAATGCCGCACCAATGATCACACCGACTGCCAGATCGACCACGTTGCCACGCATGGCAAATTCGCGGAACTCTTTTAACATACCCATCAGAACACCCCCTCAAAAATTAGTAACGCAACTTTAACAAATCAACGCGCTTTTGACACAGTCAGTATAGGAAAATTTTTGGTTTTTCCTAATTCTCGGCGCCTGATGTGTCAAAAATTCATTCGCATGGTTTATGTGTTTATAAGAAGAACGGACTAGGCTGGAACAGGCGCTCGACATCCGGTACAAATTTTTTATCGGTAATAAACATAATCACATGGTCACCCTGCTGGATCCGGCTGTTGCCGTTGGCAATGATCACATCATCACCGCGCACAATCGCACCGATGGTGGTGCCTGGCGGCAGCTTAATTTCTTCCACCATGCGGCCAACGACCTTGGAGGTGCTTTCATCACCGTGCGCAATGGCTTCGATGGCTTCGGCAACGCCGCGGCGTAGTGAGGAGACGCTGACGATGTCGGCTTTGCGCACGTGGCCCAGCAGTGCTGAAATGGTGGCCTGCTGCGGTGAAATGGCGATATCAATGACGCTGCCCTGGACCAGATCGACATAGGCGCGGCGCTGGATCAGTACCATCACCTTCTTGGCCCCCATTCGCTTGGCCAGCATGGCAGACATGATGTTGGCTTCGTCGTCGTTGGTGATGGCAATAAACACATCGACCTGCTCGACATGCTCTTCGGCCAACAGCTCCTGATCGGAAGCATCGCCGTAAAACACGATGGTGTCGTGCAGTTGCTCTGCCAATTCGGCGGCACGTTGCTGGTTTTTCTCAATCAGCTTCACGTTGTACGACTTTTCTAATCGATGTGCCAGCCCCGCACCTACGTTGCCGCCACCGACGATCATGATGCGCTTATAGGGTTTCTCCAAACGTTGCAGTTCACTCATTACTGCGCGGATATGCTGTGAGGCGGCAACGAAGAACACTTCATCGCCCGCTTCGATAATGGTGGAGCCCTGTGGGCGGATCGGACGATCGTGACGGAAAATTGCGGCCACGCGGGTATCGATATGTGGCATATGCTCGCGCATGGCAGACAGGGCGTTCCCGACCAGTGGGCCGCCATAATAGGCTTTCACCGCGGCGATGCTGACTTTGCCATCGGCAAAGTTCACTACCTGCAAGGCACCTGGGTATTCGATCAGCTTATAGATGTAATCGATAACCAACTGCTCCGGCGAGATCAGGTGGTCGATGGGCACCGCATCCGGATGGAATAGCTTCTCGGACTCACGGATATAATCTGGTGCACGGATACGTGCAATACGATTCGGGGTGTTAAATAGCGTATAAGCGATCTGACAGGCGATCATATTGGTTTCGTCAGAGTTGGTGACGGCAACCAGCATATCGGCATCTTCGGCACCGGCTTCACGTAACACGCGCGGATGAGAGCCGTGCCCCTGAACGACGCGCAGGTCAAACTTGTCCTGCAACTGGCGCAGCCGTCCGGTATCGGTATCGACCACGGTGATATCGTTATTTTCACCCACCAGGTTTTCAGCCAGTGTCCCGCCAACTTGCCCTGCGCCAAGAATAATAATTTTCATCGATTTCTCTGCTCGATCTGCGACGGCCGTAGCCGATGGTTGAGAACGCCCGCAGGCGTTCTCTGAACAGTTATATTTTAATCAGCTTAGCGTAAAAGAAACCATCGCCATCCTCAGGATGAGGAAGATTCTGTTTGCCTGGTGATTGGAGATCGCCGGTTTCAACCAACTTGGCATCGGCGTGACGTTGCAGGAATGCGGCGATCTGCTCGCTATTTTCCTGCGGCAGAATAGAGCAGGTTGCATAGACCATCACACCACCAGATTTCAGCCGCGGCCAGATAGCCTCCAGAATTTCGCCCTGTAAAGCGGCCAGTTCGGCGATATCGCTGTCACGACGCAACCACTTAATATCCGGGTGGCGGCGAATAACACCGGTGGCGGAGCAAGGGGCATCCAACAGGATACGATCGAACTGCTTGTCGCCGCACCACTGTTGCGGGGTACGGCCATCACCTTGGCGAACTTCCGCATGCTGGCGCAGGCGCTGGAGGTTCTCTTTCACCCGGCTTAAGCGTTGTTCGTCGATATCTACGGCTAACACATGCGCTTTAGGGGCGGCTTCCAGAATATGGGTCGTCTTGCCGCCGGGGGCGGCACAAAGATCGAGGATCTGTTCACCGTCTTGCGGATCCAGCAGATCAACGCAGCCCTGTGCGGAAGCATCTTGTACCGTCACCCAGCCGTCTGCGAAGCCGGGTAAATCCGTTACTGGGCACGGGGCCAGCAAACGGATCGCGTCGCGATAGTCTTTATGGGACTCGGCGGCAATGCCTGCCTGCTGCATCAGCTGCAAGTAATCTTCACGCGTATGGTGCAGACGGTTAACGCGCAGCCACATGGGTGGCTTCTGATTATTAGCGTCAACGACCTGCTCCCACTGGGTTGGGTAAGCCAGTTTGATGCGTTTAAGCAACCAGCTTGGATGCAGATAGCGGCTGTCGTTATTAGCGGCGCGTGCCAGCAGCTCTTCTTGCTGGCGCTGGAACTGGCGTAGTACCCCGTTAATCAACCCTTTCAGCTGTGGGCGCTTCAAGGCAACCGCACCTTCAACCGTTTCGGCCAATACCGCGTGGGGTGGAATGCGGGTATACAGCAACTGATACAGACCCACCATCAGCAAATAGTGCAATGGGCGTTGTTTGCCGGTCATAGGCTTCGCCATCAACTGCTGAATGCACCATTCGAGCTGAGGCAGCACGCGTAGCGACCCGAAACAGAGTTCTTGCAATAGCCCACGGTCCTTGTCAGAAATGTTCTTTTGTAATGCGGGCAAAATGGTGCTGAGCGACTGCCCCTGATCCAGTACCTGGCCGATGGCCTTGGCGGCAATGCTTCGGAGATTGTAATTGTTTTTCATAGGCTAAGGCGGATAACGATCGGCATTAAGAAACAAACAGCCCGGCAGCAATGGCCGGGCAATGGGAGTGGCTTATAACCGGTTGCCCGGTGAGAACCATTCGCGGCGAGAATTCAGTAAATCTTGTGCCGACATCGGTTTTTTACCGGCAGGCTGTAGCTGCGTCAGGTTCAGAATACCGTCTGCGGTGGCAATCTGGATGCCGTGCTTGTCGGCATGCACGATGGTACCGGGTTCTGCGTTGGCGCTTTCCGCTATAACGCTGGCCTGCCAGACTTTCACCGGTTGATCTTCGATGGTGAAATAGCTGACTGGCCACGGATTGAAGGCGCGAATACAGCGCTCCAACTGTTTTGCAGCAAGGCTCCAGTCCAGGCGGGCTTCTTCCTTGCTCAGTTTTTCTGCGTAGGTGACCAGCGCTTCATCTTGAACTTCGCGCTGCGCCGTACCTGCCGCCAATTGTTGCAAGGTGGCCAGCAGCCCCTGAGGCCCCAGTTCTGCCAGCTTGTCGTACAGACTGGCGCTGGTATCTGTGGCTGAGATTGGGCAAGCGATCTTGTGCATCATGTCACCGGTATCGAGACCTACGTCCATATGCATGATCGTTACGCCGGTTTCGCTATCGCCAGCCCACAGCGCGCGCTGGATCGGTGCTGCACCACGCCAGCGTGGCAGCAGAGATCCATGAACGTTGATACAACCCAGGCGCGGCATATCCAGGACCGCTTTAGGTAGGATCAGGCCATAGGCCACCACCACCATCACGTCTGCCTTCAGATCGTCAACCAGATGCTGATTCTCTTGCGGGCGTAGTGACTTGGGCTGAAATACGGGGATCTGATGCTGTTCAGCCAGCACCTTGACCGGGCTTGGCGTCAGCTTGTTACCGCGGCCTGCGGGGCGATCGGGCTGGGTGAAGACGCCGACCACCTGATGCCCAGAAGACAACAGCGCGTCTAAATGACGCGCTGCGAAGTCTGGGGTTCCGGCAAAAATAATCCGTAAAGAGTCAGACACGTTGATTTCCTGATCGGTTAGGCGCGAGCTTCAAGCTTGGCCATTTTTTCCAGTTTCTGACGGATACGTTGGCGTTTCAGCGGCGACAGGTAATCGACAAACAGTTTGCCAACCAGATGATCCATTTCATGCTGAATACAGATAGCCAGCAGATCATCAGCCTCAAGTTCAAAAGGTTTCCCTTCACGATCGAGGGCGCGGATCTTCACTTTCTCTGCGCGTGGCACCAGGGCGCGTTGCTCAGGAATGGAAAGGCAGCCTTCTTCGATACCGGTTTCACCGCTTTTTTCCAGCAGTTCCGGGTTGATCAACACCAGGCGTTGATCGCGGTTTTCAGAAACGTCGATGACGATAATGCGCTGATGAATATCGACCTGTGTTGCAGCCAGGCCAATGCCTTCCTCTGCGTACATGGTTTCAAACATATCATCCACGATGCGCTGGACATCTGCATTGACTTCTTTTACCGGGGCCGCAATTTTGCGTAGCCGCTCGTCTGGGAAATGTAATACCTGCAAGACTGACATATATCTTAAGATCTGTATCCGAGTGATGAACAGTGATTAGCTTCTATTCTAGACATTTTTCGGCCTGATTGACAGCATCCCAGACCAATTGCACGAATTGGTAATACCCCATTTACCGCGAGGGAATGATTGATGCAGCCGGAAGAAATTGCTTTACGCATGCATGCTGTGACCCGGATTGATGCACTACAGGCCAGCCGTATTGTCCACCGTCTGATTGTCGAAGGTGGCAACCCTTACCCACTGCTCGAATCATTGGGGTTGAATAGCCAGCAGCGCAAACAGTTCCAGCGGGGGCATGGAAAGTATCTCAAGGCAACGCTCAAGTGGCTGGAACAGTCGGGCAATCAACTGGTGCGATACGGGGAACCCGGATTTCCCGAACTGTTGGCGCATATCGATGATGCGCCGCTATTACTGATGGTGCAGGGTGATATAGCTGTGCTGCAACGGCCACAAATCGCCATGGTCGGTAGCCGTCAGTTTAGCCACTATGGCGAGCGTTGGGGCAGTTACTTTGCCAGCGGGTTGGTGCATTGCGGCTTTGCCGTCACCAGCGGCCTGGCGATTGGTATTGACGGGATCTGCCACCGTGCAGCCTTGGAGGCCGAAGGGGTCACGATTGCGGTGTTAGGCAGCGGACTGGCAAATATCTACCCACGCCGCCATCGCCGCTTGGCTGAGCAAATTATTGAGCAGGGCGGAGCGGTGGTTTCCGAACATCTGGTTACCGATTTGCCACTGGCGGCGCACTTCCCGCGCCGCAACCGTATTATCAGTGGGTTAAGCGTTGGCGTGGTGGTCATCGAGGCCTCGCTGCGTAGCGGGTCGCTGATCACTGCTCGTTATGCGCTGGACCAGGGGCGTGAAGTTTTTGCCCTGCCAGGGGCGCTGGGCAACCCGATGAGCGAGGGATCTCATTGGCTGATCCAGCAAGGGGCCAACCTGGTTACCGGCCCAAAAGATATTGCAGAACAGCTGGGAAGTGGCCTGCAATGGTTGCCCGTGAGCGAAAATACAACTATTTCTTCATCAGAGGCCGAAGTTGAATTGCCATTTGCCGATGTGTTGGCTAACGTAGGAGATGAGGTGACACCTGTTGACGTCGTCGCCGAACGTGCCGGCCAATCTGTGCCAGAGGTGGTAATCAAACTACTCGATCTGGAGTTAGCAGGTTGGATCGCAGCTGTACCCGGCGGCTATGTCCGAATAAGGAGGGCATGCCATGTTCGACGTACTCATGTATTTGTTTGAGACCTATATCCACAATGAACCAGAGATGCACGTTGATCAGGATACCTTGACCCACGATCTTACCGAAGCAGGGTTCGATCGTGATGATATCTTCAACGCATTGAATTGGCTCGAAAAGCTTGCAGACCTCCAGGAAGGCGAGAATGCCCCTTATTTCATGGCTGCCGATCCGCTGGCTATGCGGATCTACACCGAAGAAGAGAGCGTGCGTTTAGATGCCGGTTGCCGTGGTTTTCTCCTGTTCCTAGAACAGATCCAGGTATTGAACCTCGAAACCCGTGAAATGGTTATCGATCGTGTTATGGCTTTGGATAATACGGAATTTGATCTCGAAGATCTGAAATGGGTAGTGTTGATGGTGCTGTTCAATATCCCCGGGTATGAGAGCGCGTATCAGCAGATGGAAGAACTGTTATTTGAAGTAAACGAAGGTTACCTGCACTGAGTAGGTAACAGGCATAGAAGACGTTATGACAAAACCAGCGATTTTTGCCGCGAGGCAAAATGAACCCTGTCCGGAATGCGGGGCCGAGTTGGTGATCCGCAGTGGTCGCCACGGCCCCTTCCTCGGCTGTTCCCAATATCCGCAATGCGAGTATATCCGGCCTTTAAAAGCGCAGGCGGACGGCCATGTTGTCAAAGTGCTGGAGGGCCAGCAATGCCCGAAATGCCAGGCAACGCTGGTGTTGCGCCAGGGGCGTTATGGGATGTTTATCGGTTGCAGCCACTATCCCGAATGCGATCACACCGAAGTGATCGACAAACCGGATGAAACCAGCATCGCTTGCCCTCAGTGTGGTCAGGGCCAATTGCTGCAGCGTAAATCCCGCTATGGCAAGGTGTTCCATTCCTGCGATCGCTATCCGGAATGTCAGTTTGTCCTCAATTTCAAACCCGTCGCCGGTGAGTGTGCCTATTGCCACTACCCTTTACTGATGGAAAAGCGCACGGCAAAAGGTCCAACGCTGTGCTGCGCCAGTAAACTGTGCGGAAAACCCGTCGCTATCTCAGAATAATCAAGCCATGAACCCAGAACACAGTTGCGCATTCGCGCCTATTATTGCCGCGCTGGAAAACCAGCAGGTGATTGCCTATCCAACAGAAGCGGTATTCGGTCTGGGGTGTGACCCAGATAGCGAACAGGCCGTCAAACAGCTGCTGGCCTTGAAACAGCGCCCTTGGGAAAAAGGACTGATCCTGATCGCGGCCGATTATGCCCAGCTGGCACCTTATATAGATGACAGCGTATTGAACGAGCAACAGCGTGCCGCGATATTTGCCAGTTGGCCTGGCCCGGTAACCTGGGTGATCCCGGCAAAACCGCAAACGCCAGCCTTGCTGACCGGCCGCTTTAGCTCATTGGCCGTGCGCGTTAGCGATCATCCTTTGGTGCAGCAGCTTTGCCGCCAGTTTGGCAAGCCGTTGGTATCGACCAGTGCCAACTTGAGCGGTGAGGAGCCATGCCGCACCGTAGCCGAAGTGGTGCAGCAGTTTGGTGACGCTTTCCCGGTGCTGGCAGGTAACGTAGGTGGCCGGTTAAACCCTTCTGAAATCAGAGATGCTTTGACCGGTGAGCAGATCCGTCAGGGCTAGAGGCACTATCTATGGAGAAGTTCGCGGTATTCGGTAACCCGATTGCTCACAGTAAATCCCCTCGCATCCACGCGCTGTTCGCGCAGCAAACCGGGATCGAGCACCCGTATGGCACCGTGCTGGCTCCATTGGACGGGTTTGAACCTACTTTGCAGCAGTTTATTGCCGCTGGTGGCCAAGGGGCCAACGTCACCGTGCCCTTTAAAGAGTGTGCCTATGAGGCCGCGAGCGAACTTAGCGAACGGGCAGCAATGGCTGGAGCGGTGAATACGCTGAAGGTATTACCCGATGGCAAACTGCTGGGGGATAACACCGACGGTATCGGTTTGCTGTCGGATCTTGAACGCCAGGATTTGATCCGGCCAAGTGACCGAGTGTTGCTGGTGGGAGCGGGTGGCGCTGCGCGGGGTGTGATCCTGCCGCTGCTTTCTTTTGGCTGCGAAGTGGTGTTGACCAACCGCACCTTCAGCCGCGCCGAGGAGTTGGCTGCGGCATTCCGGCATCTGGGGGAGATCGTCGCCCTGCCGCTGGATCGGTTGGATCGACAACATTTTGATTTAGTGATCAACGCGACCGCCTCCGGGTTCAACGGTGAGATCCCGGCTTTGCCGGATAACATCATATGTACCACCACCCGGTGCTATGACATGTTCTATCAACAAGGTGGCACCCCATTCCTGGCCTGGGCGCAGCAGTTGGGGGCGCAGCATTATGCAGACGGACTGGGTATGCTGGTGGGCCAGGCGGCACACGCTTTCTTCCTATGGCATGGCGTGATGCCGGAGATCGAACCGGTATTGCAGCAATTACGTCAGGAAATGGCGGTGGCGTGAGGGTAGCCCCGCTCTGGCAAGCAGGGCGGGATCGTCAGATATCTTCACCCAGGTATTCGTCTTTCCAGCGCACGTAGTTGTTGGCCGAATAGCGTAAACCTTCCAGCTCCGCCGGGGTCAAGGCTCGAACCTGGCGTGCAGGGCTGCCTACATATAAGTAGCCACTCTCCAGACGCTTGCCGGGTGCGACCAGGCTACCGGCGCCAATCATCACATCATCTTCTATTACCGCACCGTCCAACAGAATCGATCCCATCCCGACCAGAACGCGGTTGCCAATGGCACAACCATGCAGCATGGCTTTATGTCCAACGGTAACGTCTTCGCCGATCAGTAAAGGATAGCCCGCCGGGTTGTAATCGGATTTATGGGTCACATGCAGAACGCTACCGTCCTGGATATTGCTGCGTGCACCGATCTTCACCGCGTTGACATCGCCACGAATGGAAACCAGCGGCCAGATACTGACATCATCGGCCAGATCAACGTTGCCGATCACCACGCTAGAAGGATCGATCATGACGCGTAGGCCAATTTGAGGGGAGTAATGCAGATAAGGACGCACTGAATTGGACATGGATTGCCTCATATAAGGATCTTGTTTCCGGCAATACTAGACTTTGACGGTGGAATTACAACCAGTCAGCAGGGGGGATTGTAGGTAAAATGGCCTCGATCGGGCAAGATCCGTGCGAAAGGGCGGAAAAGTGCGCAGTCAGTAATAAAAGATCCAAAAAGGGGTTGTGGAAAAAATTGGGATCCCTATAATGCGCCTCCATCGACACGGAACATGTGAACAACTTCACAGAGTCTCCGGGGTCGCAGAGAAAAAAACCTGAAATTAAGGTTGACTCTGAAAGAGGAAAGCGTAGTATACGCCTCCTCGAGTTAGCAAGCGAAAGCGCCTAACTCACTGCTCTTTAACAATTTATCAGACAATCTGTGTGGGCACTCACAAGACGATATCCAGCTACTTCGGTAGCAAAAAAATATCAAG
>NZ_JBOFZA010000090.1:0-1839 GCF_051654945.1 Serratia sp. (in: enterobacteria)
GAGAAGTCACTCGTTACATAACAGGTTACTACAACACGTTCAGACCTCATCAATACAACGGAGGTCTGACACCTGACGAGTCAGAGAGAAGATACCACGCAGCTTATAAAACCGTGGCCAGTTTTACTTGACCACTACATCCTCACGCACTACGGATTTGTGAAGCATCCTGAAAAAACGTTTATCGGGCGGATCACAAAAGGGACGGACTGGATGGGGTTCTGGCTGGATGACAAAGGAGGCAGTAAGCCTGCCCCCGTGCTGTTAATAATATGCTGCAGAAACTGCGCCGGCTTTATGAGCAGACCCGGCACCTGCCCGCTTCACAGCGGCAGGGCCGGGTGGCGCAGTATCTGAAGCACTGGCTGCAGTGGGTTGGAGCGAGTCCGGTATCAGTCGCAATGGCGTCCCCTGGACTGGTCCTTGGTGCGTCAGGTCACCGCCGCACTTTGTGAGGCGTGGGGCCACTGGTCTACTGGGCGCGCATCACTTGGTACTTGGACGTGTACTGATATGATTCGATACGAAATTCGTTCCCGCCGGCAGACACCGTGTAATAAAATGAACTACTCGAACCCTGATCGGCTAACCATACGAGGTTTGTAGTGAGAAGTTGTCCTCCCCACTCCGTCAAATATCCTATTGACCTCTGAGTGGTGGGTTCCGTCGCTCCCGTTTTGGTCATCTGCGCCTTGGTTGCTACGTCGAACCCTAATGCACTACATGCTGCTGCTGTGGCGGATTCCGTAAACAGTCGTGGTTGTGCGGGTGAACCAAGTCGTATTGCCGATTACGTAAGTTAACGATGGGCCACCAGAATCAGGAGTCACTTCGATTGTTACGCCACCGTGCTCTGTCGGGTTTGTTACGACCGTGACTTGGCCTGTATCAGTGACGGTAACAGATGTATTGCTAGGCGTGAATTTCCAGACTCCGGCCGCTGGCGACTCTCCGTTGATGAGGATCTGGAACGTCGCGCCAGCAAAAGCGGTTTTAGGGAATCCGGCATCTGTCGTAAATGTGTACCCGTTGACCCTAATTCCGGTGATTTCCAGTGGTATCAGGGTCAACTCTGCCGCGCTATTGGCTGCATTCTCACTGTTCCACCGAGGCATCAGGTTAGCGCTGCCAGCCTGGCTGCCCACCAACTTGTCGGTGTAGGTGCCGTCCTGGTTATCGGTGAATTCACTAAACGTAGTGCCGGTGACGCCCTCCACTCGAAGGTCAAGGCCAGTCAGCCCACTGACCGGGTTGTCGTGCGCATCCTTCGCGCTGTAGGTGACGGTGGCCTCTGTGCTGCCGTCGGCGACAATGGTGTCCGGGCTGACGGCCACGGTGGAGTTGTCCGGGTCCACCTCACCGGCGGTCAGGGTCAGCGTGGCCGCTTCCTTCGCTGCAGCCGCGCCGTTCACCAGCGGCATCAGGCTGGCAGTGCCGGCCCGGGTGCCGGTGTACGTGCCCGGAACGCTGCCGCTTTCCGTGAACCCGCTGAACTCCGTGCCGGTTTCATCGCCGGTCAGCGAATACCCGGGGGCCAGTCCGGTCACCGGGTTACCGTCCGCATCCCGGGCGGTGAAGGTGGCGACGGTGGTGGAGGTGCCGTCCGCCGGCAGGGTGCCGTCCTGCACCACCACCTCTGAATGCGCCGGCGACACTTCCCCAGCAGTGATGCTGTAGGCCGCGGTATACGTCCCCACCGTGCTGCTTTCCGCCCACGGACCGACAAAGGTGGTGTTCGGCACGGTCACGGCGCCTGTCGCCGCCAGCGCGGCAGTCTGCTCGCTGACCCGGTTGCCGTAACTGTCTTCCAGCATCACCGTCAGCGTCATCGTGTCTCCG
>NZ_JBOFZA010000091.1:0-437862 GCF_051654945.1 Serratia sp. (in: enterobacteria)
TTTCATTCAGATCGTTGAGCGGCGTGGACGTGCCATGGGCATTGATATAATCGATATCTTCCGCCGTCACCCCGGCCTGCTGCAACGCATGCTGGATGGTTTTCACCCGGGCAATCTTGTCTTCCGCTGGCGCGGTAAAGTCGAAGGCATCGGAGTAATTGCCGTAGCCCTTGATCTCGCCGAAAATCGTCGCGCCACGCGCCAGTGCGGCTTCGCGCTCTTCCAGGCACAGTACCGCAGCCCCTTCGGACAGCACAAAGCCGTTGCGATCGAGGCTGAAGGGGCAGCAGGCCTTGCTGATGTCCTCCTGCTCGCTCGCCAAGGCGCGCAGCACGTCGATATTCCACACGGCGTTGTCGCTGCGTAGCGACTCACCGGCCCCGGCCAGCATCATCGACGCACGGCCGCTGCGGATCACCTCGGCCGCATCGCCAATGGCGATCGTTCCGGTGGCACAGGCGGCAATCGGGCTATTTTGATAACCGCGCAGCCCCCAGAACAGGCTGCAGGCTGCGGTGGCAGCATTGGGCATCGAAAGGAAGCAGCCAAACGGTGAGGCCAGCCCGGAGCTCAGGAAATCCGCATGGTTCTGATGGGTTTCATCCTGACCTGCCCAGCCGCTGCCGATGATGGTGCCACAGTCCAGCAGATCGTAATACGCCGCCGGGCTTTCCTCATGAAAGGCCATCTCCATTGCTTCGCGAGCCGCCCCCAACACCAGGCGGGCAAAACGTGGCAGGCGGCGGCGGATAGCCGCTGGGACGCCTTTCAGACTGGGTTCATCGTCGATCACCCCGAGGAAACGCGACTGGATCCCCACGGCGGACATATCGAAGTAGCGGTAGCCCAGTTGATAATCCATGATCGCCGCCCAGCTTTGCTCGGCATTCATCCCTAATGGCGTGACCGCACCGAAACCGGTAACCACCACGCGACGTGGCAAAGCATCTTTATTCATGATTTCATCCTTTTATCTCACCGTCTTGTTCCACACCGCCGCCCAACGCCAGCCACAGTTTCATGGTGGCATTGAGGTAGTTGTATTGCAGGTCTGACAAATCACTTTCAATCGTCAGTAACGCATCCTCGGCATCCAGCAGGGTCTGGAGAGACACAGAGCCAGCCTGATATTGGCTGTGAGCCAAAGCTAAACGCTGCTGGCTCAGTTGCAGATTCTGTTGCTGATTGATTTTTTGCTGCTGATAATTCAGACGCTGCGTCATGGCGTTATCCACGTCGGATAGCGCGCTATAAACCTTGCTGCGAAAGACGATCGCTGCCTGCTTGACGTCCAGACTGGATTTTTCGATGGTCAGTTGAACGGTATTCCAATTCAGGAACGGCAGTGCGACGCTGCTTCCCAAGGTTCTGGTTGGGTGGTTGAACCATTGCTGAAACAGGCTGCTGCCCGTACCAAGTGAAGCACTTAGCGACAACGTCGGATAGAAGTTCAAACGTTCCACGTCCGACCCCGCCAGCGCAGCCCGCAGGCTCTTTTCTGCCGACTGTACATCTGGACGGCGGGCAATAACCTCTACCGGTAAAGTGTTGGCTATGGGTACGGTTTGGTTAATATCCAAAGCACTGCGTTCCACCTGACGATCGGTAGGCGAACGGTTAAACAGGATCGCCAGTGCATTACGCGCCTCTTCCCGTTGCTGTTGCTTAGTGCGGTAACTATTTTCCCGGCCGATCACCGATTGCCGTGCTTGTAGCAGATCCAACTGGCTGACAGCGCCGGCATCATAGCGGGATTGCACCAGAGCCAGCGTCTGTTGGCTAATTTCCAGCCCCGCCTGTTGCTGTCTGATTTGCTGGTTAAGATTGGCAATCTGCCAATAATACTGCGCCGTGCTGCCAATTAGCGTTAGCGCGGTGTTTTGCCGATCCTGCTCCGTGGCTTCGACCTGCCACTGCGCCTGCTCCCTGGCTCGCGCCAATTTCCCCCACAGATCCAGCTCATAACTCAGATTCAGACTACTGTTGTAACTATCGGAGGAGCTTTCCCCCTGACGCAGTTTCTTACTATTGCTGAATCCGCCGGTGGCCGAGGTTACGGTTGGCGTCAGGTTGGTATTTTTCAACCCGGCAGTCAGCCGTGCCTGCTGGAGCTTCAGGCCAGCAATGGCCAGGTCGTTGTTATTGGTCAGCACACGCCCAATCAACATCGAGAGCTGTGGATCGTCGAAGTTATCCCACCAGTGGTCAGTGTGTTGCAGGTAGCCGGAGCCGGTATCCTGCACTCGCCACTCGGTGGGCACCGACAGCATCGGCCGCTGATATTCACTTTTCGTCAAGGAGCCACAGCCGCTCAACAGCAGGGGCAACAGCAGGGCCACAGGGAGTTTGTTGAAAGTCATTCGCGCGCCAGCGCCTCCGTTGGATGCAGGCGCGCCGCATTGCGCGCAGGGAAAAAGCCAAAACACAGACCGATCAGTGCCGAGAACCCACAGGCGAGCACCAACGGTGGCCAGGTAAAGATCATGGTGAACTCGTTGGTCACCAGGGAGAAAATGACCCCGGCCAACCCCGAGCCAATAATGCCAATCAGCCCGCCCAGCGAGCAGATCACCATCGCTTCAATCAGGAACTGACGCATAATGTCCGCTGGCCGTGCGCCAACCGACAGGCGAATACCAATCTCATGGGTACGTTCGGTGACCGAAACCAGCATGATGTTCATCACACCCACCCCGCCTACCAGCAGCGAAATCCCGGCAATCGCGGTGATCAGCAGCGTCATGGAGTCCGACGCCTTTTGGATAGCCTTGGTCATCTGATCGTTGGTCTGGGTAAAGAAATCGATCCGTCCGTGCGCCTGTTCCAACAGCCGTTCAACACGCTCCTGTGCTTGCTGAAGTGAAATTCCTTCGCTCACACGTAGCATGATCGATTCGATCGGCATATTGCCGGACATACGCTCCATTACTGCGGTATAGGGCATCCACGCTCCCAGGCCCATGCCGCTGTATTTACCGCCTTTACGCTCGGCAATGCCGATCACCCGATACGGTGTCCCCGCAAGCTGGACGATGCCACCTTCAGCCACCTCATCGGAATCAAACAGCGTGTCGCGTAATTCCGGATCGATGATCACTACCGGTTCCCGCTCGTCCAGATCGCGCTGGGTAAAGCCGTTACCGGAGATAAAATGCAAACCCTGCACGCGGAAATAGGCGTTGCTGATACCGGAAATCGACACCATCACCTCTTTGCCACCACGCACCGCGACCACGGTTTTGCTGACCACTGGCGATACGCTATCGACATAAGGCTGACGATCCAATAGTGCTACATCGGCCACCGTCAACGATCGGGCCAGGTCCGGGCGCGGTTTATCCCACCCCAAACCAGGGCGGATCTCCAACGTGCTACTGCCCAGTTGGCTAATTTCATTGAGGATATTTTGCCGAGCCCCCTCACCAACCGCCATTGATGACACCACAGAAGAGACGCCGATAATGATGCCTAACATCGACAGGAAGGCTCTGGCTCGATGCCCCATCAGCGCGCGCCAGGCCATCTTGATCGCCTCCTGCACGCTCTGCCAGAACGGGTTACGCCCGGTAGCGGCGGCAACCGGCGGCGCAGGCTTGGTCTCCGGTGGGACTCTCGCTTCGTTATGTTTATCGGCCACGATCTCACCGTCGCTGATTTCGATAATACGCTGTGCCTGATTGGCGACATCCCGATCGTGGGTGACGATAATGATGGTATGCCCCGAACGGTGCAGGGAGTGCAGGATCCCCATCAGTTCCTGCCCACTGGCACGATCGAGTGCGCCGGTCGGTTCATCGGCCAGAATAATTTCGGCCCCGTTCATCAACGCACGGGCAATACTTACCCGCTGCTGCTGCCCGCCGGAGAGTTGCGCCGGTTTGTAGTCCATCCGCTGTTGCAGCCCAAGCCGGGTGAGCAGGTATTCAGCCCGCGTCTGGCGCTCTGCGGCGGGCATCGCGGTATACAGGGCAGGAATGGCGACGTTTTCGCTGGCGCTCAGGTACGGCATCAGGTGGTAACGCTGGAAGATAAACCCGATGTACTGGCTGCGTAACTGGGCCAGTTGCTCACTGCTGGCAAGTTGGGTGGAGATACCCTTAATCTGCATCTCACCCTCGGTGGGCTTGTCCAGGCAACCAATGATATTCATCAGCGTGGATTTGCCCGAACCAGAAGCACCGATGATCGCCACCATTTCGCCACGCTCAATGGTGAGGGAAATGTTCTTCAACACCGCCACCGTCTGCAACCCGGAGACAAAATGGCGGGAAATACCGCGCAGTGAGATCAACGCAGGGGCTGGGTTAACCATTGCTACCGCTCCCGGTGGCATGCTGCGCCAACACCACGCGGTCGCCCTCTTTCAACCCTTCTTTCACTTCAGCAAACTGACGGTCGTTCAGGCCGATGCGTACCCAGCGTGACTCAAGCTGATTGCCGTTCATCACCTGCACCTGATAGCGATCTTTGCCCTGCTGTTCCCCAAAAGCGGCTACTGGCACGCGCAAAGCGTTCTTCGCCTGTTCGGTAATGATAAATACCTGAGCGGTCATCGAGGTACGCAGCAGACGCTTACCGTTGGCAATGGCAAACACGCCGCTGTAATACACCGCCGAGGCCTGCTGATTAGCAGAGCTGGATGAGCTACCGTCCTGCAAAGCTTCGCTTGGGGCTTCCTGGATCGAGCCCATCACGCTTTCGTAGCGCTGTTTCGGATCGGCCACCACGTAAAACCACAGCGGTTGCCCCACGCGCACCTTCAGGATATCGGTCTCCGAGATGCGGGTATGCACCGTCATGGTATCCACATCCGCCAGCACCAGAATGGTCGGGACGGTTTGTGACGATACGATGGTCTGCCCTTCTTTGGTGACGATCCCCAGCACTTCACCGTCGATCGGCGCAACGATGCGGGTAAAGCCCAGATTGGCCTTGGCGGTTTCCAACTCCATCTGTGCCTGGACGATCTGTGCGTCGTTGACCTTCAACTGGGCAACCTGGGTTTGGAACTGCGCCTGCGCCTTCTCCAGATCGCTTTTGACGCCGGAACCCGCACGATCCAACTTCAGCTGACGTGCCAGCTCCTGTTGATACTGTTTAAGCGTCGCCTGAGTCACCTGTTTTTGCGCCTGAGCGCTCTGCAGGGCAGCTTGCGATTTACGCAATGCGTTCTGTTGCAAGGTAGGGTCGATTTCCGCCAACAGTTGCCCACGGGTGACTCGGTCGCCCTGTTTCACATACAGCTTTTGCAATTGCCCGTTAACCTGAGCACCCACGCTGACCTGCAGCGCCGGTTTGAGGATACCGGTAGCCAACACGGTTTTTTCGATATCACCACGGGTGATTTCTTCGATGTCATAAGCCTTATTTTGCTTGGGTATAGCGAGATACCAGACGATCGCTACCATCAATACCACCAGACATAGCAAGACCATCGGTACCAGTCTGCGCTTATTGATGCCCATCAGTTTCAGCTTCATCCGCACACCGCCGTGGTCAGTGCCGGTTGTTCTGCAAGCGCCGTAGCAACGCTGGCCACATGGCCGTTGCTCACGCGGAATACCCGATCGAACATCGGTAATACACTTTCGCTGTGCGTGACGGTGATCAGCGTTTTATGTCGTTCACGGCAATGTGCCAGCAAGGTGGTCATTACCTGGTGCGCCGTTTCCTCATCCAGGTTGGCCGTGGGTTCATCCAGCACCAGCACCGGCCGATCGCTGTACATGGCCCGCGCCAGCAACAGACGCTGACGTTGCCCCAGAGACAGCCCGGCATGGCTTTCACGGATCAGGGCATTCAGGCCGCCCGGCAGTTTCTCGATCACCGGGGTGAGATTGAGCCCCTCCAGTGAGCGCTCAATCTGCTGATGTTTCTGCGCATTGAAGTCCTCATCAAACAGCGTGATGTTCTTCAACACCGAAGCGTTGAACAAGATGTCCTCCTGGCTTTGCAGGAAGAACAACGCGTGCACCTGTTGATAATCGAGCGGCTGGCCATCCACTATGACGTCCCCTTGCTGTGGCGGCATCAGGCCGGTCATCACCTTCAGCAAGGTACTTTTGCCCGCGCCGGATTCACCAACAATGGCAATGCTTTGCCCCGGCTTGAGCGACAGCGAAAGATCGTGCAGTACCGGCTGCTGGGCGTCATAGGCAAAGGCGATATGGTGGTAACGCAACTGCGTGGTAAACGCCGGAATGGGCGCAGGAACCGCATCGTTGCCCAGCTCCGGTGCAGAGCGTGGCGGAAACAGATCCCGGGCGCGGGTATCGATCACGTGCAGTTGGTTCTTCTGCAGGATGGAATAGAAGATTTTAGTGATGTAGGAGGTGAAAATTTCCCGCACAAAGCTATAGGCAAAGAACTCCCCCAGCGTAAGGGTGCCATTTTTCAACAGCGGCAGCGCCAGGAACATAAACAGCACCATCTCCAGGCTACCAATCATCTGATACAGGCTGTTTTTGACCTGCTCGTACATTCTCTGCTGCTGGCGGCAGGTAAACAGCGCCAGGGCGTACTTGGCAAACAGGTTCTTGCGCTGACTGGCCAGCCCGGCTGACTTGATGGTGGAAAAGCCTTGAATACTCTCCAGGATAAAGTCGCTCTGATCGGCCGTTTTGACCTGCATCTGCTGGGTATAATAACGGTCACGATAGATGGCCCAGACGCTGATCAATCCCATTAGGGTCACGCTGATACCGGACACCATCGCCAACAGCGGACTCATGTAACACATCACCGCCAAGGCAATGGCACCAATGATCCAGTTGGTTCGCAGGCCGTTATCCAGCTCGATTTTCGTCCCGGAGGCCATCTGCCAGTTGGCAAAACGGCTAAACACGTCACCCGGCGCACGTTTATCAAAGAAGTTCAGTGAATTACTGAGCAAGCGCGAGAAGCCCGCCACGCTGTTGACCACCACAAAGCGTTTGATAAAGCGCTCGGTGATCCATCGCACGCCAAAAGCGAGCAACGTCGAAACGACAAACGCCAGCAGGAAATAAAAGTAGGGGAAATCGGCTTCCCCAGGGGTGGAAAAGACCTGGTTGATGGCGCTGCTGACCATCGTCGGCATGATAAACAGGGTTAATGAGATCAGAAACGCCAGTATCATCAACCGGTAAATACCGGGAATACGTGCCGTTTCTTTCAGGCTCATGGTCTCGAACGCACGGAAACGTTTACTGCGCTGCACGCTAGCCTGTACCTGCGGATCGGGCTGGGTTTCATTGTCCAGCACCAGCGCATAACCGCTGATCTCCAGCTTTAACGCATCGATAGGCAGCAGTTGCTGACCAATTCCCGGATTCATCACGCAGACATGGTTGCCCTTGCGGTAGGCCAGCACCACATAATGGTTAGCCCCGTAATGCAAAATGGCGGGCAGCGGTATTTCCGCCAGTTCATCATGCTCAAACGCGACGGGATAAGCAGGCATCGCCAATTCGCCCATGATATCGCACAGTTTGGCCAGCGAGGTGCCATGCTGTGAGGCCGGATAACGTTCACGCAGGCTTTCCAGCGAGGCATCGATCCCCTGGGTTTCCGCCATCATGGCGATGCAGGCCAGCCCACACTCATTCGTTTCGCCTTGAAACACCAGCGTCGGGATTATCTTTTCCATGATCTGACTTCTTCAATTTCCAGTTTATTCATTGATAAAAAATAACGAATGTGAGTGCCACAGCAGCCAGTCCTCGGGGTGACGGGCGATCGACGTTTCAACTATTTCCGGCAATTTGGTTTTCACGCTGCGCGCCGGGATCGGCGGATCAATGTGGATTTTTATCTCTTTGTCGTAATACAGGTAATAAAACACCACCTGCGCAGACAGCGCCCGGGCAATGCGGATCACGCCGCTGTGCAAATTGGCCGGGCGATCAAACAGACGGCAACTGAGCTTCGCCGTTTGCGCCGTATTGGTATTGACGGTGTAATCCGGCGAGATATCCGGGAAAATCATGATATTGCGTTGATGATCGGCCGCTTCCATGATTGCACTGGTCAGATTGCCAGCAATTTCCCGGTTATCATCATGGATCGAGCAATAGGACAGGTTGACGCCCCCGAGTTCCCGTGCCCTGGCGTGATACACCTCTGCGCTCACAGAAACAATTGCCGTTGCCTGTCCTGGAAACACCCCTGCCCCCACCATGCCGGCCAGCACATCAGACACCATATGCAGCGGTGCCAACACCACCGGGTGCCCTGCCTGATGCAAAGGTTCGACGACCGCATTAAGCTCTGCCTGGCAACGTGCCAGTTGGGCTGCGACCTGAGGGCTCTTGCCATAGGTCGCGGCCAGTTCCAATATGCGGCGGCGCTGAGTGGTGCGGGCAAAACTCCCGTGGTAGTCAGCTCCGAGCAGGCATTGCTTGTTGGCCTCGGCCACGCAGGCCCGCCGACGATCGCCCCGGTTTATCAGACGCAACCCACGGACAATCGCCCCCAACCCGAGGAACCAGCGGTAATTACCGTGGCGTAACAGCCAACAGATGGCCCTGCCGTGTACTCTGCGTAACGGCACCCCACTGCGTGTAATGTTGCTGAGTGCCTCTCTCCACGCCAGATATACCCACACGGCAAAGAAACGCATTATTGCTCCAGCGGTTTGTCATGCTGTAGCAGTGACAGCAGATGATCGCCAAACTGGGTAAAATCGCGATCCTGCAGGGCCAGCCACTTCTTGTTAACGATAAACGTCGGAGTCGCGTTGATGTCGTAATGATCGGTCACTTTGGTCATATAGCTCAGCAACTCTGCCACTTCTTGTGACTGGCTGGCGGCGTTATAAGCCGTGAGATCGATACCATTTTCCGCTAACCATTTATCGCGGTTTTCAGATTTGCTCAGATCGATTTTTTCTTTGATCACGGTGTTATAAGCACTCGCACGGTGCTGTGGCTCGATACCCATTACCGTCAGGGTAGCGAACAGCGGAGCGAAACTTGCCAGACCATTGCTTTGTGAATTACTCAGATGCAGGCGGATAAATTGGGTCCCGGCTGGCATACGCGCTTCCAGCTTGGTCACGTTCTCTTCATTAACCGCACAAAAATGGCAGCCATATGAGAATATTTCGATAATGGTATTGTTTTCGGTAATCGGGCTGGATTTAACTTTTTCCTCGTCTACGGCCATCAGGGCTTGCTGCTCACTAGCCTGGTTCTGATTCAAGACGAAATAGTGGAAGTAGGCGGTGGTGACCAATGAGGAAATAACGATGATCGCCAGAGTATAAATGACAAGAAACAGAGGTTTTTTGAACATAAACCATGCGTCCTAAAAAGGCATATCAGTTTGCTCTTATAACGCAGGGATAGTGATTGTCTTATTTAGCACGTTTGCACAACTGGGAAACCAGCGGCTATTACATCCCTGTCCATCAAAAAGCACAAAACTCAAGCAGGCTGATGCGAACATCCTATCGCATCAGCCTGAAATTCATAAGCCTAGAAGGCTATTATGGCTTACCGTTGCAAAGACTTGATGCTACCTTAACAGAGGTCTTGCTGACCTCCGCACCAAACTTGTCTTCACAGGTAGTAGTTTCCATGCAAGCACCTGTATCTAACTGACCATACTTAACAATACAAGTTTTTGGGATGGTGCCGCCAACGATGGCATTTGCTTCAGCAGTATTGATCTGTTTCATAATATTATCCCTTAATATAAAGTGGTGTAAAACTGAATCTAGCCATGCCTACAGATAAGGCATAGAACAGTTCTACGCTCAATATAAAGACACAGGAAATCGTGCCTTTATTAAAACGCAGAATCAGTTTGACTGGCTTCCTAATTTCTCAGTAGTGGGCTAAGGATAGCCTGACGTTTAAAACAGATCAATAATAATTTTCAGCGCAACCAATGCCAAGTCATTAAAATGAAGGGATATTTATGCAGGATTTTTCTTTATATTAAACAAGAATGTCATTATATATATAATCTAATCGTGGAATAACCACGCTCAGACAGGGCCACAAGTACAGGATAATCCCCCATTAATAGACACAGGCATCGCGAATAAGGGAAAACAGTCAATGAAAATTAAACTCGCTGAGCAAACAGCAAGCGCAACAAAGCCCGGCACACAACTGTACCGGGCTAAATAAAACTACCTTAGAACTGGTAAACGATACCGACCGAGGTCACGTTATCGGTGTTGAGGCCGGTCTTACCGGTAAAGTCGTTCTCATCCAGCAGGTTGATTTTGTGATCTACATAGGTGGACATGTTTTTATTGAAGGCATAGGTGGCGCCTAAATCAACATACTTCACCAGGTTCTGGCTGCCAAAGCCCTGGATGTCTTTGGCATTAGATTGTACGTAGGCCACCGATGGACGCAGGCCGAAGTCGAACTGGTACTGCGCCACCAGTTCAATATTCTGTGCCTTGTCGGCAAAACCGTACGCCTGGCTGTTGCGGGTACCGATGCGGTTAGCGTTATAAGACTGGGTATACATGGCCGCCAGATAGACATTATTGGCATCATATTTCAGACCGGCGCTATAAGCCTGTGCCTTATCGCCATTACCCAGGATAGCCGGGTTGTTGCGGCCGTTCTGGTCTGCAGTGCGATCGGCACTGAAGAACGCACCGGCTGCGCTGATGCCATAACCCAGATCGTAACTGACAGACATGCCGTAGCCGTTACCGTTCTGAGCCAGCACGTCGCGATAATTATTGGATTCGGAGGCGCTGCCGTTGGTGCCTTGATATTGCAGCGCGAAATTCAGGCCTTCGACCATGCCGAAGAAGTCGCTGTTACGGTAGGTCAATAAACCGTTGCCACGTTGGAACAGGAAGTTATCTGCGCCGTAAGTATCGCCACCAAACTCTGGCAGCACATCGGTCCATGCACCGATGTCATACATCACGCCGTAGTTGCGGCCATAATCCAGTGAACCATACTCGGCAAATTTCAAACCGGCAAAGCCCACACGGGTAAAGCTGTTGTTCGCTTCGCTCTCTGCCTGGTTGAGGTTAACCTGGTATTCCCACATCCCGTAACCGGTCAGGCTTTCGTTGATTTGGGTTTCGCCACGCAGGCCAAAACGCATATAGGACTGATCGCCATCAACCGAATCGTTACTGGAGAAGTAGCGCTGGCCGTCAATCTTGCCGAACAAATCCAGCTTGTTGCCGTCTTTGTTGAAGATCTCTGCTGCACCCGCTGTGCCTGCAACCAGTAAAGCTGGAACCAACAGTGAAAGTACGCGAATTTTCATAATAGCTCTCTATCTAAAGTTTATATAAAAGTGATTATCGAAATACGGCAACGTAGATAAGAACTGCGGCAATATTTAGTCTGCCGATGTTCATTTCTTACCCGTTCCTTTCTGGTGGTGGAAAGTATAGTGAGTAAAATCTTAATGCAATAGTTAAATACAAATAAATTCAATATATGTCCAAATATTACATCGTCATAATATTTACTTCGAAAAAATTAACATTCAAGTTAACAATAAAAAAAATAAACTTCGCAATTTAATAGTGTCCGTTATTTTTACGTAATAACATAAAACAAATACAACCATAAGTCATTACATTCAGCACACAGTTACCCATGTAAAATGTAGTAAAAATAAAATAAATTGTTTTATTACCTGGTTTTTAATGTTATTAAAATGCTGAAAATCGCTTTCACACAGAAATCACTGACACTTTACCCATGATTGAACACAGTACCTTGCGGCCATAAAAATTAATTATTTCAGTTAGATATGCAATAATCGCCATTTTATCAAGATCCTTTTCCTCAATGCGTTTCTAATCATCACACAATTTGTTCATTTTTTGCGCCAAATCATAAACCCCAAACAGACGGCATTTACAATTTCGCAATATATGTAAATAACACCCCATCACAGCAATGATACCCACAATCTCTATGGTGGGATATTTCCGGCAACATAGGATTATTTACCTGATGATAAAAAAACCGTTTCTTAAACGAAACCTAAATAAGGTAGGAATTAATTTAAAATAGCGAATGGTATAACAAAAAAAATGACCAGGATCATAACCAGGAATCATCTCAATCCGTACCATCATTGACCTTCGGCTAGCATTAATTAGCGTCTATTCATCATCTTGGTCGGGCCATCATTAACGGTGATTTATCCGTCATAGCCAAAACCGGGTCAACGGCATGAAATGAAGATAATTTCCTCACGTTGGCGCACGGCATACTAAGCTTTAAGAGTCTGCGAGTGGTTGAAACTGAAGGAAACAACGGAGGTATCACTACCTGCTGGCGGGCAAAGGAAATAGCTGTAACCCAATGTGCTGGTGGCCCAAGGCCACAGTAACAAGATTTCGTTCCCGTTACGACGTGAACACAGGCCGGAGTTGGCCTAGACGAGCGGTAAGGCGTGATGCATATGGTCAACGAGTTAACTCATCGCTCCCCTAAAATCCGATCCCAAGAGATTGCATCGTGAATATAAAACTGGTTGCCGTGATACTTTGCACACTTTTTCTTACCGCCTGCGACAGAGAGGCGCCTAAAGAAACCACCAGCGTCCGTCCCGTGAACATCTTTGAGGTGAGTAACAACGCCCAGCAAGGAGTACGGATCTTCCCCGCCAGAATTGTCGCGGGTGACCGCACCGAGTTGGCCTTCAAGCGTTCTGGCCAACTGCAACAGTTGCTGGTACGTGAAGGAGAACGGGTCAACCAGGGGCAGGTGATTGCCGAACTAAACGGCAATGACGCACGGCTGCGGCTACGTGACCGCCAAGCTAGCTTCGATCTGGCGCAGGCACAGTTCAACCGTTTCTCGACCCTCAGCGCACGTAATGTCATTCCTCGTGCCGAACTGGATGTCCATCGCGCAGCACGCGATTCGGCTCAGGCCGCCTTGAAGCTGGCCAGAGAAGAAGTCAATGATATGCAAATCCGCGCCCCCTTTACTGGCGTGATCGCCACGCTCACCGCCCGTAACCATCAGGTGATCGCAGCCGGCCAGCCGATAGCCACCCTGAACTCGCTGGACTCGCTGGATGTGGTATTCAGTATCCCCGAAAATCTGTTTATTCTTATTGATGAAAACAATGCACAGTACCAACCTGTTGTTCGGTTGAATAACTTGCCTGGCCGCGAATTTACCGCCCGCTATAAAGAACACACCACCAATACCACCGCAGGTTCCCTGACCTATCAAATGACCCTGACCATGCCACGCCCGCAGGATCTGCCGCTGCTCTCGGGGATGAGCGGCAGCGTGAAAATCAACCTCGGTAACCTGGCCGGGGCCGATCAGACCTCCAGCGTTATTGTGCCCGTCGAGGCGGTATTTAACCCGGATAACAGCCCACGCAATCAGCCCCACGTTTGGGTGATCAAGGAACGTGATGGCAAACTGTTTGTGGAATCTCGCCAGGTTGAAACCGGGCAACTGACCGCCAATGGCATTCAGATCGTCTCAGGTCTATCCGACGGTGAGCGGATTGTCGCCGCCGGTACCCGCGAATTGCGCCCCGATCAGGAAGTGCGCGCCTGGGTCCGTGAGCGAGGTCTGTAATGAAACTGACAGAAAACTTTATCAACAACGGTACCCGAATCTGGTTGGCGATCCTGCTGCTAGGCATCGGCGGCGTACTGGCGTTTCTGAATATCGGCAGGCTGGAAGATCCGGCCTTTACCATCAAAACGGCGGTGGTGGTCACCCGTTATGACGGTGCTTCGGCCCAACAGGTGGAGGAAGAAGTTACCCTGCCGCTGGAAAATGCCATTCAGCAGCTGCCTTATATTGATAACGTCACCTCGATCTCCAGCGTCGGTTTGTCGCAGATCACCATTAATATCCGCGCCGAATACGGGGCTGCCGAATTACCGCAGATCTGGGATGTACTGCGTCGGCGTATTGGCGATGCGGCGATGCGTTTACCCCCCGGAGCCAGCCCGCCGATAGTGAATGATGATTTTGGTGACGTATACGGCTTCTTCTTCTCACTGTATGGCGATGGTTTTACCAATCAGGAGCTGCGTAACTTTGCCGAGCTGTTACGCCGTGAATTGGTGGTGGTGCCCGGCGTGGGCAAGGTGGCCATTGTCGGGGTGGTACCGGAAGAGGTGCAGATTGAAATTTCCCGCGCCCAGATGACCGCCGCCAATATTATCCCCCAACGGCTTTACGACCTGCTGAGCCGGCAGAACGTGGTGTCCAACGCCGGAGATTTACTGGTAGGCAGCGAGTCGATCAGGCTACACCCCACCGGGGAATTTGCCAGCGTGCAGGAGTTGGGTAACCTGCTGATTAGCGAGCCGGGCAGCCCGCGCAGCGTTTATCTGCGTGATATCGCCACCATCACTCAGGGCGTGACGCATTCCCCCAATAATATTTACCGCGCCAACGGGCGGCCAGCGCTTTCCGTCGGCGTGTCTTTTGCCCCGAACGTAAATGTGATCGTGGTGGGCGAGGCGGTCAAGGCCCGGTTAGCCCAGTTACAAGCCGAGCGCCCCGCCGGGATGGACATCAGCGTATTCTACGATCAGTCCCACGAAGTGGAAGGCGCAGTAAACGGCTTTATCATGAACTTCTTGCTGGCGCTGCTAATCGTAGTCGGCACCTTGTTGATCTTCATGGGGGTGCGCAGCGGGTTGGTGATCGCCGCCTCGTTGGCGTTGAACGTGCTTGGCACCTTGTTGATCATGAAGCTGTTCAATATTGAGCTACAGCGCGTTTCACTCGGTGCGCTGGTGATCGCCTTGAGTATGTTGGTCGATAACGCCATCGTGATCGTCGAGGGTGTGCTGGTTGGACGCCAACAGGGCGAGAAAACCCTGCAGGCGATTAATAACGTGGTCAAGCGCACCATGTTCCCGCTGTTGGGGGCGACGGTCATTGCCATTCTGGCGTTTGCGCCGATCGGTTTATCCAACGATGCCACCGGGGAATACTGTAAGTCGCTATTCCAGGTGCTACTGATTTCGTTGATGCTGAGCTGGTTTACCGCCTTGACTCTGACGCCGGTGTTTACCAAATGGGCATTCGAAAAACAGAAAATCGCCGAACCGAAGCCCAATGAACCCGTCAAATCACCCTACGATGGTTGGCTGTTCCGCGTCTATCGCAATCTATTGGGCAAACTGCTGCGTCAGCGCACCATTACGTTGGGGGTGCTGGCGGCGTTGATGGTGGCATCGGTGATTGGTTTTGGCAACGTGCGTCAAAGCTTCTTCCCGCCGTCCAATACGCCGATCTTCTTTGTCGATCTTTGGTTGCCGTATGGCACCGATATCGCCTATACCGAAAAGATTGCCGCCGAGATCGAACAGCATATCCAGACGCAAGAAGGCGTCAGCGATACCATGGTCACCATCGGCCAGGGGGCGATGCGCTTTATGCTCACCTACAACGCGCAGCGGCAATATTCCAACTACGCGCAGATCATGGTGCGGGCCAAGCAGCTCAACCAGATCCCCGGCATGATCGGCCAGATAGAGGGCTACGTTCGCAACAATTTCCCTCAGGTGAACGCCCAGGCCAAGCGCATCATGTTCGGGCCTTCGAATAACAGCTCCATCGAAGCGCGCTTTATCGGCCCGGATCCGAACGTGCTGCGCACGCTGGCGGCCAAAGCGGAAACCATCGCCAGCGCCGATGCTAATGCCGACGGCGTGATGCACGACTGGCAGCAGCGTAGCAAAGTCATTCGCCCGCAGTTCTCGGATTATCTCGGCCGCGAATTAGGGGTGGATAAACGTGAAATAGACAGTGCGCTACGCATGAGTTTTGGTGGGATAACCGTGGGCTTGTACCGCGATGGCACCAGGCTAATGCCGATCGTATTAAGAACGCCGGACTCGGAGCGGCTGAATGCCGAGCGACTGAACGATGTGATGATCTGGAGCCAGGCGCGGCAGGCGTTTATTCCCATCGATAACGTGGTCAACGGCTTTACGACCGAGTGGGAAGATCCGCTGATCATGCGCCGGGATCGCAAACGCACCCTGACGGTTCAGGCCGATCCTAGCTCCCAGAGCGGTGAAACCTCTGCCGAGCTGTTGCAACGCATCAAACCGGGCATTGATGCCATCCCACTGCCACACGGTTATGAACTGAATTGGGGCGGGGATTATGAAAGCACCAAGGAAGCCCAGGCCGGATTGTTCACCAGCCTGCCGGTGGCCTTTGTGATCATGTTTATCATCACCGTGCTGATGTTCAGCTCACTGAAAAACGCCGTTGCAATCTGGCTGACCATTCCGTTAGCCCTGATAGGGGTCACACTAGGCTTCTTGCTAACCGGTATTCCGTTTGGCTTTATGGCGCTAATTGGCCTGCTGAGCCTGAGCGGGATGCTGATCCGTAACGGTATTGTATTGGTAGAAGAGATAGGGCTACAGCGGCAGGAAAAACCGATCCTGGCAGCGATTATCGACGCCTCCACCTCGCGTTTGCGCCCAATCCTGCTGACGGCCTTTACCACCGTTCTCGGTCTGGCTCCGCTGCTTAGCGATGCCTTCTTCCAGAGCATGGCGGTGGTGATCATGTTCGGCCTGGGCTTTGCTACCGTGCTGACGCTATTGGTTCTGCCAGTGATCTACAGCTGTATGAACTCCGACAAACCCAAGGTAGCGCCACAAACCGAGGCTTGAGATCGTCGGCCTTCCCAACCGGGCGCGGCATACGGCGCCCGGTTGAATATTTGTCTTCAATCGGGCTATGGCAAAATGCTGCATTGGTTTACTGTGTTGGCAGTTCAAGACAAAACACGGAGAAGTGCAAAGTGATTAAAGAAACAATCCTGGGATGTTCGCTACTGTTGCTCTCTGCCACTGCGCTGGCCGGTGGCTGTGATAACCCACGTACCCCCTATGACGTGACCTACTGCGCGGCTTTGGAAATGGTGCAGTTGGATCAAGAGATCAATGTGCAATACAAAAAGGTAATGGGGCTGCTGACTCAACCACAGAAACAGACGCTGAAGCAGTCACAGATCGAATGGCTTAAAAATCGGGACAGTCAATGTAGCGACGATTCGATGATCAATGTGGGTTGCTCAAACAAGACCATGCAAAGCCGTATCGAGTTTCTGAAAAGCGTAGAACGTGAGTGCAAAAGCACGGGTTGTGACAGTAACAAGCTGGCTCAACAGCAGTAATGCCATCGGGGCGCAGCATGCTGCGCCCCGACTAAAAAATCACTATTTGGTTAACGCGATAATGCCCAATGTCAGGCCAGCCACCGCGGCTGCACCGCCTGCGATAGCTCCGGCGGTTTCCCAGTTATCCTGAGTGGTGCCTTTCATGCAGGTATTGGTATGCACCAGACGGCCCTGATCGTCATAGACCGGAACGCAAGGCGACTCGGTGGCACACCCGGACAGTAAAACGGCCAACAGGCCCACGGCAATAAACTTACTCATACTCACACCTCGGCGTTCAACGGCCCAAAAACAGCAAAATAAATGAAAATCGAGCCACTTTACCACCTATGCCTGCAGCGACGGATCCGGAATAGTCGCAAAATGTGTGAGGATGAAACAATTAAATTCGGGCTTCTGCGAGAGCTGAAAAAGTTCAGCATCGCTACGTACACCCAACTTGCGCATGCAGCTACACTTATATGCGGTGGGGGTTTCGTCAGCCCTAAAGCCGCCATTAAGGTTTACTGCGGATTTTACTAAGGATAGGCTGCCACACCCCACCAAATACGTTCACCAGCAAACCGACAATCACCACCAATGCACCGATCATTTGTTGCGGTGACAGTCTTTCCCCCAATAGCCAGGCGGCGCTGAGGATCCCGATCACCGGCACCAGCAACGTCAACGGCGCAACGCGCCAGGTTTCATAACGACTCAACAGACTGCCCCAGATGCCATAGCCCATGATGCTGGCCACGAGCGCCAGATAAATCAGTGCCAGAATGGTGGAGCCTTGAATATGCACCAGGTTGTCAATCAACTGCGTTTGCCCCTCGAACAGCCATGAGCAAATGAAGAACAACACCACCGGCACCGGCGTACTCCATACCACCAGCGACATAATCGAAACCTGGTTATCACGCATGATCACCTTGTTGCTGATATTACCCAGCCCCCAAGATAACGCAGCGGCCAGCGTTAACATCATGGTGGTCAACGTGATGCCCGCCGTCGTTTGCCCCTCCATGCCTGCACTGGCCAATATAAACATGCCGCAAAAGGCAATCATCATGCCGGCAATATGGTGCCATTTGAGCTTTTCGGCCAGAAACAGCGCGCCGAGCAACAGGGTAAAGAAAGCCTGAGCCTGCAACACCAGCGATGCCAGTCCTGCGGGCATACCAAGCTTGATCGCCGTAAACAGGAAAGCGAACTGGCCAAAACTGATGGAGAGACCGTACGCCAGCAGCCAGCGGAACGGGAGCTTGGGAGGTTTGACAAACAGCATGGCGGGGAACAACACCAGCGCAAAACGCAGGCCCGCGAGTAAAAATGGCGGCATGCCATACAGCCCAACTTTAATCACCACAAAGTTCAGCCCCCAGGCCACCACGACGAAAAGCGCCAACAGCATATCTTTCACTGACATCATGCATTCCTTGTTATTTGCCGCAGCGAGAGCGGTGACGGCCATCAGGTTCAAGACGATTTATTGTTTATAGTCGAAATGTTAATATCACCGGGCGGCATAAAATGCTGCTGCACGACCTCTGAGTATTATCGCGGCTGCTGAACCCCGATAACACCGTTGAGGCATGAATATGAATGACACACGTGGCCGGGCCTGGCGCCTGGTAAACAACAAAATTAACAAACACCGTGAAATGGGCGACTTTCAACCCAAATTCACCAAAGAGAAAAAGTGGAAAATGCTCTATACCCGCTCGCATAAAGTGACCCGGGCGAAGCAACTAGGCATTGAGTATCCACAAGTTTCCCGCGCCGTATCCCGGCGTAACGCACTCGATGAGATAGAATAATCATGAATGTGCTGTTTGTCTGCAGCCGTAATCAATGGCGCAGCCCTACCGCAGAACGTATCTGGCAACGGACTCCCGGCCTGACCACCAGGTCGGCCGGGACCAGCCGCCATGCCAAAAAAACGGTAACGCCGGAGTTATTGCACTGGGCGGATATGATATTTGTCATGGAGCAAAAACATAAGAACCGGCTGGTTGCCGAGTATCAACGCCTGTTGCAGCACAAGCCCCTGCACGTTCTCGATATCCCTGACGACTATCAATATATGGATCCCGAGCTGATCGCTGTGCTTGAGCAATCTGTCGAGCCATTCTTGTCGCGCTAACGCCACATTTTGATTAGCTAAAAACCCCTTCACAAGCCAACCCCAGCGACAGTAATAAATCCTCTTGCGGCTGAGCGCATAATATCTCCAGCCCAACCGGTAGTCCCGTTGCGCTAACACCGCAGGGTAAAGTCAACGCGGGCCAACCACTGATGGCGGAAAGTTCAGGGGCACAGCCCGGCGGCATTTTTTCCAGGCTTTCCGGCTGGCGGCTCACGGTGGGGTAAATAACGCCATGCAACCGCTGAGTATGAACAAGTTGGTAGATAGCCTCGCGGAGTTTACGTTGGAACCGACGTGAACTGCGCCACTGTTCAGTTTTTAACGTCTTATGTGATAGCAACTGGGCAATAAACGGCGAGAATTCGGGTAAAAACTGGCCTGATTGATACAACTCGCTCAGGCTAGCCGGGGCCGGCGGGTGCATGGCCAACCACGCATTGATGGCAACGTGAAACTCATAAAGGCTCAGGCATGGCGCACTCGCCACCTCAGCCAGGATGGGTAATGTCACATCGATTAACTCCACGCCACTGTTACGCAGCGTGTTTAGCGCTGCATGCCAAACCCGCAATTGCTGTGGAGAATCCCCTGCCAGTTCAGTCAATACTCCCAGGCGCATGCTTTTCAGAGGCGCTGGCCGTAACGGGCGCAGCGGTTTTCCTGCCATGATTGCATTAAGCAGGGCAGCATCCTGCACGCTTTTCACCATCGGCCCCACACAGTCTTTGCTGGGAGATAGAGGTGCAACACCTTGCAATAGCTCATGCCGATGATGAGGACGCAACCCTACCAAACCGGTATAGCTACAGGGGATACGTATTGAGCCACCGGTGTCGGTGCCGATGGCGGCCACGGCCATATCTGCCGCCACCGCTGCCGCACAACCCCCGCTTGATCCTCCGGCGGTAACACCTGGCATAAGAGGATTAAGCACATCTCCAGCAAGAGAGCTGCGCGAGCGAACATCAAAAGCGAACTCCGACAAATTGGCTTTCGCAATAATAATGGCTCCAGCGCTTCGCAGACGCTGGACCACCAAGGCATCACGTTGTGCCTTGGCGTTGGCCAGCGCTATACACCCCAATGTGGTAGGCAGAGGTGAGATATCAATATTGTCTTTAATCACGATCGGAATGCCCTGCAACGGAGCTATTGGCTGGCCCTGTTGTCTGGCTTGGTGCCAATATTCAGCCTCGGCGGCGGCCAACGGATTGACCTGCAAGATGGCGTTCAACGCCTTGTGATCGCTGATGGTTTGCAGCCGACGGTAAACGTCTTCCCGGCATTCCAGCGGAGGGATAAGTAAAGGAAGCTTCATGTAATATCTCTGTATTGCAATGTGTTACGTGTTTTTTTGCCAAGTAGGATTAAGAATTTTTAGTTTGGCAATCGGCCCCTCACCCTAACCCTCTCCCACAGGGAGAGGGGACTGAACGTGCCACAGATTAACCTCTGCGCCTTACCTCAACGCCGAATACAACCAACACCGACACCTGACCTCTGCACCATTGCAGCTCCCTCTCCCTGTGGGAGTGTTGGGGTGAGGGGTGCTAGTCACGTTCGCCGCGGGTAATGGCGTCAATAGCTTCCGGGTGCAAACGGATCTCTGCGGCCCGGCGGTGAGCCTGCATCCCTTCGGTTCTGCTCTGACGAATGGCCGGTTGAGCTATCGCCGGGATCCCCTGCTCATCGATCCACTGATGGGTGCAGGTTTTCACATAAGCCCCCACCCATAACCCACCGGTATAGCGCGCGGCGGCCATCGTCGGCAGCGTATGGTTGGTGCCACAACACTTGTCCGAGAACACCACGCTGGCATTCTGGCCGATAAATACCGAGCCATAGTTGCGGATTTTACTGGCGGTGCCATGCGGGTCCCGCGTATGCACCTGTAAATGCTCAGTCGCCATATGATCCGCATAAGCGATCAACTGTGCTTCATCCTCACAGACGGCAATTTCACCCTGCAAACGCCAAGCCTCACCCGCGGTGATTGCCGTAGGTAGATTACCGAGTTGGCGCTCTATTTCAGCCAGGGTTTGCTGCGCGATCTCCAGGCTGGTGGTCGCCAGCCCCACGCGGGTACGCACGTCATGTTCGGCCTGGGCAAGCAAGTCCGCTGCCAGAATACGTGGGTCGGCACTGTCATCGGCAATAATGAAAATCTCGCTTGGGCCTGCCAATGCGTCAATACCCACCTTGCCAAAGACCTGACGTTTCGCTTCGTTTACGAACGCGTTGCCCGGCCCGACAATTTTATCGACCACCGGTATGCTCTCAGTTCCCCAAGCCATTGCCGCAATTGCCTGAGCACCACCGACTTTGAAAATACGGTGCGCCCCCGCCAGATGGCAAATGGCGATCATTGCCGGATGAGCCCCCGGCGGCAGGCAAGCGACAATCTCGTCACACCCGGCCACCTTCGCCGGAACAATCGACATCACCGGCGCAGATAAAATCGGGTAGCGGCCACCAGGGACATAGCAACCTACGGTTTGGATCGGGATAATGCGATGGCCAAGATGCACACCCGGCAACACCTCAACCTCCAACGGCTTAATGGTGGCCAGTTGCGCCTCGGCGAAACGCTTGACCTGGCTGATGGCAAACTCACTATCGAGCCGAGTTTGAGGATCCAGCTCCGCCAGCGCCTGTTCAATTTCATGCGCAGTCACTTCAAAACTTGTGGGGATCACCTGGTCAAATTTCTGTGAGTATTCGCGCAAGGCCGCATCGCCGCGCTGGCGAACCTGGCTGATAATATCGCTGACGGTCTCGCCCAATGAGCGGTCTGCTACCACGTCCTGCCCTTGTGGCTGCTTCAGATACTGCACGCTTGCAAAGCTATCGCTGCTGCTCATCGATTACTTCTCCATTTGTCCAAGTTTGATTTGTGCCAGCAATGCCAGGTGGTCATACACCACCCATTCGTCGACGATTTTGCCGTTGATAATGTGGTAGTGAGACATGCCCATCACGAACAGACGTTCTCCGGTCGGTTTGCCCAACTCGCCATAGCCCAGGTGATGCCCTTCCATAATCCAGCGCACGGCTACTTTGGTGCCGCCCTCTTCGCAAGGGTTGGAGCAGATATGCTGCGGCATCCAGGCACCATCCGGGATCATGCCGATCAGCGCCAGCGTCTGGTGGATCACCGCTGCCTGACCATACAGCTCTTTCATCAGCGGGCCATGCCATTGCACGTTGGTCGCATAGACGTCTTTGATTTTGCCAAGCATTCTGCGGTTATAGATCTCATGCAGCCAGCGCAGGCATTGCTCTTCAATGTCGGTATGGGCGATGGAGGTATCGCACTCGGTTTCGGGTGGATACTGCCCCAGCAGCCGGCGGTTTTCACCGATATCGGTCACCCGGAAGCCTTTATCAAACTGCTCCTTTGCCATGTCGTGGGCCACGGCATGCGTATCCAGGCCGATCTGCTTCATCAGCGCCATGTTGTCGCTCACCACCCACTCCCGGTAAATCTTGTTTTCGTGGATCATGCAGTCGGCGACGGTACGGGTGACAAAGGTACGATTGGTCGGTTTGCCCAGATGGCTGAATTGCGTGTGGCGACCGCTACCGGTGACCAGGTGCGAAGTATAAAAACCGTCGACGTCATTGCCATTCCAGATAACCTGCGTCGCCATGCCACGCCGCTCCGGGAAAGCCACGAGGCGTTGCAACGTATCCTGCACGACCTGTTCACGGTTATACATGGTTCCCAAGGCATTATATAAAATGCAGTTGTGCGTATAGTGGGTGTAAATTAATCCCACGTCACGTTCGTCCCATATTTTATGCGTACAGCGAACGATGTAATCAACGATATCGGTATAGCAATCATCGAAGCCGCGTAATGATTGCACGCGCGGGCGTTTCTCTGGCACTAAATCAATAAAGTCACGGCGTTCAACTTGCAATACCGGTTCTTCACGCGCGGCCTTGGAAGTGATTTTTTCAGGTGCTACTGGCGCTTTATTAGTAGTTTCAGTGGAAGACATACTATCTCCTGTATTTTCTTTTAAGTGCGCACGTAGAATACGCCGCACGCCTGAGACTCACTCCCACGGGCATAAATTTAGAGTGAAGACTCTTTCGCTGATAATACCTTGACCTTATTTAGGGCAATAGTCAGCCATGATAAATACCCGAGCATTTATCGTTTAACTGGCTGATTATTGTCTGGGGCCACACCCCGATTAATTAAAGATCTGTGACCATATGGCTAGTTCATCGATACCTAAATATTCACGCATAATTAATCCATCCCGTAATTCAAGCTGGCTGATGCCCGAAATCGACACCGGTCGCCGTGTGGGAATACCAAATTTGCCATAGCCGTCGTGCCAGGTAAGTAATGACCAGCGCAGCGACAGACGAACCGGCTCATTGGCATCCTTGCGGACGATCAGATGATGCAACTGCGTTTCACTGTCGGCAAAGGAAGCGCGATAGCCAGAAAGGAAGCTGCCAATATCCTGCTCGCCGGTGCAAAGCACATGACCAGGGCCGTTCAACGTGGCGGCTGGGTGATACAAACCGGGCACGACACCGCTGTTGCCACCCGCCCACATAGATAAATAACGTTCGACCAATCCAGCCAGCGGACCTTCGACATCATCACCATCCGGCCCCCCGGCCCAACGGGCATCCAGTTCTTCTGCCGTGGTTTGCTCAAGGCCCAGTTCACGACGCGTTGCCGCCAGTTGGCTGGCAAAATCACGCACGTCTAGCCCGATTTGCGAGACGATGGCGGCCCGATCCTGCAACAGCCATTCCTGGCGTACCGCACCTTCGGCACAAATACGATCGGCCCAGGTTCGCACCCACAAGGTTTTCCCACTCGGCTTGCCGAAGAAACCCTCCCCCTGATGGCGGATACAGGCCACCGCCCGCTGCGCCGCGTAATACTCAGCTTCGTTATTTTGGCTACACAAAATATCCTCGGTCAGCACGGAACGCTGAGGGAAACTGTGCATAGCCTCCAACGTCAGCCGCATAAACTGCGACAGATCGGTCAGGCGCTTCTCGGGGGTATGGAACACCACCGGCGTGGCATAAAAATCGGCCAGTTGCCCAATGTCTTTCTGCTCCCACACCACGTGGGTCAGGGTCAGAATAAATTGCTGAATAGAATCAAACTGCGGGCTAAAGCCGGGTAAGCGAGTCATTCAACCTCCTGGGGCTGGAACAGGGATAATCCCTCTTTTTCTATAATGCCGAGGCTTGGGCGTCTGGCTGAATGCCGCACGATCAACGCGCCGGGTACAATCACCTGCTCGGGTTCGATGTTGCCGCTGTCAATTTGCTTCATCAATAGCTCGACCGTGGCCGTCACCATGGCATCAACCGGCTGTGATGCGGAGGTCAAGGCATAGGACGGCCAGCCCGAAGGCCCGGTATCGTCGTAACCCACCACCGAAACATCCTGCGGGATGCGTAGCCCGAATTCATAGCGCGCTACATCCATCACGGTCAGTGCCATGTGATCATTAGCCGCAAATATGGCATCCGGTGGCTGCGGGCTGGAAAAAAGTTCCCGTGCGGCCTTGGCCGTTTGCTCGGCATCGTAGTTGCCGAACACCACCTGGATATCCTTCACCCCTCTGGCTTGCAGGGCTGCCACGTAACCCTGCTGCCGCGCAAGGTTCACCGAGGACTCCGCGATCCCGGCCACGTAGGCAAAATGGCGATGATCCCCGGCCAATAAAAATTCGGCAATTTGCCGAGCGGCCTTGGCGTTGTCGGTATTGACGCTTGAAGCGGTGCCATTTTCTGCATTGCGGTTAAACAGCACCACCGGGATCCCCGCAGCCAGGCACTCCTCAGACAGCTCAATCGATAACGACACCGAGGCCAGCACAATGCCATCCACCCGGTATTGCATGATCTGATCGAAGATCCTGTCGACGTTACCGTCCTTGTCGCCCACAAACAGCAACAGGTGATAGTTCAGCTCATCCAGTTTCTGTGCCAGCGCCTCCAGCACCTGTGGATAGAACTGGTTATCAAAATAAGACATCACCACGCCAACAATTCGCGAGCGTGCGGTGTTCAGCGAACGGGCGATGGCGTTCGGGCGGTAGCCCAGCTCACGCGCTGCCTGCAACACTTTCTCACGGGTCGCAGGCGAAATGCTGGCCCCCGGCGTGAAGGTGCGCGATACCGCCGATTGCGACACGCCGGCAACCTGCGCGACCTGCTGCGATGTCACAGGTCCAAACGTCTTACGTTTCATTGCTGTCTCTTCCTTTTTAACATTCCCGCCATGAATTCTGGCCCGATGCTCATGGTGTCTTCCAGTGTAACGGACCGCTCGCGGAACGCCACGTCAAGGGCACTTCACCACCTGCAGGAATGTGTGTTTTTAATACATAGCGCATTTTTGCATGCGTATGCAAGCAGTGTTGTAGTATTTTTTAATTTTTCATTAACACCATTTACAAACGCGAAATCTTTTCGTAACTTCATTCTTTGAATACGTATGCAAGCACACCGAAGGCCGTCAATTTTACCGGGGACACCGCGTCAAACTGATTGGACAAAACCCGTTAATGCCGTACTTGATTGGTTATAAACCACTAATAATAAAGAGGTTCACCACCATGTTTCGTGCACTTTTCAGTCGTCCTGAGCTCCGTTTGTTTTTTTCTATCAGCGTGCTGTTTTTTATCTGTATCCACAGCATCGATGCCTTTCTCGCGCCGATGATGATTAACCAGGGGATGGAGCCGCAGATTGTGGGCATGATCATGGGGGCCAGCGGGCTGGCCACCTTATGTATCCGCTTCCCGCTGGGCATCATTTCCGACGTGGTCAAAAGCCGCAAAATATTCATTCAAGGGGCATTGTTGCTACCGATTATCGCCTGGCCGATCGCCTACATTGAGCCTAGTGCGCTAACGCTGTATCTGGCAAAGGCTGCCGACGGCTTTACCGCCGCCACCTGGGTGCTCTATAACATCCTGTTTATTCGTTATTTCGATCGCAAGGATGCTCCGGCCGCAGTGGCGCTGCTGGCGTTGGCTGGCCCACTTGGGGTGTTTCTGGGGAACTGCATCGGCGGCATTCTGATCCACTACTTTACGCCAAGCATTGGCTATTTCGTTTCCTGCGTTTCGGCCATACTGGCCTTGATCCTGACGACCCGAATCAAGGACATACACGATCCGGCCAAGGCGCCGACCCTGAAAGCCTGCATTACCAGTGCACGCCGCCAGCTGGTTGATCCTTCGGTCTGGTTGATTGGCGTGCTCGCCACCATTGTGGTGCTGGTGCCGTTTGCCACACGCGATACCTTGACGCCAATCTACGCTCAGCAGCTCGGGGCCAAGGCCGGTATCCTGACCCTACTGAGCAATATTCATCTGCTGAGCTACGCCTTGGCGGTTGCGATGTGCAGTTCGGTGTTCTACAAACGGCTGGGGTTAGTCAAAACCGCTTTTATTGGCATTATGCTGCAGGTGCTTTCCAGCGTCGGTATTCCCTTTACCAGCAATATCAACCTGATCTATTTCTTGCAGGCGCTGGCCGGTTTCTCCTTCGGCATGGCATTCGCCGTCTTTATGTCACTGAGCGTGGTTAACACGGTGGAAGAAGAACAGTCTACCCGTATGGGATTGTTTCAGACCATCTACTCCTGCGGCATGTTTGCCGGGCCGGTGGTGATGGGCGTCATGCTCCAGCATATCAATCTGTCATCGGGTTATTTGCTGATCGGTGCCCTGTCGTTTGTGGCTGCCCTGTTAACGCCTTTAGCGGCGCGCAGCGTATATCAACGTCAATCAAAATTGGCAAAGAATAAAGATGAGGTTTCATCGCTGACCGCGCTACAGGACTGATTCATTAGTAACAACCAACCGCTATAAATTTACCACCTCGCACCTGATGCCGTTTTCGGCCGGGTATTGCCTGCGCAGAATAAAGGAAAAGAGTTATGGCTCATTATTTAAAAACCGGTAAGTCGCTGTCCGAGCGCCAGCAAAATAATAAACAAGTCAGTATCACGGTGGAAAACATCCTCGCTGATATTGAATTACGTGGCGATCTGGCGATCCGTGAATTATCCAACAAGTTTGATCACTACGATCGCAGCGATTATCGACTTTCGCAAAATGAAATCAATGCCTGTCTCAAGCAATTAACTCGCCAAGATATCAAAGATATTGAGTTTGCTCAGGAGCAGGTATTCAACTTTGCCAGCCAACAAAAGAAATGTCTGTTGGATCTGGAAGTGGAAACGCGCCCCGGCATTATTCTCGGCCATAAAAATATCCCGATTAATGCGGTGGGTTGTTACGTGCCAGGGGGCAAATACCCGCTGCTCGCCTCGGCGCACATGTCCATCATCACTGCCAAAGTTGCGGGATGTTCGCGTATCGTCAGCTGCGCCCCTCCTTTCCATGGCCAACCGGCTCCAGCCATTGTCGCCGCCCAGGCGATGGCCGGAGCCGATGAAATTTATGCCTTAGGCGGCATTCAGGCGATTGGAGCCATGGCGCTGGGTACCGGCTCTATCAGTCCGGTCGATATGCTGGTCGGTCCCGGCAATGCCTTCGTGGCGGAGGCCAAACGTCAGCTGTTTGGCCGTGTCGGGATCGATCTGTTCGCCGGCCCCACCGAAACGCTGGTGATCGCCGATGAGACGGTAGATGCGGAAATCTGCGCCACCGATCTGCTCGGCCAGGCAGAGCACGGCGTGACCACACCTGCCATTTTGCTGACCAATTCCATGGCGCTCGCCAAGGCGACCCTGCAAGAGGTCGAGCGGCTGCTCACGCAACTGCCAACCGCAGAGATAGCTCGTCAGGCCTGGCATGACTACGGCGAAGTGATCGTCTGCGACAGCTACGAAGAGATGTTGCAGGAAGCCGACCGCATTGCCTCCGAGCATGTCCAGGTGATGACCTCCCGTGACGACTGGTTCCTGAGCAATATGACCAACTACGGCGCGCTGTTCCTGGGGCCAAGAACCAACGTGGCCTATGGCGACAAAGTGATCGGCACCAACCATACCCTGCCAACGCAGAAAGCGGCACGTTATACCGGCGGGTTGTGGGTAGGTAAATTCATGAAAACCTGTACCTGGCAGAAAGTGCTCAGCGACGAAGCCTCCTCTGAGATCGGCGGCTATTGTTCACGCCTGTCGTTGTTGGAAGGTTTCTCCGGCCATGCGGAGCAGGCAAACATTCGCGTGCGGCGCTACGGCCAGCGCGACGTGCCCTACGCCAGCCCGGTGGCGGTTACGGATAACGACAGGGCCTGAACATGATGACGGTTCCCCATACACCCAGCTTTAGGGTCGACAACCAGCGGGCGCTGGTAACCGGCGGCTCACGCGGCATCGGTTTTGCGGCAGCCGTTGCCCTTGCCGCAGCCGGAGCCGAAGTCTGGATTGCCGCTCGCGACGAGCAACAGCTGCAACTGGCCGTCACGCTCGCCGCCGAGCAAAACATCCAACTGCACCCCGTCGTTCTGGACATTACGGATAGTCAGGCGGTAGCTACGGTGCTGGCTGAGTTGCCAAGCTTTAGCATTTTAGTCAACAGCGCGGGCCTGGCACGCCACCAGCCTTTTACCGAGGTCAGCGAGGAGAATTACGACGCGGTGATGGCGCTTAATCTGCGTGCCACCTTCTTTATCAGCCAGCATATCGCCCGTTCCATGCTGGCAAAGGGCGTGGGCGGTTCCATCATCCACATCTCGTCGCAGATGGGCCACGTTGGCGGCCCTAATCGCAGCGTCTACTGCGCCTCAAAGTTCGCGCTGGAAGGGCTCACCAAAACCATGGCGCTGGAGTTGGGAGAGGCGGGGATCAGAGTCAACACCCTCTGTCCCACCTTTATAGCAACCGAGCTTTCGCGGGCATCGCTTGCCGATCCTGCGTTCAAACGCTACGTGATGGAAAACATCAAGCTGCAACGGTTGGGAACCCTAGAGGACATCATGGGGCCGGTGGTGTTTCTGGCCTCCCCCGCCGCCGCGTTGATCACCGGATCGTCGCTCATGGTGGATGGAGGCTGGACCGCCACATGAAAGGATCAAGCCTGTTGGATACTACGGCGCTGCCACTGGTGCTGCTCGGCGGCACGCTGTGTACTGCGCGGCTATGGCAGCCGGTGATCAATCACATCAATGTCAGCACGGTCATCTGCGTGACGTTGACGGGATCGGATTCTGCCGAGGCACAGTCGCAACGCTTATTGGCCATGCTGCCTGCGCGTTTTTGCCTGGTGGGGTTTTCACTGGGCGCGATCGTGGCTTTACAGATATTGGCAGATGCCCCTCAACGGCTGGCAGGGCTGGCACTGATTTCGGCCAACCCTTTCACTGCCCCGCCAGAGTCTGCCGTCCCCCGGCGTGCGGCGGTGGCAGACGCCGCACAGCAAGGATTAGCCTCCTGGTTAACCGCGACGCTCTGGCCGCATTATGTAGCTGCTGAGCGCCTAGACGACGCCAACCTGCATGGCACCATCGTGCAGATGGCGCAGGAGTGCGGCCTCGCCACGTTTGCTCAACAAACGGAGATCGCCATTACGCGCCGCGACCATCGGGCTGCCCTGGCCAACTTTTCACACCCGGTGCTGATCCTCAACGGTGCTCAGGATGTGATTTGTACCGCACAGCATCATCAGGCCATTGCCACAGCCGCACCGGCGGCCCACTGGCACACCCAGCCCAACTGCGGGCACTTTCTTCCCCTTGAAGCACCGGAGTTTACCGCCGCTGCTCTTCGCCACTGGATATTGGAGCTTTTATGAGAATGAACCGCCTCAAAGAGGCATTTCGTCAGCAACTCCCCGTCGTCAACGGTTGGCTGGCTATCCCGTCGGGTTACAGCGCCGAAATTGCCGGGCATCAAGGATACGACGCCGTCACTGTCGATATGCAACACGGTATGATCGACTTTTCCAACGCGTTATCCATGCTGCAAGCCCTCTCCTCCACGCCTGCCGTCCCACTCGCCAGGGTGGCCTGCAACGATCCGGCGCAGATCATGCGGCTGCTGGATGCAGGGGCCTGGGGCATCATTTGCCCGATGATCTCCAGCGCCGAGCAGGCGCGGCAGTTTGTCTCCGCCTGCCGCTATCCCCCATTAGGTACCCGTTCATTTGGCCCTGCGCGGGCACTGCTGTATGGCGGTAAGGATTACCCGCAGTACGCCAATAGCGAAATTCTGACGCTGGCGATGATTGAAACCCGTGAGGGGCTGGCCAACCTTGACGCCATTCTGGACACCGCAGGGCTGGACGGCGTGTTTATCGGCCCGAACGACCTCTCGTTGACGTTAACCGGCAGCGCCAGCGCCGAATCTCAACACCCTGACATGCTGGCGGCTATCGAATTGGTGCTGGCCCGCAGCCGCGCACACGGCAAAGTGGCCGGGATTTTCTGTACCTCCGGTGAGGCCGCCGCTGCCCGTCTGGCACAGGGATTCCAGTTGGTGACGCCCGCCAATGACGTCATGCAGCTAGGCCGTGCCGCCCGTGAGGCCATTGCCGCCACCCATAGCAAACCTGCGCCCACCAGCGGTGCATCGGGTTATTAACAGGAGTCATCAACATGAAAACAGTAACGTTGAACCAGCAAGAAGCCGAATGCCGCCTGGTGCGTCCACAAGATATGGTGTCGTGCAGCGTGGCCTTTATCGACTGCAAGTTGCCGGGTTCCCACCTCAAACAAAACTACTCTTTTATTGGGCCGGGCGTGACGCAGTCTGCCTCTCAGGTGGTGAATATCCCCGAAGCCCACGGGTTTAACATCGGCGCGGCGGCCATGCCAAAAGGGGTGACCAATAACCTGCATTTACACTTCACCGCCGAGGTGTTCCTGATCCACGAAGGCACCTGGCGTTTTCGCTGGGGAGCCAACGGTGAACATCAGGCCGAATTCAGCGCTCCGGCAATACTGTCGATCCCCACCTGGATCTTCCGTGGCTTCACCAACGTCAGCCCCGAAGATACCTGCGGCATGGTGTACACGGTGTTGGGGGGTGACAGCACCGGCGGGATCATCTGGCATCCTTCTATCCTGGACGCGGCTAAAGAGTACGGGCTGTACCTGAGCCGGGACAACATGCTGATTGATGTCAACGCAGGAGATCCGCAGCCCGCGGCCGCCGATCTGTTGCCGCCATTAGACGAAGACAGCATCCGGGAATTACGTGATTACTCCATCGAGGAGATGGCGCGAAGGGCGGTGACTGGCGAACAACGCCAATGGTCATCTGATGCCTTGCTGGATGCCGTTCTGCCAGGGCACGGCGGTGAAATGGCACCGGTGATTGGCTTTGGTATCTCGCAGGATCGCAACGCCGCGCCACCGATTGTTAACCCTCATGGCTTCTCGGTGGAATGGCTACGTTTAGCCGATTCGCGCAAAGTGGGGCGTCATCTTTGTGAAAGCGTGCAGGTGCTGATGGTCTTTAAGGGGACGCTGGCAGTGACTTATAACCAGCAGGGAGAGGAAGTGACCATTGTGGCCCCCGAGCGCTCGGTGATTTCGGTTCCAGCCGGTTGCTGGCGCAGCTATCGGGCGTTGGACGGAGATATGGAGGCCACGCTGACCACTCAGGGGGATCAACGCAAACGCCTTTACTGGGATGAAACTATCCTTGAGGAGGCACGTAAGCTTAACCGCTGCCTGGATCCCGATGGCTATGTGACTAAAGCCAATATTCTGCCTGCAACCGCTCGCCGGGCTGGGGCGAGAATAGAGCGTCTTCCTGGTACTGTGCTTTAAGCTACTGAGGCCCTGCCCCCATGCAGGGCCTTGCATTATTTTCAGCCCCATCGTTATTATCATCCTGGCACGTTACCTCGAACAGGAAGCGTGACATAATTAGCTCTATACCAAGACCTTAGCGTACTATGTAGCCATAGTTCGGCCGCGTGTAATGAGACAGCAATGAAACTTCCCCAGTCTACAATTTCCGAATCCGTCACCCAGCATCTGGCTCGCCGTATCATGCATGGCGATCTTAAGCCGGGGCTTTCTTTACCTGGGGAAAATGAACTGGCCGTCGAGTATGAAGTGTCAAGAACCTCGGTGCGCAACGCGCTGCAGGTGCTGGCGGCCAAAGGGCTGATTTCGATTCAGGCCAAAAAGCGCAGTACGGTCAATCATCGCGATCAATGGAGCCTGCTGGATGTCGACGTGCTTGGTTGGCTGGCAGAAGGCGAGGTCGACCCCAAATTGGTCGAACAGTTGATGGTGACACGCCTGATATTCGAACCCAATATGGCGACACTGGCGGCGATCAACGCCAACGGGCATGACCTGGCAGCCATGGAAGATGCGCTCAATCTGATGCGTAACGGGCAGCTACAGGCCGAGCGATCGCTGTTTGAAGAAGGCGATCTGGCCTTTCATCAGGCGCTATTACGCGCGACGCATAACCCCTTCCTGATTGCACTGGGTAACGCCCTTTCTGCCGCGATGGTACTTTCTTTTAACCAAACGCTGGAAAAAGACGTGCGCCAAACCAAAGCTGCCGTTGACGAACACTTCGATCTGTATGAGGCCATTCGCCTCAAACGGGTAGATAGCGCCCGCCAGCAAATGCGTGTCATCCTGCTCAACGCCGCCAGAAAGCGTATCTGGCAGGATAATCCCGAACTGCTCAATCACATCATTTAAACCTCAGCTTAGTTAATTTCGATCTGGCTCACAGTTAACGCCTGCTTTTTGCTCTAGCATTCTTGTATTACAAGATTGCATTGGTTGTATTACTTGATATGAGCAAACATTGGATCGCCATAGACTGGGGCACCACCAACTTCCGTGCTTTTCTGATGCAGGAAGGGGAACAGCTCGAGCACATTAACCAAGCCTGCGGGCTGCTGTCCGTCGAGGATGGGCAGTTTGCCACCACGCTTCACCACCTGCTGCAACCGTGGCTTGAGCACCATGGGGCCCTGCCGATAGTGATGGCTGGCATGGTCGGTTCACAGCAAGGCTGGCATGACGTTGCCTATGCCCCGCTCCCCTGCGAGGCGGAAGATTTACTGTCACGCACGCTGTCATTTACCACTCCCTGGGGCAGCCCGGCGTGGATTATCCCCGGCGTCAACGGCATGAGCCAGTATCTACAGCCTGATGTGATGCGCGGTGAGGAAGTTCAGTTACTGGGCCTGGCTGCATTGCACCCTGCCGATGAGCAAACCGTTCTGCTACCTGGCACGCACAGCAAGCACGTGCTGATGAAGCACGGCCAGATCGCCAGCTTCTCAACCTTTATGACCGGTGAACTGTTCTCGCTACTAAGCCAGCACTCCATTCTGGGCAGAGCTTTACCACAACAGATCGAAAGCGAAGGCGCATTTTTACTCGGCGTTGCCACCGCACAGCGAGGAGCCCCGTTCTCTCACCTGATCTTCTCTGCGCGCACCCGCCGCCTGGCCGGGGAGATAGCTGCAGCCGAGATCCACAGCTATCTCTCCGGCTTGTTGATTGGCTACGAACTCCTGGCGTTATCACCAGGGCTGCAAGCCTGGATTGTCGGTTCGAATTCGCTGACCACACGCTATCAACTGGCAGCCAATCAAATGGGGCGGGATCTGCTTATCGCCAATGGCGATGACTGCTTTATTCATGGCCTCAGCCACCTCTTCAGCCAGCTTTAAGGAATACCACTATGAACTCGACACAGTTTATTGCCCAGTGGCGGCAGGAACCTTTGCCACTCGTCGCCATCTTGCGAGGGATCACGCCGGATCAAGCCGTGTCTGCCGCCGAAGTCCTGCTGGAGTGCGGTTTTCGTTATCTGGAAGTACCGCTAAATAGCCCCTCACCGCTGGAGTCGATTCGCCTGATGCGCGATGTCGTTGGCGAACGTGGCTACGTGGGTGCAGGAACCGTGTTGCAGCCTGCACAGGTGGAACAGGTCGCCGAATGCGGCGGGCAATTGATTATCGCCCCAAACTGCAATCCAGCCGTGATTGTTCGCGCCAGCCAACTGGGTTTAATCAGCATGCCCGGCGTGATGACCCCGAGCGAAGCGTTCAGCGCCATTGATAGCGGTGCCAGCGCGTTGAAGCTGTTCCCGGCCGAACATGTCACGCCGGAAATCACCAAAGCCTTCCGCGCCGTGGTACCGCTCGATGTCGCCTGCTTGCCGGTCGGCGGTATTCGGCCTGATGCAGTGCAAATGCGCAGCTATATCCAGGCCGGAGCTAACGGATTTGGTCTGGGCGGCGGTTTGTATCAGGCGGGCATGAGTATGGAAACGCTGCGGGCACGGGCAAAAGCCTATCAGTTAGCCTGGCGTGAATGCGCGGAATAATCAGATGAACAACACCTTCAGCAGCAACCTCAAAGCCATTGGGCAATATCGGGCACAGCTGGGTGAAACACCGGTGTGGTGTGCCCGCAGCCAGTCGCTGCTGTGGGTAGATATTTTGCAGCAACGGTTGCTGCGCTACTGGCCTGAGCAGGACGCCCGCATCGAAGTGCATAGCATGCCGCCTTTCACCAGCGCGGTACTGCTGACCAGCCAGCAAGAGACCTTTCTGGTCGTCAGCCACAACGGCATTGAGCTGTATGACTATGCACGCCGACGGTTTACCGCCCGGCTTTGCGCTTATCCGGACGAGGCCAGTGGTACGCGGCCCAATGAAGCCGCCATTGCGCCAGACGGATCCGTATGGTTCAGCACCATGCATCCCACGGCTGAACAGGCTATCGGCGGTTGGTTCCGCTTTGCCGCAGGCGACGTAGCGCCACAGTCCTTACTCAAGGGGCAACTCGTCCCCAATACCTTGCACTGGCATGCAGGAAATGTGTGGTTCGCGGATTCACTACGGCAGCGTTTTTACTGCACGGGTAAGTTCACTGCAAACCTCCGTGAGTTAATTGAACATGGCGTCGACGGCCTGCCGGATGGTTCCGCACTCAGCGTTTGCGGGCAGTTAATCAATGCACGCTGGGGCCAGTCACGACTGGTGCGCTATCAGCTATCCGGCATGCAGATGACAGAACTGGGGCAACTGCCCTTACCAGTGGTTCAACCCAGCAGTTGCACCTTCGGTGGCCCAACACTTTCCGACCTGTATATCACCTCCGCTCGAGACGGGCTGTTGCGGCCAACGGCGATGGATGGAGCACTACTTACTATGGCGACAACACTTACTGGTCAGCCAGCCGGGTTGTTTAACCTTTAGAATATTATAAATATCAAGGTGTTATTATGGACAACGCATCTAGCCCTACCAAGACCAACCCGCAAACGATCCTCGTTTGCTTTCTGGCAGCCCTCGCAGGACTGCTGTTTGGTCTTGATATGGGAGTCATCGCCGGTGCCCTGCCTTTTATTGCCAATGAATTTGGTTTAACTAGCCATCAGCAAGAGATTGTCGTCAGCATCATGATGTTTGGTGCCGCACTGGGTGCCCTGTGTAGCGGCCCGATGTCCTCATCGCTCGGCCGCAAAAAATGCCTGTTGCTGGGAGCCGTGCTGTTTGTGATCGGTTCCGTTGGCTGTGCGCTTGCCCACAGCACGGAAATCCTCGCGGTTTCCCGCTTTATATTAGGGCTGGCCGTGGGGGTTGCTTCCTTTACTGCGCCACTTTATCTGTCTGAGATTGCTCCGGAGCGGATCCGCGGCAGCATGATTTCGCTGTATCAATTGATGATCACCATCGGCATTCTGGCCGCCTTCCTGTCCGATACCGCGCTGAGTGCGGGCGGCCACTGGCGCTGGATGCTTGGCGTGATCACCTTCCCGGCGCTGGTGCTGTTTATCGGGGTACTGACGCTGCCGGAAAGCCCGCGCTGGCTGGCGATGAAAGATCGTCACGAACTGGCAGCCAAAGTCCTCCAACTGTTGCGTAACTCAGATAAAGAAGCCACCGATGAACTGAATCAGATCCGTGACAGTTTGAAGATGAAGCAGCGTGGCTGGCAGCTATTCCGTCATAGCTCTGATTTTCGCCGTTCGACCTACCTGGGTGTGTTGCTCCAGTTCATGCAGCAGTTTACCGGCATGACGGTGATCATGTATTACGCGCCTAAAATCTTCGAAATTGCCGGGTTCTCCACCACTAAAGAGCAAATGTGGGGCACGGTGATTGCCGGGCTAACCAACGTGCTGGCCACCTTTATCGCCATCGGCCTGGTCGATCGCTGGGGGCGTAAACCGATCCTGAAGCTGGGCTTTTCCGTCATGGCCATCTGCATGGGCATGCTTGGCTACATGTTCTACAGCGGCATTGCCAATCCAACGGAACAATACACCGCCGTGATCGTGCTGCTGGTGTTTATTACCGGCTTTGCCATGAGCGCTGGCCCGTTGATTTGGGTGCTGTGTTCCGAGATCCAACCGCTCGCGGGCCGTGATTTTGGCGTCACCTGCTCCACCATGGCGAACTGGATTGCCAACATGATCATTGGCGCAACCTTCCTGACGCTCATCGACACCATCGGCAGCCATAACACGTTTTGGCTGTACGGCGTGTTGAACGTGATTTGTATCGTGCTGACTCTGCTGTTCGTCCCTGAGACTAAAAACATTTCGCTGGAACATATCGAGAACAACCTGATGCGTGGCAAGCCGTTGCGTGATATCGGCCAACCACAAAACAGCCCGGTAGGGCAAACCGCCGCCGCAGAATAAAAAATAACAACCAAACCCACATCTTACTGCTTAGAAACCCGATTGCTGGAGATAAAAATGAATACACCAGTAGTGAAAAAAACACAGGAACCCACCGCAGAATCGCGGGTGTATAGCAAGGTCACTCGGCGGCTGATCCCGTTTCTGATTTTGTGTTATTTCTTCGCCTATCTTGACCGCGTCAACGTCGGGTTCGCCAAGCTGCATATGCAGGATGCGCTGAACTTCAGCGATACGGTTTATGGCCTGGGAGCCGGTATTTTCTTCATTGGCTACTTTCTGTTTGAGATGCCCAGTAACCTGCTGATGCAACGTTTCGGTCCCCGTTTCTGGATCGCCCGCATCATGGTGACCTGGGCGGTGCTTTCCGCCGGGATGATGTTTGTCACCACGCCAACCCAGTTTTATACCGTGCGTTTTTTACTCGGCGTGGCGGAAGCCGGTTTCTTCCCGGGTATCGTATTTTATCTCACGCTTTGGTTCCCATCGTGGCGTTCGGCCCGCACCCTGGGGCTGTTTATTCTGGTCACGCCGTTATCGACCATTATCGGTAGCCCGCTTTCCGGTGCGATCCTCAAGTTTTTCGAAAACGTCGATGGCCTGCATAACTGGCAGTGGCTGTTCCTGGTGGAGGCTGTCCCGTCATTCTTGCTGGCTTTCGTGGTGCTGCGCTATCTGGATAACGATGTAAAATCGGCCAAATGGTTGAGCGATGGTGAAAAACAGCTGATCGTCAACGATCTGGCCAAGGATGCCGCCAACCGTGAGCTGGCCAACCAGGGCAAAGTGGATAGCAGCCTGAAAGGTATGCTGTCGAACGGCTATGTCTGGCTGCTGGCGCTGGTGTTCTTTAGCTTCAATATCGGCTACTACGGCATCAACTTCTGGCTGCCTTCGATTATCAAAAGCTCTGGGGTGAGTGATGACCTCCATATCGGGCTGCTGGCTGCCGTACCTTATATTTTTGGTGCCTGCTTTATGGTGTGGAACAGCCGCCACTCCGACCTGAAACAGGAACGCCGCTGGCATATCGCCATCCCGGCGATGATCGGCTGCGTGGGGCTGGCTCTCAGCGCTTATTGCAGCGGTTCCACCTTCTGGATGATGACGTGGATCTGCGTGGCGATGTCCGGCACCTTGGCACTGATCCCAACCTATATCAGCCTGCCTGGCGCGTTGCTGTCTGGCACTGCCGCCGCCGCAGGGATCGCCTTCGTCAACTCGATCGGTAACCTTGCCGGCTTCTTTGGCCCCACGGTTCTCGGCTGGCTGAAGGATACCACCGGGCGTACCGATACCGGCTTGTATATCCTGGCGGGCTTCCTGCTGCTTTGTGCCCCACTGATCCTGGCCCTGCCTGCCCGGCTGGCGAATCCAAGAAAAACTCTCGTGTTACCTGAACAGAGCAGTACGCCTTCCAGCACTGCCCATAACATTAACGCGGCACCTCGTCGCTAACGTCACAAAGAGATTGAAACTATGAGTGCATGTGGAGGATGTGCCAGCTGTGGCACGCATTTCAACCCGATCCTCGAAGGGGACAATGGCGCGCTGAAACGTGCGTTGTATAAATCCATGGGGCATACCGACGAGCAATTACGCCGCCCGGTCATTGCCGTAGTAAACAGCTACACCAACGCCACGGCAGGTCACGCCAATCTGAACGAACTGACGGCCAAGGTGCTTGAAGGCATTGAGGAGGCTGGCGGTATCGGCATGGTCTTTGGCACTATCGCCCCTTGCGATGGCATCGCCGAAGGGCACCTTGGCATGCGCTATATTCTTGCCGCCCGTGAAGTGATCACCGCCTCGATTGAGGTCATGATGCGCGCTCATCGCTTCGATGGCATGGTGCTGTTGGGATCCTGTGACAAGATCGTGCCAGCCATGCTGATGGCCGCGGCCCGGCTGGATATTCCGGCGATCATGGTCAACGGCGGGCCTATGTATCCGGCAGAATATAAAGGTAAGCACTGGGACGGCAATATCGTTACCGAGGCTATCGGCTGGAAAATGCGCGGTGAGATCAGCGAAGAAGAGTTCGCGCATATCGAAAACATCGCCGAACCGGGGCCGGGTTCCTGCACCATGTACGGCACGGCCAATACCATGTGCTGTATCGGCGAAGTGTTGGGAATGAGCTTACCGGGCAGCAGCACTCTGCCAGCCGTCTCCAAAGCCCGCCGTGAATGTGCGGTAGAAACGGGCCGCCAGGCGGTAAGGCTGGTTTATGACGGCGTCAACGCCCGCCAGATTATTACTGCTGAGTCGATACGTAACGCGATTGTCTACCTGCTGGCCACCGGCGGTTCAACCAACGCCATTTTGCACCTGCAGGCCATTCACTACGAAGCCGAGCTAGGGCATTTACCGCTCTCCACCTTTGACGAGTTAAGCCACCATGTGCCGCTGGTTGCCGCCCTCTACCCGGCTTCTGAACATGACATGATCGATTTCTGGGAAGCGGGCGGGGTGCCGGCCGTCGAGTACGAAATCCGTAAGCTGATGGATCTGGATGCGTTAACCGTTACCGGCAAAACCAAAGGTGAACTGATTGCACAAGTGAAGCCAAGCTGCCGCCCAGAAGTGATCCATACTTTGGCTATCCCAGTGCGTAACGAGGCAGGTGTAGCTGTACTGCACGGTAACCTTTCCCCACTTGGCTGCGTGGTAAAACCTGCTGCGGTGCCAGAAAACCTGATGGTATTCCGTGGCCCGGCGGTGGTGTTTAACAGCGAACAGGAATCGGTTGACGCGATTATGTCAGCCAGTATCCAGCCCGGTAGCGTGCTGGTATTACGTTACGAAGGCCCGAAAGGCGGCCCCGGCATGCCTGAAATGTACAAGCCAATGAAGTCGCTGGAAGGTATGGGCCTGTCTGATAGCTGTGCGCTGATCACCGATGGCCGCTTCTCCGGCTCCAACCGCGGGCTGTTCGTCGGGCACATTTCCCCGGAAGCGGTGGATGGCGGTGAACTTGCGCTGGTAGAAGACGGTGACGAAATCTCCATTGATATCCCAACCCGTACGCTGACATTGCACGTCAGCGAAGACATCCTGGCCGCCAGGCGCGCAACATGGCAGCCGGTGAATAAAGAAGTCCCGCGTGGTTTCCTGCGTCTTTACCGCCGTTGGGCGCTACCGGCAGCACAGGGCGCCGTGTTGGCAGACCGGGAGGACGAGCAATGAACAAGCATTATGCCGCACTGGACATCTGCGGGGTCAATCCCATCGTGGCCATGCCGTTTACCTCCAGCGGCGAGCTTGATGAAGGCAGTTTCGTCCGCTTGCTGGAACATCTTGCCACCACCCAGGTGCAGGGAGCTACGCTGTTTGGCATCGCCAGCGAGTTCCCAAAGCTTGACGATCGGGAACGCGATCGTTTAGCGCAGTTGTTCGTCAGTACGCTGGCTGGCAGCCCGCTGTATCGTGCTATGTCGGTCACCGATCACAGCACCGAAGTGGCGGTGAAACGTGCACGCTTCTACGCCTCGCTGGGGGTGGATGCACTGATGTTGCTGCCGCCCTTCTTCCTGCAACCTTCGCCACAGGCGATCCAGGAGCATATCTTCGCGGTGCTGGAGGCCGTGGATATTCCGGTGATGGTTCAGTACGCCCCCGGCGAGACCGGTCTGTCAATTTCGCCGGAGCAACTGGCCGCCGTGGCAACCCGCTACCCGCATGCGGTATTTAAAATCGAATGCAATCCGCCGGTTGAATACACCCGTGAATTCCTGGCCCATGCCCCACAGGCCTGCGTGCTGAATGGCTATGCCGGGCTGTATATGCTGCAAATGCTGGCCGCGGGGGGGAAAGGAGTCATGCCAGGCTGCTCATTTAGCGAAATCTACGTGCGGATCTATCGCCACTGGCAGCGCGGTGAGCAAGCGTTGGCCGAGGCGCTGCACCTGACGTTGTTGCCCTATATCCAACGCTGGATGGGCCATTGCGAATACATTATTCAGGTGGAAAAAACCATTTTACAGCGGCGCAATATCATCGCCAGCGATTACTGCCGCCACCCCGGCTGGGCGTTGACCGCCGAAGACAACAAGCTGATCGACACCTTTATCGCCGACTTCCAACTCTAACTGCCGGGCTGTGATGCAGTCGCAGCCCGCAAGAGGCTTACCATGACGAGTTTAAAACCTGCTCGCGTTGTTATTATCACCGGGACCAGCCAGGGCATTGGCCATGCGATTGCGCACACCTATCTTAACAATGGCGATATAGTTATTGGCTGCGCCTTCTCTACGTTGGAGCGCGCGCGCCAAGCCAGAAAAATGCTGGCCGACTTTCCCGATCGCTTTTTCTATTTCTCCGTCGACGTGACCCAAACCGAGCAAATCAAACAGTTCGTGACGGATGCCGAAACGCTGTTTGGGCGCATCGATGTGGTGGTGTCCAACGCTGGGAAAAACGTATTTAAAGGCATTGATTGTGAAGAGAGCGATTGGGAGCATAACTTCGATCTGAACCTGCGTTCCCACTGGTACCTGGCGAAGTGCGCTCGCCCTGCCCTGCAAAAAAGTAAAGGCACGATCCTGGTGATCACCTCCAACCATGCGTTCTCGACCATGCCGGGTTGTGCGCCATACAACATCAGCAAACGCGCCCTGCTGTCGTTGGTGCAAAGCCTGACCATTGAGTGGGGGCCGGAAATTCGTACCGTGGGCATTGCCCCCGGCTTTATTGATACCGATGGCAATCAGGCCTGGTTTGATTCGCACCCGGATGCACGCCTCGCACGTGAAAGAACCATCAGAAAACATCCTGTTGGCCGCATAGGCCGCCCGGAAGAGGTCGGCGAGCTTTGTCTGTTCCTCTCCAGCGATCAAGCGGGTTTTATTGCGGGCACCACAATAGTGATGGATGGCGGACGCAGCGCAATTATGCAAGACGAGGACATCGCTTAATTCTGAATTACGAGTTCAATCTATAAATGACCGGTAACGCCTTACCGCCAAGATGTTCTATATTATCGCCGCTATCATTAGCCAAGCTACAGCATGCACAATGATAGCGGCAGGATGGGTGGTAACGACATGGCCAACAGATTGAATTTTGGCTAAATGAATAAACTCAGCAACCAGCCTAACAACTTATAGCCCTCTAATAATTTACACTATTGAATGGTAAGTGGATGCTCGACTCACAGGTTTTGAACCGCAACCACCATCCGATAGAGGGCATAATAAATTTTCCACCCGGCCCGTTTCCAGCGATGAACAAAAAAATCCGATCGCAATCTAGAACCTCATCGCACACTCTCAACCGTGGTGCTGATGCACGGCAAGCACGATCCGGTTAGTGGGCGTATTACCGAGCTGAAGAAGTATTCAGATAGAGATAAAAGCGCTAAGGTAACCCTTCGGCTAGCGCCGCATCGGTTGGTTTAAGGGATATAGACCTATTAAGGGATGATAACTATGCGTGTTTTGGCTTTGTTTTGCTTTTCTCTCCTTTCGTTTGCTGCATTCTCGCAGCCCACGTTGGCCGTTGAAAATCCGAGTGTTTTTTTACAACGGATCTACGACACCTATCGCAATGATGATCTCTCAACCCCACACTTAGGTGGACACGGCCCGCAGCGGATTGCCTCACAGGCATTCATCGCGGTATTGGACGAGGATCAGGCGTTAACTTTACCTGGCGATATGGGATTTCTTGGTGCCGATCCGATCTGCCAGTGTCAGGATTACCAGAACCTGGTAGTGACGAAGATAGCGGTTCTCGCCAACGATAATCAAAAAGCTCATGCCACAGTCACCTTTCGCGCTTTTAGCGATGACAGTAGCACTATCACCACCGGGTTTAATTTGGTGGCTGAAAATGGGCAGTGGTTTATTGACGATATTTTTGATACCGACCAAAACAGCGTTCGTAATGCCGTTGATAACAATAATAAATCCCTGCGTGCCAAGGGGGAAACTAATTGAGCCCCACTCTGCCTGATGTCATCGGTTTTGGTTAATTACCTGCTACGGGGCACATCTAGACACGTCATTCGCGATGTTAGCGTGGGTCATCTCTACCGAGTACTGGTTGAGGCTCATCAAAAACAGATGGCTAAACAGGAAACAGATAAAACTCGATGACTAGAGTCGGTAAGGTAACGGGCTATTACAGAAAGGGTAACTTAGATAAATTTGGAAGAACTTGAGAGAACGTAGGAAGTTATTGGAGCGGGTGAAGGGAATCGAACCCTCGTATGCAGCTTGGGAAGCTGCCGTTCTACCATTGAACTACACCCGCTTAGGTGTGCGATTGGCATTATAACCGGTTATGCGCGCCGGGCAAGCGAAGATAACGCGTAACTGCCGATGTTTTAAGCGGTTAGCAACAACCGACTCGCTTCAGGCGAAAAAAAACCGGCACAGTCACCCGCACCGGTTTAATCACTTACCGCAGAACGTTACTTGCTCGGGCGCATGGCCGGGAACAGGATCACGTCACGGATGGTGTGGCTGTTGGTCAACAACATCACCATACGGTCGATACCGATGCCCAGGCCAGCCGTTGGCGGCAGGCCGTGCTCCAGCGCGGTGACGTAGTCTTCGTCGTAGAACATCGCTTCGTCATCACCGGCATCTTTCGCGTTAACCTGATCGGCAAAGCGCTGCGCCTGGTCTTCTGCGTCATTCAGCTCCGAGAAGCCGTTACCGATTTCACGCCCGCCGATGAAGAATTCGAAACGGTCGGTGATTTCCGGGTTCTCATCGTTACGACGTGCCAGCGGAGAAACCTCTGCCGGGTATTCGGTAATGAAGGTTGGCTGGATCAGATGGCTTTCCGCAGTCTCTTCGAAGATCTCGGTAACCACACGGCCCAGGCCCCAGCTCTTCTCAACCTTGATGCCGATGGATTCGGCAATCGCTACCGCGCTAGCCATCTCGTTCAGATCGTCGAGGTTGGTTTCCGGGCGGTATTTCTTGATCGCTTCACGCATGGTCAGCTTTTCAAACGGCTTGCCGAAGTCGAACACTTCATCGCCATAAGGCACCTTGGCATCGCCCAGCACGTCCTGCGCCAGCGTACGGAACAGCGACTCGGTCAGTTCGATCAGGTCTTTATAATCCGCATACGCCATATAGAGTTCCATCATGGTGAACTCTGGGTTATGACGTGGGGAAACGCCTTCGTTACGGAAGTTACGGTTGATTTCGAACACGCGCTCGAAGCCACCCACCACCAAACGCTTCAGATACAGCTCTGGCGCGATACGCAGGTACATGTCGATGTCCAGCGCGTTGTGGTGCGTAACGAACGGACGAGCAGACGCACCACCAGGGATCACCTGCATCATCGGGGTTTCGACTTCCATAAAGCCTCTGCCCACCATGAAGTTACGGATCGCTGCCATCACCTGAGAACGGATCTTGAAGGTGTTGCGCGATTCTTCGTTGGCGATCAGATCCAGATAACGCTGGCGATAACGGGTTTCCTGATCGGCCAGGCCGTGGAACTTGTCTGGCAACGGACGCAGTGCTTTGGTCAGCAGACGCAGTTCGGTGCAGTGAATAGACAGCTCGCCGGTCTTGGTTCTGAACAGCTTACCGCGTGCGCCGAGGATATCGCCCAGGTCCCACTTCTTGAACTGCTCGTTGTAAAGGCCTTCAGGCAGATCGTCGCGCGCTACGTAGAGCTGAATACGACCGCCCATGTCCTGCAGCGTCACGAAGGAAGCTTTACCCATGATACGGCGGGTCATCATACGGCCAGCCACGGTCACTTCGATACCCAGTGATTCCAGTTCTTCGTTTTCTTTGCTGCCGTATTCGGCATGCAGCTGGTCGGAAGTGGTATCGCGACGGAAGTCGTTCGGGAACGCAATGCCGTTCTCGCGCAGCGCGGCCAGTTTTTCACGGCGTGACTGCAGCTCGTTGTTGAGATCCAACGCCTGTTCGGCGCCTTGTGCTTGTTGCTCAGACATTTCTGTTCCTCATAACCCGGCTTTCAAACTTGCCTCAATGAATTTATCCAGGTCGCCATCCAGTACGGCCTGCGTGTTACGCGTTTCTACGTTGGTGCGCAAATCCTTGATGCGGGAATCGTCCAGCACGTAAGAACGGATCTGGCTGCCCCAGCCGATATCGGACTTGTTGTCTTCCAGCATTTGCTTGTCAGCATTTTTCTTTTGCATCTCGTATTCATACAGCTTGGCGCGCAGCTGTTTGAATGCCTGATCCTTGTTCTTATGCTGAGAGCGATCGTTCTGGCACTGCACCACAATGTTGGTTGGCAAGTGGGTAATACGCACCGCCGACTCGGTTTTGTTGACGTGCTGACCACCGGCACCGGAGGCGCGGTAAACGTCAATGCGCAGATCCGCCGGGTTGATGTCGATATCGATATCGTCATCCACTTCCGGATAGATAAATACCGAGCTGAAAGAGGTATGGCGGCGACCGCCGGAGTCGAATGGGCTCTTGCGTACCAGGCGATGCACGCCGGTTTCAGTACGTAACCAGCCAAACGCGTAATCGCCGATAATCTTGATGGTGGCCGATTTCAGGCCCGCGACGTCGCCGTCGGACTCTTCAATCACTTCAGTCTTAAAGCCTTTGGATTCCGCCCAACGCAGGTACATGCGCAGCAGCATGCTGGCCCAGTCCTGTGCTTCGGTGCCGCCGGAGCCGGCCTGGATATCCAGGTAGCAGTCCGCGCTGTCGTATTCACCAGAGAACATACGACGGAATTCTAGCTGCTCCAGCTTGGCGCTCAGTTGATCGAGCTCAACCACTGTCTCATTAAAGGTGTCTTCGTCTTCCGCCTCGACTGCCAGTTCCAGCAGGCCGGTGACGTCTTCACAGCCCTGTTCCAGTTGATCGATGGTTTCGACAATGGCTTCCAGCGCCGAGCGCTCTTTGCCTAGTGCCTGTGCACGTTCAGGTTCGTTCCAAACGTCCGGCTGTTCCAGCTCGGCGTTGACTTCTTCTAAGCGTTCTTTCTTGGCATCATAGTCAAAGATACCCCCTGAGAACGGCCGTCCGCTCGGACAGATCCTGAATGCGGTTTTTTACCGGATTAATTTCAAACATGATTTTTTGCGTTCTTACGTTGATGTCGTCGATGGCGAAATGCCATTGGAACCGGTAATTCTAGCGGATCCAGCGGCCAGTTTATAGCGAGTTGGTTAGTTTTTGTGGGGATGAGTGATTAGGGGGCCGCAGGTTAATGCTTTCCCCTCAACCCTCACACAGGGAGTAATGCTTGTCAGTTAAGGTATCCGTCGCCCCTCACCCCCAGCCCTCTCCCGATATAGCGTCCAGGGACGCCCTAGGTACAGTGATAGGGAGAGGGGGCGAGTCCGAGGCCGCAGGTAGGCGCAGATGTCAATTTGTAGCACGTTAAGTCCCCTCTCCCTATGGGAGAGGGCTAGGGTGAGGGGCTGGTGGATTAACGCGGCCAGAGGTGTTGGATCAGCAACTGCACGTTACGATTACCACGGAACTCGTTGACGTCCAGCTTGTACGCCAATTCGACTTCCTTGATGCTGCTGTCCGGCCACTGCGTGGTGTCGACGTTGAAGGCGATACCGTCCAACAGCGGGCCGCCGCCGAGCGGCTCGATCATCAGCTTCAGATGTTTTTCACCCACCAACCGCTGTTGCAGGATGCGGAACTTGCCGTCAAAGGTGGGTTCAGGAAACGCCTGCCCCCACGGCCCGCCCTCACGCAGCAGTTCTGCGGTGGTCAGGGTCAGCTCTTGCATCATCAGCTCGCCGTCAGACCAGATCACCCCTTCCAGCATCGCCGGATCGAGCCATTCGCCCACCAGATCGCCAAAGCGTTGGCGGAACTCGTCAAACTTGGCCTCTTCCAGCGACAGACCCGCCGCCATGGCGTGGCCGCCGAACTTCATCATCAGCCCTGGGTTCAGGGTATCGAGCCGTTCGAGCGCATCACGCATGTGCAAGCCGGCCACCGAACGGCCAGAGCCTTTCAGGATGCCATCACCCGCCGGGGCAAAAGCGATCACCGGGCGATGAAAACGCTCTTTGATACGCGAAGCCAGAATGCCCACCACGCCCTGATGCCACTCTGGGTGGTACATCGCCAACCCATAAGGCAGTTCGGTGGTAGTACGTTCCAGCCGATCGCACAGCTCCAACGCTTCCACCTGCATACCCTGCTCAATCTCACGCCGGGTCTGATTGAGGGCATCGAGATCGTTGGCCAGCATACGTGCCTGGGCAATGTCATCGCTCAACAACATGGCAACACCGATCGACATATCGTCCAACCGCCCTGCCGCGTTCAGCCGTGGCCCAAGGGCAAAGCCAAGATCGCTGGCGGCCAATTGCCGTGCATCACGGTTAGCCACTTCCAGCAGAGCACGAATGCCTGGCCGACATTTGCCAGCCCGGATACGGTTCAGCCCCTGATACACCAGAATACGGTTGTTGGCATCCAGCGGAACCACGTCCGCCACCGTGCCCAGCGCCACCAGATCCAACAGTTCGGCCAGGTTTGGCATGGCCAACCCGCGTTGTTCGAACCAGCCGGTATCACGCAGCTTGGCACGCAGCGCCAGCATCAGATAGAAGGCAACGCCCACACCGGCCAGGGATTTGGAAGGGAAATCGCAGTCACGCAGGTTCGGGTTAACGATCGCTTCCGCTGCGGGCAGGGTTTCCCCCGGCAGGTGGTGATCGGTAACCAGCACCTGCATCCCCAAGCCATGCGCAACATCCACGCCAGCATGAGAGGAAATGCCGTTATCAACCGTGAGGATCAGTTCGGCACCGCGTACCGCCACCTGCTCTACCACTTCCGGGCTCAGGCCATAGCCATCTTCAAAACGGTTAGGCACCAGGTAATCGACCGAGCGACAGCCCATGCTGCGCAGGGCCAGCACCGTCAGCGCGGTACTGGTGGCTCCATCGGCGTCAAAGTCACCCACCACCATAATACGGCGGCCGTCGGCCAACGCCTGCTGCAATATCTCTACTGCGGCATCGATACCGCTCAGTTGCTGCCAAGGCAGCATGCCCTTGACGCTGCGCTCCAGCTCCTGCTCGCCCTGCACCCCACGCAACGCATATAAACGGCGCAGCAACGGTGGCAGACTGGCGGGTAAATGGCTGGCATCTGCCGCCTCGCGGCGGCGTAATTGGGTTTTGATACTCACCGTAACTTATTTCTTGGCTGCGGAGGCTGCATGCGCATCCAACATCGCGGCCATCTCTTTCGGCCCCTGATAACCTGGGATGACCGTGCCATTTTTCAGCACGATGGCTGGCGTGCCGCCAATGCCGAACTGGACGCCCAGCGCGTAATGCTGGCTGATGTCGGTTTTACAGGTCGCTGGAGATACTGCGTCGCCCTTCATGGCGGCATCGAAGGCTTTAGCCCGGTCAGCGCTACACCAGATAGAACGCATGTCTTTCTCTGCCTGAGACTCCAACCCCTGACGCGGGAACGCCAGATAGCGTACGGTGATCCCCAGATCGTTGTAATCTTTCATCTGCTCGTGCAGCTTGTGGCAATAGCCGCAGGTGATATCGGTAAACACGGTGATCACGTGTTTCTCTTGCGCCGCTTTGTAGACGATCATCTGATCTTTCAGCGCTTCTAGGCGGGTCATCAACAGTTGGTTAGTCACATTGATTGGCTCACTGCCGCTGACGTCATACAACGGCCCTTGCAACACGTGTTTGCCATCTTCCGTCACGTACAGCGTGCCGCCTTCGGTCAGCACGGTTTTCAAACCGGCAACCGGTGAGTCTTGCACGTCCGCCTGCTTGATGCCCAGGCTACCGAGCGCTTTGTGAATAGCTGCATCGTCAGCATGAGCCGCGCCGGTAACCGAAGCCACCAGCAGGGAGAGCAGCATTAAACCTTTTTTCATTCTTCCAATCCTTTCGATCCCTGCGCGTCAGCCGCGCGGGTGATGCTGTTGATGTAGCTGTTTCAATCTTTCAGTGGCTACATGGGTATAAATTTGTGTGGTTGAGAGGTCGCTATGCCCCAATAACATCTGTACGACACGAAGATCGGCCCCATGGTTCAGTAAATGGGTGGCGAAAGCGTGGCGTAGCACATGCGGAGACAGTCGTTCGCTGTCGATACCGGCTAGGATCGCATAGTGTTTAATCCGATGCCAGAACGTCTGTCGGGTCATTTGCTGGCTACGGTTGCTGGGAAACAGCACGTCCAACGTCTGGCCGTTCAGCATCCACGGCCTGCCGTGTTCCAGATAATTTTCGATCCAGTACACCGCCTCTTCCCCCAGCGGTACCAGGCGCTCTTTGTTGCCTTTACCGATCACCCGCACCACCCCCTGGCGCAGGCTAACGTCGCTGATGGTCAACCCTACCAGCTCCGACACGCGCAAACCGGTGGCATACAACACTTCCAGCATCGCCTTGTCGCGCAACTCCAACGGCTGATCGACACAGGGAGCCTGTAACAAAGCCTCCACCTGCGCTTCGCTCAGATCCTTGGGTAACCGCTGCGGTAATTTGGGCGAGGCTAATAGCGCGGTGGGATCATCCGCCCGCATTTTTTCACGGTTGAGATATTGGAACAGGCGGCGCATCGCGCTGAGCAACCGGGCGGAGCTGGTCGCTTTATATCCACCCTCTACCCGCTCGGCGAGAAAGGCCTGTAGATCCAGCGCTTCGGCCTGTAACAGGTTGCGATTGTTGGGGGCCAGCCAGCCGGCCAATGCCTGCAAATCGAGCCGATAAGAGGCCAGCGTATTCTCTGCCAGATTGCGTTCGAGCCACAATGCATCCAGGAATTGCTCAATCAGCGCACTATCTTGCTGTTGCACGTGGTCCTCTCTTGGTTGCGTTTTTACCACAGGCATTATGCCTTAAGGTATACTCGATGCAATTCTACACTCGGCATTATAAATGGTTTAAACATGAAGATTGGTCTGTTTTACGGCTCCAGCACCTGCTACACCGAGATGGCAGCAGAAAAAATCCGTGAGATTCTGGGTGAAGACCTGGTTGACCTGCACAACCTGAAAGACGTTTCCCCCAAGCTGATGGAAGACTACTCCATCCTGATCCTGGGTATTCCAACCTGGGATTTTGGTGAGCTGCAAGAGGATTGGGAAGCGATTTGGCCGCAACTGACTGAACTAGACCTGAAAGGCAAGATAGTCGCCATGTATGGGATGGGCGATCAGTTGGGTTATGGCGAATGGTTCCTGGATGCGCTGGGGATGTTGCACGACCAGCTTGCCCCGCAGGGCGTACAGTTTATCGGTTTCTGGCCAATTGACGGCTTTGAATTCACCAGCCCCAAACCGCTCAGCGCCGACGGCAAACACTTTGTTGGCCTGGCGCTGGATGAGGTGAATCAATACGACTTGAGCGAAGAGCGTCTGCAACAGTGGTGTGAACAGATCCTGCTGGAGATGGAACCTCTGCTGTAAAAAGAAAATGGGCGCGATATCGCGCCCAACAAAGTCCTTATTTCCACAACCTGAAGCGGCTCTCGCCATTACTGGCCGGTGTCTCAGCGGTTTCTGGTTCAGCGATATGGCCCTTCAAACGAGCCGGGTCGGCCACCTGATACCAGTCCAGCTTGCGTGTCAGCAGCATGATGCCCGCCAGAATGCCGAACAGCAGCACCGACCCTAATACCAACGCGTTATCTTCCGACTGCAACAGCATATACAGGATGCCATACAACAGTAGCAAGCTGGCGGCAAACAGCATGCCACGCTTGATCCCACGCAGCACCGCACTGAGGTAGAAGGCAATCAGTCCACTACAGGCCACGCTCGCCAGCAAATACGCCACGTCGAACCCCAGATGCTCCGAGAAGGCCAGCAGGATCAGATAGAACAACACTAGCGCCGCGCCGACCAACAGATATTGGATCGGGTGCACACGCAGCCCAGTCAGGGTTTCGAACAGGAAGAACGCCATAAACGTCAGCCCCAGGAACAGCACCGCATACTTCACCGCCCGTTCAGTCAGTTGATAATGATCGACCGGCTCAATCAGGCTGGTGGTGAAGGTCGGTAACTTTTCCTCTTCCATGATGCCGTTGTCATACATGAAGGCGCTGTTGATGTTGTTGGCAAACCAGGTGCTGCGCCAGCGGGCAGTGAAACCTCTATCGGTCACCTTGCGCTCGTCCGGCAGGAAGTTGCCGAGGAAGTTCGGGTGCGGCCAGTTGCTTTGCAATAACAGCTCGGAGCTGCGCCCCACCGGCACCAGAGACAAGCTGCTGGTCCCCGCCAGGTTCAGCGTAAAATCGGCTGTTAGCCCTTCTTTCTGCAACGAGGCCAAGGCCAGCGGCGCATGGATCCCCTGAGAAAGCCCACTTATCAAGGTGCCCGGCTCAAACTTGGCCTGCTGTTGAATCCCGTTGAGGGCAGAAATGCTTTTGATACCTCGGGAGTCACTCAGCGATACTGCCAGGAAGGGTTGGCCGATCGTGATGCTGCTGTGTTGCAGATCTGCCAGATCGGGTTGGGCGAATTTCACCTGGAAATCCAATGGTCCCTGGTAAACCTGAGTCTGATAGATACCCAGCTTGCGAATTTCAACGTTAGGTTTGCCGTTGACCACCAGAGACTCCGGCAAAGCAAAGCGTTGGTAGCGTTTGATCTGTACCTCAACCTCGCCTTTTTCGTTCTTCTTCTCTTCACGCAAGGTGTACGGGATCACGATCAGCGGCCCAAGAATGCGCTGCGCCCGGCTGGTGCTCTCGCTCACTTGCCCCACCACGCTCTGGCGATAGCCGCTGCGCTCCTGTACCACATCCATTAGCTGACCCACCGGGATCATCATCAGGATCATCAATCCCAGCAGGGTGGTTATTTTCCAAAACAGTACCGATTTAAACATCGTCGCAGACTCCTTGTAGGTAATGACGCTACGATAGAGCCGGCAAGTGAAATCAGAATGTGGTTGTGTGAAGGGAAGGTGAAGTGTGGGCAATAAATGGCATTCAGAGTGGTAAAGTGAAGATTGCCTGCGCGCCAGTGGGTTGATTGTTTTGCAAACGAATGGTGCCACGATGCAGGCGCGCCACTTCCTGCACGAAGTTCAGACCCAGGCCGCTGCTCTTGGGTTTATCTTCCCGCGCCAGCGAATAGAAGCGTTCAAACACCTTATCCAGCGCATAGTCAGGAATGCCGCTACCGGTATCACAAAGGGTAATCTGGTAATGATGATCCGAGCGTTCGCTGTCAATGCTGACCGTACCGCCCGCCGGGGTGAAATCCAGGGCGTTATCCAGCAGATTGCTTAGCGCCTGCCCCAGCAAGAAGGCATCGCCGACCAAGGTCGCCTCCGCCAGTTCACCCAGTTTGATCGTCACGCCACGCTGTGCTGCCTGAGCCTCTTTACCCGCGACGATCTGCCGCAGCAAAGGCACCAACGCCACCGGAGCCAATTCCAATCCGGGCCGGCTTTCCAGCTGTGCCTGAACCAGCAGCTTGTCGACCAATTGTTGGATGCGCGCGCTCTGCTGTTCGATGTTGGTCAGAAAACGTTTTGCCGTCGCCGGAGGGGGTGATTCCTGGAGGAGTTCCGCCGCACCACGGATCGCCGCCAATGGGCTTTTCAATTCGTGAGTCAGCGTATGCACATACTGTTCAATATAGGCTTTGCCTTCCAGCTTCATGCGCATGCTTTCCAGCGCCTGCGCCAGTTGAGTCAGCTCTACGCTGCCCATACGTGGCAATGGCACCGCCTCGCCGTGTGCTACCCCGTCGGCATAGCGCACCAGGCGGTTGATCGAACGGTTAATCCACCAGACAAACCCCAGGCCGATAGCCAGCGCAATCCCCAGCAACACCGCGCCCGCCAGCAAAATACGCCGCTCGCTGCGGCGGATCACCGGAGCCATCGAGCTGTTGGGTTTACCCACGCTCAGTACGCCGATAATCTGCCCTTGATCGATCACCGGAGCGGCCACGTACATCACCGAGCTGCTCTCATCATCGGCAATCGTCCGGGTACTGCGCGCACCGTACTGGCCGCGTAATGTCAGATAGACATCGTTCCAGCGGGAGTAATCCTGCCCCAGCGCCTGACCCGATGAATCAAAAATCACCTTGCCGCGCCCATCGGTAACATAGACGCGGTATTCGTTGCGATCTTTACGGATCCCGGCGATATTGGCCCCGATAGGCCGCTGATTAAGCTGGGCGATGGCCTGCGCCAATTGGCCTTTGGCCGCATCCCCGCGCCTCATATCCAGCCGCGCCACCTGTGCCAGCAGGTTGGCAGTATCCACCAGCGTACCTTCGGTGGCACGCCGTACACCGGGTTTCACCTCTTGTACAAAGATGCTCAACACGAAATAGCCCGCCACTGCCACAATCAGGAAATAGCCCAGCAGCAGGCGCAGGCCAATCCTCATGGCTGGCGGCTCACGCTGTAGCCTAAACCACGATGGGTATGGATCGGCGGCTCTGCGGCATCAATCGCCCGCAGTTTGGCACGCAGTGTTTTGATATGGGTATCGACGGTGCGATCCAGGCTCTCTTCCGCCTGGGCCCAGACGATGTCCATCAGTTGCTGGCGGGAGAACACCCGGCCAGGCGCCTGCAACAGGGTTTTCAACAGCAGGAATTCATAGCGAGTCAGCAACAGCGGCTGCTGGTGATAACAGATCGTAGCCCCCTCTTCATCCAGGCTGAAGGCACCAAAATGATACAAGGCTGGCTGCTGCAAGCGCTGCTGTTTGTGTAAACGCCGCAGGATGGTGCGCACGCGGGCGCTCACCTCGCGCGGGGAGAAGGGTTTGGCAACATAGTCATCGGCACCGATTTCCAGCCCGATCAGGCGATCGAGTTCGCCGCTGCGGGCGGTAAGAAACAGGATCGGTAAATCCACCGCCTGCGCCAGCAGCCGACGGCACAGCTCAAAACCGTTGATATCGGGCAGGCCGACGTCGAGGATCACCAACGCCGGCAGGCCCTGTTGCAAAGCCTGCAAAGCAGGCTCGCCACGTTCAAACCAACGCACCTGAAAGCCTTCGCTTTCCAGGGTATAAATCAGCGTATCCGCAATGCTGGGCTCGTCCTCTACCAGCCAAAGCAGCGGTTTCATTGTTGATCCTCGTCGGTAGCGGGTTGCACAAACAGCAGCCGCTGACGCAGTTGGCGCCAATCCGCTTTGCTCATGGCATCCGAAGCCAACCACAGCCGTTGGCGTTTTTTGCCGTTGAGCTGCTGTAGCGACAGAATAATACCGAACCCCGGCATCCAGGGCTTTTTCACCATCAGCCATTCCTGTCCATGCCACTCAATCCGGCGTTCAGCCAGCAACCGCAGTTCTCCCTGCCTGGATGCAATGCGCTTTTGGCTGCGAATGCACTCAAACACCACCAACGTCAACAGCACCAACCACATCAAACCATAGCCTTCCGGCCACGGGGCAATCAGGATCAGCAAGATCAGTAGGCCGTGGGTCAGCAGCGAGACTAACTGGGTACGCCAGGAAACGCGGACATCACATCGCCACTGGGCCACGGGCTTTATTTCGCGTTTGGATCAGGGATACCATTCTCTGCAGCTCTTGATCCTGCGGAGTACCATGATTCATCAGCCAGTTGAACAAATCGGGATCGTCACTTTCGAGCAAGCGGATGAATACGGCCTTGTCTGCATCACTCAGCGTATCGTATTCATGTTCGAAAAACGGCATGATCGAGATATCCAGCTCGCGCATGCCGCGACGGCAGGCCCAGTGAATACGTGCTTTATTGTTAATATCCATGTTGTTATGACTAACCTCTTTTCGGCATGGCTTGCCATGCTCTTGGGCAACCGACACTTGGTATGGCAACACGCGTGCAATTTAATTCCATCAGCCAACGATTTGGGTAACATTGGGTATCGTTGGCCGTAAGTGCCTAGAGTAACAATTTGACATACTCGCCGGGAAGGGCGTTCACTCAACAAAGCGAAAAATGTCAAAAAAAGCGCTGCCTGGTAATAACTGTTTGCAAAGCCAGCCACCTCTTTTACCATGGTAGCAACCCCAACAGGTATGCTAAACATGCAGCAGGAACCGATTATGGCGTGCAATATTCCTTTTTCATCCCGTCAACCTTCCGCCTCTTCCCATCTGCCACTGACGCTGATCTCACTGGAAGATTGGGCCTTGGTGCGGCTGAACGGGCCAGACACGGTGAAATATCTTCAAGGCCAGGTGACGGCCGACATCGATAAGCTGGCGGCCGATCAACACGTGCTGTGCGGCCATTGCGATGCCAAAGGCAAAATGTGGAGCAACCTGCGCTTATTCCACCACGGTGAAGGCTTTGCCTATCTTGAGCGCCGCAGCGTGCTGGATAGCCAACTGGCTGAAATAAAGAAATACGCGGTGTTCTCCAAGATCACCATCGCAGCAGACAGCGATGCGGTGCTGCTGGGTCTCGCCGGTCAGCAGGCGCGTGCCGCATTGGCGCAGGTGTTCACCACCCTGCCTGATGCGGAACATCAAGTTGTGCAGGACGGCGACACGACCTTGCTGCACTTTGCTCTGCCAGCGGAACGTTTTATGTTGATTACCACGGCAGAAACCGCCGCTCAACTCATCGCTAAACTGGATGGGCAGGCAGAGCTGAACGACAGCCGCCAATGGCTGGCGCTGGATATCGAAGCCGGTTACCCGGTGATTGATGCACCTAATAGCGCACAACTGATCCCGCAGGCTACCAATCTACAAGCGCTGGCAGGCATCAGTTTCAGTAAAGGCTGCTATACCGGGCAGGAAATGGTGGCTCGCGCCAAGTTCCGGGGAGCGAACAAGCGCGCCCTGTATTGGCTGGAAGGTACCGCCAGCCAGGTTCCACAGGCCGGTGACGATTTGGAGTTGAAGCTGGGTGACAACTGGCGCCGTACCGGTACCGTGCTGGCGGCCAGCGCACTGGCTGACGGAACGCTGTGGGTACAGGTGGTGATGAATAACGATCTGGAAGCGGATAGCGTGCTGCGTGTGCGCGATGACGTCAGCAGCCAGCTCGCCATCAAACCTCTGCCTTACTCACTGGCAGATGAGAAGTAATCGCTTTGGCCGCAGGCATCGCGCCTGCGGCCAAATGACGAGTTATTCGCCCAATTCCCCATCACGCGGCACCAGATAAATCAGCACCAGCAAAATGGTGACAAAGAAGCGGAACGCATCGGGCACTCCGTTCCACTGTTTTGACATCCACATGCCAAACCACTCACCGCCGACGGACATAAAGGCGACCTGCCAGGTAAGGAAGCCCAGTGTCAAACCCGCAATAGCCATCGCCTTGGCACGATTAAACCTCACCGCGGGCAATTTCAGGCCACACAGCAGGCGTATGCCACCAATCCAGCACAACACCGCGGTCAGGGTTTCCAATGCAATAATACCGATATACCCCACTTGATGCAGCCACGGCGACTGGATCGCACGATAGGTGATAGTGGCATCAGGGAATATCGTATCCATTAGAAAAACATGACGAACAAAAGCAAAGTTGGTGCCGTAATCGGTGATATTGCCAAAGGCCACCAGTGAGGCAAAGAGTGCGATAGCGCAGACCAGCAGCGCTTTGGAAAGGCGAACGATCATGGTAATGAGTCCTGGGTAATGTAAAAAGGCACCGGGAGGTGCAATCTACCCCATGGATCTCAAGATGCAGGTCAGGCAGCAAGCGCAGCCACCCCCTGTAGCTTGAAAACCAGGAGTATGGCGGGCTCAGAAATGGACAATCAGGCTTGCTGGATACCCGTAAGAAGCAAGCGCCTCTTTTTTAACTCAAAAGAAACGCTTTAGCAATATATCAACAACAAAATGAGCAAGTTAGACGTAAAGGTAGATCGCCATAAAGTGGCACACGCTGCCACCTAGCACAAAACCGTGCCAGATCGCATGGCCGAAGCGAAAACGTTTCGACGCGTAGAAAATCACCCCTAACGTATACACCACGCCGCCCACCGCCAACAACGTCACCCCGCCCACCTCCAGGCGCATTGCCAGTTGGTAGATAACGATCAACGAAAGCCAGCCCATGGTCAGGTAAGTCACCAGCGACAGCACCTCAAAACGGTGCGCGAACGCCAGTTTGAAAATCACCCCGAACAGTGCCAGCCCCCAAATCACCGCCATCAGCCCTCTCGCCAACGGTGAATCCAACCCCACCAGCAGAAACGGCGTATAGGTTCCGGCGATCAACAGGTAGATGGCACAGTGGTCAAATTTTTTCAGCCAGTGTTTGGCTCTCTGATGCGGAATGGCGTGATACAGCGTGGAGGCCAGGAACAGCAGGATCATGCTGCCGCCATACAGGCTGTAGCTGGTAATGGCCGTCACCCCGGCTCCGGCGTTTACCGCCTGGACCAATAACAACACCAAACCGACAATGCCAAACACCAATCCGATGCCGTGGCTGATACTGTTGGCAATTTCCTCTGCCCATGGATAAGCCGTGACTGGCAACTCGTCGGCCCCGGTTTTCACTTCATCCGTTCTTCCCATAACTCGCAACCTCTCAAAACTAACGCATATTGTGCGAAATAACCGCAGATGAGAGTAGCTGAGAATGATTCCAGTGTACACGTGTACGCTAAAATAAAACTGTGTACGCTTGTAACATCGCGCTAACATGATATCCCCAGCCCGATAGGCTACAATCGACAAGCTTTGCACCCTAAGTATTTCAGTTAGCTTGAAAGACAACGGGTTCTCCCATCATTCACCTCGAGGTTCGTACCATGTCATCCGCTGTACCCGCCTTAGACTTTGGCTCCATGACTCAAGTTATCCAATTTTTGATGGAAATCGATAAACTGAAAAGCGTTCAGCGCCGTACCAAGGTGTTGGGCACCCAGCGTCAGGAAAACTCGGCCGAGCACAGTTGGCACTTTGCCATTGCGGCCCTGAGCCTGGCTCCCTATGCCGGTGATGCGGTAGATATTCAGCGCGTGATCCAGATGGCCCTGCTGCACGACATCGTCGAGATCGATGCGGGTGATGTTTTTGTCTACGATCTGGCGGCTCGCGCGGCGATCCACGATCAGGAAGTTGCCGCAGCCAAACGCCTGTTCGGTCTGTTGCCGGAACCTCAGCGTGGGGTGTTCACCGCGCTGTGGCAGGAGTATGAAGAGGGCGAAAGCGCCGATGCCCGCTTTGCGCTGGTGCTGGATCGCTCTATGCCGATGCTGATGAACCTGCATAATGAAGGCCAGAGCTGGGTAGAAAATAACGTTAGCCTGGAGCAGGTGTTGAATCGCAATGCGATGATTGCAGATATCCATCCGGAACTGTGGAAGCACTTAGAGCAGCACTTGCAGGATGCGCAGCGTAAAGGCTGGCTGAAGTAATGCCCTCACCCTAACCCTCTCCCACAAGGAGAGGGGACCGATCGAGTTCGTTAGCGGTTGCAGAAATCTACCTGGCCACCACACTCCACCACGACACCGTTGCAACTCCCTCACCCTTTGGGAGGGTTGGGGTGAGGGGAATATTAACGCCCGCCCGCCGCCTCGATAAAGCTGCCGGTCACGTAGGAAGCCGCATCGGAGAGCAACCAGGCGACGGCTTGCGCCACTTCTTCCGGCTGACCGCCCCGTTGCATTGGCAACGCCGACTTCACCCGATCGACACGACCCGGTTCACCGCCGCTGGCGTGCATCTCGGTGTAAATACAACCCGGTCTGACACAGTTGACGCGTATCCCCTGTGCGGCCACTTCCAACGCCAGGCCGGTCGTCAACGTATCCACCGCCCCTTTTGATGCCGCATAGTCGATATATTCCCACGGTGCCCCCAGGCGAGACGCAGCAGAAGAGACGTTAACAATCGCCCCACCCTGCCCGCCGTGGCGCAGCGCCATGCGTTTAACCGCCTCGCGACAGCAAAGAAAATACCCGGTGACGTTAGTCGTCAGCACCTTGTTGATCCGCTCGGCGGTGAGTTGCTCGATACTCGCCTGTTGGAAGAGAATACCCGCGTTGTTGACCAGTGCATCGAGGGGTCCCAGCGTGGTCTCCAGTTCGGCAAACATCGCCATCACTTCCGCTTCGTCGGCAATATCTGCCCGCAGAGCTAACGCTTTGCCGCCCTGTTGGCGGATCTGAGCCACCACCTGCTCCGCTGCCGCACTATCGCGCAGATAATTGACGCCTACCGCATAGCCCTGCTGGGCTAATAATAATGCCGTCGCGCGGCCTATGCCCCGGCTAGCGCCGGTAACTAATGCAACCTTGGTCATACGGTTCCTTATGCGTGGATACGCTCTAATCACGGATGCGGATCACCGAACGGGTATCGCTTTGCTTGTTGATATCCCACGCGTCGGCAATATCGGCAAAGGCATGTTCCTGGGTATCGACACTGATTTTACCTGCGGCCGCCAGCGCCAGAATATCGGCCACGATGCTTTTCAACTGCGGGATCGGCGGAAAGTTGCCCGTTCCGCTGCCCAGGATCTGCAACTGCGTACTTCGTAGCACCGCCGCAGGTAAGGTAATGTTTGGCCCGGCCATTGACCCCACGTTCACCAGCCGGATGCCTTGGCCACCAGTATGGGAAGAGAGATCGTGATTGTTGAAGGTCGCCAGCAGCGCCTCCGTCGCCGGTCCCCAAATGTAGTCCACCACTACGTCATAACCCTGCGGCCCGGCTGCGGCGGTAAAGGCCTGTTGTAGCGCCAGCCCCTCAAGGCTCAGATCCACCGTAGCATCCACCTTCAGCTCATCCAGCACGCTCTGACGCCGCCCGGCAGCGACGATCCGCCCGGCACCGGCTTGACGCGCCGCTGCAACCGCAAGTTTACCCGATGTCCCGGTCGCGCCGATGATCAGGACGGTTTCCCCTGGCTGGACATTGGCTCGCCAGAACAGCGGCAACCACGCTGCCAGCGCCGGATTGATCAACGCTGCGGCAGTCGCATCATCTAGCGAATCGGGCACCGGTACCGTCCATGAGGCCACGGTATGTTCGGCCAGCGCACCGTGTGGCTGGCGAAAAGAGGCAAAGTACACCCGTTGCCCATCTGGCGTTCTGCCTACGCCATCAGTTCCCGGCACAAACGGCAGATCCTTCGGGCTGGAATAATGCTTTCCGGCCACAATAGCGCGATCCAGCTGTTTGATGCCGGCAACCATCACCTCAATAGCCACTTCATCGGCCAGCGGTTGTGGTGGCGTGAAAACGCCTAACTGGGGTACCTGACCTAACGTATTGACGACTGCCGCTTTCATACCGTTTCCTTGTTCCGTGGTGGAGACTCGTTAATCACTGATACGCTGCAATAAAAAAGGGACACGCCATGATGGCAGTGTCCCTCGATCATCATGTTGGCGGATGGTGCTATTCGTAATCGCTCATTGGTACGCAAGAGCAGAACAGATTGCGATCGCCGTAGACATCATCCAGGCGCTTCACGCTCGGCCAGTATTTATTCTCACGCACACCGGCAATTGGGAACACCGCCAGCTCGCGGCTGTAAGCGTGCTGCCAGTCGCTGACCAGTTCGGCCTGCACGTGTGGTGCATTCACCAATGGGTTGTCTTCCAGTGGCCACTCGCCCTTTTGTACACGGTCGATTTCGCTGCGGATCGCCAGCATCGCCTCGATAAAGCGATCCAGCTCCACTTTGTTTTCCGATTCGGTCGGCTCAACCATCAGCGTACCCGCCACCGGGAACGACATGGTCGGCGCATGGAAACCATAGTCGATCAGGCGTTTGGCAATGTCCATTTCGCTGATACCGGTCTCTTCTTTCAACGGACGGATATCCAGAATACATTCGTGCGCCACGCGGTGATCGCGGCCGGTATACAGCACCGGATAAGCGTCTTTCAGGCGGGTTGCGATGTAGTTGGCGTTGAGGATCGCCACCTGGCTGGCCTGCTTCAGCCCTTCCGCGCCCATCATGCGGATATACATCCAGCTGATTGGCAAGATAGAGGCGCTGCCGAACGGTGCGGCAGAAACCGCGCCCTGCTGAGTGGTAACGCCGTCAATCTGCACCACGCTGTGGCCTGGAACGAACGGTGCCAGGTGCGCTTTCACACCGATTGGCCCCATGCCTGGGCCGCCACCGCCGTGAGGGATACAGAAGGTTTTATGCAGGTTGAGGTGTGACACATCCGCGCCGATATAGCCCGGCGTGGTGATCCCCACCTGTGCGTTCATGTTGGCACCGTCCAGATACACCTGACCGCCAAACTGATGCACGATCTGGCACACTTCACGAATGGTTTCTTCATACACGCCATGGGTCGACGGGTAGGTGACCATGATGCAGGAAAGAGCTTCCCCGGCCTGCTCGGCCTTGACCCGCAGATCGTGCAGATCGATGTTGCCGTTCTTGTCACAGGCCACCACCACCACGCCCATGCCCGCCATCTGAGCGGAAGCCGGGTTGGTACCGTGCGCCGAGCTCGGGATCAGGCAGATATTACGCCCAGCCTCGTTGCGGCTTTCGTGGTAACGACGGATCGCCAGCAGGCCAGCATATTCGCCTTGTGCGCCCGAGTTAGGCTGCATGCACACTGCATCATAACCGGTCAGTTGCACCAGCCACTGGGAGAGTTGCCCAATCATCAGTTGATAGCCTGCCGCCTGCTCTGGTGGGCAGAACGGGTGCAGTTCAGAGAACTCGGGCCAGGTGATCGGGATCATCTCTGCGGCAGCGTTCAGCTTCATGGTGCAGGAGCCCAGCGGGATCATCGCCTGGTTCAGCGCCAGATCTTTACGCTCCAGGCGGTGCATATAGCGCATCATCTCGGTTTCGCTGTGATAGCGGTTAAATACCGGATGCGTGAGGATCGGATCTTTGCGCAGCATGGCCGCCGGGATCGACTGGCTGTTGTTGCTCACGGCCGCGTCCAGCGCATCGATATCCAGGCCGTGGTTATCGCCTGCCAACAGGGCAAACAGCGTCTGCACGTCTTCACGGGAAGTGGCTTCATCCAGCGTGATGCCAACGGCTCCGTGGATATCCGTGCGCAGGTTGATACCGAAGCCCAGTGCGCGTTCCAGTACCGCGGCTTTGTCTTTCACTTCCACGGTCAGGGTATCGAACCAGGTTTTATGGCGCAGTGACAGACCCGCTTGTTGCAGGCCAGCAGCCAGGATATCGGTCAGGCGATGGATGCGCCCGGCGATACGTTGCAGACCTTGTGGACCATGGTACACCGCATACAGGCTGGCGATGTTGGCCAGCAGCACCTGCGAGGTACAGATATTCGAGTTGGCCTTTTCGCGGCGGATATGTTGTTCACGGGTTTGCATCGCCATGCGCAGCGCGGTATTACCGGCAGCGTCGCGGGACACGCCGATGATACGGCCCGGCATCGAGCGTTTGAATTCGTCACGGCAGGCGAAGAACGCCGCGTGTGGGCCACCGTAGCCCATTGGCACACCGAAGCGTTGCGCAGAACCAAATACCACATCGGCCCCTTGCTTGCCCGGTGCCGTCAGCAGCACCAGCGCCATGATATCGGCTGCCATGCTGGTGACGATTTTGCGCGTTTTCAGCTCTGCCAGCAGGGCGCTGTAATCGTGCAGTTCACCCGTGGTGCCAACCTGTTGCAGCAACACGCCGAAAACGCCTTGTAGCTCCAGCACCTTCGCCGGTTTGTCGACGATCACATCGAAACCAAAGGTCTCGGCACGGGTACGAACTACGTCCAGAGTTTGCGGGTGCACATCGTCAGCTACAAAGAAGCGGTTGGCGTCTTTCAGTTTGCTGGCACGTTTGGCCAACGCCATCGCTTCTGCGGCAGCGGTAGCTTCATCCAGCAAGGAAGCGGAGGCCAGATCCAGCCCGGTCAGATCTAGGGTCACGGTCTGGAAGTTGAGCAGTGCCTCAAGGCGGCCTTGTGACACTTCTGGCTGATAAGGCGTATAAGCGGTGTACCAGCCTGGGTTTTCCAGCATGTTGCGCAGGATCACCGGCGGCGTCAGCACCGCGCTGTAGCCCATACCGATATAGGATTTGTAGCGCTGATTCTGCGAGGCAATCGCCTTCAGTTCGGCCAGCGCCTGATGCTCCGTCGCCGCATCGCCTACCGGCGGAGGCCCTGGCAGTTGAATATCGGCTGGCACAATCTGTTGGATCAGCGCGCTGAGCGAGCGAGCGCCCACCGCTTCCAACATCTGCTGCTGTTGCTCTGCAGAAGAGCCGATGTGGCGTTCGATGAACGCTTCGCTGTGTTCAAGTTGGCTGAGTGTCTGAGTCATTGCTACAAATTCCTGAATGCTTGCGGGGTACGGGATATAGCCTGAACTGCAAAACGCCCCACATGAGGGTGGGGCGTGATAGGGCTTATTCGTCGATGGAAGCCTGGTAAGCACCGGCATCCAGCAGCTTGTCCAGCTCTGACGCATCGCTTGCCTTGATGCGGAACAGCCAGCCTTCGCCGTACGGTTCGCTGTTGACCAGCTCCGGGGAGCTTTCCAGTTCGCCGTTAACCGCGATGATTTCACCGCTGATTGGCGCGTAAATATCGGAAGCGGCCTTGACCGACTCCGCAACGGCACAGTCATCACCCGCGGAAACGGTAGTGCCGACTTCCGGCAGATCGACAAATACCATATCGCCCAGCAGTTCCTGCGCGTGTTCGGTAATACCTACAACGTATTCGCCGTTGCCTGCGTCACGCACCCACTCATGGGAGGTGGCGTATTTCAATTCTGTTGGCACATTGCTCATTGGCCTGTTACTCCTTCGAAGAATAAAAACTAATTGATCAGTGACTTACCGGCACGCACAAAACCTGGCTTACAGACCTTCACTGGCATTTCACGGTTACGGATCTGCACGATAGCCTGCTCACCAATACCGGCTGGAACCCTGGCCAGCGCAATGCTGAAGCCCAGGGTCGGTGAGAAGGAACCGCTGGTGATCACGCCAACCTGCGGCTGACCCTGCGCATCGGTGAAATGCACCGGCAGTTCATTACGTAATACGCCTTTTTCCGTCATGATCAAGCCGACCAGTTGTTCAGTGCCTTTTTCACGCTGCTGCTCCAGCGCTTCACGGCCAATAAACTGGCGATCCTGCGGTTCCCAGGCCACGGTCCAGCCCATATTGGCGGCTAATGGCGAAACGCCTTCGTCCATTTCCTGGCCGTAGAGGTTCATACCAGCTTCCAGACGCAGGGTATCCCGCGCGCCAAGACCGGCAGGTTTTACCCCTGCGGCCAGCAGTTGCTGCCAGAAATCGACGACCTGCTCTTTCGGCAGGGCAATTTCATAGCCTGCTTCACCGGTATAGCCGGTGGTCGCAATAAACAGATCCCCCGCCTGCACGCCGAAGAAGGGCTTCATGCCTTCCACCGCCTGTTTCTGTTCCGGGGTAAATAAAGTGGCGGCGCGCTCTTTGGCCTGTGGGCCTTGCACCGCAACCAGCGCCAGATCGTCGCGCACCGTCAGCTCAACGCCGTACGGAGCCGCATGCTGCTCAATCCAGGCCAGATCCTTTTCGCGGGTGGCGGAGTTAACCACCAGGCGGAAATAGTCTTCGGTAAAGAAATAGACGATCAGATCGTCGATCACGCCACCGGACGCATTCAGCATGCCGGTATACAACGCCTTACCAGATTGAGTGAGTTTGGCGACATCGTTCGCCAGCAGGTAACGCAGGAATTCACGGGTACGAGCACCGCGCAGATCCACGATGGTCATATGGGAGACATCGAACATGCCGGCATCCTGACGCACGGCGTGGTGTTCATCAATCTGGGAGCCGTAGTGCAGCGGCATCATCCAGCCATGAAAATCTACCATGCGCGCACCGCACGCCACGTGCTGGTCGTACAGTGGGGTTTGCTTTGCCATCTTTTCCCTCTTTCCACTCAAGTAGCCGAAGACAGGGTGTTATTACGCAATAAGGCGGGTGTAACTCGCGGGCCTGATTGCGCGAAACACGCTGGCTGCTCAACACAAATGCCTCGCCAATAATCAACGACGCAAACGATACCTTTGCCCTGACGTTAACACCGAACGACCCCATTAACCATAAGTTAAAATAGGCACGACCAGGTTCAGGGTCAGTAAAATGCCGCGTTAGTTTGCAGAGTTTTTCACTGGAAAAATGCGCTTTAAGGCACAAAATTAACAATTAAAGCGGTGAAAATCCGAAGTTATATAACAAACAGTAACTGGAATGGAGAATATCGGGTTTTGATAACCGACCATGGAATTAGAAAAAGTAATGAGAAAATTTGCCTGGAATTAGAATTTCTCAAATGAAGGCAGGTATAAGGAAGATTGATGATGAAGGTAGAGGCCTGCACCGCAGGCCTCTGAAATAATCAGACTAACCAGTCCGGCAGATCGTTAAGCCCCATGGCCTGGCGCACCAGTTTCGGCTTCACGCCCGGCAGGCTGTCTGCCAGCCGTAGGCCCACGTCACGCAGCAGCTTCTTCGCCGGATTGTGGCCCGCAAACAGTTCCCGGAAGCCTTGCATACTGGCCAGCATCACTGCCGCGCCGTGTTTACGGCGGCGTTCATAACGGCGCAGATACAGATGCTGGCCGATGTCCTTACCCTGACGTTGCAGGCGTTTAAGCTCGGATATCAGCTCGGCGGCGTCCATAAAGCCCAGATTCACGCCCTGCCCGGCCAACGGGTGTACGGTATGCGCCGCATCCCCCACCAACGCCAGACGATGGCCTGCAAAGCTGCGGGCGTAACGCCCGGTGAGCGGGAATGTCAGCCGCTCGCTTTCAAGCTGGCAGTTGCCCAGACGCATGTCGAAGATCATCGCCAGCTCGCGGTTAAAGGCTTCCGGTTCCAACTGCTGCAGCCGCTCCGCCTCTTCTGGCGCGACCGACCAGACAATCGAACTTAAATGGGGATCGTTAAACGGCAGGAAAGCCAGGATCCCTTCGCCATGAAACACCTGACGCGCCGTAGCTTGGTGCGGCTCTTCGGTACGAATGGTCGCCACCAACGCGCTGTGGCGGTAGTCCCAGAAAGTTAACGGGATATCGGCATGCTGACGCAGCCAGGAGTTGGCCCCATCGGCACCGATCACCAGCCGGGCGGTTAGCATACGGCCATCCTCCAGCGTGATAAAGGCGTCGTTCTCTCCCCATGCCACCTGTTTCAGCGCTGCCGGAGCTAGCAACGTCACGTCCGACAACGTGGCCGCCTTGCGCCACAACGCCTGCTGGATCACGTCGTTTTCAATGATATGGCCGAGATGGCTGAATCCACACTCATCCCCACGAAACGCGATCTTGCCGAAGCTGTCACGATCCCAGACTTCCATGGCGTTATACGGGCTGGCGCGCAGGTTGAGGATCTCATCCCATACGCCAATCCTTTGCAGCAAGCGCTCGCTGGCGGCGTTAATGGCAGAGACGCGCAGCGCTGGCTGTGCTGGCAGCGGTGATAATTCCGGCTGCCGGTGTTCCAGCACCGCCACGCGCAGGCCACTGCCCTGCAAACCGCAGGCCAGTGCCAATCCCACCATACCGCCACCGGCGATAATCACATCAAATGATTGCATGCTGCTTGAGTTCCTTAAATTTGCGGACACTTAGTTTTTATGACCTGTTCCCCTCACCCCAACCCTCACCCACAGGGAAAGGGAGCCAGTACCGTGCTGTGGTCAGGTATTAGCGTTCAACCCAGCCTAAGGTGCGCTTGGCAAAGGCATCGCGCAGAGCCGGTGATTGCTCCATCGCCATCAGCCCAAGATTGCGCCCGGCCACCAGCGGCGCATAGCTATTGGCAAACAGGCGGATCAATCCATCAGTGACGCCGATAGTCGCCTGTTGATCTTGCTGCCGCCGTTGCTGGTATTGACTCAACAGCGAATAAGCTCCTAAATCGGTACCCACCTGCGCGGCTTCGGCCAGCGTTTCCGCCAGCGACATCACATCCCGCAGGCCAAGGTTAAATCCCTGCCCGGCGATCGGATGCAGCGTTTGCGCCGCATTGCCAACCAGCGCCAAACGGTGGCTGACGTGCTGATTGGCCTGCAACAGGCTGAGAGGGTAACTGTGGCGCTTGCCTGCTTTCAGCATCTTGCCCAACCGCCAGCCGAACGCCTGCTGCAACTCGCTGAGAAAGCGCTCGTCACTCCAGCTATCGACCTGTTCACGATTTTCCCGTGCGTGGCACCAAACCAGCGAGCTACGCCCGTTAGACATCGGCAACAGCGCCAGCGGCCCGTAACGGGTAAAGCGTTCAAACGCCCGCCCTTGCGGGGCTTCAGCCGTTGAGACATTGGCAATGGTGGCAAACTGCGGGTAATCGCTCTGCTGCCACTGAATATTGCAGGCCTGCGCCAGCGCCGAGCGTGAACCGTCCGCGGCTACCAGCAACTGCCCCTTCAGGCTCTGGCCATTATCCAATTGCACTTCGGCGCAATCGGCGGTACGCAGCACGTCGACCACTTTGGCCGGGCAGTGCAGGGTGACGCCAGGTGCTTTAGCCAACAGGGCAAACAGCCGTTGCCCGGCGTCGTGCAGCTCAATCACCTGCCCCAGGGCTGCAACCTGATAGTCCTGAGCGTGCAGGTTCACAAAACCGGCATGCCCACGATCGCTGACGTGAACATGCGTGATCGCCGTGGCACAGTCCCGCAGCGCAGCCCAAACGCCGATACGCGCCAGCTGTTGGCAGGTTCCCTGCGCCAGCGCGATGGCCCGGGCATCAAAGCCAGGATGCGCGCGATCGTCCGGCCGGGTTGCCTCCACCAGTTCGACGGCCACCTTACCCTGAGTCAGCGAGGAAATCGCCAGTGCCAACGTCGCACCCGCCATCCCACCGCCCACAATGATTACGCTCATGTTATCTGGCCGCCGCCATCAAGGCTTCAATGGCATCAGCATCCTTCACTACGCTGGCGGTCAGATTTTCATTACCGTCTTGCGTGATCAGAATGTCATCTTCGATACGGATGCCAATACCGCGATATTCCTGCGGCACATCAGCATCCGGCGCGATATACAGACCGGGTTCAACCGTCAGCACCATGCCTGGCTCCAGCACGCGATCACGGCTCGCCGAACCATAATGGCCAACATCATGCACGTCCAGCCCCAACCAATGGCTCAGGCCGTGCATAAAGAACGGACGGTGCGCCTGTTCGGCAAACAGCTGTTCCACGTCGCCTTTCATCACGCCCAGCTCCACCAACCCGGCGATCATGATGCGAACCACCTGATCGTTCACTTCGCGGATGCTGACGCCCGGTTTAAACATTTCCAGCGCCTTGTCGATCGACGCCAGCACGATGTCGTACACCGCACGCTGCGGCTTGCTGAACTTGCCGTTCACCGGGAAGGTACGGGTGATATCCCCCGCATAGCCACGATATTCGCAGCCAGCATCGATCAGCACCAGATCGCCGTCGCGCATTTCACATTCGTTTTCGGTGTAATGCAGGATGCAGCCATTTTCACCGCTGCCGACGATGGTGTTGTAAGACGGGTAGCGGGCACCATGGCGGTTAAACTCGTGCAGGATCTCCCCTTCGAGCTGATATTCGAACATGCCCGGGCGGCACTTCTCCATGGCACGGATATGTGCCAGAGCGCTGATCTCACCGGCACGGCGCATTACCGCCACCTCTTCCGCCGATTTGAACAGGCGCATATCATGCAGCCACGGGCGGTAGTCCGTCATAGTTGCAGGCGCTGCCAGGTTCTGACGGAAGCCTTTACGCAGTTTATCCAGCGCGCCGAACAGGATTTCATCGGCATAGGCATATTGCCCCTGCGCGTGATACACCACGTCCAGCCCGTTGAGCAGCAGGTGCAGTTGATCGTTGATTTCGTCGAAGGCCAGCGCGCGGTCTACCCCCAGCTTGGCCGGAGCCGCATCTTGACCCAAACGGCGGCCAAACCAGATTTCTGCCGTCAGATCGCGTACGCGGTTGAACAGCACGCTGTGATTATGGGTTTCATCACTCTTCACCAGGATCAGCACCGCTTCCGGCTCGTTGAAACCGGTCAGATACCAGAAATCGCTGTTCTGACGATAGGGGTACTCAGAATCTGCGCTGCGTGTCGCTTCCGGTGCCGCGAAAATAACGGCTGCACTGCCCGGAGCCATCTGTGCCAACAATGCCTGACGGCGGTTTTGAAATTCCTGCTGGGTCATCACATCTCCTGAAATCGGTTTATGCCACCTTCTGAACGTTATCAGAGAGGGGGTTATCAACGCTCTTGGCCAACGGACGGAGCCAATGGTCAGTGCAACGTCGGCCTTTTATTTTCCGGGGCCGTCGGTTTCTGGCGGGTAAATTCAGTATGGCAAAGCAGCGCGGCAACACGCACATACTCCACCACTTCTTCCAGCGACTGTTCCAGCTCTTCCTGGTCTTCGCCTTCGTCATAACCCAGTTGAGCGATATTACGCAGATCGTCGATCGCTTCGCCCACTTCATCTTTCACCTGCGCCAGCTTCGGCTGCATCATGCCCAACCCCAGCAGGAAGTGGTTTACCCAACCCGCCAGGGCATCCGCACGGTCAAACACGCTGACGGTTTCGCCTTCCGGCATCATCAGTTGGAACATGAACTCGTCATCTTCCAGCGTATCACGGGTGATTTCATGCAGTTGCTGCAAAGGTAAGCTCAACGCCTGCGGGAAGGCAATGCCTTCGTTGGTCAGATCAAACACCAGGGTCTGCCAGCTGGCATCGCGGTTGCCGCCGCACAGCAGGCCACTGATCAATCCGTGCATCTCGGCTGCGGTCAAGGCAACCGCCTGCTGGTTAAGAGCCACGGTCAAAGATTGGTAACTTGGAAATGTATTCTGTATAGACATGCGCATTCGTCATCGTTGGCAGGATAAGTTCGTGTTATGCTACCACCAAGGTCCGTTGGTATACCAGTTGAGGCAACACCTCAGTGGCTAGTTATAATCAGCGCAGGCCGGGCAAACTTACGGTAAATACGCATTTTACATCCGTTTTTTGTCTGGTAAGGTTGGGCGCGGTAGATTACAACCAGGTACTGAAAAAGTGTTGAATCTTGGTACCGGGGTATATATAGTGGCGCCCGCTTCGGTGGCCCGGCAATGGCTGACCGGTGCTGGCGCGAAATTTAGGCAGGAAGGTGGCATGTCTGCACAACCGGTAGATATTCAAATTTTTGGCCGCTCGTTAAGAGTCAATTGCCCGCCAGAACAACAAGATGCGTTGAACATGGCAGCAGAAGATCTTAACCAACGGTTGCAAGATCTTAAAGTTCGCACTAGAGTCACAAATACAGAGCAGCTCGTATTTATCGCAGCATTGAACGTCTGTCACGAACTTGCTCAAGAACGCTTGAAAACGCGTGACTATGCGGCCAATATGGAACAACGAATTCGTATGCTGCAACAGACCATTGAACAAGCACTGCTTGAACAGGGTCGCATCTCTGAACGTCAGGATGCACAATTCGAATAACTAAATTGCTGGGGTTGAAGGCTCCGGCAATGAGTGAAAAATTTCTCTGAGATGTTTGCCAGCGGGCCAGTCCCCTGAGCCGATATTTAGTACCAACAGAATGTGATGATCCACGATCGGTGTGCATGCTCGGCCCGTCCGAGAAGCCTTAAGATTGTGACAGCACGTTCACCTTGAACCATGGGTTCAAGGGTTACAGCCTGCGACGGCATCTCGGAGATCCCTTCACCTGCGTTTTCAGTGTGTTAACTCATCACGGTTCGCGGATCCAGCACCATGTCCTTACACCCCCAGTTTTCTCAGCAACGCCAACTGATCCGTAACGAAATACGTCAGCGTCGCCGTGCCTTAACACCTGCTCAACAGCATGCTTTTGCCCAGCATATGGCCAACAATATTGCGCAGCATCCGCGTATTCAGGCAGCTCAATGCGTTGCGGCATTTCTCTCTTTTGACGGTGAACTGGATACTAAGCCATTGATCGAACGGCTGTGGCAACTGGGCAAATCAGTTTATCTGCCCGTCTTGCATCCCTTCAGCCCCGGCAACCTGCTGTTTCTGCATTACACCGCGCAAACGCCGCTGGTGAGCAACCGCTTCAAGATCCTCGAGCCTGCGCTCGATGTCCGCCACGTCTTGCCGGTATCTCTGTTGGATGTGGTGTTGACGCCGCTGGTCGCCTTCGACTCGACAGGGCAACGCCTGGGGATGGGGGGAGGATTTTACGATCGCACTTTGCAACACTGGCAGCACGCAGGCCCTTATCCGATGGGGATTGCGCACGACTGCCAACGGGTTACCACCTTGCCGGTGGAGCATTGGGATATTCCCCTGCCAGAGATCATTACCCCTTCGCAAACCTGGTCCTGGCCAATCGCCAGATAGCAAAAGGCCGGATTGCTCCGGCCTTGATGTTGTCCGTCGGTTACCGATTACAGCAGCAGGCGGGCGCGGATGGTCCCTTCAATCGCCTTCATGCGCTGCAACGCCACTTCGGCACGTTCGGTTTCCGCTTCGATATCGATCACCACGTAGCCGATTTCCGAGCTGGTCTGCAGATACTGGGCCGCGATGTTCACCCCTTCTTCGGCGAAGATCTGGTTAATCTGCGTCAGAATGCCTGGGCGGTTTTCATGAATGTGCAGCAAACGGCTGGCGTTCGGACCATGGCCTGGCAGTGAAACCTCTGGGAAGTTGACCGCTGACAGCGTAGAGCCGTTATCGGAATACTTGGCCAGCTTGCCAGCCACTTCATCACCGATATTCTCTTGCGCTTCCTGGGTTGAACCACCGATATGCGGCGTCAACAGCACGTTATCGAACTCGCACAGTGGGGAGTTGAACGGATCGGTGTTAGTTGCCGGCTCTTCCGGGAACACATCGATGGCCGCGCCGGCCAGATGATCGCTCGCCAAAGCATTACACAGTGCCGGGATATCCACCACGGTTCCGCGTGAGGCGTTGATCAGGATCGCTCCTGGTTTCATCAGTGCCAACTCTTCGGCACCGATCATGTTCTTGGTCGACAGGGTTTCCGGCACGTGCAGCGTGAGCACATCGCTCATATTGAGCAGATCGGACAGATGGCGCACCTGTTGAGCATTGCCCAGCGGCAGCTTGTTCTCGATGTCGTAGAAGAACACCTTCATCCCCAGGCCTTCCGCCAGGATGCCGAGTTGAGTCCCGATATGGCCGTAACCAATGATCCCCAGTTTCTTGCCGCGCGCTTCATACGAGCCGACAGCCAGTTTTTCCCACTGGCCACGGTGGGCCTTGGCGTTGGCTTTTGGGATACCGCGCAGCATCAGCAACAGTTCGCCCAGCACCATTTCGGCCACGGATCGTGTATTGGAGAAAGGTGCGTTAAACACCGGAACGCCGCGCTTGGTCGCCGCCTTCAAATCAACCTGGTTGGTGCCGATACAGAAACAGCCCACCGCCACCAGTTTCTCTGCGGCCGCGAAGACTTCCTCGGACAGATGCGTACGCGATCGGATACCGACGAAGTGCGCATCACGGATGGATGCCTTCAATGCTTCGGTGTCTAACGCACCTTTATGGTATTCAATGTTGCTATATCCGGCAGCACGCAGGTTATCTACGGTGCTCTGATGGACCCCTTCTACCAACAGGAACTTAATCCTGTCCTTCTCCAATGATACTTTTGCCATTTACCCGACCCTATAAGCAGACTTCAGAAGCGGCTGTAATTCAAAATCAACAGCACATCCCTTCAACATAACAAAAATAACGCGCCCGGCAATACAAACGATTGCCTACCCGTCAGCACAAGGATCAGTGATGTCGGTGGTTTCTGGTGGAAAATGCCATAGGGAAAGATTTAGGCAGAAGCTTAATGGAGGTTATGAAGGGAATGTGACATATGTCACCAAATTCGCCGATTTTGAGAAAAGATATTTTAGGACAAGAATTATTGGCAATGCCCCTCACCCTAACCCTCTCCGACAGGGAGAGGGGACTAAACGTGCCACAGCTTACCAGCGGCACGTGCATTCAGGGGCCGGTTATCTGACCACTTTTTTCACGCCATCTGGCGTACCGACCAGCGCAACGTCCGCGCCACGGTTGGCAAACAGGCCGACGGTCACCACACCGGCAATGCCGTTCATCTTGTTTTCCAGCGCGATGGCGTCGAGGATATCCAGATTGTGCACATCCAGGATCACGTTGCCATTATCGGTCAACACGTTCTGGCGGTATTCCGGCAGGCCGCCCAGCTTGACCAGCTCGCGTGCCACATAAGAGCGGGCCATCGGGATCACTTCTACCGGCAGCGGGAATTTACCCAGCACGTCAACCTGCTTGGTGGAATCGACAATGCAGATAAACTGACGGGCAATGGCCGCAATGATTTTTTCACGGGTCAGGGCTGCGCCGCCGCCTTTGATCATCTGCATATGGCCGTTGATCTCATCGGCACCGTCAACGTAAACATCCAACGAATCCACTTCATTGGTATCGAAAACGTGGATCCCCAGGCTTTTCAGCTTGGCGGTTGAAGCGTCTGAGCTGGATACCGCGCCTTCGATCTGGTGTTTGATCGAGCCGAGTGCATCGATAAAGTGAGCCGCGGTAGAGCCGGTGCCCACGCCAACGATAGTGCCAGGTTTGACGAATTCCAATGCCGCCCAGCCTACCGCTTTTTTCAGTTCATCCTGAGTCATGATGTGTTCATTGCCTATGTACGAAAACGTGTGCGTATTATAGGGTAAATCACTGACAGCAACTCAGGCTAAAGCACACTTATTTAACCTGCCGCACATTTCTGGCCCGCCATGAGCGGTTCGATTTGCAAAGATGGCCGGGATTTTTTTCCCCTGGCAAAGCGCAAAAATGTGGCATAGTGCCTGAATCAATTTACTTTAAGGGATCTTCTCTCCGATGAAACGCCCAGACTATAGAACGCTGCAAGCGCTGGACGCGGTGATCCGTGAGCGTGGCTTTGAGCGCGCGGCACAAAAACTTTGCATCACCCAATCGGCGGTATCCCAGCGCATTAAACAGTTGGAAAACCTGTTCGGCCAACCGCTGCTGGTACGTACCGTGCCACCACGCCCAACCGAGCAGGGTCAAAAACTGCTGGCCTTGCTACATCAGGTCGAGCTGCTGGAAGAAGAATGGTTAGGGAATGACAATGGGGTCGATACGCCGCTTTTGCTGTCGTTGGCGGTCAACGCCGACAGCCTGGCAACCTGGCTGTTACCGGCGCTAAAACCGGTGCTGGCCGACTCCCCGGTGCGCCTGAACTTGCAGGTAGAAGACGAAACACGCACGCAGGAACGACTGCGACGGGGGGAAGTAGTCGGCGCGGTGAGTATCCAGCCGCAACCGCTGCCGAGCTGCCTGGTAGATCGTTTGGGTGCGCTGGACTATCTGTTCGTCGCCTCGAAAGCCTTTGCCGATCGCTATTTCCCCAATGGCGTGACCCGTTCCGCCCTACTGAAGGCGCCGGCGGTGGCATTCGATCATCTCGACGATATGCATCAGGCATTTTTACAGCAGAACTTCGATCTCTCGCCGGGCAGCGTCCCCTGCCATATCGTTAACTCCTCTGAAGCCTTTGTGCAGTTGGCACGGCAAGGCACCACCTGCTGTATGATCCCACACTTGCAGATTGAGAGGGAGCTGGCTAGCGGTGAGTTGATCGATCTGACTCCGGGCCTGTTCCAGCGCCGCATGCTGTTCTGGCACCGTTTTGCGCCGGAGAGCCGCATGATGCGTAAGGTGACCGATGCGCTGTTGTCGCATGGGCATCAGGTGTTAAGGCAGGATTAAAGGCGCAGCGTGATGCCGCGCCTGGGCAAGAGATTGCTTACTGCGCGGCGTTACGTTGCAGTTCGAACACCACGTCCACCTGATCGTCAAAGTGAATGCTTTGCTGTTCGTAAGTTTGAGCGGCATCGGCTTGTGGTGCCGCAGAAGCGGCTTTAAACATGCGTGCTACCGGCATCGGTTGGTAGTTGGCTACGTGGTAGCGAATGCTGTACACCGGCCCCAGCTTGGCCTTGAAGCCCTGCGCCAATGAAGCCGCTTGCTGAGTGGCGTTTTCAATCGCCTTTTGCCGCGCCTGCTCGCGATAAACATCCGGGTTAGCCACCCCGAGTTCGACCGCACGGATCTCGTTCAAACCCGATTTCAGCGCACCGTCCAATAATTCGTTGAGCTTATCCAACTGGCGCAACGTCACCTGTACCTGACGCACGGCCTGGTAGCCTTTCAGCTGCGACTCGCCGGTCTTCAGATAGTCATATTCTGGTTGGGTACGCAGGTTGGCCGCGTTGATATCTTTCTTTTCGATACCGTTCTTTTGCAGGAAGTCGAAGTACTGCGCCACGCGCTCATCAACCTGTTTTTTCGCCTGGGCGGCATCTTTGGCAGAGACGCTGACCTCGATTGCCAAAGTAGCAATATCTGGGGTGGCGTCTACGCTGGCCGTGCCGGAGGTGACCACGTGTGGGCCTTCAGGAACTTCTGCCGCCTGTAACGCCAGCGGTAACGTGCCTAATCCAATCATTGCGGCCATGGCCAATGCTTTAAGCTTCACAGTGTCTCCTTGAATGACTAAATGCTTACCTTCAAAGCTAACACATCCTGCTGCCCTTGGAATTCGGATTAGTGACAAAAACTACAAATTAGCCCCGTGCCAGGCCAATTGCAGCGCAATGGCCCACATCACCACCCCCACCAGGACGTTGATAATGCGCTGTGCCGTCTGGGTTCTTAGCCACGGAGCCAGCCACGAGGCCAACAGAGCCAAGGCAAAGAACCAGACCACCGAAGCGCTGACCGCGCCAAGGGCAAACCATGAGCGGATATCTGGCGTCAACTGGCCTCCCAGGCTACCGAGCACCACAAAGGTATCGAGATACACGTGCGGGTTCAGCCAGGTAACGGCCAACATGGTTACCACAATACGCCAGCGGCTTTGCTTCATCTCCTGCGCCGCCGCCAATTCCAGATGTTGACTAAACGCGGTGCGAAAAGCGCCCCAGCCGTACCACAGCAGGAAGGCAACGCCGCCCCAGGTCACTAGCGCCAACAACAAAGGCGAACTGCTGAGCAAGGCGCTACCGCCAAAAATACCGGCACAAATCAAAACGATGTCGCTCAGTGCACACAGCGAAGCGGTCATCAGATGATAATGGCGGCGAATGCCCTGGTTCATGACAAACACGTTTTGTGGGCCAAGCGGCAGGATCATCGCGGCGCTCAAGGCAAAGCCTTGCAGATAGATGGCTAACATGGTGTTCCTTCTGGAAATTTAAGCGCCAGCAAAGCGGCGTGTGCTGTTCAACACGCGCATCATACGAAGAGAAAATTATTAGGGGAAATGGATATTTCTAATCGGGCATCAGTAATACTAATAGTTAATCGTGACGACGCTGGCCAATCCATTCTTCAATTTGAATAGGAAAAATATCCGGTGCCTTTCTAAACATTCGCCGTACCAGATCCAGCACGGTATGCTGTGATAGCGCTTCTTCCATCCGTTGCTGGGCGACATTCATCACCTGGCGTACGCCGCAGATCCCTTCGCAAGCCCAGTCGGGTGCCGGTTCATCAAACACGGCCATGCGTTGGCGGATCTCCTTGCAGTCAAAGATCGTCTTTTCACCGTCGATGGCCGCAACGATATCCAGCACGGTGATCTGATCGGCCGGTTTGGCCAGCCGGAAGCCGCCGCCTTTACCCTCGGTGCTTTCAACCAGCTTAGCCTTGGAGAATTTGGTGAAGATCTTGGCCAGGTAGTCATAAGGCACGCCCTGCAATTCGGCGATTTCACGCACGCTCATCTCGCGCCCTTCACCTTTGCTATCGACCATACACATCAGGCTATGGATGCCATACTCCACCCCGGAACTGTAGAACGCCATGTTTTCTCCGCACGATTAACTCTGAGTTAAATAGTAAATTCTTCCTCGCACCGATGCAATGCCGGCGGATTGGAACATTTTTAACATTATAAAATTCAATAAATTAAACAAAAACTCTCCACAACTTGGTGTAAAACGCTTGATGATCTTAACTACGATCAATATAGTCGCAGTTAAAGGTTAAGGCCAATTGTCAGATGAAACATCAGCGGAGTCATAGCATGAAACAACAAATTCTTATCCTCGGTGCCGGTTTTGCAGGGATGTGGGCAGCATTGAGCGCGGCTCGGTTAACCGACCTTCATGGTCGTCACGATATCGAGATCACCGTACTGGCCCCTCGGCCAGAGTTGCGCATCCGCCCACGTTTCTACGAGGCAGGGGTAGAAAACTTCGCCGCTCCGCTATTGCCGCTCTTCGCCGCAACCGGCGTGAAGTTCATCACGGGGGTGGCTAGCGAAATTGACAGTGCAAGCCAGCAGGTCTGGTATCACAACGAGCAGGATCAGCTTGCTGCTGTGCGTTACGATCGCCTGGTGCTGGCAACAGGAAGCCAGATGGCTCCTGCCCTGCCAGGGGCACAGCAGTATGCCTTCGACGTTGACCAGATGGAGAGTGCCGCCCGCCTGGAGCAACATTTGGCTGCGCTGGCCGAACGGCCGGAAAGCGTGGCGCGTAATACCGTTATTGTGTGTGGCGGCGGCTTTACCGGCATTGAACTGGCCACCGAATTGCCAGCACGTTTACGGGCCATTCTCGGCGACTCCGCCGCCATTCGCGTGATTATCGTCGATCGTAGCCCGGTAGCGGGTGGGCGCTACAGCGAACAGCTGCGCGGCGTCATTGAGCAAGCCTCGGCGGAGTTGGGCGTCGAGTGGATGTTGAATGCCGAGATTAAGGCAATCGACGAAAGCGGGCTGACGCTGAAAAATGGTGAGCACATCGCCTCCAGCACCGTTGTTTTAACCGTGGGTGTACAGGCTAGTCCGTTGACACGGCAAATCGCAGCGGAGCGCGATCCGCAAGGCAGACTACACGTCGATGGGCAGTTACGAGTGATTGGGCAAAACGCGGTTTATGCCACCGGCGATGTCGCTTTTGCCAGCACTGACGATCAAGGCAACCACGCCCTGATGACCTGCCAGCACGCCATCATGTTAGGCCGCTTTGTCGGTTATAACGTGGCCGCCGATCTGCTTGGCGTTGAACCTTTGCCGTACAGTCAGGTGAATTACGTCACCTGTCTGGATCTGGGGGCATGGGGCGCGGTGTATACCGAAGGCTGGGATCAGGTAGTGAAATCCACCAGAGAGGAGGCCAAGAAAATCAAAGTCGCCATTACTAACGAACTGATCTATCCCCCGCAAGCAGAGCGTGAAGCGGCCTTTGCCGCCGCCGATCCGTTAGCACCGTTTGTTTGACCCCTCATCCCAACCTTCTCCCACAGGGAGAAGGAGCTGACCGGAGCGCATGGTAGGATCCGGCAGCTTCAGTCAGCAGTGAGCATTACACAGACAAATCAGCAAACTCGATCGGTCCCCTCTCCCTGTAGGTGGGCTAAGGTGAGGGGACACCAGATAATTACTCCGCCTGTTCAGCCGCTTTGGCTACGTGGCGCACGTGCACATCCATCTGCGGGAACGGAATACCAATCTTGTGGGTATCCAACTGACGCTTGAAGTTCTCCATCAGATCGTAATATACGTTCCAGTATTCGGCATTGGTGGTCCAGGAACGGGTCACAAAGTTCAACGAAGAAGGAGCCATCTCATTTAGGCGTACTGTTACACCTTTATCATGCATGATGCGCTTATCTGCCGCGATCACGTCACCCAATACCTTCTTCACCAGATCGATATCGGCGTCATAGGCCACACCCACCACAATATCCACACGGCGGTTCGGTTCACGGGAGTAGTTGATAATGTTGCCCGCGATGATTTTGCCATTAGGTACCACAATGGTTTTGTTATCTGCGGTGCGCAGCGTAGTCGAGAAGATCTGAACCTGATCCACCGTACCGGAAACGCCGCCCAGATCGACAAACTCACCGGCACGCAGCGGACGGAAGGCCACCAGCAGCACGCCTGCCGCAAAGTTGGACAAGGAGCCTTGCAGCGCCAAGCCAACGGCTAAACCGGCGGCACCCAACACGGCAATCACCGAGGTGGTCTGGACACCCACGCGCCCCAGCACCGCAATAAAGGTAAACGCCAGGATGCTGTAACGTGCCATCGCAGCCAGGAAATCGGCCACCGTGGCATCGATGCCACGCAGCTTCATCACGCGGCTGAGCGCATTGCTCACGACGCGCGCTATCACCGAACCAATAATGAAGATCACGATCGCAGCAACGATATTTACCGCATATTGGATCAGCATATCTTGATGGTTGACGAGCCAACTGCTGGCATTGTTAATGCCTTCTACTACGTTAAGTTCTTCCATTCTGACGTCCTACTTTACATCCCCGTGTGGGGAAAATGAGCAAAATATACTGGCGAAACAAGGCCAGCAAACAAACCAGTGCTAAGGGTAACCAACATTTTGCCGCAGTGCCAACCGCAATGGGTAAAATTTCCCACCGGGTTTGCCGGATATAACCTGAATAAATCCCGGGTTAAGCCGATTTCAACTATGCTGAAACCATCTTACCGACAGTAGGAAAGTCCATCGTGAACGCCATTTTCCCCTCGCTAAAACACTATTGGCAGGTTCGCCCAAGATTGTTGATTTCGGTGGGTACCGGGTTGCTATGTGCCGGGCTGATGCCCGCTCATTTCTCATGGCTGCAACGACTGATCGTTGGCTGGAACGTGATGGCCTGGATCTACTTATTGTGCCTGTGGCATCTGATGCTGGGCAGCACGCCGCAACGTACCAGGCAGTTGGCCCGCAGGCAGGACGAGAGCGCCAGCCAGGTGCTGGCAATGGTCAGCCTTGGCTGCGCGGTGAGTATTCTGGCGATCCTGTTTGAATTGAGCACCGCCAGGCAGGTCAGCGATCCGTTGAAAACACTGCAACTGGCCCTGACTGGCTCAACGCTGGTCGTTTCCTGGCTGCTGCTGCCCACCGCATTTACCATGCATTACGCCCACCTGTTCTACCGCCAGCGAGGCAATGCGGAGGTGTTACCGCTACTTTTCCCCGGCAAGCTGGCCGAGCCAAGCTATTGGGACTTTGCCTATTTTTCCTTCACCATTGCCGTCGCTTCACAAACCGCCGACGTGGCCGTGGGCACCGCAGACGTACGCAAAATCACCCTATTGCAATCAGTGATCTCCTTTGTCTTCAATATCCTGATATTGGGCCTATCGATTAACGTCGGGGCCGGGCTGTTGAGCTAGCAAAAGAAAAGGCTCCACAAGGGAGCCTTTCGCATCAAACTAAACGCAGAGAAGAATTACAGCACGTCTACCGCGTTCAGTTCTTTGAATGCCAGTTCCAGACGGGTGATCATGGAAGCCTGAGCAGCACGAGTCCATACGCGTGGATCGTAGTATTTCTTGTTCGGCTTGTCGGCACCTTCTGGGTTACCCAGTTGGCCTTGCAGATAGCCTTCGTTCTTTTTGTAGTAGTTCAGGATACCTTCCCAAGTTGCCCACTGGGTATCGGTATCGATGTTCATTTTCACTACGCCGTAGCTGACTGCTTCTTTGATTTCAGCAGCAGTAGAACCTGAACCACCGTGGAACACGAAGTTCAACGCATTGTGCGGCAGGTTATGTTTCTTGGAAACATAGTCCTGAGAGTCACGCAGAATGGTTGGAGTCAGTTTCACGTTGCCTGGCTTGTAAACACCGTGTACGTTGCCGAAAGAGGCCGCGATGGTGAAGCGTGGGCTGATCGCGTTCAGTTTTTCGTACGCGTAATCAACGTCTTGTGGCTGAGTGTACAGGGAAGAAGCGTCCATGTGGCTGTTGTCTACGCCATCTTCTTCACCGCCGGTGCAGCCCAGTTCGATTTCCAGGGTCATACCGATCTTCGCCATGCGAGTCAGGTACTTGCTGCAAATTTCGATGTTTTCTTCCAGAGACTCTTCAGACAGGTCGATCATGTGAGAAGAGAACAGTGGCTTACCGGTCGCCGCAAAGTGCTTCTCACCCGCGTCCAACAGGCCGTCTAACCATGGCAGCAGTTTCTTGGCACAGTGGTCGGTATGCAGGATCACCGGCACGCCGTAATGTTCAGCCATCTGATGTACGTGGTGTGCGCCAGAGATTGCGCCCAGGATCGCCGCACCTTGTGGCACGTCAGTTTTGATGCCTTTACCCGCGATAAAGCCAGCACCGCCGTTAGAGAACTGAACGATAACTGGAGCGCGCACCTTGGCCGCTGTTTCCAGTACGGCGTTGATGGAGTCGGTACCCACGCAGTTTACCGCTGGCAGCGCAAAGTTGTTCTCTTTGGCAACGGCGAAAACTTTCTGCACGTCATCACCTGTGATGACACCTGGTTTTACGAAATCAAAAATTTTAGACATTAGGCGTTGTCCTGTTTCGTTGGTCGTATACCCGTCGTCTTGCAAGCGACAGCCTGAAAACTCGTGGTAGCGATGGATAAATATCGGTGTGTGCCCCGCAGCCAAGCTGGGGGCATAAACAAACGGGCGGCTTGCGCCCCCCGTTGTCTCAATTACTGCTTAGCGCGCTCTTCCAGCATCACTACTGCAGGCAGTTGTTTCCCTTCAACGAATTCCAGGAAGGCGCCGCCGCCGGTAGAGATGTAGGAGATTTGGTCAGCGATACCGAACAGATCGATCGCTGCCAGAGTGTCGCCGCCGCCTGCGATAGAGAAGGCTTCGCTTTCTGCGATAGCGCGTGCCACGATTTCTGTGCCCTTACGGAAGTTAGGGAACTCGAACACGCCTACCGGGCCATTCCACAGAATGGTTTTAGCTTCTTTCAGGATCTTGGCCAGACGCTCTGCAGAGACATCGCCCAGGTCCAGAATTTGCTCGTCGTCTTTGATTTCGCTGGCTGGCTTCAGGGTTGCCGTCGCGGTTTCAGAGAACTCGGTAGCAACGCGCACGTCGGTTGGAACCGGGATATCACAGGTTTCCAGCAGCTTTTTCGCTTCTGGGATCAAGTCTGCTTCGTACAGGGATTTACCTACGTTGTGGCCTTGTGCCGCAACGAAGGTGTTAGCGATGCCGCCGCCAACAATCAGCTGGTCAGCGATCTTGGACAGGGAGCCCAGTACGGTCAGTTTGGTAGACACTTTAGAACCACCAACGATAGCCACCATTGGGCGAGCCGGATTACCCAGCGCTTTGCCCAGGGCTTCCAGTTCCGCAGACAGCAGCGGGCCTGCACAGGCAACCGGAGCAAATTTGCCCACGCCATGAGTAGAAGCCTGCGCACGGTGTGCGGTACCGAAGGCGTCCATCACATACACGTCGCACAGCGCAGCATATTTCTTGGATAGCACTTCGTCGTCTTTCTTCTCGCCTTTGTTGAAGCGAACGTTTTCCAGCACCACCAGCTCGCCTTCTGCAACGTCAACGCCTTCCAGATAATCCTTCGCCAGACGTACTGGAGATTTCAGATGATCTTTCAGGTAGTTAACCACTGGCAGCAGGGAGAACTCTTCGTTGTACTCGCCTTCGGTAGGACGACCCAGGTGGGACGTTACCATAACGCGGGCGCCTTGTTTCAGCGCAGCTTCGATAGTCGGCAGGGAGGCACGGATACGCGCATCGGAAGTCACTTTACCGTCTTTCACTGGTACGTTCAGATCGGAACGGATCAGAACACGTTTACCCGCCAGATCCAGATCGGACATCTTAATAACAGACATGGTGAACCCTCTTTGTTGATTCTCTATAAAGTTGCCTGAACGACGCACCAACACCACGTTGATAGCGCCTTACTAGAAACCGCTTGCGGCCATTGCCCGTGTTGTATCCAACATCCGGTTGGCAAAGCCCCATTCGTTATCGCACCAGACCAAGGTCTTGATCAGGTGCTGTCCACTGACCCGGGTTTGCGTTCCATCGACGATGGCGCTGTGCGGGTCATGGTTAAAATCAATCGAGACTAATGGTAGTTCTGTATAGTCAACTATACCACGAAATGATCCCTGTGCCGCCTTTTGCAACAGTTGGTTTACCTCTGTGACCAACACCTTCGAACTCACGCTGACGCTAAGATCGATGGCCGTAACGTTGATCGTCGGCACCCGCACGGAGATCGCTTCGAAACGATCGCAAAACTGCGGGAAGATGCGCGTAATGCCCGCGGCCAGCTTGGTGTCGACCGGAATAATCGACTGGCTCGCCGCGCGGGTACGCCGCAAATCCTGATGATAGGCGTCTATCACCGGTTGATCGTTCATCGAGGAGTGGATGGTGGTTACCGTGCCGGACTCAATGCTGTAGGCATCGTCCAGCAGCTTGATAATCGGAATAATGCAGTTGGTGGTACAGGAGGCGTTGGACACGATACGGTGTTCGCCACGCAGCGTTTGGTGATTAACCCCAAACACGATGGTCGCATCCAGATCGTTACCGCCGGGATGGGCAAACAGCACCTTTTTCGCTCCCGCTGCCAGATGGGCTTCGCCATCGGCTCTGCTACCGTATACACCGCTGCAATCCAGCACCACGTCCACGCCCAGTTCGCCCCAGGGCAACTGTTCCAGCGCTGGCTGATGTAGCAACCGAATGCTGTCATCACCCACGCTCAACACGTCACATTCCTGGCGCACATCCCAGGCAAAACGGCCGTGGCTGGAGTCATACTTCAGCAGGTGGGCCATCCCCTCGGCATGTGCCAGTTCGTTGATGGCGACGACGGAAATTTCGGCACGTCGTCCCGATTCGTACAGTGCGCGTAAAACGCTGCGGCCAATACGGCCAAAGCCGTTTATCGCTATGCGGATTGTCATGCTACTCCCTGAAGTAGGGCGCTCCCCGGCGGTGGTTTTCCGCTGCTGGGATGGCGCTGACTGGTTATCTCGCCTAGAGTACTTTAGCGTACCGCCTGCTGTGAATCGCTGCTTTGCATTATTCGTCACACCCGGGTGCTCATCGCATCCGTTCACTCTGGCGTTTCCACCGACAACAGTGATAACTGAAACGCTTCAGCCGAGCATAAACCAAAGTTTTGTCAAAAGGAACAGGTGCCGTGCGATGCCTGTCGCGCAGGCCGGACTTTGCGAAAATAAAATGATCTAGCGCACATTTTTACCCTCCGCCCTTACGAGAAGAATTGAGGTCGGCTGCGCAAATGACTTGCCGCTAACGCCAAGTCCACCATAATAGACCCAGCGTTTGTGGGTGAAGCAGATGCTGATGGGTATAGCTCTCTTTCTTTTGTGGTCAATGTTATTTACAAGGAATCAAAATGAGTGAAATCAAAGTAGTCGCCCTGATTAAAGCCAAGCCTGAGCACCGCGCAGCGGTAGACAAAGCAGTACGCGCCATGGTCGCCCCAAGCCGTTCCGAGCCGGGCTGCATCCAATATGATTTGCATGAAGAACAGGGCCATCCAGGCGCCTTCGTGTTTATTGAGCGCTGGACCTCAGAGCAGGCGCTGAAAGAGCATATGGCGATGTCTTACCACGATGCTTTCCTGGCCGAGTTGGAAGGCAAGCTGGTCAGTCTGGAAGTGAAAAAACTGACCCAGCTGTAATCATAACGATTAGGGGCGCTGTCTGTTGCGCCCCTTAATGTTGGCCGGTTAGCTATTCATAAGACAGCGTGTAATGCAGCAAACGCGCAAAATTCCCTGGCTGGATCGCGCCGGTCTTTACCATATAGGCCGAATAGAGCAGCACGTTATCTCCGCCCTGGATCTTCTGTCCACCGGACTTTTGACCAAAGTTAAGCCGGTTACCGGCACCATCGAGCAGAGTTAATCCTACCCCACTAATGCCATCAACCGGGATCACCTGTCCTGTCGCCCCCTTGCCGGTTTTATCAAACAGGGTTTTGACGATCTTGTCTGCGGTATTACAGCCGTACAGGCGGATAGTGAACGGCACCGGGGTTGATTGCCCTTTGCTATCTAACTCTGCCGTAGAGATCTCCCCCAGGTAAACCGTCTGATTATCATCACCGACTACGATGTTACAGGTCGCGACCGTAATACGTCCTTTGAATATCGTCCTGCTGCTGGCTACCAGCTCTGCCTGTGCCATAGTCAGCAGCGATATAGCGAACAATAATAAATAAACCAGTGTTTTCATCATCTATTCCAAATAACGAAGGATCCGCTCGCCTCGTTTACCCTCAAGGCATCCTGACTTCAAAAATCAATACCTGGCTATATTCACCATCCTTGATCCTTTTCAGATCGTTGGTGGTAGCCGCAATCTCGGCACGGATCCTTTTGGTTTCGCTCATGCTGGAAATATTGGCGATAAAGGCCGGGTAGGTATGATTGAACTGCAGATAGTTGCCTTTATTCAGGTCGTAGAGTTTCAAACCAATTCCCTGCGGCGCACCGCTGGAATGATTGATGCCCCAGAAAGTGCTGCTGATGGCATATCCCCCCTCGGTCTTGATCGTGCCGGGCAGGTTGTAGGTACTCCCCGTGCAGACCTGTGATTGGATCGGCCCCTTGGTGGCGGTTAGCGTAAAGTCTTCCATTCTTACCCGATTGCGGCTCAAGTCGTCAGACGAGATCGGCTGGAATTCGACGACGCCGGGAGTGGTGATGGTCAAAGTACACTGTGGTACCGGCGGAACTGCTGGGCCTGCTCCACCGCCACCATCGCTTATGGCACAGCCACTCATATCCGAATTCATCAAGCCACAAATACCTGGGCTACCAATGCCATAGCCGTGGTAGCTCATATTCGGGTCATCGCTACTTCGGTGAACCCACAGGCGGCCTAATAAGTTGACGCCATCAAAGTTTGGCTGTGGGCCACCGTCAATCCGGGTCTTGATTGGCTGCACCGTAAAGGTGAACGATAGCGTTTTGGTATAGTTTGGGTAACCGTCTTGAGTAGAGAAACAATTACTCTGGCAGGGTCCCAGCGTACCATCGCTCCAACCACGGATCTCACCCGTCCCCATATTCTCCAATCCGCTGACTGAAAACGAGCCGGCACCGCTGATACGCATTGTCAGATTTTTGAAAAACTCAGGCTTGAGGGTCGATGCCTTTTCAAAAGAAAATCTGACCGGGGCCGCCGTATCGCCGATATTGACACAGTTCACCGTGGCGGTCGCGGTCATCGTATAGGTGCGGTTAGGGATATTCCAATAATAACGATAGCGACAGCCATCTTTATCACAGTCATACGCCTCTCTTCTCTCCTGGATCTGTGGGCCAATAACATCCCGGAAGCTGCCAGCATTAGGGCCGATAAATTTCGAGCTCCGCAAATTGCCCCAATTGCAAACCAATAAGTCTCTGGCCATCACAGTATTGAACATGGCATACAGCGCCAATAATCCCACCGCTAACAGCAGCTCCCTGATCCCCCACCGGGAGGTCTTCGTCAACACATTCATCATGATTTATCCCGCACACAGGTTGTCGACGTGCAGCTGTAAGTCAGCGGCTGATAGGCACCATAGTCATTGATAAATTTGAGTGCGATCTTCTGCGGCTTTGGCTTGACGGCGGACAGCGTGACTTCACTTTTCGGCCTGAGCGTGACGGCTTCATCTTCTGCCAGCAGCGAATTTTTCCCCACCACCACCTCGGGCAAAATGACAAAAAACGGCGTGGGATTCACCAACTTCAGACCTTGGCTGCTTGGTTCCAGGCGGATCTCTTCCTGCCACACCTTCTCTGCCAATGGCTTCAGGGAGGCTGGGCGATAAAACGTTTTAACCTTGATGCGCAACGCTAACTGGATCGAATTGGGTTTATCCGACTTCGGGGGGATCTCCTGTAAAACAAAGAAAAACAGCGACTCCCGGTCCTGTGGCAGGCGAGCGGCATCCGCAAGAGGCGTCACCCGTATCTGCACGGTGCTGTCTTTTTCTACCCGCTGCAGTGGCGGCAGCGCGGTCAACGGCGAGCTGATTTTCTCCCCCGCTTCATTCTCCAGCCAGGTTTGTGCCAGGTAAGGCAATGTTTTGCTGTGATTGATAACGTTTACCGGAGATGACTTTTCATCACCCAATAAAATAACCCGAGTTCTGTCGATAGAAATTGCCGCCTGCGCCGAGCCGACAAACAGAAACAGCAGCCCGCTGATCAAGCCAGCGGAAAGGGATTTATGCATCATTGTGAAGTTCCTTGAGAGGATGAATCAATACGGCAAACAACCGGTAAAGCAGAAGATAAAGAAAGCCCCTGGGCTGGAAGAGTAAACAGGCAGCGCTGGCCGTCGCTATCCAGCGCGCTCAATTGAGCCTTGATGCCAACGCCGGAAATATAGACCTCGCCGTTTTCGCCCACCACGCCGATCTGACGCCGATCCTGACTTTCTTCCACCGTGGCACCGAAAGGAATGGCTCTTCCCTGCGGATCGCTAAGTTGCAGCAATGCCTTGATACCGCGATAAACATTCAACTTACGGTAGCCGATGGCTCCCTCAGTCAATACCATCTGGATGTTGGGGTTGGTGCTCTCGACATCATCGGGTAACAGGTTGGTATCGATGGTGTAGTTGGTACGGTAATAGTCCGGTACGTTATTAATCACCGCGATACCCTTGGCGTTGGTTGGCATCGGGTTGTTATTGCCCCGATTGCCGACATAAACCCCCTCAATGCCACCGGTATCAACCATCAGGCGAGTATTGCCCGCATAGCCATCACGATGTACGGCAATGCCGTACTCGGTCGCGGTAATACCTGATTTGATACTGCCCCCAAGATAGTAATCATTGCTGCTCATGGAGGTATTCAGCGTCGCGGCATACGCATCGCGATTCAGAGCCAGGTTGCCATTCAGGTTGCTGTTGCTGAACGAGCCCGAGGAACTGCTGCCGATTGACCAGGTCTGGCCAGGATCTGAATTATTGGTGTACGTGGCACTCGGAGAAAGGCTGCCATTGCTGACCCGCATTGCCGTGCTGAGATAGGATTGCGAGTTTAGCGGTATGCTCAGGCTGAGATAGACGGCGTTGTTATTCTTCTGCTCCTGCGAGGCAAAGCTGGTTTTATACTCGGTGCGATTAAGCGAAACGTAGGCGTTGACGTTTTTCAGGCTACCGATATCAAAAGATTTGGCGACGCTAAGACCATAGCTGTTGCTATCAGAGACATCCTGCCAATAGGTCTGGCGATTATAGATAGCGTTAATCGACACCCCCAACTCGCGGAAGCTCTTGCTGGCCACCAGGTTATAGCTTTCCTTGTTGGTCGAGGTGAAATCCGGCGACATCCTCATCGCGACAAAGTTATCTAGCGAGAGGTAGTTTTTCTCCGAGAAACGGTAACCGGCAAAGGTGATCTGGCTATCGATGCTGTCGAACACTTTGGAGTAATTAAACCGGTAACTTTCGCCCTTCAGGGTTTGATGTGCCAGTTGAGAACTGGCATGGGTCATATCGACGGATATCGCTCCCAGCGCATTCATGTCATAGCCAATCCCCCCGTTGAGGGCATAATAATTCTCGTCGGTTAGCAATAGGCCACCAAACACCGATCCTCCGGAGAAGACGCCAACGGAAGCCTCTCCGGTAGCCAATAACGGCTTGATGGATCCATTGGTCTGATTCATTTGGCCTACCATACCCTTGTAGCGAATATGGCCGGAACGGGTGAGGAAGGGGACGTTCGAGGTTTCTATGGTAGAGACTCGCTCTTCGCCATTCTCCTCACGGATGGTCATGGTTAACTGGCCAGAGGTGGCGTTAGTCAGATCCTGGATGACGAACTCACCCGGCGGCACCATCTTTTCATAGATAATACTGTCGCCACGCATCACGGTGACCCGGGCGTTACTATTGGCAACGCCGGTCAACTGTGGAGCATAGCCACGCAACGCCGGAGGCAGCATACGGTCATCGCTGACGATCGCCACGCCACTGTAATTAATCGAGTCAAAAACGTCTGATTGGAGGTAGTTTTTACCGATCGTCAGATTTGCCCCAGCCTCTTTAAGTGCACGAGCGGCATAAACTGTCGTCGTCTTGAACTGACGCTGATCATTGCCATAGCCACTGCTGTACAGCGACGTCTGGTAATTACTTCTCAAGCGCCAGTCTTGATAGTTTGCACCTAGGGTGCCGTAGCTGGAAAACGCGCTATTGCTGGTGTTACGGCCTTGATACTTATTACCGCTCAACGTGTAGTCAAACAACACACCAGGAATACCGTCGTCCCACTGAGCCGGTGGCGTCCAGTCCGGATCGCTGTATTTGAGCAACGCCTGGGGAATACTCACCAGCAGCTCACTCTTACCGCGATCGATACGGGCAGTAATCCCTTTAAAGCCGCCGATCAGTAAGCAATGCGGAATGCCTGGTACGGTACGTTTTATCAACTCTGCCAATGGCGCTTCTTTAAAACCGAATTGTTCTACGATAGGCAGGGGAAAACAAATCTGACTTTTCCCCTCCTGATTGATCACGCTAAAACTGTCGCTGGCGATCACCCGGTCATTGACTTTCAAGGCAAGCGGATAGATCCCCTCAGGGATATAATCAGGGCGAGAAAAATTACTCAGATTAATATTGTTATTATCACGCAACTCAAGCGCTCTGGTTTCAAATTCGATGTTATCATCATCAGCTCTGGCCGGATCTACCGCGATGAGGCAAAGAATAATGGTAGAAATAAATGAGTATTTCTTCTTATCATCCATAATTATATTAACCCATTAAGGCAACAACGTAGAGCAAGGCTCATAAATAGCAGCCCGTTCTAAATAAAGAACAGCACCAAATCACCTTTCTCTGCGGCAATTTGGCACTGGGGTATTACTCTAAATGGCTAAAGCTTAGAGATAGGTCAGAGAGAAGTTGGTCATCGCGTCGTAGGTACCAGCTACAATATCCTGCCCATCCAGCGCCACAACCTGTGCGGAGAACTGCAAGGTGTTATCCCCGGTGCGCAAGCTGTAGTTGTCTGAAGTAGCACCAATTTTAACGTGCTTGTTAGCCGCATCCAGCAGGCGGATTGCTACACCTTTGGCATCACCGCTTACGCCCAGGAAGCCATTGGCAGCCCCAACAGACATACCGTCAAAGCGTACGTTGACCTTGGTTTCTGCCGTTGCAGCAGGATCAAAGCTGCAGCCAATCAGTTTGATCTTGAACTCTTTCGGCGCGCTGTAACCTACGGTCTTCAACTGTGCATCGGCAATTTGCCCCAGGTTGATGTTCTGGTTGTCACCATCCTGGCCGGGAGCCAAGCCGCAAGGTGCTTTGATAACAGAACCTTTAAACATGATTTCACCGTTCCCCTGAGAACCAGGAGGAACATCAGCAAAGGCGTAACCTGATAACATTGCAGATGCCAGCGTGGTCAGAGCAAGTGTGCGGAGTGTCATTTTCATTGCATAAATTCCTTGAGAAGTTTTCCTATACTATGTTTGTCGCCGCTCTTGAATATCGCATTACCTTATACGTTGTATGCATAACCTAACGGCTGATGCCCACTGTCGGCGACCCGATAAATACTATGGACAACGCCCTTTAACAGCAAATTAATCTAAACATAAGGAAAATGTTAGATTTTAAATCTAAAAAATTAATTTTATTAGGATTAAAAACCAAGTTAAGCCAAATACGACCTGATGGACAACATTTATAACTTACTCAAAATCAACAGGATCTCCGGTGAAAAATAAATTCTTAATTCATGCTTGACTCGCTATGTATACTTAACTTAGATTCCTCCTAAATTTCTCAATCGAGATTATTCCTAATCAATAAATCATCTCATTAACCGCAACCAGGACGTTGATTACAAAAATGAAATACACCATAAACTTAATCGTTGTCTTTGACCCAGAGCTGCGAACTCTCGCACTCAATAATAACAATCAGACATCGATTGAACTTTCAAAACCCTGTTGCCGGGTGCTTAATGAGTTTATCAAATACAATGGGGATAATTTATCCCGTGATTTGTTACTGAAAAATGCGTGGGAGGACTATGGCTTTCCCCCTTCCAACGCCAGCTTGAACAATTGCATCAGTGAACTAAGGAAATCATTTGTTAGTCTGGGTGTAGAAAAACCCATCATTATAACCTTGCCACGGGTAGGGTTTAGAATGGAGGCCGATATTCATCCCACCCCAAAACAAAAAACCGAGGTCAAGATAAAAAAACAGGAACCGATGATCTCTAAACCAGAGCTGTCGGTGGCACTAAAAGAAGAAGAGATCGTTAACTCTCACCCAGTTGTCAGAATAAAAAAACCTATGGCGATGCCTATTCTGGCATTGGTGAGCGTATTGGGGTTGATAGGCATTGCATTACTATTATGGGCACCTTCGGCGCAGCTCAAACTGATTGGTGTTTATAACCAATGTGATATTTACTCCATCAACAAAGAGCCTAGTCCCGGCGCCGAATTCAGAGCCAAGCAGATGCTACTGTCAGAAAAGCTGGATTGTGACCAGCCAGGGCAAGACATTTTTTACACCGAAGAACGGCCTGATAACGATCTGTTAAAAATCACCTTCCTGGCCGCCTGCAAAAAGGGCCAGACAGGCAGTGATTATCAATATTGCAAAACGTTTAAAATCATTGAGTAAATTGAAATGAAAAAAATCATTGGCGCAGTGCTGTTTCTTGTCATTTTGCTTCCCTCCCTGTGGTACTACTCTCAGCAGCAGAGTAGAAAACCCTTTCGCTGCGATACACAGCAAATTTCTGTACAGGTGAAAGCGCAAAATAATATTGTACTCAATGCCAACTCCACCATCATATTCTCTTCTGCAAAAACCGGGGTTGCTTACATTACTGGCTCAATAACCGAAAATAACACCCGATATCTGCTGGATCGCAACATTTCATTTTCCATCACGCCATCAGAAATAAAAGGTAATAACAATACCCAGTTCACCCATGAAAACGTACATCCCGCCGATAACACCCCGGACAGTGTTTGGCACAACTTTCTGATGCCTGAAGTTGAGAATATTGATTTTTATACAGAAATCAAACCATTACGGGGCAATGCCTTATTAATCAGGGGATTTACCAACCCATTCCTGGTGTGTATAAGGCAGGATTAACCCTTCGCACTCAGGTTGATTTTTTTAACGGTTACTACAGGGAAATATGACCATGTACCCTTTGCCCCTGAGTCAGCGACGTGACAGGTATTCAGACAGCGGGGCTACTTCGCCATAATGCTGCTGAAAGTAGTTACGCAGGAATTCGACGGTGACGCGTATTTTAGCCGAGGTCGCCAGTCGCGAGACGTAGACTGCCCAGATATTTGCCGGTTGGCTGTACTCCGGCAGAATATGTACCAAGCGCCCACTGCCAATACTCTCCTTCACATCCCAAATTGAACGCAGCGCAATGCCTAGCCCATCAAGGCACCACTGATGAACGATCTCTCCGTGATTAGAGGACAAGGCTCCCGTCACCTTAACGTTTTCCTCCCCCCCTGGCCCCTCCAGCCGCCAGAGTCCGAACGGATGATCGCGCTCTTTGATCACCAGGCAAACGTGTCCGGAAAGTTCATTAAGGTTCCTGGGTGCCCCATGCCTGGCCAGATATTCCGGCGCAGCACACAAAATACGCTGATTCTGTGCCAATTTACGAGCTATCAGGTTCGGAGCGATTTCATCCCCGATGCGAATATCCAGATCGATTCCTTCACTGGCCAAATCCACCAACCGATCTGATACCTCCAGCCGCAGCTCCAGCCTTGGATACTGTGCCGCCAGTTCTGACAGGGCCGCAGCTACAAAACGCCGGCCAAAACCAAAGCTGGTGACAATACGCAATGTACCCTGCGGTTCCTGACGAATGGCTGATACCTCATCCATCATCTGATCGACATCGTTAAGAATACGCTGTGCCCATTCATAGATACGCTCACCATCTTCGGTGATCGTCACCCGTCGGGTCGTGCGGTGCAGAAGGCAAACATTAAGCGCCTTCTCCAATAGCGCAATGCGCTTGCTGATAAAGGCGGGTGAAACCCCCAGCTCTTGCGCTGCTGCGGCAAAACCGGCACGACGCGCTACCAGCATAAACACCTGCAAATCACTCAGAAGGGGAAGATTGTTCATGATCCGTGTTTTATGTTTCACCATTTTCAGGATTGATTAACATTCAGTCAATTATAGGATGGATTAAATGTCAACCAATCCAGCAAAAAGTAGGTATCGGATGAAGAAAACATACAGAATCGCCGCCCTGGCTGGCGACGGTATCGGTCAGGAAGTGATGCCCGAAGGGATCCGTGTATTACAGGCCGCAGCGGCAAAATGGGATCTAGAGCTGGAATTTACCACCTTCGCATGGGCCAGCTGTGATTACTATCTGCAACACGGTCAAATGATGCCAGAAGATTGGTTCGCACAACTGCAAGGCTTCGATGCGATCTATTTTGGTGCGGTCGGCTGGCCCGATAAGGTGCCGGATCATATCTCCCTTTGGGGTTCGCTGCTGAAATTCCGTCGAGAGTTCGATCAGTACGTTAATCTGCGCCCGGTTCGACTGTTCCCCGGTGTTCCCTGCCCGCTGGCCAATAAGCAGCCTGGGGATATCGATTTCTATGTCGTGCGCGAAAACACCGAGGGAGAATATTCTTCCCTTGGTGGACGGATGTTCGAAGGCACCGATCGCGAGATGGTAGTCCAGGAGTCGGTCTTCACGCGCCACGGTGTGGATCGCATCCTCAAGTACGCCTTTGAACTGGCACAGCAGCGCCCGCGTAAACAGCTGACCGCCGCCACCAAATCCAACGGTATGGCTATCAGCATGCCCTATTGGGATGAACGTGTTGCCGCAATGGCGCAACAATATCCGGATATCCGTTGGGACAAACAGCACATCGATATTCTCTGCGCCCGCTTCGTGCTGAACCCGGAGCGTTTCGATGTGGTAGTTGCCTCTAACCTGTTTGGCGATATCCTGTCCGATCTTGGCCCAGCCTGTACCGGCACGATTGGCATTGCACCTTCGGCCAACCTGAATCCAGAGCGTAACTTCCCGTCGATGTTTGAGCCAGTGCACGGTTCCGCCCCGGATATCTTTGGCAAAAATATCGCCAACCCGATAGCCATGATCTGGACCGGCGCCATGATGCTGGATTTCCTCGGAGACGGCGATGAGCGCTATCACCAGGCGCATGATGACATCCTACAGGCTATCGAGCAGGTGATTGCCACAGGCCCACGTACGCCAGACATGCAAGGTAATGCCTCAACCCAGCAGGTTGGTGAAGCGATCGTCGCGCAATTGCGCCGTTAAGCACATCGGCTGGTTCGCAGAGCGTTCCCCACGCTCTGCATTTACCTATTGCTTGGGGAAAATCCACAGATGGTCCGCGGGCAGGGAAAGCGTGCACATTTCCTGGCCACGCACTTCCGTGCCATAGGCGCGAACCACAAAATCCTCCGCCACCGTGCGGAACAGATATTCCCAACGGTCACCAAGATACATGCTGGTCAGCAGCGGTAACGAGATCTGATTGCCTTGTGGATCTTCACCCAGGCGTACGCGTTCAACACGGATCACCGCCGTTGCCTCCTGCCCGGCAACCAACCCCGCCCCGGCCTTCCCCCACAACACCCAGTCTTTACCCTCAATGCGTGCGTTGCCTGCACGGATCTCGGTAACTTTGCCAAACAGACGGTTGTTGCTGCCCATAAACTCGGCGGTAAACAGCGTGGCAGGCGAGCCGTACATTTCCTGTGGCGTGCCCTGCTGTTCGATCTTGCCGTTATTGAGCAGCAGGATCCGATCGGAAATCGCCATTGCCTCGTTTTGATCGTGAGTCACCATCAGTGCAGAAAGGCCCAGTTTGATGATCAGCTCACGCAGGAATACCCGTGCTTCCTCGCGCAGCTTAGCGTCCAGGTTAGACAGCGGTTCATCCAGCAAGATCACCGGCGGGTTATAGACCAGCGCACGGCCAATCGCCACACGCTGCTGCTGACCACCAGAGAGTTGATGAGGATGACGCTTACCCAACTGCCCCAAACCGAGCTGTTCGAGCACCGCCTGCACACGCTGAGTAATTTCTGCTGCAGGCGTTTTACGTAATTTCAGCGGATAGGCGACGTTATCAAACACCGTTTTATGGGGCCATAACGCATAGGACTGAAACACCAGGCCCAGATTACGCTCTTCCGCCGGGATCTCGCTGCGGGCCGTGCCGTCATAGACAGTATTGTTGCCAATGACGATTTTTCCTTGTGTTGGCTTTTCCAACCCGGCCACCGCTCGCAGCAAGGTGGTTTTGCCACTGCCTGACGGCCCGAGCAGTGAAACGACCTCCCCCCGTTTGAGCTGCATGGAAACGCCCTTCAATACCGGGTTATCGCCATAGGTCAGGTGCAGGTTATCTACCGAAAGCTCAATCATGAATTTTCACTCCAAATCGCAGGGCAATCCCTAGTCCTAACACGACCAGAAGAATGTTAATGAAGGACAGTGCAGCCACAATATCGATCGCCCCTGCCGCCCACAGGGAAACCAGCATCGAACCGATGGTTTCGGTACCCGGCGACAACAGATAGACCCCGGTGGAATACTCACGTTCGAAGATCAGGAACATCAGCAGCCAGGAGCCAATCAGGCCATAACGGGAGAGCGGGATCGTCACATGGCGTGTGATCTGACCGCGAGAGGCACCGGTGCTGCGTGCGGCTTCTTCCAATTCTGGCGCAACCTGCAACAGCGTTGACGAGATCAGCCGCAAGCCATAAGCCATCCACACCACGGTATAAGCTAACCAGACGCTGAAGATGGTGCTGCGCAAAGAGCGTAGCCATACCACCAGGTTTTCACGCAGCCATTCGGCGATCGGCAATACGGAAAGCCAACCGCCTTTTAGCGATTTATCCAGCCACATCGGCAGGAACAGGAACACCCACAGGAAGGCCAAACCAGCCAGCAAGCCAGGCACCGCTCGCGGCACCAGCACGCTGTAATCCAGAAAACGGGTCACCCCGTCGGGTTTACGGTGCATGGCAATGCCAATAAACAGGTAACACACTACCGCCAGCGCACCACCGAATACGCCAATTGCCATCGAGTTGACGATCGCCCGCAACAGATTGGGTTGCTGCCAGATGGTTCGGAAAGTGTTGAGCGACAACTCATCCCAAATGGACACTCCGACGCCCCAGTTGGAGATAAAAGCACGCAGCACCACGCCCACCAGGGGAACACCGATGGTAACGGTCAGCCACAAGACCACCACGCCGCCCGCAACCCAACGCCATTTACCCAAAGGTAATGCGCGGGCCTGTGAGGCTTTGCCCTTGACCGTGACAAAGCGGTTGGCGGTACGCATCAGACGCCGTTGCAGCATCACCAACGGGATAGTAATGCAGATCAACACCACTGCCACCGCCGCCATCAGATGGTAAGACGGCGTGCCCAGCTTGTTGGTCAGTTGATACAGATAGGTCGCCAACACCAGGTTGCCTTCCGGATCGCCCAGCACCAGCATCAGACCGAACACTTCCAGCCCCAGGAAGAACAGCAAGACGCTGGCATACAGGATCGACGGGCGCACCATTGGCAAGCTGACCGCGGTCATCACCTGCAACGGAGAAGCCCCGGCAGTACGGGCGGCCTCTTCAACATCCGAGCCTACGCTGCGCAGTGCCGATGAAATATAAAGATAAGCGTGGGGCACGTGCGTCAACCCGGCTATCACCACGATGCTGCCCATCGCATAGATATTCCAAGGCACAAAGCCCAGCAAGGATTCCGCCCACAGCGAGAAGAAACCTACTGGCCCGGCTGCCACCACGTAACCAAAACCCAGCACCATCGGCGAGACAAAGATCGGCACCAGGATCAGCGGCTCAATAAAGCGACGGCCTGGCAGATCGGTTCTTACCATTAAAAACGCCAGCACACCGCCTAATGGGATAGAGATCACCACCAGACCAAAGGCCAGAATAAATCCGCTTTTCAGCGCTTTGTAAAAATCGGGGTCGGTAAAGATAAACCGGAAGGCCTCAAGGCTGAATACCTTGGAAGGCGAGAAAAATGGCGCGGAAAGGAAGCTTTGGATCACGATAAACGACAGCGGCACATAGATTACCAGCGCGGTTATCAGCACCACCAAACCGCGTGGCAGGCTCTGCCACTTGTTGCGCAATGCTCTCATAGTCAGTCCCGATGGTGATATCCCCTGCATCCTGAGATGCACCGGGGGTAGAGTTCCCTGTTTAAGCAATACCGCCAGCCTTTGGCGTCATGCAGAAGGAGAATGCAGCAGATTTGCAATTCCCCTCACCCTAACCCTCTCCCAAAGGGAGAGGGGACAGAACGTGCCACAACTTAATCACGGCACCGCCCCAAGCATTAATCCTGTTACAGATTAACTTCTGCACCTGACCCCAACTCCGCACCAGCTCCCTCTCCCTGTGGGAGAGGGTTGGGGTGAGGGACAACAATGATCCATCCCGTCACTACTTCGCGGCAGCAGTACGCCACTGTTTGATGTAGTCCAGGCGCTTGGTTGGTTCCAGATATTCCAGCAGGCTTTCATCCACCGGGATCGGTTTCAACGCCTTGCCCAGCATCTGGGTCATGCCATCAATATCATTCTTGCCTTCGATATCGTTACGGATGGAGGGGATATCCGCCTTGTTGGCCAGGATGTTCTGCCCTTGCTCAGACAGCACATAGTTCAACCACAGCTTGGCCGCATTGCTGTTGGCCGCTTCCTGGCTGATAAAGCTCACCCGTGACAGCACCAACGTGTAGTCTTTAGGGTAAGAGATACCGAGTGAAGGGTCGGTTTTGGCACGTGCCTCGGCATAAGAGCCCAGGATGTTGAAGCCAATCAGGTTTTCGCCTGAAGAAACCCTCTCCATCATGGTGCCGGTGGAAGACTGCACCGCCAATCCACCTTTGGCGACATCGGCCAAGGTCGCGAAGTAGTTTGGATCGGCCTTGAAGTCCTGCACCGAGAGCATGAAGCCCAGGCCCGACTTCTCTATGTCATAGGTGGTCACTTTCTTTTTGAATTTGTCTGGCTGGCTGGCGATCAGCTTAGCCAACGCAGCGTGGGAATCCGGCACCTCGCCTTGCGGGATCAGGCGCTTGTTGTAGATAAACACCACCGGCTCATAGGTCGTGCCGTAGGCCTTATCTTTCCACACCGCCCACTTAGGCAACTGCCCCAGTTCTGGCGAGGCATATTCCAGCGCATAGTCGGTGGCCAGCTTCAGCGCGGTATCCATCGAGGAACTCCACACCACGTCACCACTGGTGCCCCCAGCCGCTTGCTCGCTGATATAGCGGTTATACAGCTCGGTGCTGTTCATATCGTTGTATTCCACTTTAATACCAGGGTACAGCGCTTCAAACCCCTGGATCAGTGGCCCTGCGGCTTTGGTATCCGTGGTGGAATACACCACCACCTTGCCTTCTTTTTTCGCCGCATCGACGATCTTTTGATAATCGGCCGGATAGCCTGCCGGGAACTGCGCGAACGCCGGAGCAGAGATGAAGACGGCCGCTGCCGCCACGGATACGCCAATCCTTAAAAACATATCATTAACTCCTGGTTACATTTACAAAACCAAAAATTAACATATCGCCAATGAAGGGGGTTAAGCAACGCCGTTAATTGGCTATGTTGCTGTTTTGTGATGCTGGGCAATTTTTCGGCAGTAACTGCCATGATTATCCAATCATTAAGGATTTCTTAATGTTGCATGGGTGGTAGGTGGAGAGAGGTTATGGGCGAAGAAAAAAATTAAGGGGCGATTAATCGCCCCTTAATACTTTTAAAGCTGAGTGGCGAAGTTATTTCACCAGCGCGTTAGCCTTGGCTACCACGTTGTCGACGGTGAAGCCGAACTCTTTGAACAGCTGTTCTGCCGGAGCAGACTCACCGAAGGTAGTCATACCCACGATAGCGCCGTTCAGACCCACATATTTGTACCAGTAATCTGCAATACCCGCTTCCACCGCTACGCGAGCAGAAACTGCCGCTGGCAGCACGGATTCGCGGTAGGCCGCATCTTGCTTGTCGAAAGCATCGGTAGATGGCATGGAGACCACACGCACTTTACGCCCTTCGGCGGTCAGCTTGTCGGCCGCTTCCACGGTGATACCCACTTCAGAACCGGTAGCAATCAGGATCACGTCCGGAGTGCCTGCGCAGTCTTTCAGCACATAACCGCCGCGATAGACGTTCGCCAGTTGCTCGGCGGTACGTGGCTGCTGGGTCAGGTTCTGACGGGAGAACACCAGCGTGGTTGGGCCATCGTTGCGTTCGATGCCGTACTGCCAGGCGATAGCCGACTCGACCTGGTCACAAGGACGCCAGGTGCTCATGTTCGGGGTCACGCGCAGGCTGGCCAATTGCTCAACCGGCTGGTGCGTCGGGCCATCTTCGCCCAGACCGATAGAGTCGTGGGTGTAGACGAATACGTTGCGGATTTTCATCAGCGCAGCCATACGCACGGCGTTACGCGCGTATTCCACGAACATCAGGAAGGTCGCAGAGTACGGCAGGAAACCACCGTGCAGCGCGATACCGTTGGTGATGGCGGTCATGCCGAATTCGCGCACGCCGTAGTGGATATAGTTACCCGCCAGATCGTCACCCAGAGACTTGGAGCCAGACCACATGGTCAGGTTGCTTGGTGCCAGGTCCGCAGAACCACCGAGGAATTCAGGCAGCAGTTTGCCGAAGGCTTCCAGTGAGTTCTGTGATGCTTTACGGCTGGCAATGTTGGCCGGGTTAGCCTGCAACTGCTCAACGAATTTCTTCGCTTCTGCTTTCCAGTTGGCTGGCAGTTCACCGCTGGTGCGGCGTTTGAACTCTGCGGCCAGTTCCGGGAAGGCTTTGGCGTAGGCAGCCAGTTTCTCGTTCCAGGCAGCTTCTTTGGCTTTACCGGCTTCTTTGGCATCCCACTGGGCATAGATGTCCTGTGGAATTTCGAAGGCCGCATATTTCCAGCCCAACGCTTCACGGGTAGCCGCAACTTCGGCTGCGCCCAGTGGTGCACCGTGGGAATCATGGGTGCCCGCTTTGTGCGGAGAACCGAAACCAATCACGGTTTTGCACATCAGCAGGGAAGGTTTGTCGGTAACTTTATGCGCTTCTTCAATTGCTGCTTTGATGGAGTCGCTGTTGTGGCCGTCAACGCCACGCACCACGTGCCAGCCATAGGCTTCGAAACGCTTGGCGGTATCGTCGGTGAACCAGCCTTCAACGTGGCCGTCGATGGAGATGCCGTTGTCATCATAGAACGCGGTCAGTTTGCCCAGCTTCATGGTGCCGGCCAGGGAACAGACTTCGTGAGAGATGCCTTCCATCATGCAGCCATCGCCCATAAAGGCATAGGTGTGGTGGTCAACAATGTCGTGGCCTGGGCGGTTGAACTGCGCGGCCAGGGTACGTTCGGCGATGGCAAAACCGATAGCGTTGGCGATGCCTTGGCCCAGTGGGCCAGTCGTGGTTTCCACGCCTGCGGTATAACCGTATTCCGGGTGGCCCGGAGTTTTGGAATGCAGTTGGCGGAAGTTTTCCAGCTCGCTCATTGGCAGGTCGTAACCCGTGAGATGCAGCAAGCTGTAAATCAGCATGGAACCATGGCCGTTAGACAATACGAAACGGTCACGATCGGCCCAGTGTGGGTTGGTAGGGTTGTGATTCAGGTAGTCACGCCACAGGACTTCAGCGATATCTGCCATGCCCATAGGGGCGCCCGGGTGGCCGGAATTTGCTTTTTGAACGGCGTCCATACTGAGTGCGCGGATGGCGTTGGCAAGCTCTTTACGAGAGGACATGTTTTACTCCAGGTCGGATTAAAAAAGCGATCAAGATTTCTATTTTCTCAGACTCGGCATTGAAACAGCAATCCCTAATACCGAATGAGAGCGAGTTCATCACTAATGCGCACGTTCGGGACACATTTCGGAATATAGCTATTTCGGCCAAGCCTGCCGTACACTAGGCTATGCGCAAAATAATGGCAGCAGATCTCCCCCTTAACTATCACAGGACGATAGAACGATGAAAATCCGTACTTCTTTGATTGCACTGAGCATTACTGCTTTATTGAGCGGCTGTCAAAACCTTAATACCGATACCCTACTACAATCCGGCGCCCAGGCCTACCAGGCGGCAACGCTGAGCGATAGCGACGTCAAGGCACTCAGTGATAAATCCTGCGCAGAGATGGATAGCCAGGAGCAAATCGCGCCAGCAAGCAGCGAATATACCAAGCGCCTGAACAAGATTGCCGCAGCGTTGGGGGATAATATCAACGGTACCCCTGCAAACTACAAGGTCTACGTGACCAAAGACGTCAATGCGTGGGCGATGGCTAACGGCTGTATCCGCGTTTACAGCGGCCTGATGGACATGATGGATGATAACGAAGTCGAAGGCGTACTGGGCCATGAAATGGGCCACGTTGCGCTGGGCCACACTCGTAAAGCCATGCAGGTAGCTTATGGGACAGTTGCATTACGTACCGCAGCATCTTCAGCTGGCGGCGTAGCGGCCTCACTGTCTCAGTCGCAGTTGGCCGATCTGGGCGAAAAACTGGTCAATGCCCAGTTCTCACAGAAACAGGAAAGCGATGCGGATGATTACTCGTTCGATCTGCTGAAAAAACGCGGTATCAATCCTGCTGGCCTGGCTACCAGTTTCGATAAACTGGCGAAATTAGACGGTAATCATGAAAGCAGCATGTTTGACAGCCACCCAACTTCCGAAGCCCGTGCCAAGCACATTCGCGATCGCATCGCGGCTGGGAAGTAACACTTAGCTCCGGGTGATGTGATTGCCCCTCACCCTCTCCCACAGGGAGAGGGGACCTAACGTGCTACATTTTACACCGTCCAACTTCTTGGGGTCAGTTCAATGCGGCGCCCCTACGCACCTGACTACCACACCGAACTAGCTCCCTCTCCTTGAGGAGAGGGTTGGGGTGAGGGAGATCAGTACAGCTTCTGCGGCGGGCCAGCGAAGGTCAACGGCCCAACGCTTTTCATATCAACCTCTACCACCGATGGCCCAGGGTAATTGATCGCCTCCGCCAGCACGCCGCCAAACTGCGCAGCATCACTCACTTTCCAGGCTTTCAGCCCCATGGCTTCGGCCACCTGGCAGAATGCCGGGGTATGCAGTTCGTTGTAATACTGACGCCCGGCGAAATACTTGTCCTGAATGCCACGCATCACGCCGTAACCGCCGTCATTCATAATCAGCAAGGTTATATTGGCCTGTTCCTGCGCCATGGTGGCCAATTCCCCCAGGCCTAGCGCCAAACCGCCGTCCCCGACCAAGCCAGCCACTTTACGCTGCGGGTTGGCAATGGCTGTCCCGATAGCCATAGGTAAACCCATACCGATGGCACCCGCCAACGAGTGAATGTTGCATAAAGGCGAGATAGCCCGGAACAGACGGCTGCCCCACACGCTGCCAGAAACGGTAATATCACGCACCAGCAGGCCATCCTGCGGCAACGCGGCGGCGATGGCATCGTTCAATTTGGCATATTCACCCGACTGCTGGCGCAGCGCCGTTTCCGCCAGTTGTACCGCACGGCCAATCTCGGCATCCCATTCGGTATTAACCTTTTCACCGGGTGCCAGACGCGCCGCCAACGCGCTCAGCAAGGCGGAACAATCGCCATAAACCTGTTCATCTGCCAGATAATTACGGTTGGCCGCCGCCGGATCGATATCAATCTGCACCAACGGGCGTGGCAGAGGGAGCGACCAGGTACGGGTCTCATTACTCCGCAGGCGCGAACCGGCCACCAGCGTCAAATCACACTGCGTCAGGATCGTCTCAACGCTTGGCGAGTTGTGGAAAGCCCGAAGGCTGCGCGGATGACTATCCGGCAAAATCCCACGCCCGTGGGTACTGGAGATCACCACCACACCGGCATCAGCCAACTGCTTCACCGCCTCACGGCAAGCCAACGCTCCGCCCCCCACCCACAGTAATGGGCGTTTGGCTCGTTTCACCCTTTGATATAAACGTTCAACCGCAGCAACATCGGCAGCAGGCAGCGCTGGAGGTGCCACAACCTTCCCGACCAGGTTGGCCGGGATCAGGCTGTTCTGAATATCGATCGGGATCTCTACTGCCACCGGGCCACAAGGCACGGTCTGCGCATCCAGAATGGCACGCTGGATCACCGCCACAGCCTGCTCCGGCGAGTTCACCCGGTAAGCCTGTTTCGAACAGGCACGTAAAAAGCCCAGTTGATCCTTGGTTTCGTGGATAAATCCGGCATCGGCATCCAGATAGGCTTTCTCAACCTGTCCGGTGATATGCAACAGCGGCGTGTTGGCATTCAGCGCCTCTATCATCGCACCTACCGCGTTGCCTGCTCCGGCACCGGTGCTGGTCAGTGCCACCCCCAGACCGGAAAAACGCCCGTGGGCATCGGCCATGGTCACCGCCCCCGCCTCACCGCGCGCCGGCACAAAGCGGATCGCGCCGCGTTGCCCAACGGCATCGGCAATCGGCAGATTATGGATCGAGATGATGCCGTACATCGCCGCTACTTCGTACTGCTCCAGAGTTCGGGCTATCGCCTCACCAACCGTAATTTTATCGCTCATCGTCTGCCTTCTTATTTGTCTTGTTGAGTGCGTTAGTCGCTCCAGCGGTTAGGCTGATTGCTAAGGGACAGGTACAAACTCTTTTGCTGCATATAGGCCTGGATGCCATGCAGGCCCTTTTCGCGCCCCAGACCGCTTTGTTTAAAACCGCCAAACGGGGTAGAAATCGAGAATGTCTTGTAGGTATTGATCCAGACGGTGCCGGTTTCCAGCTGTTCCGCCAGCGCCATCGCGCGGGTAAAATCACGGCTCCAGATCCCGGCAGCCAGGCCGTAGATCGAATCGTTGGCCTGCTCGATCAGGTCCGCCTCGTCATCAAACGGCAACGCCACCAGCACCGGGCCAAAGATCTCTTCCTGACAGGTACGGGCGCTGTTGCTCAACCCTTCGATAATGGTCGGCAGGTAATAACTGCCTTGGGCCAGTTGCGGATCCGCAGGCGCTTCGCCGCCAATTAACACCCGGCCACCTTCCTGTTGAGCCAAAGCCACATAGTCCGCCACGCTTTGGCGATGCTTATGGTTGATCAATGGGCCGAGGTGAACGCCGGCTTGCAACGGATTGCCTATGCGCAACCCGGCGGTCAGCTCGCATAAACGGGCCAATAGCGGTTGGTACAGCGAGCGGTGGACAAACAGCCGTGAACCGGCGATACATGCCTGCCCGGCCGAGCTGAAAATGCCGTAACAGATGCCGCGCGCCGCCTGTTCCAGATCTGCATCTTCCAGCACAATGGTGGGCGATTTGCCCCCCAGTTCCAGCGAGGTAGGGATCAGTTTCTCTGCGGCGACATGAGCCAGGTGACGACCGGTCGAGGTCCCGCCAGTGAAGGAGATCTTTTTCACCAACGGATGGCGAGCCAATGCTTCACCAATCACCGAACCTTTGCCCGGTAATACGCTGAGCAGTCCGGCGGGTAAACCGGCCTGTTCAAACAGTTCGGCCAGTTTCAGCGCCATCAGTGGCGTGGCTTCTGCTGGTTTCAGCACCACCGCATTGCCTGCCGCCAACGCCGGAGCCACCTTCTGCATTTCGCTGGCAATCGGTGAGTTCCACGGCGTAATTGCCGCTATAACGCCCAGCGGCTGATACTGGCTCAGCGTCATCACATCACGATTACGCTGGGTAGGCAGCTCGCCCTCCAACACCTCGCAGGCAGCGGCAAAATAACGCGCTGTAGCAGCCGCGCTCATGACCAGACCACGGGTTTCCGCCAGCGGTTTACCGTTGTCGCGTGTTTGCAACTGCGCCAGAGCATCCACCTGTTCAGTGATCAAATCACTGACACGATGCAGGATCGCCGCACGCTGATGTGGCACCAGTCCACGCCAGGAGGGGGCGCGCCAGGCTTTTTCTGCCGCCGCAACCGCTTCATTCACATCTTCGACGTTGGCTGCCCGCAGGCGAGCATTCACGCTGCCATCCGCCGGGAAAATCGAACTCATCTCTTCACCGCGCCCTTCGCACCAGCGGCCGGCAAGAAAAATTTTTAACGTTTCCATGCTTTGCTCCTGCCCTTCAGGCAATAAAACCACCGTCTACCAGACTGCGGCAGGCTTGCACCGCACTCAGCGCCGCCAGCGTGGACGTTTTCGGGTTGCTGGCCAGCGGATTGCCGCACAGCTCAATCTTGAATTCGCCAAACTGCCCGCATACCTGAATGCGATGAGTATTACGTTGCGTATGGGGATCGACCTGCAAACGCACCCGTGTGGCATCCATCCCCAGACCATGCAGCGCAATGGTGGCCGCCACGTTGGCGTTGGCTGGGAACATGCGTGCGGCTTCACGGGCCGAGCCTTCAAAGAACACCCGTGCTTCGCTGACGGCATCCAGATCGATCAGTTTTTCCGCCTGGCTGCCACGCCAACTGGCCGGGCTTTTGCTGGACTGATAGGTCACGCTATCCAGCCCACCTTCCCGTGCCGAAGCCAGGCCATCCATACCGGCGACGGCGCCAGACAGCACGATCAGCCGTCCGTGATGGCGAACACAGGCCTGCTGCAAGCGCAATTGCAATGCGGCATCAGCCAATGCCCCCGTCGAGATCACCGCCAACTGCCAGCCACGTTTCACAATCGCCTCACCAAACTCGGCAACCGCCTGCTGGCTGGCACACTCCAGCACCAGATCGGGTTGATCCGTGCACTGGTCAGGATGGGTCAAGGCCTGCACCCGTCCGGAAAACGCGGCCTCAATCTCGGCGTGATATTTTTCACGTGCCACAATCCACCCGGCGGCCACCCCTTCCGGCAGGCGCGCCAGCACCTCTTTCGCCATCGAGCCATAGCCAATCATCATGATGTTCTTCATCTTTTCGTCCTGTCAGAGATGGCGATTGAAACCGCCGGAAACGTCCAGCGCCGCACCGGTGGTGAAGGAAGCCATGGGGGAGGCTAAAAACAGCAGCGCCCGTGCCGGTTCCTGCGGCTTGCCCAACCGCCCCATCGGGATACCACGCCGCTCGGCAATCGCAGCCGTCCACTGTTCCCAGCTCTGCTCTTTATCCTGACGCTCGGCAAAGCGCCGCCGCCATTGACCCGACTCCACCATGCCCAGCAGGATCGAGTTGACGCGGATCCCTTTACTCACCAGCTCTTTGGATAAGGTCAGCGTCATATTGAGTAACGCCGCACGAGCCGCCGAGGTGGCGATCATGTGCTCCTCCGGTTGCAGGGCCAGCAATGAGTTAACGCAGGTGATTGAAGCGATATCCGAACGCTCCAACGCCGGTAAAAAGGCCTGCACCGGGTTGATTACCCCGAACAGTTTTAGCTCCGCCTCATGCAGCCAGGCCTCACGCGGCGTCTGATCGAAATGCGCCACAAACCCCTGCCCGGCGTTGTTGATCAACATATCCACCGCGCCGAAATGTGCGCTGACCTGCTCGGCAAATTTGGCAACCTGCTCGGCATCCAGCACGTCGCAACGCAACGCCAGGATCTCCGCCTGCGGGAACTCTTCACGCAGGCTGGCCTCGGCGCTGGCGAGTTTGTCCTGATTGCGACCGCAGAAAGCGACTTTCGCCCCCTCACCCAGCAGCAGGCGCAACGTTTCAAAACCGATCCCCGAAGATCCACCGGAGACCACCGCCACCCGCCGCTCAATCTGAAAATTCATGGTTGGATTGCCCCCGTAAAGTCCTGCAAATAACGGTTAAACAGCGCTGGTGCATCGAGATAGCTGGCATGCCCCGCAGCGTCAATCAGGCGCATCGTCGCATCCTGCTGTTGCGCCAACGTTTCGGCCCCCTGCGGCGGCGTGATGCGATCGTCACTGCCACACCAGACCTGCAACGGGCCGCGATAGCGCAGCAGGTAGCGACTGATATCGTCATTGGCCAGCATCCAGGCGGCGCTGAGAAAGCCGGCTGGATTGAGTTGCTGCATACCACTGCGCACCCAGGCAATATCCTGCGGATCCGCACCTTCACGCAGCAGTGCCGCCGCGCGCTGTTCGCTGTAGCCCTGCGGGCCAAGCGTTTCAATCATTTGCTTGCGCTGACCATAGACCTGTTGGCGTTTTTCCAGTGGTGCAGTGGCATAGCCCTGCGCCGGATCGGCCAGCACCAGACCACTAAGTCCATCCGGATTGGCGGCAGCATAAGCGCTGCCGATCAACGCACCAAGCGAGTGCCCCACGATCAGTGGTTGTTGTAATCGCAGTTCGGCGATCAGCGCCGCCAGCGCCTTGGCATAAGCGGCTGCATCTGGATCTGACTGTGGCAACGGTGCGCTGCCGCCGTAGCCCGGAGCATCCCAGGCAATCAGGCGGTGGCCGTCGGTCAGGGCGCGATCGCTGAACTGCTTGACCCACGAAGCGGAACCGGAACTGATGCCATGCAGCAGTACCACCGCCCGGCCATGCCCAGCCTCGCGCCAACTCAGCCGCTGGCCTCCACAATCCGCCTGCTGGCGTTCCGGTAAGCCGTTCATCAGTTGCGTTTCACTTTCGACAGCGGATGATCGGCCGGGTAGGTCGGCGTTTCCGGCTTGGCGGTACCGAGCATCACGCACATCAAGGCTTCTTCTTCACCGTGATTGAACAGGCCACGATAAACCCCAGCCGGAACCGAAATCAGGTCACGCTCTTTCAGAATGGTTTCGTAATACTCTTCACCGTCCTGGATCATCAGCGTGATTTTGCCTTTCAGCATGAAGAACACTTCTTCCACGTCGTCATGCAGGTGCAGCGGCCCCTCACATTTCGACGGCAGCACCATGGTGGAGAAGGTAAAATTCCCCGCCGGAATGGTGTTGGTGTCGCTCACCACGCCGGTAGCACCGGTGCCGATATAGCGCATCTGCGCACGGCGGTACTTCGGATCGTAATCGGCCTGGAACTTCAGCGCGTTCCAGTCATATTTACGGCCTTCAAAACGGGCGATACGCGATTCCACCCACTTCTCCATCGTCAGATCCTGCGGCTTGATGCCGGCTTTATTCTCAACCTGGGACATGTTGTCTCTCCTTCGTTGCATCAATACTTCTTCAGTAACGGCAGCAGAATGGCGCAGCCGACAAAGGCCATCACCACCAGGAACAGCAAACCGTTATCCATATTGCCGGTGGCGGCGATCAACGCCCCCATCAGCACCGGTGCCAACGCACCGGCAAAATTACCCAATCCGTTAAAGACCCCACCAGCGGTAGCACTCACCCGGCTGCTGGTTGCCTTGGCCAGCAGCGCGAAGATGTTTGGCGCCCCAGCTCCCCACATGAAGGTGCTGAAGGACATTGCGGCAATCACGCTGTAGGTGCCTTGCATATGCAACACCACGGCTAACCCGATCCCGGCACCGCATAGCGAGATAAAGCAGGCCAGCGCACGACGATCCATTTTGTCCGACAGCCACGCCCCCACCACCTCGCCAAGCAACATGGCAATAAACGGCAGTGACGACAGGTAGCCGGCATGCTCCAGATGAATGCCTTTGCCTTCGATCAGATAGCTTGGTAACCAACCGTTCATTCCCCACAGGTAGGTGAGAAACGCGATGTTAAACAGGCAAATCATCCAGAAGTGCGGAGTACGGAACAGCTCACGGCGTAGCTGCTTGCGCTCGGCCACCGCCGGTTTACTGGTCGTGCTGGCCGCTGGGCGCGCGACGTTGAGGTGACGCATGCCAAACAGCACCAGCAGCATCACCGGCACGGTCAGGAACGCCATAAAGAAGAAGGTGGTTTCCCAGTTAAAGCGGCTGAGGATGAACAGCGTGACCGGGAAGCCCAGCGCCGCCCCAATCGGCGTCCCCAACAGCCACAGCATGGTGGCACGCGCCTGGAGACGCTGCGGGAAAGCCTGGCGCACGATGGCGTAGGCCATCGGCAACAGCGGCCCCTCGGCGATACCCAACAGGATACGCAGTGTCATCATGGTGTGATAAGAACGCGTCATACCCATCAGTACCATCAGCACGCCCCAGGTCACCATCATGCCAATCAGCACTTTGACCGGATTGAGCCGGTCACCGATGCCGCTTAGCAACATCGAAGAGAAGCCGTAGGAAAACAGAAAAGCACTCATCAGCAACCCGAGCCGAGTGGGATCAAAGCCGATGCCCATCGCCTGCTGAAACTCGTGGTCGGAAAACAGCGCGGCGATGCTGATCTTGTCGAAAAATGCCAGCAACACGCAGGCAAACAGGGCTGCCGGCACCGACCAACGCACGCTGGTTGGCGAATTTTCGGCAACAGCCTCCCCCACCCGACCGCTGCGGGCGTCGATATCTTGCGTAGTCATAAAACGCTCCCTTCAGGTCGGGCGTTATTTCAACGCCATCAGAGAAAATTCCACATCCGCCAGTTGCTGCGGATCCAGTACCCGGCCGCTGGCCAGCCAGCGTTTGCCCAGCTTGATGGTGCGGGCGTCGTTAAATGCCACCAGTTGCACCAATTGCCGATCGGCATTCAGGGTGAAGAACAGCTGTGACTGCGGTGTGCGACGTACGATTTGATGAACACCGCCGGTAGGGACACCGAGGATTTGGATATTAGCGTCATATTGATCCGACCACAGCCAGGCCACATCATCGTAAGGCGCGGCAAACGCATCCAACATCGCGCAGGCGGTGCTGATTGCCTGATTCTGTGCGTAAGCCCAGGATTGCAGGCACAGGCCGAGAGTGGGATGGCGCGCGACATCGCCCGCGGCAAAAATGGCCGGATGGCTGGTGCGACCTTGTCCATCGACGACAATGCCGCCTTCAAGGCTCAGCCCGGCGCTGTGTGCCAGTTCCAGATTCAGTTCAACGCCAATGCCGACGACCACCAGATCGAAGGGTTGTGCGGCGCTGCTGGCGCTGCCAATCCAGGCTTCGCCATTACGATCTTCGAGCGTGATGTCGCCGCAGTCGCAATGCACGGTGACGCCTTGTTGCTGATGCAATTCCAGTAACGCCTGGGAAACGTCAGCCCCTACGCTGCGCATGCACAACGCGGGTTGGCGTTCAAACACCGTCACTTCGACACCCAGTTTGCGGGCCGAGGCGGCGATCTCCAGCCCGATCCAGCCGCCACCGACGATCGCCAACTTGCGGCATTGCTGTAAACCCTGGCGCAGGCGGGCTGCATCATCCCAGGAACGAAGGGTCATCACTCGCGGGTGCTTGGCCCAGTTGGCATCCGGCAGGCGTGGCCGACCACCGGTCGCGATCAGCAGTTGATCGAACTGCAACTGGCTGCCGTCGCTGAGCGTGACGATTTGTTGTTGCCCGTCGATGGCTTCGGCACGCAGCGGACGATGCCAATCAATGTTCATCCCGGCCACCACGTCTTCACTGAACAGGCGGCTGAGCGGCGCGTTGCCATCCAGCAGCGCCGCCTTGGACAGCGGCGGGCGTTCGTAAAAATCATAAGGTTCGTCACTGACCACCGTCAGCTTGCCGGTGTAACCACGGTCGCGCAGCGTTTTTGCCGCCCATCCCCCGGCCTGACCGCCGCCGATAATGACAATCCCTGCACGGGTTGGTTGGCTCATACCGCCCCCGGCTTCTTATGTTGACGGCGGGTATCATGATCGATTCCACCTTCGACCGCCCATTCGGTAAACGACACCAGCGAATGCTCCAGCTCACGCGGCTGCCAGTTTTCCGTCAGGTAATCATCGTTGGTGTAGTACTCAAAAGCACCGCCGGTCGGGCTATTGACGTACCAGAAGTAGGCCGAGGAGATCGGATGACGGCCCGGACCAATAAAGGTGCTCCAATGCTCTTTATTCATCGCGATGCCGCCGCCGATCACTTCATGGATATCACGCACGGTGAAGGCGACGTGGTTCAGGCCGCGTGGGCGGTTAGGCAGTTTCAGCAAGAACAGGTTGTGATGGCCGCCGCGTGCCTGGGTCCGCAGGAACACGGCACGATCGATATAGCGATCGGAAACCTGGAAGCCTAGTAAATCGCAGTAGAAACGCTCGGTAGCGGCCAGATCCTCAACAAAGAACACCACGTGACCGATGTTGACCGGCTCAGCCTTGGCATAAACCGGGCTAGGCTGATCGATGCGGCGCACGTCGCCCCATTGGTTGATCGGTGAAACCGGCAGATCCACCGCCCGCTGCGCGGTGACGACAAAACGCAGCGTCATGCCGTTGGGATCGCGGCATTCCAGCTCTTCGCCTACCTGGCGGAAACCGGGCATCTGCGCCAACTTAGGTTGCAACTCAGCCAGCGCGGCCGGGCTTTCTACCGCCCAGGTCATGCGGCGTAGGGTTGAACCTGCTTCAAACGCAGTCGGTAAGACCTCGCTGTCCTGCGGGTATAGCACCACGCTAGCGCCACTCAAGGTGGTAAATTCACGGCGCGGCTCGCCCCAATGCTGCTGCGTCGGTTGCAGGCCGAAGTCCCGCATAAACTTTTCGCACGTTGGCAGATCTTCAACGCCAAATTCCAGCTTTTCGATTCCGGTTATGCTCATTATTGTGCCTCACGTTCTCGCTGAATGCGTTTTTCAGGCATGATCGATCCCGGCCCATGAATTTCATGGGTTTTATCCGTGCCTGAGTTAATGGGTAGTGGGCGATTGGCTTCGCCCGACAACAAAATTAGCCGACGTTAGCCTGCGGTGGCGCGCCCAGCAGCCCGGAGATTTTCACCGCGGCGTCCCGGACTTCCATGCGCAACCGCTCGCGATCCGCCTTCGGGATCTCATCGGACGGCACCATAATGCTGATCACCGCTTCCACCCGCTGTTCGCGGTTAAAGATCGGATAGACGATCGAGGAAATGCCATGGCGGAAGAAGGATTCGCCAATCACATAGCCACGCGCCTTATCCTGCTGCACCATCTGCCACAACGCTTCGCGGTTGGCCGGTGTCCCTGGTGCTGCATCGGGCAAGGCGTCATGGGGAAACAGGCGTTCAAACTCTTCCCGGCTGGTGCTGGTCAGCAGCATGCGGCCAAGCGAAGTGCGATGCACTGGCAAACGAGTGCCCACGCTAACCTGGTTGATCTGCGATCCAGCGGCGCTGACGCGGGCAATATAGATCACGTCATGCCCATCGCGGATCGCCAGATGGCTGCTGCACTGGCTGCGATCGCGCAGTTGCTCGATCACCGGCTGACCAGCCTGGGCAACGTCCAGCGAGGCGATATATTCAAAGCCCAGACGCAGCACTTTGATCCCCAACGCAAAGGTGTTGGTACGCGGATTACGCTCCAGGAAGCCCAGGTGTTCCAGCGTTTGCACCACTCGGTAAGCGGTCGCCTTTGGCATATCGACCAGGCGATGTAATTCTGCAAAGGTCATTTCCTTATGCTGCTCGCCGAAGGCCAGCAGCAGTTGTAACCCGCGATCCAGCCCCGGGATCAGATACTTACACGCTTGATCGTCTGCCATGTGCTGCTCCTAAATGTTTGCCTGTCCGTCAGGCGGTCAGTTAAACACAAAACCACCGTTGACCGGTATTAGTTGCCCGGTGACAAAATCCGCCAGCGGTGACAGCAGATAGAGCACGCTGCCGGTCACATCGTCCGGATGCTGAGCACCTGCCAGTGCCCGACCTTGCTCGTAAAGCTGATGTCGTTCGGCCGGGACGTATTCTGTCGCTTCAACTCGCGTCAGACCCGGTGCTATGGCGTTGACGCAAATCCCTTGAGGCCCCAGTTCACGCGCCATCGAACGGGTCATCGAGATGATCGCGCCCTTGCTGGCGACATAAGCCATCAATCTTGGTGCCCCCCACAGGGCGGTATCCGAAGCAACGTTGACGATTTTGGCATGCGGCGTTTGCGCCAACAGTGGCACTGCCGCCTGGCTCACCAGCCAGGTGCCCCGTACGTTGACCTGCATGACCCTGTCCCACAGCTCGATGTCGTATTCCATCATGGTCTTGCCGCCGACGCCGGTCGCCAACGCGGCGTTATTCACCAGCCCGTCGATCGCGCCGCCTTGAGCTATCGCACTGAATGCCGCAGAGATGGATTGCGGTGACGCCAGATCGATAACCTGAGCCTCGACCTGTGCTCCCTGCTCACGCAGGCTGGCGGCGCTGTCCTGCAACTCCTCCGCCAGAATATCGCACATCACCACGCGGGCACCGGCCTGCGCCACCGCAGCAGCAAAGCTGCGCCCCAGCCCACGTGCCGCTCCGGTGACGACGATGCGTTTGCCTGTCAGCAAGCCGTTCACTGTGCCGCCTCCAGCTCGCGGATCGTCGCCAGCTGTTTCTGAGCTTCTTTCTGCATCATGCGGCGCAGGCGGGAGAGGCCCACGTCATGCTGATACAGGTATTCACGACCACGCGCGTTCGGTGCCATGTTCTCCAGCACGATGCGGTCCTGCTCCAGTACGTCCCAGTGCAGTTCTTCCAGGCGGTTGCGGTACATAAAGCGCCACGCATCACGCTGCCAGTCTTTCACTTTGCGGATACGCCAGAAGAATACCCGGCAGTGATCTTTGTCTTCCGGTACCACCATGCCGATGATCCAGAAGTGACCACCCGGCCCAAAGCGTTTTTTGTATGGGATCGACAAGCGCATCCAGTAGGCGCCGCTACTGCCAAACTCCACCCAGTCAAAGTTCACGCCAATCTGGCCGTTCTTTTTAAAGATGAACCCGCTGTCGGTGGGTTCCAGCGCCATATCAGCCTTGCGATCCCCTTCCGCCATCGAATGTGATGAGGAATGCAGGTAGGTGCCATGCATCGGATCCATCACGTTTTCCAATGCGTATTGATAGTTGCAGTCCCAGCTGGCGGTACACAGGAAGTTGCTGTATTCAGCCTCATTCGCCAGTTCCTGCGGGAAGGTCAATTCGGCAGGCTGTTCATCAGCGGTGACGCCGAAATACAGGAATACCGCACCGTAAGCTTCTTTAGCCGGGTAAGATTGCAGGCATTTCTGCCCCACCAGCGGGCAGCGATCTACCGCAGGCACATCTTTAACTTCGCCGTCGCCGCCGACTTCAACGCCGTGATACCAGCAGGCAATGCGATCGCCCAGGTTCCAGCCCATCGACAGGCGCGCACCACGATGCGGGCAACGATCTTCCAGCGCATGGATCGCCCCTGTTTTATCGCGCCACACCACGATCTGTTGCTCAAGACGGGTGATCCCCACCGGGTTATTCCCGACTTCCCAACTGGCCAGCACCGGGTACCACATACCGCGTAAACCCTGATCCAGATAGTCTTGTACCGTCTGCGCGGAGGATGTTGTATTTGCTGTCATTGTCCTTCTCCCTGTGCGGCTCAGAAACCGTTAACATGTAGGAATTCGCGGAACGCGGCTTCATTCCAAGGCTGGCCGCTACGATCGAACAAGCGACGTTGATTGAGCGCGCTGACCACCTGCTCCAGCTCTTCCGCGCCCTGTTCGAAGATCTCTTCCAGTGCGGCCACCAGCGCGCTTTCAAACCCGTCCGGCACGCGCGCCCGGGTTTGCCAGATCACATTCTGAAACTGACCTGGTTGGTGGATTTGGCCGTTGCCGCCCTCACGCGCCGGGATCACCTGTTGGGTATCCGGCAGCCAAGGGTTGAAATCGGTAATGTGCTGCATGCTTATTCCTCCGCGATAAAGGTGATTTGGATTTGGTTATCGATCACCCGGGTAGGGTAGGTTTGCAGATCACGGCCACCGGGTTCGCGCAAGCATTGGCCGCTACGCACATCGAACACCGCTTCGTGCAGTGGACACTCCACTTTTCCGTCATCAACAAACCCCTGGCTGAGCAAGGCATAGGCATGCGGACAGACGTCTTCCAGCGCGTAATATTGACCGTCGATCAAATAGACGCCGACCTCTTTTCCCTCAACGTTGGCGGAGAAAGGAAAATCTTCTTTAACCTGAGACACTTCGCACACGTTCTTCCAGCTCATTGCTTCTGTCCTCTATCTGATTGTTTCATATATGAAACTCAGTTTCTTATTTAATACAGTCACTATAGGTATGGCGAATCTTTCGTCAAGACAGCAACGGGCAGAATGTTAATGATTGGTTATTTTAAAGTTACAACTGCGGAGTGGATCACGAAAAAATGCACTAGGGGTGAAACCCCAGCAAAAGGAACTGGAACCGGCTTACCGCGCATAGTGAGACGGTCATGGTTTCCCCTCACCCCAGCCCTCTCCCGATATAAAGACGCGGGATTTCATGAACATGGGTTCGGGGAGAGGGGGTTAGCCCGGGGTCGAATTCAGGTACGGAGGTGGTCTGTAGCAGGATTAATGTCGAGGACGAATGCACTGGCTAACATGTAGCACGTTCCATCCCCTCTCCCTGCGGGAGGGTTAGGGTGAGGGGCAGCTTAACGCCCTTTCTTTTTACGTCCCGGTTGAGCAAAACGCTTACGCGCTGGGGCGTTACTACTCGGTTTGTCCGCAGCTTTGTGCCCGCTGCTCGCCGGTTTCTTCACCGCCGGCTTGGCGGCTTTCTTGGCTGGTTTGGCTTCTGAGGAGGAGTCTTCAATCAATTTAAACAGCTCGACCAACTCGTCGTCCGTCAAATCGCGCCATTCCCCTAACGGCAGCCCAGACAGCCCAACGTTCATGATACGGGTGCGCTCCAGCTTGGTCACCTCGTAACCAAAATGTTCACACATGCGGCGGATCTGACGGTTAAGCCCCTGCACCAACACGATACGGAACACAAAAGGCGCTTCTTTCTTGACCTTACATTTTTTGGTTACCGTGCCCAGCATCGGCACTCCGGCACCTAAACCACGGATAAAATCATCAGTCACCGGCTTGTTGACCGTAACCAGATATTCTTTCTCGTGATCGTTACCGGCACGCAGGATCTTGTTGACCAGATCGCCGTGGTTGGTCAGGAAGATCAACCCTTGAGAGTCTTTATCCAACCGCCCGATCGGGAAGACGCGGGTGCTGTGGTTAACGAAGTCGACAATATTGTCTTTCTCGCCGTCTTCCGTGGTGCTGACAATACCGACCGGCTTGTTCAGCGCAATAAAGATCAGGTTGTCTTCGTTACGCGGCTCGATAAGCTGCCCGTTAACCTTGACCACATCGCCAGCGAATACCCGATCGCCAAGCGCCACACGCTTACCGTTGATAAAAACATTGCCCTGCTCGATGTAACGATCGGCATCGCGACGAGAGCAGATGCCGCTCTCACTAATATATTTGTTGAGGCGTATAGATGGTTTAGTCAGCACGGTTCCTCCGTAAACGCGAAATACACTTTATCTTCACGGCAATATTTTCATGATGCAAAGGTGGGCGTTTCCGCCCACCCGCCAATCCCTTTCGGGACTTAGCCCTGCTTTTTAGCAGCTTGCAGATACAGCATTTCCAGGCCCAGCGTCGCTGCGGCCAGCGCAGTGATCTCTGACTGGTCGTATGCCGGAGCCACTTCTACCACGTCCATGCCGACGATGTTCAGCGACTGCATGCCACGCACCAGTTTCAGCGCACGATCGGAGGTCAGGCCGCCGATCACCGGGGTGCCGGTACCAGGAGCGAAAGCCGGATCCAGGCAGTCGATATCAAAGGTCAGATAAACCGGCATATCGCCGACGATCTGTTTGATCTGCGTCAGCAGATCGTCCACACCACGATCGTTGACCTGGGCAGCATCCAGCACGGTGAAGCCGTTGTCACGATCGAACTCGGTACGGATCCCGATCTGCACGGAATGGTTTGGATCGATCAGGCCTTCGTTCGGCGCATGGAAGAACATGGTGCCGTGGTCAAACTGGCTGCCGTTGGCGTAGGTATCGGTATGGGCATCGAAATGCACCAGTGCCATTTTACCAAAATGTTTGGCATGCGCGCGCAACAGCGGCAACGTAACGAAGTGATCGCCGCCGAAAGAGAGCATGCGCTTACCAGCTGCCAGCAGTTTTTCTGCGTGCGCCTGCAGCTTGTCGCTCATATCCTGGACGTCGCCAAAGTTGAAGACGACGTCACCACAGTCGACCACGTTCAGGCGTTCGCGCAGATCAAAGCCCCACGGCCAACGCGCCCCTTCCCAGGCCAGATTGGTAGAGACCTGGCGGATAGCGGCAGGACCGTGACGCCCACCGGCACGGCCAGAGGTCGCCATATCGAAGGGAACACCGGTGATCACCCACTCTGCATCGCTGTCGTAAGGCATAAAGTTCAGCGGAAAGCGCAGGAAACCAAAGGCGTTGGACACTAAGGAATTATCGGGCTGATGGCCTAAGGTACTCATATTTACCCTCATTTTTCAACGGTTCGCCCGTAGCCGGACGCTTGGGCGGTAGCAAAAAAAAATCCCTCCCGCGTCGTTAGCCCGACGAGAAAGGGATTTATTCGATGTCTGTTTCAATGAGTAGATTATCGCCGCATTTGGCTCACTCTTCAAGGTGCCTGTCATCAGCAGATGCAACCAGTCTACCCGCGTCAAGTTCGACGACGCGATCGGCAGAAGCAATCGTCTCTGGCCGGTGAGCGATCAGCAGGATGGTTAAGCCCAGATTGCGCAAGGTGCTGCCGATCAGGATTTCATTGGTGACATCAAGATGGCTGGTGGCTTCGTCCAGGATCAGCAAACGTGGGCGTTTATATAATGCCCGCGCCAACAGCAGCCGCTGTTTTTGTCCCCCCGATAACGAATTCCCCATTTCCCCAATCAACGTCTGATAGCCCATGGGTAACGCGATAATATCTTCATGCAACTGCGCCAGTTGAGCACAGTGCTGCGCCCAATCCAGATCGCTGTGCTGAGAGAAAAAGGTGATGTTGTCGAGTATCGTTCCACGGAATAGCCGATCCTCTTGCATCACCGCGCCGATCATCTGGCGAACCTGCCCATACCCTGCGTGATGATGTTCAATGCCAAACACCCGCAGTCGTCCTGCCGATGGCTGATATAACCCCAGCAGGATCTTCGCCAAGGTGGTTTTCCCGCAGCCAGAGCGGCCTACCAGCGCGACAACCTCCCCCGGCATGATACGTAACACCGCACCAGCCAGGAGGGTGTTAGTTCCCTGACCATAGCTGAAAACGATATTTTCCAGTTCCACGACCGGGCGATCGTCTCTTTGCGCAGGGAAAGCTAATCCGAGAGATTCCGTTGCCTGAGCGCCGCCCTCCCTCGGAGTCAGCACAATATCGGCCAGCCGTTCGTTATAGACATCCAGCATGCGCCAGGCAAACGCCTTATCGATCAGGCCATTGATACTGGCGGAAAAGCGCCCTTGAAACGACATATACGCCACCAGCATGCCGATGGAGAACGAGCCAGACAATACCGCATTGGCACCAAACCACAGCACCGCCGCGCCCACCAGGCTACCAATAACCTGATTGATGATGTCATAACCGATAGCCAGCTTGTTCTCACGCAGTTGGCTATTGCGCCTGGCGATATTCAGGTTGCGCCAGGCCGATTCCCGCTGGGCCAACGCCCCATTAACCCGCAGGCTGAGCATGCCATGCAGCGTTTCCAGAAAGTGGCTCGATTCCAGAGTCCCCGCCGTCCAACTGTCCTCTGCTGCCCGGCGCAAGGTTCGAAACCATAACACGCGCAATAGGCCGTAAATCAGCGCAGCGCCCAGCGCCAGCATAGACAGCGGCACGCTGTAGAGCAGCATCATGCCCAAGGTGCCAACCACCAGCAATACGTCCAGCAGAGCCTCCAGGATACTGGTGGTGAGCGTATCCTGAATGGTATCGACCGCATCAAACTTGGCGCTGATATTGCCAATGTCACGCTTTTCAAACCAGTCAATCGGCAGGCGTAGCAGGTGATGGAACACGTTGGCCGTCCACTGCATATTGAAATTGACGGCCATGGTGATGGTGGCCCATTGCCGGGCCAACCCAATCAGCGTCTGGGTGGCACTCATCAACAGCATGGCAATGACAATCAGCACCAGCAGGCTGTCATCCAACGCCACCAACACTTCATCGATCACGATTTGATTGATCAACGGACTCAGCAGCGCCAACACTTCCAACGCCAGGGCAAAACAGAAAATACGCGCCAGCGCGGCTTTCAACCCAACCGTCTTGCCGACCAATTCACTCAGCCGCACTTTCTGGCGCTCATCACGCTGTTCAAAATCATGGGTTGGTGTCAGTTCCAACGCGACCCCGGTAAAGTGGCGGTTAGCCTGTACCAGCGACATTTTCACCGCTCCGCGGGCAGGATCGTGCAATTCGATGTCGTTACCCCGGACCCGTTTAAGCACCACAAAGTGGTTGAGATCCCAGTGCAGAATGCAGGGTACGGCCAATTGGTCGAGTTCTTCCAGCTCTAAACGTACCGCACGCCCGGTCAGTTTCAGGATCTGAGCGCTCTCCATCAAATGTACGAAGGTCATGCCTTGTGTAGAAACGCTGAATCTTGCACGTAGACTGGGAAGGTCAATACGGTACCCGTGCCAGCCGGCGACCATTGCCAGGCAAGCCACGCCACATTCCGCGGACTCGGTTTGGCGGATCAACGGCAAGCGGCGGTGCCAATGCAAATTCAGCTGCAGATGCTCGGTCCATTCCATGGTTAGATTTTTCCTTGCAGACTCCATAACGGCTCCAGCAGCCATTCGTACAGACGCCGCTTGTCCAGCTCGATATCTGCGGCCACCACCATCCCGGTGCGCAGTAATTCCTGGCGGCCATATACGGTGACGCTGGGTTTATCCGGCACGACAATCACCCGGTAATGCCCCTCATTTTCTTTCCATACCACCGGGTTATGCGGCATGACATCGGTCGGACTGAGGCTGATACGGGTCACTTCGCGCGTCGTACCATATTGCACGCCAAATTTCTCATAAGGATAGGCGGCAAAACGCAGGCCAACCCGCTGATGAGGCTTGATAAATCCTACCGACTTACTCGGCGCATACAGTTCAATCTGCAATTGGGCCGCTTCTGGTACCAGCGTTAGCAGCAGCTCGTTCTGGTTGACCGCTTGCCCAGCCTTGACCAACACCGCAGCTATACGCCCTGCCACCGGGGCCGCCAGCGTGCTTTCCTCCTGCGATTGCAGTTCGATCTGTTGCTGACTGATCCCTTGCAGTAGCCGGTCCAACTCCGCCCGGCGGCTTTGCCCCTGCTGCAACAAGCTGCCCCGATCCGTTTCAACCGCGGTCAACTCACGCTTCAGGCGTTGCTGTACCTGCCGCTGGTTTTCGACATAGCCTTCCACAGCCGCCAGTTCAACCTGCTTTTGCTGAAACTCAATCTCGGAAACATACTTCTGCCGCACCAGGCGTTGATAGCGCTCCATCATCGAGCGGGTTAGCCTCGCCTGGCGCAGCGTCAGTTTCAGTGCCTCATCGGCGCTGCGCAGCTCATCTTTCAGTTGATCGACCCGCTGGCACAATCCCTGTAGCTGCAGGGTATTGGCGGCCGTTTCCTGATGCTGTTGCTGTACCAACATCTGATACTGTTGCGCCAGGGAGTTTTTCAGCATCGCCAAAGTGGCCATGCCCTTGCCGTCGTAGCGTTCCCCGCTCAACCGATAAAGTAGTTGGCCGGCCGTCACCTCATCGCCTTCTTTAATCAACAAGGCTTCAACCCGCCCTTGCGTACGCGCAACGACCTTAACCACCCCGGTAGAAGGCATCACGACGCCCTCCAGACGTGCCTTACGGGTATATTCGCCGCCAATTAAAAAAGCGATCAATGCCGCCACCAAGAGTACGCTGGCGCAGGCATAAAGCGTCATATTTGGGCTAGGGGAAATCAAGATCCCCCCTTCGGCCCGCGTGGCCTGAGCGGTGAAATAGGCCTGACGGTAGGGGCGATGGGAACTATGCTGCATAACCAACGGGTACACCTTCCATGATGACCAACCGAGTTTTTATTATTCGTGATTGATTCTTTGCTGAAACGCTATTGACTTACTTTGCTAATGGAGTTTTTTACGGCCCAAAAAACTTATCAAAATAAACCTGACAACTCAACAGCACAGCCAATTATTATTAATTACATCATAACGTTAAATAAATAAGTAACAGCCATCCCGAAGAGATGGCTTAATATCGGTAACGCGAATAATTAATAATTACCGTGCTCAGCAACAGAGATCCTGATTATTTAACTAAAACCGGTTCTGCACGATATTGCGTTGGGAACAGCTGCTGTAACTGTTTAATCTTTGGTAAATCATTCACCACGATATAAGGTTGATCCGGGTTAAGAGTAAGATAGTTTTGGTGGTAAGTTTCAGCTGGATAAAAATGTCCCTGCTCCTCAAGGGTGGTGACCAACGGTTTGGTAAAGCGTTTACTGGCATTCAGTTGGGCAATATAAGCTTGGGCGACCTGCTGCTGCGAGGCCGTTAACGGGAAAATGGCAGAGCGGTATTGTGTGCCGCTGTCCGGCCCCTGACGGTTCAGTTCCGTTGGGTTATGAGCCACCGAAAAGTAGATTTGCAGCAGTTGGCCATAAGAGATCTGCTGGGGATCAAAAGTGACCTGTACGGATTCTGCGTGGCCGGTATTACCCCCACTCACGCTATCATAATTGGCCGTTTGCGCCGCACCACCGGCATAACCCGATACCGCGTTAGTCACCCCTTTGACATGTTGGAACACCCCTTGTACGCCCCAGAAACAACCACCAGCAAAGATCGCGGTTTCCAGGTGTGATGCCGTCGATGCTTCATCTTTTACCGGTGCAGGGATCGCTACCGCCGTTTCCACATCGCCAAGTGGCCAGGCAACGCTTTGCAAACAGAACACGGCGGCAGCCAATGCCACTCCCCATATTCCGCACTTGCGTAGCGATAGCCTCGCTTTATCTACGTTTCTCATCTTATCCCTCACTGCTGTGGCGTAAAGTTCATGGCTAAACCATTCATGCAATAGCGAAGGCCCGTCGGTGGCGGACCATCGTCAAACACATGCCCCAGATGCCCGCCGCAGCGGCTGCAATGCACCTCTTCCCTCAGCATACCGAGCGTCCGGTCCTTGCGCGTGGCCACTGCCTGCTCAAGCGGTTGCCAAAAGCTGGGCCAACCGGTATGGCTGTCAAACTTGGTATGGGAAGAAAAAAGCGCCAGATCGCAACCTGCACAGGAAAACTGACCAGCGCGATGCTCATCGTTCAGCGGGCTGCTGTAAGGCGGCTCCGTTCCCTCCTCCCGTAAAACCGCATATTGGCTGGCAGAAAGCCGTTGCCGCCATTGCTCTGCGGTATAGCTGACGGCAAATGACTCCGCCAGCGCCGAACGGGGAAAGAGTGTGGGCAGCAGGCCCACGGCATAGGCAACAGAGATCGCCCCACCGCTCAGAATAAAATGCCGTCTGTTGATCATCATCGTTACCTCTGGTGCTATCGACCGATGATGACAACTTAGCGGAAAATTGCTGACCAAATCCTCACGGAGAGTTCACAAATTTGTGATAACTGGCAAGGCAGTGGTAATAGATTGAAATTTCTAACTTAATCAGGCGGGGATGGGATGCGGGTAATAAAAAAGGAGCGCAGCCTATGCCACGCCCCTGGTCAGTTTATTAGGGCAGCTTATTCATCTTCTAAATAAGTGTAGCCATACAAACCGGCTTCAAACTCTTCGACAAATTGCGCCTGCAACTCGCCATCCAGATCGGTTTCTTTCACCTGATCGCGGAATTTAGCCAGCAGCGCGATCGGATCAAGCTGCACGTATTCCAACATATCGGCTACGCTATCGCCTTCATCCGACAGCTCGGTTTCGACGCTGCCATCCGGGAACACAAACACATCCACCGAGGCGGTATCGCCAAACAGGTTATGCATGTTGCCCAGGATTTCCTGATAGGCACCGACCATAAAGAACCCCAGCAGAGGCGGGTTTTCCGGATCGTACGGCGGCATCGGCATGGTAGTGGCGACGCCGTCACCATCAATGTAGTGATCGATGGTGCCATCAGAGTCACAGGTGATATCCAGCAATACCGCACGGCCTTCCGGCGGCTTGTCCAACCCTTCCAGCGGCAGTACCGGGAACAGTTGGTCGATACCCCAGGCATCCGGCATCGACTGGAACAGCGAGAAGTTGACGTAGAACTTGTCTGCCATCCGCTCCTGCAACTCATCGATGATTGGCCGGTGTGCGCGGTTGCTCGGATCGAGCTGCTGCTGGATCTTGTTGCAGATGTTCAGATACAGCTGCTCGGCATAGGCACGCTTGGTCAGATCCAGCATGCCGTGCGCATACTGGGTATGGACATCATGCAGATCCATCTGGCTGTCGTGCAGCCATTCACGCAGCGAACGGCGGTTTTCCGGCTCGTTCATTTCCTGCCAGGTTTCCCACATGCTTTCCAACGCGCGCGGCGCATCTTCAACCGGAGGAACCGGCTCACAGAATTCGTTGCGCTCCACGCCAATGACGTTGGAAACCAGCACCGTGTGGTGAGCGGTGACAGCACGGCCAGACTCGGTGATCACCGTTGGATGCGGCAGGCCATGCTCATTACAGGCATCACCGATCCCCCAAATCACGTTGTTGGCGTATTCATTCAGGCCATAGTTGACCGAGCAGTCGGACTGCGAACGAGTGCCTTCATAATCGACACCCAGGCCGCCACCCACGTCGAAACATTGAATATTGACGCCGAGCTTGTGTAATTCCACATAGAAACGGGCAGATTCACGTACGCCGGTGGCGATATCCCGAATGTTGGCCAGTTGAGAACCCAGGTGGAAATGCAGCAGTTGCAGGCTGTCCAGGCGGCCCGCTTCACGCAGGGTTTCCACCAGCTTCAGGACCTGAATGGCTGCCAGACCGAACTTGGATTTTTCGCCACCGCTCGACTGCCATTTACCTGCCCCTTGTGACGCCAGGCGGGCACGAACACCCAGACGTGGTACCACATTCAGGCGTTCGGCTTCTTCCAGCACCATCTGGATTTCCGACATCTTTTCGATCACCAGGTACACTTTGTGCCCCAGTTTTTCACCGATCAGCGCCAGACGAACATATTCACGGTCTTTATAGCCGTTACAGACGATCACCGAACGGGTCATACCGGCATGGGCCAGCACCGCCATCAGTTCCGCCTTGGAGCCGGCTTCCAGCCCCAGTGGTTCACCGGAGTTGACCAGTGATTCAATCACCCGGCGGTGTTGGTTAACCTTGATCGGGTAAACCAGGAAGTAGCCACCTTCATAGCCGAAGGATTCACGCGCACGTTTGAACGCGGCGTTAATCGAACGCAGGCGATGCTGCAAGATCTGCGGGAAGCAGAACAGGGCAGGCAGGCGCTGGCCGTCTTTCTGGCGTTCTTTCACCAACTCTGCAAGATCGACACGCGCATGCGGGACGTCGGGGTCCGGGCACACGCTGATGTGGCCCAGCTCATTGACGTCAAAGTAATTGTTGCCCCAGTAGGCGACGTTATAAGTGCGCAGCATCTTGCTGGCATTACGATCATTCATGGCAACCTCCTGCATGGAGCGTAAAGAGACATTTTCACCCGCTACTGACGGGCGTTGGATCTGCATATCATCAGACATTACTCGCCTCACCTTGCATACTGACGATATAGTCAGCCACTATCGCAGCTACAACCCGCGAGAACAACCCGGAAACACCCCATTTTAGCAGTGAATTCACCTGCCGTTCGTGGTCAGCGATCGGTTTATACCCAATAGATTTTTTGTAAGACACCCTGTTCAAACCTCGTGAATCGGGTAAAGAATCATCCCACAGTAGGCTGTAGGCTACCCTTGTTCAGTGCTTCAGACAGCCGTTAACCGGCCCGAGCATCCTGAGTAGCGCCCAGATGTGTGTAACATCGGGTAGATGGTGTAGAGACAAGACGGGAAATAGCAGAAGAATGCGCGCCAGAACGGCACTGCTGTTGAGAACCAACAACCAGTAGACAACGGATCATTAATCCAACCACCTCCACGCATGCCGCCCACAAAGAACGACAAAGCCTCTATATAGTGTAAGAACATGAACGTTCAATGAAGCGGCGGCCCCCTGATGGGGTCCTACGGCTGGTCATGGCACGGTATTACCGGGTTTTACAGAAGGTGACGATTTCTGTAACACGCTGTGCACCAAATGAGCCGCGCGCGCAGTTTATACCGGACCCCCGGGCAAAATGCAAAATGAAAATTCGCCAGAAACTGTTTCAAGCGATGAAAATGGCGGCAAGCGGTTTGCCCAAAAGAGCGTTAGCGCAAAAAATTACTGGCAATCCGGCTAAAGGCTGACCTAAAATAGACGTCCAGATGTTAATCCATCTATACCGATTAACTGAGAAACTGCTTAACGGCTTTGCCTGAGGGGCGTTGCAGGATGCATCTCGCCATCAGCGGAAGACCCTTCGCTTTGATGCCCGGATCTCCAGCGCTGTGCAGTAATTTCCAACCCGTCTTTTGCAAGGTAAAGAACACCATGGCTAAACACCTCTTCACGTCCGAATCTGTTTCCGAAGGACATCCGGATAAAATTGCCGATCAGATCTCCGATGCCGTTCTGGATGCCATTCTGGAACAGGATCCCAAAGCCCGCGTAGCCTGCGAAACCTACGTGAAAACCGGCATGGTGCTGGTTGGCGGCGAGATCACCACCAGCGCCTGGGTTGATATCGAAGAGATCACCCGCCAAACCGTGCGCGAAATTGGCTACGTCCATTCAGACATGGGCTTTGATGCCAATTCCTGTGCCGTATTGAGCGCCATCGGTAAACAATCACCGGATATCAACCAGGGCGTAGACCGTAGCGATCCGCTGGAGCAAGGTGCCGGGGATCAGGGCCTGATGTTTGGTTATGCTTCCAATGAAACCGACGTGTTGATGCCTGCGCCAATCACTTATGCCCACCGTCTGGTTCAACGCCAGGCCGAAGTGCGTAAAAATGGCACCCTGCCCTGGCTGCGCCCAGATGCCAAAAGCCAGGTGACCTTCCAGTATGACGATGGCAAAATCGTCGGCATCGATGCCGTGGTGCTTTCCACCCAGCATTCCGAAGATATCGCGCTGAAAGATCTGCAAGAAGCGGTGATGGAAGAGATCATCAAGCCAGTGCTGCCAGCCGAATGGCTGACCGCGGGCACTAAATTCCACATCAACCCGACCGGCCGTTTTGTTATCGGTGGCCCAATGGGTGACTGTGGCCTGACCGGCCGTAAAATCATCGTTGATACCTACGGCGGCATGGCTCGTCACGGTGGCGGCGCGTTTTCCGGCAAGGATCCTTCCAAGGTTGACCGCTCTGCGGCCTATGCGGCGCGTTATGTGGCAAAAAATATCGTGGCCGCGGGTCTGGCAGATCGCTGTGAGATCCAGGTGTCCTACGCTATCGGCGTAGCAGAGCCAACCTCCATCATGGTGGAAACCTTCGGCACCGAGAAAATCTCGACCGAGCAGTTGACCCTGTTGGTGCGTGAGTTCTTCGATCTGCGCCCATACGGCCTGATCCAGATGATGGATCTGCTGCAACCGATCTACCGTGAAACCGCTGCTTACGGCCACTTTGGTCGCGAGCACTTCCCTTGGGAAGCGACAGACAAGGCTGCCCTGCTGCGCGACGCCGCTGGTTTGAAATAAGCCTGAGCGTTAGACATAAAAACGGCGAGCCTGAGGCTCGCCGTTTTTGTTGGTCATAGAAGGGTGCTCATAGATCTGGACGCCAACAACCAACAGGCGGGAGCAGGCCCCCGCCGTTGGGTTGCCTTACCGTTCGGATTCGTAAGCCAAAATGGCCGCAACCTCCGTGTTGCCCGATCGAATACGCAGCTCACAAAGTTTGCTGCGCGTTATCCATACCAACAGGATCACCGTGGTACAGATAACGACCAGTTTTACGACATTCCATTTACTCGGCATGGTGCCTCCTTCTCCTTGCCTCTCGGCAGATAAGAAGCTAACCTAACGTTGTCGAGCGTTAGAGTTGGCCTCGGGTTGATGTTATCGACTCGGGGCTTTTCTCTTTGTACCTTTTGCCGCGGCTCCAGATACAAAGATCCAGAGCACCCACCCGCAGTATATTCATCTCATCAGCCCGATTAGCGGCCGTTTTACAGCCAATTACCCACTTTGCGTACTGCCACGCAATGCGTTGCAACGGCCTGAAGAACCAAGGGCCCAGCAATGCTGAGCCCTTGATGGCAACGCTGCTAACCCGAGATTGTCTACGACGTCTGCTTACGCAGCAGGTAGACGAAGTACGGTGCGCCAATAAAGGTCGCCAGCAGCCCCGCAGGGATTTGGTAAGGGAACATCACCATCCGGCCACACCAGTCGGCAAACACCATCAGCAGACCGCCTAGCAGCGCAGCAATCACCATCTGCGGCAGCGCCCTACGGAACCCCAACATGCGGGCCATGTGTGGTGCCATCAGGCCGATAAAGCTCAGCGGCCCGACGGTCAGCGTTGCCATTGCCGTCAGCGTCGCCGCCAGCAGCAAAATGGTCAACCGCGTCGGCGTCAGTGCGATCCCTACTGAACGTGCTGTTGCACCGCCTAACGGCAGGATCGTCAGCCAACGCCGACACAGCGGTGCCAACATGATCAACACACCGGCAATCACCGCCGTACGTATTGCCTGCGGCGCATCCACCGAATAGGTAGAGCCTGAGATCCACACCAATAACCCGCCCATACGGGGATCGCCACTGGCCAGCAGCAGGAAAATGGTCGTAGTGAAAGCGGTACTGAGAGCGATACCCGCCAGCAACATGCGCTCGGTAGAGAATCCGCCGCGCCCTGCCGCCATCATGATGATCAACAGCGTTGCCGCGGCCCCAAGGCTCCCGGCGGGCAGCAGCCACACAAAGGCATCACCGGGTACGATAAACAGCATCACCACCACACCGAAGGCCGCACCGGAGCTGATGCCTAACACTTCCGGGCTGGACATCGGGTTGCCGGTCAACTTCTGGATCAGGGTACCGGCTACCGCCAGCATCATCCCAGCCGCCAGGGCAGAAACGACTCGTGGCCAGCGCCAAGGCATCAACGCCTGCAATTCACTGCCTACGCTCCAGTGCCAGCCGTGGGCGTTTTGGCCAAACATCAGCGCCACCGTAATCCCAGCCAATAATATGACGCTCCCCAGCAGCACCCAAATCGACAAGTTGCCTCGTTCGACAGGCACTTTATCACCCAGATCCATGGGCGGTGGGGTGGCGCTGCTGCGCAGGCGTGGGAGCAGCCATAGCAATAACGGTGCACCAAACAGGGCCGTGGCAGCACCGGTCGGGATTTCACGCCAGAACAGCGTCAGCCAGATCATCACCTGATCGGTCAACCACAGCAGCAATGCCCCCAATAGCGGGGCCAGCATCATGCGGTGCGCCAGACGGCGGGCTCCCAGCATCTTGGCCATCAATGGGGCAAACAAGCCGATAAAACCGATCACGCCGACCGCATTAACCAACATGGCGCTGAATACGATCGCCAGCGCCAACGCGGCAAAGCGTGACATCGCCAGGCCAAGGCCCAGATTGCGCGCCACGCCATCATCCAGCCCTAACAACGTTAATGGCCGGATCAATAACGCAGCCAGCACGGCAACTATCAGCAAGCGTGGCAGGATAGACTGCACCGTCGCCCAATCCTGCTGATTTAGCGCACCGGTACTCCACAGAAACAGGCCTTGCAGTTGATCGTAATTGAACAGCGCCAGCAGGCTATTGACCGCGCCGCAGTACAAACCAAGCACCAGCCCCGCCAAAATCAGCGTAACGGGCGACATCCGTTTGCCCCAGGCAACGCCAAACACCAGCCCACCGACCACAATGGCACCAGCCATCGCCGCCAACTGTCGGGTCAATTCGCCCCCTGGCAGCATCCACAGCGTGGCAATCGTCAGCCCTAGCTGGGCTCCGGCAGCAACGCCGAGCGTAGCGGGCTCCGCCAGCGGATTGCGTAATACCTGCTGGAACAGCACGCCAACCAATCCTAGTCCTGCGCCCACCAACAACGACACCGACAGGCGTGGCAACAGGCTGTAGTGGAACAGCATCTGATCGACATTGTCGATATCGGGCCGTAACAACCCCTGTGACCACTGATCCCACGGCAGTTGATGCAGCAGGTTGAATAGCGTCAGGCCACTCGCCACGGCCAGCAATAACATAATCAACGCTATCGGCAAGATACGCAGGCGTGGGCTCATGAACGGGCCTCCTGCGCCTGCTCCAGCAAACGGCAAAAGCGCATGGCCGACAGCGTGGCACCGTAGAACCACACCGCAGGCATCTGCCGCAGTTGTCCTTGGCGGATAAACGGTAAGGCCTGCCACAGCGGCGTCTGGCTGACTTTATCCATCATCGCCTGATTGCCGTGATCGAGATAAATCGCCCGGGCATTTGTTATCGACGCCAGACGTTCGATCCCTACCACCGAGGTGCCCCAGAAGTTGGTTTCTCCCTGCCAGGCATTCTCGATGCCTAGCTGATCCATCACTTCCTGAAACAGGCTCTTCTGACCAATCACCAACACGTGCCGAGGATCGAGCAAGGAAAACAGCAGCAGCGGCTGTTGCCGATACCCCGCCAGACGGTTACGCGCCTCCACCATGAAAGCATCAAACTGTTGCAGATGCTGGCTAGCCCGTGCTTCCAGCCCTATTCGCTGTGCCAACTGCTGCAGCGAGTTTTTGCCGACGGTGAGTGGTTTACCACTACCATCGTTAAAACCAAACTCCATGGTCGGGCCGATCGGTTGCAGTTTTTGCGGTGAAGGGCCATAGCCTTTGGAAAGCAGGAGCAGCGACGGCTTGAGCTGTTGCAGCAGTTCCAGATTGGGTTCGGTTCGTTGGCCCACGTCGATCACCGAGTCCGGCAGCCGAGGGTCTTGTACCCACAGGTTGTAGTTACGAATATCGGCAACCGCCAGGGGCATCACGCCCAGTGCGATCAACAGCTCGACAGGTAACCATTCCAACGCCGCGATACGGGTAATATCGGGCAAACCTGTCGCACGCGACGGTAAAGAGAACAGCAGTGGCGATAATGCCAGCGCCGTTAATAAACGTCGGCGCAGCGGGTCATGATGAAAATCGGCAGAGGTAGGCATTAATAAACGAAGCTCACGGGTGCACCGCCACTCGGATGCGGCAGGATGCCCATCGGAATACCGTAGATTTGTTCCAGCACCGGCCCTTGCATCAGCTCAAGCGATGACCCCTGGGCAATCATTTCACCACCGCGTAACGCCACCAGATGATCGCAGTAACGAGCCGCCATGTTGATGTCATGCAGTACCGCAATCACCGTCAAGCCGCGTTCATGGCTCAGGCGTTGGATCAAGGCCAACACTTCAACCTGATGGGCAATATCCAGTGCCGAGGTCGGTTCATCCAGCAGCAGACAGCGGCTATCCTGCGCAACCATCATCGCCAGCCAGGCCCGCTGACGCTCACCACCGGAGAGGCTGTCAACCAAGCGGTTGGCAAAAGGCTTCAGCCCCACCAGACCGATCGCCTCTTCCACCAATTCGCGGTCGCCCACCTTGAAGCGGCCTAATGCGCCGTGCCAGGGGTAACGGCCAATAGCGACCAGTTCACGCACCGTCATCCCTTCCGCTGCGGGCAATTGCTGCGGCAGGTAGGCCACTTGGCGAGCAAAGGCTTTGCTGTCCCATTGGCCCAGCGGTTGCCCATTAAGCAGTGCCTGACCGGCGGTAGGATTTTGATGGCGGCCGAGGATTTTCAGCAACGTGGATTTGCCGGAGCCATTATGGCCGATCAGCCCACACACTTTGCCTTGGGGAAACGTCAATGACAGCGGCTGTAACAGCACCCGCCCTGGAACGGCAAAGCTCACGCCGTCGAGCTGGAACGTAGCATCGCGATTAAGGTGTTTATCCTGCATAGGCCCTGCTTGGCAGAGGGCGACCAAAAGTCGCCCCCGTTAGCCGATTAGAAACTGAAGGTTGCCGTGGCGACCACTTGACGTTCTGCACCCCAGAAACAGCCATAGGTCGCAAAGCAGCTGGACACGTACTCTTTATCAAACAGGTTGTTGACGTTCAGCGCGACGGAAGAGCCCGGCAGATTGAAGCGTGCCAAATCATATTTCAGCACGGTATTCCACACGGTATAGTCCGGCACTTTGAAGGTGTTGGCTTCATCACCATAGGTTGAGCCGGTATAGCGCACGCCCGCGCCCAGCGTCAGGCCACTCAACGCGGTTTCATGGAAGGTATAATCCCCCCACAGCGAGGCCATATGCTTAGGAATAATCGCTGGCGTATTGCCTTGGTTGGTGGTGTCTTCGGTGTATTCAGCGTCGGTATAGGTATAGGACGCGAGGAGGTTGACGTTAGCCGTCAGTGCCGCCTTACCTTCCAGCTCTACGCCGCGAGAGCGGATCTCGCCAGTTTGTTGCTGGAACCAACCTTTGTCGGCGTGCTCAACATCCGTCACCAGGTTATTGGACTTGGTCAGTTGATAGATGGCAATGGTCGCAGAGACAGGCTTGTCTTTCGGCATGTACTTCACGCCAGCTTCATACTGTTCACCTTTGGAAGGTACGAAGGCCTTGCCGTTATAACCCGCCCCCACGTTCGGTTCGAAAGACTGCGCATAGCTGACGTAAGGGGAAATGCCATTGTCGAACAGATAGTTCAGGCCGATGCGATTGGTTGACTGGTGATCTTTCTGCTCGCTGTAAGGCACTGTGGCCGTATCGGTACGATCTTCAACGGTGCTCTTAGCCCAGTCATAACGCGTACCGGCAGTCAGGATCCACTGGTTCCACTCGGCCTGCTCTTGCAGGTAAATCCCCACCTGCTGTTGCCCATTGACCTTACTGGTTGGGTTTAACGTCCCTTTGGTATAATTTCCGAACTGCGGATTAGCCAGATCCAGCGGGCTTGCTACGCCCCAGCCCCCCTGGATGTCGTTACTCATACGCATAAAATCTACGCCAGCCAACAACGTATGATCCACTCGGTCAGTAGCAAACTTGGCCTGGCCCTGGGTATCGACGCTGAAGTTATTCAGGCGCTCATCTGATGCAATATAGTTACGGTTCAGAGTGATATTGTCGGCGTTGACGCCGGTACCATAGATATTGTTCTGGTTGGTATGCAACTGCATATAACGCAGGTTCTGGCGTACGGTCCAGGTATCATCGAAATCATGGGAGAAGCTGTAGCCAAACATGCGCGTCTGGCGCGAATAGAAGTTACTCTTTTCGCCTTCATTGAAATTGGTTGGCAGTTTGCCATATGGCGCGTTTTGCACCGTGCCTTGCATCGGCAACCAGCCGTAGTAGCCAAGGTTAGGATCGTTTTGCAGGTAAGAATACAGCGTCAGGTTAGTATGCTCATCGGGCTGCCAACTGAATGAAGGCGCAATGGCATAGCGTTTTTCCTTGGCCATCTCCTGCTGAGCGTCGGCGTCTTTCGCCAACCCGGTCAGACGGAATGAATACTTACCGTCATCATCAAGCGCATTGCTGAAATCAAAGCCTGTCTGGAACAGATTGTCTGTCCCCATTTTGAACTGGATTTCCTTCAGCGGTTCCGTCGTAGGGCGCTTGCTGATCAGCGAGACAATCCCACCCGGGCTGCTTTTTCCGTACAGCACGGAAGAAGGCCCACGTAAAACCTCTGCACGCTCCAGGAAGTAAGGATCAATCACCGCTTCGTTAAAATAATCGCCCTGCAGCTTTAAACCGTCCAGATAGATATTCTGGTTAACCGAGCCAAAGCCACGAATATAAACCGCATCATAGACGTTAGAGCTGCCGCGGCTACCCACCATCACACCAGGGGTGAAGCCTAACGCTTCTTTCACCGAGGAAGGCTGCATCATATCCATCTGTTCACGCGTAACCACTGACACCGATTGCGGAGTCTTCACCAGCGGCGTATCCGTCTTGGTACCGGTAGCGCTACGTTTCGCCACGATGGTGCCAACCGGGCCCCATGCGCTTTCCTGACGAGCACCGCCGCTACCGCCCCCAACCACCGTAATGGTATCAGCATCTGCAGCTGTAGTCTGAGCCGCAACCGCAGGCAAAGTTAGCGTCGCCGCGATGGTGGCAGCCAATACGCTAACGGAGAACAAGCCTGGTGTGGCCGGTGTTGAGGAATGACGCTTGGTCGGCATGTCTGGTTTCTCTGATGTGGATTGATAACGAATGTGAACGAGAATAATTATTATAAGCGCGGCATTTTATGCAGAAGGCGATCGGAACTGCAAGCGTATTTCAGCCGGAAAAAACCTGTGGGATTGGCGCAGTAGCCGCATTAACCGCATGGAAATAAAATAAACGGTAAATAGAAGGAAGCCCGCAACAGAACGCTGCGGGCCTGGTAACACATTAAAATAAAATGATAAATATGCTTAACATTACGATTGGGATTTATTTGCCAAACATATCTTTTATCCAGCCAGCTACGCCGTCGGCATCTTTCTGTTCGCCGGGTTGCTGCTGCTCAGTTTGCTGCTGCGCTGCCTGGCTGGCCTGACATAGCCCTTGCGGGTTTTCCGTCCAGACCGGGATCGTGCGCCAACTGCTGCCACCACAGATAAAGTTGCCGGCGGAATCAATGCCCATCTGGCTAATACCTTCCGGTTGCTGCAGCTTGAGCACCAGCGGCGTCTGGTTTTCCAGATAGCGGCGATACAGCGTCAAGGCACCGTTGGCACCGGTCAGCTTGGCCGGGCCGTTATTGTCACGGCCTACCCAGGCAATCGCCACTTCCTTGCCGTCGATGCCGGCAAACCAGCTGTCACGCAGATCGTTGGTGGTACCGGTCTTCGCCGCCAGATTGTAGTTGGGGAATTTGACTGACAGCGAACGGGAGGTCCCGCGCGCCACGCCCTGCTGCATCGCATACAGCGTCAGGTAAGCCGCCTGTGCAGGCACCATACGCTCCGCCTGTGGGAAGCTCTGATACAGCGCCGAGCCGTCTTCGGCAATCACCGAACGCACCGCAGACAGTGGCGCACGGTTGCCCCCGCTGGCGATGGTCTGATATTCCTGTGCCACTTCCATCGGCGTCAGGCCGATGGCCCCCAGCAACATGGAAGGCACTGGAGTGATCGCCGATTTAGGAATACCCAACTTTTGCAGGGTAGCGCTGATCTGATCCAACCCCACCGACATCCCCAGGTTAACCGTTGGCACGTTGAGCGAGTTGGCTAACGCATCCATCAGCATCACCCGGCCACGGAACTGACGATCGTAGTTGTTCGGCTGCCACGAAGTGCCATTAGACAGTTTGATCGACAGCGGCTGATCGGCCAGCCAGGTATTGAGCCGATACTTATCCGGTTCCGACAGCGCGGTCAGATAGGTTGGCGGCTTGGCCAAGGATCCCACCAGACGGCGCGCCTGCATTGCACGGTTGAAGCCGGCAAACTGCGGATTAGCCCCGCCCACCATGGCACGAACTTCCCCGGTAAAGCGATCGACAATCACCATCGCCGCTTCCAGATCGTTCAGATGGCGCGCGGCACGTAGCGCAGGAATACCGTCTTCCACCGCCTTTTCGGCCGCATCTTGCGAAACCGGATCCAGCGTGGTGAAGATCTTCACGCCGGACAGGTCATTCACCTTGTCGCCCAGCTTGGCCTGCAACTCCTGGCGCACCAACTGCATAAACGCCGGCTGTGGTGAAATCACCCCGCCTTTCGGCTGGACGCCCAGCGGGCGAGCACTCAGCATGTTATACAGCTCAGCATCGATCACGCCCTGGTTCTGCAACAGCTTGAGCACCAGGTTACGGCGTTCCAGCGCCAGCTTTGGATTACGCCAAGGGTTATACAGCGAAGCTCCCTTCACCATGCCCACCAACAGCGCCTGCTGATCGAGACTCAGTTCATCGACCGGGCGGCCAAAGTAGTACAGGCTGGCCAACGGGAAGCCACGGATCTGATCGCTGCCGCTCTGGCCGAGATACACTTCGTTCAGATACAGCTCCAGAATACGGTCTTTGCTATAACGGTAATCCACCAACAAGGCCATGTAGGCTTCGTTAGCCTTACGCCACAGCGAACGCTCGTTGGTCAGGAACAGGTTTTTTACCAGTTGCTGAGTCAGGGTACTGCCGCCCTGCACCGCACGCCCGGCGGTCAGGTTAGCCAGCACCGCACGGCCGATGGAGTAAGGGCTGATGCCATCATGCTCGTAAAAGTGACGGTCTTCGGTGGCGATTAGCGTGTCGACCAGCAGATCCGGGAAACCAGAACGCGGTACAAACAGGCGTTGCTCGCCATTCGGCGATTGCAGCATGGTGATCAGACGCGGATCGAGGCGGAAAAAGCCAAAGTTACGCTGATTTTCCATGTTGACGATCTTCGCCAGTCCATTGTTCTGGAAATCGAGGCGGGCATGGATCTGGCCTTCTTTACCATCCGGGAAATCAAACGGGCGGCGCAGCATCTCGATGCTGTTAGCCTGCACGGTAAACTCCCCAGGCCGGGTCATGCGGCTGACCTGGCGATATTGCATCCCTTCCAGCAAGGCGATCATTTCCTTTTTGCTGTACGGCATACCCGGTTCAAGGTTGACCATGCGGCCATACACCGCCGCCGGTAGCTGCCAGACCTTGCCATCAATGCGGCTGCGGATCTGGGAGTCCAGGTATACGCCGTAGATTGCCAGCAACACGGCAATCACCAGCAACAGTTTGATCAGCAGGCCAAGCCAACGGCGCTTTTTACGGGGCGACTTCGCTTTTACCTTTGGCGGCATGCGCTGTTCCTCTTCGTCGTCATCGTACTCATCATCGTCATACTCATCCTGATAGTCTTCTTCTTCATAATCGTCATCACGTTGACGACGCGCCGGTTTGCGCGGCACATTACGTTTTGGTTGTTTGCCTTTGCGCCCGATGGGCTCGCGGTCATCACCAGCCATTGCGGTTCTTCTCCACGCTTGCTGCAATTTATACCCTATGGATTTCAAGCTGCGGCTAGGCGACAAACTATCTCATCCCCAGGAACTTACTTTTGGGCAAGTGACTGGGGTGAGATAGTGCAGGTAACAACGCTGCAGCTTGAAAGACGACGGGTCCGTTATTTTGTCGCTTAATCTGTCCCTAAGCCATCTGGCTGAACAGAAGAAACATCTGAATTCATTACTGGTATTTCTTGGTGCGTCTGGTGGGGGCGGTATTGGCCGGATCGTCTGGCCATACGTGTTTGGGATAACGCCCCTTCATTTCCTTTTGCACCTCGCGGTACGCCCCTTGCCAGAAGGCGGCCAGATCGCCGGTGATCTGCAATGGCCGGTGCGCCGGAGAGAGTAACTCAAGCACCACCGGGATGCGACCCTCTGCCAACGTTGGGCTACGTTGTTCACCAAACATTTCCTGTAAACGCACTGCCAATGCCGGTGGTTTATCGGCGTCGTAACGGATCGGCAAGCGGCTACCGGTCGGTACAGCATAATGAGTGGGCAACGCATTATCCAGCCGCTGCTTTTGCTGCCAGTCCAACCGGCGGGCCAGTGCTTCGGCGATATTCACCTGCTTTAAGCCACGCAGATCGCGCACGCCACTCAACGACGGCAACAACCAGCTTTCCAGGGTGTCGAGTAACGTTTCGTCGTCCACCGGCGGCCAGGCGGCCTCTGGCAACCAACGCTGGGCACAGTGTAAACGCAGGCGCAACTGCTCGGCGGCAGTGTCCCAACTCAGCACCGCCAACCCCTGAGCGCGCACCCAGTTTATCAGAGCCTGTTGCAGCTCCTCCTCCGCCGGTTTGGCCAGCGGCTGGGCACGCAACGTCAAGCGGCCAATCTGCTGGCGCTTCCAGGCTCGCAAGGAGCCCTTCTCTTCATCCCACTCAACGGCGGTCTGGCTGCTGACAATCTCCGGTAGCCTTGCCACCAGCGCGTCAATCTCGATCGGTAACGCCAGCAGAATTCGCGCATCCGGGCTGTTATGGCCTTGCAACAGGCTGGGGATAATCAACCAGGGCGCTCTGGAAAGGGCTTCGTCCTGATCCATCGCCGCCCCCAGACCATTGGCCAACAGATAGCGGCCATCCTGCCCACGCCGCTGGGCGATACGATCGGCAAAGGCCTGCGCCAACAGAGGAGCAGCCAGATCGATATCTATCTGCCCGCTTTTTTGCGGTAAACGCCTGCTCAACTGACCTGCCCGGCGCTGCCAATGCGGTTGAGGGCGACTCAACCAATAGCTGATATCCATCTGCCCGCTGCGGGGAGGTTCTTCCAGCAAGGCGGCCAACATCGCCGCCGTGGCTAATCCGTCGGCCCCCATCCTGGCTCCGGCACACAGCATGGCCGCCAGTCTGGGATCGCAGCCTAATCCAGCCATTTGGCGGCCAATGGCGGTGAGCTTCTCACCGTCATCAATAGCGGCCAGGGTGTGCAATAAACGGCGGGCGGCAGCCAATGCCGCCATCGGAGGCCGATCGAGCCAGGTCAGTTGCCCGGCGTCCACGCAGCCCCATTGCAGCAGCTCCAGCCAGAAACTGGCCAAATCGCTTTGCAGGATCTCCGGCTCGGCATGTTCCGTTGCGCGTTCAGCCTGCTCTTTGGCAAACAGATGCCAGCAAATTCCCGGCTCCAAACGCCCGGCACGTCCTGCCCGTTGGATCATCGAAGCCTGGCTGATGCGCTGAGTCACCAACCGTGTCAGGCCATTGCGTACTTCATAACGCGCCACGCGCTCCAGCCCGCTATCGACCACCAGACGGATACCTTCAATGGTCAAACTGGTTTCGGCAATATTGGTCGCCAGCACCACTTTGCGCCGCCCCTGCGGTGCCGGTTGGATCGCCTTTTGCTGCTGCGCCAACGGCAATGCCCCATACAGCGGACAGAGATCGGTATCTGCAGGTACCTCACCAATGAGCCTTTCCTGCACGCGGTTTATCTCCGCCACGCCGGGCAGGAAGAGCAGCAGCGAGCCTGATTGCTCAGATAGCAGGCGCTTCACCGCCGAGGCCACGCCATCCTCCAGCCGCTGGTGGCTTGGCAGCGGCTGGTATTGGCGATCGACCGGGTAGCTGCGCCCTTCCGACACCACTACCGGTGCCTGCGGCAGCAATTGAGACAGGCGCGCATTATCCAGCGTCGCCGACATGATCAGCAGTTTCAGATCGTCGCGCAGCCCTTGTTGCACATCCAACAGCAGGGCCAGAGCCAGATCGGCCTGTAGGCTGCGTTCGTGAAATTCATCAAGAATAATCAGCGAAACGCCCTGTAGTTCGGCGTCCTGCTGCAACATACGGGTGAGGATCCCCTCGGTCACCACCTCCAGTCGCGTTTGTGGTCCGCTTTTGCTCTCGGCACGCATCCGGTAACCCACGGTCTGGCCCGGTTCTTCACCCAACTGTTGTGCCAGCCGATACGCGACGTTTTTTGCTGCCAGTCGCCTTGGCTCCAGCATGATGATACGCCCCGCCAGCCCGGCTTTGGCCAGGATCTGCAACGGTAGCCAGGTAGATTTACCGGCACCGGTCGGGGCATGTAGCAACACCTGTGGGGCAGATTGCAGTGCGGCAAGCAGCTCATCTAGAACCGCGCTGACGGGCATTGAGGACACAAAACTCTCCATGGGGTAGTTAATGGACGGCACACATTGTAGCATTACGCCCAGATTTTCATTCATGTACCGGGGTTCCATGTCCAGTTCGCGCCGCCTGTTTTTCGCCTTGTCGCTACCCGATGCCTTGCAGCAGCAGGTGATCCGCTGGCGTGCCGATGCGTTTAAACCCGAAGATGGCCGCCCGGTGGCCGCTGCGAATCTGCATCTGACGTTGGCCTTTCTCGGCGAAGTCAGCGCACCAAAAGAATTAGCGTTAAAAACGCAGGCAGGGCGTATTGCGCAGGCGGGATTTAACCTGGACCTGGACGATCTTGGCCACTGGCCACGCCCTGGAGTGGTGTGGTTGGGTAGCAAACGCCCTCCGCGCGCGCTGTTACAACTGGCGGAGTTGCTGCGTTCGCAAGCGGCCCGCAGCGGCTGCTATCAAAGCCCGATGCCTTTTCATCCCCATATCACGCTATTACGCGCCGCGACGCAACCGGTCGCCATTCCTCCAACTACGCCGGGTTGGCCATTCAACGCCAGCCATTTCTCTCTCTACCAATCGTCGTTTGAGCAGGGCCGCACCCGTTATCACGAATTGGAGCAGTGGCCCCTCGGCCCACAGGATAAGCCATGATTTTTGACCCACCACTCAAGCCAGCGACGCTCATCAAGCGCTACAAGCGTTTTCTGGCCGATGTGATCACCCCGGAAGGCGAAACCTTCACCCTGCACTGTGCCAACACCGGCGCCATGACCGGCTGTGCGACGCCGGGGGATACCGTTTGGTACTCCACTTCGGATAACGCCAAACGCAAATATGCCCACAGTTGGGAGCTAACCCATACCCAGGCGGGCAACTGGATCTGCGTTAACACTCTGCGTGCCAACACCTTGGTTCGCGAGGCAATTGAACAGAATATAATCAGTGAATTATCCGGTTACAGTAAAATCAGCGGCGAAGTGAAGTATGGCGGAGAAAACAGCCGTATCGATTTGTTATTACAGGCAGAAAACCGGGTTGACTGCTATATTGAAATCAAGTCGGTCACACTCTTGCAACATCAACAGGGCTACTTCCCTGATGCCGTAACGCTTAGAGGGCAAAAGCATCTGCGTGAGTTGCAAAACGTGGTTGAACAAGGGCAGCGGGCGGTGCTGTTGTTTGCCGTGTTACACAGCGGTATCGGCAGTGTTTCCCCGGCAAATCATATAGATCAGCATTATGCGGCACTACTAGCGCAGGTTCAGCAGTTGGGAGTGGAAGTGGTTTGTTATGGGGCAAAATTATCACCTGACGGTATCTCGCTAAGCGGCAGATTACCGTTTTTTATCGGCTAGCGGTGCCGGGCACAAATAAATCGACAACCGGACATTGCTTCGCCAAATACGCCTTCCTTCACACCATTGTCAAGCAGGCGACAGGAATAATTGCCATCCCTCTTCCCTTCTGTTATTTATAGCGGCCTGTTTTTCCCCCGTATTGGGGATTCGACATACCCTACTAGCATTAAAGGGTATAGTGCGTGTGTATGTAGGAGAAGCAATATGCAAGAAGGGCAAACCCGTAAAACCTCGTCCTTGAGCATTCTCGCCATCGCTGGGGTGGAGCCGTATCAAGAGAAACCGGGCGAAGAGTACATGAACGACGCCCAGTTGACGCATTTCAGGCGCATCCTTGAAGCATGGCGCAACCAACTCAGGGACGAAGTCGATCGTACCGTGTCGCATATGCAAGAAGAGGCAGCCAACTTCCCTGATCCGGCAGACCGTGCCACTCAGGAAGAAGAGTTCAGCCTTGAACTGCGTAACCGTGACCGTGAGCGCAAACTGATCAAAAAGATCGAGAAAACGCTGAAGAAAGTAGAGGACGATGATTTCGGCTTCTGCGAGTCTTGCGGCGTGGAGATTGGCATTCGTCGCCTTGAAGCGCGTCCGACTGCCGATTTGTGCATCGACTGCAAGACGTTGGCCGAAATCCGCGAAAAGCAGATGGCCGGCTAAAGCAGTTGTTACCTCCTGCGGCGCGTGCCAATAACGCGCGCCGCATAGAGTTAAGGGAAGTTATCCCTTCTGATATGCTAGCAAGTCACTATGTGGGGCGATTTGCCCCATCGCCTTCCGGGGATCTGCATTTCGGTTCGCTGATTGCCGCTCTGGGAAGCTACCTGCAGGCTCGTGCTCAACGCGGGCAATGGCTGGTACGTATTGAAGATATCGACCCTCCGCGCGAAGTCGCCGGAGCAGCCGGGCGTATCTTATCCGCACTCGAACACTATGGTCTCCACTGGGACGGCCAGGTCATCTATCAATCCCAACGCTCCGAAGCTTACCGCGCGACCCTTGATTGGCTGCAACGCCAGGATCTGAGCTATTACTGCACCTGTACCCGTAGCCGCATTCAGCAGATTGGCGGTTTGTATGATGGCCACTGCCGCCAGCTACGGCTTGGCCCACAGGGTGCCGCGATCCGCTTACGTCAATCAAATCCGGTCTATGCCTTCCAAGATCGGTTGCAAGGCGAGCTGCGGGCCGATCCGGCTCTGGCACAGGAAGATTTCATCATTCGCCGCCGCGATGGCCTGTTTGCCTACAATCTGGCCGTGGTGATTGACGATCATTTCCAAGGCGTGACCGAAATCGTGCGCGGTGCCGATTTGATCGAACCCACGGTGCGCCAGATTGCGTTGTACCAGCAATTACAGGCCGCGGTGCCAACCTATGTGCATTTGCCGCTGGCGTTGGGAGACAATGGCATTAAACTGTCGAAGCAAAATCATGCCCCTGCGCTACCCGCTGGCGACCCGCGGCCGGTACTGGTTGCTGCCCTGAAGTTTCTGCGTCAACCGCTGCCGGAAAACTGGCAAGATCTTGATCTGCCATTATTATTGAGCTGGGCGGTTGAGCATTGGCGGTTAGCAAATGTGCCGCGTCAGCCAGCGATCCCGCCGTGTGAAAACACAACGGCATTCTCAAAACAGCTGGGGTAAGCTATGATTAGCCGCTATTTTTTTGTTAGCGCCATTTTTATCCGTCACTATCGAGGTGTACCATTTTTACCCGAGTAGCCAATTTCTGCCGTAAGGTACTAATCCGCGATGACAAGTTGACCCGCGAAGATGCGCCGGCCAGCGATAAAAACCAAGTCCGCGAAGAAAGCGCGCCTGCAGAACCGTCAGCAACCACGCCACCGCGCTCGCACGAGAGCGGCAGGGAAGCTCCTGCCCGCCGTCCGGCGCCGCGTAAACGCCCACCAGTTGCAGCCGCTGAGGGAACGCGCTCAATGACCGTTATCCCCCGCGACCAACATTCGATCTCGCGCAAAGATATCAGCGAAAATGCGCTGAAGGTGCTGTACCGCCTGAACAAGTCCGGCTATGAAGCCTATCTGGTCGGCGGCGGTGTCCGCGACCTGTTGCTCGGCAAAAAGCCGAAAGATTTCGACATTACCACCAACGCGACGCCAGAGCAGGTACGCAAACTGTTCCGCAACTGCCGCCTGGTAGGCCGCCGTTTCAGGCTGGCGCACGTGATGTTCGGGCCGGAAATCATTGAGGTTGCCACCTTCCGAGGCCATCACGAACAGACCCCGGAAACAGACAAGAACTCCTCCCAGCAGGCCCAGAACGGCATGCTGCTGCGCGATAACATCTTCGGTACTATCGAAGACGATGCTCAACGCCGCGATTTCACCATCAACAGCCTGTATTACGGCGTGGCCGACTTTGCCTTGCGTGATTACGTCGGTGGCATGCGCGATCTGCAACAGGGCGTGATCCGCCTGATCGGCGATCCGGAAACCCGCTACCGCGAAGATCCGGTGCGGATGCTACGCGCGGTGCGCTTTGCCGCCAAACTGGATATGACCATCAGCGAAGAAACCGCCGAGCCTATTCCACGCCTGGCCTCGTTGCTACACGAAATTCCGCCGGCGCGCCTGTTTGAAGAAGCCCTGAAACTGCTGCAAGCCGGTTACGGTTATCAGACTTACCTGAAGCTGTGTGAATACCAGCTGTTCCAACCGCTGTTCCCACTGATCGCGCGCAACTTCACGCCGAATCACGACACGCCGATGGAACGCATTCTGGTGCAGGTACTGAAAAATACCGACCACCGCCTGCAAAACGATAAGCGTGTCAACCCGGCGTTCCTGTTCTCCGCCATGCTGTGGTACCCGCTGCTGGAGCATGCACAGAAGCTGGCGCAGGAAAGTGGTCTGGCCTATTACGATGCCTTTGCTCTGGCGATGAACGACGTGCTGGACGAAGAGTGCCGCTCACTGGCAATCCCTAAACGAATCACTACACTGGTACGTGATATCTGGCAGTTGCAGTTACGCCTGTCCCGTCGTCAGGGCAAGCGTGCGCACAAGCTGATGGAACATCCTAAATTCCGTGCGGCGTATGATTTGCTGGCACTGCGTGCCGAAGTGGAAAACAACCCGGAAATGCTGCGTCTTGCCGAATGGTGGGATGAGTTCCAGGTCGCCACCGCGGCTCGCCAGAAGAACATGTTGAGCACGCTTGGCGAAGATCCGGCACCGCGTCGGGCACGTCAGCGCCGCCCACGCCGCAGGACGCCGAATAACGAAGGGGCATAATGATCCGCGTTTATATCGCGCTGGGTAGCAATCTGGCGCAACCTTTGCAACAGGTGAATACTGCACTGGAGGCGTTGGAGCATATCCCTCGCACCCGTCTGATCGTTTGTTCACCGCTGTACCGCACCAAACCGCTGGGGCCGCAGAACCAGCCGGATTATCTCAACGCGGTGGTGGCACTGGATACCCAGTTGCCACCGGAACAGTTGCTCGATCACACCCAGGCGATAGAACGTAACCAGGGCCGAGTGCGCAAAGATGAACGCTGGGGCCCACGCACGCTGGATCTGGATATGATGCTGTATGGCGATTGTGTGATCGACACCGATCGTCTCACCGTGCCCCATTACGGCCTGAAACAGCGCGAATTCATGCTCTACCCGCTGGCGGATATTGCTCCGGACCTGGTGTTCCCAGACGGCGAAACCCTGGCGGAATGCCTGCAACGCGTGCCAAAAAACGGCATGACGCTGTGGCATCAACCCAAGGCCTGAATACCCCGCCCTGACAACGTTACCGTCGCGATAAATCCGCCTTCCGGCAGATTGGCAAAACTCACCCGCAGCCCGTGCAGGCTGGCAATCCGCTGCACAATGGACAAACCTAGCCCGCTCCCTGTCTGCTCCTGCCCTGGCGGACGATAGAAACGTTCCCCTAACCTGCCCAAATGCTCAGCCGTTACGCCAGGGCCATCGTCCTCCACCGTCAGTTGCCGCTGGCCAAGCGTGACCGTTACCGAGCCACCGGCTGGTGTATAACGTATCGCGTTGTCCACCAGATTGCGTACCAACAGCGATAGCAGCAGTTGCTGGCCCGATAACACCGGTGGCTCCCCCTGCTGTTGATAATGCAGCGTGATCCCAGAGGTATGAGCCTGTCGATCCAATTCTGCCAGGGTCATCGGCACCAGTTGGCACCAATCGACCTGGGTCAGGTCGTGCAGGTCAGCAAGCGAATCCAGCCGGGACAAGGTGAGCAGTTGATCCACCAGCCGCGTAGCGCGATCGATACCCACCGTCAGGTTGTTCACCGCATGCTCACGCATCGGAACATCGTCCCCCGCCAGCTGCACCACCTCGGTCTGGACCCGCAGTGCGGCCAACGGGCTGCGTAACTCATGCGCGGCATCCGAAGTGAATCGCCGCTCACGTACCAACAGGCTGTTAATGCGCGTAAACAGCGTATTCAGCGCGTCCACCAATGGACGCACCTCACTGGGTACCTGCCGGGTATTGAGGGGCGTAGCGTCGTCTGGAGCTCGTTGGCGTAGGCTTGCGGCGACTTCGCGCAGCGGTTTTAGCTCCCGCCCCACCATCAGGGCGATCAACAACATTAAAATGGGCAACGTAATCAACCATGGCACCAACTGCCCGGTGACCATCCCCAGCGCCATATCGTGGCGATAGTCCCACTCCTGACCGACCACGATGCGATAGCGCCCATCCGGGCTGCTCAGCCATACCAGCCGCCAATTGTCGCTGTCCCCTTTGCGTTTACCGTCGACAAAGCCTTGCCGTTCACCGTCAAACAAAAAATCTTCACCGTTCTCACCGTCATTGAGCAGCATGCGCCCATCGTGGGAAAAAATGGCGAACGCCAACGCATCATCTTCCTGCTCACCGCGTTTACCGTGGTCGAGCATCTTCTTGGTTTTCGGCAGGCTGCGCGCCTGCTGATTAGCCAGCAAATCCCCCAGATCGGTAGTCGCCAGCCGCTTGGCAAACAGCATTTGCTGGGTGTCGAACACTTCGTTGATATTGTGGCGCGTCATCATCCACGCCACCACGCTGGCGGAGCACCAGGTCAGCAATGCCAGCAGGCTGAAGATCAGGATCAGCCGCAACCGTAAACTCAACTGCCTCACGGCTCATCTCCCAGCGTGTAGCCCACGCCATGTACGGTACGGATAAAGCCGTTACCCAGCTTGCGCCGCAGATGATGGATATGTACCTCCACCGCGTTACTGCTTACGTCATCGTCCCAGTTATACAATTTCTCCTGGATCAATGGCCGTGCCAGCACGCGTCCCTTGTTGTGCAAAAACAGTTCCAGCACCGCCAGCTCACGCGGGGTCAACGTGACGGGCTCACCGCCACAGCTCACGCTACGGGATGCGGCATCAAACACCACGTTGCCATGCACCAGTTGAGGCGTCAACTGGCCGTGGCGGCGGCGGATCAACGCCTGTAAACGTGCGGCGACTTCTGTCAAAGCAAAGGGTTTGCACAGGTAGTCATCGGCACCGCTCTGCAAGCCACTGACGCGCTGTTCCAACGCATCACGCGCGGTCAGGATCAACACCGGCACATCCTGCCCGGCCTGACGCCACTGACGTAACAAATCCAACCCGTCCAACCCCGGCAGGCTGAGATCGAGGATCACCGCATCATAAGGCGCGCTGTCCAGGGCGTTCTTACCGACGATGCCATCGGTGAACCAATCGAGGTTAAACCCCAGCTTGGTCAAGCCCGCCTTGATGCCATCGCCGATCAGTTTGTCGTCTTCAATCAACAGAATTCTCATGTGCACTCCCTTTAGGACGCCCATTAAATCACAGGCTTCTTAAGAACATCTTAACCATCAGCATCGGAGCTACCCACCCCCGAAGGGTTACAGTAGAATGACAGCACTTTTTACCTCCGTGCTACAGCTTCAGACTGCGCGGTCATTCCAGGAGAGGTTGTCATGAAACCCACCACCGTGAGCCATTTACGCCAGTGGAAACAGGAACAACGCAAGTTTGCGACTATTACCGCCTACGATGCCAGCTTTGCCCAGTTGTTTGAAGAACAAGGTATTAAAGTACTGCTGGTCGGAGACTCGTTGGGAATGACGCTACAAGGGCATGACTCAACGCTCCCTGTCACCGTTGCCGACGTGGCCTATCACACCCGCGCGGTACGTCGTGGTGCACCAGCCTGCCTGCTGTTGGCCGATCTGCCTTTCATGAGTTATGCCACGCCTGAGCTTGCCTGCCAGAGTTCGGCAGAGCTGATGCGTGCCGGGGCCAACATGGTCAAACTGGAAGGCGGCAGTTGGCTGTGCGATACGGTAAAAATGCTCGCGGAGCGCGCCGTGCCCGTGTGCGGTCATTTGGGTCTCACACCACAATCCGTCAACGTATTTGGCGGCTACAAGGTGCAGGGCCGCGATGAGTTGGCGGCCAAGCAATTGCTGATCGACGCCCAGAATCTGGAACTGGCCGGTATGCAGTTGCTGGTGCTGGAATGCGTACCGACCGAGTTGGCACGCCAGGTCACTGAAGCCTTGTCGATCCCGGTGATCGGTATTGGCGCCGGTAATGCCACCGATGGTCAGATACTGGTGATGCATGACGCTCTGGGGATCACCGGCGGCCATACCCCTAAATTTGCCAAAAACTTCCTGGCGCAAAGCGGGGATATCCGCAGTGCCATACAGCTGTATATCCAGGAAGTCGAGCAAGGCATTTATCCCGACGAAGCGCACTCGTTCAACTGAGCGATCGGCCACGATTGATAATCCCTCACTACCTGAATACCGAGGGAGACACCGAGGAGTTATGGAATGGTAATTATCGAAACCCTGCCACTGCTGCGCCAACAGATCCGCCGCTGGCGGCAAGAAGGCAAACGCGTCGCGCTGGTCCCCACTATGGGCAATCTGCATGAAGGCCATATGACGCTGGTCGAAGAAGCCCGCGCCCGCGCCGACGTAGTCGTAGTGAGCATTTTCGTTAACCCGTTGCAGTTCGAACGCGCAGACGACCTGGAGCGCTACCCACGCACCTTGCAGGAAGACTGCGAGAAACTGAATCGCCGCAATGTGGATTTGGTCTTCGCTCCTGCCCCGGCAGAAGTTTATCCTAAAGGCCTGGATGAGCACACCAGCGTCGACGTGCCGGTGATCTCCACCATGCTGGAAGGCGCCAGCCGCCCGGGCCACTTCCGCGGTGTCTCCACTATCGTCAGCAAACTGTTTAACCTGATCCAACCGGATCTGGCCTGCTTTGGTGAGAAGGATTATCAGCAGTTGGCATTGATCCGCAAAATGGTGGCGGATATGGGCTATGACATTGATATCGTTGGCGTACCGACGGTGCGAGCTAAAGACGGGCTGGCACTTAGCTCCCGCAACGGTTATCTGACCGCAGAAGAACGCAAGATCGCGCCGCAACTGAATAAAATCATGAATGCTTTGGCGGAGCAGCTTGCCAACGGCGAGCGCCAGATCGAAGAATTGCTGACGCAAACGGCCGAGAAACTGCAAGCGGCAGGTTTCACCCCGGACGAGCTGTTTATTCGCGATGCAGACACGCTGCAACCGCTGAGTGTAGAAAGCCGCCGTGCCGTGGTGCTGATGGCCGCCTGGTTGGGCAAAGCCCGCCTGATCGATAATCAGCAGGTCGATCTGACACAGTAAGTCATTTGTTGTACAGTCGTTGCCGTTTTTACCCGGTTGGCGGTAGACTAATCGGGTTTTCGGTGATGATTATTATTGCAAGGATGCAGCTCTTACTCAGCCGCCTGAAAAGGCCGATATTCAGTTAGGTAACGCTATGATACGTACTATGTTGCAAGGCAAGCTGCATCGGGTGAAAGTGACTCAGGCTGACCTGCACTATGAAGGTTCCTGCGCCATTGACCAGGACTTCCTGGAAGCCGCCGGGATCCTGGAATATGAAGCGATCGATATTTATAACGTGGATAACGGCCAACGTTTCTCCACCTATGCCATCGCCGCCGAACGCGGTTCGCGCATAATCTCGGTCAACGGTGCTGCCGCCCGCTGTGCCTGCGTAGGCGACAAACTGATCATCTGTTCTTACGTACAGATGAGCGATGCCGATGCCCGCCAGCACCATCCGAAAGTGGCCTACTTCGAAGGCGAAAACCAGCTGCAACGCAAGGCAAAAGCCGTGCCCGTTCAGGTGGCCTGACCCCCTCACCCTAACCCTCTCCCAAAGGGAGAGGGGACCGAATGTGCCACAATTTAATAACGGTGCTCGTCTTCGACAGCCCTGTTACAGATAAGCGTCTAAGCCTGATCACAGCACCGAACTAGCTCCCTCTCCTTTTTGGGGAGAGGGTTGGGATGAGGGGAAATGACCGAATTGTCTCTATTCAGTCACCGCCACACCCGGTAACGAGCCAGATTTATTGGCTATCCGTTCCGCCATGGTCGGAATGGAATCGGTACGCAGGATATACAGCCGCTTCAAGGTATAAGGGTTATCACCCGGTTTCACTTTCCCCTGCACAGTGGTCACGGCCAAATGCAGTCCGGCATCTTTTGCCGCCTGGATCGCCTTCTGGTTATAGCCGCCAAACGGATAGGAAAGGTAAAGCACATGCGGATTAAACTGCCCCAGCGCGCGTCTCGAGTGCTCAAAATCAAATTCGATATTATGCAACGAACGGCTGAGCAGGATCGGCCGACGGTTGCCATCGGTGCGATGCAGGAAATGGGTGTGCGACTGAATATCAAACACATCCTGGATCTCTTTCAGCTCCGAAATGCTCATAAACTGTAGCGAGTCCGGGTTCCATTTCTGCGGATGACGCTTAATGCGAGAAGAGATGATAAACGCCGTGGCGCGGAAACCATAATCCTTCAGCACCGGATACGCATAGCGATAGACCGATTTCAGCCCGTCATCAAAGGTCAGCAGCACCACTTTGCCCGGCAGGTTGATCTGATTATTCAGGTAGGCTTCCAACTGGTACATCGAGATGGTGTCGTAACCCGTCTGTTTCAGGTAGGTCATCTGGTTGCTGAACGCCACGTCCGAGGTGGTCGTCGAGGTATTACGGAAGCGTTTATTTTCTTCATTTTTCAGCAGATGATGATAGGTCAGCACCGGGATGCCGTTATCGATCTCACAGTCCAGATCGCTGACAAATCCCAGACGATCACCGATATTGACCTCATACCAGGTGTTATTCAGCCGATCTTTCAGCTTGCCGATAATCGGATAGCGCAGGTTCTCTTCCAGCACGCCAAAGATTTCGCTTTTGTTATCGGCCGCCGTGTAGACGTTAATCGCACGCTGGGTGATCAGATTCTGATTGGTCAGCGGCTTGTTCAAATCCCCCAGATCGTCCTTCACCTTACGGGTCTTGCTGATGGTGCGAACGTCGTCTTTATCGATAAAGCCGGTGCCGTAGCCAAACTTCAGCTCATAGTATTCCGCATCTGCCGGGAACATCTGGATCAGCTGCCCCTTTTTCACTTCGCCCACCGGAATAACATGTTCACCGATTAGCGAATAGACTTCGCTGTTACGCTGCACTTCCATGTATTCGGCTTGAACCGCGCTGTCTTCTGACAGCAAATCCGCCAACGCTGCCGGTGCCAACAACGACATAACTATGCCGAGTAGCCCTGCTGCAATCTTATGTTGAGGCTGCATGGTTTGTTCTGCTTACGAGTGCGTAATGGAATAATGAAGAAAATGTGGAACGCCAGCATAGCACAATTTAAATCGCCGGGAGAAAGGGCTTATTACCGCAATTTTAGTCCCTCACCCCAACCCTCTCCTTTAGTGAGAGGGAGCTGGCCAGAGCGCTTGGTTAGCCTGTGCTACTTCGGGAAGTCGGCGTAAAGGTCGCACGCAGAAACATCAACAAGCTCGATCGGTCCCCTCTCCCTGTGGGAGAGGGTTAGGGTGAGGGGAAGGCATCAGGAACGCAAGCCGCGGCCACGCTCAATCAGATACCAGGCCAGCGCGTAGAACACTGCAATAAACGCCACCAGTACCAGCATGGTCAGCGCTAACGGCACGTCGGAAATGCCCAGGAAGCCGAAGCGGAAGCCGCTGATCATATAGACGATCGGGTTGAGTTTGGACACCGCCTGCCAGAACGGCGGTAACAGCGTCAGCGAGTAAAATACCCCGCCCAGATAGGTCAGCGGCGTCAGCACAAAGGTCGGGATCAGGCTGATATCGTCAAAGGTGTTGGCAAACACGGCATTGAGCAAACCGCCCAGCGAGAACAGGATCGCCGTCAACAACAGCGTCACCGCGATCACCCACCAGGAATGAACTACCAGGGGAACGAAGAACAGCGAGATCACCGTGACCAGGATGCCCACGCAGATACCCCGTGCCACGCCACCGCCAACATAGCCAGCAATGACCACGTGAGTCGGCACCGGTGCCACCAGCAGTTCTTCGATATTACGCTGGAATTTGGCGCTGAAGAACGACGCCGCCACGTTGGCGTAGGAGTTGGTGATCACCGCCATCATGATCAGGCCGGGCACGATAAACTGCATATAATCAAAACCGTGCATCTCACCAATGCGCGAACCAATCAGGTTGCCAAAGATGATGAAATACAGGGTCATGGTGATCACTGGCGGTACCAGCGTCTGGATCCAGATGCGGGCAAAGCGGTTGATCTCTTTGGCCCAGATGCTTTTCAAGGCCACCCAATACAGATGCATCATGCTTGTTCTCCGTTGCCGTTCACCAGGTTAACGAACAGCTCTTCCAGCCGGTTGGCCTTGTTACGCATACTCAGGACCTGGATCCCCTGCGCACTCAGTTGGGTAAACAGGCCGTTCAGCCCTTGCTCCCGCATCACTTCCACTTCCAGCGTGGAGGTATCCGTCAAACGACTGATGTAACCCTCCAGTTTTGGCAATGGACTTTTCGCCGCCAGATCGAGGATGAAGGTTTCGGACTTCAGCTTGGCCAACAGCCCCTTCATCGAGGTATTTTCGACCAGCTCACCGTTCTGGATGATGCCGATATTGCGGCACAGCATTTCAGCCTCTTCCAGATAGTGGGTGGTCAGAATGATGGTGGTGCCTTGGGCATTCAGCTCTTTGAGGAAGCCCCACATCGAGCGACGCAGCTCGATATCCACCCCGGCGGTCGGTTCATCGAGGATCAGCAGTTTAGGCTGATGCATCAGCGCACGGGCAATCATCAGGCGGCGTTTCATGCCGCCGGACAGCATACGCGCCCGCTCATTGCGTTTCCCCCACAGATCGAGCTGGTTGAGGTACTTCTCTGCCCGTGCCATCGCCTCACGGCGTTCAACGCCGTAGTAACCGGCCTGGTTGACCACAATCTGTAACACGGTCTCAAACGGGTTAAAGTTGAACTCCTGCGGCACCAGCCCGAGCTGACGTTTGGCGTTGACGATATCTTTATCGATATCGTAACCAAACACCCGCACGGTGCCCGAGGACTTGTTGACCAGCGAACTGATAATGCCGATGGTGGTGGATTTCCCGGCGCCGTTCGGCCCCAGCAGGGCATAAAAGTCCCCCGCCTCCACGTTCAGATCGATACCGCGCAATGCCTTGACGCCACCGGCGTAGGTTTTGGTCAGCTGCGCTATTTCCAGTGCGTAATTCATAAGTTGTGAGAGTACCTTGTGATGGAGTTGGCTGCTGTGCTTTTTAAGAAGGAGTTTACCATCAGCAGGCCGACGACTGAGTCGAATCCGTGCGCAAATCTATAGGGGCAGAAAATTGCTTAACTGTTCCGATTTCCAAATTGTGACGCTTGCCATATATTACATCAACGCAATTCGTTCATAACAGGCCAATAACCGCCATGAAAGAAATCGAAAGGCTTATCGCCAATAACCAAGCCTGGTCCGCTAACATCAACCAGGAAGATCCCGGCTTTTTTGAACGTTTGGCTCAAGCGCAAAAACCGCGATTCTTATGGATCGGCTGCTCAGACAGTCGCGTCCCCGCCGAACGCCTGACCGGCCTGGAGCCGGGTGAGCTGTTCGTTCACCGTAACGTCGCCAACCTGGTGATCCATACCGATTTGAACTGCCTGTCCGTGGTGCAATATGCCGTCGACGTGCTAGAGGTGGAACATATCATCATCTGTGGCCACCTGGGCTGCGGTGGTGTTGAAGCGGCGGTGGAGAACCCGGAACTGGGGCTGATTAACAACTGGCTGCTGCACATTCGCGATCTGTGGTACAAGCACAGCTCACTGCTCGGCGAGCTGGAACCGGAACAACGCCTGGATGTGTTGTGCGAGATTAACGTGATTGAGCAGGTGTATAACCTGGGCCACTCAACCATCATGCAGTCCGCCTGGAAACGCGGCCAGAAAGTAATGATCCACGGTTGGGTCTACGGCATCCAGGACGGTCGTCTGCACGATCTGGAAGTCACTGCCACCAGCCGTGAAAGCCTGGAGATGGGCTACCGCAAAGCGATAGCCACGCTCAAGCAGGAAAAAGGCCTGTTCTAGCGCCCGATCGGGGTTCAGCGCACAGCTGAACCCCAGCCGGATTATTCGTCCAGCATCACGACTTTGCCGATGTATGGCAGATGGCGATAACGTTGGGCGTAATCGATGCCATAACCCACCACGAACTCATCCGGGATCGGGAAGCCGACGTATTCCACCGGCACTTCAACTTCACGGCGCTCAGGCTTGTCCAGCAGCGTACAAATCGCCAGAGACTTCGGCCCACGCAGTGCCAGGATCTCGCGCACCTTGTTCAGGGTGTTGCCGGAATCGATGATGTCTTCCACGATCAACACGTCCTTACCCCGGATATCTTCGTCCAGATCTTTAAGGATTTTCACGTCGCGGGTGGTTGACATGCCGCTGCCGTAGCTGGAGGCGGTCATAAAATCGACCTCATGCGACACCTCAATGGTGCGGCACAGGTCAGCCATAAACATGAAAGAACCGCGCAGCAGCCCAACCAGCACCATGTCACTGCCGCTATCGCGGTAATCTTCGGTGATCTGGCGGCCAAGTTCAGCAATACGGGTCTTAACTTCCTGCTCGGAAATCATTACTTCTACAGTGTGTTTCATAGTTTTCAGGTCAGTTGCCGGAAGAAGGGCGCAGAGTTTAGCATAGCTGGCGGGCGGTGGCGACGCGAGCGCGTCACCACTTGATAGCCTGGGGAAGTTAGTCAGTAACGGTAAAGCCCAGCATCATGCCGGTATCTTCATGTTCCAGCAGGTGGCAGTGAGCCATATAAGCCTGATCGGCACTGGCCAGATGATTGAAACGCACCAGCACTTCGCTGCGCCAACCTTCTACCAGCACCGTATCTTTCCATCCTGCACGGTGGGCCGCCGGTGGCTTGCCGTTTTCCGACAGAATGCGGAACTGGGTGCCATGGATATGGAACGGGTGCAGCATCATGTCGCCTTCACCAGAAATGGTCCACTTCTCGTATTTGCCGCGCTTGGCCTCGAACGCTGGCTTGGCCATATCGAAGGCTTTGCCGTTGATGGTGTTAGCATGGCTGAAATCAAACGGCTTGCTGCCATGATCCATCTTACTGTGGTCCATACCGGCCATGTTACCGTGGTCCATGCCTTGCATCTTGCCATGATCCATACCGGTCGTGCTGCCAGCGGCATTGCCGTGATCCATGCTCATCCCGGCCATTGCCTGGTGACCATAGCGATCCATCAAAGCCTGCATCCCCAGCATATCGAGCTTGGGATCCATCATCAGTTGCAGCCAACGTTCCTGCACACCGGCCAGCGATGGCAGCGCAGGCAATTTCACCAGGCTGTCCGGCATGGATTTCACCCCCGGTGCCAACGAGGGCTGAATATGCAGCACCGGCAGCGGCTGGTCGAACGGTGCCAGCGTCATGCCCATCTGCTTCACCGGCAGGGTAACGATATCGAACGGCTTGCCATCGGAGGCATCAACCAACACTTCAAAGCGCTCGCCCATCAGCATCGACAGTTCGGTCAGCTTGACCGGCTCACCCAGGAATCCACCATCACTGGCAATCACGTATAAAGGCCGGTTATCGCTGGTGGACAGGTTGAGCGAGCGGGCATTACAACCATTGAGGAAACGCAGACGCAGCCAGCCGCGTGGCGCGATGTGTTGCGGATAGCTGGCACCGTTGGTAAACATTCGATCGCCAAACCAACCTACCGCTGCGCTCATGACGTCCAACTGATATTCGATCTGGCCGTCTTTGCCCAGGCGCTTGTCTTGCAGGATCACCGGAATATCATCGGTTCCCCAGGTTTTCGGCAACGGCAATTTGCTGCTTTCGTCATCTTCCAGCAGTACTAATCCCCCCAATCCCATCATCACCTGCTGGCCGGTTTTGCCATGCGTGTGGGGATGGAACCAGCAAGTGGACGCTGGCTGGTCGGCAGTAAAGGTTATCGTGCGGGTGGTTCCTGGATGGATCAAGGCTTGTGGGCCACCGTCGACATCACCGGGGATCTCCAAGCCGTGCCAGTGCACCGTGCTGGCTTCCGGCAGCTTATTGCTGATATCTACCGTTACCGCTTTGCCCCGCTGTAAACGCACTGCCGGGCCAAGTAACGCGCCGTTAATCCCCCAGGTGCGGGTGGCGACGTTGGGCAGCCAGTTCATCTCACCGGTTTGCAGCGCCAGCGCGATCTTTCCCTGCGCATCTGGCGTCAAAATTGGCGGGATCGGCAAGGCGGGACGGTCGGCCGCCCAGGCAGCACGGCTCCATAATGGCAAGGCGCTTGCCGCACCCAAAGCGGCGGTCAGTTTGATAAAATCACGGCGTAACATCGCTGGTTCCTTTTCTCAGTGATCGATAGCTTAAGGCCCGCAGCCTAAACCCTCCCCCTAGTGGAAGGTCAAGTGCTACTATTAAGGAGTGTTAAGCCCACATAATTAATTTGGTGCCTTTCCAGCCAAGTGTGGTAACGTCAGCGAATATTGAACAGGTCTATTTTCATCATGAAAAAAACAACGTTGTTGCTGCTATTGCTGACTATGCTGGGCTTTTCCAACGCCAGCCTGGCGCTGAATGAATCCGAAGCGGAAGATCTGGCCGATCTGACCGCGGTGTTTGTCTATCTGAAAAACGACTGTGGCTACAACGATTTGCCTAACGCGCAAATCAAACGTGCCATCGTCTATTTCGCCCAGCAAAACCGTTGGGATCTGACTAACTATAATAGCTTTAATATGAAGTCTCTGGGTGAAGACAGTTATCGCGATCTCAGCGGCATTGCCATCCCTACCCCCAATAAGTGCAAGTCCCTGGCGCGCGACTCCTTGAGCCTGCTGGCCTACGCCAACTAATCCCCCTGCTTTCCCCACTCTGCCAGCGATAGCCGGCAGGGTTGGCTATCGCCTGCCGATCTTGCTGTAATTTGCAGCACAGAGGGTTTATGATGTTGCGCTCATTTTTCATGGTTGTTATTACGGAGTAACCCGCACATGACCCAGAAAGAGATTTGGTATGAAACGCTACATGCCAACTTTGGCCAGTACTTCTCGGTGGAGCAGGTGCTGTTTCGTGAGCAGACCGAACATCAGGATCTGGTGATCTTCGAAAATCCGGTGCTGGGCCGCGTGATGGCTCTCGATGGCGTGGTGCAGACCACCGAACGCGATGAGTTTATCTATCACGAGATGATGACCCACGTACCGATGCTGGCCCATGGCGATGCCAGGAAAGTGCTGATTATCGGCGGTGGCGACGGCGCGATGCTGCGTGAAGTCTGCCGTCATCAGGGCGTTGAACAGATCACCATGGTTGAGATCGACGCGGGCGTAGTGGAGTTTTGCCGCCAATACTTACCTAATCACAATGCCGGTGCCTATGACGATCCCCGTTTCAAGCTGGTGATCGCCGATGGCGTCGATTTCGTCAGCCACAGCGACGAAAAATTCGACGTGATTATCTCTGACTGCACCGACCCGATCGGCCCCGGTGAAAGCCTGTTTACCTCGGCATTTTATGAAGGTTGCGCACGCTGCCTCAACGAAGGCGGCATCTTTGTGGCCCAGAACGGCGTCTGCTTCCTGCAGCAGGACGAAGCGGTCAACAGCCATACCAGACTCAGCCAGTATTTTAGCGACGTCAGCTTCTATCAGGCGGCGATCCCGACCTATTACGGCGGCATCATGACCTTTGCCTGGGCCAGCCAGAACCCGGCCCTGCGCCAGTTGGATAGCGCCACGCTGCAACAACGCTTTCATCAAAGTGGCTTAGACTGCCGCTACTACAATCCGGCAATTCACGCAGGCAGCTTCGCTCTGCCGCAGTATTTGCTCAACGCGCTGAGCTTGGCACGTTAAGAGAAGATAGGGGGTGGACCTAATTGCAAAAGTTAAAACTGCACGGCTTCAATAATCTGACCAAAAGCCTGAGTTTTTGTATTTACGATATTTGTTATGCCAAAACCGCAGACGATCGCGATGGCTATATCGCCTACATTGACGAACAGTACAATGCCAACCGCCTGACCGAGATCCTCAGTGAAACCTGCTCGATCATTGGCGCCAATATTCTCAACGTCGCCCGTCAGGATTACGACCCACAAGGCGCCAGCGTGACCATTCTAGTGAGCGAAGAGCCGGTCGATCCCAAAGACGTGGATAATTCCGAGCATCCAGGGCCCCTGCCTGGTTCGCTGGTGGCTCATCTGGATAAAAGCCATATCTGTGTCCACACCTATCCGGAAAGCCACCCTGAAGGCGGCCTGTGCACCTTCCGTGCCGACATTGAAGTTTCAACCTGTGGCGTGATCTCGCCACTCAAAGCGCTGAACTATCTGATCCATCAGTTGGAGTCCGATATCGTCACCATGGACTATCGGGTGCGCGGTTTTACCCGTGATGTGAATGGCGTGAAGCATTACATCGATCATGAGATCAATTCGATCCAGAACTTTATGTCCGAGGATATGAAAGCGCTGTACCACATGATGGATGTCAACGTGTATCAGGAGAACATCTTCCACACCAAGATGCTGCTGAAGGATTTCGATCTGAAACACTACCTGTTCAACGCCAAGCCGGATGAGCTGAGCGTGACAGAGCGTAAAAGGATCACCGATTTACTGTGGAAAGAGATGCAGGAGATCTATTACGCGCGCAATATTCCGCACCTGTGATCGCGGGCGGGCGCAGCATGCTGCGCCCCAACAGATTTAACACCTTGCGCGGGACGTTATACCAAATGCAGGCCAGCGGGCAGATCGGCCAGTTGCCGTTGAGCGGTGGCAGGCAACGCCTTATCGGTGACGATATCCGTCAGGCTGCCTAGCGGGGTCACGCAGAACAACGAGTAAGCCTCATATTTGCTGCTGTCTGCCAGCAGTACCCGCTGGCGGGCATTGGCCATCAGATCCTGCTTCAGGCCCGCCTTCTCTTCGGTTGGGGTGGTAATACCTTTCTCAATACTCCACGAGTTGCAGCTGACAAACGCAATATCCGGGTAAATTCCTCGCAGTAATCTGCGCCCATGATCGCCGACGCAGGACTGGCTACTATCATCAATCCGGCCACCGATGATGGTCACTTCGATCTGTTTAAAGCCTGAGAGGAACAGGGCGATATGCAGATCGGCGGTGATCACCCGCAGCGGGAGATGGGTCAAGTGCCGTGCCAGTTCCAGCATGGTGGTGCCTGCATCCAGCACGACCGCATCCCCGGCTTTAACCATAGTGGCAGCATACTGGGCGATCGCGCGTTTCTCCTGCGGGTTACGCAGTTGCTTTTCATTGGTGGTGGGCTGTGCGGGGATAAAGCGGTTGAGGGCCACGCCGCCATGACTGCGGTTGATGATCCCCTGCTCATCCAGCTTGATCAAATCACGCCGGATGGTGGCAGGAGAAGCATCGATAGCGCTGACCAATTGCTCAACCGTGACCAGATTATGGGCTTTGAGGTATTCCAGAATCTGGTCCTGGCGAGTTTGTGGCTTCATGACGTCCGCGCTATCACGCCAACTGAGTGGCTAATTGAATCGAGATAGCCATGCTCTCAGACTTGGCTTTACCTGTCCAGGCAATATCAAACGCGGTGCCGTGGTCGGCAGAAGTCCGGATAAACGGCAGGCCTGCCGTGATGTTAACCCCATCATAGAAGCCCAGCAGCTTAAGCGGAATATGCCCCTGATCGTGGTACATGGCGACCACCATATCGTAATGCCCCTCGTAAGCCTGCAAGAACACGGTATCCGGTGGGCATGGGCCAGTCACATCAATGCCAAGTTGTTTAACAGCCGCAATCGCCGGGCTGACGATGTTGATCTCTTCGTCGCCAAACAGGCCATTTTCACCCGCATGGGGGTTAACCCCGGCCACCGCGATCCTTGGCTGTTTAAAACCAACGCGTTTGAGGAAGGTGTCCGCCATCGTCACCACCGTTTCAATCCGTTCGGCACTCAGCGTGTCGAGGAATTTACGCAAAGCGATGTGGGTAGAGACATGGATCACCTTCAGCTTGTCGGTATACAGCACCATGGCGTAATCGCGGCTGTTGGTCAGCGTTGCCAGCAGCTCCGTATGGCCTGGGTACAGATGCCCGGCCAGATGCAGCGCCTCCTTGTTCAACGGCGCGGTAGCAATGGCCATGACCTCACCTGCCATGGCCAGTTCGGTGGCACGCTTTACGCATCGGTAAGCCAGATCGCCCGCCTGTGCCTGCACTTTCCCTGGTGTCAGCGCTGCGGGGTCAGCCAGCGGTTCATCAATGACGTTGATAATACCGGGCGCAAAACGTGCCTGCGAAACTTGCAGGATCGGCCTCAACTCCACTTTTGGCACGATCCCCAATGCCTGTATACGTTGCAACGTTTGCAGACAGCCCACCACGACCGCCGGCGTTCCCGCCAGCTCGCCTTCAGACAGCGCCTTGATGATAATCTCTGGCCCGATGCCCGCCGGATCGCCCATGGTGACCGCAATCGTGTTATTTGCCACTGTACATCTCCTCAATATAATAAAGTGCATCCCGCAGCGTTGACGCGCTGCCAAATCCGCCGGCTTTGGTGATCACCGGCAGATCGTCGATCTCGCTGTTGACGAACGTTCCGCAAGGTACACAAGGCACCACTTCACTGGTGATCCGATAGCCTTCCGCGCCTAACGCTCTGGCGACGGCAATGGCGATATCGCCACCGGTCAGGAACAAGCCGCCAATCTGGGCCTGATTGATGATCGACAAGGTAATGGCGCCCAGCGTCTGGCTGATTTTGTCGCCTAACTGCTGGCGCGAAAGGCCATACTTTTGACACAGCGTATCGATCATCTGGCGGGCATCGGCATCCCGACAGGTGCGTAACACGCAGTGTTGCCGATCCCGCAGCACGCAGACCGCCTGGCGGATAATGTCATCTACCGCAGGCTGGCTGTCCGGCTGCAACAAACCTTCGACATCAATATCCAGAATGCCGAGCGATTTTTCCTCTGCGGCAAACACAATCTGCTGCCGAGTGGCTTCGCTCATTGAACCGGCCACCACCAGCACGGGCAGACGCTGGCGAGCAGCCAGATAGCTGCTGGCTGGCAGTGCATTTGCCAACCCCGCCGCGCCCACCAGCAAATAGCGGCAGTTGAGTTGCTGAATTGCCTGCGCCAGTTGTGCCAAATCGCCATCGGTTTCGGCATCCACGACTACGATCGCTGGCCCGGCCTGACTCAGGTGAGATAATTCGCTGCCTAGCTTGCCACCGCGTACTGCCTGCAAATCCAGTTCGTGGATCGGATAAGCGGTCTGCAAGCCAATCAACGTCTTGATATGAGAAGAGACGATCGGCGTTTTCGGATCGCTGGCGAACTCGGTTTCGACCAACGGTATGCCGTGAACCCAGCATTCGCCATTGCGCGTTATCCGACCCGCTGCGGGGATGGCGGCGGCAACGATAGCCAACTGCGCACCGCTGGCGACCATCGCCGCCTCCACCTCCGCCCCCACGTTGCCGCGAAAGGTCGAGTCGATCTTTTTATACACCAGAGGCGGCGTCTCGCTTTGACAGTAAGGCTTCAGGGCTTTGCTCACCTTTTCTTTTGCCATTTCTGGAGATAACGCCCGGCTTTCGGTGTTGATCACCAACACATCCGTGCGCCGGGTAGAGTGCGGCAGCTCGTTGAGCACCACGTCGGTACGCGCTCCCTTTTTTGCCAGTTGCACACCGGTATCATTGGCACCGGTAAAGTCATCGGCAATCACGATCATCTTCATGGCAGTTCCTCCCCAACCACGGCCTTGGTTCGTTGCTGATTGCGTTTTGCTACCCATGAGGTCAGCATCGGCGTCAATAGTGCGGTCACAATGACCGATGTCGCGACCAGTGGCGTAGCCACCGCCACCACTTCGGCCAAGGCGGGATCGGCCTGTGAAATCGCCAACGGTGTCGCCACCGCGTTACCTGCCGTGCTGGAAGCAGCCGCACCAGCGATACCCGTACCGCCCAGTAAACGATCGGCCTTGATATTGAAGAAACCGCCGAACAGGGTAGTCAGCACTCCTAACAGAATGCCCGCCAAGCCGCCTTTGAGCAGCATGGCCAAATCAATGTTGGCCCCCAGCGCAAACGCAAAGAATGGGATCAACAGTGGGCCGCCCTTGGTGAGGAACTCGCGCATCTGTGCATCCAGATTACCTAACAGCATGCCGATCAGCATTGGGATCAACACCACCACAATCGACATCACCGGAATATTGGCCATACCTGCCGCACCCAGCGCGATCATCGTCAGGATCGGGCCGTCGCTCAGGGACATCAGAGGAGTCGCACCTACTTCATTCTCCGTGCCAAACTCCCCGGCCAGCGCAGCATATAATCCGCCGTTGGTGTTGCTCATTGCGGCAATAATCGCCACAGAGGAGAGCCCCCAGATGCCATCGGCACCAAACATTTTCTCAACCCCGAATCCCAGAGCCACTGCTACGACAAATTTGGTAAAGGTGATCCCGCCGCCTATCAGCAGCGATTTAGGCGCCGCCTTGATATGGATCCCGGCTCCCATGCACAGTAGGAAAGCCCCGATCAACGGAGCCGCGCCGTTTTTGAACAATGCCGTGGTAAAGCCCCCCACCTCCAGCGCCTGCGGAGCAAAGGTGTTGATCATTGCGCCAAGCACCAGCGGGACGACCATCATCCCCCCAGGGATTTTCTCTATTGCCGCCTTAATTTTCATCTTACCCTCGTCATTTTGATTTATTTTAATCAAAATGATTATATTGAATCATAAAAATAACAAATGCGCGCTGTGTCGCAGATTAAAACATCAGCGACATGATTATTTGATTTTATTTAGTCATTACAGGGGGACGGTAAGGCGGCCAACAATCGGCCACCTCCTTTGATTGAGGAAAATCAGTAGTTCAGCATAAAGGTGCGATAGGCTTTCAGCACCGTCAGGAAATCTTCGATACCGCAGAAAGAGAGACTCTCTTCGTCATAGTAGTTCATCCCCTCTTCCATTTCGTCGCCTTCGAACTCTAACTGGTTGGCGCGGATCATCACCTCTTCACCATCCATCAGCAACGTGTATTCGTGGCCTTCCAACTGCCACTGGCGCTCACTGCCCTTAACCCCTGCCGCCCCGGCTTCGATGCGATCCAGCAGATTAAAATCACCCTTGAGCTCTTCATTGATCCAATGGCCGATGGCCTCATGCCCCATCGAAAATCTGACCACCACCTGACCGGTTACGTCACGCAGAAATTCGTAATCCATAGCATGCCCTCCTGAGCCGTGTATAACACTGAGTTTAACCCTAAATTCGCGGCTAACTCAGTGAGCGCTCGCAAAGTTGATCAATAATTCGTGGCGCAATATAACGGTTCTGCCCTCCGCTTGGGAAGCGGGAAGGCTCTCGGTGTCTGCTATGAACGGATAATTGTTGTTATCATGACATTCCTAAGCCCGCAACCAAGCCTGAGCCGATGATCGACAGCGAAATCACCCTGAAAAAATTGGAAATCTTTCTGGCGTTTATGGAGAAGGAAAACATTGCCCGGGCCGCAGAGCAGCTGGGTTTGAGCAGCGTTAGCGTGCACCGGGCTCTGCATACCCTGGAAGAAGGTTTCCGCTGCCCGCTGTTTATCCATAAAGGGCGTAACCTGCTACCTCTGCCCGCTGCGCAAACGCTGGCAGAATACGCTCGCGATATCGTGGATCTGACCTACAAAGGTATCGAAGAAACTCGGCTGAAGGCGGGATTTGGTCAGCAACGCATGCGCATCGGCACGCTCTACTCACTCACGCTGGAAACTATTCCACGGTTGATCATGGGGCTGAAGGTGCGTCGCCCTGCCATGGAGATCAGCCTGACAATGGGATCGAATGAAGATCTGCTGGCCCAGTTGGAAAATCAACTGCTGGATGCCATTCTGATTTCGGTTTCGGACAGCCAGATCGATCCACTGCGCTTTGAGATCCTGCCGCTATTCGAGGATGATATCTATCTTGCCGCACCGGCAGCGTCGGCGCTAAACAGCAATGGCACGGCAGATCTGCAAGACTTCCGCAGCCAGAAGTTTGTTTCCCTGACCGAAGGTTTTGCCACTTACCACGGTTTTAGCGAAGCGTTTCAGATCGCCGGGTTTGAACCGGAAATCGTCACCCGGGTGAACGATATTTTCTCTATGCTCAGTCTGGTACAGGCCGGAGTGGGCTACACGCTGGTGCCAGGGCGGATGAAGAAGATGTATGAGCACACGCTGCAATTACTGCCGCTGTGCGAGCAGTACCAGATGCGCCAGACCATCGCGCTGGTGTTCAACCGCAATCAGCAGCAGGATCCGAATCTATTGGCATTGACGGCGGAAGGCCGGATGTATGCTCGCGGCGAAGGCCCGGTTTAATCGCGCTGATATTTGGCGACTATGCCGCATACCGCTTTCAGACCTAACTGACAGCGGGACAGCGCTTCCCCCTGCTCCATCACTTTTTTGGTCAATCCGGTCAATACCGCGCCCGGCGGCATCTCGATCGCCAGACGAACTTCCCGTTCATAGGCCGCCACCATCGCCTCATGCCAGCGTACGGTGCGCGCCATATTAAAGGCCAGATCGTCGGCAATCCGTTCTGGCTGCCACAACACGCGCCCAGTGCTGCCGCTGAGATAAGCAATCTTTGGCCGGTTGAGGCTGACCTGGTTCATTGCCTGTGCCAGCTTCTCAGCCGATTGTGCCAGCAGGGCGCAGTGGGAAGGGACGCTCACCGCCAATCGCTGCGTCTTGGCTGCCCCTGCGGCTTTTGCCAGCGCCATGACCTGCGCCATCGCGGCTTCGCTACCCGCAATCACCAGTTGGTCTTCGGCATTGATATTGGCCAGATAGACCGGCGACTCATTGCTGTTCACCTGCGCGATCAGCATTTCTACCCGGCGCAACGGCAAACCAACAATCGCTGCCAACCCGTATCCTGCCGGATAAGCCTCTTCCATTAGCTGACCACGCAACCCCACCAGCCGCACGGCATCGGCAAATGTCAAAGCCCCGGCAATCACCGCAGCCGGAAAAGCGCCGATGGATAATCCACTGACAAAATCTGCCACGATGCCTTGCTGCTGTAGTTCCCGCGCGTAGGCGACACCGGCGATCAGCAAACATAGCTGTACCGCACGGGTTTTCTCTAAAGCTGAGGCGCTATCCAGTGTCAGGACATCCTGATCAAGAACGGCGCTGGCCTCACTTAACAGCCGTTGGGTCGTTTCATTGGCCGGCAGTTGGTGCAGCATTTGCGGCACCTGCGGCCCTTGGCCGGGAAAGGTAAATAAAATCTTCATCAGTCCTCCTGAAAACTGGCCCACGGATCCCTCGTTAATCGCGGGCCAGCGGCGGTTTTCAGCATCGCTCGCCCATCCCGTAGCCATTCGCTCAGGGCAAACCCGCCCAGCGGCGTCTCTAGCTGGGCATCGGCTCGACAAGGCAGAGCCTGCAACCACATTGCCAGCCGCTGCAAATCATCCAGGCTGGCAGGCTGCGGGCAGCGAACCACCAGATCCAGATCGCTGTCGGCGTGCATTACCGGAATTTCGGTGGCCAGTGCATAACCACAGCTACCGGTCACGCCCCAGGTCCACGGCCAAGGCCGCTGAGCCAACATAATTAGCGCCTGCACCGGCTGTTGGGAAACAAAAGTCGAGTGCAGCAACGCAACGGGTTCACTCACCAAAGACTCCGGCGTCACGATGCGCCGGATAGCTTCTTCGCTCACCCAGGCCGCAGCGCGCTGGCTGCGTTTCATACCCCGGATACCTACCGGTATTCGCCCGCCCTCCTGAACATCCCGCCGTACCACCAACGGTAATGAGGTACGCCACTGCTGGCTGACCCATTCCGGCAACGCCTCGTCGGCGCCAAGGGCAGCACGCTCATTAATCCAAATCAGGTCATGCGGGCGAATCATCGGCTTCTCCAGTTACATCCCTGAGGTCAGGGTGATAAACAGCGGTAAGGTAATGATACACAACACGGAACTGATCAGTAACGTGGCTTCGGCATCCGGCGACTGCACGCCAAAACGGTTACCAAAGACGATGCCGAAGAAACCGGCGGAAAGCGCAATCATCAAAATAGCGGTGATCGCCACGCTACCGTGCAGGCCCAGTGCCAACACCAGCCCCCAGGCAATAAACGGTTGGATCAGCAGTTTGGTTACGCTCGACAGGATCACCGAGCCGTTGATCTGTAGCTTACGGGCAGACAGGATCACCCCGGTCAGGAACAGCGCCGTCGCCGTGGCCGACAGACCAAGCGGTTTGATGGCAGCTAACACCATTTCAGGCATATGGATGCCGATGGCCGACAGTACCACCCCAAGCAGCGGCCCCCAGACGATTGGTTTTTTCACCGAGCGCCACATCAGCACTGGCAACATGCCGAGGGAAGAACCTTGAGCCGCACCGGCTGCACGGGCCTTTTCGCGCTCGAGGATCAGCAGGCAGAACGGCGTCATCAGTACCGAACCGCAGGCGATAGCGACCGCCACGGACAGTGAGGTTCCCGGAGTTTCCCCCAACACGCTGCCGAGGATCGGCAGGCCAAGCGCGGCATAGTTGGGTAGCGCAACGGTGAGCGTCAGCACCGCGGCATCCTGCGGAGACTTATGGAAGATCTTGGTACAGATGAAATAGATCGCCGCATAGGTGATCCACATCGCCAGCACTAACACCACGATCAGCGGCGACTGCTCCACGATCCCCGCCCAAGGCGTTTGTACGGTGGCACCAAACAGGGCCGCCGGCAGGGCAAAATCCATCACGAAGATGTTGAGTAACGAAACGTTCTGGTTATCGACCATTTTTGCCTTACCGGCAAAAAAGCCCAGCAGCATAATGACGAAAATCGGTGCCAAAGCATGAATAATTACGTATGTCATAAATCACCTGTTAAAAAGAAAAAATCAGTCAGATCAGGTGCGATGGTGTCGGTTATATTTTTATTTGCAGGTGTTGCTATACCCTATGAATTTCAAGCTGCAGCTAGGCGACAAGCTTACTCATCCCCAGGAGCTTACTTTTGGGTAAGTGACTGGGGTGAGTAAGCGCAGGTAACAACGCTGCAGCTTGAAAGGCGACGGGTATATATGCCGGGCTGGAACGCATAGCCCGGCGGGTGTTGTTAATATCCTGAACTCTGACGTAAAAATGGCTGGCGTGGCATTACCACTCTGCGCGCATCCGTTCACGCACCAGTGCAGAACTGTGGCGGTTGTCTGCCCCCAGGCGGTTAGTTAAACCGACCCCTTCACGGCGGGTTTTAGCGATCGCCTGGATCACCGCGTGGCGTACCAGATGAAGCTCCTGCTCAGTGGCATGTAGCGGATCACGGATATCCAGCAGCTGTTCCAGCAGGCCCAGCGAACTGTAATGCTCAATGTCATAGGCCATCGGTGGAATGGTTGCAGCCAGCTTCTCTAACGCCGCTACAGAACGCAGCGTGATGCGGGCAGCAGACTCTTTGCCCATCGCATGGATCATCACGCCAGCATCGTTGAAAGCGATCAAGCGGTTGGCCTGATAGCCGTGCGCCAGGAATGCCCCCGACATGGCCTTACCGACGATGAGACCAATCACCGGATGGCCTGCCAGCCGAGCCTTGGCATAAGCCCCGGCCGCACCGGCCAGCGCCTGATGAATACCAAAGGCTTCTTCCCGCCGGCCATAGGCCTGGCTTGGCACATCGATCACCGCTACGATGGCACGCTTTTGCACTTTATCAACGTCAGCCGCTACTGCTTCACTGACGACCTGAGCCAACGTCCAGCCTTCCAGCAAGCCCACTTCACCACGTGCGGCCCGTGGATAATGGTTATTCGCATCCGGCACCACGGCGATAAAACGCGCCGGCTGGCCCTCAAGTTCCCCATCGGCTACCCGGATCGAGGCGCACTGCCCCTGGCGCTGTTCGGCACCCGCCGTCAGCAAAGAGAACCAATACTCTCCACGGCTTGATGATGACGTACTCATACCCGATCCTCCACAGCAAACAGTTGAGCAATGACTGCCGCATCCGCCTGTTGGCGGGTGTCAAACTGCGACAGTTTCGGCAAGTAATAATGATAATTATCGGAACGGTGCTGAGCAGGTACGCCGCGTTGCAAACAGTCTGTCATCGCCGCTTTTACCGCATGCAGCGCATCTGGCACTTCTTCATCGACAAACCCGCTGCGATAACGCACGTCGCCACCGGTCATGCTCCAGATGAAAGGCCGATCGCGGGAATCGTATTCTTCGATACCGGCTTCTTGCTCAATCACCTGCGGGCCATTCAATCCCAGCCGCGCTTCACGGGTGACGATCAGATAGCTGCATAATGCTGCCGCAATCGACATCCCACCAAAGCAGCCGACGGTGCCAGCAATAATGCCCACTACCGGGGTATAACGGCGCAGGTCGACAATCGCCGCATGAATATCCGCGATCGCTGCCAGCCCCAGGTTGGCCTCTTGCAGGCGCACGCCACCGGTTTCCAGCAACAATACAGCCTGGGTCGCAATGCCGTTGCGATTATCTTCCGCCGCCAATTCCAGGGCTGCGGCCATCTTGGCACCGGAGACTTCCCCCATGCTGCCGCCCTGAAACGCCCCTTCTACCGCCACGACCACCGCCGGTTTACCGTCAATGGTACCTTTGGCAACGACCATGCCGTCATCGGCCTGTGTGACGATGCCTTGCGGTTCCAACCAAGGTGAAGTAATGCGCTCAAATGGCCCCAACAGTTCACGGAAGCTGCCGCTGTCCAGCAGATTGCGGGCACGTTCACGGGCACTAAGTTCGATAAAGCTGATGTCATCACGCATGAGCGGCCTCCTCAAATACCTGTTCGATACGCAGCCGAGCCACCCCAGGCGTAGCGCCGAAGTCGTTAATCTCCAAGCGCCCGGCAGGTAAATCACGCAATGAAGCCAGGCGTTCAAACAGATGCTGCCAACGCTGCCGGCTACCGTCTACGGAGGTTTTTATCGTTACTGTCAGAGTGCCATCAGTCGCAGGCTCAAACAGCGCCTCCATGTCACCGGAGCCAACGACGCCGGTTAGTGCCTTACCCGGCAGCGTCATACTGGCCGGATAACTCAAATCGATATGTTCCATAACATCCTCTGGATTGATTATTCAGCGGGCCGTAGCCCGATCGAGGAACAGCGCCGCAGCCAGCAAATCGGCCGCGCCACCGGGTGAAGCGTTGCTCGCCAATAGCCGTTGTTCCAGTTTGACCAACGCCGCCTGTCCTGCCGGATGCTGATATCCTCCGGCATGCAGTACCTCTGCGGCCCCCTGCTGCATCGCGTTTAGTGCCGTTAAGCCACCGCGCGACAACACACAGGTATCGCTCAGGGTGGTCATGATGGCCATCAAGGCATCAATTTGCGCGGCAGGTTCACTGGCCCCCAGGCTCCTGCTGTGCCACAGTTGCGGCAGCGCCCGTTGCATCACATGTGGAAAACCCTGTTGAGCCTCTTCCCGCGCGCCGGGTACCTGATAGCGTTGAGTGGCGCGCAAGCCCTTGCTGAACACCTTGGGGCTGACGTGATCCGCTAACTGCGCCAACTGGGCGGCCAATGCGCAACTGCCGGATGGCGTTGCGTGACCACCTTGCATCGCCACCGTCGTCACCAGCAGGCCCAGCGCCCAGATCGCGCCACGATGCGTATTAACACCGGCGGTGGCAGCCATCATCACCTGTTCGCCTTCCCGGCCAATCCGGCCCACTTCCTGGCGTAACGCGCTGTCTGCCGGGCGCTGCCAACCGGCAATCGCCAAACGATGGAAGACCGGCGTCAGGCTGTTGGCTGAACGCTCCATCAATTCCAGCGTCAGATCCTGATGTGCACCAGAACCTCGGGCATCCACCAGCCCCGGTTTCGGGCTAAGGCGAGCCTCATCCACCAGCGCCTGCGTGGCAAACTCTGCCAGCCGTGCGGCAACAACATCCGCATCAGAGGCGTTCAAACAGCGGGAAAGTTTCATTACCAGCTCCGGAATTTAGCTGGCGGGTTGTACAGGCCGTCGGACCACTCGACCAGATCCGCAACGCTGCCTGCGGCCAACAGAGAACGCGAAGCATCGGTACGGCGAATATCGAGATCTTCCGGGAACACCACTTTGCCTTCACGGCGTAGTTCGGCCACGCGTTTTGCGTCCACGCCCAGCCCGATATCGGTGATACCGGCCACCGCAGCCACCATCGCACGGCGTTCTTCCAGCGAACGTGCCCGATACAGATAAGCGATGCCCTCTTCGGTCAACACGTGGGTCACGTCATCGCCGTAAATCATGACCGGTGCCAACGGCATGCCAGACTCTTGCGCTACATCAACGGCATCGAGCTTTTCTACGAAGGTCGGTTTGGCTCCTGCCTGGAAGGTTTCCACCATCTGCACCACCAGCTTGCGGCCACGGGCCAACGGATCCGGCTCTTCGATCATATCCAGCCAGGCCGGTGTCGCATGACGACGACCATGCGGGTCATGCCCCATGTTCGGCGCGCCGCCAAAACCAGAGAGACGACCACGCGTCACGGTCGAGGAATGGGCCATTCCGTCGATCTGCAAGGTAGAGCCAATAAACATATCGACGGCGTACTGGCCAGCCATCTGACAGAACGCCCGGTTAGAACGCATGGAGCCATCACTACCGGTGAAGAAGATATCCGGGCGAGCTGCGATGTAGTTTTCCATCCCCAGCTCCCCCCCAAAGCAGTGCACGGTTTCTACCCAACCGCTTTCGATGGCCGGGATCAGGGTCGGATGCGGGTTCAGGGTCCAGTGTTTACAGATTTTGCCTTTCAGGCCCAGTTGCTCACCGTAGGTAGGCAACAGCAACTCGATGGCAGCGGTGTTAAAACCGATGCCGTGGTTCAGCGATTGCACCTGGTGTTTGGCGTAGATGCCTTTAATCGCCATCATCCCCATCAGCACATGCACCGGTTTGATCAGGCGCGGGTCGCGGGTAAACAGCGGCTCAATAAAGAATGGCTTGTCGGCGACGACCACAAAGTCGATCCAGGAACCGGGAATATCAACCCGTGGCAGGTCGGTTTCATCATCGACCAGTTCGTTAACCTGTGCGATGACGATGCCGTCTTTGAACGCAGCGGCTTCCACCAGTGCCGGAGTATCTTCGGTGCTTGGCCCGGTGTACAGATTGCCGTGGCGATCAGCCTTGAACCCGGCCACTAACGCCACGTTCGGCACCAGATCCACATACAGGCGGGAATAGAGTTCGATATAGGTGTGGATGGCGCCAATTTCCAGCTGCCCATCTTCCAGCAGTTGGGAAATACGTAAGCTCTGGGTGCCAGAGAAAGCGAAATCCAGCTTGCGGGCGATGCCCTTCTCAAAAATATCCAGATGCTCGGCACGGCCAACGCTTGGCATGATCATATGCAGATCGTGAACCTTGGCTGGGTTGACCTCGGCGAGCATGCGGGAGAGAAAATCGGCCTGCTTCTGGTTATTGCCTTCAAGCACCACCCGATCGCCAGAAACCAGCAGCTTTTCCAACACGCTGGTCAGATCGGCAGTGGGGATCACTTTGCCCTGCGACTGCCCTTGCACACTTGCGATACGGCGTTTTTTTTCCTGCCGCCGGGTATCCCAAACGCGTGTGGGGCTTTGATGAAGCGACATACCTCAACCTCCTGGGTTTACTTGGTTCTGTTCAGTAGGGGTAGAGTAAGAGTCTAGGAGAGGGCCATCAATCAAGCAGGCAGCGGGTTTGTTAGCCTGAGAGTAATGATTCTATTTAGTTAATAGTAATCAATCGGTTAATTTCGCCAGAAGTGGGATGCGATCACAAAAAAATGGGGAACCTAAAGGCTCCCCGTGATGTATCAACTCAGTAATGAATTACACTGCGGTCTGGAAAATCACACCGTCGGCTTTTTCCGTGTACTGGGTCAACTGGTCGAAGTTCAGGTAGCGATAGGTATCCGCCGCCGTCTTGTCGACCTGCGCCATATAGGTCTGGTATTCATCTGGGGTTGGCAGGCGACCCAGCAGGGAAGCTACCGCCGCCAGCTCTGCAGACGCCAGATAAACGTTGGCACCGGTACCCAGACGGTTCGGGAAGTTACGGGTCGAGGTAGAAACCACGGTCGCACCATCCGCCACGCGTGCCTGGTTACCCATGCACAGTGAACAACCAGGAATTTCGATACGTGCTCCGCTCTTGCCAAAGACGCTGTAGTAGCCTTCTTCGGTCAGTTGAGCCGCATCCATCTTGGTTGGCGGAGCCACCCACAGGCGGGTTGGCAGTTGGCCTTTATGCTGATCCAACAGTTTACCCGCCGCACGGAAGTGACCGATGTTGGTCATGCAGGAACCGATAAACACTTCATCGATCTTGCTGTTGGCCACATCGGACAGCAGGCGCGCGTCGTCCGGATCGTTCGGCGCACACAGGATAGGTTCCTTGATATCGGCCAGATCGATTTCGATCACGGCGGCATATTCCGCATCCGCATCGCCTTCCAGCAACTGTGGATCCGCCAGCCATTTTTCCATGCCCTGAATACGGCGTTCCAAGGTGCGGCGATCGCCATAACCTTCGGAGATCATCCACTTCAGCAGCACGATATTAGAGCTGAGATATTCGGCGATCGGTGCCTGATCCAGTTTGATGGTGCAACCGGCGGCGGAACGTTCTGCCGAAGCATCGGTCAGTTCAAACGCCTGCTCGACCTTCAGTTCCGGCAGACCTTCGATCTCCAGAATGCGGCCAGAGAAGATGTTCTTCTTGCCCTTCTTCTCTACGGTCAACAGACCCTGTTGGATTGCGTAGTAAGGGATGGCATGCACCAGGTCACGCAGGGTGATGCCAGGCTGCATTTTGCCCTTGAAACGCACCAACACTGACTCAGGCATATCCAGCGGCATCACGCCGGTCGCAGCAGCAAAGGCCACCAGACCAGAACCGGCCGGGAAGGAAATACCGATCGGGAAGCGGGTGTGGGAGTCACCGCCGGTTCCGACGGTATCCGGCAGCAGCATGCGGTTCAGCCAGGAGTGGATCACACCATCGCCAGGGCGTAGCGAAACGCCACCACGGTTCATGATGAAGTCCGGCAGCGTGTGGTGAGTCGTCACGTCCACCGGTTTCGGGTACGCGGCGGTATGACAGAACGACTGCATCACCAGATCGGCAGAGAAGCCCAGGCAAGCCAGATCTTTCAGCTCGTCACGGGTCATCGGGCCGGTGGTATCTTGTGAACCGACCGAGGTCATCTTGGGTTCGCAATATTCGCCAGGGCGAATACCGGCAACGCCACAGGCACGACCAACCATTTTCTGTGCCAGTGAGAAGCCCTTGTTGCTAGCCGCAATCGGCTTGGCAATACGGAACACTTCGCTGTGCGGCAGGCCCAGCGCTTCACGCGCCTTGGTGGTCAGGCCACGGCCGATAATCAGAGGAATACGGCCACCGGCACGCACTTCATCCAACAGCACATCGGTTTTCAGCTCGAAGCTGGCAACCAGTTCACCGGTTTCATGGTTACGCACTTCGCCTTTGTACGGGAAGATGTCGATCACATCGCCCATATTCAGGTCAGAGACGTCCACTTCGATCGGCAACGCACCGGCATCTTCCATCGTGTTGAAGAAGATTGGCGCAATCTTGCCGCCCAGCACCACACCGCCACCGCGCTTGTTCGGCACGTAAGGGATGTCGTCGCCCATAAACCACAGCACCGAGTTGGTGGCGGACTTACGTGAAGAACCGGTACCGACAACGTCACCGACGTAGGCCAGCGGGAAACCTTTCTTGTTCAGTTCTTCAATCTGTTTGATCGGGCCTACGCTACCCGGCTGATCCGGGAAGATGCCTTCACGTTCGCTCTTGAGCATGGCCAAAGCATGCAGTGGGATATCTGGACGTGACCAGGCATCCGGCGCCGGTGACAGATCGTCGGTGTTGGTTTCACCAGTCACTTTGAACACGGTTACGGTGATCTTTTCCGCCAACGGTGAACGTGACAGATACCATTCGGCATCGGCCCAGGACTGCATGATCTGCTTGGCGTGCGGGTTACCGGCTTTGGCTTTTTCTTCTACGTCGTAGAAGTTATCAAACATCAGCAGCGTATGGGAAAGCGCCTTGGCAGCGATCGGTGCCAGCTTTTCGTTATCCAACGCATCGATCAACGGATGAATGTTGTAACCGCCCTGCATGGTGCCTAGCAGTTCAATGGCTTTTTCGGGGGTAACCAGGGGGGAAGTGGCTTCGCCTTTGGCGACGGCTGCCAGAAAACCTGCTTTGACATAGGCGGCTTCGTCGACGCCCGGTGGTACACGGTTAATCAGCAGGTCTAACAGAAATTCTTCTTCGCCTTTTGGCGGATTTTTTAATGATTCAACCAGCGCTGCCATTTGTGTCGCATCTAATGGCTTAGGGACGATGCCCTCTGCAGCACGCTCGGCCACGTGCTTACGGTATTCTTCTAGCACGACTTTCTCCTCGCTCTCATTGTCATTTATTGTGCCTGGCGTTTTATATTCAACCGTTTGTATACCCTATGGATTTCAAGTCGTGGCTAGGCGGCCAGCTCGTTCATCCCCAGGAGCTTGCGCAAGTCAAGTGACTGGGGTGAGCGAGTGCAGTCAACAACGCTACGGCTTGAAAGACGACGGGTAGAGCGTACGGCGATACTTGTCGGGCACTGCTGTCGATATCCTGGACTGTAAGTAAGGTACAGTGCCCGGTTCCGCCCAGCCAGCATATCAGGATTTGAATCGGTTGTTAATTCGTTCACATAAAAGCAACATTAAATCTTTGCTGAATCGTTGACCGCAGCGTAATCGGCTGCAAAGCAGACGGGACGGGCTCGGGTTGGTTACGGCACAAACGCACAATCAGCCAGATGAGCACAACATAACGTCCATACTTTTACAATGGTTATCGGTGGGATTAGGGAAAATTGGCGGGCGTCAGGCACAAAAAAACCGCCATAAGGACGGTTCTTTTGTATCCGAACGGTGTTAGCAGGCACCGACCGGATTTCTTACATCGTTAAAAAACGATACAAGCGCTGATGAACAAAGCCATTGTGCGTAAACTTGGTTAAAAAATCAACCGCTGGGATGCAAAAACTCTCTATTTTATGTACCCTGATTTTGGGTCTGTTCTGCCGGTTTAGCAGCCGGTCATCGGGCTTGAGAACAGTGCTGCAACGACTGCGATACAAGCGCTGATGAACGCTTGTTCCACCGGAGCTTTCCCGGTGAAGTCGCGGTGGTCGTGGTTCCACAAGGAACGCGCAATGAAAGGGAGATCGCTCATTATCCTGCTCATTGTACTGGGATCGGTGTTTGGAGTCAGTAAAGGTGGTTGGTCAGTTTCTGGCAATCAACTGATCTTCAACGTCGTATTCCAGAACAAGTAAGCTACTGGCCGCTCTCTGAGCGGCCTTTTATTGGCGCAGCCGCAAATAAAAACGGCCCCTTTACAGGAGCCGCTTATCAACCTTCAAACCGCAGAAATTACTTCTTCTTGGCTTTCGGGTTTGGCAGATCGGTGATGCTGCCTTCGTAGATCTCTGCTGCCAGGCCTACGGATTCGTGCAAGGTCGGGTGAGCGTGGATGGTCAACGCGATATCTTCTGCGTCACAACCCATCTCGATAGCCAGACCGATCTCACCCAGCAGTTCGCCGCCGTTGGTGCCGACAATAGCACCACCAATGATACGGTGAGTTTCTTTGTCGAAGATCAGTTTGGTCATACCGTCTGCACAGTCAGAAGCGATAGCACGGCCTGAAGCTGCCCACGGGAAGGTGGAAGTTTCATAGCTGATGCCTTTCTCTTTGGCTTCTTTCTCGGTCAAACCTACCCATGCGACTTCTGGCTCGGTGTAAGCGATAGATGGGATCACTTTCGGGTCGAAGTAGTGCTTCATACCCGCGATAACTTCAGCGGCTACGTGGCCTTCATGCACGCCTTTGTGCGCCAGCATCGGTTGACCGACGATGTCACCAATCGCGAAGATGTGTGGCACGTTGGTACGCAGCTGTTTGTCGACGTGGATAAAGCCACGATCGTCAACTTCAACACCGGCTTGGCCAGCGTCCAGCAGTTTACCGTTCGGCACACGACCGATCGCCACCAGCACGGCGTCATAACGCTGTGGTTCCGCAGGGGCTTTTTTGCCTTCCATCGTCACGTAGATGCCGTCTTCTTTGGCTTCTACCGCGGTTACTTTGGTTTCCAGCATCAGGTTGAACTGCTTGCTGATACGCTTGGTGAAGACTTTCACCACGTCTTTGTCTGCGGCCGGGATCACCTGGTCAAACATTTCAACCACGTCGATTTTTGAACCCAGAGCATGGTATACGGTGCCCATTTCCAGGCCGATGATACCACCGCCCATAACCAGCAAACGCTCTGGAACGGTTTTCAGCGCCAGTGCATCGGTGGAATCCCACACGCGTGGATCTTCATGAGGAATAAATGGCAGTTGGATCGGACGGGAACCTGCGGCGATGATGGCATTGTCGAAGTTGATGGTGGTGGCACCATTCTCGCCTTCAACGACCAGCGTGTTGGCACCGGTGAATTTGCCCAGACCGTTAACGACTTTGACTTTACGGCCTTTAGCCATGCCAGCCAGACCACCGGTCAGCTGATTGATGACTTTCTCTTTCCAGACGCGCACTTTGTCGATGTCGGTTTTCGGCTCGCCGAAAACGATGCCGTGTTCGGCCAACGCTTTGGCTTCTTCGATCACTTTGGCAACGTGCAACAGCGCTTTGGAAGGGATACAGCCTACGTTCAGGCAAACACCACCCAGAGTGGAGTAACGCTCAACCAGAATGGTTTCAAGACCTAAGTCAGCGCAACGAAAAGCAGCAGAGTAACCTGCAGGGCCCGCCCCAAGTACCACGACCTGAGTTTTAATTTCAGTACTCATCATGACCTCTTAATTAGTTGTCCGGCGGGTCAGACGTCATTTTTATTGCTAATCAGTCTCATAACGCCCTTCATCCACCGGGACGCATACACCGCGAGCAGTTTACAGAATTGTTAATAATCTGCAAAGCGTGTTCGAGTGACCCGTGTCCCAACAATTCTGTCGAGTCATGCAAAACCCGACAAAACTGCTACTGAATTACTAAGGGCGCAGCATGCTGCGCCCTTTTTTCATTACATCACCAGACGGCGAATGTCGGCCAGCATGTTGTTGATGATGGTGATGAAGCGCGCACCATCAGCACCGTCAATCACACGGTGGTCGAAGGAGAGCGACATTGGCATCATCAGACGCGGCAGGAACTCTTTGCCGTTCCAGACTGGTTCAATCGCCGACTTGGAGACACCCAGGATAGCCACTTCCGGCGCGTTAACAATCGGCGCGAAGTGAGTTGTCCCGATACCGCCCAGGCTGGAGATGGTGAAGCAACCGCCCTGCATTTCGCCAGCGGTCAGCTTGCCGTCACGCGCTTTCTTGGAGATCGCCATCAGTTCACGGGACAGTTCAGTGATGCTCTTCTTGTTCACATCCTTGAAGACCGGAACCACCAGACCATTTGGCGTATCTACCGCCACACCGATGTTGATGTACTTTTTCAGCGTCAGCTTCTGGCCATCTTCGGACAGAGAGCTGTTGAAGCGTGGCATCTGCTCAAGAGCAGCAGCAACGGCTTTCATGATGAACACCACCGGGGTGAACTTCACGTCCAGCTTACGCTTGGCAGCTTCGTCGTTCTGCAGCTTACGGAACGCTTCCAGATCGGTGATATCGGTTTTGTCGAAGTGAGTCACGTGCGGGATCATCACCCAGTTGCGGCTCAGGTTGGCACCAGAGATTTTCTGGATGCGGCCCAGTTCAACTTCTTCGATCTCACCAAACTTGCTGAAGTCTACTTTCGGCCATGGCAGCATGCCTGGCAGACCACCACCGGTTGCGGCAGGAGCGGCTTCGGCGCGTTTGACCGCGTCTTTCACGTAAGTCTGCACGTCTTCGCGCAGGATACGGCCTTTACGGCCCGTGCCCTTCACTTTCGCCAGGTTAACACCGAACTCACGCGCCAGACGGCGGATGACCGGGGTGGCGTGCACGTAGGCGTCGTTCTCGGCAAACTCACCTTTACCTGCGGCGGCAGCAGGAGCAGCAGCTTTGGCTTCCTGCTTGGCCGGAGCCGGGGCAGCTTCTGCTTTCTGAGCTGGCGCAGCGGCTGGTGCAGCACCTTCCACTTCGAAGACCATGATCAGAGAACCGGTTTTCACTTTATCGCCGGTAGCGATTTTGATCTCTTTCACGGTACCCGCGAACGGAGCCGGCACTTCCATCGAAGCCTTGTCACCTTCAACGGTGATCAGTGACTGCTCAGCGGCAACTTTATCGCCCACTTTCACCATCACTTCGGTCACTTCTACTTCATCGCCGCCAATGTCTGGCACTTCGACGTTTTTCGCCGCGCTTGCCGCAGGAGCAGCAGCCGCTTGGGTAGCCGCAGCAGCAGGGGCTGCAGAAGCCGCTCCAGCCACTTCGAAGACCATAATCAGGGAACCGGTTTTCACTTTGTCACCGGTGTTGATTTTGATCTCTTTTACGGTACCGGCGAACGGTGCAGGCACTTCCATTGAAGCCTTGTCGCCTTCAACGGTGATCAGAGACTGCTCGGCAGTCACGGTATCGCCAACCTTCACCAGGATCTCGGTGACTTCAACTTCGTCAGCCCCGATGTCCGGCACTTCAACGTCTTTGGCTGCGGCAGCAGCAGGAGCGGCGGCCGGTTTTTCTTCTGCCTTGGCGGCAGGTGCGGCAGCGGCCGCACCTTCTGCTTCAAAGATCATCAGCAGTTTGCCCGTCTCGGTTTTATCACCGACGGCCACTTTGATCTCTTTCACCACGCCAGCCTGCGGCGAAGGCACTTCCATGGAGGCCTTGTCGCCTTCCACGGTGATCAGCGATTGTTCAACTTCAACCTTATCGCCAACCTTCACCAGGATCTCGGTGATTTCAACTTCATCTGCACCGATGTCCGGTACTTTGATTTCGATAGACATTATTCAGTACCTCTTAGGCCAGACGCGGGTTAACTTTTTCTGGGTTGATGTCGAATTTCTTAATCGCATCAGCGACCACAGAAGCTTCAATTTCACCGCGTTTAGCCAGTTCACCCAGAGCAGCAACCACCACGTAAGAAGCATCAACTTCGAAGTGGTGACGCAGGTTTTCGCGGCTGTCTGAACGACCGAAGCCGTCAGTACCCAGTACGCGATAATCGCTGGCTGGCACGAAAGTACGAACCTGCTCGGCGAACAGTTTCATGTAGTCGGTAGACGCTACCGCAGGCGCTTCGTTCATCACCTGAGCGATATAAGGCACGCGTGGGGTTTCGGTTGGGTGCAGCATGTTCCAGCGCTCACAGTCCTGGCCATCACGCGCCAGTTCGGTGAAGGAGGTTACGCTGTAGGTGTCGGAACCCACGCCGTAGTCGTTCGCCAGGATCTGCGCAGCTTCACGCACATGACGCAGGATCGAACCGGAACCCAGCAGCTGTACTTTGCCTTTCTTGCCTTCCAGGGTTTCCAGTTTATAGATACCTTTACGGATACCTTCTTCTGCGCCCTGTGGCATGGCCGGCATGTGATAGTTTTCGTTCAGCGTGGTCAGGTAGTAGTAGACGTTTTCTTGCGCGTCACCGTACATACGAACCAGACCGTCATGCATGATCACTGCCACTTCATACGCGTAAGCCGGATCGTAGGAGATGCAGTTAGGGATGGTCAGCGACTGAATGTGGCTGTGGCCATCCTCGTGCTGCAGACCTTCGCCGTTCAGGGTAGTACGACCTGAAGTCCCGCCGATCAGGAAGCCACGTGCCTGTTGGTCACCCGCTGCCCAGCACAGGTCGCCGATACGTTGGAAACCGAACATGGAGTAGTAGATGTAGAACGGGATCATTGGCAGATCGTTGGTGCTGTAGGAAGTCGCTGCGGCCAACCAGGAAGAGGCTGCGCCCAGTTCGTTGATACCTTCCTGCAGGATCTGGCCTTTCTCGTCTTCTTTGTAGTAAGCAACCTGCTCACGGTCCTGCGGAGTATATTGCTGACCGTTCGGGCTGTAGATACCGATCTGACGGAACAGACCTTCCATACCGAAGGTACGCGCTTCGTCGGCAATGATTGGCACCAGGCGATCTTTGATCGACTTGTTCTTCAACATCACGTTCAGGGCACGCACAAAGGCGATGGTGGTAGAGATCTCTTTGTTCTGCTCTTCCAGCAGGGAGCTGAAGTCTGCCAGAGCTGGCATTTCCAGCTTCTCGGTGAACTTCGGCATACGGGTTGGCACATAGCCTTCCAGCGCCTGACGACGTTCGTGCAGATATTTGTACTCTTCGGACTCTTTCTCGAAGGTGATGTATGGCAGTTTTTCGATGTCGGCATCGGCAACTGGCACGTTGAAACGATCGCGGAAGTGGTGAACCCCTTCCATGTTCATTTTCTTCACCTGGTGAGCGATGTTTTTACCTTCCGCAGTTTCACCCATGCCGTAACCTTTGATGGTATGGGCCAGGATCACGGTTGGTTTGCCTTGGGTATCCTGCGCTTTTTTCAGTGCAGCAAAGACTTTCTTCGGATCGTGACCACCACGGTTCAGCGCCCAGATCTCGTCGTCGGTCATATCTTTGACCAGTGCGGCGGTTTCAGGGAAGCGGCCGAAGAAGTGCTCACGCACGTAAGCGCCGTCTTTGGATTTGAAGGTCTGGTAGTCGCCGTCCAGAGTTTCGTTCATCAGTTGGATCAGCTTGCCACTGGTGTCTTTACGCAGCAGTTCATCCCAACGACCGCCCCAGATCACTTTCAGCACCTGCCAGCCAGCACCTGCGAAGATGCCTTCCAGCTCGTTGATGATCTTGCCGTTGCCGGTAACCGGGCCATCCAGACGTTGCAGGTTACAGTTGATGACGAATACCAGGTTGTCCAGCTTCTCACGGGTCGCGATGGTGATCGCGCCTTTGGATTCCGGTTCGTCCATCTCGCCGTCGCCCAGGAAGGCATAAACGGTCTGGCCAGAGGTGTCTTTCAGACCACGGTGTTCCAGATACTTGAGGAACTTGGCCTGATAGATGGCGCTGATTGGGCCCAGACCCATGGATACGGTCGGGAACTGCCAGAATTCAGGCATCAGTTTTGGATGCGGGTAAGAGGACAGGCCTTTACCGTGCACTTCCTGACGGAAGTTGTTCATTTGATCTTCGGTCAGGCGGCCTTCAAGGAAGGCACGTGCATAAACGCCCGGAGAGATGTGGCCCTGGAAGTAAACCAGATCGCCGCCGTCTTTCTCGTTGCGAGCACGGAAGAAGTGGTTGAAGCAGACTTCATAGAAGGTCGCGGAAGATTGGAAGGAAGCCATGTGGCCGCCCAGATCCAGATCTTTTTTCGAAGCACGCAACACGGTCATCACGGCGTTCCAACGGATGGCAGAACGAATACGACGCTCCAGATCCAGGTTGCCCGGGTATGCCGGTTCGTCTTCTACCGCGATGGTGTTGACGTAGTTGTTAGCCGCAGCTCCCGCTGCAACGCTAACACCGCCCTTGCGGGCTTCGCCCAAAACCTGATCAATCAGGAACTGAGCGCGTTCAACACCCTCTTCACGGATGACCGATTCGATCGCCTGCAGCCAGTCGCGGGTTTCGATCGGATCCACGTCATTGTTTAAACGTTCTGACATGGTGGTATTCCTTATCTGTCTAATGGTTTGTTTGGAGCCTGTCTTCCTGCATTCTGAGCAAAATGCACGAAGACAGGCTCATCAGTTTGGTTGCCGCTTAAGTACTTAACTAAGCACTCCGAGCTTCATCTCAACAAGCTGGTGTGCCTTGAGGAGAACCACTCTTAATCCTTGCGTTGCTGGAGACGCCGCAGCGATCGATCACGCCGGGTGTGTTCCCTGCTGAGATCCAGCAAAATTTCCTCGATAAACGCCAAATGGCGGTGCGAGGCTTCACGGGCCTTTTCAGGTTCGCGTGCCACAATCGCCTCGAAAATCCCGGCGCGATGGCTACTCACTGTTGCCAACATCTCACGGCGCGAGTAGAGCAATTCAAAGTTCTGACGAACGTTCTGTTCCAGCATCGGGCCCATACAGCGCAGCAGATGGAGTAACACAACGTTGTGGGCAGCCTCGGTCACGGCAATTTGGTATTGCATGACCGCGTCGGCTTCGGCGTCCAGATCGCCGCTGTCCTGGGCCTGCTGGATCACATGATGGCAATCGCGGATGCGCGCCAGATCTTCGTCCGTCCCACGCAACGCGGCATAATAGGCAGCGATGCCTTCAAGCGCATGACGGGTCTCGAGCAGATCGAATTGTGATTCAGGGTGATCGGCCAGCAGTTCAGCCAGCGGGTCGCTGAAGCTCTGCCACAGATTAGTTTGTACAAAGGTGCCGCCTCCCTGGCGACGCAGGAGCAGCCCTTTAGCTTCCAGACGCTGGATAGCTTCTCTCAGAGAAGGACGGGAAACATCAAACTGTTTCGCCAGCTCTCGCTCTGGAGGCAGCTTTTCGCCTGGACGTAGCGTACCCTCGAGGATCAGGTATTCGAGCTGCTGCTCGATAACATCTGACAACTTGGGTTGGCGGATTTTGCTGTAGGCCATGGGTGATTTCTTCTCTGCGAAGTGCCCGGAGTCAATTGGTAATACCAATTTCAAAAACGTGACGGTAAAGTAACAAAGTATTCACCTCCTGTCCATATGGGGCTTGATCGAAATCATGAAAGCCGCACATTTTAACACTTCAATCCATAGGCCTTTGCAAACCGGTAACTCGGCGTTGGTAATACCATTTACGAGGTAGCCGTTGGATTTAACTTTTGTGAAACCTCTGGTTAGCAACAGTGCCGGTGTTATAGGGTGAGGAGATGAAGGGGTATTTCTACTTTTTCAGCGCCTGTTGCACCTCGCGCCGTTAACAAAAAAACAACAACAATGACGATTATTTTTGCGCATTCTGTGATTTATTGCTTATTTCGCGCATGCAATCACCCCGCTCGTCACACAACCCGCATTTTGTTGCCTAAACTGCTGCAATCTTCACCATTCGAACCACAAAGCAGGTGCAAACTTTCGCACATACCATTATTCTCTGCCAAACGGTAGCGACGCCGTGGAATTTATAGTTATAACGTCGTAAACAAAAAACAACACACATCGTAATCATTATTTTACGGTAATGAGCATTTTGTCACCACAGAGGGTTTCATTGATGGATGGTCAACAGCATGGCGACCAGCTGAAACGCGGCCTGAAAAACCGCCATATCCAGCTGATCGCCTTAGGTGGCGCAATAGGTACCGGCCTGTTCCTCGGTATCGCTCAAACAATAAAAATGGCCGGCCCGTCGGTCATTCTCGGTTATGCAATTGGCGGTTTTATTGCCTTCCTGATCATGCGTCAACTGGGTGAAATGGTGGTCGAAGAGCCGGTCGCGGGTTCCTTCAGCCACTTCGCCTATAAATACTGGGGAAATTTTGCCGGTTTCGCCTCCGGCTGGAACTACTGGGTGCTGTATGTGCTGGTAGCCATGGCGGAACTGACTGCGGTGGGCATTTACGTGCAGTACTGGTGGCCGCAAATTCCAACCTGGATCTCCGCCGCCGTGTTCTTCCTGGCCATCAACGCCATCAACCTGTCGAGTGTGAAGGTCTATGGTGAAATGGAGTTCTGGTTTGCCATCATCAAAGTGGTCGCCATCATTGGCATGATCGGCTTTGGTGCCTACCTGCTGTTCAGCGGCCTGGGCGGCCCGGAAGCCAGCGTCACCAACCTGTGGGCACAGGGCGGATTCTTCCCGAACGGTACCATGGGGCTGCTGATGGCAATGGCGGTGATCATGTTCTCCTTCGGCGGTCTGGAACTGGTGGGCATTACCGCCGCCGAAGCCGATAACCCGGAAAAAAGCATCCCGAAAGCCACCAACCAGGTGATCTATCGCATCCTGCTGTTCTATATCGGCTCACTGACGATCCTGCTGTCACTCTATCCGTGGGGCAAAGTGGTCGAAGGCGGCAGCCCGTTCGTACTGATCTTCCATGCGCTCAACAGCAATATGGTCGCGACGGTATTGAATATCGTGGTACTGACGGCTGCGCTGTCGGTCTACAACAGCTGCGTCTATTGCAACAGCCGCATGCTGTACGGCTTGGCAAAACAGGGTAATGGCCCGAAAGCTCTGCTGAAAGTGGATAGCCGTGGCGTGCCGGTGATTGCCATCGGTTTCTCTGCGCTGGCAACCGCACTGTGCGTACTGATTAACTACCTGATCCCAGGCCGTGCCTTTGAGCTATTGATGGCGCTGGTGGTGTCTGCCCTGGTGATCAACTGGGCGATGATCAGCCTGGCACACCTCAAATTCCGCAAGGCTAAAAACCGTGAAGGCGTTGAGCCGAAGTTCAAGGCGTTCTGGTATCCGTTCAGCAACTATCTGTGCCTGGCCTTTTTGAGCGCCATCCTGGTGATTATGTATCTGACGCCGGGGATCCAGATTTCCGTGCTGCTGATCCCGGTGTGGATCGCCATTCTTGGCATCGGCTACTTTATCAAGCAGCGCGGCCAGCAACCGGCCAGTGCCGCAAGCCGTTAATTTTTAAATTTTTTTCTCAGGCCCGCCACTGCGGGCCTTTTTTTCCCCTACCCATTTTGCCAACTGGCTCACACTTTTTCCGCAGTGACTGATTTGTCCATCTCTACAACCATTAACTTCTGATAGTTCGCCGCCACACAGGGCAATAATCGTTATCCAACAGTCCGATCCTGTCATCGCGGAGAAAATGTCCATGAAGAGCAATGCCCTATCGATAAAAGAAAAGATCGGCTACGGCATGGGAGATGCCGGTTGCAACATGATCGGCGGCGCAATCATGCTGTTCCTCAACTACTTCTATACCGATATCTTTGGCCTTACGCCAGCGCTGGTCGGCATTTTGCTGCTGTCCGTGCGCGTGCTGGACGCCGTGACCGATCCCATCATGGGCGCGATTGCCGACCGAACCCAGAGCCGCTTCGGCCGTTTCCGTCCGTGGTTGTTATGGATTTCCCTGCCTTACGTGCTGTTTAGCGTGTTGATGTTTACCACCCCGGAGTGGAGCTATAACAGCAAGGTGATTTACGCCTTTGTTACTTACTTCCTGATGTCGCTAACCTATACCGCCATCAATATTCCTTACTGTTCACTGGGTGGCGTGATCACCGCCGATCCGCAGGAGCGGGTTTCCTGCCAGTCGTACCGTTTCATCATGGTCGGCATCGCCACACTGATCCTGTCGCTGACCCTGTTACCGATGGCGGAATGGTTCGGCGGCGCCGACAAAGCCAAGGGCTACCAGATGTCGATGGGCGTAATGGCGTTGATTGCGCTGGCTATGTTCCTGTTCTGCTTTGCGACGGTGAAAGAGCGTATCCGCCCGGCGGTTCCCACTCACGATGCGCTTAAGGCCGATCTGAAAGACGTGTGGAAAAACGATCAGTGGGTACGCATTCTGCTGCTGACCTTCTGCAACGTTTGCCCCGGCTTTATCCGCATGGCTGCCACCATGTATTACGTCACCTACGTCATGCAGCAGTCCACCTCATTCGCCAGCCTGTTTATCGGCCTGGGCGTGGTCGGCATGATGATCGGCAGCGCCCTGGCCAAGCCCCTGACCGACCGCTTCTGCAAGCTGAAGGTGTTCTTCTGGACCAATATCGTGCTGGCCATCTTCTCCAGTGGTTTCTACTTCCTCAATCCGCAATTCACCTCGCTGATCGTGGTGGCCTACTTCCTGTTGAATATCCTGCATCAGATCCCTTCACCGCTGCACTGGTCGTTGATGGCCGATGTGGACGACTACGGCGAATGGAAAACCGGCAAGCGCATCACCGGTATCAGTTTCTCCGGTAACCTGTTCTTCCTGAAGGTCGGGCTGGCGGTCGCCGGGGCGATGGTAGGTTTCGTGATGTCTTACTCCGGCTATCAGGCCGATGCGGGTAGCCAAAGCGCTGGGGCACTGCAAAGTATTGTCTTGCTGTTTACCGTGATCCCGGGCGTGGGTTACCTGATCACCGCTGGCGTGGTCCGTTTGCTGAAAGTAGATCGTAACCTGATGTCACAGATCCAGAGCGATCTGGAAAAACGCCGCGTCAATTATCAGGAACTGGCGGAATACCGCGAACAGCAGCTTGAAACCAAACACTCTTGAGAGGAACCGATGTCTATTTATCCTAACCCACTGATTGAACAGCGTGCCGATCCCTTTATCTATCGCCATAGCGATGGCTATTACTATTTTATCGCCTCGGTGCCGGAGTACGATCGCCTGGAACTGCGCCGTGCTCGCCGTCTGACGGAGCTGGCACAGGCTCCAGCCAAGGTCATCTGGCGCAAACCCGCGTCTGGGCCAATGAGTAACCTGATTTGGGCACCGGAACTGCACGTTATCGACGATAAATGGTATGTCTACTTTGCGGCGGCCCATAGCCCAGAGATTGCCGACGGTCTGTTCCAGCATCGCATGTTCGCACTGGAATGCAGCGCCGCCAATCCGCTGGAAGGAGAATGGCTAGAGAAGGGGCGCATTGAGACACCGATCGACAGCTTCTCGCTAGATGCCACGCATTTTGAGCACCAAGGTAAGCACTACTATCTGTGGGCACAGCAAGACCCACAGATCCGGGGGAACTCCAACCTGTATCTGGCAGAAATGGCCAACCCCTGGACGCTGAAAGGGACGCCGGTGATGCTAAGCAAACCGGAGCTGGCTTGGGAAACTATGGGTTTTTGGGTAAACGAAGGCCCGGCGGTGATCAAACACGGTAAGCGAGTTTTCATCAGCTATTCTGCCAGCGCCACCGACGAAAATTATTGCATCGGCCTGCTGTGGGCAGACATCGATGCCGATCTCCTCGATCCGGCACAATGGCATAAGGCCAGCGAACCGGTTTTTCGCACCAGCTATGCCAATCGCCAATATGGCCCTGGCCACAACAGTTTTACCGTGGATGAACAAGGTAATGACGTGCTGGTCTACCATGCCCGTAATTACACCGAAATTGAAGGCGATCCGTTATACGATCCGAATCGCCATACGCGAATTAAACCTCTGGAGTGGGATGCAGAGGGAATGCCAATGTTTGGCGTTCCCCCGGCAGATAATCGCTAACGCCCCTCACCCTAGCCCTCTCCCACAGGGAGAGGGGACCGATCGAGCTCATTGATTGATTTGCGTAATACCTTGCCTTTCTTGTTGTTACCCCCTGCTTTCCGAAATTGCGCAGGCTAACTACGCACTCGGAACAGCCCCTTCGCCCTGTGGGAGAGGGGGAAATCAGTTCTGACTTAATGGGCTTTGCGTAATGCCTTCACCTGCTCGGCGGTGATATCCGCCGGCAAGCCACCCCAGGTCACGCGCAGATAATTGACCAGTTCGGCAATTTGCGCATCGTCCAGGCGATCGGCAAAGCCCGGCATGCTCTGCATACTTTCGTTGCCAGGGAACTGCTGCGCCGGTAGCCCATCCAACACCGATACGATCAGGTTCTTGCCGTCCGGTTGACGCAGCGTGGCGTTATCACGCATCGCCACCGCCACGTGCGGCTTGCCCGCGCCATCACGCTCATGGCAAGCGGAACACTGATCGAGATAGGTAAGACGCCCGGCATCGCTACCCTGGCCAGTTTTCGCCGCCACCGGCTGCGGTGGTTTGTCGCCCATCAGGTACGTAACCAGTGCCTGATGATCTTCCGGCGTCAAATGACGAGTACTGAGATCCACCACCATATGCATTTCGCTGAACGCCGAGCCTTGTGGCGCTAAACCGGTGCTGAGGAAACGGCTCAGATCCTCTGGCGTCCAGCCGCGCTGGGCCAAAGCCTGTGGGGTAATATCCGGCGCGATAAATCGCCCCAGATCGCCGCCCTGCATCGGCTTGCTCAGTTCCATCTGCCCCAGCATGCCCCGTGGCGTATGGCATTCACCACAGTGCCCAAGCACGTCAGACAGATAGCGGCCACGCTGCCATTCGGCAGAGTTCCCCTGTGAGCTGGCAGGCATAGGGTCATTCGTGCGGAACAGCAAATTCCAGCCGATCAGCGCCATCCGCTGGTTGAACGGGAACGGCATATCGTTGGCCGGAATGGCAACGTCTACCGCCGGGCGTGACATCAGATAGGCATAGATGGCATCCGCATCCTCGCGCGTGATGCCTTTGTAAGAGGTATAAGGCATCGCCGGATACAGATGACGGCCACCCGGAGCAACCCCCTGAGTTAGCGCCAGGAAGAAGTCGTCTTTATTCCAGCGGCCAATCCCATGATCGGCAGAAGGCGTCAGGTTGCTGCCATAAATAGTGCCAAACGGCGTATCCAACGGATAGCCTCCCGCCAGCGGAGCTCCACCAGCGGCAGTATGGCAGGCGGCGCAGTCGGCAGCCTGGGTCAGGTAGCGGCCACGGGCAATCTGTTCACTGCTGGCGGTAACCTGCTGGACCGGGCCGTCGTAGCTGCGGTTTTCCCGCCACCACAGTACGGCGATAACGATCGCCGCAATCAGCACAATCAACAATGCGAGACGTTTTTTCATTACGCCGTCTCCTTCAGGAGGCCCGGAGTTTTCAGCACCACGTCGCGCACCGCTTCGTAATAACGCACATAGCCGGTGCAACGGCAGATATGGTTCTCCAGCGCCTGCTCAATCGCACCTTCCAACCGATCGCGCAGGATCGGCTCACGCTTGAGCTTCTCGACAAAGATGGTGGCCGCATTGACGAAGCCCGGCGTGCAATAGCCACACTGGAAACTGTAATGATCGAGGAACGACTGCTGGATCGGCGAGAGCTGAACCACTTCACCTTGGTTATCCACCTGCGCATGGCCTTCGATGGTGCGCACCTGCTTGCCATTGAAGAAGTGGGCACCGGTGATGCAGGTACGGATTTCTTCGCTGGTGCCGCTTGGATGGTCGAGGATCGCCACGCAGGCGTGACAGATCCCCTGGCCGCAGCCGAGGCGTGAGCCGGTCAGATCGAGATATTCATGCAGAAAATCGATCATCATCAGCCCTTCCGGTACCTCGACGGGGCCGTATTGTTTGCCGTTAACGGTCAGGGTAATAGGTTGGGTTTTAATGCTCATGGTAAGACCTCAAGAATATTTTCGGCACGGACAGGCAAATCACGGAAACGGTGACCGGTAGCGTGGGCGATGGCATTCACCAATGCGGCAACTACCGGGATCATCACGACCTCCGCCATGCCTTTTGGCGGATCGGTTTCCGACAGCGCAGGCAGGATATCGCCGGTCTGTTTCCAGACCGCCACATCACTGGCGCGCGGCAAATGGTAACGGTTAAAGTTCCAGGTGCCGTTACCCGGCCCATCTTCGTACAGCGGTAAATACTCATGCAGCGCATGGCCAATCCCCATCGCCAACCCGCCCTGCAACTGGCCGGAAACCAGCTCAGGCACAATCAGGTTGCCGCACTCCATTATCGAGTGGTGGTTCAACAGCTCAACCTTGCCAGTGGCGATATCCACCGCCACTTCCGTCAGCGTGCCAACGGCACTGTAATAGGTTACCGCGGCGTTATTGCGTTGGGTTGGCGGGTAGAAAACCTGCTCACGCGCCAGGGTGCTGAATTCACCGTTGCCAATGCGTACCGACAAGCCATCGACCGGCAGACGTTCACTGTGATTACTCAGTTTGAAGTCCGCTTCGGCCCACTGCCAGCGGTTGAAGACATGCACCACCGCGCCGGTAAGGTTGCCCATCTGATAGGCTTTCTTCGCCAACAGCTCAAACGGCAAGATCTGCATACCGGCCGCCGTTAGGCCACCTTCTACCCAGCGTGCATCTTCTTTGCGCACCACCAGCGGTGCCGCCTGCCCGCCACCAATGCCGGACTGCCAGATAGACAGCGCGGCAGGCCACAGCCCCTGCTCAAACACCAACCGGGCCGCTTCACGGGTACTGTGCGAGAAATAGTAAGCGGAGTTACTGGCGCTGGAAGGCGAGCAGTAGCTTGGCGTCCAGTTCGGATTGGTTTGCAGTTTGTCCTGCTCTTCCTGCGACATCATGTAGGGATCGCCGCTGGTTTCCATCGGCAACAGCGCCCAATCGGTCACCGAGAAATGCGCCTCATCCGCCGGCTTACCCAGCCATTGCGCACACAGCACCGACTGCGACGTCGACATGCCGGTGCCCATTTCGGCCCCGCTGTGATACAGGGAGAGGCGTCCATCCTCACTGAACTCCACGCGAGCAAAGGAGGTTTCGGCCCCGGTGCCAAAGTCTTTCTGCACGCAACCAAAGCCCACGCCATAGCGTTTGCCTGGGTTTTGGCTCTCAAACGCCACCTTGCGTTCGGCACGCTTGCGCCACATCTCATGTTGAGAGGCTTTCACCAGCACTTCATCGGCGCGGATCGCTCCTGCCGGGATCGCACCCTGGGTGTTTTTCATGCCGGACTTAAGCACGTTGCGCAAGCGAAACTCGATCGGATCGAGCTTCAGCTCTTGAGCCAATTCGTCCATCATCATCTCGGTTGCGGCCATGCTTTGCAGCGTACCGTAACCGCGCGCAGAACCCGCATCGATGGCGCGAGATGCCAGCCCTACCGAGGAAAGATCGCTTTTCGGGAAGTAGTAAATCGACTGGGCCGCCGTAGCGCCAACCATTACCACCGATGGCGTAAAGTTACTGCGCCCGCCACCGTCGGCGGTCATGGCACCTTGGAAGGCCTGCAATACGCCGGTTTTTTTGTCTACCGCGATGCGGTAATCCATATCGAAGGCGTGTCGTTTGATCGAGGTCTGGAACTGTTCATAGCGATCATTGGCCAACCGCACCGGCAGCCCATCGCCATACAGCGCCGCGACCGCACCGTAATACGGGAAGTTATAGTGATCTTTTGAGCCGTAGCCCACGGTGTAACAAGGGTGCAGGATCAGCTGTTTGACCGGCTGATGACGTTTGGCCAACATGCGTGGCATCTCGTCCGCCACCTCCTGCGGAGACTGGGTTGGGATCACCAGATGCAGGGTCTGGCTGGCGGTATCAAACCAGCCGTTGGCGTTGTCCGGCTCCAGGGCCGACGTATCAATGGATTGCGTGGTATAGCGGCGTGACAGCACCAGCCAGTCCTGCGGCGGCGTTTGCAGTTGTTCGGCAATCATCCCGGCATAATACATGCCTTCCTGATCCAGCTTGCCGCCCTCACGCCCTTCCGGCCATACCGGCAAATGCCTACGCATCGACAGCGGGAAGATCGGTGTGTCTTTGAGGCTGGAGAAGCGATCGTCATCAGATGGCTGTTCGCCGCCAACGCGCACATAGCGGAAGCTACCCCAAGGATCGCGTTGTAACGGGCCGGTTTCACTACCATATTGGATCACTTCGTCGTGGAATTTCAGCTTGTCTTTGGCAAAGCGGAAACGAGCAAAATCATGATAGATCAGGATCGCCACCGCATGACCGAGATAGGCCGGCGTTTTACCTGTCGGCAATAGCATGTCATCGCCATAAAATGCAGGGAAGGCCAAACCATCTCGCTCAAGATCCTCCGCCGTCACTAAACGATCCGGTTGCAGATCGTCACCCAGTAAGGAGAGATCGATACCGGTAAACAGACGGTCAGCCTTGGTAACACGCAGAATAAAGGCATGAGCCTGCTGCTGCGGCCAGTGCGGCATATCCACGGCGCGAATATCGCGGGCAAATACTTTCTGCCCCATCACCTTGGAACGGCCATCGATGCGGTAACGAATGCGTTTAGTCTGCGCATCCCAATTCGGCGATTGCAGGATTTTCTGCTCAAACAGCGCGGCATAGGCCCGGCTGTAGAGGGGAGCGAGGTAGACGGACACCCCCGCAATCACGGCACCTTTGATAAAACGGCGTCGTGACGGATTGAAATTGCTCATAAAATTTCCTTTACGCTTTTATCTACCCGCAGGATCCAGATGCGGGCAACTGGAAAACTGAAGGTAAGTCGTTTTTTTATCGGTTTTGTTGCGCAACCGCTAGTAACCTTGCCGAAGACGTTATAATCATATGCTTATAACCAAAAAAATGTGAGCATTAACATTTTGTTTTCATAAAAAGAAACACTTTGAAACATACAATACTTTTATAGTGTGGCTGATTTGCGCAAACGCGGACAGACGAGATGACGACAGGTATCGTGATTACCGCTGCCGGGCGGGGTGAGCGTTTCATTCAGGCCGGCGGCATTGGCAACAAGCTTAACGCCCTATTGCAGGGCAAGACGGTGTTTGAACATACGCTGCAACAAGCGTTGTCCTCCGGTTTACCGGTGCAAGTCGTCACCCGGCCTGAAAACCTGCTGGTGCAACAGGTATGCGCAGCAGATCAGGTACCCTGCATCTTGCTAGCCAGCGGTGGGCTGGGTGAGTCTATTGCCGCTGGCGTTGCCGCAACCGCAAACTGGGACGGCTGGCTGATCCATTTGGCGGATATGCCGTTCGTCTCGCCGCAGATCTTTGTGCAAGTTGCCGCAGCCCTGAGCCAGCACAGCATCGTCCGCCCCAGCTTCCAGCAACAACCTGGGCACCCGGTGGGATTTACCGCCCTTTTGCGCAAACAACTGTGTGCATTGCGTGGCGATAATGGTGCGCGGGAATTGCTACGCAGTCACGGACAGGTCCATCTGATCCCTGTATATCAACCAGCCATCGTGCAAGATATCGATCTCCCTTCTCAGCTAGTGGCAAACGAGTCCATGAATTAATGCAACACCTTGATATCACCGTAGTCAGCCAGGCCATCAACTGGCTGGAGCAACAGCCAGTGTGGCTGTGTACCGTATTGAACACCTATGGCTCATCACCCCGCTCTCCGGGCGCTTTGATGGTAGCGACCCGCGACGGGCACTATTGTGGATCGCTATCCGGTGGCTGTGTGGAAGAGGACTTTTTGCACCGTCTGGCAGAGGGGGAATATCAGGCCGCCAGCCAGGTGATCCGCTACGGCGCTGGCGGGCTAACTCCCAACGTAGCGCTACCCTGTGGCGGCGTGCTGGATGTGCTGATTGAACATTTGCCCGCAGGCCCTGCCAGCATTGGCTACCTGCGCAGTATCGCCGAGGCGTTGGCTGGCCATCACGCTCTGGTCAAACACCTGACCCTACCCAATGCCTGTCACGCGCTGGAAACCACCCGTTTTGCCAGCGCCACCCAGGTTATACGCAACCAGCAAGAGATCCAGCTGCACATCGCCGCCGCTCCTCGGTTACTGATTGCCGGGCTTTCCAGCGTGGCGCTGTATTGCGCCGACTTTGCCAGCGCACTCGGCTTTGAAGTGTTGGTTTGTGAGAGCCGCCCGGAAGCGTTGGAGAACTTCGCCACGCAGCTCAAGCCTCATATCACTTTGCTGCGCCAGTTCCCGGCAAAATTCATTGAGGAAGGCGGTTGCCACGCCAATACCGCGATTGTGGCACTGACCCACGATCCGCGCATGGATGACTTGACCCTGATGGAGGCAATTCATACTCCGGCGTTTTACATCGGCGCGATGGGGTCTCAACAAAACAGCGATCGCCGCCGCCAGCGGTTGCAACAGATCGCCGAATTCAGCCCGCAGGAACTAGGCCGTATCCATGCTCCGATCGGCCTGCCGCTTGGCAGTAAAACCCCGGCGGAGATCGCGCTGGCCGTGATGGCCGATATCGTGCAGCAGAAAAACCAATCCCGCCAACCAGTCTGAAAATTTTACGCTCTCCGGCCATGATTGTTGTGCGCCGGATTTAATGAAAGCGATTACACATTTATCCGTTAACACTCCACATCCCATGGCATTAACAAGTTAATTAATGCCACTTTAGAAAGATCGCCTCAGTGTAAGCGATTACATTATATGTGATCGAAAGCACGTTAAATCATCACCATGACCAATAACATAGCCTACTAACGAATCATCAATCTGGTTAACCGAGGCCGTTATGAGTACAGCATCATCAGGTAAAGGCAGATCGAATGCCCAAATGACCTTCTTTGTTTGTTTTCTGGCAGCACTGGCAGGCTTATTGTTTGGGCTGGATATCGGCGTGATTGCCGGGGCATTACCGTTTATCGCCCATGAGTTCCAGATCACGTCACAGCAACAGGAATGGGTAGTGAGTTCAATGATGTTCGGCGCAGCGGTTGGCGCTGTCGGCAGCGGTTGGCTCTCTTACCGGCTGGGGCGCAAGTACAGCCTGATGATTGGTGCCGTGTTGTTTGTCATTGGCTCGCTATGCTCAGCTTTTGCCCCCAACAACGATGTATTGCTGGTTTCCCGCGTTCTGCTCGGCCTGGCAGTTGGCATCGCCTCCTTCACCGCCCCGTTGTATCTATCTGAAATCGCACCTGAACGCATTCGCGGTAGCATGATTTCCATGTATCAGTTGATGATTACGATAGGTATTCTTGCGGCTTATCTTTCCGATACGGCTTTCAGCTATACCGGCTCCTGGCGCTGGATGCTCGGTATCATTACCCTTCCGGCTTTGTTGCTGTTCGTTGGCGTGTTCTTCCTGCCCCGCAGCCCTCGCTGGCTGGCGTCACGTGGCCGTGATGCTGAAGCCAGAAAAGTGCTGGAGATGTTACGAGATACGACCGAGCAGGCAAAAGCCGAATTGGATGAGATACGCGAAAGCCTGAAAATAAAGCAAAGCGGCTGGGCACTGTTCAAAGACAACAAGAATTTCCGCCGCGCGGTCTATCTTGGCGTATTGCTTCAGGTCATGCAGCAGTTCACCGGCATGAACGTGATTATGTATTACGCGCCAAAAATTTTCGATCTGGCCGGTTTTACCAATACAGCTCAACAGATGTGGGGAACGGTGATCGTCGGGTTAGTGAATGTGTTGGCAACCTTTATTGCCATCGGTCTGGTGGACCGTTGGGGCCGTAAACCTACGCTGAAGCTGGGCTTCCTGGTGATGGCCATCGGCATGGGGACGTTGGGTACCATGATGAATATCGGTATGGATACGCCTGCGGCTCAATATTTCGCAATTCTGATGTTGCTGATGTTTATTGTCGGTTTTGCCATGAGCGCCGGCCCGTTGATTTGGGTATTGTGTTCAGAAATACAACCGCTTAAAGGTCGTGATTTCGGCATCACCTGTTCAACGGCAGTAAACTGGATCGCCAACATGATCGTGGGTGCCACCTTCCTGACCATGCTCAACAGCCTGGGCAGCGCGCATACCTTCTGGATCTATGCCGGGCTGAACCTGATCTTTATCTTCATTACTATTGCCTTAATACCTGAAACCAAGAATATCTCTTTGGAGCATATCGAACGTAATCTGATGGCGGGGAAACCTCTGCGAGAAATTGGCTCACGCTGATTGTGATACGATTAATTAAATGATGCCGCCCATATGGGCGGTTTACCTATCAAACAGCAATCAGGTACGCACTGTGTTTTTCTCTGCAAAGGCCTTATCTGGCACGATCGGGATCAGATACTCTAATTCTAGGTGTAGCTCTCCAGCACTGTCTAGCGAGTAGTCATGCTGTGCGATATCGTACCCTTCCCGGCGTACCAGATTAAACTGCGGCAGCAGTTTGGTATAAACGCTGGCGATGTGATCGTTGAGAGCCACCGGTTTGCCTGCATAGCGGAACCGGCAAAAACTGCCACTGAATTCCGGCAGTTCCGATAACGCTTTATCTTGGGCGATCTCTTTATCTACCGCGACAAAATAACCGACCTTGACCTGCTCACCATCCGGAATAAATTGGGTTAGCGCATACAATCTGTCCGGACGTAAGTTAAATTCGTCACAGAAACGTTCCTTTATTTCATTACGAATATCGGCATGTGATTTATCCAATTGATCTATATCGATATGGTAAGAATAATATTGACCGACCAACGAATAACAACCTGGTTTAACCTCAATATAATCAACGGAGATATCGCTGGGTTGGTTCAACGACAGTGATTGCACCAAATGGCTGAAATCACAGTTCTGAGCCTTGCGGTAGGCACTGGGCGTTTGGGAAAAATGTTTTTTGAAACAGCGTGAGAATGTCTGTTGGGAATCGAACTGATATTCCAACGAGATATCCAGAATGCTTTTCTGCGTAAAGCGTAATGAGAAAGCCGCCAGATAAAGGCGACGGGCACGGATATAAGCAGCAAGCGGCAGATTGGTCTGCTGACGGAACATACGTTGCAGATACCATTTTGAGTAGCCGGATTTTTCACTAACAATATCCAGAGAGAGTGGATTTCGTAGGTTGTTTTCTATCCAGACCAGTAATTCCTTGATATGCGTTGCCTGCGTCACCATGGTAGTTCCTGACTAAAAATGTCCACGGCAATGGTATACAGATTTATTTATAGCGTCCAAAGCGACGACACTATTTTACAAAGACTGACGATTTCCACACAAACATCACAACTGGATACGTAGGGAAAAGCCGCCCACCCGGGGCGGCTATCGATCAGATTACTTCACACAACGCGTACATTGAGATTCCTGGATCTTCTGGAAGAAATCATTGCCTTTGTCATCCACCAGAATAAACGCCGGGAAGTCCTCCACTTCGATTTTCCAGATCGCTTCCATACCCAGTTCAGGATATTCCACGCACTCCAGACTCTTGATGCTCTGTTGTGCCAGTACCGCAGCCGGGCCACCGATGCTGCCAAGATAGAACCCGCCGTGTTTGTGGCAGGCATCCGTCACCTGTTGGCTACGGTTACCTTTGGCCAGCATGATCATGCTGCCGCCGTGCGACTGCAACAGATCGACATAAGAGTCCATACGCCCTGCGGTGGTTGGCCCCAGGGAACCTGAAGCATAGCCTTCCGGGGTTTTGGCCGGGCCCGCGTAGTAGATCGGATGATCTTTCACGTACTGCGGCAAACCTTCGCCACGATCCAGGCGCTCTTTCAGCTTGGCGTGAGCAATATCGCGGCCAACGATGATGGTGCCGCTCAGAGAAAGACGGGTTGACACCGGGTATTGCGACAGTTGCTTGAGGATCTCGGCCATCGGGCGGTTCAGATCGACCTTGATCGCCTCCCCTTCTCCCGCGCGACGCAGTTCCTGTGGAATAAATTTACCTGGATTATGCTCCAGTTTCTCCAGCCAGATCCCTTCGCGGTTGATCTTGCCTTTGATATTACGGTCAGCGGAGCAGGAAACCCCCATCCCTACCGGGCAAGAAGCGCCGTGACGCGGTAGACGCACCACACGCACATCATGGGCAAAGTATTTGCCACCAAACTGCGCGCCCAGGCCCAGGTTCTGGGCTTCTTTCAACAGCTCTTCTTCCAGCGCCACATCGCGGAACGCCTGGCCGTGTTCGTTGCCTTCGGTTGGCAGCGCATCATAATATTTGGTTGACGCCAGCTTGACGGTTTTCAGCGTTGCTTCCGCCGAAGTGCCACCAATCACAAACGCCACGTGGTACGGAGGGCAAGCTGCGGTGCCCAGGGTGCGCATCTTGTCGACCAGATAGTCCTTCAGCTTACCCGGCGACAGCAGCGCCTTGGTTTCCTGATACAGATAGGTTTTGTTGGCCGAGCCACCGCCCTTGGCGATGCACAGGAATTTATACTCGTCACCATCCACGCTGTAGAGATCGATCTGCGCAGGCAGGTTGCTGCCGGTGTTGACCTCCTGGTACATATCCAGCGCGGCGTTTTGCGAATAGCGCAGGTTGTCTTCGATAAAGGTGTTGTACACCCCGCGCGACAGGGCTTCTTCGTCCCCGCCACCGGTCCAGACGCGCTGACCTTTTTTACCCATGATGATCGCCGTGCCGGTGTCCTGGCAGGTTGGCAAAATACCCTTGGCGGCGATTTCTGAGTTACGCAAAAATTGCAGCGCAACGTACTTGTCGTTCTCACTGGCGTCTGGGTCGTTGAGGATATCGGCCACCTGCTGTTGGTGTGCAGGGCGCAACATGAACGAGGCGTCGTGGAAAGCGTGCTGGGCGAGTAGGGTCAGGGCTTGCGGATCGACCTTGAGGACTTCCTGGCCGGCAAATTCAGCGACGGAAACATGGTCGCGGCTTAGCAGATAGTATTCGGTATCGTCTTTCTTCAGCGGGAACGGATCTTGATAATGGAACGGTTTATTCGACATTGATCTCTCACTTGCAACATCAGCTGCGTTAAATTCACACTTACTCAGCGTGCTCGGGGTACGCTGCGTCAAAAAAACTCCCCACACCTTACGTATTTTTAGGTAGTCAGTTATTGCGCCAAATCGCAAAATAACCGCTATTAACGCAGGGGTTAACGCTGGTGGTGTTTTTCTGACCTCATCCGGTGAGAACTGCGGGTACAGACTCATCATGCACAGACTATTATCCCGCAGTTAACACATTGATTACAATCTATGTGAGTCGATCGGCTTATCATTGTCGGAAAATAACGTTGCGGCTATTTTTTCTTCCCCGGTAGCGTCGCCTTGAGCTCCTCTACCGAGATCCCTCCTGCCACACTCCCCGGCACTGGCATCCGCAAAATATGATGTTTGATCTTGCCAATCACATGCATCTCACACGGCTTGCAGTCAAACTTCAGCGTCAACGTCTCACCCTGATGTACCAACTGCATCGGCGATGCCCTCCCCTTCACACCCTGCACACCCTTGGCCTGTTTAGGGCAGAGGTTGAAGGCGAAGCGCAGGCAATGCTTGGTGATCATCACCGGCACATCCCCTTTTTCTTCGTGCGCCTCGAAGGCGGCATCAATCAACGTGACACCATAACGCTGGTAGAATTTTCGCGCCTTCTGGTTATAAACATTGGCAAGAAACGTCAGGTGCGTATCCGGATAAACCGGCGGCGGGACGGAAACCGGTTTGCGATCGCCGCGTTCGTTGACCGCCAGGCGTGCGGCATCCAGTGCCTCCACCGCATCGCGACGCAGTTGGTTGACCTGGCTGTTGGGCATGAAGCACACCATCGGCAGATCAATATGAACGTCACGCGGATAATAGAGGCTTTGCCCCAGTTTGCTCAGCCCGTCACGCAGTGAGGCAAGCGCTTTTTCCGGCTGGTTGGCGGCGCCGAATTCGCCGTGCAGCGTATGGCTGGCGCTGATGCCCTCTTCGCTGATCAGGGTCAGCGTCACTCCGTCGCTGCTTTGTGTCAGCAGAACATCGACGGCTATGCGGCGTTCCGAAGAGGTTTTTAGCAACGCCTGTTGCCAGTTGTGATCGAGGTTGCGATTAAGTGGATGGTTTGGACGCAGCTTATCCAGACCTGCCGGCATTTCGTTAGGCCAAACCCGGTAGCGCCCTTCGGCAATTTTATCCGCCTTGTTGGTGCGAAAGCCGACGATATCGCGCTTGATCAGCACGTTAAGCCCATCGCCGTTGGTTAGCGGTGCTGTGACTTCCACGTCCAGATGATCTTTCCCCACCTTTAGCACTTCTCCTATCGGCAGGCCAATGAACTTGGGTGAGTCGAAGGCACCAATATCCACCTGGCGTGCGTTAACGAAATAATCGGTACTGCCACGGTGGAAGGTTTTATCCGGCGACGGAATAAAAAAGTGTTCCGTGCGGCCTGACGATGCCGGCGTCAGATCGGAACGCTCGTTGAGAATGGCATCCAGGTGCTGACGATAGTACGCGGTGATGTTTTTCACATAGCTCATATCCTTATAACGCCCTTCAATCTTGAATGAGCGAACACCGGCGTCGATCAGCGCCGTCAGGTTGCGGCTTTGATCGTTATCTTTCATCGACAGCAGATGCTTTTCATACGCAACCACCCGCCCCTGCTCATCTTTCAGGGTGTAGGGAAGCCGGCACGCCTGTGAGCAGTCGCCACGGTTGGCACTGCGTCCGGTCTGAGCATGGGAAATGTTACACTGGCCGGAGAAGGCCACGCACAACGCGCCATGGATGAAAAACTCGACGGCGGCGTCGACGTTGTCACTGATAGCTTTTATCTGGCTGAGATTCAGCTCACGCGCCAATACCAGCTGGGAAAAACCGGCATCGGACAGGAAACGAGCCTTCTCTACGCTACGGATGTCGGTCTGGGTACTGGCATGCAGCTCAAATGGCGGAATATCCAGCTCCAGGATCCCCATATCTTGCACGATAAGCGCATCGACGCCGGTCTCATACAGCTGATGGATCAGGCGACGTGCCGGCTCCAGCTCGTTGTCATGCAAAATGGTGTTGAGGGCGATGAACACTTTGGCCCGGTAGCGGCGGGCAAACTCAACCAGTCCGGCGATATCGCTCAGACTGTTGCCAGCATTATGGCGGGCACCGAAACCTGGGCCACCGATATAGATCGCATCGGCCCCGTGTAAAATAGCCTCACGGGCGATACCTGCATCGCGGGCGGGACTGAGCAATTCAATCTGATTAGATAAAAGCATGGTTATCGCCGTTAGGGTAAGGGTGAAAATCGCTGCTATTGTAGACACAAGCCTCGTACATACAAGCCTTGGTTGCCCATATACTTTTCCTTACTGCCCCGTTGCCAGCCACCGCGTCATTGCTTAAGCTAGCGCCCCATGAACAGAGTAAGAATCCCCATTGCACTGCAACAGGCGGTGATGCGCTGTCTGCGAGACAAGTTGCAGCTGGCACAGCAGCATTTTGCCATTGAGTTCCCTGAACCCAGGATCCTGTATCAGCAACGCGGCACCAGCGCGGGCACCGCTTGGCTGCAAGCCTGGGAAATCCGCCTTAATCCGGTCCTGCTGATGGAAAACCAACAGCCGTTTATCGACGAAGTGGTGCCCCACGAATTGGCTCATCTGCTGGTCTTTCGCCAGTTTGGCCGCGTGCCGCCACATGGCCGGGAATGGCGCTGGATGATGGAAAGCGTCTTGCAGGTGCCCGCCAGCCGTACCCACCAGTTTGAAACCCGCTCGGTACAGAGCAAAACCTTCCCCTACCGCTGCAATTGCCAGCAGCATCAACTGACCCTGCGCCGTCATAATCGGGTAATGCGTGGTGAAAGTGAATACCGCTGCCGCCAGTGCGGTGACAAGCTGACCTTTTCCGGTTAATCAAAACCGTAAACAAAAATATTTACAAGTTAAAACAATCCATTATCTCCATTTGCACCTGCCGGTGACTTCCGTTACCCTGCCTGCCTTTCCAATTTTGAGCTGTTTTGGAATATGCATCGCAAAATTTTACTTTTGGTCGTACTGACGGCCTCCAGCGGCGCGCAGGCAAAGGGGATTAATAACTTTACCCAGGCCAAGGCTGCCGCCGCCAAAATCAACCAGGACGCCCCCGGCAGCTTTTACTGTGGCTGCAAGATCGACTGGCAAGGTAAGAAAGGCATACCCAACCTCAATAGCTGCGGCTATCAGGTGCGCAAAAATGCCCAACGCGCCGAACGTATCGAGTGGGAACATGTGGTTCCGGCCTGGCAGTTCGGCCATCAGTTACAGTGCTGGCAGCAGGGTGGGCGCAAAAACTGCAACAAGGATCCGGTTTATCGCCAGATCGAGATCGACCTGCATAACCTGCAACCCGCCATCGGTGAAGTGAACGGAGATCGTAATAACTTTATGTACAGCCAATGGCGTGGCGGCGAAGGGCAATACGGACAGTGCGAGATGAAGGTGGACTTCAAGAACAAACAGGCCGAGCCACCAGCCCGTGCGCGCGGTGCGATAGCCCGCACCTACTTCTATATGCGCGATCGCTACCAGTTGCCGCTTTCGCGCCAGCAAACCCAGCTGTTTGAGGCCTGGAACCGGCTGTATCCGGTCAGCGCCTGGGAATGTCAGCGGGAAGCACGCATCGCCATAGTACAAGGGGCTCACAACCCTTATATTCAACAAGCTTGTCAGCAACGAAAAGGCTGACCTACTATAGAGCTTTCGCGTTGCCCCGGCAGCGCCGTTTCATTGAGCCAGGATCTGACAATCATTATGCGTAAACCCCGCATTTACCATCCAGACCCCTTGAGCGCCAGTGCAGAAATTGCATTGAGCGAGGATGCCGCCAATCATGTTGGCCGCGTGCTGCGGATGAGCGCCGGGCAGGCGTTGCAACTGTTCGACGGCAGCAACCAGGTGTTTGAGGCTGAAATCACCCGGGTGGATAAAAAGAACGTGCTGGTTCAGGTCAGCGCCGGGCAACTGGAAGATCGCGAATCACCGCTCAACCTGCATCTTGGCCAGGTGATCTCCCGTGGCGAAAAGATGGAATTCACCATCCAGAAATCCATTGAGTTGGGGGTGAACGTGATCACGCCACTCTTTTCCGAACGCTGCGGCGTTAAACTCGACGGCGAACGCCTGGAGAAAAAGCTCCAGCAGTGGCAAAAAATCGCCATCGCGGCCTGCGAGCAATGCGGTCGCAATCGCATTCCAGAAATCCGCGCAGCGATGTCGCTGGAAAACTGGTGCGCCGAGCAGGACGATAGCCTTAAGCTGAACCTGCACCCGCGCGCCAGCCAAAGCATCAATACCCTGCCCCTGCCAGTCGATCACGTGCGTCTGCTGATTGGGCCGGAGGGCGGATTATCCGCTGACGAAATTGCCATGACCACAGGCTATGGATTTACTGATATCCTGCTGGGGCCACGCGTTTTGCGTACAGAAACCACCGCGCTCACCGCAATTACCGCTTTGCAGGTCCGTTTCGGCGACCTGGGCTAAGAGCCTGTCAGACAGGTTCGTAAGGAGAAGAAATGATCAAGCTCGGCATCGTGATGGATCCTATTACCTCCATCAATATCAAAAAAGACACCAGCTTTGCCATGCTGCTCGAAGCGCAGCGCCGCGGCTGGGAACTGCATTATATGGAGATGGACGATCTCTATCTGCACGCTGGTGATGGCCGTGCCCGCACTCGCCTGCTGAGCGTGAAAGAAGATAAAGAGAGCTGGTTCAGCTTTGGCAGCGAGCAGGATCTGGCATTGCAGGATCTGGACGTGATCCTGATGCGCAAAGATCCGCCGTTCGACACCGAATATATCTATGCGACCTACATCCTGGAACGGGCCGAAGTGAAAGGCACGCTGGTGGTCAACAAGCCACAAAGCCTGCGTGACTGTAACGAAAAGCTGTTCACCGCCTGGTTCCCGGAGCTGACGCCAGACACCCTGGTCAGCCGCAGCGCCGCCCATATTCGCAAATTCCACCAGCAGCACGGCGACATCATCCTCAAACCGCTGGACGGCATGGGCGGAGCTTCGATTTTCCGCGTGAAGCAGGATGACCCGAACCTGTCGGTGATTATCGAAACCCTGACCGAACACGGCAGCCGTTTCTGCATGGCGCAAAACTTCTTGCCTGCTATCAAGGATGGCGACAAACGCATTCTGGTGGTGGATGGTGAGCCAGTGCCTTACTGTCTGGCACGTATCCCGGCCCAGGGCGAAACCCGTGGTAACCTGGCCGCCGGTGGCCGTGGTGAAGCGCGTCCACTAAGCGAAAGCGACTGGAAAATTGCCCGTGCGGTGGCCCCAACGTTAAAAGAAAAAGGGCTGATCTTTGTTGGCCTGGACGTGATTGGCGATCGCCTGACCGAGATCAACGTCACCAGCCCAACCTGCGCCCGTGAGATCGAAGCCGCGTTCCCGGTTTCCGTCACCGGCATGCTGATGGACGCCATTGAAAAACGTCTGGCCGCGAAGTAGGCAGACGACGCGCCCTCTCTCGTTGGGAGAGGGCATGTATTTGACTTCCCAATCGAATTAACGACATGAATTTACAGCACCACTTCCTGATTGCCATGCCCGCGATGCAAGACCCGCGCTTCAAACGTTCGGTGATTTACGTTTGCGAGCATAATGACGACGGAGCCATGGGATTAGTGATCAATAAACCCGTGGAACATTTCACCGTGGAGACGGTGCTGGATAAACTCGACATCAAGCCTACACCGCGCGATCCGGCGATCGACCTGGATAAGCCGGTATTCGCTGGTGGCCCGCTGGCGGACGATCGCGGCTTTATTCTGCACACCCCGCGCAAAGGCTTTGGTTCCAGCATTCAGATCTCACCGGCCACCATGATCACCACCTCAAAAGACGTGCTGGAAACGCTCGGCACGCCGGATCAGCCCGCCGATGTGCTGGTGGCGCTTGGCTATGCGGGCTGGGAAAAGGGCCAGTTGGAACAGGAGCTGTTAGACAACGCCTGGCTCACCACCGAGGCCGATACCGACATTCTGTTCCACACGCCGATCGCCAACCGCTGGCGCGAGGCCGCTAACCGCCTTGGCATTGATATTCGCAGCATTGCCAGCCACGCAGGACACGCCTGATGAGCAACCGTACTATTATCGCCTTCGACTTCGGCACCAAAAGCATCGGCGCGGCTATCGGCCAGGAAATTACCGGCACCGCCCGGGCATTGGCAGCCTTTAAGGCACAGGACGGCGTACCGGACTGGCAGAAGATCGAACGCCTGCTGAAAGAGTGGCAGCCGGACCTGGTGGTGGTTGGCTTACCGTTGAATATGGACGGCACCGAACAACCGCTGACCGAGCGAGCACGTAAATTTGCCAACCGGCTGCACGGCCGCTTTGGCGTGCAGATTGCGCTGCACGATGAACGGCTGAGCACCGTTGAGGCACGTGCCAATCTATTCGACCATGGGGGATTCCGCGCCCTGGATAAAGGCAGCGTCGATTCCGCTTCCGCCGTGGTTATTCTGGAGAGTTGGTTTGAGCAGCATCCGGGCTGACTTTTCGTGCCGGGGCAAAGCGGCTGAACATGATAGCCCCGGCAGTTGGCACCACTTCCTGGTCAGTCTCTGGTAGCTCAAGCGTTTCGGGCAACTCAAAACTATCCAGCGTGAGACTATTTATCCGGTACGGCGTCAGGTTACCCACCAGCGCATAGCCCCGCCAGTCGGTGGTGACACCATACTGGTTATCAACCCCAATCCCCGGCGTACCCGGTACACTGACGATAGCTACGGTATCCCCTAATGACTGCCCAAGCGTCAGCCCTTCCTGATGCGCCATCAGGCTACCGGAAAGCTCCAGGTTCTGCTGGCGATAGCCTTTCCCTTGCGAATGCCCCACCCGCAATTCACCGGCATTATATTGATAATCGGCGCTCAGATCCTGGCTGCTGCCATAACGTTGGCTCTGGCTGGTGCTGGCGTTATAACTCAGGCTATAGTCGTCGAGTAACGTTCCGCTGACGCCGATCCGCCGGCTGTCGGTCCGATCGTTAGCCAGCGTATGATCGTAGTTCAGCTTCATGCGTGGTGCCCCCAGCGCATTCAGCGGCAACGAGAAAGACAGCCCCAACTGCGCCTGTTCTTTGCCATAAGAGGGGCGGTTATATTCCGCATACAGCGCAACGTCAACCTTACCCATGCTGGCGCTAAAGCCCATTTCAACGCTGGTCTCGCCTCTTTGATTACCCCGGGTTGCTTCCCGTACCAACGTTAAATAGAGGCTGTCTGAATCTGACAGATACTGGTTATAACGCGCCTCCAGACGATACTTTTTCTCCTCATCAAAGTCACCGACAAACATGCCGTCTTCCCAGTCCCACCAGTAGGTGCTCTGCTGATCTATCGCCGTGCCAAAGGTACGATACCGCTGCCGCGGATAATATTGTGCCATCAGGCTGAGGGAAGACTCCCAGGCCGGAAAAGCTTTGGCGTAACGCACACGCATCATGCTACCGGTATCTGGCGTCGCACGCCTTGGCTGGCGCGCAGAGGAAAACGTATAATCCGCCGAGATCGCGCCCCACTGGTTGAGACTCTTGCCAATGCCGATCGCCGCGCTGTGATAAATATCCGCTCCTTGCACACCACCATACAACGTAACCTTTCCCGGCAGCCCATAGCTGAGCGACGCCTGGACAAAACTCGGCTGTTCTTCTTCCATCCCGTAATAGGGACGGTATTTCCCCACCGAAGCGTCATAGCGCCACTGGCCAATGTAAACCAGGTTGGGCATGGAGGAGTAAGGGATTTTACGCTCGGTTTCGGTACTGTCGCTTTCCCGTATCGTAACGGTAAGATCTCCCTCGAGCGCAGGCGGGTAGACATCTTTCAGCACAAACACGCCGGGAGATACAAACGTCTGGTAGATCAACTCGCCGTTCTGGCGCACCCTCACCTGTGCGTTACTGCGTGCGAAGCCGCGGATCCAAGGCGAAAACTGCCGCAGGCCATCCGGTAACATCCGGCTATCCGAGACCAGGCTGATACCACGGAAACGGACGTTTTCGAACAAAGCCGACGGCGTTACGCTATCGCCCAGGGTCAGCGTGGCCCGCCAGGCTTTGATATCGCGATAGGCCAACGCCCGTTCGGTATGCCAGGTAGGGTTGCCCCAGGTTTCTTTCTGATAGACGGGCTGATAACGCAATCGCCACGGGCCGACGTTGGCCCCGGTGGTGATATCGGCGTACAGGCTTTCGTGCCGATCCGTGTTGCGATAGTTTTCGCCCGCGTAATGACCGTAGTTGAGCTGATAGTTAACAAATGCCGCATCAATACCGTCATCCCAACGGCCTGCCAGCACACTGTCGCCGAGCATGGCCGCCGGGATATCTACCGTCAGCAGTTGCGCGACCGGTTCGTAAAACACCTCAATGCTGCGCGCACTCAAGATATTGGGCAGAATACAGCCCTCAGCGGTCGTTGCCATCTCCTTGGTGGCGGCTTCACGGATGCCCCATTCACGCAGCAACGGCGTATTGATACAAGGCTGGCCATCCGGGCCCAGGTTAACGACCACCTCTCCTTTGAAGTTGTCGTTAATAATGAGATAGGCGCTGCTTACTTCTGCCCAGGCACCTTTAGCCAGCAGGGCCAACGGCATGATGGCAATGCGAAAAATGGGTTTCATTCGTTCCCTGAGTGCAAACCACGATAATTACCCATCGCCCCTCACCCCAACCCTCTTCCAGATTACAGATAGGGGATCTCATCAGCACTTGTTTGAGGGAGAGGGAGTCGGTCCAGAGTTGCGGTCAGGTGCGGGGGATAGTTACCCAGCACAAAAAGAGGCGCATCTGCGCCCCTTGATAATGAGATCCTGACGGCTTATTTCTGCAAAGAGGCCAGTTCAGCACGAGCCTGCTTCAGCTCTTGTTTGATTTCATTAGCATCAGCCTGCTTTTCCTGCAGTTTTTTCTGGTACTTGGCAACTTTTTTAGCGTCACCTTTGGCCTGGGCTTCGCGCAGATCGGCTTTCACTTCCTGCACGTCTTTCTGCTTGTCGGCCAGCTTGCTTTCCAGCTTGGCCACTTTCTTCTGGGCGTCCTGCAACACGCTGCCGTTAGTGCAGTGAGCATTAACTTCGCTCAGCGCTTTCTTCAGGCCAGCAATGCGGTTGTAGTTACCGTATTTTTCAGCTTGCTGGATCTGGTACTCGATCGCAGCACGCTTTGCGTTGCAGTCTTGTGCCGCATTGGCCAGAGTAGAAAAACCGGCACCCAGAGCCAAAACCAGTGGCAGTACGGCTAATTTGGTGATCTTTTTCATCATGTTATCCTTTAACGTTATGACAAATGGGGAGCACTTAGCTCCCCTTCCTAGTGATAAAGAATAAAATGAACCTGATTACCTTAAAATCTGCCAAAGCCTTAATCGCGCTGTAGGAAAGGACTATTCTTCTGTAGTACGTTGGATTTTTCTTAGCTCATCAACCAACGATTGCGCTTCATTCAGTACCTCCGTAGCGGTCTCCTGGCTGGGGCTATCATGCAATGCCTGACAGGCCTGATTGAGCCTGTCTGCCTTGACCAATCGCGCGGCACCGGCCAATTTATGTGCCAACGCTTTGATGATGGCCAGATCGATAGATCGCTGCTGGAGTTCCTGCTGAAGCTGCTCGCCGTCTTCCTCCATACAGGTTATCAACGTGGTGATGAACTCCTGTAATACCTGTGGCTGGCGCAGTTCCGGCGGTAAGTCTGCGACGAAAAAGGGTGCCTGCTGCTCGCTTTGCTCCCGTTCGACCGGCGGTAGCGTAGCCAGCTTCTTTCTCAGCATGGCCAGATTGACCGGCTTAAACAGGCAGTCATCCATCCCGGCCTGTAAGCAATCCTCACGTGCACTTTCCTGGGCATTGGCCGTCAGCCCCCAGATTAGGAGCGGCGTGACTTGCCGCTCCTGCTCATTACGCCTGATTTGGCGGCTAAGACTGTAACCGTCAAGTTTGGGCATCTGGCAATCGGTGATCATCAGATCGAATTGCTGCTGCCCCAGTTGCGCCAATGCCTGCTCCCCATCACCAACCACGGTGGGCCGATGACCGAGGAAGCACAGTTGCTGGTTCAGTAACATTCTGCCTGCCGGGTGATCTTCGACGATCAATATCCGCAAATTAACGGATACTGGGAGGGGAATGATCTCTTGCTGGATCGGGAACTGGAGTTTCAGCAATCGGGCCACGGAAAGCAGCACGGTGACTTCACTGCCAATCCCCACTTCGCTGTTTAATATGATAGTCCCCCCCATCATGTCCATCAGTTTACGGCAGATGTACAGGCCTAGCCCGGCTCCCCCAGTTTCGCCATGACCTTGGGTGAAAGGCTGGAACAGACGCTGCTGGGTTAAGGTATCAATGCCCTTGCCGGTATCGGTGACGCGCAAGCGCAGATCCAGCCGTTCCTCGCCGATCTGGTCAACCGCCACGCTCAACGCCACCTGCCCTTGTTCGGTAAACTTGATGGCATTACTCACCAGGTTGGACAGTACCTGCTTGAAACGCATGGGGTCGATCAGCACATCACCGGTAACTTCGGCATCAATATCCAGTTTGAATAGCAGGCCTTTTTGCCGGGCTACGCCGTCAAACAGCGTCGCTACAGATTCGATCAGGCGGCGTATGTCGGCGCGCTGTGGGTGCAAAATCAACCGGTCTGACTCAATCCGCGAGATATCGAGAATATCGCCGATCAGCGCCAGCAGGGAGTGAGCGGATTCGTGGGCCACGCTCAACAATTCTCTATCCTGCTCCACGTCCCGCCGTTGGCGATTCAGTACCAATTCCAACATGCCGATAATGGCGTTCAACGGCGTACGGATCTCATGGCTCATGGTGGCCAGAAACGTCGTTTTAGCCCGGTTGGCGCTATCGGCATGTTCTTTCGCCTGCTGTAACTGCTCAATCAGGCGATCGCGTTCGGTGACATCGAATACGGTCTGACAACGCTGTTGGCGCTTGCTGCGCAACCGGCCGATAAGCAAGGCCGCCAGCAGCAATACCCATAGCAAAGCCACCAAGATCAGCGCCATAGGGAAATAACGAGCAAGCTGCTTATCATCCGTCGGTGCGTCTTCCAGCAGATAGGTATTGTTGTACCAATTGCTGGTCATCGCATGAATATCCTCTGGGGGAACGTTCAGCAAGGCCTTATCGAGGATGGTCGCCAACGGGTATTCAGTGCCGGCAACGCCAATGACAAAACGCGCCGGTTCGATATCCAGCGCGCCAAGAATGCGCAACCCAGAGGAGGGCTCGCGGGCCAGGAAGTAGTCGGCGCTGATCATCGGCAAAACCAGCACTTGTGCCTGCCCTGATTTTAACGCCGTGATACCAGCCTGCGGGGAACTTACGCTGACAATCTGACTAGCGGGATATTGAGCCTGTAATTGAGCCTGCAATGGATGCCCTGCTACCAATGCAATCGTGCGTGGCGGATCGTGACTAGCCAGATGTGGGATGCCTACCAACACCCAGGAATTGAATAAGTAGGATCGGGTTGCCAGCAGTCCATTAGGCCAGATCGCATCCAGAGTGACACCGGTGACAATATCGGCTTTACCGGCCTTGATGGCATTCAGCGAGTCTTGTAACGATCCCGCGCGAATAATATCGAATTTCAGGCCGATACGGCTGGAGATGGCTGCCATCACATCGGCGGTCAAACCACGAAAATCGCCTTGAACATCGAAGAACCCCAACGGGGCAAAATCACCAGTGACCACCATCCGCACTCTGGGATGCTCTTCCACCCACTTTCTTTCCAACGAGGTCAGTGACAGATGTTCATCCCCTTGTGACATGGGGATGCCCCCATTCCAGCGGCTTTGGATCTCGGTATGTGCACTTTCCGGGATGCTAGCCAGTACCGCATTCAAGACCCGCTGCAAACGCACATTATCCCGCGCCAGACCAAAGGCAAAACCCTTGATATCTTGTTGGGGCAGCAACTGCATACGCAAGTTATTCAGGTTGCCCTGGTTAATTAAATAACGAGCCGCCGTGGCATCACCAATAAAAGCCTCCAGCTTGTTAAACGATAATGCCTCCAATGCCCGGCGTGGGGCGTCATAAACCTGATATTCTGCCGCCGCAAAGCGTTCGGTCAGTTGCGGGTTGCCACTATAGAGACGCTCAATGGCGATGTGTTTTGGCGGATGTGATTGCAGCAGGCTGTCGATGCGCATAATCAGCGCCGGAGCGGCGAGTACGTAGGGAGTAGAAAGCAGCAGGTCGGGATCGGCATGACTTGTGGCAACCACATTACCAATCACATCGACTTCCCCTTTAGCCAAATCCTGGCGCAAAGTCGCGCCATCCTCGTAGTAACGTACTTTGACCCGCACGTTCAGGTTGTAGCCGATAATCCCCAGATAATCGGCATTGATACCGCCGTAATCCCGTGTACCACTGGTGATATCAAAAGGAGGATAGTTCGGTGCCGCAATACCAAAAACCAACACCCGTTTACGGCGTAGCCATTGCCAATCCTCGTTGGTTAAATCAGCTTCGGGTAATTGGACCTGACTGCGGCTGAGCAAATTAATTTCGCGGTATGCCTGAGTCCCTTCAGCACAAACGCTAAAGCAAAAAAACAGCATGATGATAAAAAATTTATTTATCATCAGCGTGCTTATCCTGATGAAGGAACAAATCCACCAACTCCTCAGTATGGTTAACTTTCAACTTTTCCATCAGACGTGTCTTATAAGTGCTGATCGTTTTATTACTTAAAATCAACCTGTCAGCAATTTCCTTATTACTCAGCCCCGCAGACAAATAACGCAACACGGTCAATTCACGATCGGAGAGGCGAGCAAGAATATTCTCATTATGGATGGGTGCGTTGAGCAAAGGCTGCAGGGTGGTTTGCGGAAAACAGGCATAGCCTTGCAGCACCAACTGGCACAAAGGTGCCAATTGGCTGATATCCTGATCCTTGTTGAAAAAGCCACTGGCTCCGGCCCGCAGCGCCCTCTCTGCATAGCTTTCTGCGGGCAGGCTGGTGTAAACCACCACTTTAATATCGCTATCCACCTGACGAATATGTTGCAGGATCTGCAACCCATCCATTTTGTTGAGCATGATGTCCAGGATCACCAACTGTGGCGTATTTTCCTTTATTCGCGCCAGCGCATCCAGACCGTTCGTCGCAGTAAGGATCGAGTCATTACCTAATGGGGAGAGAATAGCTTTCACAGCGAAACAAATTGCGGGATGATCGTCGACAATCAACCAGGGACCCATAAAAACACCTCATCCATGAAAAGGAGAAATCCTAGAAAACCAGCAGGTATTAAATAACCGAGACACCTACTTATACTGCAACATGATCCGTTCTAAAATGGTAAATACATCCAGAACAATCCCAAAATCACCACTGGGTGGATTGTAATTAAAATCTGATGAGCAAAAATAGTTAATGGATTGTGGCATTATAATATTCCCTGCGCAACTCGCTGCTGCAAACCCTGTTCAAAAGTTTGCATGCCTGACTGTGCTCCGGTTTGCAACACGCTGAGCAACTGGTGGGTTTTGCCTTCGCGGATCATACTGCTCACCGCCGCCGTTGCCGTGAGGATCTCGTAAATGGCGACACGCCCTCCCCCCGGTTTACTCAGCAGTTTTTGCGCGATCACCGCTTGCAGGCTGTTGGCCAACTGGGCCCGAACATAGGCTTTCTCCTCCGCAGGGAACACATCTACCAGCCGTTCTACCGCCTGAGGAGCGCTGCGGGTATGTAAAGTAGCCAGAACTAAATGCCCGGTTTCTGCCGCGGTCAACGCCAACCGGACGGTAGTGGTATCACGCAGTTCCCCCAACAGGATCACATCAGGATCCTCACGCAATGCGGCCCGCAGCGCATCGTCAAAACTGTGGGTATCCCGCCCTAGCTCCCGCTGCTGTATCAGGCAACGCTGGCTACGATGGATAAACTCGATCGGATCTTCCAGCGTGAGGATATGGCGGCGCTGATGTTGATTGATAAAGTCGATCATTGCCGCCAGCGTGGTGGATTTACCACTGCCGGTAGCCCCGGTGACCAATATCAGGCCATCATCACGCTGTAACAGCGCCGGGATGATTTCTGGCGTGGCCAGTTCGGCCAAGGTGGGGCACTGGCTGGCGATCCGGCGTAACGCCACGGAGACGCCGCCGTGCTGTAAAAAGAAATTGGCACGTAACCGAATATCCCCCGCCAAGGTTAATGCCATATCAAGCTGCCCAACCCGCTGTAGCTGCTGCCACATCGCGGGTGGCAACTGCGTTTGGCACCATGTAGCCATCTGCTGGTGAGTCAGCGTTTCCCCATATTCTCCAGCCTGAAGCTCACCATCAATACGTAACATTGGCAGATGGCCGGTACAAAGGTGCAGATCGGAGGCATTATGCTTTACACTAAGAGCCACAAATTCATCGATATCCATATCAATCTCCCAGGTTAACTATGAGCACTATCCAACAGAATCTGCAGGATGTCAGGGGCCGCATTGCCACGGCCGCTCAAGGTTGCGCACGCATTCCAGAAGAAGTGACATTGCTTGCAGTCAGCAAAACCAAACCTGTGGAGGCGATCGCACAAGCCATCGCCGCAGGCCAGCACGCATTCGGCGAGAATTACGTGCAGGAAGGGGTAGACAAGATCCAGCATTTCGCCCAACTGCCCGCAGGGGCGGGGTTGGAATGGCACTTTATCGGCCCGCTGCAATCCAATAAAAGCCGGTTGGTGGCCGAGCATTTTGCCTGGTGCCACACCGTTGACCGTTTGCGCATCGCCCTGCGCCTGAGCGATCAACGCCCCGCAGCCATGCCGCCGCTGAATGTGCTGATCCAGATAAACATCAGTGACGAGCAGAGCAAATCTGGCATTGTATTGGATGAGTTGCCCGCGCTGGCAGAAGCGGTCGCCGCACTGCCCAACCTGTGTTTACGTGGGCTGATGGCCATCCCAGCGCCGGAACACGACTATCAGCGCCAACTGGCAACCTTTGGCCAGATGAATGACGCTTTCCAAGCCCTCAAACAGCGCTACCCGCAGGTGGATACGCTTTCGATGGGTATGACAGACGATATGCAGGCCGCGATCGCCGCTGGCAGCACGATGGTTCGTATCGGCACCGCTATTTTTGGCGCCCGTGACTACTCGCACACAACCGTATAACGAGGATTTGATGCAACATCGCAAGATTACCTTTATTGGCGCCGGTAATATGGCCCGCGCCATCATTGCTGGCCTGGTAGCCGGTGGTTATCCGGCCGCGGCCATCAGCGTTTGCGCGCCGTCAACCAAAAACCGTGACGCCCTGGCCGCCGAATATGGCATTAACAGCAGCGCAGATAACATCACCTGTGCCAAAGAGGCCGATGTCGTGGTCCTGGCGGTAAAACCGCAATTGATGGCGCAGGTTTGCTTACCTTTACAAGAACAGGTCGATTTCTCCGGTAAACTGGTGCTGTCGATCGCTGCCGGTATTCTGGTGAGCCGCTTTTATCAAATGCTCGGTGAAGGGTTGAATATTGTGCGCATCATGCCCAATACACCTTCATTGGTGGGGAAAGGGATGAGCGGGCTGTATGCTCCCGCACAGGTTAGCCAACAGGATCGTGATTACACCCGCGATCTGATGAGCTCGGTGGGTAAAGTCTGCTGGGTCGATGACGAAAACGGCATTAACGGCGTGATCGCCGCTGCAGGCAGCGCACCGGCCTATTTCTTCCTGTTTATGGATGCCATGCAGCAGGAAGCCGAACGCATGGGATTCAGCAGCCAGGCGGCTCGCGATCTGGTGCAGCAGGCTGCTATTGGTGCTGCGGCATTGGCCGCCGCCAACCCGGAGATCTCGCTGGCTACGCTGCGTGAGCAAGTGACCTCTAAAGGTGGCACCACCGCCGAGGCATTGCGGGTCTTCAACGAGCAACAGTTGCCAGAGACCGTTGCCAAGGCTATGCAGGCCGCCGTTTCCCGAGCACAAGAAATGGAAAAATTATTTTAACTATGCCCGATGAGTTGCAGGCCGCCACGGCGGTCTTGCAGCCAAGGGGATAACCCAAAAGTTAAGGAGAAGGGTAACTTACATGCTAACGCTGACTTTCCTGGTCAAAACCGTCGTTGATATTTACGTGATGGTGCTGCTGTTGCGCATCTGGATGCAACTGACGCGCACCGACTTTTATAATCCGTTTTCGCAGTTTGTGGTGAAAATCACCCAGCCGATCGTCGGCCCGCTGCGCCGCATAGTGCCTTCGATGGGGCCGGTAGACAGCGCCTCATTGCTGCTGGCGTTCCTGCTGATGACGATCAAGTATCCGCTGTTGTTGTTGATCCAGAGCGGTACCCTGTCACTCAGCCTGTATAACCTGCTGTTTGGCCTGATTTCGCTGGTCAAATCCGTCGGCTACCTGATCTTCTGGGTGATGATTATCCGCGCACTGATGAGCTGGATCAGCCAGGGCCGCAGCCCGATTGATTACGTGATGTTCCAGCTTACCGAGCCGTTGATGGCCCCTATCCGCCGAGTCATCCCGGCTATGGGTGGCATCGATTTCTCTGCGATGGTGGTGATCCTGATCCTGTATCTGATCAACTACCTGGGCATGGATCTGTTTGGCGAGCTCTGGTTCCTGCTGTGAGTGCAGTCACAGAGCAACTGGACGGGCTGGTGGTCAGGCTTTATATTCAGCCCAAAGCCAGCCGCGATCAGATTATTGGCCTGCATGGCGACGAGGTTAAAGTCGCCATCACCGCCCCGCCGGTTGATGGCCAGGCCAATGCCCATCTCATCAAATTTATCGCCAAGCAGTTCAAGGTGGCGAAGAGCAACGTGACGATTGAGAAAGGTGAACTGGGGCGGCATAAACAATTGCGCATTCACAGTCCGCAGCAAATCCCTGACGTCATCGCGGCGCTGATCGAATAATTTTCAAGGTATCTATTATGCAAAAAATCGTTCTGGCCACCGGCAACCCCGGCAAAGTGCGTGAACTCGCCACACTGCTGGCCGATTTCGGCTTTGACGTGGTGGCACAAACCGAACTTGGCGTAGACTCTGCCGAAGAAACCGGCCTGACGTTTATTGAAAATGCCATTCTCAAAGCTCGCCATGCCGCACAGGTCACTGGCCTGCCAGCAATTGCCGACGACTCAGGTCTGGCCGTGGATGTATTAGGCGGCGCACCGGGTATTTACTCCGCCCGCTATGCCGGTTTAGAGGCCAGCGACCAGCAGAATCTGGACAAGCTGCTGGTCACGCTGCAAGACGTGCCTGAGGGCAAGCGTGGTGCGCAATTCCATTGCGTATTGGTGTATATGCGTCATGCAGAAGACCCTACCCCGCTGGTGTTCCACGGCTGCTGGGCCGGTGAGATCACCTTTGAAGCGGCTGGCGTTGGCGGTTTTGGTTACGATCCGATCTTCTATGTGCCAGATTTGGGCTGTACCGCGGCAGAACTGACGCGGGAAGAGAAAATTGCCGTTTCCCACCGTGGCAAGGCGCTGAAGTTGATGTTGGAAGCGATGCGTAATGCCAGCTAACGCCGTACAACTGCCACCGCTCAGTCTCTACATCCATATTCCCTGGTGTGTGCAGAAATGCCCGTACTGCGATTTCAACTCGCATGCCTTAAAGGGCGAAGTGCCGCATCAGGAATATGTTGATCACCTGCTGGCGGATCTGGATGCCGATTTGCCGCTCGCCAGCGGGCGTAGCATCAGCACCATCTTTATCGGTGGCGGTACGCCAAGCCTGTTGAGTGCCGAAGCCATGCAGGCGCTGTTGGATGGCGTGCGGGCGCGTATCCACGTCGCAGATGACGCCGAAATCACCATGGAGGCCAACCCAGGCACCGTGGAAGCCGATCGTTTCAGCGGCTACCAGCGCGCCGGGGTGAACCGCATCTCGATTGGTGTACAAAGCTTTAGCGCCGAGAAGTTAACCCGTCTGGGGCGCATTCACGGCCCGGAAGAGGCCAAACGCGCGGCACATCTGGCAACCGGCCTTGGCCTGCGCAGTTTTAACCTGGACCTGATGCACGGTCTGCCGGATCAGTCGCTGGAAGAGGCGCTGGACGATCTGCGTCAGGCCATCGCCCTCAATCCGCCGCATCTGTCATGGTATCAGCTCACCATCGAGCCAAATACCCTGTTCAGCTCACGCCCGCCGGTATTGCCGGACGATGACGCGCTGTGGAATATCTTTGAGCAAGGGCATGAGCTGTTGAGTGCTGCCGGCTATCAGCAGTATGAAACCTCGGCCTACGCCAAACCGGGCTACCAATGCCAGCACAACCTGAACTACTGGCGCTTTGGCGACTATCTGGGGATTGGCTGTGGCGCACACGGCAAGCTAACCTTTGCCGATGGCCGTATTCTGCGCACCGCCAAAACCAAGCATCCACGCGGATTTATGCGAGGGGATTATCGGGACAAGCTGCATGAAGTCGAGGCGCACGATCGGCCCTTCGAGTTCTTCATGAACCGCTTCCGCCTGCTGGAAGCCGCACCTCGCGCCGAGTTCGCCCACTATACCGGGCTGGATGAAAGCGTGATCCGCGTGCCGTTGGACGAAGCGTTGGCCAAAGGCTATCTGCTGGAGACGCCGGAGTATTGGCAGATCACCGAGCATGGCAAACTGTTCCTTAATTCGCTGTTGGAACTGTTTTTGCCAGAGGAATAAATAATTTAAGGCTGTGCTGGAAATAATACTCGCCATTGCTATTTCCCCTCACCCCAACCCTCTCCCAAAAGGAGAGGGAGCTGCTCCAGCGTTATATTCATATTCTGGTTCACTCTGCAACTCAGCCTATAAAAAGTCAGGCACAGGAATCAATCCGTGGCACAATCCGTCCCCTCTCCCTGTGGGAGAGGGTTAGGGTGAGGGCCATCAGCAAGATAAAAACCGACCAAAAAAAGCCCACCACCAGTATATGACTAGCAAGCCCGTCAATATTGGATGCAGGAATCTTCTTTGCTTAGCTCGATAAATAGAAAGTATTACCAGAGGAAAAATGAACGCTGAAGTTAAAGGAATACCAACATTACTCATATCATCAATATTAAAATGAGTCATCACATCGCAGATATTCTCTATCCCTTCCTCTCCTATGGCCCATTCATATTCTATTATTGAAAATAACATGATGCTGATAGCACAGACGAAGTAATAAAAGAATAGTAGAGGAGTAAGCAGCTTGAGTATCGACTTTACCGTAGCCATAAGTTAATCACCTCTCAGAGGTCGTCGCGCTTCCTTGGCGGCATAAAAGGTTCCGTCGCACCAGAAGCGTAGCCCTGAAAACAACGAAACCTTTTAACGTCAGATCTTAGTTCAACGCCTTGACCAGATCCTTACGCTGGGTTTCCAGCGCCGTGACGCGGTTACACACGTCGCGACCAAAGTTCTGGAAGTCCTGCTCCTGATTGTTCCATTCGTTCTTGATGGCCTGCTGGAGCCCACCCAGGTTGCCCATAATCGCCTGCAACGGGTTGCCATTGCTGTTGGCGACCTGCTTGACGCCCATTTCGTTCAGGCTGTCCTGCAATACGCCGCCCATGCTTTGCTGGACGATATTGCGGCCATCCTGCTCCACCTGAGCAATTGCCTTATGGTGGAACGTCAGACCGTCGCTACGATGTTCAATGATGCGGTTCATCTGTTGCTTCAACTGATCGTTGAGCGTGGTCAGGCGGTTACGTACGTTACTGCTGTCCCCCAATTGCTGAACGATGACCTTATCCAGCGCTACCCGTGCCTTTTCCAGATGCTGCTGCGCACCCTGATCGATCCAGGGCAAGTCTTTACGCAGTGCGTTCTGGTAGCTGAACGCCTTCTGGCGCTGGCTATCGTTCAGGCTCAACGCTTTGCCATCACGGGTGACATCACCATCGGCGGTGATTTGCAGGTTGCCGCTGGCACCCACCACCTGCACGGTCTGCGGGCTGATAATCACATCGTCCTGTGGTCTGACGCTGCACTGATACTCGGCATGCGCCTGTGAAGCCGTCAACAACAGCAAGGCCAATCCGGTTCTCTTCAACATAGTTTCTCCTGGCTCCCTTCCACCCGCACGCGCGGTGGAGTTAAAAAATCGAACGGCTAATGCGTTGAGACAACAGTTCCAGTGCCGCAGTTCCCGCCAATGAGTTTCCAGACGCATCCAGCTCCGGCGACCAGACGACAATCGACAGTTCGTCAGGGACAATGGCAATAATACCGCCTCCCACCCCAGACTTGCCCGGCATGCCAACCCGATAGGCAAATTCACCCGCACCATCATACATACCGCTGGTCATCATCAAGGCGTTAATCTGCCGGGCCTGTAAGGGGCTGATCACCGTGTCGCCATTCAGCGAACGCCCTTGATTGGCCAGGTAGACAAAGCTGCGTGCCAGCTCAACGCAGCTCATACGTAACGCGCAATAGTGGAAATAGGTTTGCAGCACGGTCAGCACGTCATTGTCGAAGTTACCGAACGATTTCATCAGATAGGCAATGGCGGCATTGCGGTCGGAATGTTCAAACTCCGATCGTGCCACGCGGGTGTCGTACAGCAGATCGTCAACGCCGGCCAGTTGGCGTACCACTTCCAACATTCGCTGCTTGGGCGCACTGAGCCGGGTTTGCAGCATATCGCATACCACCAGCGCCCCTGGATTGATAAACGGATTGCGCGGTTTACCCTGCTCCATTTCCAACTGCAACAAGGAATTGAACGGCAGGCCAGAAGGTTCTTTCCCCACCCGCTGCCAAATCTCCCCCTCCTGATAACGCGTCAGCGCCAGCGTCAGGCTCAATACCTTGGAAATGGACTGGATCGAAAAGCGTTCCGTCGCATCCCCGGCCTGAAACAGTTCACCGTCAACGGTACAGACGGCGATCGCCAACCGATCGGCCGCCACTTCCGCCAATGCAGGAATATAGTCAGCGACCTTGCCTTGCCCAATCAGCGGGCGTACCTGTTGCAGGATCTCGTCCAGCAACGCGTTATCTAATGTTGTTACCACCTACTCATACTCCAGATAAAACAAAGGTGCCGTTAAGGCACCTCAGACCGCTGACATACTCCTCTGAGGTTAAAAGCCCCCTTTTCAGGGCTGATAAATACCAAGGATGCTGTCTTTGAACTTCGCTAATCAGGCAGGATCAATCCCACCAGATATCGAACAGATCGCTGGTTTTCACATCGCTCAGCTTGCGTGCTTCCAACCAGTTTTTGATCAGCTCACGGTGTTGTTCGGTGCAATGACCGATCTTCTGCAGGCAGACCAAACCTTCCCACTGCAGATAGCCACTACCGTCAAACGCCAGGCCGTTCGGCTCGATCACTTCATCGATAAACGCATCCAGGGTGCTGTCGATATCTTCAACGGCAGTCCCTTCAGCAAAACGCCAGGCTACGGAAAAACCCAGTTCCTGAAACTCTTCGATATGCAGCTTTTTACGTAAACGACGACTACGGTTCTTAGCCATTATTCCATCCTCTCAAACATCAAATCCCAAACGCCATGTCCCAGACGCTGGCCACGTAATTCAAATTTTGTCAGCGGACGCGAGTCCGGGCGCGGTACGTAATCATTGCTCTCGGAAAGATTACGGTAACCTGCGCTGCTGTTCATGACTTCCAGCATGTGTTCCGCGTAAGGTTGCCAGTCGGTAGCCATATGGAATACGCCACCCACTTTTAATTTGCTCAGCACCAGTTCAACAAACGGCGTCTGTACGATGCGGCGTTTGTTATGGCGTGCTTTGTGCCATGGATCCGGGAAGAACAGCTGGACCATATCCAGCGAAGCGTCCGGGATCATATTCTGCAAGACTTCTACCGCATCGTGGCACATCACCCGCAGGTTGGCCAACTCCGCCTCATGAGCATCTGCCAGGCAGGCACCCACGCCCGGCGAGTGAACTTCAATCCCCAGGAAGTTCTGCTGCGGATTATTGCCCGCCATGGTGACTAAAGAAGCCCCCATGCCAAAACCAATCTCCAGCACGGTTGGCGCTTCACGGCCAAACAGCGCGGCGATATCGACAGGTTCAGCCTGATATTCCACGCCCATCACCGGCCAATAGTTGTCCAGCGCCTGCTGCTGGCCTTTGGTCAACCGCCCCTGGCGGCGAACAAAACTGCGGATACGGCGCATCGCGCGGCCGTTCTCATCAAATTCTGGGGAGATGACGTCATTAATCATAGTGCTTTCTGTCTGTTTGGCTGCCAATTAGGGGAACGCGCATTATCCAAAGATACCTTGGTTTAGCAAGCGTTCATCATCATACCTGTTGTGCTACTGCCGAAAGTTCCGGTTTACAGCACCATCACTCTATGCTGCAATCGCGCATCATTATTTATCTGCCGGATAGCGAATTCGCTCATGATGCAAGCGCAACAGTTCTCGCACGTGGTGCTGGACTGGTACCAACGCTATGGCCGCAAAACGCTGCCGTGGCAACTCGATAAAACGCCTTATCAAGTATGGCTGTCTGAGGTGATGCTGCAACAAACTCAGGTTGCCACCGTTATTCCCTATTTTCAGCGGTTTATGGCACGTTTTCCCAACGTGCGCGCCTTGGCCGAAGCGCCACAGGATGAGGTACTGCACCTGTGGACCGGGCTTGGCTATTATGCCCGAGCAAGAAATCTGCATAAAGCGGCTCAGACCATTGTCGCACAGCACGGCGGTGAGTTCCCGACAACCTTTGAAGAAATCGTCGCGCTGCCTGGCGTAGGCCGCTCAACCGCCGGTGCCATTCTCTCTCTGGCCCAGGGGCAGCACTACCCGATCCTCGACGGCAACGTCAAACGCGTGCTGGCTCGCTGCTATGCCGTCGCTGGCTGGCCGGGCAAGAAAGAGGTGGAAAACCGCCTGTGGCAGATCAGTGAAGACGTCACGCCGGCCAAAGGGGTTGGCCAGTTCAATCAGGCGATGATGGATCTGGGGGCGATGGTCTGCACCCGCAGTAAACCCAAATGCGAGCTATGCCCGCTCAATATCGGCTGTCTTGCCAACGGCAACAGCAGTTGGGCCGACTATCCGGGTAAAAAACCCAAGCAAACCCTGCCGGAAAAAACCGCCTACTTCCTGATGCTGCAAAGGGGCGATGGCGTCTGGCTGGAACAGCGCCCAGGCGCTGGCCTGTGGGGCGGGTTATTCTGCTTCCCACAGTTTGGCGCCCGGATCGATCTTGAGCTCTGGCTGCAACAACGCGGGCTGCAAGGCAGCCGCCTGGAACAGATGACCGCCTTCCGCCACACCTTCAGCCATTTCCATCTGGATATTGTGCCTATGTGGCTCAATAGCGACAAAGCGGGCAGCGCCATGGATGAGGGTGCCGGTCTCTGGTATAACTTAACGCAGCCACCTTCGGTCGGGCTGGCCGCGCCGGTAGAGCGCCTGCTACAGCAGTTGGCCAAACAGTCCCCGACCCAACCCGGTTTATTTGGCAACAGCGCCATTGACGAGGAATTAGCATGAGCAGAACCATTTTTTGTACCTTCCTGCAGCGTGACGCCGATGGACAAGACTTTCAACTCTATCCAGGGGAAGTCGGCAAGCGCATCTACAACGAGATCTCCAAGGAAGCCTGGGGAGAATGGATGAAAAAGCAGACCATGCTGATCAACGAGAAAAAGCTCAACATGATGAACGTTGACGATCGCAAACTGCTGGAACAGGAGATGGTCCGTTTCCTGTTCGAAGGGCATGAAGTCCACATCGAAGGCTATACGCCACCGAGCGAATAAGATTTTCCGGGCCAGCCGCTGGCCCTTTTCCCCTGTTTAATTCTTCGCGTATACGGCTTTTACAAGATGAAGAAAGTGTTAGCTTTGCTAGTGATAGCGCCTTTGCTGATCTCCTGTTCCGGCAAAAAAAACGACGTGGTCACGGAAGCCTATGTCAAAGACACCAACGCCTTTGATATTCTGATGGGCCAATTTGCCCACAATATTGAGAACATCTGGGGGCTGAGTGAAGTTCTGATCGCCGGGCCAAAGGACTACGTCAAATATACCGACCAATATCAGACCCGTAGCCATATCAACTTTGATTCGGGTACCATCACCATCGAAACCATCGCCACCACCGATCCTGCGGCCCATCTGCGCCAGGCGGTGATCAGCACCCTGTTGATGGGTGACGATCCAGGCTCGATCGACCTCTATTCCGATGCCAATGATATCCAGATCAGCAAAGAGCCGTTCCTGTACGGCCAGGTGCTGGATAACAATGGTCAACCTATCCGCTGGGAATGGCGGGCGGCGCACTTCGCCGACTATCTGCTGCAAAACAGACTCAAAAGGCGCACCTCGGGCCTGCACGTGATCTACTCGGTGACCCTCCAACTGGTGCCGAACCACCTGGATAAACGTGCACACAAATATCTGCCAATGGTGCGACAGGCCTCTGAGAAATACGGCGTCGAAGAGTCACTGATCCTGGCGATCATGCAGACCGAATCCAGCTTTAACCCTTATGCGGTGAGCGGCTCCGACGCGCTGGGCCTGATGCAGGTGGTACAACATACTGCCGGTAAAGACGTCTTCAAGATGAAAGGCAAATGGGGCACGCCAAGCCGCAGCTACCTGTTCGATCCAGAGAACAATATCGATACCGGTACCGCCTATCTGGCCATCTTGCAGAACAACTACCTGGGTGGTATTCAGAACCCGACATCGCGCCGTTATGCGGTGATCACCGCTTATAACGGTGGCGCTGGCAGTGTGCTGCGCGTGTTCAACAGTGACAGAACCAAGGCGGTAACCATCATCAACAGCATGCAGCCAGGTGATATTTTCCAAACGCTGACCACCAAGCACCCGGCAAGTGAATCGCGTCGCTATCTGGTGAAGGTGAATAACGCGCAGAAAAACTACCGGCGGAAGTAGCCTTGGCAGGAAGTACAGAGCTGGGGGAAACCATTTCCCCCAGCTAATCAGCCAGCATATAACCATTGCGGCCATTGGCCTTGGCTTGATACAGCGCCTTGTCGGCCATCTCGACCAGTTGTTCACGCCCCACGCCGGTTCGCCACAACGCAATTCCCTGGCTTACCGTCACCCATGGTCCAACATCCGATTTTTCATGTGGGATCGCGATCGCCGCAACCTGAGCCTTGATCCTTTCGGCCACCGCTGTCGCCTCGGCACGATCGGATTTGGGCAGCAGAATAATGAATTCCTCACCACCATAACGCGCCACCAAGTCCTGTGAACGCCGCACGCAACTGTCAAAGCATTCAGCCAGACGGATCAGGCACTCATCGCCCAGCTGGTGGCCATAATGGTCGTTGTATTTTTTAAAGAAATCCACGTCCAGCAGGATGACGGCAAAACCATCCTGAGCCTCAGATTCTCTGGCAAACACCGAGTCAAAGTAATTGCTGAAATAGCGCCGATTGGCCAGCCCGGTCAGCGGATCGCGGTTCGCCAGCTTCCCCAGGCGCTCAATCAGTTGCTTGTTCTCTTTTTCACGCTCCACCGCCAACATGAACCATTTTTCCAGCATGCGTTTGGCCGAATAGATCAGGAACAGCATCAGTCCGTAAGAGAAAATATTTGCCAGCGAGACCGCACCGCGGAAAAAAATGTTCTCGGCGATGGCCATCATCAGGATTGGGGCTGAGAATAGGGAAAGCAGCAACGGGGACAGGTAAAACGGGATCAGCGAAGCAAATATCAGCCCGATTAACAGGGGATAAACCAGATAAACGCTGTTAATGGCAATCAGGTGATGAAACACGCCACACCAGCATAGCGCCAGTATCGTCACACAGGCATTCAATATCCACCAGGCCGCCTTCTCACTGTGTGGGCGTAGCAGCCTCAAGATGGTGTAGGTCACTGCGGCCATCAGCATCACGCCGACCACCGCCGGTGCCGATCGTAGAAAATGCGTCAGCGAAGGGTAGGCCCCGATTCGCTGAAGCAACAGATACAAAGAGAACAAGGCATTGACCAGTAAAAACCAGTCGACACTGTGAAAGGTCGATTTTCTCTTTTCTTGTGCGATCCAGGCGAGGTGTTTTTTATCTTTCATTCATTACGATGCTCGTAGTTTTGCCACTTCACTCACTTTAGTGGCGCCACCCATCTTTGTCATTATTGGCCGAGCTACCTGAAGCAAGGGCGCCTTGCGGCGCCCTTGGCTTTACTGCTTGATCATATAACCAAAAATCCGTTTCCAGCCATGATCTTTCTTCTCGATATACACACCCTGCAATTCCGGTGAGAAACCGGGCAGACGGTTGATACCCTCTTCCAGCGCCAGGAAGTAACGTTGCACCGCCCCGCCCCACACTTCACCCGGCACCACGCACAGCACGCCCGGCGGATAAGGCAGAGCACCTTCCGCCGCTATGCGGCCAGCGGCCTGAGCAATCGGCACCAGCTCAACGTTATCGCGGATAAACTCAACGTTGGCATCCTGCGGATTCATCATTACCGGCGGGAAATGATCCTGACGGAACATCTCTTTTTGCAGCTGCTTCACGTCGAAGCTGACGTACAGATCGTGCATCTCCTGACACAGTTGACGAAGGGTGTAGCCTGCGTAGCGCTGCTGATTCTTGCGGTAGACCGTCGGTAATACCTCGCTCAGTGGTGCATCTTCCTCAACGTAACGCTCGAATTGCACCAGCATATCCACCAGATGATCCATTTTCTCCGGGTTCTCTGCTGGGGTGAGCAGGAACAGGATCGAGTTGAGATCGCACTTCTCTGGCACAATGCCGTTCTCACGCAGGAAGTTGGCCAAAATGGTCGCCGGGATGCCGAACTCGGTGTACTGACCGGTGGCTGCGTCAATCCCCGGCGTGGTCAGCAGCAGCTTGCAAGGATCGACCAGATACTGCCCCTGCGCATAACCTGCAAATCCGTGCCATTGCTCGCCCGGAACAAAGTTGAAGAAACGCGCATCGTTGGCAATCAGGTCAGTATCGTAGTCCTGCCAATCTTTACCAGCTACCTGCGGCGGAATAAAAGGCCGCAGTTGTGAACAGCGTGCCAGCAACTGTTTACGTGTGTCGATCCCCAGCTTGACGCATTCCATCCACATACGGCGGCCAGCGGCACCGGCATGCATCTTGGCGTTGACGTCCAGCGCGGCAAACAGCGGATAAAACGGGCTGGTTGAGGCATGCAGCATAAACGCATTGTTGAGATGCTTATGGTTGCAGTGGCGTTTCTGGCCTTTGATGTGATCGTCTTTCTTATGGATCTGCGAAGTCTGCGAGAACCCGGCCTGCTGCTTATGCACCGATTGCGTGACGAAAATACCCGGATCGTGCTCATCCAGCTCCAACAGCAGCGGCGAGCACTCTTTCAGCATCGGGATAAAGCCTTCATAGCCCACCCAGGCCGAATCAAACAGGATGTAATCACACAGATGGCCGATGGTATCGATCACCTGGCGGGCGTTATAAATCGTGCCGTCATAGGTGCCGAGTTGAATGATCGCCAGACGGAAAGGCCGTGGCGCAGCGGCTTTTTCCGGGGCAACATGGCGGATCTGCTCGCGCAGGTAATCCTCATCAAAGCATTGGGAATCAATGCCGCCGATAAAGCCAAACGGGTTACGCGCCGTTTCCAGATACACCGGCGTCGCCCCTGCCTGGATCAACGCGCCGTGATGATTGGACTTGTGGTTATTGCGATCGAACAACACCAGATCGCCGCGCGTCAGCAGCGCATTGGTCACCACTTTATTGGAGGCAGAAGTGCCGTTCAGCACGAAATAGGTTTTATCGGCGTTAAACACCTTCGCCGCGTGTTTCTGCGCATCCTTGGCCGATCCCTCGTGGATCAGCAAATCGCCGAGCTTCACATCGGCGTTGCACATGTCCGAACGGAAAAGCGTTTCACCGTAGAACTCGAAAAATTTGCGCCCTGCCGGATGCTTACGGAAAAACTCACCGCCCTGGTGGCCTGGGCAGGCAAAGGTTGAGTTCTCCATTTCCACGTAGGTTTTCAGCGTCTTGAAAAACGGCGGTAACAGCGCCTGTTCATAACCATCGGCAGCCGCCTCCAACTGCGCCATGTAAAACGCCTTGGTCGCCGCAGCCAGTGCAAATACGCCAGTAATCAACGGCAGGTGATCCGGAGAGAGCTGTTCATCCCCTTCGACGGCAACAAACGTCGGGATATCGAAACCGGTCGCTTTGAGCGTGGCCAGAATACCGGCATCCACATCGCTCACGGAAACCACGGCCGCCGCCACATCGGTATAGTCCGTCTGACCCACGCGCACGATTTCACGCAGCGTTTCAATACTGGCCACCAGGCTGGCGCTGACTGCTATCTTCAATTCTTTCATAAAAGCTGACTCTCAAACGGTTAAGGATGAGGGTGTGCCACCGGGCACATAATGAGATAACCCAGGTTATCCCGGCAAAGTGATGAGCCAAGGCGCAACCATGACCGGCCGATGCGGGTAGGCATCAGACAACTATCGGGGACTGGGATCGGCAGCGTCCGATAGACATCAGTAAAATCAGAGCCGCAGCTCTATTCTTACTCATGCCTAACAGCGAGCATTGGATAGCTTTACCGCATGGCGGGCAGCGGCGTTCGCATAAATGGCGTTAAGGATACACAGAGGGATCGCATCATCAGACGTCTGGAGCGCGGTTGCTCTGAGGTAGTGAAACCAACCATGCCTGTGCTCCTCGGTGATGATGTGGGAAATTCGCGCAATGATTACACGTTTTTTTCGAGGGTTCAAGCCGGTTAATAGTGACTATTACTGCATAATTATTTATACCGTGTGGGTTTCCCCACACGGCCAGGTGAGCGGCGATCAGAACAGGTTAAACTTGTAATCCACCTGCAGTTCGATCGAGTGGTTCTGAGCACGCATCGGTTTGCCATCCGAGGTCAGTTTCGGCTGGTTGTTCTGGCTCTGGTAGTTCCACGATGGACCACCGGAAAGCTGCACGGCCAGGTTTTTCAGCGCAGGCTGCGATGGCGTCCAGCGGGAGTAAACCAGGGTTTCGCCACGTTCGATACTGCGCCCACGGTACTTCATCCCCCAGCCATAGTTGGTGACCATGCCCAACTCAACTTCTGGTGTGACGGCATAGCCGAAGGTCCAGGCCAGCATCTTTTCCCTATCGCCTACATAGTCGTTACCCCAACTATCGGCCATCGAGTTAAAGGTGCCACGGCTGTGCTTGGCCAGGTGCCACTCAAAGCGCCCTAACCCGTTACCATTGTCGAGAGAGGCCTGGGTGTATGACGCCCCAACCTTGTGCTTCCAACGCTCAGCGCGCCATTCGGCATACAGCGCGTAATGGTAGGCATCATCATCGAACGTCCGGTGTTTGGTGGACATACGGGTCCAGTCTTGCAGGCCGTGGTTGTAGTAAAACTGGCTGGCTAATTTGAGGCGGTTTTCCGCCCAGGCCGCCGGTTGCCAACCCAGCTCCACCCCGTGACGCTGCATATAGTTATGGCTTTCACCCAGGAAGTAGAGCGCACTGTAGCCATTAGCGCTATAGCTCAGCTCACCGGTGGCAATGCTGCTGATCTCCTTTTTATCCGCCGTGCGGAAATGGATTTTATCCGGAGAATCCCTGTCGCTGTAGCGGGTAACATAGGCACCACGAACCCGTACTGGCCCGGTAGCCGCTTCGCCACGCAAGCCAAGATAGGTGCTTGGAATGGCGCGCGTGGAGTTGTTGAGCGCGCCCCATTTTTTAATCTGCTGCCAACCTGAATAGAGATGTAAATAGGTGTCCTCGTCACCTAAACGCCCTTTCAGGTAGAGTTGGCCAATCTTGTTGAAGCCTTTAGCTTCGCCGTTGTCGTTATACAGCACGCTGCGGCCCCAGAAATCATCGCTGGCGGCCAGTTTAATTACGCCATAATAAGATGCATCGACCCCCAACATGTCAGCAAAATAACCAGACTGGTAATCAAGGGTGATCCCTTGCCCCCAGGCGGTTTGGATTGAACGTGAACCATAATCCTCGGTGCTGAGATTTTTAAACACGTTACGGAAAGAGAGATCCGCGTGGCTATCATTAATAAAGCTGGAGAACAGATGATTATTAACCTTCAGTTCTTCAGCCGAAATTGGCAACGAGAACATCAGTGCAAACAGTGCCAACGGTTTATTTATTTTAAATTTATTTATTTTATACATAGAAAATCCCATTTTCTATTTACTAACCCAGAACTATTTTCAATTAAATTATTTCTAGATAATGATGGAAATGTTTCACCCTGCAATCAGGGTGAAACACGGCTTATAACGTTATTCTGTCATAGTGATATGGATCTCTTTATTTCTGCAAATCGATCTTGTAAACCGCAAAGCCGATGTCGTCTTTGCCTACCAACGTCATCGGGTGCTGAGCCGACTGCTTGATATATTCGCCAGCATGCTGACTTGGCGAAGTCTCAATGCGGATATCCAACGGCTTATCCGCATTAATCTGCGCAATCCGCCAGCTGTTGATGGCCTGCGGCTTATATTCGCCGTGCAATTTGGTCTGCTCGGCGATGTAGTTGGCCACGATGGTGCGCACTTCATCCGGCGAGGAGATGACGATATTTTTCTCACCCGTGCCAGCAAACTTGCCGGTAAATGCCCGGTAGTTGTTCACGGCAACCAGGAACGGCGCATCTGCGACCACTGGCTTACCTTTATAGGTCAGTGACTTGATACGCTGAGCCTGTGGATTAATCACGTTGCAATCAACGTCGTAACGCGCCGGCTGGGTCACATCGATCTGATAGCTCAGATCGTCAAACATATCGAAGTTGTATGCCCGGAAGCCGTTCCAGTTGAGCAGCGACTGTGGCTTCTCGCTCTTCACGTCGATCTGGTTGTACATGCCCGCAGAGCATTCCAACCACTCTTTCAGATCGCTACCTTTCACCTTCACTGCCGCCAGCGTGTTGGAATACTGGTAGAGATCGGCCGCGTTACGGAAGCTCAGAGGCCCTTTACGCATATCGACGAAGGCCGCCGGATCGTTCTTCCTGCCACCCGCTTTGAACGGTGCCGCAGCCGACAGCACCGGAATATCTGCCAGATCCGGATCGCCCTGAATAAAGTGTTCGACGTAGGCTTTCTGCGCCGCGCGGATGATCTGGATGGCCGAAGAGTCCTGCACTAATGACAGATAGGTATTGGTATCTTCGGCAATGGTGCCAATCGGCTTGTTGACGAACTCACGGGTGTCGTTATGCGCCTGCTCCAGCGTTTTCACCAGAGTAGCCTTGGCATCGACCAGAGATTTATCATTCTTCTTATCATAAACTGGGCGAGCTTCCGCGCGGCTGGAGACCACCTTCCAGTTATTGGTTTCCCCTTCCAGCACCAGATCGATCACCCCCAGGTTATCCGCCCAGTGGCCCGGCATCACGGCAGGTACGCCGTTGACTGTGCCCTTTTCAAGATCTACCCCAGGAATAGCAGCAAAGTCTTTGCTCGGGAAAATACCGTGTGAATGGCCAAAAGCAATGGCATCAATACCTGGCACTTGCGTGAGGTAGTAGACCGAGTTTTCTGCCAGCGCCTTATAAGGATCGGCCGAGATGCCGGAGTGAGCGATAGCAATCACGATATCCGCGCCTTCCTTACGCATCTGTGGCACCAGTTCCTTGGCGGTTTCGGTAATATCTTTGGCGATCACCTTGCCAGAGAGCTTGTCCTTGTCCCACAGCACAATCTGCGGTGGCACGAAACCGATATAGCCGATGCGTACCTTATGTTCTTTACCCTCGGTATCTTTTACCGGTGTTTCCACGATCAGGTACTGCTTGAAATAAGGCTTGTTGGTCTTGGCGTCGTAGACGTTAGCGTTGATATACGGGAATCGGGCACCGCTGATTGCCATTTTCAGGTAATCCAGCCCGTAGTTGAACTCGTGGTTACCCAGGCTGCCGACCGCATAATCCAGGGTGTTCATCGCCTGGTAGACCGGATGCACATCGCCCTTCTTCAGATTGGCGGCGGCATAGTCCGCCATCGGGCTACCCTGGATGATATCGCCGTTATCTACCAGCACGCTGTTGGTCGCTTCCGCGCGGGCCGCATCGATCAACGTGGCCGCACGTACCAAGCCATATTGGGCAGTGGCTTTATCCTTGTAATAGTCATAATCCATCATGTTGCCATGAACGTCGGTGGTTTCCATGATACGGAGATCCACCGTTGCGGCATTGGCAGCGCCCGCAACCAGCAGGGCTAATAACGATATCTTGAGCGGAGAAGTCATTTTCATCATCTATTCCTTAAAACTAGAAGGCGATTGCAGGCCACAACCTCACGATGCGGCCTTTGGCTAATTAAAAGAAGAAACCTACGACAGCGGCGTTCAGGAAGCTGACCAGCGTGGAGCCGTAAAGCAGCTTCAGGCCAAAGCGGGCGGCAACGTTACCTTGCTTGGAGTCCAACGCCTTGATAGCACCCACGATAATGCCGATAGAAGAGAAGTTGGCAAACGACACCAGGAACACCGAAACGATCGCCATGGTACGTTCAGAGAAGTGGTAGTCACCCTGTGACAGGTTAAGCATGGCAACAAATTCGTTGCTGACGATCTTGGTCGCCATCAGGCCACCTGCCTGCACCGCTTCGTGCCATGGCACACCGACCAGGAAAGCCAGAGGAGAGAAAACGTAACCCAACACGCCCTGGAAGGAGATACCAAACGCAGCGGTGAACAGTGCGTTAGCCATGGTGATCAGAGCAATAAAGCCGATCAGCATCGCGCCAACGATGATCGCCACCTTGAAACCATCAAGAATGTATTCGCTCAGCACTTCGAAGAAGCTCTGTTTTTCCCCTTCAACAACGTCAAGGATATCTTCCTCAGGTTTGACCTGATAAGGGTTGATCAGCGACGCCATGATAAAGCCGCCAAACAGGTTCAATACCAGAGCGGTGACCACATAGCGCGGGTCGAGCATCACCATGTAAGCGCCCACGATCGCCATGGAGACAGTCGACATCGCCGAAGTACACAGCGTATACAGACGATGCTCCGGCAGCAGGCCGAGCTGTTTTTTCACCGAGATAAACACTTCAGACTGGCCGAGGATTGCCGAAGCCACGGCGTTGTAGGACTCCAAACGCCCCATGCCGTTAACCTTGCTCAGCGCCAGGCCGATGTATTTGATGATAAAACCCAGGATGCGCCAGTGTTGCAGGATGCCGATCAGCGCGGAGATAAACACGATTGGCAGCAAAACGGACAGGAAGAAAGAAATCTCGCCGTGATTCACCAAACCACCAAAGACGAAGTTCACCCCTTCGTTAGCATAGGACAGCAAATTGCCGAACAGCTCGGCGATCACGCCGATCACCTTATTGCCTACGTCGGTCTTAAGCAGCAGTGCGGTCATCAAAAACTGGCAGGCCAGCATGACGAAAATCGGACGATAGCGAATGTTCTTGCGATCGTTGCTCACTAAAAGTGCTAAAACACAGATAGCAACAATGCACACTATCCCTATGATGTATTTCATATTTTCCCCAAAATTATCTGCGAACCTTTACGCTCTATTGCCGAACCTTGTCCCCTGGCGTTTGCCGGGAACTAATGATGTTATTATCGAAACATAACACGCACAATATGTTATTTAAGTTACACAGATCACATTTGGAAATAACAATAGCCTTAAAATACAAATAAGTAACATGTTGTACTTATCACTAACATTAATCGACTATGGAATAGGCGGAACCGAACATTGTTGGGGTGAATATTTATGTCCCCTGGCGTTCGGCGTTTTGGCAGAAAGGGAGAATACGAGTATTGAAAGGCACCCATGCGCTTGCTTGAAATTAGAGCAATCGCTCGGCTTTGTGACAGAAACCCATTGACGACACAGGACCAAATACGGTTTAATGCGCCCCGTTGCCCGGATAGCTCAGTCGGTAGAGCAGGGGATTGAAAATCCCCGTGTCCTTGGTTCGATTCCGAGTCCGGGCACCATCATTTAGAAGAACCCGCCTATGGCGGGTTTTTTGCTTTCTAGGCAATGCTCCTTTTCCCAACGTACTGCGAACCGCGATTTCACCTTGTTGAGTCTAATTTCTCATGATTTGCTTAAAGGCATTAACGGTATTTTTGATGGCTACTTCTGTTGGTAAGCGTACCATCGAACTGGCCCCGTAAAAGCCATGGCAGTCTGGGCAATACGAGAGAATATAGACTACATCCAGTAGCCAGGCAGCATAGGTATCCTCCTACCGTCTCCATCGCTTCATCCATGCTACATTTAAAAATATGATCCCGAGCATCTAAGCTAATCCTTCGCCCAGAGCAATCAGTTCAGTAATCAATGCCATCGTTCATAGTGACTGTGCATAAAGCCGTAGCTACATTACGTGGGTAAAGTCATAAGCCAGATATGGATTAATATAGGCGTTCAACTGTTCTAATCCTCACGACCTCAATTTCGATAACATTTCAAATGTAGAGTCGTCGTCTTGAAAGAGGCTTCAGATGCCTCTTTTTAACATCATTTCGCTATTACTTTCCGTTGAGAAGATGTTCGACAAAACAGGAAAAAAAACTTAATGAACATCCCAGAGTTGCTGAATAAGGTTGAAAATATGAAGTTCTGAATACCCCTGATAAGTATCGTGAAAGGCATAAGCCATAGTGTCATTGATCTCAACATCCCATTGCCTATAGCTCTCATAGGGGTAATAGCAATAAAAAACCTCCTTTATTTTCTGCTTAATTTCTGTTTCGAACAACCCACAACCCGAATGACTCAGACAATGGACTATAACATCAGAGCGCCTCATGTTATTCGCATCCCTAAGGGAAATATAAATCAAATGAACTACAATATACTATCGCAACTCAATTAATAGAAGTTAACACGCAAATAATAAAATTAAAATTAAACTTAAGTAAAATAAATAAAAATAAATCAATAATTTTTTTAACGCAGGTACTTACCTCGATAAATGTATGTTAGCATCATTAGGTGTTCTCATGTATCTACAATAACAATACCAGCCAAACATCTTCTATATGTCTAAGGTCAACAAACCCCATGTAATAAACTTTCTTTTCTAATTTGTTCAAAAAATAAATTAACCAATAAAATCAACAAGGTATTTAATAATGACAAATAAGTGGTTAGTACTTTCACTGATCATCGCAATGTATCTTCCTGTGTCAATCGATGCCACAGTTTTACATGTTGCTGCTCCGACACTGTCTATCGAGTTAAATGCCAGCAACAATGAACTACTTTGGATCATCGATATCTACTCGTTAGTCATGGCATGCTTTCTACTGCCAATGGGTGTGCTCGGAGATAGAATTGGCTTCAAGCGGCTTGCTTTGATGGGGAGTGCAATTTTTTGTGTGGCTTCTCTTTTTGCTGCGATTTCTATCAATGTCATGTCATTAATATTGTCGCGAGCTTTTTTGGCTCTAGGGGCCGCGATGATCCTTCCAGCGACCCTCTCAGCACTACGGCATACCTTTGCCGATGAAAAACAACGTGCCATTGCACTTGGCGTATGGGCTGCAGTGGGTACAGGTGGGGCTGCCATGGGTCCTCTGGTTGGTGGGGCTTTAATGGAGTATTATCATTGGGGCATGGTATTTGCTATCAACGTGCCGTTGTGCCTACTAGTTATCATAGCGACATTGACGCTACCTTACCAAGTTCAAATTGATAGATCAAAAAAGCTACCCATAGTAGATTCCATATTCTTAATAGTAGCTATACTTCTCTCCATTTTTTCAATTAAGACAGGATTCAGTGAGGGTTTTAATTACGTTAAAACTGCCATGCTATTTTCAGGTATTTTCATGATCGTGATATTTTTTAAATATCAGGCAAAAACAAACTCCCCCATGATCGACGTGTTACTTTTTAAAAACAAGGTAATCATTGCCGGTATAATTATGGCTCTCACAGCCATGATCTCACTGGTTGGGTTTGAATTGCTGATTTCTCAAGAATTACAGCTTGTTTTTGGCAAAACTCCACTTCAAGCAGGCCTTTTCCTGTTACCGTTGATGATCGCCAGCAGCGTTTGTGGTCCTATCGCTGGTTGGCTTGTCTCCTTCATTGGTTTACGTCAAGTCGCGACAGGGGGATTATTGCTTAGTGCAGTCAGCTTTATTGGAATGGCGATGACTGATTTCAATTCCCAAGTCTATATAGCTTGGGCATTCATGATACTTTTAGGTTTTAGTGTTGAAGCCTCGCTGCTATCCTCAACCGCCGCTATTATGAACGCAGTCCCAAAAGAAAAAGCCGGTGCGGCTGGTGCCATCGAAGGGATGGCCTACGAGTTAGGCGCCGGAATCGGCATCGTGGCCTTTGGTCTGATGATGTCATACTCGTATATGAACGCCCTGTCTTCTACAATCGAACCTTCTTCAATTGATTTTGAGAAAACCAAAGGATCACTAAGTCAAGCTATGCAGTACATTAATAGCCTAACTCCTATACATGGGGAGCAACTTTTTTCGAAGGCCAAAACAGCCTTTTTAGCGTCACACACGCTTGTTTTATCTCTCGCTGCATTGATTTTATTCCTGCTGGCGGGTCTCATCTATAGACTGCTATCAATAAAATCAGCGGATATTAAATAAAAACAGAAACCATACGAAAATTTGATACCAACCGCATCAATCGCAATCTGACAGATTTCATTTTTCACAAATTCACTTTGTCGGGTAAGGTGGTTGTAGAACACTTCAATGTAATCGACAAAACCCAGGCCATGTCCCGGTTTTTGTCGATTCTCTTTCTTATCCGCTCTTTTTTAGCGAACTGAAGAACGATTCTGCCACCGAATATCCCAGCATTTCCTCAAAGGCTGACACTCGGTGTCGCCCACCAGAACCGTTGCCAATCATTGCTACAGTACTGCTCTCCCTATCGCTACGCTTCCACTTGGTTTGCTCTATCAGCAACACTCGGCAACAAACATGCTAGCCACTATCGTGAATTAATCCCGTTATAATTCCTAGCAGATTGATTGACACTCAATCATTCATGCCAAACCGCCCCCCCGCCACCGCGCAAAACAGAATAAAAAACTAATTAATCGCTAATTTAATAATTATTTTGCTGATTATAGGCCAAAATGTAAAATATAAGTGCAATTTAATCCAAGCCCTATCGTATGCCAAAGGTACAAAACACTCTGATTGACAGTTGCCAGTAGAGCATCAATGTCAATTTGGTGCGGTAGCTATTGCGCCATACTTTACTACATAAATAAATCATATAAGGTTAATAATATGAAAGTATTAATTGTCAGTGATTCACATTATGTGCGTGATGGAATATCCTCTCTACTTAATAGAAGACATAGCGTTAAAGTCCTAACACACGCGTCCTATAATGAATTATATCTTTATAACTTTCCGAGAAGCAGACCTCACATTATTTACTTTCACCTAAACTCTATTCATCAACTTAACTCTTTATTAAGAAATGACGCACAACGAATTAGCGTATTTTTTTCATCCAATTTTGAGGGGTTAATAAACACCCTATTATGGCCTGACAATCATAGTTTCATTCGATTAGACTCAAAGGTAGATAAACTGGAGAATTTTATTTTACAACAAGAGAGAAATATGGATTATTTGCAAAAAACCGAATCAACAATACCTGCAAAACATTATGTTTCAGCATCTGAGCTTGAGGTTATAACGTTAACTTCAATATCATGGTCTTGCCAGAGAATTGCCATGGCTAAAAATAAAAGCTATAAAACCGTTCATAAACAAAAATTATCAGCCATGAGAAAACTGGGGTTCAGCAATAAAATTAATTTTTCAAAATACTTAACAAAAATAAATTACCACTCATAAATATGCCAAGTGACCATATATTTAAACTACGACCATTACAAACTGATAATAAATATCACTTTTTATTGTTAAAGCTTATTTAACAACCTGCCGCCTTTATATAAAACGAGAATAATTATGGATATAAAAAGCAACACAAGAAAATTATCAATTATAGGTATTAATTTATCGATAACTCTACTAATCATCATCATTATCTGCGGACTACCTTTTGCTATAAAATCAATCTATAACGAAGTAGTGAGTAATGCTTCAGACTCTGATAGATTTACATTGATTGAACCAAATAAATTCGATGACTTCACTCAACTGGAAATATTGACAAAAGAACTAGATCCGATAAACCAGACGATTAAAATTACAGTATCAGGATATCATAACTGCCAAACACGATGTAACAAAAAGTCGCTGAGATTACATATCTCAAGCTATTACCTGAAAAATGCCAATGAAAAACGCGTCCCGGAAAGTTTTGTTATAGACATCCCCAAAGGAGGTACTGAATTTGAAAAAGAGATCGTCTTACCGGTAAGTGGCGATATTCATGAATACCCTTATGATAGTTACTCCGTACAAACTGCAATAGCACTTGAAAGTATTGTGAATGGCATATCAACCTTTAGTAATAAAGAGAGCAATGCAATTGCCATTATACTCGACGAGCAAACATCGCGCCTACAAGATATCAAACATACTCAGGTATCTGATTTGAAGACAGTGATAACTGAGCACCCTCCCATAGTCGCATTTAGCAGCGATTATGAACGCCCATTTTATGTTAAGTATATAGTCACTCTTCTCGTTATCCTGTTATTGATTACCACGGCTGCAACCATTTTCTTATCTGATTTTTCCAAACTGATTACTGGTTCTGCTGGGATTATTATTGGTGTTTGGGGGACTCGATCTTTGCTGCTTGGCAGCCTCCCTGCAGATGTGACTATCATTGATATTATATTGACACTGATCGTCATTGGAACGCTTATCTGCGTAGCGATTAAATCTGCGTTACATACAAGGAAAAACATTAAGAGGGACTGATGGGGAAATATAATTTCGGCATAAGTTATCTTCCTCCATAAAATAAATGCATATTATCGCATTCTCAGGATGAGGGGCATAATGAAATTCCCAATAGTGAAATTGAACATGAAAGTCATTATAAATAACAACGTCTTATTTGAGCCGAAGTATAACATCATCTATCGTACTGATGACCATACTTTACATTATCTTTTGCCAAGTTCAGCAACCCGGTTGCTAAGCGAATTCATAAACAAAAATGGCATATTGTTATCCAGAAGACATTTATTGGATCACGTATGGAGAAGGAAAGGGTACACAGCGTCAGAAGCAAATTTAAACAACGCCATCAGCACGCTTAGAAAGGGATTTTCTGAATTAAAAACTGACAGAACAATAATAATTACCATTCCCAAGAAAGGGTTCCAATTCAAAGCAAATATAACAATTCAGCAAGACAACGATAAGCCACCCTTGGTGAGTAACGCTCATGCGCTTTCACGAGTAAAGAAAAAAATCATCAGTAAGAACAAAGATGGGTTTAACAATAGAAAAGAGCACACATTTATTTTACTCGTTATTGCAGCAATATTATCCGCCTTAATCATTACCGCAATCATTGAGAGCAAAATCTGACTTATAATAGATATAGCATTAGTGACTACTTTCATTGAAAAAATAACACCTTGAATTCAACTTGTTTAAAAAACATTAAAACTCTCTTGGAGAAATAAGAAAATGGCACTCACTTCATACTATTTTCACACTGCTACGATGGCAGCTCACGCTGAAAGAATGTGCTTTTGGCTTGATGCAATACAACTTTGGGAACAATCATCACTCAAAGCAATCAACCCAGAGAACTACTATTGGGCAAAAAGACGGGCTGAACATTGTCGGGCAAAAATGAATGCGAGTCATCTCCATACGGTCGAACAAAAAGCAGCCAGTTAGAAAAACATAGCCATTTAGCTTCCCCAAGATAGCAGAAAACCAGTTTAAGCAATACTTGCTATCAATTTCTATACGAAGAACTTGATCTTATCTGCACGCTGCAGAAACATGGTTTGGGAGACTCTGCTTTCAAGCTGTTCTTAGCGCTTCGATAAAATAGCCTCTCCGGAGATTCAGTAATTACTCCCCACCAAATGTCAGCAAGACAGGTTGTTACACGATTTCCCGGTATTTCCGCCAGGTAAAAATTCACTACTTGATTTAAAAAACAGTCTATAATTATAAGGTTATAACGGGTTGAACTATGTTTAAGTCCACACAAAGTGAAAGACAATGAAATATATAATAAATAACTCTGTAGTATTTGATGTTAATAGTAGGACCCTGTCGATTCAAGGCGACTCTGAGAGGTCTATTGATTTGCCTGCTCCCTCAGGGCGATTACTCAGCGAATTTATCCGGGTTAAAGGACAACTTGTCACGCGAGATCACTTACTAAAGCATGTTTGGGAGGATTATGGTTTTGTGGTTTCATCTGCAAATTTAAATAACCATATCAGTGTGTTAAGACGCTCATTTATCTCTTTAGATCAAACGGGTGCTATCATTAACACCATCCCCAAATTGGGGTTTCAGTTCGACGCAGAGGTCCAAGCCATTTTATCAGAGAAATCTCTTGAAGACCAAAAAATAGACAACGATACCGACACCCGCATGCAAACAGTATTGGTAAACCCTACCACGCTCCCTACTGAACATAGCGATAAAATTGAACCCGTTGCTTTACCAGACGCAATGTCCGATACAGTTCTAGCCACTGAACATAAAGAAGATATTAAGCCAGATATTTCATCTGGCATTTCCTCCGGATCCAATAGCATCAATAAAAATCAGAGCACGCTATTGCTAAACAAAACAATTCCAAAAAGCATTGTTTTTCTATCATTAACTTTACTTATTGTTTCCTTATGCATAGTGGGTATTACCTATACCAATATGAATAACATTGCCATGGGGAGATTTAGTCCTGAATTACTTTACACTGAAGGCAAATGCAATGTTTACTCGCTAGATTCACATATTAATTCGAGTAATAAAGCCTTTATCAATGAAGCCAGGGATTTGTTAAAGCCCCAGGTTACAGACTGCTCTGGAGAGGCATTTGATCTATTTTTTCAAAACGACGAAGGAAATGATGTTCGTGGCCAAGTCTACCTTGTTTCGAAATGCAAGAGAGAAAGCAACTCATCATATAGCCACTGCGCAAACTTCAGATTTCTTGAGGGGGTATAAAAATGAAGGTGAAATACTTTCTAACATCCATAGTTATTATACTTCTTCTAGGATACGCTTGTATCATCACATTTTTCAACAAGAAAAGTATTTTGTGTGACTCAGAACAAATTATCACTATCAGTAACAGCAAAGAAGAGGCAAAATTGGATGCCCTTTACTCGCTGATTTTCAACCACGATAATACCGGGCTACTCCGAGCCGTTGGAGCAGTCAGTATAAATGGTGAGTATTATGGTTTGAATAGAGTTCTCCATTTTAACTACGTCAAAGAACGTTCTGGGAAAATGTACAAGTTCACAATTACTGAAGAGAAGATCAACCGCGCGGATACACTATCCACCGAGCTTTTTCACACCTACTTTTTACCAGAAAAGCCCGGGGATTCGTTTTTTGCTGGAATTAAAAATTTGAATGAAAATGCTATTTTTGTACGTGGCCTGACTTATCCTTACTTTATCTGTAAGACCCACTAACGCCTTCCCCAGCCATACAGTTTACAACGATATAATGAGGCATTAACGCCTCATTACATCATCGCATACCAGTCATTTTTCTGATTAATGGCAACAAGCAATTATATTGCCATTTATTGTAACAGGACAACACGACTAGCTTAGTCTCAATGCACGATTTGAAAACCCGCAAATACTTCCTAACTACCACACTTACCAACATTTAGATGAGTATCACCATGGAAATAAAAACACTCAAGCATACCTTTCTGCTTTACGGCATCAATTTATTTATTGCATCTCTTATCGTTATTATCATTGCAGGGCTGCCCTTTGCAATAAGCTCGATTTACAGCGAAGTGGTGAGCAATTCATCCGATGCTGATAAATTCATCTTAATAGAGTCAGATCGGACGGACGACTTTACTCACGTAGAAATCCTTTCTAAAGAACTAGACCCCATTAATCAAACCATTAATTTAAAGGTTTTTGGTTATCGAAACTGCGATGCAAAATGTGATATTAAACAACTCAAGTTGCATATCTCCAATTTCTACTATAAAGACTCAAATGAAAACCGTATACCTGAAAGTTTTATTATTAACATTCCGGCAGATGGCTCTGAATTTGAAGAAAACATTATCTTGCCAATCAATGGAGTAGTCTATGAATATCCTTATGACCGTTACTCTATGCTGACCGCCATAGCGCTTGAAAGTGTCGTTAAGGGGGTATCCACTTATGCCAAGACAGATGATAACAGGATCAGAATATTGCTCGATGAACAGACATCTAGGTTACAGGATACTGAACACCGCATCATACCGGATTTGAGAAAAATCATGACTGAACATCCACCTGTGATAGCCTTTGCCAGCAATTACGAACGTCCATTTTATGTAAAGTATATTGTCACTCTATTGGTCATTCTGCTAATTATCACGACTACAGCAACTATTTTCTTGTCTGATTTTTCAAAACTGATTACTGGCTCGGCGGGGATTATTATTGGTGTTTGGGGGACCCGTTCTTTACTGTTGGGTAATCTTCCCCCCGATGTGACTCTCATTGATATTGTGCTCACCATGATTGTTATAGGTACATTGATTTGCGTAGCAATTAAATCCGCACTCTATGCCAGAAAACATATTAAGCGGGATTGATTTTCTTGAGTCAACTTCTGCAAGGGCAATCGCCCTTGCAGAGAGTGTGTGGCTTTAGTTAGTAACGACGTCTAACGTCCAAGTATCCTGCCAAACACCTCCTTTTGGCGTGGTTTCACCCGCTGTCGCTACCGCTAAATACTCCACTTGTGTTTGCAGCAATTCATCCGTATTCGCAAGTACTTTCCCAGTACTATCTAAAATGTCATATTGCCAAACATCAGAATCCTCTCCCCCTCTCAGTAGCAGTTTCTGATTGTTAGTACTCACTAAACTGTAGGTCTGCCCTTTAATCGAATTCTTGCAGGAAACATAGCCCAATCTGACTGAACCACTGACGGTACCGCTTGTCGGGGTATCGGCAAAGCTACATTTTAGCGCTGGCGGGGTATCGTAATGCGTATGGTTCAGATGCAGCGTAGATTGCGCAGCCAACACCTGCGATGAAGCCAAAGTCACGAACGCCAGAGTTAAAAAACGTAATTTCATGTAATCATTCCTAATCGATAAATTAATCAATAAAAGCACTGATAAAATACAAGTGCTATACAAAACCCTCCATTCAGGAAGGAACGGTATACTGTCCTGCTTGCTTGCAGCCACAGTGGAATCAGCTCACTCAAAGCTGACTACGCTGAGGCCGTACTATCGGCACTCACCAGACCAACGGAAAATCCCGCTGACGGGGCGCTCAACCGGCAAGGTGTAATCAACCCGGCAACGCTGATCCTGGCTGTTTCCCCACTGCACCTGCAAAGTTCCACTGTCTGGCATACCTGATAGATAGACCTCCCCCGCCTCTCCGACCAATGCGCCTTGTGCGTTGGCGGACTCTAGTAAGCTGGCGCTGGCACCGAATGGCACTGGCTGACCATTGAGGCGCTGCAACGTCATTAACACCCGGCGCCCTTTGGTAGCGACAAATTTTGCTTTCACTACCGCGCCCCGAGTAGGGATAACCTCCTGTGCAAGCGCTGGTAAGGTATAATCGCTGTCTGATGAACCAGGAGATATTTGCAATGCTTTCACGCTATAAGCGCTGAGGTGAGGGACTAACGCATAACCATTAGCGTCGGTAGACACCAACGGGTTATCCTGCAGGATGGCGCCTGGTGCGCCGGACGCATCGATCAGTGCCAAGGTTTCGCCTAGATAGGGCGATAAGGTGAAACCGCCTGCATGAAGAACCATGCCGCCTTGCACGGCATAATCCAATCGTTCACTATGGCCGCTATAACCATACCCTGCCGAAGTGGCAACATAGCTACCGCGATAATCGCCCCGAATGCTGCTTTCCCGAGCCTGATCACCACCGCCATATTGCTGCTGCGCTATCCAGGACAATGCCTGCCCCTCAAAAGCGGAACCGCTGATATTCAACGTTTGAGTGACGTTATCCCGCCCTTGAGCCCATACGCCGTAGCCAACATAGTTATTTTGCCTATCGCCGCCAAAAGGCAGACTAACCGCAAGGTTAATCAAGCGTTCATGGCTTAACGAGGCATGATGTGCTCGCTGACTTTCACTGATCCCCAAGCTAACCAAAGCACCGAGAAACTGTTGCCGATAAGAGCCGCTGAAAGTAGTTCGCTCGCCTGAAGTATGAAAATGTTCACGCAGCCAACGTAGGGATAGATATCCGTTGGTAAACGGCAAAGGCTGGGATAGGCTAAATTCGAAACTTTTCTGCCGCAGCTGGGAGGAACGGTTACCGATCGCGCTTTCCAAAGTGCGATAATCAACGCTAGCATGCTGATAAGCTGCCGCAATATTAGAACCTGTAGTGCTCATTACCTTGCTATAACGCAAGCGGTTCACATTGCCATGACGGCCTGCAGCCTGTGTTTGTGTCCTATCCCCAGAAAGTGCGCCTAACTGCCCCAGCATAGCGCCCACACCCAGTGAAAGCGCCTGATAAACACCGGCAATCTGCACGCCACCATACAGCGTGACACCACCAGATAAGCCTGCAGCCTGAGTTAACTGGAAAAAGTTAGGGCTTTGCTGCCGAGCGTCTGTGGAACGGTAGCGCCCCGCCGTTAATCCGTAATTGGCAACACCTTCACGTAATAACACTGGCAACGTGGCAAACGGAAATGTCAGCAATTGCACTTGTCCGTCGCTCTCTTCTACGCGCACAACGACATCGACACCATTATTAATCGGCGTAATATCATTAAGCTCAAAGGGCCCTGGAGTCACACTACCGCTATATAACAGTGACTCCCCCTGTGTCACGGTCACTCTTGCTGGAGTACGGGCAATTCCCCAGAGCAACGGTGAGAAGCTACGTTTGCTGGTAGGGAGCATCGCCAGATCGCTACTGAGTTGCACGCCGCTAAAAGGCATGCTGGCAAAAATATCCCCCAGCGTATTGCTGTCTCCTAGCGTTAAACGACTTTGCCAACGGCCAATATGCCTCTCCAGGTAATTAAAGTTCGAATGATAAGTCGTTGGCTGTTCAATGCTGCGCTGGAATTGGCTGTAATTGCGATAACGCCAGGCCCCTAGGTTGATACCCGGTAACAGAATGACCTGCTGCGCGTCATAATCAGGGGCTTCTGGTTGCCGGGAAAACTGATGTGTGGAGCTCAACCGGTAATCCAGCAAGGCGGCATTAACCCCGGTATCCCAGCGAACAGGATCGACCTCACCTGCTGAAACTTGCCGCAGCAACGTTGCAGGCAACAGCAACAGTAATTGCCGTTGATGAAAGAGGAAGGTCATGCTGGCGTAAGGTATGCGCGACAACATCACGCAGCCTTGATTATCTAATGCACTGCTCGGGATCGCGCCTTCACGTACACCAAACACATAGAGCTGCTCAGAGGATAAACAGGGCTGCAACCCAGACAAGCCACTTTCGGCCTCAGGTAAAAAGAAGGTGAGCGGTTGCTGTGCGACAAACTGGCTATTTAGCGTGACTTCAACGTGATAAACCCCAGGCAATTGCCCCCCTCGTAGGCAAAAGCAGATAAATCGGTTACCTCAGGCAGACTGGTGCCTAAAACTTCTGGATCAAAGCCAAATTCAACCGCCGAAGTCGTTAGCGAGATCGCAAGCAACATCGCGCCTCCCAGAGATAAGGTGAAATAACCCGATTTTTTCATTTACTGCTAGAGCGTTAATTGGCTACTGTGCGAAGCGCCCGCTCCACCAAACTCATCAATCACGCGCCAAATCACCCTATTCCCCGGCGAATGGGTTTGAACGGTATAGTGGGTTGAGGAAAAGGGGGCTACATAACCAGCATTTTCAATTGGTACACCATCAAGCGTGATGCTGCTGAAATGTTGATAAAGCGGGGTGGTATTCTTGACCGTCAATTGATTACCCTGGCGTCCCCAAACCAGTTGATTTGCAACAACCTCTACCCTGGACTCCGCTAGGCTGGCAGGACGGTAAAGAATTTTGATGCAGGTATTAATGGCCACCATCAGCGCCGATGAAGCATTTTGCGGCACACCAGTTCGCTTTTCTTGTGAAGGGATCCCTTTAACACAAAGAAAATGCAGGCTTTCTCTGTCGCTCGCGAATACGGTGTCGCCCTTGATGATCTGAACCTGCCCTTTCTGCCCGCCTTCAATACGAAACAAAGGAGGGGTAACAATAAAGGCACTGGATTTCTGCATTGTTTCATTACGCACCACGGACTGAATCAAATAAGGTTTATTATCTGGGTTCTCCAACGGTAATGTCACCACAGCATTTTTAGTCGTCTCATTAAAAATCACCCGTGACATGCCTAATTGGATACCTGATGTTTCTACCTGCCCATAGGTAGCAAACGGAACACCGAGCAAAGTAGCCAGCAGTGCACCTAAGTGATGTTTATTAAAATATGCCACGGTCAACATGTTACAACCTCTTATTACATCGGTATTCTTGTTGTTTTGAAAGTTGTTGAAGCTCTGAAGCTGAATTCAATGTAATCAAGATAAAAAACAAAAACAACATAACACTAGCAAAAGACAAAACATAGACGTTAATTTCAATCACCATAAAGAAATTAACCTTTAACTACAAAACAATCAATAACCAGGAATATAAACACAAGTTAATTTCAGGAAATTCACCTGGCGCAAAGAAGCATTACCGACAGATTAAAAACTCATTCATCATCATGATGCGCATCAAAAAACATAATTACTAACCCCCTTATCAAAATAACCACCAGACATAACTGATTATCTTTTAATTAAGATAAAAAACAAAGGGTTATCTTTATCACGCCAAATTTTACATACTTTCAATCATGCACTAACATCTCAAGGCTTCGATTTCCTCCTAAGTAAATCAAGCCAAGGACTCTACCTTTTCACACTACCTCAATTAAACAGGAAATAAGACATATGAGATTCCATCTCCCCCTCGCTGCATTAGCTTTTATCGCTTCTACGGCCAGCTATGCTGATAATGGGACAATTACCTTTAGCGGCAGCGTTATCGCAGCGGCTTGTGATATTCCCACACCGAACCTTGATATCCCAATGGGCACCGTGACACAAAGTGCCCTGCCAAACATTGGCGCCGTAGCGGCCACAAAGTCGTTCCAGATTGAGTTAACTGGTTGCCCTGACCTGTCAGCATCAGGCCTCACAACACTTAGCGTCGCTTTTAGTGGTGAACGAGATAATGACAACCACAATCTTTTAAGCCTGGATGAGAGTTCAACAGCGGAGGGAATTGCGATTGGGCTGTATGAAAACGATAATACGGCGATTAATATAAACAATGCGTCCAAACCACTGACTTTACAGCAAGGGGATATTCCATTGCAATTTATAGCCAAAATCGTCGCCACAAAAAACTCAATTACTGCAGGGAATTTTACTGCCACCACTGATTTCTCCATTACTTATAATTAACCACGACATCCTGTAATACTTTCATACCTTGTGGTTAAATTTTAATTTAGCCACATTTTTCAAGATATGTGTATCTCTCGTTACGTGGATAAAAAGGCGAACCAACTTGACTACTTGGCTAAAAAACACATGGGCATTTATCTTACTGGCAAATAGCTGCAATGCTTACGCTGGTGTGGTAGTGGGGGGCACCAGGGTTATTTACCCAGCTAACAACAAGGAAGTCTCGATCTCGGTGACCAATACGGAGCAAAAGATCCCTTTTGTTATCCAGGCCTGGATTGAGAATGAACGGCATACTGAGACAAGTAAGGTCCCCTTTATTATTACTCCACCTTTATTCCGCCTTGATCCGGAACAGGAAAATACCTTGCGTATCGTTTATGTGGATGGCGCGTTACCCAACGATAGGGAAACGGTTTATTGGCTAAATGCCAAGGCGATCCCAGCCTCTAAAAAAACGACCGAAAACCGCCTGCATATCTCGATCAACACGCGTATTAAACTCTTTTATCGCCCCACTACGCTGATAGCCGACGCGGCCTCAGCATACAAAAAAATCACCTTTAAAACGCAGCAGGGTAAACTCATTGCCCACAATAGCACCCCCTACTATGTCTCTTTTGCCACATTAGCCGTCGGCGGAATAAATATCGAAAAACCAGGCATGATCGCCCCCATGAGCTCACACGCCTGGGATCTACCGACAGGCAAGAAAAATAACGACGTGATCTGGAGCGCTATCAATGACTTTGGTGGCGTCTACCCGCAGGAAAAGGTTCAACTGTAATCATGACGGTGAAGCTCCCAGCGGCAACATGGCCACGCGATAAGCGAATAAAACTAAGCCACATCATCCCTTACCTGGCATCATCCTTTTCACTTGGCTATATCCCTGCCTCATGGGCAGAAGAGGATTACTTCAACCCCTATGCATTGAATACCCGTGGGCTTACCCACCCCGTTACCGACCTGTCACAGTTTATCACTAAAGGTAGCCAGCGCCCCGGTGCCTACCGGGTAGAGATTTATATCAATAAGGAGGAGGCCGGTACTCAAACCGTGAATTTTATCACTACCCCCACAGGACTGAAGGCGGAAATCAGCGTGGGTATGTTGCGGCAGTATGGCGTGAGAACCGCCGCTTTTCCAAAGCTGAATAACCTGGACGACCAGGAGATTATTACCGACCTCGCCGATGTGATCCCCGCAGCGGATAGCAGCTTTAACTTTAACCGGCAACGCCTTGACATCAGTATCCCTCAAACCGCCATGGAGGCGGAAGCCCGGGGTTATATCAACCCGGCCTCGTGGGATCAGGGATTACCCGCCCTGATGTTGAACTATGCGTTCTCTGGAGAAAATAGCTGGCAGCAGAATAGCTCTGGCCCTAAAGACAGCTACTTTCTTAATCTGCGTTCAGGGGCCAATCTGGGGGCCTGGCGCGCACGCAACTACAGCACCTATAGCCGACAAAATGACCAAGGCTATCATTGGGACAGCATTAACTCTTATTTACAGCGCGATATTCATGCCATTCAAGGGCAGTTAACCCTGGGCGAAACCTTCACCCCTGGCGATCTGCTCAACAGCGTGCAATTTCGCGGTGTACAACTGAGTTCTGACGAAGCCATGCTGCCAGATAGCTTACGTGGTTATGCTCCGGTAGTGAGAGGAATTGCCAACAGCTTTGCCAGAGTGACCATTCGCCAAAATGGCCATACCCTGTACCAGGCCAATGTCCCCCCAGGGAGTTTTGCCATTACCGATCTCTATCCTACCGGCGGTAGCGGTAATCTCCACGTCACCATTACGGAAGAAAACGGCGAAGAACGCCATTTTGTTCAGCCTTATGCCATAATGCCAAATATGCAACGTGAAGGGCATTTGAACTACTCGACCAGCATCGGCAAGTATCGCGCATCTTCCCCTAATACCCGCACACCACTGTTTATCCAAAGTGGCCAGCGTTATGGCATGCCTTATGGTGTGACGTTATCTTCCAGCCAGCTTTTCTCCGGTTCCTATCAGGCCCTACTACTGGGCGCTGGTTTTGGATTGGATACGTTCGGCAGCCTCGCCTTTGACATTACTCAAGCCAATACTCAGTTGCCCGAGGAAACCGAATACCATCGTGGGCTCTCTTATCGCGTGCAATATGGCAAAGATATTACCCAACTGGGTACCTACTTGCAGTTTGCTGGCTATCAGTTCTCTTCAAATGGTTTTTATGATTTTAATGAAGCCAACAGGTTGAACTCTGCCAGTAGCCTATGGGGGAATAACCGCTACGCAAAACGTAATAAACTGCAGCTCAACCTAAATCAGGCTTTAGGCCAATGGGGGTCTATTTCGCTCTCCGGTTATCAACAGGATTTTTGGCACCAAAGTGGCATAGAACGGAATCTGAATACCCGTTATTACTTTGATTATAACGCCATCAGTTATTCATTAAGCATCAATTATACCCAGTCAGCCTGGCAGCAGAATAGCGATCGGCAACTGGCCTTTAGTATGCAAATGCCCCTGAGTCACTGGCTGCCCAACAGTTGGGGCAGCTATAGAGCCAGCTCAAGCCGTGGCGGCCCCGTCACTCAGAATGTCGGTATTGGTGGCACGGCTCTGGCAGATAACCGCTTAAGCTATAATCTGCAAACAGGTTACAGCAATAATGGTGAGGGAGCCAACAGCCTGGCAACCGCCACCTATAAGGGACGCTATGGCAATCTTGGTGCAGGCTATAGCCAGAGCCCACATGCCAAAAAGGCCAGTTATCAGCTACAAGGTGGCATTGTTGGCCATCCTTATGGGGTAACGCTCTCTCAACCATTGGGGGAAACCTCGGTATTGGTTCGAGCCCCTGGAGCCAGCGAGGTAAGCGTACAAAATAACCCAGGGGTCGCAACAGATTGGCGTGGCTACACCGTGGTACCTTATTTAAGTGCCTACCGTAAAAACCGCCTGACGCTGGATACAACCAGCATGGGGAACAACGTTGATATTGAAAAAAATACCCAGTCGGTTATCCCGACCCGCGGCGCGTTAGTGCTTGCTGATTTTAATGCTCAGGTTGGCCAGCGCATCATTGTGACGTTGACCCACCAAGGAGCCCCGCTCCCCTTTGGCGCACAGGCAGAATTGATCAGCGCGGCTCACAAAAAGAGCGAAGGTATCATGGATAATGATAGCCGGGTCTATTTCTCTGGCATGCCGAATGCCGGACGTATTCGCGTAAGTTGGGGAAATCAGCAATGTGAAGCCGACTATAAAATTACAGAGCAAAAAAGCTCGATTCACCTGATTAACACGCAATGTCTTTGAACGATTTCAATCATAAGGGTTCTATATGAACATCAAGTTAGCATTATCTACATTCCCAGCACTGTTATTTAGCAACCCCATTCTGGGAGCCTGTACTTACCCTGGGGGTAGCCAGGCAAGCTCAGCAAATTTCATAGATAATTTACCCAATTCAATTTCAGTATCCAGTGGCTTACCCATTAATAGTGAAATTTATACTGGAAGCATGATATTGATCAGTAATACAACAGCAACATGCGGCAACAGCAACAACACGCTTTATTTCTCTATGCAATCGTCCCCCAGTCTCGGCAACGCCGTCTATCCAACGTCATTGCCTGGCGTGGGTGTCTCCATATCACACCTGGGTGTAAATTTAGCCAACCCTGCAGTATCCAGAGTCATTAACTTTAATCCGCTGTTAAACGCACCACTCTCTCCTCAGTTAAGGCTAATCAAAACGGGTGATATTACCGTAGGTGAACTCAAGCCAAAAAATAGCGGGATCTGGGGGCAAACCAATATTAACGCCAGCGGCGTTCCGTTGTTTTCTTATTTAAATTTCACCCCTGTAACAATACAAAAATCATCCTGCAATGTAATACAATCGGCTATTCAGGTCCCTATGGGCATCATCCATAAAAGCCATTTCTCCGGGGTGGGTAGCACAGCGGCTGAACGGACCTTCACCATTAATATAGAGTGCGATGGATTGACAGAAGTGCTGTTAAAAATGGATGGAATAGCCGATAGCAGCAATGCTCCTGGCGTATTAGCCTTAAATACCGCTGTTACTCCCGTTGCCAGCGGGGTTGGCATTCAGATTTTATATGGTGATACACCGCTTACGCTAAACCAGCTTAATTCATTGGGCGAGTATAATATTGGCCAGGACGATATAGAACTCACTGCGCGCTATTATCAAACCCAGTCATTGATTACTGGCGGCTCGGCTAATAGCGCGGCGAATTTTACTTTGACGTATCAGTAATGGTGGCGGTTATGGTCACATACTGCTTAGAGCAAAGACAGTTCCAATCGGTCGAAAACCGATTGGAATGCCGCGAAACGGAAACCCAAAGGATGAGCCTAATGAATGAGACAAGTAACCTAAGCCAACAAAGGTGCCATTTGAAAAATAACGGATATATATGCATTCATTGCATCATTATGGATACGCAAATATTACCGTCATATTTACCTCTACATTGCCAGGTCGGAATGGTTGCCCGGTCGCTACATACTTAACTTTTAACCCCAAAGATTGGAAAGAGTTATTAACCTCCCCGATTAAGTAAGCTTTGTTAGGTTCTAAAATCTCGTTAGCGCCAGTGAGGATCTGTATACCAACCCCATGAGCAGAATTGTTATTTGTTGTGTTATGGAATATTTTATTGGTATAATCAAAATTGCCTGCAGCTTGGACCGTATAGGTTACCTTCCTCGATGAGGCGCATTTAAGACTTAAACCAACATCTTTGGAGTAGCCTGAAAATTCAGAGGGAAACTTGGAATCCAGCACCACCAGATTATTATAATTATTTACATCACACCCACCGGTCGGAACAAAAACATCTTTTTCCGTGAAAAGATTAAATGTATAAATTTCATCGCGAAGCGAGATGAGATTTTGAGAAACCCTTATAACAACAACACCTAAAGACTCTCCAGCATTTATCTTAACGCCTCCCTGAGCCCCCACTGGGGATACATATAATTTTAATGGCAAATAATAATACTTACCTTTGGGATGCGGCATTTTCCATTTGGGCATGTAGTCCTTAATTGGAAAAGGATAGTTACCACCATGCCATAAAATACCACCAGAAAATCCTTTATCTATAAGCAATTGTGGGAATACTGTTCCAGTTGATGCCCAAGCATAATCCTCAACACTAACATCATCATTTTTACAAGACACTAGCGTTGAAAGGTCAAAAATGATGTTGGCATTTGGCGTTATTTGAGGCTCGGATGATATCGTGACATTCATTACTCCTCCCGTTGACGGAATAAAACCTTGTGGCCCCATACAAGAAAAAGCATAAGCCTTGCACCCAGGCAAGATAAAAAAAACTGAAATAAAAAACCTTAATACATTTGTATTATTCACAACTCTCACCTTTATTACTGCCATTCAAGAACTAACGTTGTGGAAGCGCTGAAGTCTGCAGGTGTTAATGTTATATTATTATTGTATCGTTCTAAAACCATATTAAATCCAAGCGTACCTAAACAATTGTTTCCCGAACACTTCAGAGAACCGAAACGGCTAAAATCCGCATAAGCATTAAGATTAAAAGCATTTCTATTCATATCATAAAACGCGATAGCCAAACCACTTTTAGGTATTCCTATCGTTTCTAATTTATGACCACTCACCGAACCAGCGTTGTTGGAAAACTTAACTTTCAACCCATTTAATCCAAGGCATCTCACAGGAAGTACAACGGTTTTCTTTATTGAATCACTTGTTCCTGCCATTACATCACGTATATAAACCGTACCAAAATCAAGTTCAACACTATTGTTTTCATTAATAACGCAAGGAGGGAGCATAATACTTCCTCTTACCTTGATATCCACATCCGCAGCGTTAATACGCTGGAGTAGCAATCCTCCCATCGCCAAAAACAAAATCACACACTTAATAAATAGCCTCTCGCCTTTACTAAAAAAAGACATAAAACGCCTCTTGAGTTACCACATGAAACCACATTTCTAGCTTAGTAACTGTAATCCAGCAGCATGACAGCTTCACCAGTAAACTGTCCTAATGTAATTTTTTCATTAACGCCAGCGACTACGAACGCCTTAAAATCTATGCTATTTTCTTCAAGCGGCAGATCGTAAAACTTACCCGGCAGGTTAATAGGTAACTGCCCTCCCTTATCGTTTTCTATACTTATATATACTCCCTGAGCACCTTTCAACCTCAACATTCCTTTATTTTTTTGATTCAAACTTTCGTTCCCTTTGAATGTTATACTCACCTTATTTTTGGAACCATCACATTCGGACAGCACCAAGCGAAACACCTGAGGATGAGTGCGACTATTGAATGCAAGATATTTATTAACCACCATGCCAAAATCAACCACAATATCCTGATGCTGTGGTTTAATGATACAAGGAGTATTAGAAAGCGTTCCTTTTACACTCAAACCAATAGCATAAGAATGCTCATGAACCAATACCCCCGAGGCTAATAGCATAATTACTTTCCATGACAGACTATTTTTCATCATAATATGCATAGCACTTTCTCTTTATTACCAATAGGACAATGCAGGACTTTGCTATACGGGGGCTCTCTTGCACTTAGGGATGCCGTAGGTTGAATGTGTACGCGTAAAATGCAATGATCAGTGCCCAGAGACTCGTCAACATCCATTATTTTCAAGCGCAGCAACCACTCTGGTATATCAGGGTATAGCATTCAATCTCGTACTAGGCTGTGTCCCTTCAGGGCCTTACTTCTGCGCTATGATCCTGCAAGAGTTCCCCGTGCAATTAAAACTGAGCTGCGGGCGACCACCGTAGTCATTAACGTAGGTTAGTACCGGGTTATTACCCACGCTGGCGGCGCTCACCGTAAGCGGTAAATTACCCATCGGCGGAACCATCATCGGTTCAAATTCCTTAACCCCTTCGCCATCCATCTTACTGCTCACATCGACTAAAGTGACGAAATAAGGAGTCGGGTTGTTCACCACATACTTGTCCCCCTGGCGGCTCATCGTCAGCTGTTCCTGAGGAGGTTGAGCATTGGCATCAATAGCAATAGCCGCCGGCCGATAGAACAGCTTGATACGGGTCTGTAGCGCAATCTGCAACGTGTTGGGTTTATCGCTTTTCGGCGGTATTTCACGCAGGTTAAAGTAGAAAACCGATTCCCGATCTTGTCGCAACAGCTTAGCCGCAGGCAATGCTTGAACCTTTATCTGGCTGGACTTTCCTGGTTCAATACGTTGCACTGGCGGCAACACGGTGAGTGGACTCTGGATTTTATTGCCCTGCTCATCTTCGAGCCAGCCCTGTGCCAGATACGGCAGTTGTTTATTCTGGTTGCTGATATTCAAGCTCAATGAATCCTGGCTACCATTAAAAACCACCCTGGTACGGTCCAGTGCAATCGCTGCCTGAACCTGCTGAGCAGCCAGCGCCCCTAAAAGAACCCCCATCCTTAGGGTGTTATTGCGCAGAATGCCTACCATACGGGGCCATACCTGCGGGGTTAACTTAGTGTTTATCATTACTTACTTCCCGACCATTTCGGTCTTTAAATCAGTTAGTTGGTTAAATGTTATTACTTCAAGATACTGGCTGAGCGTCCACCCGTTGGCACGGCAACAGCAGACTATCTATCATCATATTTTCTGGCAGTGACTCAGGCATGGTCACCGCGCACTGCGCTCCGCCATTCCAGTGTACCGTCATCACATCACCGGCCTTAATCCCGCTCAGGTAAACGCTGCCACCTTCATTAACAATGCCTGTTTCCTGTTGGCGGGCATTCATTACCGAGGCACCAAACGGCGGTTCACTACCGTCTGCCAGTTTAATCACCGCCATTGCTTTGCCCCCTGCGACGACCTCAAATTGCCGGTAACCGATCGCCCCTTCAGTCAGCGTTAACTGCACCACCGAGTTAAGCGCCTCCGCGTTATCACCTATCTTATTCAGATCGATGCTCGCCTGGCTGCGGTAATAGCTGTTCATATCACCAATCACCGCCTTGCCCCATCTATTAGTCTGGGTATTGCTGCCATAACCCCGTACCGGGATCCCGGCCACACCAGCGGTGTCAATCAACATACGTGTCCCCCCAGGCACACCCGCACGGTGCAGCGCTCCGCCTTGTTTGGTAAGAGTCATCCCGCCTTGAGCGGAAAAACCTAGCGCACTGTAACGGCTTTCCTGGTAGCTGGCATTGGCACTGATACGCGCAAAATCCCCCTCACGGCTGTAGTTGCCACTGAGGTTTACCCCGCTGCGTGCACTCCCCGCGCTTAACTGGTAGTTGCTGCGTTCGTCCAATCGGGTGCTGTACCCCACTCGGTGGGTCGTATCGCTGTCTGCCACCGAACCGCTGTAGCTGACATACGAACGTTCTCCCCAAGGCATCGACAGCGAGATGTATCCCCCGTTATCACTGCTCTGGTTGTAATTATTGCGGTACGCTGACAGAGACAGATTCACATTACGCCAGCGGCCGAAATCGAAATTACGGGACAGCGTCAGGGTGTAGCGGTCATTCGCTGGCCGGTTCCAGTAAGTCTCGTGGCTGTAGTTGAGATTCGAGCTCAGCCCCCAATCGCGAAAGTGTTTGTTCAGGCTGATGGTGTACATCTCTTTACCACCGCCGCTGCGGTTACCCGTTTCCCGAGCCTCCAGAAACTCCCCCATGTTCATAAAGTTCTGCTCAGAGAAACGGTAACCGGCAAAGGCCACCTGGCTGTCATATTCCTCAAAGCTCTTTGAGTAACTCAAGCGATACGAACCGCCGCTGAGCGTACCTTGCTGGAATGGCAAGCTCGCACGGGACTGGGTGGCATCCACAGACAAAGCGCCAAAAATCATCAGATCGCGGCCGATCCCCAGCGAAGCGGCGTTATACTCACCCGCAATTAGCGCACCACCATACAACGACCAACCGTTACTGACTCCCCAGGAAAACTCCCCTGTACCGAACAATGGGCCACGTATTCGATGCTGTAATCCCGAAGGTTTCCCCGTGGCAAATCTGAAGCGTACCAAGCCGGGACGCGTCAAATAGGGGATCGTGGCAGTATTGAGGTTGAACGCCTGCACGCTACCGTCTTGCTCTTCTACGCGCACATTCAATTCTCCCGTTACAGCATCGTGAATATCCTGAATACGGAATGGGCCAGATGCCACCTGCGTTTCATACAGTACCCGTCCTTGCTGACTAACGGTGACCCGAGCATTGGTCTTTGCCACACCTACCACTTCTGGTGCATAGCCGCGCAGGTTCGGCGGCAACATGCTGTCGTCCGACACCAAACTGGCACCGGTAAAACTAAAGCTGTCGAACATCCCTGAACCCAGCGAGTTCTCCCCCAGCGTTAACTTCGAACGCCACGGCGCAATCGCACGAAAAGCGTAGAAACGGCTCCAGTCAAACTGTCTCTGTGTGGAGCCTCCGGCACCACTTTGGGTATTAAAATTACCCTGCCAGTCGGCCCGCAAGCGCCAGGAAGACAAATTCGTGCCTACCACGCCATTGCCACTCAAGTTTTGGCTTCGTGCCTTCTGTTGCAACTGCTGTTGGCTCTGGGCATTCACACTGTAATCAAGCAGTATCCCGGGGATCCCTTCATCCCAACGCGAGGGCGGATCCCAATCTTCCGATGTGTGTTCCAGATAAGCTTGCGGAATACTCACATACAGAGATGAGGTAGACAATTCCCCGCGAACCTCCATCCCCGCCAAGCTGCCCTCATCCAAACATTCTCCCTGGTGCCACCAAGTTAAATCGTCGACCAATCCGGGCTTCAGCCCTAATTGCGCCACTAACGCCGAATTAATACAGGCCTTGCTAATGCTTGGGTCATTTTCCGACGCCAAGAATTGCACCTGCTGCTCCGGTAACTCATGCTTATTAATTCGAATCAGCATGCCGTAGGTTCCGGGCATAATATAGGTTCCGCGCGAGAACTGGCTGAGATCGAAGTTTTGCTTATCGTTAACATCCAAAACATCGGTGTTAAACTCAATGACCTGTGCGGAAAAGCTTGCTTTTGGTGAGGTCAGCAACGCCCATGAAATACACAGACCCAGCACCTGAAGCCGTGCTAATTTACCAACAGGTGACAACTTCATACCTCTAACCTTTATTGACTGTATTTACCGTGGTGTTTAATCTAAGTATTTAAAAATAATCCAGCTTAAATCTAACCGCAGAGAAATAGCTACCTGACCTGACAGTCTGATTATTTGCAATGAGCCGAAAATCATAATCAAGGCGCTTACTTTCAGAATGAACACTTCTCAATGGCAGCGGTTGGCCTGGCCGAGCAGTATTGCCAAATTTGTCGTTGAGTTGCAACGCAACCCCCGCCCCCTCACCCCACAGGCTAAAGTGTTCTCCATCGGGTTTACCATCAAATGTTATATGGAATCGTTTTTCACCTAATGGATTTATTTCATTATGCACCAACACGCAATTAACTAGAGCAATTGAAAATGTTTTACTGCTGCCCTGACCACTGTCAATAACGCCTGCTAACAATGTGGTATCTATAGTAATTGTTTGATCATGACTCCCCATACTAATTGTACAGGCGGAGTCCATAATCTCTCCTTGCATATTCACCTGCCCTACACTCTGAATAACGGGTGCCGCATGGATTGCTGTAGATGCCAATATTGTTGCCATTGTGAATGTTGCACCCATTTTATTTTTCTGCCAACGCATCACAGCAGCCCTTTCACAGGTAAATACACCAAGCATGCGAATAACCGCACGCCTGGTCTTTTTATACTCGTGAGTTTACTATTACGGATAAGCTAAAGCGAAGTTTGCCACGGCATAAAAATCACCTGGTGTGATCACAGCAGTGGCCGTTTCACCTTTCAGATAAGCAGCAAACTGCAACGTGTTAGTACCGTCATTCAAATTTTGCGCCGAGGTCGGGGTATTTAGTTTTACGAGCATACCACCTTGGGAGATCGCAACACCTGCTCCTTGAGCTGCACCCGCAATACCTAAAAGGTCAGCGTTAGTAGCGGAAGCTGCGCCACTGAATGTGGTTTTCACAGTTTGTTGAGTACTGGTGTCACAGTTCTCTAATGTAATATCAAAGCTAACAGGCGTAGACTGACCACCGTTTGCCAGCGCCACTTTTGATATTTGGCCAAGTGAAACGGTTTGGTTCATAGTATCTGCCGAGATAGAGCAAGGTGCATCAATGATCGAACCCTCGAACTTTACAGTTCCCGAACCCTGGTTTGCCGCGTTAGCAGCAGAAGAGATACCAAAAGCAACAACAGTTGCCATCATGATTTTATTCAGTTTCATGAAAAATAAATCCTTAATAATTCTAGAGGTCTTCAATAAATGTATGGATATCTTTATATCCTGGTCTGGCCATCATCAGGCCGTCAGCACTGGGTTGTTACGTTAATGCAGTAACCCCCTATATCAGTTGTTCGATAACTCCCGGTGAGCCCTAGGGTAAACCGAAGCACGCATCAAATTTGCTGATGACATAAAGTTACCACAGGATTAAAAAATCAGAACAATAACCTTTAATTTTGAATAAAAATAGATTTTAATTCTACAAATTAAACAAACAAAAGATAAAAGCCAGGTAACGATCTCATTTTTCAAGGTGCGCTGAAATTTAATCTCAGAATTATTTATATGAAATAACCAGCATTGCTGTCAGTAGAGGCTATCGACCCATTCAGCGAGAGATTAGTCTCCAAAATTCCCGAGGTGGTTAGGTATTCTATTCGATGGTTGACGTATTAGTGAGATAGTCTGAGATTAACTGCCGATCGAACAACTTATCCACAGCTATGGCAGCGGATGCAGCAGCGTAGAAAATACCTGGTCGAAACATTGGGGATAACGCTGTCAGCAGATATCTTGCCGATGTGCAGCACCGTTGCCTATTTGTGCCCTTATTTGCTGGACAAGGGCAGCGCTTTTGTCTGCCAGAGCTGAGAGACCATCCATATCGCGTATGGCTTTGACAGAGAACGGCAACGAGTAAATCAGGCCAACAAGGTATCAAAGGCTAACGAAAACAGTGCGGTTTTATTGGATACTGAGGCGCTGGATAATACGTATTCCTCCCCAATGTCCTGTGAGTACAAGTACCAACGTTTTTCAGCCACGTCGACGGTTAAGCCATTGGCAAAAGGGTGAGGTAAGGTAAACATGGTCGGAGATAAGGAAAAACCCCGGCCATCCGCTTTTATGATGGCTTCTTTCAACGACCAAAGACGAAAGAAATCAACGTTTCCCCCCTGGGCGAGTTGTGTAAACTCCTCAGGGGTGAGCACATCCTGGTAGTCATGTATGTCAATGGGGACTCTTTTTTCAATATCAACGCCGATATCCCCCAGAGGGTTATAAGCGCACACGGCCCAGACACCCGCATGTGAAATATTAAACTCTCCTTTCATACCCATAATAGTCGGCTTGCCAAACTGCTGATAGTGCAGATGAGGAAAGTGAGGGCCTTGATATCCTTCATGCTTGGTTAATACATAGCGTAAAAGCATTCTCGCCAATAACATTCGGCGTTTGTCATCATCAAATCTGAATTGATCGAATGTGGTTTGCTGGTGTGGATCAAGTAAATTCCGTTGCGAATAAAGCCGCTCCCTACTTAGCCCATCAATGCGTGAGCAGTAAATATAGTTCATCATTGTTTCATCCGTTTACTGACATCCCTGCCGCCTGCTGGGCAGGCAAAACACCGCCTACCCAGCATTAGGAAAGAATTTAGCCGATGTGGTTTATCAACTCATCCTCCTTCTCCAGCAAGGTAAAGTGACTGGCTGCAATTTCAAACGTCCGTAATTGAGCGATATTTTTAACACCCGTTTCAATGTTGTTATGGCGATATTGCTGGAATTCCTCGCCCTGGATCTCCTCGGTTGCCTTAAATAGCACTATCTGCGCATGATTTAACACCGCCGAAAGCGGTTGTGCATTCAATACGCGATCGGATAAAACGACCGACTCGACGTTATGTCTTAAATAATGAGGAATATGCAACCGATCCATCATCTCGTCCAGATTGAATGAGGCTTCATTCAACTGATAGCTATCCTCGTTTAACAGCCAGGTATCAAGCAGATAGATATTGATCGAAGTAATGCCCCGCGCCTCTAGATGGGCCGCGATCTCCAATGCGATCTTCCCGCCAAGTGACCACCCTAATAGATTGACCGGCTTGCTGACATCGAGACTGCGATCGATCTGCTCCAGATAATAACGTGCCAATTCATCAAGCCGTTCAATCTTCTGCTCATGATAGAAGTTATACGAGTCAACCCCATAACAACAGTAACTATCGCTAAGCCGATTAGCCAAGGATTGGTAGACCGAGCAGTTCCCCATCCCCGGATGGATCATAAACATTTGTGGCTTTTCGCTGATGCTATTAAATGGCACGATCGCATCGAAGGATTTCCCTTGAGCCCGCGCAATTTCCTGTGACAACGCTTTTAGCGTACGTGCATTGATAATATCCAGCAAACGTAGCTTGACTCTCAGTACCTGGTTAATCCGGTTGTTCAGCCGCATTGCCAGGATGCTGTTGCCACCCAGTGCAAAGAAGTTGTCCTCCATACTGATTTCTTCGGCTGAGATTTGCAGCGTATCGGCGAGTAGCTCACACAAGGTTTTTTCGATTTTGTTTGCCGGGGCGATATAGCTTACAGAATGCGTCACCTTAGGTTCAGGCAACGCCTTTCTGTTCAACTTACCATTTGAAGTCACCGGCAACGCCGTTAAATGCACAAACACGCCAGGCACCATATAGTCTGGTAGCGCCTCTCGCAGGTGCTCAGCCAACTGTTCGCTGGCAATTTCCTGTGCGCTAACATAGTAAGCAACCAGGTATTTGTCGGTGGCTCCGCGCTGATAGGCAATCACCACCGCATGATTAACATTCGGATAGCTCGCCAGGCAGGTCTCAATTTCGCCCAGCTCGATACGATAGCCCCTGACCTTAACCTGGAAATCATTACGGCCAAGATATTGAATATTATCATCGCTCAGATAACGCACCACATCGCCGGTTTTATAGATTCGGCTATTGTACCCCCTGCGCTTTTCATCCTCCGTCTGGAATGGATTGCCCATGAAGGCCTTATCCGTCAACGGTTGATTATTCAAATACCCTCTGGCCACCCCGACGCCGCCAATGAATAGCTCACCGACCGCCCCCGGCGGCACGGGTTGCATTTGCGCATTCAGCACATAAGCCGATGTGTTATCGATCGGCTTACCGATCAGTACATCGTTGATCAATGGCGAATTACAGTCATAGAACAGGACATCGACCGTGGCTTCCGTTGGCCCGTATAAGTTATGGATCTGGCAATGTGGTATTAATCGCTGGCATTTCCGTACTTCAGCGACATTTAATGCCTCCCCGCTGCAGAACAGATAGTTAAGACTGCCCAGCTTAGCCTGCAACGCGCTCTGCCCTTCCAGGGTTTCAAGGAATGCCGATAGCATGGAAGGGACGAAATGGAGCGTGGTCACCTGCTGCCGTTCAATCAGTTCGGCCAGATAAATATTATCTTTATAGGCTGCCTGCGAAGCAAAAACGATACAGGCACCGTACCAGTTGGCCCAGAACAGCTCCCATACTGAAACGTCAAAGGTATAGTTGGTTTTCTGCAATATGCGGTCGCGAGGGGTGATCGGGTATTGCTTGTGCATCCAGACAATACGATTGATCACGCTGTGATGTTCTAGCATCACACCTTTTGGATTGCCGGTTGTCCCGCTGGTATAAATGATGTACGCCAGTTCGCTAGACCGGACCGACCAAGGCTGATTTTCGCCAGAGTAGCGAGCAATGTCATCTGACGTTTGCCGATCGGTCAAATCAACGATGTGTCTGCCGCTTGCCGCCAGTGCGCTGGCTTTCTCTTCGCCAAGCTGGGCAATCAATATGGTATTGATACCGGCGTTTTCCAGCATATAGCTCACCCGGTCATCGGGCGCTAAAGGATCCAGCGGTACGTAGGCCGCTCCTGCCTTCAAGATGGCCAGTATTGCCACCAGCATATGCTCAGAACGATCCTGACACAGTGCCACCAGATCGCCAGTAGCGATCCCAAACTGCTCTCTCAGATAAGCCGCCAACCGGTTGGCACGTTCATTCAGTTGCCGGTAAGTCAGGCTGACGTCCTCAAACATCAGGGCGATATTTTCCGGGGTCCTCGCGGCCTGCGCCTCGAACATTCCGTGGATCGTCATATCCCGCGGATAGTCACATTCCGTGTCATTACTCTGGCAGATGAGGTGTTCGTATTGCACAGGATCCAGGTACTGGACCGCTGACAGGGAACGACCCCGATCGCACAGAGTGTTCAACTGGCTCAGGATATGCCGATAGGTGGCAATATAGTTCTGCACCGTCTGCGCGCTGAACAGGGAAGTCGCATAGTTGAACACACCGCCGATCGCTTCTTCACTGTCGTCCATCATCACGGTCAGGTCGAACTTCGCGGCCTTATAGGCCCCGTCTTGCGCGTCATACTGCTCAAAACGGCCTTCCCCTGCCGTGCGCCCTGCCGCACCAAACGACTGGAGGCTGAACATCACCTGGAATATCGGGTGCCTGGAGCTGTCTTTTTCCGTCTTCAGCGCCTCCACCAGTTTTTCAAATGGCAGATCCTGATGGGTGTGCGCCTCATTCACCTGCTGCCCCGTCTGGTTGATAAACGCGCTGACCGGCTGACTGGCATCTATCTGCCGTCTCAGCACCAGCGTATTAACGAACAGCCCCATAGTCTCTTCCACCCCCGGATAATGCCTGCCCGCTATCGGCGTCCCCAGCACGATATCCTGCTGGTTGCTGTATACCCCCAGCAGCAGGTAATAGCCACTCAGCAGTACCGTGTACAGGCTGACGTTCAACGACGCGGCCAACGCCCGCAGGTCGGCACTGGTCTGCGCATCCAGTTGGAAGGTGATATCGTCACCACGGTAGTCCATCTGCAACGGACGAACATGGTCTGTCGGCAGGTTGAGCGGCTCATAGTCGGCCAGTTGGCTGTGCCAGTAGGCCAGTTGCCGCTCCAGCGTGGCACCTTGCAGGTAGTGGCGCTGCCACAGTGCAAACTCCCGGTACTGTACCGCTGGCAGCGGCAGTTCGCCGGTCACTTCGCCTGCACATATGCGGTAGTAGTGCAGTAACTCTTTGAGCAACAGATCCACTGACCAGCCGTCAAACGCGATGTGGTGAATGACAATGCTGACGTAGTGGATCCCCGCCAGCGTATAGCCGTGGACCGCAATCGGACATTCCCGCGCCAGATCAAACACCCGGTGCTGATGGTCGTGCAGCCGTGCATGCAGCGTTGGCTGGCTGTCGCACTGGGTGTGATCCATCGTCAGTGAGAATGCCTCCGCCGGCACGATCTGCTGATAACCCTGCCCTTCATCGTCGCACAAGATCAGCGTGCGCAGCGCTTCATGGCGGGCAACCACCTTCATCAACGCCTGCGCGACGTACTGCGGATCGGTACCGGCCTGTAGCTTGAGCGTCAGCGGGATATTGTAGGCGTTGCTGCCTTCTTCATAGGTATCGATAAACCACAGCCGCTCCTGGGCAAACGACAGCCGCTGCTCCTGAGGCCGGGCGATCGGCGGTGCCTGGATGATTTGGCAACCCTGCGCTTCGCCGTCGATAAAGGCCGCCAGTGCCCGGATGGATTTCAGGCGGAACAGGTCGGAGACGTGCACGTTTTTTTGCAGCGTCCGGGTTAAGCGCCCCGTCAGCTTGATCGCCAGGATGCTGTTGCCCCCCAGACGATAGAAATCGTCAAGGACACTGAGGCTGTCTTGTGGAATGCCGAGCAGCTCCGCAAAGACCTCGGCCAGTTGGTGCTCGGTCGCGGTCTGTGGTGCCACCCGATCGGCCTGTGCCTCAAAGGTAGGCACCGGCAACGCAGCACGATCCACCTTGCCGTTGACGGTCATTGGCAGAGAGGTCAGATGGATCAGGGTCAACGGGATCATGTAGTCGGGCAAAGCCTGTTGCAGATGGTCGTGCAACGTCTCAAGTTCCAGAGGGGCCTGCGCGACGTAGTATGCCGTCAGATGGGCGTACCCGGCCTGATTGCGTCTGGCCATGACCAGTGCCTGATGGATCGCAGGATGCTCGACCAGCCGGGCCTCGATCTCCCCGGGCTCGATGCGGAACCCACGGATTTTTATCTGGAAGTCATTGCGGCCCAGGTATTCGATGTTGCCGTCCGGTAAATAGCGCCCCCGGTCGCCAGTTTTATAGAGGCGAGCATTTTCACCACGGGCACGGTCAGCCTCGCTGCGCAAAGGGTTGGCAATGAATGCGTCGGCGGTAGCCTGTGGGTTGTTCAGATAACCACGCCCGACGCCAGCACCACCAATATAAATCTCACCAATGGCTCCCTGCGGCACCGGGCGCAGATATTCGTCCAGTAGGTAGACGCAAACGTTATTGATGGCCTGACCGATATTGGTATTGGCGTCACCGGGTTGATAAAGCCGCGCCGTAGCCCACACGGTGGTTTCGCTCGGTCCGTAACCGTTGATCAAGCGAACACCGGCTTCACAGTAGCGGTCAACCAGGGTCGCATCAATACTCTCGCCCCCCACCAGCAGCGTAGATAATGGCAGTAGCTCATTTTGCGCCAGTAAAGCCGGAGGAATAAAGGCAAAATCAATCGCATGATCCCTGATATAGCCTGACAGAGCGAGAAAATCGAGACGCAGCTGTTCCGCCAGAATATGCAGGCAATGGCCATTCAATAAAGCGCAAAATACATCCAGCGCATGAGCATCAAACACATACTCCGAGTACCACAGCGTGTTGAGCTGCTCAGCATCCGTGTTCATAGCTAACAAATCGGATTGCGCTGTCGCCAGATTGACTAACGAATGATGTTCAATCATCACCCCTTTTGGCCGACCAGTGGTCCCACTGGTATAGATAACGTAAGCCAAATCGGTAGGCTGCGTTGCGGGCAGCATATTGCCGTCGTCATGCTCCAGCAACTTCTTGGCAAGCTGGAGGTTATCAATCTCCAGCAGGGTCAAACCGCGGTTCGGCAGTAAGGTAGCCAAGCGTTCGCCTTGAGATTGATGCGTTAAGATCAGCACCGGCTTAATATCGTCAACCAGCATACACACACGGTCGGCGGGTGCCTGAGGGCTGATTGGGACGTAGGCAGCTCCCGCCTTGAGCACCGCCAGCATAGCAATGACCATATATTCAGACTTGTCAAAATAGAGGGCAATGGCGCTATCAGGTTGCACAGCAAAATTCGCCCGCAAAAAAGCTGCCAACTGATTCGCCCGCTGATTTAACTCGCGATAGGTCAACCGGGTGTCCTGATAAACCAATGCGAGACGATCCGGCGTTCTGGCGGCCTGCTCTTCAAACATCTGACCGACCAGTTTGTTACGCTCAACGGCAACCCGAGACAGCGGCTGGTTGGTTACCCGTTGCTGATACTCCGCTTTGCTCAACAGCGATAGCGCCTGAGGACGGATGGCAGGATTTGCGATCAACTGCTGTAGCGTTAAGCGTATGCCTTGCAGAACGCCTTCAATGGCGCTGCGGCTGAATAGCTCCCCGGCATAGTTAATCTTGAATTCAATCCGCTCATCCTTTTCAAACACCGTGACGCCTAATGGATAATCCAGCTTTTCTTCGCTGTGCTCAAAAACCAGCTTGAATGGGCTGTCGTCACTGCTGTCCTGCAACGGGTAGTTTTCAAAGACAAATAGCGAGTTGAACAGGCGAACCCCGGCATCCTGCAGTTTGCTCAGATTGATATTGCTGTAGCTATTGATGTCATTGATGTGTGCTTGCAGGCGTTTTATCGTGTCGATAATCGCCTCATCCGCATGCGCCAGCACAACGGGTAGCGTATTGATATATAAACCAACGGATTGCTCTATATCATCAACCGGCAGGGTGCGCCCCGATACCGTCATCCCCACAATCGTCAGGTCTGCATGGCTATAAACACTGAGTTGCTGGTGCCAGCAGTATTGCATGAACGCATTTAACGTGACGCCATGCTGCCTGGATAGCGCCTTCAGCCCGGTGTAAAGCTCACCAGCAAATGCGGTCGATACCGCCTGCGGATCTTGTACGTGTTTATGCTCGGTTAAATTGATGTGTTTCATTTCTGGCCTGAGCAGACCACCGAGATTCTCCTGCACTTCCACTGCACCCAGATAGTTTTGCCAGAACAATTCGGTTTCCTGACTAACTACCTGTAGCAATGCCTGCGCATCCAGATAGCTGGTATCTTGCTGTTGTTGCGGCGTTTTGCCCTGTTGTAGCAGCAGGTAATTCTGATGCACATCATTGAGCAAGACCGGCAAACTCCAGCCATCCAGAATGGCATGGTGGTTATTGAACAGGCAAACATAGTGTTCTGCCGCACATTTGACCAGATAAAGCCGGAATAGCCCTTTGGCAGACAAATCGAAGCTGAGTTGCCGATCCTGCGCGATCAATTCGGCGATGGCGCTTGCTTGCGCACTTTCACCCCGCTCGCTGATATCGATAAATTGCCAACCGAACGAGCCTTGTTTATCGACGATCTGCACAAACTCTTCCTGCCAGGAGAATCTTAACCGCAGCGCCGGGTATTTCGCCTGGCTGCATTGCCAGGCCTGTTTTAACCGCTCGATATTTAACGCATTGTGATAGTGCCATACCATTTGCGTACGGTAGGCGTTATCAATATCGCCTTGCAGCACGTAGTGATAAATAAACCCTTGTTGCAGGCTGTTGGCCGGATAAATCGCCGTCACCTCCTCATGCTGCTGAATATCGGCTAGCGTTCCAGCGCTGACCACGCCATTGACATCAGACTCGGTGAGATAAGATCGCGGTGACTGCTTCAGCCCATCGATCAACTGTATTAGCCGTTGCTGATAAGTCGTGGCAAAGCATTCCAGCTGCTCCGCACTCAGTTCCCCTTCAACCAGGAACTGCAATTGGCCATTTAACACGCCGCCATTCAGCGCCAAGAAGTCAGTGGTGCGGTTATTGGGTGATAATGCCTCCCCCGCCGAGTCTTTGACGAATGACCACTCGCCATCCCGTTGCTCGCCATCGAATTGTCCAAGGTAGTTGAACGTCACGGCGGGCATTGACCGGGCAGGATAATCAAACAGCACGCCATAGCCTAAACCATGGTGGGCTGGAGCTCGCAGCCGCTCTTTAATCAGCGGCAAATTGTGCACAATATTACGATGCTCAACGCACAGATTGACCGGATACATACAGGTGAACCAGCCGACGGTATTATTGACATCCACTTGGTCAAAGACGGCTTCTCTACCGTGCCCTTCGAGCAGGACATACTGGCTGTCACCGCCAACCAGTTGCGATAACGCATCCGCCAATACGGTCAGCAGAATATCGTTCACCTCCGTATGATAAACAGGGTGAATTTCTCGTAACAAACTGTGGGTGTACTCTGGCGACAGGCATAGCGTGGTGCGATTGAGTTTACCCACGCGATGAGCCTCCAAACGCTGATGCCAGGCTGGCAAATCGGCCGTCAGGCTATTCCAGTATCCCTGTTCATCCTGATGATTTTTGACTGCCACGGCAGGGTAGTCTTGCAGAGCATTGACCCATTGACGATAGCTCGTGCCTTTCGGACCCAGGATGGTTTCCGCATCGACCGTCGCATCCAGATTGTCACCTTGCTCGGCAAAGAACTGGTAAAGCCGGTGCAAATCATCCTTGATGATCCGCCAACTGACCGCATCAATGTTGAGATGGTGCACTGCCACGTGGATACGCGCAGTATCGTCGGCATAACCGGCAATATAACCAATATGGCACAGCGGCCCTTGTTCAAGGTCAAAACGGTTCTGCCAGGCCGTCAGCTGCGCTTCGAGCTGAACGGCTGTAAAATCATTTTGGTTGATGGCGTCAAACGGCAACGTCGCTATCGTCTGGCGGTAATGGCCGGCAAGCGGATCTTGCGAGTAAACTACCCGCAAAACATCATGGTATTCGACCAGCTTAGCCACGCTCAAACGCAGTAATCCGACATCCAACGCGGGCACTTTAACCATAAATGCCTGGTTCCAATGGCCAGACTCAGGCAGCCTTCCCGACTCTACCTCCTGGAAGAACCAACGCTGAATCGGCGACAAGGGGAGTTCCCCTGCCAATACCCCACTTTCCGACTGGATAACCGCGGCATTATCCCCCTGACATTTCAGCAGATAGGCGCTTAACGCCTTGGCCGTGCGGCAGGCAAAGATATCTTTAACCGTGAGATGATAACCAGATAGCTGTTTGAGCTTATTCGCCAACTGAATACTACTGATACTGTCCCCCCCTAAACGGAAGAAATCATCGGTAATGCCAACCGCGCTCTCCTTAAGCTGCAATACCTGCGCAAAGGCGCGACACACCAGCATCTCGCTCTCGTTGCCAGGGGCAACATAATTCGCCTCATCGGTGAAGATCGGCATCGGTAAGGCTTTGCGATCCAACTTATTGTTGATAGTCATTGGCAACGCGGTTAAATGTACCAACGCAGCGGGGATCATATAGGCAGGTAAACGTTGCTGGAGATGTTCCGACAGCGCATCAGTAGGCAATTGTTCTGGCGAAACATAATAGGCAACCAGCGACTTGTGCACCGAGTCATGCTGCTGCACCAGTACAACAACCTGCTCAACCCGCGGATATTGGGCCAGACAGTTTTCGATTTCAGCCAATTCGATTCTGAAGCCACGGATCTTCACCTGGGAATCCGCACGCCCCATATAGTCAATATTGCCATCGTTCAGATAACGCACCACATCGCCGGTTTTATACAGACGATCATGGCGCCCACGCGCTTGATCCTCATGACGTTGGAATGGGTTGACAATAAATGCCTGCTGCGTCGCATCAGGATTGTTTAAATAGCCACGACCTACGCAGTCGCCACTGATATAAAGCTCACCAACGGCTCCCACGGGTACTGGCCGCAGGTCACGATCCAGAATATAGGCGCCAGCATTGTCTATTGGTTGGCCAATGAGGGTGTTGCTATCACCGGGTTGGAAAACATTGCTGGTGACAAACACCGTGGTTTCCGTTGGGCCATAACAGTTAACGACCTTCACGCCCTGTTCAGTATAGCGCTCCATCGTACTGCTATTGGCTACCTCACCGCCCAGAATGAGAGTGGAAAGCCTCAGTGTTTCATTGTTATTCAACAGCGCAGGGGGGACAAACCCGATATCAATCGCCTGTTGTTGTATGTAGGCCGCAAGCGTGTCGAAGTTCAGACGCGCGTCGTCAGACAACATATGCAGGCAATGGCCGCTAAGCAACGGACTGAAAACATCCAGAACGTGGGCATCAAAAGTATAGTTCGAGTAGAACAGGTAATTCTTCGCCTGCTCCCCAGCCTGGCAGATTTCGGTGCCAAACACACTTCGCTGTGCCTCAATCAGGTTGGCGACGGAGCGGTGCTCAATCATCACCCCTTTAGGCGTTCCCGTGGTTCCGCTGGTAAAGATGACATAAATCAGATTTCCAGCCCCGGTGCTGGATACCTGATTGGCAACCGGCTGACCGGCGACCTTTGCCATCAACTCAGGATCGTCAACACACAGCAGTGTTGTCTTCTCGGTATCAATCAGCTCGGCCAACGTTTCCTGGCTGTTCAACTCCGTCAGAATGACGCTGGATTGAATATTGTCGATGGTCCAACGCATTCTCTCTGCTGGCATATCAGGGCTGAACGGCACATAAGCCGCCCCGGCTTTCAACACCGCCAGGATACTGACGATCATGCGCTCCGATCTTTCCAGGCAAAGCCCAATCAGATCGTCCGGCTGCAATACAAAATGCGTTCTCAGGTAAGCCGCCAACCGGTTGGCCTGCTCATTCAGTTGCCGGTAGGTCAGACTCACGCCATCAAACACCAGAGCGATATGCTCCGGGGTTCGCGCGGCCTGCGCCTCAAACATGCCGTGGATCGTCATATCCCGCAGATAGTCACATTCCGTGCGGTTACCCCGGTCAATGAGGTGCTCGTATTGCACCGGATCCAGATACTGGACCGCCGACAGGGAACCACCCCTATCGCACAAGGCACTCAGTTGGCTCAGGATATGCCGGTAGGTAGCAATATAGTTCTGTACCGTCTGCGCGCTGAACAGCGAAGTCGCATAGTTGAACACACCGCCGATCGCCTCTTCACTGTCGTCCATCATCACGGTCAGGTCGAACTTCGCGGCCTTATAGGCTCCATCTTGCGCGTCATACTGCTCAAAACGGCCTTCCCCTGCCGTGCGCCCTGCTGCACCAAACGACTGGAGGCTGAACATCACCTGGAATATCGGGTGCCTGGAGCTGTCTTTTTCCGTCTTCAGCGCCTCCACCAGTTTTTCAAACGGCAGATCCTGATGGGTATGCGCTTCACTCACCCGCTGTCCCGTTTCATCGATAAACGCGCTAACCGGCTGGCTGGCGTCTATCTGCCGTCTCAGCACCAGCGTATTGACGAACAGCCCCATGGTCTCCTCAACCCCGGGGTAATGCCTGCCCGCTATCGGCGTTCCCAGCACGATATCCTGCTGGTTGCTGTACACCCCCAGCAGCAGGTAATAACCGCTCAGCAGCACCGTATACAGGCTGACGTTCAACGACGCGGCCAGTGCCCGCAGTTCGTCGCTGGTCTGCTTATCCAGCTGGAAGGTGATATCGTCACCGCGATAGTCCATCTGCAACGGACGGGCATGGTCTGTCGGCAGGTTGAGCGGCTCATAGTCGGCCAGTTGGCTGTGCCAGTAGGCCAGTTGCCGTTCCAGCGTGGCACCTTGCAGGTAGTGGCGTTGCCACAGCGCAAATTCCCGGTACTGTATTGGCGGCAGCGGCAGTTCGTCGTTGATCTCCCCCGCGCATACGCGGTAGTAGTGCAATAACTCTTTGAGCAACAGATCCACTGACCAGCCGTCAAACGCGATGTGGTGAATGACAATGCTGACGTAGTGGGTCCCCGCCAGCGTATAACCGTGGGCCGCAATCGGGCATTCCCGCGCCAGATCAAATACCCGGTGCTGATGGTCGTGCAACCGTGCATGCAGCATTGGCAGGCTGTCGCACTGGGTGCTCGACATCGTCAGCGAGCATGACTCTGCCGACAGGATATGTTGATAACCCTGCCCTTCGTCATCGCACCAGATCAGCGTGCGCAGCGCTTCATGGCGGGCAACCACCTTCATCAGGGCTTGTGCCACGTACTGCGGATCGGTACCAGCCTGCAGCTTGAGCGTCAGCGGGATATTGTAGGCGTTGCTCCCCCCCTCATAAGTATCGATAAACCACAGCCGCTCCTGGGCAAACGACAGCCGCTGCTCCTGAGGCCGGGCGATTTGCGGTGCCTGGATGAGCTGGCTGCCCTGCGCAACGCCTTCGATAAAGGCCGCCAGTGCCCGGATGGATTTCAGGCGGAACAGATCGGAAACGTGCACGTTTTTTTGCAACGTCCGGGTTAAGCGCCCCACCAGCTTGATCGCCAGGATGCTGTTGCCCCCCAGGCGATAGAAATCGTCAAGGACACTGAGGCTGTCTTGTGGAATGCCGAGCAGCTCCGCAAAAACCTCGGCCAGTTGGTGCTCGGTCGCGGTCTCTGGTGCCACCCGGTCGGCCTGCGCCTCAAAGGTGGGCACCGGCAGCGCGGCACGATCCACCTTGCCGTTGACGGTCATCGGCAGAGAAGTCAGGTGAACCAGAGCCGACGGGATCATGTAGTCGGGCAACGCCTGTTGCAGATGGTCGTGCAACGTCTCCTGGTCCAGAGGGGCCTGCGCGACATAGTATGCCGTCAGGTGGGCGTGCCCGTCCTGATTGCGTCTGGCTATGACCAGCGCCTGATGGATGGCAGGATGCTCGACCAGGCGGGCCTCGATTTCCCCAGGCTCGATGCGGAACCCACGGATTTTAACCTGGAAGTCAGTACGACCCAGATATTCGATGTTGCCGTCCGGTAAATAGCGCCCTCGGTCACCGGTTTTGTAGAGGCGGGCATTGTCAGCATCGTCACACAAAGGATTGGCAATAAAAGCGTCGGCGGTAGCCTGTGGATTGTTCAGGTAGCCACGCCCAACACCAGCGCCACCAATATAAAGTTCACCAACGGCTCCCTGCGGAACCGGGCGCAGGTGATTGTCGAGCAGGTACAGTTGGGTGTTAGTGATAGGTCGGCCTATCGGGACGGTATGATCAAATTCTTCCGACGCCGCATTGGTCAAATAGCTGGTAGCAAAGGTCGTGGTTTCCGTCGGCCCATAAACATGAACCAGCTTCACCTGAGGGTACAGCGCCCTGAAACGATTAACATGGCTCACGGACACCTGCTCGCCGCCAAACAACACATAGCTCAATGATTGCAAGGCAGGCAGTGCCGCATCGACCAGCGTATTAAAGAATGCGGTGGTCACGAAGAAGTTGGTGATCTGGCGATCGACAATAAGCTGGCTAAAACGGTTTAAATCCAGAATGTTGTGCTTATCGGCCAGCACTAACACGGCACCGTTTAACAGCGCACCGAAGATGTCATAAATTGAGGCATCAAACTGATAACCAGAAATACCCAGAATGCGATCGCGCTCGCCAAGCTCCACATAATTGGGGTTGATCACCAATCGATTGACGCACCTTTGCTCGATTAGCGTTCCTTTCGGGCGCCCGGTGGTGCCACTGGTATAAATCACATAGGCCAAATCGCTGGCGCAGGTGTGGTTGCACGGATTATCGGTTGAGTAACGCGCCAAATGCCCCGCGGTTTCTGGTGTATCCAGCGGTATAAGCAGCATGTCTGGTGCCATGCGGCTTAATGTTTTCACCGCGTGCTGATGGCAAAGCACCGCTTTTACGTTGGCGTCCGCGATAATAAAGCCATTACGCTCATCGGGTGAATCCGGGTCGATCGGCACATAGGCCCCGCCAGCTTTCAGTATCGCCAGTATGGCAACGACCAGTTGCTCACTGCGATCCAGATAAATAGCTACCAGATCGTTGGCGCGAATATGGCAGGTTTTCTGCAGATAACGCGCTAGCTGGTTCGCTTGCTGATTTAACTGCGAATACGATAACGCCAGGTTGTTAAACTCTACGGCGATATGATCGGGTGAGAGTGCGACACGTTCCTCAAACAGCGTAGCTAGGGTTTTATCGCAGGCATAAGGTCTGCGGGTATCATTCCACTGGTGGATGATCATTTGATGCTGCTGCGCTTCCAGATAACTCAACTTATCTTGTTGCTGCTGCGCACCATGAATAATATTTTCAACCAGTGTCCGCATCGTATTCAGCAGTTGTGCGATCGTCGCGTCGTCAAACAGCTCGCCGGCATAGTGCAGGCTCAATGCCAGATGCTGCTGTTCAAGCACCGTGATCACCAAAGGATAATCTTGCTTCTCTTTGGCGCTGCCGAAATGCAGCCGCAATCCCCCCTCAAAATCCCCGCTGGGCATTGGGTAGTTTTCAAATACAAACAACGAGTTGAACAGGCGGTTACCTGAGGGTTGCAACTGCGCCAGGTTGACATGGCTACGGCTATTCGCTTCGTGGATGTCGTTTTGCAACTGCTGAATGGCCGTGAGCACCGCCACTTTTTGCTGATGGTCGACGATCAGCGGTAGCGTATTGATCAGTAATCCTACGGTTTGTTCTACCCCCTCGACAGGCAGGTTTCGGCCCGAAACCACGGTGCCAACGATGCTCGCAGGATTGCCAGAATAGATACTAAGCACTTTATGCCAGCAATATTGCAATACCGCGTTCACGGTAACCCCGTTCTCCGCGCTGAAAGATTTCAGTTGGTGATAACTCTGCCCCGCAAAAATCAGCGATTTTTCTTTCGCTAGTTTTATATGCTTGTATTCATTTAAATGAACCTGCTTCGCTTGCCCGCACAGCAAGATATTCAAATCTTCAGGTTCATCCAGCTGTGTCAGATAATCCCGCCAGTACTGTAAATGGTCGGTGCGGTGAGCCTGCATATAGCGCTGAACTTGATGAAAACCGGTGTCGGATGCTTGATCCCACGGCTCATTACGCAACAAGGCCAGGTAGCGTTTATGTACGGCTTCAATCAGTAGCGGGTTACTCCAGCCATCCAGGATGGCGTGATGACAGCTGAAAATGCAGCGATAACGTTCATCCGCATTTTTGACCACATAGACACGGAACAACCCACCGATCGACAAATCGTAAGGCTGTGCGCGATCTTGGGTACATAAGTCGGTGAAAAATGCGCTCTGTTGATCCGAACTCTGCTCGCTGAGATCGAAGAAATGCCAGTTCATCGGGGCATGGGTATCAACAATCTGCACCAGTTCTTCATGCCAGTCAAAACGCGAGCGCAGCGTTGGATACTGCTGCTGAGCTTGCAACCACGCCTGTTTCAGACAGCCAATATCCAGCGCATTGTCATAATCCCAGAACATCTGGCTATGGTAGGCATCGTCGATGTCCCCCTGCGAGACGGCATGATAAATAAAGCCTTCCTGTAAACTGTTGGCCAGATAAACCGACTCCAGTTCGCTATCACGCTGCAAACCATCGAGCGTCTGTTGAGATATCACACCTTCAATATCCTGCGCCGTCAGGTAAGTGCGATTTTCCGCCAGCAGGCGCGCAATAACGCCTTCAATCGCAACAAGATAATGGTTGGCCAACTGTTGCAATGTTTCGTCTGGCAGATAACCGGAAAGGCGGACCCTCAGCTCCCCGCCAATAACTCCCGCGTTGACACTCAGCAGTTGCGCTTCACCATTTTCATGCGCAACGGTTTTACCACTGTCCTGTGGGCTGAAGCACCAGCCCTCCTGCTGCGACTCATCAAAGCGCCCTAAATAGTTAAAGGCGATCGGTGGAAGATGGTCCGCCCCATACCCGATCAGCGGTGCAAACCCAACGCCCCGGCGAGGGATCCCGGCCAGGTTCTCTTTTACGCTGACGATCCGTTTAAGCCAATCGCCATCGCAGCTCAAACGGACAGGGTACATATTGGTCAACCAACCTACCGTACGGTTGACATCGACGCGGGCATCAAGCGGCTCTCTGCCATGCCCTTCCAAAGTCAGGTACTGCGTATTCAGGCCGGTAAACGCACCGAGTACCTCAACGAAACTTGCCAACAGAATATCGTTAACCTGCGTATTGAGTACTGGGTGTATCTTGCCCAATAGGCTCTGCGTTAACGGTTTGCTTAACGATAACTCGCGCTGACTCAGTGACGGAGCAGTGAAAAGTGGTGTTAACCGTTGGCGATATTCCTCAAGGCCAGCAATAGCCTGATGCCAATACACCGATTCGGCCTCGGCTCCCTGATGGTTGGAGAAGTCCAGCACCTGAGCCACCCACTGGCGATAACTGGTGGGTTTATCACCCAAAATTTTAACCGGATCGTCAATCTCCGCCGCACTCTCTGCCAGCGCTCGGTAAATGCTTTCCAGATCCTGTTTGATAATATGCCAACTGACCGCATCAATAATCAGGTGATGAAAAGCAAAGTGTAACTTTGCTCGTGCCGCATTTGCGCCGATTATGTAGCCCACATGGCACAGTTTCCCGCCAAAGATATCAAAATCGCGCTGCCACTGATTAAACAGCTCGAGTTCCTGTTCGGCACTGATGGCGTTATCAATCACCGATAACGGTATGTCACCGGTTTCTGCTTGGTATTGCTGACGGTAACCGCCTTTGCTGTCACGCGTAAAGGTGAGCCGGAGTGCATCATGATAGGCAAATAACAACGCCAGACTCTTGTTGAGTATTGCCGTATCCAACCGGGGAACATCCAATACAAAGGATTGGTTCCAGTGCTGATAATGGGCAAAAGTGCCGTCATCTACACGATCGAAAAACCATTTCTGGATTGGCAGCAATTGCACCGGGCCTTGCAATAGCCCCGGTTCGGACAAGTGTTTGATTTGCTCCGCATCACCGTCAAAAACGATACTCCGGGCCAGCAAGCGGACGGTTTTACAATCAAAGATATCTTTTACCCGTATCGTGCCCTTTAATCTCTGACGAACCACTCTGACCATCTGAATGGCACTGATACTGTCGCCACCCAACTTGAAGAAATCATCATTGGCACCGACATGACCTGACGCCTGCCCTAGAATTTCACCATAGATTTGGCACAGCTCAATTTCCAGCGGGCCTTCTGGCGCAACATAATCATCTTGGCCACTCCAGTCCGGCTGCGGCAACGCGGCACGGTTTAATTTACCGTTAACCGTCAGAGGGAATGCCGTTAGATGAATATAAAGCGCCGGGATCATATACTCGGGTAAACAGCCACTCAGGTGTTCGGTGATCCGTTGTTTGTCCAATGCCGCATCCGCGACATAGTAAGCGACTAATGACAGCACGCCTGTCTGCAGTCGATGCGCAATGACCGCGGCTTGAGTAATTTCCGGGATCTGGGCAAGCTGCATTTCAATTTCGCTTGATTCAATTCTGAAGCCACGGATCTTGAGCTGAGCATCTCGCCTGCCGATATACTCGATACTACCGTCAGCCAGACGGCGGACCAGGTCACCCGTTTTATACAGCCTTGCAGCCTCATGGCGCTGCTTTTGCTCGTCGCTCTGGAATGGATTGGCGATAAAGACCTGCTCAGTCTGCTGCGCATCATTCAGGTAGCCACGGGCCAAGCCAACACCGCTAATGTAGAGCTCGCCGATCACGCCGACGGGGACTGGCGCCAGGTGCTGGTCGACAATATGCACATCGAGGTTGGGCAACGGCAGGCCGATATTGAGATTGCTGTCGCCACTTTGGTAATAGTGCAACGTCGCGCAGACGCTGCTTTCCGTCGGGCCATAAGCATTAATGACCGTGGTTCCCTGTAAACGATAACGCTCCATAATCTCGCGATTACAAGGCTCTCCAGCCACCACCAGCGTAGCCAGAGGCAACAGACAGCTTTTGTCCAATAAAGCCGGTGGGATGGTCGCAATATCAATGTGATGCTTGGCAATATAGTCAGCCAACGCGTCAAAATCCTTGCGCTTGTCTTCCTGCAGAATATGCAACGCATGCCCATTGGCAATGGCCGTAAATAACTCTGAGACGTGCGCATCAAAAACATAGGCCGCATACCAAAGGCATTGCTTCACCGACACGTCATTGGGCGCCAGGCCAAAAGCTTCCCCCTGAGCAAGCGCAAGGTTGATCAGCCCCGCATGTTCAATCATGACGCCTTTAGGCTTGCCTGTGGTGCCACTGGTATAAATGACATAGGCCAACTGGTTCAACGGGATGGCAACACCCAGATCTTCGGCTCGCTGCCGGGCAGCCAGTTCGCGTTGGAATTCGGGATCGTCAACGGCCACAACCGGTAGCGACGGTAGGTCGGTAATCTGATTGAGATAGGTCAGGCTTACACTGTCACACAATATGGCTTTAGCGCCAGTGTCCTGCAAAATAAAGCCCAGCCGGCGTTCTGCTTCACCAGGATTAAGGGGGACATAGGCAGCTCCGGCCTTAAGGATAGCCAGTATAGATACTGGCATCGCCGCCGATTTTTCCAAACACAGGGCGACCAAATCGCCGGTTTTAATCCGCAGCTCATGCCGAAGGTAGTCCGCCAGGCGGTTGGCCTGCTCATTAAGTTGCTGATAGGATAATATCTCATCCCCGCAGATGATGGCGTTACGTGCTGGGAAAGTCGCAGCAATCTGCTCAAATTGTTCGACAATCGAATGTTGTGGTGCGGGAGCTGCCACTGAGGTATGGCGAGAATATTGCACTGACGGCCAATGAGAGACCAGATTGATGTTATTTATTGGCGTATCGACTTCGCCAGCGGTCAGTATATCCAGCGTGTTAATAAATAGATTACGATAGAGTTCGATCAGGTTTTCAACCAACGGTGCATCCAGCACGTTACGATCAAACCTGACGCGATAATTGATACCACTCGCTGACACTTCCTGCTCAAAAAGCAATGTACTGACCAGATCAATATGAAACTGGTGGTTGATCGACTCATCTACTATACCGCTAAAATGCGTACGATGGTCGCGTAGAAAAGTTTGTGCAAAAGCCACATCGAGTATGCCGCTACCTGCACCACAGGCCAGGATCTCATGGACGGGTAAATACTTTGCCTTGGTCTGTTTTAAGGATTTGTAAAAATGATGAATGCCGTCAATAACGCTGCGCATTGTCGACTCATCCGTGAATCGATAATCGATTGCCAAGGTATTGACATGTGCGCCATACAACAGTTCCTTACCCTCCGATATCGCCACCGGATAAGCGAGCGCCACGGCTTTTTGCCCCGACATTTTATGTAGCAGCAGGGCCATCACCATCTGCCCAAACAGGTAAGTGGTCAACTTGTACTTACGCAGTAACTTATGGACACGCAGGCTACATTGTTCATCAAACCCAAACAGTAATTCATCGACTTGAGGCCGTGTTGCCGTGGTAGCAAGCTGCCGACTCGTTTTTAAAAAACGTAAATCAACGCCGTCAAGATCGCTCAGCCGCGTGCGCCAAAACTCCCGCATCTGCTCGCCTCTTTCCTCCAGCAGCATGGTAAAATTTTGGCAAAGCCGCTGGTGCATAGCGCCCTGAACCTGCAATGACGGCACCTGATAGTCAATGCCGTTATAACGTTTACGCCATTTATCCCAGATTGCATCGGTACTGATACCATCGATAACAATATGGTGGAAGATAATCAGAGAACGGTATCGCTCAGCACCAAGGGTGATCAGATGCAGCCGAACCAGAGGCCCATTGCGCAAATCAAAAGGGGCTGATACCAGATCGAAAATTTCTTCATCCGTCAGGGGGGAATCATGATAGGTAATTAAATTGCAAACGGGTTCTCTTGGCACCCAAAATGGCCCATCAGAACCCTCATCAATATTATGGCGAGTAATAAAGTGCTCATTGAGCATTTGTTCAAAACTCTCGCCGTACTTTTGCTTGTCTATTTCACCCTCAAGGGTAATGTCAGTCACAATATTGTAATCACTGCGACCTGGATCCTGTAACCATTCATGATAAAAAATCGTCTGATAGGGGGTAAGCGTGATCAATTCCATATTTCCTTTCATCATGGTCATTACTCCTTGAGAGATACTGCAAACAAACTGTAAAATTGAAAATACACGGCCTAATGGAAGATTGCCGTGTTACAGTAATAGATGACATCTGCATGGCATGGTGCCATTCAGCATTTATCGGGTTAACCCCATCTCGCCCAGCTAAATAATGGCCAGGCAAGTTCACTAATAATGGTAAATGTAGAGTTTGGCTTACTATTCGCGCGCTAATGCGTCAATCGGATCCAGCCGTGCAGCACTGCGAGCAGGTAGATAACCAAACACGATGCCAATAGCGGTGGAACACAGGAAAGCACTCCACAAAGCGGTGGGCGGGAAACTGATCTGCCAGCCTGGCATCAACCACTGCACCAATTGACCAATGACGAGTGACAAAGCGATCCCCAAAGCGCCGCCCACCAGGCAAACCAGCACCGCTTCGATCAGGAACTGTTGCAGCACATCGCCTGACCGGGCGCCTACTGCCATTCGTATACCAATCTCACGCGTCCTTTCGGTGACCGAGACCAGCATGATATTCATCACCCCAATTCCCCCGACGATCAGTGAGATCACCGCGACCAGAGCTAAAAACAGTTGCATTGTGCGGGTGGTTTTCTCCGCCGTTTGCACCAGGTTATCCATGTTGTAGGTAAAGAAATCTTTCTTGCCATGGCGTAACGTCAGCAAACGTGTCAATTGCTGCTCTGCCTCCTGATTGTTATAACCATCACGGATGCGCACGGTGATCGAGTCGAAGTAGTCATTTCCCGTCAACCGGTTGGCCATCGTGGTATAAGGTACCCATACATTGAGCATCTTGCTGCTGCCAAACATTGACTGCTTTTCCTCCGCCACGCCTACCACGGTCGCGGGCATATTGCCCACCAGGATCACCTCGCCTATGGCATTTTTCCGCAGAGGGAACAGCCGACGTTGCGTATTGGTATCGATCACCACCACCTGCGCACCGGACTGTACTTGCCCGACATCGATCCCCGCCCCCTGAGAAAAGGCCATACCGTAAACCCGGAAATACTGCTCACTGACACCGGAAACATTTGCCGCCACATCAATATTGCCAAAGCGTAAACGCATACTGCTGCGGATAGTCGGCGAAAGGACGCTGACATAAGGCTGTTCACGCAGCGCACTGAGGTCGTCATATTTCAACGCCTGGCGATAGGTCGGGTCATCATCACCAAAATCCTTGCCGGGATAGATATCCACGGTATTAGTGCCAATAGATTTGATCTCGGCCAACACGCTCTGTTTGGCCGCATCGCCAATGACCAGGATCGAGATGACTGAGGCGATACCAATGATGATCCCCAGCATGGTCAGCAGGGTGCGCATCTTGTTGGCCGCCATCGCCCACCAGGCCATCATCAGCGCCTCACGAAAACGGTCTGTCATCTGCTGCCAGGAAGGGGAGAGTGACGTCAGCGACAATGGTTTCGATGGCGACCCCACCTTTGACAAAGGACGCGAGTCGCTCATGATTTCCCCATCACGGATTTCGATAACCCGTTCCGCCTGTCGTGCAACCGCAGGATCGTGCGTGACGAGGATCACGGTATGCCCCTGTTGACACAGTTGCTTGAGGATCGACATCACCTCTTCACCGGAATGGCTGTCGAGCGCGCCGGTTGGCTCATCCGCCAGGATCACCTGACCACCGTTCATCAGTGCCCGCGCAATGCTGACACGCTGCTGTTGCCCACCGGAAAGCTGGCCTGGCCGGTAGGCAATGCGTTCCCCCAACCCCAGGCGCTTTAACAAAGCTACTGCTCTTTCGCGGCGTGCCATATTACCCACGCCGGCGTAAATGGCAGGCACCTCGACGTTATGCACCGCACTCAGATGGGGCAACAAATGATAACGCTGGAAGATAAATCCGAAATGCTCGCGGCGCAGCTCGGCCAGCGCATCACCATCAAGCGCGGCCACGTCCTGCCCAGCCACGCGGTAAGTCCCGGCACTGGGTTTGTCCAGGCAGCCGAGGATATTCATCAACGTTGATTTGCCGGAGCCCGAAGCTCCCATGATCGCAACCATTTCACCAGCATCGATCCGCAGGCTGACGCTTTTCAGTACTTCCAGGGTTTGATCGCCAGATTGATAACTACGCCGAATACCAATCAATTCCAACAGTGCCGTCATCCGTTGGCCTCCGCACCGTCGTGGCTGACAATCACCTCTTCACCCGCCTTTAGCCCACTGACAATCTGCACATCCAGGTTGTTACGAATGCCAATGGTCACTTCCCGCTGCTCTGCTTTACCCTGATGCAATACCGAGACGTGGTAGCGGTTGTCGGCGACTTGCTCCCCTAATGCCACCAGCGGGATCACCAGCGCATCGTTGACACCAGAAAGTTGGATCTGCACCTGCGCGGTCATTTGCAGGCGTAGCAGGCCTTGCGGGTTGGGTACTTCAAAGCGCGCGTAATAAAAAATGGCGTTGTTGACCTTCTCTGGCGTGGGTTGAATATCTTTCAACACCCCCTCAAAGCGTTTGCTCGGATCACCCAGCACGGTAAACCAGGCTTTCAGCCCCGGCTTGAGGTGGATTACGTCCGCCTCAGACACCTGGGCTTTTACCAACATGGTACTTAGATCGGCCAGCGTCAGAATGTTCGGTGCCTGTTGCGCCGCGATCACCGTCTGCCCTTGCAAGGTGGTGATCTGCACCACGTCACCGTCCATAGGGGCTTCAATGCGGGTATAAGCCAGATTGTTCTTGGCGGTGTCCAGGCTGGCCTGATTTTTAGCGATCTGCGCCTTGGTGTTGTCCACCTGCGCCATTTTCACCGCCAGATCGGTCGTCAATTGATCCAAATCCTGACGCGACACCACCTGTTTGCTGGCCAGTTCACGGTTACGCCGCAAGGTGACCTCTGCCAACTGTCGTTCTGCCTGCGCCTGTTGCAACTGGGCCTGCAATTGCAGAATTGTGGCTTCCCCCTCACGAATACTGTTTTGCGCCTGTTGCGGATCGATAACGCCGAGCAATTGCCCCTTCTGCACTTTATCGCCAATCTCGACCTTAAGGCTGACAAGTTGTCCACTGACCTGCGCCCCCACGTCGACCTTGCGCACGGCATCCAGTTGCCCGGTGGCCAGGACGTTATATTGAAAATCGCGCTGCACTACCTTAACCGTTTTATAATCATCAGGTGGCAAATGGCTTGAATAACGATAAACCAGCACGGCGAGCACCAGCAAAACGGCACCGCCGATCAAACCGCGTTTTGTTCGTCCTGTTAACATGGGAATGTTCTGTCCTGACTGTTTGGATATTGCTATTAATCTCGAGCCGCCAAGCCCCTAGCCGATTAAATCATCACGCAGATCTATAATAACTAAAATAACCTAGCCCAAGATCAATACATTATGGCAAGCATGTTGTTGGAAATATCAACAATCCCATACCGTTAAGACGAATCAGCGTGGTGAACCTCGCAACCATAATACGCCAGCCTCAAGATGATTAATCTTGTCAAATCGACATAAGCAATTGAATACCGTGCGAAATGTTAAATTAAAGTTATTATTGATTACTTTTTCAAGGTTACTTAAATTAATTTTTCAGGTCAAGCATTCAATATGAGTGATTCTTATGTTTTTAACAGACAATTCCCTCAATCAACAATAAAACTAAAAATTACCTCCATGCATTATTAAGAATAATCCCGCCGTGATATTGTGTAACCCAATCATTTCATCGATTACCAAGATTCAGTTTTTACGTTAACTCCTCTGCATATAAAGCTTACTGATGATATTTTTCCTGGCTCTGTCGCATTAAGGGAAATAAGAAATATCCGCCCCACACCGTGGGCAGTGCAGGCCAACCCATCGGCCTTCTGCTGACCGCCGAGCGGGGCGAGTATGACTTGCTGATCGACTAAAAAATCGGCAGTACGACTTTTGCTATACTGCAGTTGTCACGCCATGAAACAGTGAAGCATCACCATCAACTTCGCTACTTCAGGGAATTATTGTTCAATGTGAAGAGTTCGTTGCGTCCGCAGCTCCGTTTCCAGACGGTAAACCAGGTCAAGCCAGAGTGTAGCGATATTATGAAACGTTATTGAGAGGTGATCATATATGAGGAGTTTTTAAAATAATAACCCACATTGAATTACATGCTATGAGTCCAAAAATACACTGCCTCTGCCCGTAAGTATTTCTGCCCGTCAACAGAGCCGTAAACATGCTATCTTCGATGTCACGTTCGGTTGCTCGAAATCACACTTGGCCAGAGAGGATCGCATGAAAAACTATGTAGTGGGATTGCAAAAAATCCAGGAGCCGCAACAGGACTGTTCTGGCGTTCCCATTGCGTTAACGGATGAAACCATCCAACAAAGAAAAAGCCACCTCCTCAGCATGATGAAACAGCGTGGACTTGATCAACTGGTGATTTATTGCGATGTAGAGCACGGCAGCAATTTTGAATATCTGGTTGGTTTTTTCACCCGCTTTGAAGAAGCCTTATTGATTATCAACGCCGATGGCGAAATGACACTGGTGCTGGGCAACGAAAACCTCAATAAAGTTACCAAGGCGCGAATTCAAGCCAAGGCCGTACACCTATCTCAATTTTCATTACCAAACCAACCTGGTAGGAACGACAAGTCGATTAAGGAACTGCTGATTGAAGCTGGTGTACGGGAAAATACCCGCACCGGCCTGGTTGGCTGGAAGATGTTTACCGACGGGTCTGAAATTAACAAAAAAATCTATGACCTGCCGTCATTTATCGTCGACACCATCCGTAGCATCGTCGGCGATGAGGCCTGCTTGTCCAATGAGACCGATTTGTTTATCGGCGAAAACGGCGTGAGAACGGTCAATAATGCCAACGAGGTGGCTCACTACGAATATGGTGCGGCATTAGCTTCAGATTGCATTCTGGATGCCATGAATAAGCTGGCCCCTGGCGTCACAGAGCAAGCGTTAGGGGATTGCCTGGTGCGCTATGGCCAGCATCCGAGTATCGTCACCATAGCTGCCAGCGGCCCACGCTTTATCAAGGGCAACCTGTTCCCAACCGCAAACACCGTGAAGTATGGTGACACGATCTCGTTAACCGTAGGCTATCGCGGCGGGGCCTCCAGCCGGGCGGGCTATGCGGTAAACGCGGATGGTGAGTTATCGGCAGAGGCGAAAAACTATCTGGATGCGGTCGCCAAGCCCTATTTCTCAGCCTATGCCCACTGGCTTGAAGTGATTAGCGTGGGCATGCGTGGCGGCGAGCTGTTTGATCATGTAGAAGCGATATTACCGCGATCGAAATACGGTTGGTCGCTGTGCCCTGGGCACTTGACCGCTGAAGAAGAGTGGATGTCTTCCCCCATATATGAAGGCTCTCAGCAAAAGCTGTTGAGCGGTATGATCCTGCAGATTGATATCATTCCCTCAGTGCCCAACTTTGGTGGTGTCTCTGCCGAAAGCACCGTGTTACTGGCGGATGAATCGCTGAAGGAGGAGATCCAACGGCAGTATCCACAGCTATGGCAACGGATGCAGCAGCGTAGAACCTATCTGATCGATACATTGGGGATAAAACTGTCGGCGGATATTTTGCCGATGTGCAGCACGGTGGGTTATTTGCGCCCCTATTTGCTGGATAAGGAAAGCGCTTTTGTCTGTCTGGGCAATGTTGATATTTGATGGCAAACATAACGGGCGCTGCCTATGAACTGCGCCTGTAAATTAGACCTGAGTCGTGCGCTGGATCCCGTTTTCCAAATTATCTGACACCGGGGCTTGCTTGCGAGGTAACAAAGGAGGTTTGGTAGAGGGGATGTTCAGTGAGGGCAGGATAACGCTCCAGCAGCAACTCCAGACCAAGGCAGATCCCATGACCGACTCATCCTCTTTGCCTAAAACGCTTGCGATGCCGGAGATCCCCGGCGTCACCGTCCCTCATGACGGCCTGCATTATCTCAAACCCGAATTATTACTGGATTTTATCAGCGTGACGCCGCTTCCTTTGGCATCCATAACGCCGGTGGCGGTGTTGTATGCCTCGATAGGCGTGTTGCAACGTATTGATCTGCGGAACATCCCGGTCGCCATTAAAGGGAGGGTCATTTACCCCATTTGCCCACACTCACTCCCTAACCTGCGAGCCAAACTTGTCATCAATGGGCCGTTAAAGAAGCTGAAATTCCAGGGAAGCCTCGTCCCGGTCACCGAAGCTCAGTCAGTAAAAAACATGACGCTCATTGGCCTGGCGCTGGAATTCACGGTGCGCAAAGCCTGATGAAGGGCTGATTGATTAATGGCCCCTCTCCCAAAAGGAGAGAGGACCGATCGAGTTTGCTATCAGTTGCAGAAACTTACCTCAACACGGCACTGGCTCAGCCTGTTATCGTGGCGAGCAGGAAAACGCTATGGCATGGTCAGGATCGCGGTAGCCGAACCGAAGAAATCACCTGCCTCCACGGCCCCCACTTTAGTCAGGGTAGAAGCAAACTCCAGCGGCATCTTGACGCCCGCCAAAGCATGAACTCTGACCCCGGTAGAGCCACTCACGCCAGCAATGGTCAAGCGGGTTTGCAGGCTGCCGTCGTTTCTGAGGTTGACCATACCGTTACCGGCAGACCCGGCAAGGTAGACCATTACATCCATTTCTTGCGTACAACGGACATAACCTGTTTGCCGTGCCTGATGTCCTTCAATATCCCTCAGTTGCACCTGGCCGTGGGTCAGCTCAAGGCTGGTGTCGGTAAACTCGCACTTGCCCACCGGCGGCGGTACGATCCCACATAGACTGCTGGCCATCATAGGGCTACCAAACGCACCTGACGTGCCTGTTGACGCCTTAAAGTATATCCCGACGCATTCCTGAGTCACCGCTGGCCCGTTGTGGCTCTGGGTGCCGCTGCGAGGCAACGCATATCTGCGCTGAAAAGCAGCCCCTATATCGCCAACCGTCCGATATCCCTGAACACCATCAAGATATTCGTTACCATCCGAGACCCAGTTGCCAGCCTCCCCGGCATCACTATGTCGGTGGCCGATAAAGACAGTGCATTGTGCCCATCCGTAACAGGGGTTCGGCGTAGCATCAACGGTGTCCCAATATTCAATGGTCCACCAATATTTGGCATTCGAGGGTGTGCCCTCGCTACGAGTAATATAAGAATAAATCGCGCTATTGGCGCTAGAAGCTGTCAGCAACATGACAGCTAACAGCATCACTCTAATGGCTTGCATAAATACCCCTGTGATCATCCCTTATCTATCGCGTAGTGATTAGTTACGCCGTCGATTTCAGGGTAAGCCGTGTTACAGGCTACTCATATTCCAATAAGAACGTCGCGCTGGCGGTAAATTCACCAGGGTTAATGGTTTTTTGGCTAATCGCATCGGGTTCCCCCTGCACATAGGTCCGCAGACTAATGGTGTTATTGCCCGTGATCAGTCCTTGGTTATAGCTGCCTGTATTGATCGCCACCTTATTTCCCTGTTGCGTTTCAATACCGATGCCAATACCGCTGGTCTGGCTAGACCCGGATATTGCCAACAGGCCATTCAGCCTGCTGTTTTCCGTGCCGGAAAAGGTCAACTTGACCATATTACCCAGGCTAAGATCACAATCATCAAGATGTAATACCAGCGGTACCCCTAGCGTGCGGGTGTTGAGGTAAAGATACTTCTCGACGATCGAACCAAAATCGATAGTGATATTTTCATCGGTGACTCGTAATGTGCAAGGGTCAGCAACCAGTGCGCCTCTAAAACGTACGTTATCGACCGCTTGCAACGAGCTGGATAAACCGACAAGACCTACCGCCAGGGCCAGTAACAGTGCCGAAATTCGCATGATATTACCTCCCCGTTATTGATAGTCAGCCTGAAGCGTGGCTGTGGCTTCAAACGCGCCTTCCGTTAACACGATGCCAGCCTGTTGCACCGGGACGGCTTTAAGCTGGGGTTTACTGGCTGGCGTGATGGTTATTTCACTGCCAAGCACAAAGGGCTGGCCGTCACGCAGGATTTTAATCCCCAGTCCGTTAATATTGGTTTGCACCGCCGCGTTATCAAAAAAGATGGGGTTTCCCGTCAGCTTCAGTTTCAACGCCCAGCTGTGGGTATTCGGCTCACAGACCAGATCGTAATTAATGTCCTGCATATAGTTGACGCCATCCACTTTTTTGACACCGACCTTAAGGCCAAAATCAACGATAATATTATTACCGCTGTTAATGGTACAAGGCGGCGGCTCAAGCAGCGTTCCCCGAAACTCCATATCGCCCCCAGCCGCAAATACCGCAGGTAAAAAGCCGCTTATACCCGCAGCCAGTAGGGATAACAGTAGAATTCGCATATCTTTGCTCCCTTACTGGTAATCAATTAATAACGTCGCGGAGGCGGTAAATTCGCCCCCCGTCAGAGTGGCCCCGCTACGCTTGACCGGCACCGCATACAACACCGGCTTATTGGGATAGCTGTAGTTAAACCAGGTATTGATATTCAGCTGCTGTGTCCCATAGTACAAAGCAATACCCAGATCGCTTTTACTGGTGCTTAATAATCCGGTTCCAAAGCCAGCCGTGCCGCCCTGAATGCTCATTTTAAGATCGTTGGATTTCTGAATGTCGCAATCCAGGCTATAGACAATGGTCTGCTTATAGTTGACGCCATCAATCCGGGTGGTCATCACTTCATCGCCAAAGTCCACCCGAATGGTTTGATTATTATTAATCGTACAGGGCGGTGGCAGTATAATGGTTCCCCTGACGTTCACTGGCATCGCACTGGCCGGAACACTCGTCAGCAAGACACTGAATAGCGCCCCGGCAAGACAGCAGCCCGAGGCCCTCACTTTCATTCCCCCCCGGCGATGCTTGCCAGGAACAGGGTAATATTGTTGCATACGTTCTCTCCTTGCTGACCTGATCCGCGCCCTCTCCCTGTTACCTGGCACGAGCGGTTTGAATTAACTCTTCTTCACCGGTTCCACCTGGCAATCCGCTCCGCCGCAACGGAACGTCAGCACTGGACGGCCGCCATAATCGTTGACGTAAGTCAGCACTGGCGATCCCCCTAATACCGATGCGCTCACGCCTAAAGGAGCGCTGCTTTTCGGTTCCAGCATCAGGGGTTCGAAACCCGTGGCGCTCACGCCCTTTCTGCTGCCCGCATCCACCAGCGTCACGTAGTACGGCGTCGGATTGTTCACTACATATTTGTCACCCTGTTTGGTCAACGTCAGTTGGTCCTGCCACGGCGTCGCCATTTCGGTGGTGGTCTTTACCAACGCCTTTGGCCGATAGAACAGTTTGATGCGCGTCTGCAATGCCAGTTGCAAGGTGTTAGCCTTGTCACTTTTCGGCGGGATCTCACGCAGGTTGAAGTAGAACAAGGTTTCCCGATCCTGAGGCAACTGGCTCAATACCGGTAACGCCTGCACCTTCACCTGGCTCTTGGCACCCGGTTCGATACGCTGTACCGGTGGCAGCACCGTTAACGGACTGGTCACCTTGTTGCCCTTGGTATCTTCAATCCAGCCCTGTGCCAGGTATGGCAATTGCGGGTTGTCATTGTTGACACTCAGGCTGACCGACTTATCGCCACCGGGAAAGATAATCCGGGTGCGATCCAGTGCGATGGCGGCCTGAGCCTGCGTCGTCAGCGCGCACAGTAGGGTTGCGGCGGCCAACGCCATCCCCGTATTGGTTCTCTTCATATCATCTCTCATCGTGTTATCTCAGCCTTGGTCTGTACTGCAGCCAGGTCAGTGGTATCTGTTTTCGGGGTTATCGCCCGGCAAGGTAACAACAGTTCGCTCATACCGTTTGCTGGCAACACCGCCGGTAATGTCAGTTCACACTGCGCCCGTTCGTCCCAGTGAACCGTCATCGTTTCACCGCGCTCAATACCGCTCAGGTATACGCTGCCAGCGTCGCTGACGATCCCCACATCGCGTTTTTTCAGGTTCTGCACCGTCGCCCCAAACGGCGGCATCGTGCCGTCCGCCAGACGGATCACCGCCATGGCCTTCTCACCCGCAATCACGTCAAACCGGCGATAACCTATCGCGCCTTCCGTCAGCGTGGCCTGCACCACCGACTTCATCGCTTCGGCGTTATCCGGCAGCTTGTCCAGATCGATATTCACCCGGTTACGGTAATAACTGTTCATGTCGGCTACCACGGCTTTGCCGTAGCGGTTGGTACGCACTGGCGCGCCGTAGTTGCGAATTGGAATATCGGCTACACCATCTGTGTCCACCAGCAAACGGGTTCCGCCCGGGATAGCGACCCGGTGCAGCGCAGCCCCTTCCGCCGTCGCCGTTACCCCGCCCTGCAATGCCAAGCCCACCGTGCTGTAACTGCCGGATTGAGCACTGGCAGTGGCATTAATCTGTGCCCAATCCGCCTCATGGCTATAGAAGCCACTGGCCAATGGCCCTTTGCGGGTCCAGCCGCTGCTCACCTGGTAGCTGCCGCGATCGCCAACCCGATCGGAGTAACTGACCCGATGGGTGTTGTCATTGCGATCCAACGTGCCGCTGTAGCTCACCGAGCCGCTGTTGCCCCACGGTAGCGACAGTGACAAGAACACTCCGTCGTCATTCTGCCCGTTGTACTGATTGCGGTAGCCGGTCATCGACAGGCTGAGGTTCTTGAAGCGCCCAATATCCATGTAGCGCATCAGTGAAAGGCTGTAGCGATCGTTGGCGTCCCGATCCCAATAGGTCTGGTGGTCATAGTTCAGGTTGGCCGTCAGCCCCATCTCGCGGAATTGCTGGCTGTAGGACACGGTGTACATCTCTTTGCCGCTCTGACTACGGGTACCGAGGTTACGCACTTCCAGGAAATCCCCCATGGTCATAAAGTTGCGTTCTGAGAAGCGATAGCCCGCAAAGGTCACCTGGCCACCAATCTGGTCAAAGTTTTTCGAATAGCGCAGACGATAGGAGCCCCCGCTCAACGTGTCCCCCTGCGGCAAACTTGCCCGCGACTGGGTCACGTCAAACGACAGTGCACCAAACGCCATCAGGTCGCGGCCAATCCCCACAGCCAAGGCGTTGTACTCGTCACCAGCTACCACGCCACCACCGAACAACGACCAGCCATTGCTGACGCCCCACGAAAATTCACCACTGCCAAATAGCGGCCCCTGCGTACGGTGACGCCAGTCCGTTGGCCGCCCGCTCGCCAGCTTGTAGCGCACCATCCCCGGCCTGGTCAGATAAGGAATACTCGCCGTGCTGATATTGAACGATTGCACGCTGCCGTCCTGTTCTTCGATCCGCACGTCCATCAGCCCCGAGACTGCGTTACTCAGATCCTGAATACGGAACGGGCCGGCTGGCACCAGGGATTCATACAACACCCGGCCCTGCTGGCTGACGACCACACGGGCGTTAGTACGTGCCACACCACTGACCTCTGGCGCATAGCCACGCAGGTTCGGCGGCAGCATCGCGTCGTCGCTCACCAGGCTTAGCCCGGTGTAACGGAAGCTGTCGAAAATATCGGAGTTCAGGAAGTCTTCACCTACCGTCAATTTGGCCCGGAGCTGTGCGATCGCCCGGTAAGCGGTATATTGGGTCCACTCAAAGTTCTGCTGGCTGGACTGCCCAGAGCCGGTCTGATGGTCAATCTGTGTCTGCCAACTGGCACGCAGCCGCCAGCTTCCCGCATTGGCACCTACTACGCCGTTGCCGCTCAGGTTATAGCCTTTCTCGACACCGTCATTTTGATCCTGGCGCTGGCTCTGAGCGTTGAGGTTGTAATCCAGCAGCAGCCCGGGAATACCATTATCCCAACGCGCCGGAGGATCCCAATCGGGAGAACTGTATTCCAGGTAAGCCTGTGGAACGCTGAGATAGAGGGTGTTGCTGCCCAGTTCTGGGCGGGCCGTCATCCCTGCGAGGCTATCGATCACCAGGCATTGCCCGTTATGCCACCAGGCCAGATCGCGGGTAAACTCCTCCTTTAGCCCCATTTGTTCCACCAGGGCGGCAGACAGGCAGGCTTCGGTTACGCTCGGATCTTTTTCCGTTGGATAAAATGGGATCGTCTGTTCCGGCAACTCCTGCTGGTTGACGTTGATCAACAGGCTGTATTCTCCCGGCATCACGTAACCACTGCGGGAAAAACGCCCTAAATCGATATTGCCGCGCTCTTGAATATCCAGCACGTCGGTATTGAATTCGATGGGTTTGGCGGCAAAAACCTGGCCATTCATCAGTGCCAGCGCAATCAACAGCGGCAACAAGCGGGTGCGCGGAACCTGTACTCCTACCAGTGGGGTGCTCATCATCCATTGACCTTTATGCGTTAAAACTTTCCCGGGCGTTATGGTTGTTATTTAAGGGAATACCCTGCCGGGGAAGTCAATCTGTCTTGGCGTGCCGACCATCCGTTATCGTGTCAGCCTGCTGCTCAGTGATATTCCAGCTGATAGCGCACCTGGGCGCTATAAGTGCCCACCTGTAACGGCTGATTGTTGGCGACCATACGTGCGGTGTAATGCAGCCGCATTTCTTTGCCTTGCAACACCGGCGTCTGCGGCGGCAACTCCTTACCTGGAGAGGCCTCATTCCCCAGCGCATCGTTCAACACCAGTGCAACACCGCGTGCCTCTCCCTCTACGCCGAAGTGCCCGTCCTCATTGCGGCCGTCAAACGTGACGCGAAAGTGCTGCTTGCCCAGAATGTTATCGTTGCTGTGCTTGAGCGTGCAGTTCACCAGCCGGATACTGAATGGCCGTGCCAATGCCTGACTGTCATTGACAATCCGATCGAAGGGCAGCGTGCCCATATCAACGGTCTGGTCGCGGCTGGTAGTATCAATATCGCAAGCGGTGGCGACTATCGCCCCATTCATACTGAGTTGGCTTCCCCCCCAAACCGGCAGCGCAGTGATGGCACCCACCAGTAAAAACAACGAGGTTGCCGTATAAATATTCACCGACATCCCTGGCTCCCATAATCAACAAGGACAGCAAAAACTGCATGCGGGATCCGCATGCAGTCAAACCGACTATTAGTTGTATGCCAGGGTAAAGTTAGTGGTCGAGGTGAAGTCACCTTCCTCGATATCCGCCAATGTAGTACCTGCATGGCCCTGCAGATAGGCGGAGAAGCTCAGAGTGTTGTTACCCGCGATCAGGTTCTGGACGGTAGTCGCAGTACCCAGGGTGATCGGTTGGTTAGAACCATCAAACATCGCGATGCTGGCACCTTTTGCCACACCAGTGATAGCCAACAGGGTGTTAGTGGTACCCGTTGCGCCGCCATTAGGACCTGCGAAGGTGACCTGTACTTTGTTCTTGCTGGAGATATCGCAACCTTGCAGTTTGATATCAAAGTTCAGCACGCTGGATTTGCCACCATTAACCAGAGCCACATTCGCTACCTGGCCAAAACTCTTGGTCTGGTCAAGGCTTTCTGGAGCGATAGAGCAAGGCGCATCAATGATTTTACCTTCGAAATTTACCTTGCCAGAACCTGCATCAGCGTTAGCCAGAGATACCATACCCAGAGACAGAACCGTAGCCAGCGCAATGTTAGTCAGTTTCATGTTTTCTTTATCCTTAAAACGTTAATTTAACGAGAAATCCAGATATATCTATCCGCCCAATAAAGCCGGTGCCCATCAGCACAACGCTGTTTTATTTTGACGGTTATTGATATAGCAGGCAGCATCCTTTCATTTGGTTTAAAAGAAGGCATCCTTTTCCTTCCCCTTATTTGCGAAGGGGTAGCTCGCCAGAAAAGACAACACTTTCCCGGCGCTTCATCCGATGAATAAAGCGAATTATTAAAATACAACTTTATACGACAGCCTTGAATAGATAGAATCGCAATCACAAACCAGCCACGCATCAATTAAAATATTGATCAAGAGCCTTTATGATAGGGAAATTCTTAGGCCACTCCATCGGACAACCTCATCTCCTGTCGCCAAAAAATTATTGCAAATACCTTTAAAATTTGAAAGCGTTGTTTCTCGAATGGCGCAATTTCGCCATAAAAAACTTAAATATATACAAGAATATTCTTATTGCGACGACTTTGGTCGCAAAAACGATTTACCCAGTATTTTATGCTACAAAATGCCATATTTGCGAACTCATTGATCGTAAATTTGATTTTCACGAAACAATAGTCCGTGATAGCTTAGAATGGTAAACTGACGCCTCAGCAGGAAGAACTGGGGGTTGTGATTCTGACAGTATTCCCCTGTGATCGCCTAGAAAAAGTAGTAAGAAAAACCAGCAGCGTAAGATTATTCCATTTCGAATCGCCCCATCAAGACACATTAAAAGGAGGTAGTGACATGTCTTATCGCACCAATAAAGAAAGGGAAAATCAACTTAATAATGTTTTTAGTGCTCTACAAGCCCTTTGCAAGCGAGACATTCATCACACAGGCGTTCCGCCACAAACTCAATGGCCAAAAACACGGGAAATAGCAGAATATTCAGAAACAACAATATACCTTGCTCGTTACTATCTGCTGCGATTAGTTGAAAACAAAAAAGCTTATGTTACCTCCGGCGCTCTGAATAACAGTTTACGCTGGTATATTGCTGAACCCTCTCTATCACCTAAACATCCAGCCAAAAGGGAAAAAGAATCCGTTGCAGCAGAAGGTTAAACAGGCCCTCTAGTGACCACCGTTTGACATTTTTCCACTGACATTTATCTCTGTGTCTGTCACTGCGACTTACGTAGGGCGGACACGTTGGTTGAAAGGAACTCAGGCCATGAAACAAGCTCTTTCCATTATGATCATCGACGCTGACCGATATTTTACCTATGGTCTGGGCCTGGGGCTGCAAGCCTTTTTTCAAGCCCGCCAGCAGGAAATCCGTCTGCTTGAGGAAACCCAGAGTGACAGCGATATCGATATCCTGTTTTTAGGCGATCTGGTTACCAGCTACCCATGGCATTATCGCTTACATCAGCGGAAAAACTACCCGCTGGTGTTCTTTATCACCGAGCAGGGACGCAACAAGAACCAACTCAAGCCAAGGGTGAATTGCGAAAGATGCAATACCAGGGCGCTGTACCGTCATCAGTCTCTTGCCACATTATACCAACGGTTGGATAGCGTGCTGTTTTCGTCCGGCGAGTCACCAGCAGCGCCCAACCACGGCTGCTCATGTATGTATCCGTTGACCTCACGGGAAGAAGAAGTGTTGCGGTGTATACATAGGGGTATGAACGGGCAGGATACCGGCAACTATCTGCACATCAGCAATAAAACCGCCAATGCACACAAGCAGAACGCCATGCGCAAGCTGAATTTCAGATGCAATCAGGAGCTGTATCAATGGCTGCTGCAGGGAGGAGGACACTATCTGAACGAACGCTCTTCGGCCAATCAGCCGGATTTGCCGCAGCAACCCAAGGTGCCCGCAGAGTCCAGCCTCATCTCTGCGGTACAACTAGTAGGACGGCCCCGCTCTTATGCAGCCTTGTCGGCACATAAACAACCCGACCTCCTCGGCCAGCGAGAGTCAATCTCCACGTGAGGTGGCGCCTGGACACTCTTTATCACAGCGGTTTAACCTGGCTTGCGGTGCTCTGCGGCATGCATCGCAAGGTAGGCAGCAAGATTTTCATCCCCTATTGCCAAAGTACGCAATATTGCGGCCATAAAGCTGACCGGTGCGGTACCGGGTGCCGTAATAACCCGCCGATCGGCGACGGCATAAGGCACATCCTGGTAATACGCCGCCCCGCCATAGTTCAAGCTCGACAGGTTCTGTGCCGAATTGGAGGTATGGCGAACCGCATCAAGCACCCCGGCCTGCGCCAATACTCGAGTGCCATCACATATCCCTGCAACGACGGCCTGATTTTGATAGGCCGCAGCCACCAAAGCGGTGACATCCGGCGCTTGGTCGGTTTGCCAGATAGTGCCCCCGCAGACAATCAGCAGGTCGATATCATTGGGTTGGATGGCTTCTATTGCCAGATGAGGAGAAACCCGCATACCGCCGGAAGAGGTAACAACGGTGCCGCCAGGGGTAGCAAAACGGCAATCAAAGCCGTAATAGCCGCGCCCCGCCGAGTTGATTAAAGCGGTTTCCCAATCGGAAAAATTTTCGGTAAGCAGAGTCATCGCACGTATCATCGCGGTTTCCTTGTCAGTGTTTTTCAGGATTGTCCTACCCGTAAAAACCAACAATAACCTGCGCTAATGACAGTTTCTGGCAGTAAGCTGCTGGATAATGGGTGCTGATTACATCGTGTTTTTAGACAAGAGTATGAGCAATAGAATGATACCGGGTAATGTTACACCCTATGCTCATATACGGCGATTTAATAACAGCTTAGGTAGGCGACTCTGGTGGACAACGCCGATGATAGCAATCCCATCAGCGGCGCTTTGATAATAGATCGTATGGCTCATATACGGAAAACTCCATATATCCAGCTCTAAGCTTTCCACTTCATTCGTGCCCATACCCGGCATATTAGCCAGATGTTGCATAGTGACACGCATGCCAGCCAAGTATTCCCGTGTTGTCAACGTACCAAACTGCCTCAGAGAAAATGCCTTTAATTCGCGCAAATCCTCTCGCGCATCGTCAGTCAGTTTGTAGTTAGCCATTAGAGATCCTTCATCAGTTCATCAAAAACTTGATCACCCTCATGCAACTGGCCAGCCTGAGCCTGAGCAATGGAATGTGCAAGCTTGGCGCGCAGGCTTTGCATCTTAAGCTCTTCAAATGCGTTGTAGTCCTCAACAGACATGACCACCACGGAAGGTTTACCGTTTTTGGTAATGCTGATCGGCTCACGTTGAGCTTTAGTAATCATTTCGCCAAACTGGGTTTTGGCCTGGTTGGCCGTAAAACTAATCATGGCAATCTCCTCAGTCGCTCAAATAGGTATTAATCGAACGATTCATACCTATTTTAGACCAGTTAACATCCTCATGCTAGTCTAAGCAAATAATTGTATTATCCATTTGATATTTTTATGTAAAATAAATTTTACTGGTTGGTATTCAACAGGAAAACCACCTCGCCGCGATAATAAGGCGATGCGGCCAACCGCTGTTGCCACTTGGGGTTCCAGTCCCCCTGCTGCACCAGACCGATTTTGAAGGGGATTTGTAGCTTAAGCAGTGCTGGGAGATAGCGTTCATACTCCGTGACAGTACGCCGCCCTTGATAGGTTTGGATCACCAGCTCATCGATCGGCAACGCATTCAACTGGCCGACGTTGCCAGTCTTGGCCCAATCGAGCAGGCCGGTGACTCCCAGTGCATATTCTTTCGGTAACTGGCCGCGCAGTTGGTCGAGAAACGCCGCGTACTTGTCCAGTTGGTAGGTTGCCGCATCAAAGTCGATCTGTAGCCCCACTACCCGATTGCCTGCCGCAGCCCAACGCGCAGGCAAACGCACCGCCGAGGCCAACACCTCGTCGGACATATCCAGGGTAGCGACACGTACGGTGATCCAGACGGCAGGAGCCTGGAGCTTGCTCAGCGGCAGCCCTAACTTCAGGAAACGAGCGCCCTGGCGGCCAGTGACAATCTCACCCTGATGAAGATAGAGCAGCTCGGCCTGCTGCAACGCAGGCTGTGCCAATACGCCGGACCACAGCCAGAATGCGCGGTAATCATGTGCGTTCACCGACGACGCCGCTGCGGTGGTTGCAGCAAACGGCAACCACAGCAGCAGCCATAACCGCATCACCAATAGTATTTGAGCCTTTGTTCCCATTGGTTACCTTTATACTGGCTCTTCAACAGGCTGAACCAACGCTGGCGGGTTTTCTGTGAAATCTCCTGCCGATCGCAGCTGTTGTAGCCTGAAGGAGAGAAACACATCACCGCCCGGTAGAGCGCATAGGTTTTATCTTCCGGCTCGGCCTTGGGATCGGCGATCACTTGCTGATAATATTTTAATCGGCCATGGGCTTTATCTTTATCCAGCTCGGCCCGTGCCAGCACATCCAACTGTTCATTGGCCCCCATTTCCGCTTCGGTATTAATATCGGCAAAGGTGGTACGCAAGAACTCTGCCACGCAGTTCATGGCGTGCGGATCGGTCTTGTTCTTCGCCAATACGGCAACGTTAGAGTCCAGGGATGCACAGAAATACCCAGGTTCGGTCTGACTGCCGTTCCAATCGAACACACTCAGCGCTACGTCGCCAAATACCTGCGGGTCTGGCGTTTGCTTGATATTTTTTTTCAGCTGACTGTCGTCAATAAACCCTTGATAGTCGCCCACCATCAAATCCTTGAACAACAGCGTATGCAGAGCGATGGTCTTTTCTTCATCGTTGGGCGCACTAGCGGCTTGCTGTTGCAATAACGCTTTGTTCGCCAGGGTCTTGAGCACCACGGAGCGGTAACGCAGGTTGTTGATTGGGCTGTCTGACGTAAAAATAGCGGCAGCTTTATTTTCATGCACCAGGGCGGTGGCCAACATCAGCTGCATATACTGTTGCTGATAAGGGGAAAGCTTCAGGCTGAGCAGATGACGCCAATGGGCTTCAGCACCCGACCAATTCTCCTGCATCACCAGGGCATCGCCATAAAGGATCTGCTGGCTGAACGCGATGAGATCGTTTGCTGCCAGTTGCGCCGCTGGCTGGATCGCCGTGATTACCGCCGCATAATCCTTTTGCTGATAGAACAGCCAGGCGTTATGCATATATTCCCAGAGCGGCAGCTGATTGGCGGCCACAAACATCGGCTTGTAGCCTTGCAGCAGTTCATCGGTCACTTTCGGCATCGCCGGGTTGTCGAGATTATATTGGCGCAGCCACTTCATGGTCTGGATAAAGGTTAACAACGGGGCATCGGCGCTGCTGATAAAGGGTTGCTCTGCGCTGTCATAGGGAATATAGCGGCTCAGCAGGATTTGATCCCCTTCATCAACCATCGCACCAAGCGTATTGATCTCGGTGACAGCGGTTATCTCACTTTCATAGAGCTGCGCCAGGCGCGGCCAGTCAGACAGATACCAATTCACCCGGCGCTGTAATCCCTGTACGGAATCCACATATTCGCCTTGAGGATAAGCGGCCAGATAGGCCTGTGCGCGTTGCAATGCCTGAGCGCCCGCTTCTTTATTGGCCCGCTGCGGATCGAACATGCCGTACTGATCGTCGGCATTTTCGGTGATCTGGTTCAAGGCGACTCGGAACAACATGTAAGTGGCGGTTTCTGCCACCCACTGTTGATCCGACTCTTTCAGCCGCTGGAATCCGGTATCCGCGTCGGTAAATTGCCCGTGGTAAAACTGTTCCGCGCTGCTCAGGTAGTCTCTGAACGCCGCTGCATGAGAACCTGCGGCATAGTTCTCCATCAGCGGTAAAAATTGCTCCGGCTGTGCCTCACCCCGGTAAATTTTGGCTCGGCGTAGCGCCAGCAAATCGCGTTCGGCCTGATCCAACTGCCGATCGTCCAGTAACGCCTGGAAAAATTGGCTGAGTGACAGCGGATTATTGGAGATCCAGCGGCCTTCGTTCTCGGCTGAAAAACCGCTTAGTCCCGACGGTTTAATGCCCAGGCTTAATGCCTGCGCATCGAGCGGATTATCCTGTGTAACGGTGGTTTGGCCTGGTGAGGTGGCCTGATCGGCTGCAGGCGTGGCTTCACCAGAGAACACACCAAAAGTGTATCCTCTGCTGCGGCCAATCTCTTGCGGTACTGACGACAGCACCATGGGCAAATTACGCATTCCCGCCGCCAACATCAGCAGATTGATACGAGTATCATTTTCGGCAGCCAGATAAGGCACGCCACTCATTGCGCAGTAGTCGCTCCAGCGGCAGCTGATTTCATCAAAAGAGGCCATGACGGTGGGGCTGGTGCCAGCGGTGGCGGCAACCAGCACAGCCAAGAGGAGTTTTTTCAAAGAATGTCCCTACCTGTATCCGGTACTCACTCCGATCCTGAGTGAATTTTGCCTGAGATAGTGTCGCAAGCATGCGGAAAAAACAAGCGGGTGAAAAACCGAAATTAGCTGCGCGGCTCCTTAAGGCAGCGAAGGTTACATACTGTCAGCCACGGCTTCGCATAACAGCGCTATGGCAACCGGGTTGGTGGCGCCACCTGCCGGGATCGCCCTGCCGTTTACTACGCTGATCGTGATTAGCGGCTATCTGACCACCGGCGGCCATATCTCCGGTGCGATCCTGCAGATCGTCAACCTGGCGATTTCGCTGGTGATGTACTATCCGTTCTTCCGCGTATGGGACAACCTGAAGTTCCGTGAGGAACAGGCCAGCCGCGCTGCCAGTACGCAACAAGAAGCACTGGTTTCCAGCCGTTTAGCCGCAGGGGATTAATTTTAACTCCCGGGGTCTGCTATGCAGGCTCCGGTATTTTTATCGCGTACTCTTTTCCAGCTCCAGCCTCCCTTGCCGCAACCAGTAATATAATTCACTATTTCGTTTGAAGCCCAACTTACGCATCGCCGTGAGTTTATGGGTGCTGACGGTCTTAACGCTAAGCGACAGTTTATTGGCGATTTGGCTGGGCGTAAGTTCCTTGCTAATCCCCTGCAAAATATCCCGCTCACGCGCTGTCAGTTGCAGTCTAAAACGCGCTCTTTCCTTTATCGCCTGCAAATGCAGCAAGCACGCCCGGTCAAACATCTGCTCTAGCAAATGCACCACCGCCTCGACCCTTTCCCTGCGGCCTAATACACTGGAACCATTATGCTCAGGCTTGTCGGGCTTTATCCCCTTAATGACGCTTTCCCGTACCACAATCGTGCCAAATAGCCCGCCCATTTTTTGATCCCATAGGCGGTTGGCCAGCATAGGCCCATGGTGGGATTCGGCCCAAACCATCAGATCAATCGTCGCCTCTGAGGCAAGCGACACAAAACCTAACGTACAGCCTTTTGCCTGGAAATAGGCCTGCAAGATATGTTGGATGCCGAAGGCAAAAAAACGATTGGTATCCTGAATGGCAATAACAATATGTGGTTTCATTTTATTCCCTTAAAGCAAGCCAAGTTCATTGAACTCATTTATCTACCACCAAGAATCCCATTTCTGACGGCGAAACCATGCTATAGACCAAAAGAAAATAAAGCAAAATAACCCAAATAATGGCAATTAATTAGCATTTAATTTTAAAAATTACAAAATAACACCTCATTAACTCTTAATTGCATAAGATAACACCAGTTGATAAGCAGGTAATTCTGGCTAATTTTCAGTAGATTAATTTGGCTTAAAAAATTATTCAGACAAAGGTTGACTCTGGGTGCAGATCCCAACTAAATTCCCCTTAAATTGATTTAACAAGACTATTCTTATTGTTGAGCACAACACATAGCCAGTACCAAGGACGTTAGACTATTACCATGAAATATATAATAAATCTTACAGTGACGTTTGATCCGGACAATAGATTATTAATCTTAAAAAGCGATACGCAGCAGTCTGTTGAATTATCCAAACCGGCTACCCGACTGTTAAATGAGCTGATAAATAACAATAGGGTCAATCTGGTTCGCGATGACATCCTGAAAAACGTGTGGGAGGACTATGGCTTTTCACCGTCCAATGCCAGCCTGAACAACCATATTAGTGAGCTAAGAAAGGCCTTCAGCAACCTTGGCATTAATAAGGATATTATTTTCACCGTACCCCGAGTGGGGTTTAGAATGGACGCGGAGATCCACCCGATCCAAAAAGGTATCACCGAGCAAACGCCAAATGATAATGTACCCGCCCTTAATGAAGGGTTAACTGTTTCACCAGAAGGTACGTCACCTGACATCGACGAGCACAAGGATGGCAGTTCAATCTATCGGTCGCTAAAAAAACACCGCATGCTCTCTTTCGTGCTGGCCCTGTTACTGTTATTGACCACGCTGATCGGCATGACGACACTGATACACACCAAAAAGGAGAGCATCAGCTTCCTGCTGACCCATGAAAAGTGCAGTATCTATAACTTAAATGACAATAAGCCAAATAAAGCTTATACGGCTAAAATCATTAAAGAGATGGCAGAGGAAGGCATAGACTGCTCGCGGGAAGATCTGGATATATTTTATGCCGAGGCGCACCCTGATAACGAACGCCTCAGAGTCCGGCTGCTCGCAGCCTGTAGTAAAATTGACACTACCAGGTATAAAAATTGTTTAAATTACAAAACAGTAGAGTAATAACATGAAAAAGATCATCCTCGCCCTGCTGTTAATTATCAGCCTATGCGCCATTCTTTTTTATGTGTATCAGTATGCCTCCCGTAAGCCGTTCCATTGTGATGCTCAGATGTTCGCGCACCTGAAAGTCAGCGACAATAACTCAGTTGAGGTCAATACCCATGTCGACGTCATATTAATTTCGCCGCATGATGGGATCATGAAGTTTTCAGGTTCGGTCAAAAATAACGGGGCTAGCTATGTCCTGAGAAGAACCGTCTACTTTACCATCACTCCATCCGAGTTGGAAAACGTGAACAAAGTCGTCTTTACCCGTACAGAAAGCCACCCCGTGGATAACACGCCAACAGACCTTTGGCAGAACAGAGTGTTACCGCAAACCCCGGGCATCGGGTTCTATTCAAAGATCAGAGCATTAGATAAAGATGCCATTATTATCAAAGGCTTCTCCAATCCATTGCTGGTCTGCATCCGCCGCTAACGACACTCATGGCACCATGGATGGGCCACTATCGGCAATACTGCCGGAACAGGCGGGCCAGATAAGTCCCCATCGGCGTCAGCGTCGTGTCCTTACGCTGGATCAGATAGAAAGTGGCCCGCGGTAAGGCTTCTTCCAGTTCCAGCGCCACCAGATGGCGGCCCAGGATAGGATCGGAGATCACATCAACCGACAGAATGCTGACAAAATCACTCTGCGCCACCAGGCTGGTACAGGCCATAAAGGTTTCGCAGGTCACGCTGATCGACGGAGCCATCCCCATATCGCCAAACAGCTCATGTAACAGGCGGTAGTAGCTCCCATTAGGGGTTGGCATGGTCCAGTCGCAATGTTGCAACTCCTTGAGCGTGCGGGCACTCTCACAAGGGTGCCCCTTCCGTACCACCACCTTGTATTCCCTTTCCATCAACCGCTCAAAACTCAGCTCATTGTCCATGCTGCTGGGATAGTAGGTATTAATGGTAAAATCCAGCTCCCCCTGGCGTAACTCCGGGATCATCGAGACCAGTTGTCCTTCCACGATCCGCACCTTCACGTTGGGATATTCGCGATGAAACTGGGTGATGACCTGCGGCATTACCGTGCGGGCAACGCTGCCCCCGACGCCGATATTGACCGAGCCTCCCGCTAGCCCCAACCGCTGTTGAATATCCTCCTGTGCCACCCGCAGCTCTTCCAGGATCAGGCTGGCATGCTGGAAAAAGTTATCACCGCAGTCGGTTAATACCACTCCTTTACTGCGACGGACAAACAGCTTGGCACCCAGCACCTCCTCCAGCTCCTGAATCGATTTGGTCAAGGCTGGCTGGGAAAGGTTACAGCTGCGGCTGGCGGCACGGATGCTTCCCTGACGGCTGACTGCTACAAAGGCGCGTAATTGATGCAATTTTATCGAGGCAGGCATAGGCGATTGATGATAACCATTGTTTATCAGTAGCAAGATATTGGCATCTTATTTAACCCAATACCATTGTGTACATTCGAAAAAAACATAATAAATAACCAAATCGTCATTTCGCTTATTTAGCCGCAATATCGCCGCTGATAAGCCCCTTTCACGGCTTTTTTATTAACTAAATAAGTAAAGATTAAATTTTAATTTAATTGCCTGACCCTTGTCAGTGCACTACCGCTGCCTGAAAAATCTTCAAGGCGTGATAACTAATGGAAAACCACTATGAACAACCCGCTCTCAACGTTGGTGACCGATCTGTATCCGCAACTGCAAGCCTGGCGGCGTGACTTTCACCGCCATGCCGAATCTGGCTGGTTTGAATTTCGTACCGCTTCGCTAGTAGCCGAGGAGTTGGATCGTTTAGGTTATCAGTTACAACTTGGTCGCGAAGTGATCAAGGCCGAAGCCCGCATGGGACTGCCTGCTGCACCGATCCTGGCAGCACAAGAACAGCGCGCCATCGAACAGGGTGCCCTGACAAAATGGTTGCCCTTCTTCTCCGGCGGTTTTACCGGCATTGTCGCCACGCTGGATCCCGGCCGCCCCGGCCCAACCATCGCCTTTCGCGTCGATATGGACGCGCTCGATCTCAACGAACTGCTACACCCCGACCATCAGCCCTTCCGTGAAGGCTTCGCCTCCTGCAATAGCGGCATGATGCACGCCTGTGGACATGACGGGCACACCACTATCGGCCTGGGCCTGGCACGGGTATTCAAAGACCTGGAGCCGCAGTTGCATGGGCGTATCAAACTGATCTTCCAACCGGCCGAAGAAGGGACTCGCGGAGCCAAATCAATGGTGGAAGCAGGCGTGGTGGATGACGTCGATTTCTTTACCGCCGTGCATATCGGTACCGGTGTTCCAGCCGGGGAACTGGTGTGTGGCAGCGACAGCTTTATGGCGACCACCAAACTGGATGTCACTTTCCGCGGCGTAGCCTCCCACGCCGGAGCCAAACCTGAGGATGGCCGCAATGCTCTGTTGGCGGCGGCGCAGGCCAGCATTGGACTCTATGCCATCCCTCGCCACAGTGAAGGCAGCTCGCGCATTAACGTCGGCGTATTGCAGGCGGGTAGCGGCCGTAACGTCATCGCTGACCATGCCTTTATGAAAGTAGAAACCCGGGGCGCTACCAATGAGATTAACGAATTTGTCTACCAGCAGGCGCTCAACGTAATACAAGGGGCCGCCATCATGCAGGGGGTGGAATATGACATATCCCTGATGGGCGCAGCGCAAAGCAGTCAGCCGACTCAACCTTGGGTGGAGTACATCCATCGCCAGGCGCTCGACATCAGCGAGCTGAGTTCAGTGGTCGATCGGCGCGAACAGGCGGCAGGTTCAGAGGACGCGACCTACATGATGGAACGGGTGAAATCTCACGGCGGGCAAGCAAGCTATGTGATCTTCGGCTGTGAGCTCAGCGCCGGGCACCACAATGAGAAATTCGATTTTGACGAACGCGTCATGGCGGTAGCAGTGAAAACGCTGGCCACTCTGGCACTGAACCTGCCTACTTTTGGGAGCAAAGTATGAAACAGACGGAACTGGTCTCTTTTATCCACCATTACATCGATAGCCACCAGGCCCGTTTCAGCGCCCTGAGCGATGAGATCTGGGATCACCCGGAAACCCGCTTTACCGAAACCCACTCCGCCGAGCTACTGGCAAACGCACTGGAGCAGGAAGGTTTTCAGGTTGAACGCGGCGTCGGCGGCATCGAAACGGCCTTTATCGCCAGCTTCGGCAGCGGACATCCGGTGATCGCCTTATTGGGTGAGTATGATGCGCTGGCCGGTCTGAGCCAACAGTCAGGTTGTGCCATACCGGCCCCGTTGATGGAAAACGGCAATGGCCATGGCTGCGGCCACAACCTGCTAGGTACTGCTGCGTTAGCCGGCGCCTTTGCGGTGAAAGCCTGGATGGAACAGCAACAGCTAACCGGCACGGTACGTTTTTACGGCTGTCCGGGAGAAGAAGGAGGATCAGGGAAAACCTTTATGGTACGTGAAGGGCTGTTCGCCGATGTGGATGCCGCCCTTACCTGGCACCCGGAAGGTTTCAGCGGCATGTTCAACACCAGCAGCCTGGCCAACATTCAGGCCGCGTTTCGCTTCAAAGGGATCGCCGCTCACGCGGCCAACTCGCCGCATCTCGGCCGCAGCGCCCTGGATGCCGTGACGCTGATGAATACCGGAGCCAACTTCCTGCGTGAGCATATCGTGCAGGAAGCCCGGCTGCATTACGCCGTCACCAATACCGGCGGCAGTTCCCCCAACGTGGTGCAGGCCGATGCCGAAGTGCTGTATCTGGTACGCGCCCCACAGCTCGATCAGGTTCAGGACATCTACCAGCGTCTGGTCAACGTTGCCAAAGGCGCAGCGCTGATGACCGACACCCAGATGACGGTGCAGTTTGAAAAAGCCTGCTCTAACTACGTCCCCAACCGCCGCCTGGAGAAGGCGATGTATCAATACGTATGTGATTTTGGCTTGCCAGATTACAGCGAGGAAGAACGGCGTTTTGCCACGGAGATCCGCCAAACGCTCAGCAAGGATGACCTGCGCAATGCCAAGCTGAACATTTCACGTACCGGCGGGGAAGCCGGACAGCAATGGGTACGGCAGTTGGGGGATAAAGTGTTGATGGACGAGGTCGCCCCCTATGTGGAATCACAAGAATTACTGTACGGCTCTACCGATGTCGGCGACGTCAGTTGGGTTACGCCGACGGCACAGTGCTTCAGCCCGTGCTTTGCTTTGGGGACACCGTTACATACCTGGCAGTTGGTCGCCCAAGGCCGCACCTCCATTGCCCATAAAGGTATGTGCCTGGCGGGTAAGGTGATGGCAGCCACCGCCGTCGCCCTGCTAAGCGATAACGCCCTGCTGGACGCTTGCCGGGAGGAGTTCCATCAGCAACGCGCCGAACAGCCTTATCAATGCCCCATTCCTGCCGGGGTGAAACCATCTCCATTGAAGTAAAGCCCGACCGGCCTGGCTCCCGTTCCGAGCCAGGCAACCCTGACGATAAAAAATAATAAAAATCTCAAACCGGACACGAGGGTCATATCATGAGTGAGGTCACATCTTCCGCCAATAAAAGCCCTGGACGTATTTTTTACTGGGTAGAACGCATCGGTAATAAAATTCCCAACCCGTTCCTGTTATTTGTTTATTTGATCGTGGTGCTGATGATCGCCACCGCGCTGATTTCCTGGCTGGGCCTGGTAGTAAAAAACCCGGCCACCGGGGAAATGATCCAGGTGAAAAACCTGATGAGCGTGGAGGGGATGCAATGGATTTTCCCCAATATCATCCACAATTTCAGCGGGTTTGCTCCACTGGGGGCGATCCTGGCGCTGGTGATCGGCGCCGGTCTGGCGGAGAAGGTCGGCCTGTTACAGGCGCTGATGTACAAAATGGCGTCCCACGTCAGCGCCGGCTACGCCAGCTATATGGTGTTGTTTATCGCCTTCTTCAGCCATATCTCTTCCGATGCCGCGCTGGTAGTGATGCCGCCGCTAGGAGCATTGATCTTCCTGGCCGTCGGGCGTAACCCGATTGCCGGGTTACTGGCCGCGATCGCCGGTGTCGGTTCGGGTTTTACCGCCAACCTGCTGATTGTCACCACCGATGTGCTGCTTTCCGGCATCAGTACCGAAGCGGCCAAAGCGGTGGACGGCGCAATCCACGTCAGCGTGATCGACAACTGGTACTTTATGGCCACCTCGGTGATCGTGCTGACCATTACCGGCGCGTTGCTGACGGATAAATTCGTCGAACCCCGTTTGCCAAAGTGGCAAGGTACCGCCGAAGACAAGCTCGAAGCGCTCACCCCATTACAAAACCGTGGCCTGCTGATGAGCGGTATCGCCGCGCTGGTGTTTATCGCCGTGATGGCCGCTCTTGTGGTGCCAGAAGGCGCGCCGCTGCGCGATCCGCATACCGGCTCGGTGATCCCCTCACCCTTTATTAAAGGCATTGTGCCGATCATCATCCTGTTCTTCTTCACCGTCGCCATCACTTACGGCGTGGTCACCAAGAGCATTCGCCGCCCGGACGATATCCCCAATCACCTGGTTGAACCGATGAAGAACATGGCGGGCTTTATCGTCATGGTGTTCCCGCTGTCGCAGTTTGTGGCGTTCTTCAACTGGAGCAACATGGGCAAGTTCATGGCCATTGGCCTGACGGATCTGCTGGAAGCGGCCGGGATGAGTGGCGCACCGGCGTTCCTGGGCCTGATGTTCCTGTCCGCCTTCCTGTGCATGTTTATTGCCAGCGGTTCTGCGATCTGGTCGATACTGGCCCCGATCTTTGTGCCGATGTTTATGCTGTTGGGCTTTCATCCGGCCTTCGCTCAGATGATTTTCCGCATCGCTGACTCCTCCGTGCTCCCCCTGGCACCGATGTCGCCGTTCCTGCCGTTATTCCTTGGTTTTTTGCAACGCTATCTGAAGGATGCCAAGCTCGGCACCTACTACGTGCTGATCATGCCGTATCCGCTGGTGTTCTTCGCCGTCTGGATCCTGTTGCTGTTGGTGTGGTACGCGCTGGGGTTGCCTATCGGGCCAGGCGTTTACCCGAAACTGGGATAAGCCCCTCACCCTAACCCTCTCCCACAGGGAGAGGGGACCGATCGAGTTCGTTGACTTTTCAGCGTAATGCCTTGTTTTTCCTTTTCTTACCCTTTGCTTTTCGAAGCTGTACGAGCTAATTACTCGCTTCGGACTGTACAGGGAGAGGGATGGGGAAGGGGAAGGGGAAAAATTTGTGCTCAATAGCATGACTTTTGGCGTAAGCTGAACCGATTATCCTCGCCGGATGCTTACCAAGCAGCGAGGTCGTTTATTTCAATGTGCTAAGGGCCCGTCATGAGTCGTGAAATCAACAAAGATACCCAACTGTGTATGTCACTGGCCGGTCGGCCAGGCAATTTTGGCACCCGTTTCCACAACTATCTGTATCAGGAACTGGATCTGAACTTCATCTACAAGGCGTTCACAACCAAAGATATTCAGGCTGCGGTCGGTGGGGTACGTGCCTTGGGTATTCGCGGCTGTGCGGTTTCCATGCCGTTCAAGGAAAGCTGTATTCCGTTCCTTGATGAGCTGGACCCTTCGGCCACGGCAATTGAGTCGGTCAATACCATCGTCAACGACGACGGCTTCTTGCGGGCCTATAACACCGACTATATCGCCATCACCAAACTGCTGGCGAAATACCAAATCCCCCCGGCCACCTCGTTTGCCCTGCGTGGCAGCGGTGGTATGGCCAAGGCGGTCACTGCCGCCCTGCGCGATGCCGGATTCAAAAACGGCCATATCATTGCGCGCAACCCACAGGCGGGCCAGGCGCTGGCAACGCAATATGGCTATCAGTGGCAACCAGAAGTAGGAGATCTACAGGTTGAGATGGTGATTAACGTCACGCCGATTGGTATGGCTGGCGGCAGCGAAGCCGAGCAGTTGTCCTTTCAGCCTACCACCATCAAGGCTGCCAAAATTGCCTTCGACGTGGTGGCGCTACCGGCAGAAACCCCGCTGATCCGCTACGCCCGTGAGCAAGGTTTGCAGGTGGTTACCGGTGCCGAAGTGATTGCCTTACAGGCTCTCGAACAGTTCGTGTTATATACCGGCACACGCCCCACCGATGAGCAAATCACCCGTGCAGCGGCACATGCACGCGGGTAAATGATCCCCTCGTGAGAGGGGATATCCGTAGTAGATTAGAATGACAGGGTCAGGCCTGCATAATATGCCCGGCCCGGTTCGTTGTAGGTCGAAGCGCCCTCGTTTTCACGATAGATCTGCTTGTCGAACAGGTTGGTGACGCCGGTTTTCAAGCTCAGATCCTTCATCAGATCGTAATTGACGCCAATGCCCACCACCGAATAAGCCCCAACCTCCTGAGTGGAGAGCGTGCCAGCTTCATTGCGGATCTCGGCATATTCACGCGGTTTCTGTCGGCCATACAGCGTCCAGTTCAGGTTGGTAGACAGCTTATCGGTGACCTGATAATCCAGCAGGGTATTCACCGTGTATTTCGGGATCACCGACAGAGGGTTGCCGGTGTCCTTGTTTTCGGAGGTGATCATATAGGTCGCGTTGGTGCGCCAGGTGAGCATATCCTCAACCACGGGTACCACCAGGTTAGCCTCCAGCCCTTCAACCAACGCCTTACCGCCGTTTTCCCAACGCAGGATGTTGTAACCGTTAGAAGCAATGCCGACAATCTCGGTGCCTGCCACGATCTTGTTTTTATAATCGTTGCGGAAGTAGGTAATACCGGCATCGTAACCCGCCCAGGTAAATTCCAGGCCGATCTCTTTGTTGACGCTGACTTCTGGCTCCAAATCGTTATTGCCCAACAGATAGCAACTGCCTGAAACAATGTCCTTCGGGCACCCATTGCCACGGGTAGATAACAGATAGCCTTCGCTGGACTGGTATAGATTCGGTGCTTTAAATGCCCGGGCAATACCGGCTTTCAGTTTGAAATACTCGCCTAATTCCTGCGACACGTTCAGGCTTGGGCTCCAGTTGGCACCAAACTTGTTGTGATAGTCAAAACGCAGGCCGGGGATCACGAAGGTGCCTTCTATCGGCTCAATGTTATCTTCGAAATAGAGTGCGCCGATCTCCGCACTATTCTTAGCGCTGCGCTCAGAAGGAGCGCCAGAAACGCCATTAATGACCACCCCGCTGACATCTGTCATCTGCATAGACGATGGATCGTTGAGCGCCTCACGGTTCCACTCAGCTCCTAGCGTGACGTTTTGCTCGAACAGCAGATCCACCGGGAGGTTCAGTTCGCCCCCGACGCGATAATTCTCCAGCCTGCTGGTGTTATAGGTGTCATCGTTGATCATGCCCTCAACGCGGCCAGTGGTGCCTTCTGCCAGACGGGTATTATTGGTTTTTTCATAGTTGAAGTTCAGGCGGGATTGGCCCCAGTCCCAGATACCATTATGGGTAATGCCATAGGTCTGGCGATACAACCGGTTGGTTTCCTGGCCATACAATGAAGCCACCAGATCGCCCGGGCTGAGGTTGCCATTGCTGTACTGGGTATCGCCTGCGTAGATATTGCCCTGGCGGCTGTAGGCATAGTCAAAGTTGAGGATCTGCTGCGGATTGATTTTCCAGGAGAGCGAGGTGTTAATGTCTTTATTTCTGACCCCTTCGCGGCCTGCGGCATAGGAGCCATTTTGCTGGGTGTTGATATCATAGGCATCAGCATCGGTTTTATTGATGTTACCGAATAGGCGCATAGTCAGCACATCGCTGACCAATGGACCACTCAGGCTGAAGTTGGCGCGGTTGGTTGCCCCCTCCTTGTTGTTTTCTGGCTGGTTGGTAAACAGCGAGAGCGTGCCATGCCAATCTTTGGTGGGGCGTTTGGTAATGATATTAACCACGCCCCCTGCTGCACCTGAGCCATATCGAGCTGCCGCAGGGCCACGTAATACCTCAATGCGGTCAACCATCTCTGCGGGCACCCAGTTGGTATCGCCACGGGTGTCCCTCTCGCCACGCCAGCTATAACGCACCGAATCACGTGACGTTGCCGGAACACCGTCGATCAGGATCAAGGTATTCTCTGGCCCCATTCCCCGGATATCAATCTGCCGGTTATTGCCCCGGCTACCGCTGGCGCTGTTACCGGTGAGGTTTACACCCGGCATTCTGCGGATGATGTCGGAGAGATCGTTTACCGGTGGCGTTCTGCGTATATCCTCGGCGGTGATAATCGAAACCCCTGGTTGTTGCTTCAATTCCTCCGCCGCTGTGGCACGAACTACCATGGTTTCGTTGTCCTCTGCCGGGACTTCCTCTGCCGCCATCCCACCGGTACTGAAAAGCCCCGCCAGCAGGATCGCACAAGGTCGCAGTGGGCGCTGTCTCGTTATAACCATCGTAATAATCCCTTTTATTTAAAGTAGTTAATAATAATTGTAACCATTTTTGTAATTACGAATTGTAATGATAATTATTAACATTTAAATACAGGAAAGCGTAAATTCACAATTTCTCCATACTTCCCCCAGGTTGATGAACCCGCTGGGAAAAAATATTTTTTTAAGTAAATACAATTAATTAGTTAAAAATCGCAGTATGGGCAGGATTTTTCATTAGGGGGAAAGCTTTAAAGCTGCGAGGGGATACTTGGCAAAGCCAAAACCCGTCAGTTTTGTGTCACTTACAGAACAACTGATAATCATTATCATCAATTGCAGAGCCATTTGGAAACGAATATCATTCTCAATAATGTATATAAACACAGTTATACAGGGCTTAATCTAATCGCGAAGAAAAAGAGGAACTCATATGATTGATGAAATTGTTGGCTACGATCCCTACAGTTGGAATAATGGAGTAGCTCCAGAACCAGGGCTAGCATGGGACGGTGGCGCATGGGGTTGGCCTACAACAGGTATTGACTCTGGCGACCTAATGATTGTTTGGCCTGCGGGTGATAACTCAGTATCTGACCAGACCAAGGAGTTATTAGGCAATGATATTTGCTTGCGCTGCGGACAGAAAAATTGCCCCTACATAAAGAATGGAAAAGATTATAAAGAACTCAGAAGTGCATTGAGCAAAGGTAATATACCTTTAGCCAAAAAAGTATACATGACTCGATTTGCTCAATTTGGTGGAATGAATAAAGGCACGTTTAAAGAGGCACTTAAAAAACAAAAGGAGGCAAAGGCCAAAGCAGAAAAAGCGTTTTTACTGAACATTTCGACTATCGTTTCCAGCTCAGCAGAAGGGATCAGTAAACGTATAGGTAAAAATTACCAACTTGCAGCGGATGAAATTGCAAATAACATTAAGAATTTCCAAGGAAAGAGGATAAGAAACTTTAATGATGCGATGGCATCTTTAAATAAAATCATGTCAAACCCCGCGATGAAAATCAACAAGGGAGACAGAGATGCTCTTGCTCAAGCATGGAGATATACGAACGTTACCGATATGGCAAATAAGCTCAGTAATTTTGGCCGATTCTTTAAAGTCGCAGACCTGGTGATTAAGGCTGAGAAAGTCCGCGAAAAAAGTATAGAGGGCTACGAAACAGGAAACTGGAAGCCACTGATGTTAGAGGTGGAGTCTATGGTGTTGAGTGGGGTCGCGTCTAGTGTTGCCTTGGCAGTGATTACTGGATTATTTTCTTTTTTCACCATACCCGCATTGCTATTAACTGCCTCAATTATAAGCGTAACCATAGGTATTAGTATTGCCTCATCCTACATTGACGCTTCACTGGCTGAAGAGTTGAACAACAAACTCATTAGTTTGTTGAATTAGCATAAACCCGACGATTTTATCGTCGGGTTTTATATTCTGATGGAAATCTCACTAAAAACCATAAAAAAAATGAGGTAAGCAAATACAAACCGGTAAAGGTAATCACGTAATAGATAAAAAGAAAATAATCATTAGAAGATAAAAATTTAAGTAGTCTGTTGCCATGTGATACATCAAGCGAGTAAAAAATAAACATAGAAATATAAATAGCGTAAACGATACAGAAGAGAACAAACCTGACTATTATCGAATACAAACCGACGCCACTAAGCTTAAGCCTTAGATGATTTCTGTATTTAATGACAAAGTAAGCGGCAAAAAATAGCGCTAATTTGCAATACAACCCTAAGACTGAACTTAATAACATATTATTAGAGGATATATTAATCGGGTGGACTTTGGCTATCTCAACGCCAAGTTCAAATAATTGGGCTGTTGGGTCTAATTTAAAGTAACAAAAAAGTAACAACAAGGGACATAGCCCAACAGCTAATACCTCAAACAGCTTTCTCGAAGCAAAACCCCCTTCCTCTTCTTGCATCATTCCTCCCGCACCTTGCTGTAAATACTTTATCGTCTCTATCTCGTCAAAGAACGAGCCTTAATTGATAAAGATTATCATTATCAATTGAGGTATACCAGGCTTTCAGCAAAAAAAACGATACCAAGCACCTCTCAACCTACGGTGCATTTTATAGCCACTACTGGCGTTGAATAAAAGCAGGTACTGTGATTCCGACTACCAAGTCGTGAGGACTTTAAGGTTGAAACCTAGATAAGGCAAAGGGGCTAATAATTAGCCCCTCAGGATGTTTTCAACCGCGAGATTAAGCGTTACTTGGCCACGCCTTCCATCCCTACCAGCCCCACTTTCAGGTAACCGGCTTTGCGTAGCGTATCCATCACGCTCATCAGCGTTTCATAGTCTACGGTCTTGTCCGCCTGGAAGAAGATGGTGGTTTCTTTATTCGACTGCGTGCGTTGATCCAGCACCGCCGTCAGCTGTTCCGCCGTCACCGGCTCATCACCAACATAAAGCTGCTTGTCTGCCTTCACCGACAGGAACACCGGTTTTTCCGGACGCGGCTGTGGTTTAGCGGTAGAAGCGGGCAGATCGACACGAATATCTACCGTCGCCAGCGGCGCAGCCACCATAAAGATGATCAACAGCACCAGCATGACGTCGATAAACGGCGTCACGTTGATTTCATGCAGTTCGCCGCTGTCGTCCAGATCTTCATTTAAGCGCATCGCCATAACTCACCCCACCCGCAGTTGATGCGCATGCTGGGAACGTTTGGCGTCGGCCGAAGCCGCCAGATCCAGATCGCGGCCCAACAGCAGCAGAACCTGTGCCGCCACATCACCCACCTGAGCACGGTGGCCGCCGATAACGCGAGCAAAGATATTGTAGATCACCACAGCGGGAATGGCCGCAACCAGACCGAGTGCGGTGGCCAGCAGGGCTTCCGCAATGCCCGGCGCAACGACCGCCAGGTTGGTAGTTTGCGAGTGGGCGATACCGATAAAGCTGTTCATGATGCCCCACACGGTGCCGAACAGGCCGACAAACGGTGAGATGGCACCAATGGTTGCCAGGAAGCCATTGCCACGCCCCAGTTGACGCCCATAAGCCGCTACGCGACGTTCCAGACGGAAACCGGTACGCTCTTTAATCCCGTTGTTGTCGTTGGATGCCGCCGACAATTCCAGCTCGTTCTGCGCATCTTGCAGCAGCACCGCACTGATGCTCTCTTCCGAGAAGCTTTGTGCCAGTTCAGAGGCATCATCCAGTGAACGCACATCGGCCAGCGCCAGTTGCTCACGGCGCAGACGGCGTTTGGAACGGAACAGCTCACTGCCTTTGGCAAACAAAATGGTCCAGGTGACGATAGATGCCAGCACCAGACCAATCATCACGATTTTCACCACGATATCGGCGTGCTGGTACATACCCCAGACGGAGAGGTCCATGCCGCGAGTTTCTGGCGGTTGGATAGTCGGTTCAGGATTCACCGGGGTAATATTTTCCGGGGTGCTCGCCAGCGGGGTCACCGCGGTTGGCGTAGCCGGTGCCGTTGCCGCAGCAACGCTTTCAGCAACTGCTGGTGCAGTGGCCGGTGCCGCCTGAGCGTTACCCGCCAACCCCACCACCAACACCAGTGAGGCGATCACGCTGCGCCCCAATGCGCCCCATAGCCCACGGCCTGCGCCCTGAGCACTTTGATTTGTCATTTTGCCAGCCGTTTTCACGCTGTGCCTCCACCCATTTCAACATTTAAGGAAGAATTCAGCGTGCGATCATATCAAACCAATCAGGGATTGATAGTAGTTATCATTATTATTTACGCAATAATGTTTCGGCAGGTAAAAAATGATACAACCTCAGTCACTATCAGGGTTTGTGCCCTACTTAGGCATAACATTGCTCACCCAAAATACTAACAACCCCCCCCCTATTCCCCTCACCCCAGCCCTCTCCCAATGCACAGGCCGGAGCTATCATGGACACTTGTTGAGGGAGAGGAGGCCAGTCCTGAGTCGCGAGCTGGTACAGGAGTCAACCTGTGGCACATTCGGTCCCCTCTCCCTTTGGGTTAGCGTGAGGGGGCATGTAATACGGTATATTGGCTTGGGCAAACCACCGGTCACCTGTATATTTTCCGAGTTTACAGCCTTTGACACATTTCTTTGTTCTGTTTAATGTCCGCTTAAGCCAATAGCGGTACACTATAGCTGTGCTCCAGGGTGTGCCTCATGTGCATGTCCTAAATTCATTCGTGAGCATGGCTATAAAAGCACGGTAGCCTATAGAAAGTGAGCCCAGGCACCCCAGGACAAATAATGGATGTATTAAGAGAGATTGTTCACGCACTGTGGACGCAGGATTTTACTGCACTTGCCGATCCCAGCGTGATTTGGGTGGTTTATGCCGTCCTTTTTACCACTTTATTTTTGGAAAACGGCTTATTGCCCGCCTCCTTCCTACCCGGCGATAGCCTGCTGCTGTTGGCCGGTGCCTTGATTGCCAAAGGCGTGATGAGCTTTATCCCCACGCTGATTATTCTGACGATTGCCGCCAGCCTCGGCTGTTGGCTCAGCTATCTGCAAGGGCGATGGCTCGGCCACACCTCGGTGGTGAAAGGCTGGTTGCTACAGTTGCCGGCTCAGTACCATCAACGAGCACACATGTTGTTTAACCGCCACGGTTTGATGGCGCTGCTGATTGGTCGGTTTTTGGCATTTGTCCGCACCCTGTTGCCCACCATGGCCGGGATCTCTGGCCTCAATAGCGCCCGTTTCCAGATATTTAACTGGCTCAGCGGCTTGCTGTGGGTAGGTTCTGTGGTCACACTGGGCTATGCCTTTAGCCAAATCCCGTTGGTCAAACGCCACGAAGATCAGGTGATGGCCGGGCTGATGATCCTGCCAATGGTGCTGCTGGTTGCTGGACTGTTGGGCGTAATGCTGGTCATTTGGCGCAAAAAGCGCGCGGCTTGAAGCGGATGTCACGGCTATAGCGTCATCCGAACAGGCAGTTGACTGACCAACGCATCCACCGCCAGCCGCACTTTCAAGGGTAAATGCGGCGTTAGTGGCCAGACGGCATGCATCTCAAAAGCTTCCCCCGGCACTGCCCCCAAGACCCGTTGCAAATGGCCTTGCATTAATGGCTCGCGGATTAACCAACATGGCAGCCAGGCAATACCAAAACCGGCCACTGCCGCATCGGCAACCGCCTGCAAATCGTCCATCAATAAACGTGTTTTTGGCATGACCTCCCGGGTTGTGCCGTCCGCCTGCGGGATCAACCAACTGCGGATCGCCTGGGCATAGCGGTAACAGATAGCGTCGTGCCGTGCCAGATCGTCAACGTTGTCCGGCGTACCGCAACGGGCCAGATAATCCGGTGAAGCACACAAGGTCATACGATTGTCCCCCAACTTTCGCGCCACCAACCCGGCGCTGTCTGGCAAAGAACCATTACGCACCGCCAGATCGAACCCCTCCTCAACCAGATTCATCACCCGATCGCTGAACGACAGATCGAGTTCCAACCCGGGATGTTCTCGCGCCAACCCGGTTAACACCGGGGCGATATACATGCGGCCAACCAGCACCGGCATAGAAACCCGTAAACGGCCACTAACCTGCTGCTTGCCGCTTTCCAGCAGGCTCTCGGCGGTGCGGATCTCCTCCAGCGCCCGCAGGCAACGCTCATAAAACAGCGCACCATCGTCGGTCAGGCTCAGGCTGCGGGTGGTTCGATGAAAGAGCCGCACGCCCAGCCGCTGTTCTAACCGAGCGATGGTTTTCCCCACCGCCGAACGGGAAAGATGCAGCCTGCTGGCTGCCAGCGCAAAGCTGCCCGCCTCCACCACGCTAACCAGTACCGAGATGCCGCTTAATCGATCGTTCATCTTTTGTATCCTTTTAGGAATCAATCCTGGGAAATCTTATCGCCACTGGCGATTTTAAATCAACGCTATTATCTCCAGACACAGTCAATCAATCTGGAGTACATCATGGCCGAAACCATGCAACATTGGACGATGAATGCCGTAGGGCGTGAACATCTGCAATTAACCGAAAGCGCCATTCCACAACCCGGCCCGCATCAGGTGCGGGTGAAAGTGAACGCCGTGGCGCTGAACTACCGCGATAAGATGGTGATCGAAGGCACCATGCCACTGGATCTGCCGCTGCCGTTTACCCCTGCCTCGGATATGGCTGGCGTGGTGGATGAGGTAGGCAGTGGCAGCACACGTTTTCGTCCTGGCGATCGGGTGATCTCGACTTTCAACCCCGACTGGATCGATGGAAAACCTAACGGCGATGCCCGCACCCCACCTTATCATTCGCTAGGCGGTTTTTATCAGGGGATGCTGGCCGAATATGTCGTAGTCGATGAAGCCTGGCTAAGCGCGTCACCCACAACCTTGGACGATGCCCAGGCCAGTACCCTGCCCTGCGCCGGGCTGACAGCCTGGTTCGCACTGGTTGAGCGTGGCCATTTGCGTGCGGGAGAGTCGGTGCTGGTACAAGGCACCGGTGGCGTTGCGCTATTTGCGCTGCAGATTGCCAAAGCCCACGGGGCACAGGTCTTTATCACCTCCGGCAGCGAAGAGAAGCTGCAGCGTGCCAAAGCGTTAGGTGCCGATCACGGCATTCACCGCCTGCAAGAGGATTGGGTGGAATCGATATACTCACTGACGCAGGATCGCGGTATCGATCATATTGTCGAAACCGTCGGCGGCAGCAATCTGGTCAACTCACTACGCGCCGTGGCGACACATGGCCGTATCTCGGTCATTGGCGTGCTGGAGGGCTTTGATATTGCCATCCCCGCTAGCCTGTTGCTGCTGAAGTCTCCTCAGATCCAGGGCATCGGCGTAGGCCACCGCCGAGCACTGGAAGATCTGGTGCGTGCGGTCGACACCAACGGTATCAAACCCGTCATCGACCAGCGGTACCGTTTCGATCAATTGCCAGCGGCGCTCGATCACCTCGATCGCGGCGCGTTCGGCAAAATCGTGCTGACGCGTTAACCCTGCATTAATACGCTATTGTCCCGCAGCCGGGCGATCTCATCGCTCGGCGTGGTGCCAAACAGCCGTTTAAACTCGCGGCTGAACTGCGAAGCACTCTCATAGCCCACGCGGATCGCCGCCGTGCTGGCCTTCAGACCATCATGCACCATCAGCAAACGCGCCTTGTGCAGGCGATAGGACTTCACATACTGCAATGGCGAGGTGTTGGTCACCGCCTTGAAGTTATGATGAAACGCCGATACGCTCATGTTCACCTCATACGCCAACTGCTCGACGTTGAGGTTCTCCGCATACTGGTTTTCAATCCGCCGTAATGCCTTGGCGATCTGGCTAAAATGGGTATGCCGGTTAACCAGTTCCTGCAACGAAGCACCGCAACTGCCACGCAATACATAATACAGCAGCTCGCGCACAATCTGCGGCCCCAGCACCCGGGCATCCAGTGGTTTCTCCATCACATCCAGCAGACGTTCGGTTGCACACAGCATTTCATCGCTAAGCGGTGAGAGGTTTACACCACTGCTTTCGCCCCTGGGCTGCATTAAGTAATCGTCATCACCGATATCAATCAGCAGATCCTGTAGCATTTGGGTGTCGATATTGACCGCCAGCCCCACCAGCGGCTGTTCCGGGCTGGCAAAGGTTTCACACTCAAACGGCAGCGATACCGTCATCAGTAGATAATTGCTCGGATCGTATTGAAACATCTTGCTGCCGCAGTAGCCCACTTTATGGCCCTGAAAGATGATCACAATACCGGGCTCATACATCACCGGCTGACGCGGGCAATACTCGTCGACATACAGAACCTTCACCATCGGTACAGACGTTGAGCTATAGCCTTTGGCGGCGGCAAAGCGCAGCGCCTGTTGCGCCATACGACTGCGCAGTTCTACGTTCTCCATCGGCAAGCCCTCTAGTCGTGTGAATAATTCGACACGGATAATAACCATAAAGATGCATTTTCTACAGTGTAGTGTAGGAATAGGCAAGACACCGGCAGAAATGTGCATTGTGCGATCGGGCCAGGTTACTGACAATAGACTCCAGTTATTTTTGCGCTTCTGGCGCTTCCCTGATGCCAATAGAGAGTACAAGCATGCAAAACTTCATCCTCCATACCCCAACCAAAATCCTGTTTGGTAAAGACCAGATTGCCGAATTAGGCAAACAAATCCCGGCGGACGCCCGCATCCTGATCACCTATGGCGGTGGCAGCGTGAAGAAGAATGGCGTGCTGGATCAGGTGTATTCCGCGCTGGCTGGCCGCAACGTGCAGGAGTTCTCCGGTATCGAACCGAACCCGACCTATGAAACCCTGATGAAAGCGGTTGAAATTGTGCGGGCAGAAAAGATCGACTTCCTGCTGGCGGTAGGCGGTGGCTCGGTAGTTGATGGCACCAAATTTATCGCAGCGGCAGCCGATTACCAGGCGGATCGCGATCCTTGGCATATCCTGAAAACCGTGGGCAGCGAGATTGTCAGCGCGGTACCAATGGGCTGCGTACTGACCCTGCCAGCGACCGGTTCCGAATCCAACAGCGGTGCGGTGATCACCCGTAAGAGCAGCGGTGACAAACAACACTTCTTCTCCCCGCGGGTACAGCCGCTGTTCGCCGTACTGGATCCGGTAGTGACCTACTCACTGCCACCACGCCAGATCGCCAACGGCGTCGTGGACGCCTTTGTCCACACCATCGAGCAATACCTGACTTACCCGGTCGATGCCAAGGTGCAGGATCGCTTTGCCGAAGGCCTGCTGCTGACGCTGCTGGAAGATGGCCCACGTGCACTGGCAGAGCCGGAAAACTACGCGGTACGTGCCAACGTGATGTGGAGCGCCACCATGGCCCTGAACGGCCTGATCGGTGCCGGTGTGCCACAGGACTGGGCAACGCATATGCTCGGCCATGAACTGACCGCCATGCACGGTCTGGATCATGCGCAAACCCTGGCCGTCGTCCTGCCAGCCCTGCTGGAAGAGAAGAAAGCCCAGAAGCGCGAAAAACTGCTGCAATACGCCGATCGCGTCTGGGGCCTGCGTGAAGGTTCCGAAGAAAGCCGTATCGACGGTGCAATTGCCGCCACCCGTGCCTTCTTTGAACAAATGGGGGTGCCAACCCGTCTGTCTGATTACCAGCTCGACGGCAGCTCCATCCCTGCGCTGCTCGACAAACTGCATCAGCACGGCATGACCGCATTGGGTGAGCATCAGGACATTACGCTGGAAGTCAGCCAACGCATTTACCAGGCGGCACGTTAATTCATCGCAACATCACAGTTTCCTGCTAGGCTTTAGTTTCTACTTACCGTGCCCGACCGATCATCGGGCACGGTTCTGCGCCTTATCCGCGCTTTCGATCGCATCGCATAACATCGTCTCGTTAACCCATGGGAGAATTTTATGGCGAACCATTCCAGCCCCGCATCCGACAATCACATACGTGCCTGGGCCGCGCCCGGCAAGGGACAGCCGCTAGAACCCTTTACCTTCGACGCCGGTGCCTTGGGCGACGATGAGATTGAAGTCGCCATCGATTACTGCGGCGTCTGCCACTCCGACCTCTCCATGCTCAATAACGAATGGGGCATGACCCACTACCCGTTCGTGCCCGGCCATGAAGTCGTGGGCAAAGTCACCAAACTTGGTGCCCATGCGCAGAACAAAGGGCTGAAGGTGGGCCAGGTGGTGGGCGTTGGCTGGAACCGTGGTAGCTGTATGCACTGCCATCCTTGTATGTCCGGCGATCAGCATCTGTGCAACGAAGTGCAGCCAACCATTATTGGCCGCCACGGTGGCTTTGCCGATCGCATCCGCAGCCACTGGGCCTGGGCGATCCCTCTGCCGGAAGGCGTCGACGTCACCAGCGCCGGGCCACTGTTCTGCGGCGGGATCACGGTCTTCAACCCGTTATTACAATACGACGTACGCCCGACCCAGCGCGTTGGCGTGGTCGGCATCGGCGGCCTGGGCCATATGGCGATCCGTTTTATGAACGCCTGGGGCTGTGAAGTCACCGCTTTCACCTCGTCCAACAGCAAGCGGGACGAAGCGCTTGCGCTAGGCGCACACCGCGTAGTCGCCAGCAACGACAGCGCCGCGTTGCAAGCCATCGCCAATCAGCTCGACTTTATTCTGGTGACCGCCAGCGCCTCGCTGGATTGGGACGCCTTTATCGGCACCCTGGCTCCGAAAGGCAGACTGCACTTCGTTGGAGCGATCCCAGACCCGGTACCGGTTCAGGTATTCTCGTTTATCAGCAAACAGGCCGAGCTTTCGGCTTCGCCTACCGGTGCCCCTTCCCGTCTGGCCGACATGCTGGCGTTCTGCGCCCGGCACGACATCGAGCCGCAGGTGGAGCATTTTCCACTGAGCAAGGTCAACGATGCCATCGCGCATCTGGAAGCGGGCAAGGCCCGTTACCGTATCGTACTGGATATGCACGCTTGAGTTCGCAAACACGGCAAACACTGAGGTTGCGAACTAAAATTCATGTAAACAGGCCTTGGCCTGGAAGTAGTCATAAGGAGATAGCGCATGCAACCCATCATCAAACTCCACGATGGTAATCTGATGCCGCAGTTGGGTCTCGGCGTATGGCAAGCCAGCATTGAAGAAACCACCCAAGCCGTTACCAAGGCACTGGAAGTCGGATATCGCTCCATCGATACCGCCGCCATCTACAAAAACGAGGAAGGGGTGGGTGCCGCACTGCAATCCACCAGCATTCCGCGTGAAGAGCTGTTTATCACCACCAAGCTGTGGAACGACGATCAGGGCGACCCACAGGCCGCGCTGGAAACCAGCCTGAAAAAGCTGCAGCTTGATTACGTCGATCTCTATCTGATCCACTGGCCGAAACCGGCACAGGATCACTATGTCGACGCCTGGCGCGGTTTGATCAAACTGCGTGAGCAAGGGCTGGTGAAAAGCATTGGCGTCTGCAATTTCCACACGCCACACCTGCAACGCCTGTTGGATGAAACCAACGTCGCACCGGTGATCAACCAGATCGAGCTGCATCCACTGCTGCAACAACGCCAGTTGCGCGCCTGGAACGCCACGCACCATATCGCCACCGAATCCTGGAGCCCGTTGGCCCAGGGGGGCGAAGGCGTCTTCGATCAACCGCTGATCAAGAAGCTGGCGGAGAAGTACAACAAGACGCCCGCACAGATCGTCGTGCGTTGGCACCTGGACAGCGGCCTGATCGTGATCCCGAAATCGGTCACGCCAGCACGCATTCGTGAAAACTTTGAGGTGTTTGACTTCAAACTGGATAAGGATGAACTGAGCGAAATCACCAGGCTGGATATCGGCAACCGCCTGGGGCCGGATCCCGATTCGCTGTAATCTTGGCGGGGCCGCACTGCCGGCCCCGTTGCTTTATAGTTGACAGCCTCATGCAAGTAGCGGTGATGATCGCGTTAATTGGCTTTTAACCCAAGATCTTATTGGGCACTGGCGCTATGATATGGCGCAGCAACCCGATCACAGCAGCTTGGAGTTTCATGACCTTCTCTTTCTTATCTTTGCCGCGCTTAAGCATGGTGTTAATGCTGGTGGTGTTGGCGGGCTGTTCCAGCAAGCACCAGCGGACCAGCCACGATCCTCACGCCTATGACGATGAAATCGAAGACGCAGCCGACGAGTATAACGTCGATGAAAAGCTGATCGCCGCCATTATTCAGGTTGAGTCCGGCTTCAACCCCAAGGCCGTCAGCCCTTCCAATGCGATCGGCCTGATGCAGCTCAAGGCCAATACCGCCGGTTGTGATGCCTATCGGTTTAAAGGTAAGCGCGGTTGCCCTGATGATGACGATCTGTTGGATCCAGAAACCAATATCGACCTGGGGGCGGCCTATATCGGGGCGCTGCAACAGCAGCAGTTGAAGTGGATTGACGATCCGGTTACCCGCCGCTATGCCACCGAAGTGGCCTATGCCAACGGCGCGGGTGCCTTGCTACGCACCTTCTCCAGCGATCGCAAGAAAGCTATCAGCATGATCAACAGCCTGTCACCGGAAGCCTTTCACTGGCATGTGCGCCAGTACCATCCTTCACCGCAGGCACCACGCTATATGCTGAAGGTCGAGGCGGCGTATAACAGTTTGTAGCCTGGCAATAGCTAGCTCCATAGAGTCTTTCCTGAAAGGGATAACAAAATAATATCCTCACCAAGGGATAATTTATGGAATATCCCCTCTAGGGGATAAAAGAAAGGGAGCCACTTGGGCTCTCTGCTCTATCAGGCCTTACCGTTGCGGATAGGCTTGCGCGGTGGCTTGTTGGACGGCGTGCGCTGGCGGGTAATGTCCGTGTGCTTGGTCAACGCCGGGCGGGTATGCCGCTGTAGGCGCCTGGCCTCGCGCTGCTCATCAAGGCTCGGTGCTGGCACCAGGCATTCACGACGGCCCCCAATCAGGTGCTTCATCCCCATCTCTTCCAGCGCAGTACGGATCAGCGGCCAGTTGAGCGGATCGTGATAGCGCAGCAATGCCTTATGCAGACGGCGCTGACGATCGCCCTTCGGAATAAACACGTCCTCGCTCTTATACCCCACCTTACCCAACGGGTTCTTGCCGCTGTAATACATGGTGGTTGAGTTCGCCATCGGCGACGGGTAGAAGTTCTGTACCTGATCGAGACGGAAACGGTTTTTCTTCAGCCACAGGGCCAGATTCACCATGTCCTCATCACGGGTGCCCGGATGCGAGGAGATGAAATAAGGGATCAGATACTGCTCTTTACCCGCCTGCTTGGAATACTGATCGAACAACTGTTTGAAGCGATCGTAGCTGCCCATCCCCGGCTTCATCATCTTGGATAATGGCCCCGTTTCGGTATGCTCCGGTGCGATCTTCAGATAGCCGCCCACGTGGTGGGTCGCCAGTTCCTTGATATAGCGCGGATCTTCCACCGCCAGATCGTAACGCACCCCAGAGGCGATCAGGATCTTCTTGATCCCTTCCAGCTCACGGGCGCGCCGGTAAAGCTTGATGGTCGGCTCGTGGTTGGTATCCATGTAAGTACAGATTTCCGGATACACGCAGGAGGCACGGCGGCAGGTTTGCTCCGCACGCGGGTTGGTGCAGCGCAGCATATACATGTTGGCCGTTGGGCCACCCAGGTCGGAGATCACCCCGGTAAAGCCCGGCACTTTGTCGCGGATCTCTTCGATTTCCCGCACGATCGAGTCTTCTGAACGGCTCTGGATGATGCGCCCTTCATGCTCGGTGATCGAACAGAACGAACAGCCGCCGTAGCAGCCGCGCATGATGTTCACCGAGAAGCGGATCATGTCATAGGCCGGGATGCGCTCTTCGCCATAGGAAGGATGCGGCACTCGCTGATAGGGCAGGGCAAACACGCTGTCCATTTCCGGCGTGCTGAGCGGGATCGCCGGTGGGTTGATCCACACATAGCGATCGCCATGTTTTTGCATCAGCGCACGGGCACAGCCAGGGTTGGTTTCATGGTGCAGGATGCGCGAGGTATGGGCATACAGCACCTTGTCCGCCTTCACTTTCTCGAAGGAAGGCAGCAGCACGTAGGTTTTCTCCCACGGCTTGGGCTTGGCGGCACGCACGGTGACGGGTTTGGCCTCTGGCTCTGGCGTGCTGCCATCGGCACAGGGCAAGTCTTCACCGTAAGGGTTAGGGATCGGCTCAATGCGGCCCGGCTTGTCCAGGCGAGTGGAATCCACCCCGCTCCAGCCCGGCATGGCCCCTTTACGCATCACGGCCGTGTTACGGATATCGTGGATATCCTGAATTTTTTCACCCGCAGCGAGGCGATGCGCCAACTCCACCAGCGGGCGTTCGCCGTTGCCGTAGATCAGCATATCGGCTTTGGAATCCACCAGCACCGAGCGGCGCACGGTATCCGACCAGTAATCATAATGCGCAATGCGGCGCAGGCTGGCTTCGATGCCGCCCAAAATAACGGGTACATCTTTATAGGCTTCTCGACAGCGCTGGCTATAGACCAAGGTGGCGCGATCCGGGCGTTTACCGCCCAGGTTACCAGCGGTATAAGCATCGTCATGACGTAGCTTACGATCGGCGGTATAGCGGTTGATCATCGAATCCATATTGCCAGCGGTCACGCCGAAGAACAGGTTCGGTTTACCCAAACGCATAAAGTCTTCTTTGTTGCTCCAGTCCGGCTGGGCAATGATCCCCACGCGGAAGCCCTGAGCCTCCAACATGCGGCCAACGATCGCCATGCCAAAGCTTGGGTGATCGACGTAAGCGTCCCCGCTGATCACAATCACGTCGCAGCTATCCCAGCCTAATTGGTCCATCTCCGCACGCGACATCGGTAAAAACGGCGCGGGGCCAAAACATTCGGCCCAATAAGGCTCGTAGGAGAACAGTTCACGTTCAGGTTGGATCAGGCTGGTAGTGCTCATTCGGGTGCTCTTGTGCAGGTTAATTTATCGCCGGGCGGCGATTATACGCACTCCCAACCAAAAGAGCATGGTTATTTCTCGGATTAGTTAACCATGCACCTCAAACTCGTACACATCGCTGCGGCATAGCGTTTCGCTGAACTCCAGCACTTCCCCTTGAGCATTGCGGCTGGTCTGGACAATGCGTAATAGCGGCGAACCACTTAGCACATTGAGCAAACTGGCGTTTTCGTCACTACAGGCAATCGCCTTCAACAAAAAATGCCTGCCCTCCGGCACAATGCCGCGCGACTGCCACAGGGCGTACAGCGAATGTTCCAGCTCTTCAGGATCGGGCAGGAAGCGGGTCGGAATATAGGTGGTTTCCAGTGAAACCGGGTTGCCATCCATCAAGCGCAGGCGGCGCAGCTTGACGACAATGCTACCGCTGGCCAACTCCAGCGCTTTGGCCACCTCTTTAGGGGCCGGCATGGTAGTTCGCAACAGCCATTGGTTACTGACGCTGCTGCCACTGCGCAACACCTGTGCGGTAAAGCCGTTATCCTGATTGAGAGAATAACCGATGTGCATTGCCACGCGCGTGCCGATGCCCTGCTGGCGTGAGACCAGCGCCTTTTCCTCCAGCAATTTCATTGCCTTGCTGACAGTAACGCGGGACAAATCCAATGTTTCAGCCAGCACTCGTTCCGGCGGTAAAAAATCACCCACCGCCAGCATGCGCTGTTTGATGGCAATTTCCAGGGTATTCGCCAGTTGGATATAACGTGGCGCCGCCGTTACCTGAGAAAACTGCTGACGCAGCCAGGCAATAAAATCATTCATCGGACCTGCCTTCTCAAATGTGTTCGCATTTCTCTACCTACCGCCTCGTTTTTACCATATTTGTCACATTCAGGATAATGACATCATATCCACTTACATTGGACTTGGATTGGAGTCACATTTTTCACCTATTGGACTTCAATTGGATCCGTTCCGCAGGTAACATTAGCCCCACTGATGTTTTACATCGGTATGCACCAACACCAGGGAACACCCATATAAATGAAAAATATAAAAAATCCTCACCACGCCATACTCGGGGCGCTTTATGGGCAAGCCGTGGGCGATGCGATGGGGATGCCGTCAGAACTGTGGCCGTTACAAAAGGTTAGTGATTATTTTGGATGGATCACTCACTTTCTGCCTGGCCCGGCAGAAAATAGTGCCGCAAACGGCTTTATCGCCGGGGAATACACCGATGATACCCAGCAGGCAGTCGCCTTAATGGACGCGCTGCTGGCCGCCGCGGGCCGGGTCGAACCGCAACGTATCGCTCACCACATTACGCTGTGGGCGGAACGGATCGGCGCCTTTGAGAAAAATATCCTCGGCCCCAGCTCCAAAGCCGCGCTGTTGGCCTTCCGCGCCGGGATTCCGGTGGCAGATATTACCGCTAACGGCGTAACCAACGGGGCTGCCATGCGTGTGGCTCCGTTAGGTTGCCTGCTGCCAAGCGGTGATTTGCCCGCATTTATCGAGGCGGTTCGGCTGTCATGCAGCCCGACCCACAAGTCGGATATTGCCGTAGCCGGTGCTTTTGTCATTGCCTGGGCCGTTAGCCGGGCTATCGAAGGCGCGGATTGGGCCACCATCAAGCAAGAGCTGCCTACACGGGTGGAACGGGTGCAACAGCAGCACATCACCACCTTCAGCCCCTCGCTCAGCCGTCGCTTGGTGTGGGCATTGGAATTCACCGCTAACCTTGGCCGTCGGCAGGATAGCGAAGCATTGGCGGAGCTTTATCACACCGTTGGTGCCGGGATGGACACCATCGAGTCAATCCCGATGGCGTTAGCCCTGGTTGAGCTGGCAGACACCGATCCACAACGGTGTGCGATCCTGGCAGCCAATCTGGGTGGCGATACCGATACCATTGGTGCCATGGCAACGGCAATTTGCGGAGCCTTACGCGGCATAGCCGCCTTCCCGGCGGAGTGGATTGCCACGATCAATAGCGCCAATCACATAGATTTTGAGCCCTACGCGGCCGCTCTCCTCAGGCTGCGACAACTGGAATAAATCGCACCATGAGTGAAATCAACCGCAGTGAGACATGGAAAGTAGAAAGTACCGGGATCGATCGCGTACCGGACGCCGAGCAAACCGGTAAACCGCTCGAACTGTTCTGGATATGGTCCGCCGCCAACATCGGCATTCTTGGCGTGGTCTACGGGGCAATTATTGTCGCGTTCGGCCTGTCCTTTATCCAGTCAATCCTGGCCGCACTGGTCGGCGTAGCCAGCTTTGCCTTGGTGGGTTATACCAGCTTCGCCGGGAAACGCGGCCGTACTTCCACTCTCACCTTATCGCGGGTGATTTTTGGCCTGAAAGGCAACATCGCCCCCACCACCTTCAGTTGGATCAACCTGATGGGTTGGGAAGCGGTGAACGTTATTACCGGTACGCTCACTCTGGCGGCGCTGTTCCAGGCGGTGGGCCTGGGTGAAAGCCACTCCCTTACCGCCTTCAGCCTGTTGCTGTTTGGCGGCCTGACCATCGTGGTCAGCCTGCTGGGCCAGAACACGGTCGTCTGGATGCAGAGCTGGTTCAGCCGGATATTCGGCACCATGACGCTGATCGTGGTGCTGTATATCGTCTTCACCACCGAGTGGGGCAAAGTGCTGTCACTGCCATCCGGCAGTTGGCTGACCGGTTTCCTACCCGCCGTTTCGGTGATCGCCGCCGGTACCGGTATCAGTTGGGCGATTGCCGGGGCCGATTACAGCCGCTATCAAAGCCCGAAATCTTCAGATAGCAGCATCTTCGCCGCCGTGGTAGGTGGTGCCTGCCTGCCGCTGATCCTGCTGATGTTCACCGGCATTTTGCTGTCGGTCCAACTGCCGGATCTGGCCAGCGCCGCCAACCCGATTGCGTTAATCGGCTCGGTGCTGCCAAAGTGGATGGCCATCCCTTATCTGTTGGCCGCAACCGCCGGTATCGTCACCATTGCCGTGCTCAGCCTCTACTCCGCCAGCCTTAACCTGCTAACGCTAGGAGTGAAGGTGAAACAGTCGCTGGCGGTCTCCATTGATGCCGTGGTGATCCTGGGTATCGCCATCTATGTGCTGTTTATCTCCGGCGATTTCATGGGGCCATTTATCTCCTTCCTGGTGTTCTGCGGGGTCTTCCTTGCCGCCTGGGAGGCCATTTTCATTCTCGATTATGCTAAAGTGCGCCGTCATCATGGTTACGACGGTAATGCCCTGTACGGGCTGAACGGCCAGAACCGCGGCGTGCGTAAGGTGCCCTTGTTCTGCTGGTTCCTCGGCGCGTTCTGCGGGCTGCTGGTGACCAAAACCGGCTTTATCGATGGCCCATTAGCCAAAGGCCTGTTCGCTGATTCCAGCCTGGGGCTGTTCGTTTCCTTCCTGGTCAGCCTGATTGCCTATGGCCTGTACCTGGCGAGTCAAAAAGGACGTCAATGAGTGAATTTGTCGCAGTAAAACCGATCCTGGTGGTAGGCGGTGCCGTGGGGGACGTGGTTCTCACACTGCCAAAGCTGCCCACCAGCGGTGAAGATATCGAAGCGCAGCCGCAAGAGCGGCAGATTGGCGGCTGTGCCTTCAACGTAGCACGGGCGCTACGCCGCCTGGATGTCCCGGTGATCAACGGTATGCCGGTTGGCAACGGAGATTGGGGAGCAGCCATCGAAGCCGCCATGCAGGAGTTGGATTTACCGGTGCTGCTCCGCCATGGTCAGATGGACAACGGTTGGTGTCTGGCGTTGGTGGAACCCAACGGTGAACGTACGTTTGTTACCATAACCGGTTGTGAAGCCCAGTGGAATAAAGCGCAGTTGACTACCCTGCCGCTAACGCCGGAAACGGTGGTTTATGCCAACGGTTATGAACTGGTGGGAGAGCCGGGTGAAGCACTACGCGACTGGCTGACCCGCCTGCCGTTCGATCAATGGCGGCTGCTGGATCCCGGCCCACGCGTCAGCCAATTGGGCGAAGAATTTTTTGCCATGCTGAGCGACAGCCACACCTTGCTCACCCTTAATCGTGACGAAGTCGCAATCCTGTGTGGAGAGGGCGACGCAGTCAGCGCCGCGCAACGTTATGCCACAACGCATAACATTACGTTGATTTGTCGGCTGGATCGAGACGGTGCCTGGATTTGTGATGGCCGTAATGCACCGCAGCATGTGCCCGCTTACCCGGTTGAAGTGGTCGATACCATCGGTGCAGGTGATGCCCACTGCGCGGGGTTGTTAGCCGGGCTTTCCGCGGATCTGCCGCTGGTGCAGGCCGTCGACCTTGCCAACCGCGTAGCCGCCTGCGTGGTGGCCAGCCGTGGCGCCGCCGGAGCACCAGACTGGCAACAGCTGCAACAGCGTTTTCCTGCCTGATACTACAGGGGCTGAACTCAGCCCCTGAACCTCCCCTTAATGCGCTTTCTGCAAATCGCCGTTCATCTCTTCCGGACGATGTTGATAGTTGAACGACAGGGCAAAAATCACTCCCAACACCAACGTATAGGCGGCAAACACCAGCCAGATACTCTGCCAATCCTTTACGCCATTATCGGTGAAGAAGTCTACGACCTTGCCGCTGGCGATGGCTCCGACGTAAGCTCCAATACCGTTGACCATGGTCATAAACAGCCCCTGGGCACTGGCGCGGATGCGGTGGTCGGTTTCCTTTTCCACAAAGATGGCACCGGAGATATTAAAGAAATCAAACGCACAGCCGTAAACAATCATCGACAGCAGTAACAGCAGGAAGCCGAACCCGGCAGGCGTGCCGTAAGCCAGGAACAGGAAGCGCAGCGTCCAGGCCGCCATGCTGATCAGCATCACCTGCTTGATACCGTATCTACGCAGGAAGAACGGAATGGTGAGGATGAAAAACACCTCTGAGATTTGCGACAGAGAGAGCAGCACCGAAGGATAGCGCACGCTCAGGCTGTCCTGATACAGCGGGTTAAGCGAGAAATCGTGCAGGAACGGATTGCCGAAGGTGTTGGTGATTTGCAGCGCCGCGCCCAGCAGCATGGCGAACAGGAAAAACACCGCCATACGCTTTTGCTTGAACAACACAAACGCATCCAGCCCCAACAGGCTGACCCAGCTTTGCGAACGTTTCACCTTGTTGGTCGGGCAGTTTGGCAGCGTCAGGGAGTAAACCGCCAACAGCAGCGACACCGCCGAAGCCAGGTACAGCTGCATATTGCTCAGTTCAATACGGCTAAAGCTAATCAGCCACATTGCCAGAATAAAACCCACCGTGCCATAGACCCGCACCGGCGGGAAATCCTTGACCGTATCAAAGCCGTGTTTTTCCAGGCAGAAGTAAGAAATGGCGTTGGAAAGCGCCATGGTCGGCATATAGACCATCGCGTTGAACAACATCACCCAGAACATCACCATCGGCTGATCGACCTGCGCGGCGTAGTACAACGCCACGGCCCCCAGCAGATGACACAGGCCATACAGATGGTTGGCCTTGATCCAGCGATCGGCAATGATCCCGGCCAGGCTTGGCATGATCAGCGCGGCGATCCCCTTCGAACTGTACACCATGCCAACCTGCGCTCCGCTGAAGTGCAGGGTGTTGATCATGTAAGAACCTAACGTCACCAGCCAGGCGCCCCAGATAAAGAACTGGAGAAAAACCATCACCTTCAATCGTGTTTTTATTGCCATTACCATCACCTATTGTTGTGATTTACGCGGCAAGGTAGGGCTTGCCGCGGGGTAGTCGGATGGAAATAAGGATCACAGCGTTTTGAAGAACTCGCGGATCAGGCGCATAAAGTCATCTGCGGCCAGCGCGGCACAGCTCAGCGTCTGCTCATGGGAAAGCGGCGTATCAGATAACCCTTCGGCATAGTTGGTCATCGCCGACACCACCAGCACTTTCAGGCCGCAGTGACGCGCCGAAAGCACTTCGGGCACGATCGACATCCCCACCACATCGCAGCCCAGCGTCTGCATCATGCGGATCTCGGCAGGCGTTTCGAAGTTCGGGCCGGTGTAGGCCGCAAACACCCCTTCGGCCAATGGAATACCAGCCTTGGCCGCAACTGCCGCCAGTTGCGCACGCAGATCGCGATCGTAGGCGTTGGCCAGGCTGAAGAAGCGTGGACCAAAACGCTCGTCGTTGGCCCCCACCAGCGGGGATTCCGGCATAAAGTTGATGTGGTCAGTCAACGCAACCAGGCTGCCCGGCGCTACCGATTTGCGCAGTGAACCGGCGGCGTTGGTCGCCAGCAGGAACTCACAGCCCAGCAGTTTGAAGGTGCGCACGGCGGTGGTCATCACCTGCATGCCACGGCCTTCGTAGAAATGCCCACGCCCTTTCATGCACAGCACCGGCACGCCTTCCAGCCAGCCCGCCACCAGTTGCCCTGCGTGGCCCACTACGCCGCTCACCGGGAAACCCGGCAGTTCGGTATAGTCGATGGTCACGGCGTCGGTCATTACGTCTGCCAGCGCTCCCAGTCCAGATCCCAGAATCAATGCGGCGCGAGGTTGAAAGCCTGGTAGTCTGGTTCGCAGCACATCGGCACAAGAAAAAGCATCGTCTTGATTAAACATAGTATTCTCTTCTGTAGGGGGTTAATCCCCATAGTAGAGAGCGACAGAGGGTGGCGGCCAATACATTGTTGCCCGCTGATTTATTCTGTTTACCTATAAATACCCTGCATCGGGAGGCCCGAAAAACCATGAAAAAGCCACTACCCGACCCTAGCCGGATCAACTTTCGTCTCCTGCACTATTTCCGCGTGGTGGCGGAGGAGATGAACTTTACCCAGGCCGCACAGCGGCTGAACATGTCCCAACCGCCGCTCAGCAAGCATATCAAAGAGCTGGAAAACCAACTGGGGGTGGAGTTATTCAAGCGTACCACCCGCTCGATGGCGCTGACGCAGGCCGGCCGCACGCTGTTTCATAACGTCGAGATGTTGCTGGATCAGGCAGGCAATGCCCTCAATCAGGTGCAGCAACTGGGCCGTGGGGAAGCCGGCCATATGGTGATCGGTATGGTAGGCACTTCGGTCTGGGGCGGTTTGATCCCGGCACTGAAACGCTTTACCGGTCAGGAGGAAAAGGTCACCTGGACGCTGAATGAACAGACTCCCAGCCAGCAAATCATTTCGTTGCAGAAACGGCATATCGATATCGGGGTCTGGCGTGAAGCCAAACAACAGGCGCTGCCAGGGTTAGCCTGCCAACTGTTGGCGCGGGAGAAAATCTCGGTGGTACTGCCGACGGAGCATCCACTGGCAACGGGGGAAGCGATCCAACTACAGGCCCTGGAACATGACAAATTTATCGTGCTGCCGCCCAACGAGGCCAGCCTGGGGCTTTATCTGCACAACCTGTGTCTGCAACATGGCTTTGCGCCGGACATTGTTCATCAGGTCAATGAACCGCAAACCTTGATGGCGCTGGTAGCGGAAGGTTTCGGCATTACGCTACTGCCGGACAGCTATGGGCGCATCCCGTGGCCCGGTGTACGTTTCTGCCCGTTGCAGGCGGCCCCTTCGGCGGATCTCTATGCGATCTATCACGCCGAAAGTGCCACGCCGGTGGTGAAGGCGTTCCTGAAAATGCTGCGCACGCCCGGAGCGACTTAAGCGGAAGCCTGGACCACAAACTGGCCGGTCGATCCGCGATCGGCCATTTCCAGCGTCTGGCTGTAGAACAGGAACGGGAAGTGCTCCGAGGAAACCTGGTTGAAATACACCAGCAGTTCCACGTCACCATCAACCCAGACGGTATCCTTCCAGCCGCGATCTTCTGCCATCGGCTGCGCGCCGTTGACGCGCTTCACCAGGAACTGCACGCCCTGAATGTGGAACGCCTGCGGGGTGTCGGCATGGATATTCCAGCGCTCCCAGGTACCTTGCATGGTTTGTACGTCGATGCGGTTCATATCCCAGATGGCACCGTTGACCCCAGCCATCTTGTCCCCCAGCCGGAATTCACGCGTACGGCTGACGTTACCATCCAGCAGTTGATCCGCCAGCAGGCGCATTGGCAGATTGTCGGTAACCAACGGTAACAACCCAGTCGGTTTCAACGTCAGTACCTGGGTGGACACCAGCATGCTGGAAGGCTCAAACAGGCCGCGCAGACGATCCATGATCCCTGCCGCTTCGCCGGCGGTGAGGGTAACCTCAGCCCCCTGCGACATGTCGATCAGCACTTCGCGGCGTTCGCCCGGAGCCAGAGAAAGTTGCTGTACCGCAACCGGCGCAGGCAGGAACCCCTGATCGCTGGCGATCACGTTGATCGGCCGCCCATCGCTCAACTGCAACGAATAGCGCCGTGAGTTTGAGGCGTTCAGCAGGCGCAGACGCACCCAGCCGCGTGAGACTTCGATAAACGGGTTCTGCACGCCGTTAACCAATAGCGTGTCGCCAATAAATCCGCCCTGCGCCGGAGGATCGTATTCCGGCGTGCCGAAGTTATCCAGGCGCTTGTCCTGAATGATCAGCGGGAAATCATCGACGCCATAATGGTTCGGCAGCGGCAGATTTTTACTGATTTCATCCTCGACCAGCCATAGGCCGGCCAGGCCGTTGTAGACATGGGGCGCCATCCGGTTCGGCGTGTTGGCGTGATACCAACACGTTGCCGCCGCCTGACGGATCGGGATCACCGGCGACCAGTCAACGTTAGGCGACATCATGCGCGGCGCACCGCCCATCAGGGTACCCGGCACCTGCAGCCCGCTGACGGTCATCGATACCGGCTCGGTCAGGCGGTTGCTGTAGATCAGTTTGACGTCGTCACCGTTGTAGACCCGCACCGTCGGCCCCAGATACATGCCATTGACGCCCCAGACGGACGCTTTACGGTTGTCCATAAAGGCCCAATGGGCACGTTGCAGGGTTAAAAACAGCGGCTGTCCACGGCGGGATTCCAGCAGTGGCGGGATCGGTAACGGAGTTGGCATCCCGCTCGCTTCAGCTCTCAGCGGCACGGTTCCTGCGCACAGCGCCAAGCCCGATGCCTGAATAAACTGACGTCGACTGAGTGACATATCTTCTCCATGAAAACAAAGCTAAACCGTGTGCAAAGCCCCGCCAAAGCGGGGCATAAACGGCGTGACGCCGTATGAAAATATCGAACCTTATACCCTATGGATTTCAAGTTGCAGCTAGGCGACAAGCTTGTTCATCCCCAGGAGCTTACTTTTGGGTAAGTGACTGGGGTGAACAAGTGCAGGTAACAACGCTGCAGCTTGAAAGACGACGGGTATACCTATGTTATTTTTTGGCGGCGTTAAGTTGGGCTACTTCGGCATCCAACTGGTCAATCTTCGCCTTCATCAACTCGCGGCAATGGGCCGCCAGCTCACGTACCTGCTCTTTACTGTAGTTGCTGGTATCGACCGGCTCCAGGATCTCGACAATCACGTGGCCGTTATTCCAACGGTTCAGCTTAACCTCGTTGGTGGAGGAAACGCAGATCGGCACAATCGGCACACCGGCTGAGATCGCCGCGTGGAACGCACCGGTTTTAAACGGCATCAGGCCACGGCCACGGCTGCGGGTTCCTTCCGGGAACATCCAGATCGAGATGTCTTGTTGCTTGAGGGCATCAACCACCTGGGCAATGGTGCCGTGGGCTTTAGCGCGGTTATCCCGGTCGATCAGCAGGTTGCCGGTCAGCCAGTAAAGTTGGCCAAAGAACGGGATCCACACCAGGCTTTTTTTACCCACGGTCACGGTGCGCGGCTGTACCGCATTGGAGGCCGTTACCATATCGTAGTTGTTCTGATGGTTGGCAATGTAAATGCACTTGCCGTTATTGTCCGCGTCAGCAGGCTTACGGAGTTCAAGCTTGATGCCGAACACGGTCGACAGGCGGCCAAACAGATGACCAAAGGTCGCGACATGGCGGGGATTACGCGGGCTGAACAAGCAGTAAAGCGAACCGAAAAAACTCACCAAAAGGCAATAGATCGTGACAATGATCGCACGTAATATCAATAACATAACAACCTCATTAGCACACTGCCAACCCAAGCGCAGAGCGGTCGGGAAGATTTCTTTTTGTATGAGCAGCACAGGCGAAACCACACCGCGCTACTGCTAAGTTCTCTATTTTCCCGCCAGCCAGCGATCGGCACAATAAATTTATAGCCGGAAAAATTAATAGATTGAAATAATAGATAAAAATAAAAAAAGTGGGCGCAATTTTTTGCGCCCATTCGGGATCATGCAATAGCTTACTCTTCGCTGTCGCCCAACGATTCGCGCTCTGGCATATCCACCTCAACCCGATCGATACGTTGCAAACCACGCGGTAGCAAGGTGCCTTTACGGCCCCGCTCGGCGCGGAACTTCTGCAAATCTTCCGGGCGCAGTTTCAGTTTGCGCTTGCCCACATGCAGAGTGATCGAGGTCTGCGGCGGCAGTACGAACAGCCAGGCCAGCTTATCTTCACCGCTGGCAGCCTGCGCCGACGGTATCGAGATAATCTTGTTGCCCTTGCCCTTCGACAGCTGTGGCAGATCGGCGACCGGGAACATCAGCATACGGCCTGCGGTGCTGATCGACAGCAGCATATCGTCACTGCCGTGGATTTCCATCGGCGGCAGTGCCTTGGCGTTGTCCGGCAGGGTGATCATCACCTTACCCGCGCGGTTGCGAGCAACCAGATCGTTGAAGGTACATACGAAGCCGTAGCCCGCATCGGAAGCCATCAGCAGCTTCTGATCGTCGGCTGCCATCAGCACCTGCTCGATGGTGGCACCCGGCGGCGGCGTCAGCTTACCGGTTAACGGTTCACCCTGACCACGTGCCGAAGGCAACGTCAGCGGATCGAGTGCATAGCTGCGGCCAGTCGAGTCGATAAACACCACCGGCTGGTTGGTCTTGCCGCGCGCAGCGGCGAGGAAGCTATCCCCAGCCTTGTAGCTCAGGCCGCTCGGATCGATATCGTGGCCCTTGGCGCTACGTACCCAGCCCATTTGAGACAGCACGATGGTGACCGGCTCAGAAGGCACAAAGTCGTGCTCGCTCATCGCCTTGGCTTCTTCACGTTCGGTCAACGGTGAACGACGATCGTCGCCATAGGCCTGGGCATCGGCCTGAATTTCTTTCTTGATCAGGTTATTCAGCTTGCGCTCGGACGCCAGCAGCGCTTGCAGATGATCGCGCTCTTTTGCCAGTTCATCCTGCTCACCACGGATCTTCACTTCTTCCAGCTTGGCCAAATGGCGCAGCTTCAGTTCGAGGATCGCTTCAGACTGGGTATCGGAAATGCCAAACCGCTGCATCAATACCGGCTTCGGCTCATCTTCGCTGCGAATGATGTGGATCACTTCGTCGATGTTGAGGAATGCAACCAGCAAACCTTCCAGAATGTGCAGCCGCTTGAGCACTTTTTCCAGGCGGTAATTCAGGCGGCGGCGCACCGTATCACGGCGGAAGACCAGCCATTCGGAGAGGATCTCCACCAGCCCTTTGACCTGCGGGCGGTTGTCCAGACCGATCATGTTCATGTTGATGCGGTAGCTGCGCTCCAGATCGGTGGTGGCAAACAGGTGATTCATCACCTGATCCAGATCGATACGGTTCGAGCGCGGCACGATCACCAGACGGGTCGGGTTCTCGTGGTCGGACTCATCGCGCAGGTCTTCCACCATCGGCAGCTTTTTGGCGCGCATCTGGCTGGCGATTTGCTCCAGTACCTTGGCACCGGAAACCTGGTGCGGCAAGGCGGTGATCACCGCGCTGCCGTCTTCTTTCTTCCAGATGGCACGCATGCGTACCGAGCCACGGCCATTCTGGTAAATTTTGCGGATCTCGTCGCGCGGGGTAATAATTTCCGCTTCCGTCGGGAAGTCCGGCCCCTGCACAAATTCCAGCAGATCGTCGAGCGAGGAGCCCGGTTTGTCGATCAGGGCTACCGCTGCGGCGGCCACTTCACGCACGTTATGCGGTGGAATATCCGTTGCCATCCCTACCGCGATGCCGGTCGTCCCGTTGAGCAGGATGTTCGGCAAACGCGCAGGCAGCATTTTCGGTTCTTGCATGGTGCCGTCAAAGTTAGGCACCCAGTCCGTGGTGCCCTGGCCCAGTTCACCCAGCAGCACTTCGGCGTATTTCGACAGGCGCGATTCGGTATAACGCATCGCAGCGAAAGATTTAGGATCATCCGGTGCCCCCCAGTTCCCTTGGCCATCCACCAGCGGGTAGCGGTAAGAGAAGGGTTGCGCCATCAGCACCATCGCTTCGTAACAGGCGCTATCACCATGCGGATGATATTTACCCAGCACGTCACCAACCGTACGGGCAGATTTTTTGAATTTGGCGTTATTGCTAAGCCCCAGTTCCGACATGGCATAGATGATGCGACGCTGAACCGGCTTTAAACCATCGCCGATATACGGCAGCGCCCGATCCATGATGACGTACATGGAATAGTTCAGATAGGCGTTTTCAGTGAATGTGTGCAGCGGTAGACGCTCAACACCGTCATGAGTCAGTTCGCTCATTACTCAGATATCCTCAGACGACAAAGGGTCGATTCTGCCCGCGATAGTAACTCATCTGCGGGGTGGCTGTCACAGATGCTGCATGGATCGCCCCCTGATGCGGGCAAACTTGCTGGTTTATGCGAAATTCAGCCATTGGCCAGCGGTTTTGTTGACTCGCAGTCAACACTGTTGTGCGCCAGATCGCATTTCTCCCAGCTTCAGGAAGGATTACACTCCATTTCAGCGATATGGCTTACGCACTTCGGCCATACATTTTAAATTCTGACAGGAGCCTTACCTCCATGAGCAATATCCTGATTATCAACGCCAAGAAGCAATTCGGCCACTCCAACGGTGAACTGAACCAGACCCTGAGCGACGTAGCGGAAAGTTTCCTGCGCGATGCCAAGCACGATGTGCAGGTTACCGTCGTCGATGACGGTTATGATATCGACGCCGAAGTGCAGAAATATCTGTGGGCCGATACGGTGATTTACCAGATGCCAGGCTGGTGGATGGGCGAACCCTGGATCCTGAAAAAATATATCGATGAAGTGTTTACCGCAGGCCACGGCACCCTGTATGCCAGCGATGGCCGCACCCGCTCCGATGCCAGCAAAAAATACGGTTCCGGCGGGCTGCTTCAGGGTAAAACCTACATGCTGAGCCTGACCTGGAACGCGCCACTGGAAGCCTTTACCGATCCAGACCAGTTCTTCCACGGCGTGGGCGTAGACGGCGTTTATCTGCACTTCCATAAAGCCAACCAGTTCCTGGGAATGGAAGCGCTGCCGACCTTTATCTGTAACGACGTGATCAAACAACCGGATATCGCCAGCGATATCGCACGTTTGCGCGCGCATCTGGGCGAAGTCTTTGCTTAACTGTGATGGGTTTTATCCATCATGCTGTGAACCAATGAGGCCATAATGATCACCGTAATTGCAGAAATCAGAACCAGACCGGGCCATCGTGAAAGCGTACTGAAAGCGATTGAGCAACTGTTGCCAGCGGTGTTGGCAGAAGAAGGCTGTGGCGGCTATCAGCCGATGATCGACGCCGTTACCCAGGCACCGTGGCAGAAGCGTTCGCCAGACTCCATCTTTATGCTGGAGAAATGGCAGAGCCAGGCGCATCTGGAACAGCACTTGCAAATGGATCACATGCTCAAGCATCGTGAAATCATCAAGGACAGCGTGCTGGATACCACGATTTACGTGTTGAATAACGCCTGAACGGCGGCCCTTAATACCGCGACACCTAAAGCCTGAGGCAGGTGGGGATGATGCAGGTTAGACGACCGTTGAGCGCATGGATGCGCGATTGCGAGCCCCCATGGACGGGTTTACGGCGTGTCGGCGTTCTGCGTCATCCCCACCTGTTGCACGATTACCTGCAGCTATTCCCTGGTAGATATTCGATCAAAACTGCCACTGAACGGTGAACCCCAGACTCACCGGGCTGGTGACGAAATTATCCGGTTTGGCGATAGGCACGCCAACAAAAGCATCATAGCTGACCACACCTGCCCCACCTCTGACACCAATAACGCCACCTGCCAGATGGCCCTGAGTAAAGTTGTTGCTGTTGCCCGTCACTTTGCCGTAATCAAGCCCGGCGTAGAGCTGTTGCCGCAGCTTAGGCAGGTTCAAATTGATATCATTACGTAAGAAATACCCCTTATTGGCCGACAGATTGAATTCCCCGTCAAAGCCACGCACCGTCCAGCGGTTACCTATGCTGAACTGATCCTGCGTTGCCAACCGGTCCGGGCTGTATTGCTGCTGATAGCGTGGTTGATAACTCATGGATTGCCCAAACAGGCTAAAAGGGATCAAAGCGCTCACATCAAGGCTGACAATACGGCTTTGCGAACCGGTTCCCGCCTGTTGTTGGGCACCCAGCCACGACATGTTGCGCTGAAAGCCCACCATTGCATCGATAATTGACTGACCGAGGTAATGCCGGTGATTCAGCCTGGCGATCAGGTTAGTGACATCGCGCTCCTGAATTTCAATTTCAGTATCGTTCAAATAGTAGTGCGAGTTGTTCTTGAGCAGTTGGATGCTGCCCGTGGTTTTCTGATTTTCATTGCGATACAGCAACCGGTTCACTTTGAGGCTCAGGTTGTCACTTTTGCCCTGGTATTGAAAATCGGTCAAGGTACCGGAGATTTTCTGTAAATATTCACTGTGGCTGGCATACATATCCACCGACCAGAAACCGTAGGGAACGGAGTAATACAGTGAGCCATTCTTTGCATTACGCGACTTTTGAAAGTGCAAATCACGCCCGACGGAGGCATAGAACAAATCGTTCATTGAAGTCGGATTATCCAGATAGAGCGCCACACCGCTTTGATAACGCCCGGTATACTTGCTGCCGGCATCATCAAACCACCCGCCGATGCGCCAGGACGAGGGCTGGGTACGCTGGATTTCAATGTCGGTTTCTCCGGCATGCTCACCCGGCCGCAGGATCACGTTAGCGTCGGCTCCAGGAACGCGCTGGATATTCTCCAAACCCTGTTCAATGGCCCGGAGATCCAGAATATCGCCTGAACGCCCGGGAAAAGTGGTGTGCAGATTGACGTATTTGTCGCTGTCAGCGCTTAAAGAGACATTGCCGATAGCGCCGGGCAATACCACCAGCGTCAGCACGCCATCTTTCAAGTCCTGCCGGGGCACGACCACTCGCGTAGTAATGTAGCCATGACCAATCAGTTTGTTCTGTATGGCGGTGGCTAACGTGCGAATACCTTCGATCCCCAGGCAGCGATCTTCTGCCTGCACGGTGAACTTGTGTAATGGTAACCACTGAGGAATTCTACCGTCCTTTTCAAGGATCACCTGACGGATTTGAAAACAGTTGGCTTCTGCGGGAAAAGCAATCTTGGAACTTTGCGGATCGCTGCCGGCAGCGCGCACGTCTTTGCCCTGAGTTTCTAATTGTTGGTAACGCGCCTTTTCCTGCTCCTGTTGATGGTTTACCTGTTGTTCTATCAGTTGAACATTTTCCGCTCCATGAGCGCTGAAAATCATTAATGCCAATAATCCGGAGCCGGAAAAGCGAACGAGCATATTTCTATATCCTTATAGCGCGGGTATCACTCTGGCAGGCAGCCTCTGTCCAGAGGCTGCCGCTCTGCTAATTACTTAACCGATGTGATGGTGATAGGGCCTTGGATCGTGCCGCTATTGGTGAAGGTGCCTGGCGTGGCAAGGACCAAATTCAGCCCTGATGGACTAGTGACAACCGCGCCGCGCTGGTTGTAGAAGCTGCGGGTATTCACCATCGTCTGGCCATTGGTGGATGTCAAAGTGCCGTAGTTATAGACGTAGCCTTTATCCGCGTTGATATTGACCCCTTGCTTACCGCTCAGGTTACCGTAATGGCTGTAGTTGCCGGAAAGCATCAGGGTCGCTTGCGCGTCGGCGTCGATACTCCCCGCGCTGTTAGCAATCGTGGTGGCAGTAATGACGGTATCTTTAGCCGATTCAATCAAGCCATAGGTGTTATCAAGGCTTCTGGTTGTAATAACGATGTTGCTATCACTGTCGATCAGGCTGTAGCTATTTTTCAGCAGAGTAGAGGTATTGGTGACAATATCCCCCTGCGAAGTAATCTTGCCATAGCTGTTATTGATCGTGCTGGCAATCAGCGTCATGCCACCCGAACCGCTGGACAACTCGGCATCATAGGCACCTTTGGTCAGGCCCGCGTTGGTGATAGTGCCGCCATTGGTATTGATATCCAGGTAATTGTCCGCCAATACGCGTCCGGCCGTGTTATTCAGGCTGGAGCTATTAATGTAGACGTTTTTGCTACCGCGGATCGCTCCTTTGGTATTGGTCAATGTTTGTTTATTGGTATTGATGGTCATGTTTTCTTTGGACTGTATCAGCCCTGAGCTGTTGTTCAGCATACTGGTATTCAGCTTCAGCTCTTTGCCCGCGTTGATCGTCCCGTTAAGGTTGGTCAACGTATACCCGGCCGTATTGATATCGACAGCGCCGTTGGCAGAATTGATCATGCCATTGGTGTTATCAAGGGTGGAAGAGGACAATAAGACGCCTTTTTTGCCATGAATAACGCCACCAGAGTTGCTCAACGTGCGGATATAGCCATACGCGTAAGGGTCAATACGTGTATTGACCACGCCCACACCTTGAATAGTGCCATACTTATTATCAATGCCCGCACTGACAATATTAATATTACCATCAACCTCACCTTCCCCCGTTGTCATGATGGTGCCACCGCCATTACTCAACTGACTTTTGGCAATGTCGATATTGATATTGTTCTTGGCTTTAATGATGCCGTTGGCCGAGTTATTTAGCGCACGCCCATAAGCATAATAATAGCCATTACCCGCTTTTCTTCCGCGCGTGGTGTCGATATTAACATCGTTTGCAGCCTCGATAGTTCCCTTGTTCTCCAGGATGCCATCAGTCGTGATGCGGACGTCACCGACCGCAGCGCCAATGGTGCCCGCGTTACGTACGCCGACACCACGATCGGTGCTTACCAGGGTAATTTTGTTGGCATACATCCCGCCCAGCTTGGCAACATCAATCGCCAGCGTAGGAGCAACACCGGCAGGCGTCAGTTCACCAATCTGGGTATTATCGGCATTCACGTTGTTGCGCCCGGTGGTCACTTTGAGATCTTTGGCGCGAATGTCTGCGTTAATCTGTACGGCACGGGAGATCACGTCGGTATAGTTGCTATCCCCGGTTTTCAGGCCGTTGCCGTTAATGATGATAGTCCCTTTATCCACGGTATAGCCAAGCAGCGTGCCATTGGCCACCTGCGCTTTACCGGTGGTTAAGGTGGCACGTTCGGTGTTGATAAAGCCACAACCGCTACAGGTGATCCCTGACGGATTAGCCACAATAACCTGTGCCTTCTGGCCGGCAACTTCAATCATGCCGTTCAGTTGACTGGCCTTGGTGGAATTGACTTCGTTGAGGATGATTGAGGCAGATCCCCCCGCCAGATTGGCGTTACCGGCGATATTACCGGCAAGCTGCGAGGTGGAATTAGCCGCACTGTTGTTAAGGACAACGCCACCTTTATCTACATCAAACTGCGTGTAGATATTGTGGGAGACGCCGCCGTTACCCGCCGCATTGATATTTATCACGGTGCTGCCATTGGCTCCGGCATTAACAGCTGGCCCTCCTACAGCCGCTGGAGCGATTGCGGCATGTGCTACAGCCCCCCAGGCAACCAGGCTAAAGAAGCAAATAGGCTTGAGTTTGGCAATCAGTTGTTTGCTTTGTTTATTCATCAGAATAAATTCCTTTTTATTAATGGGTTATTGGCCATGCCGAAGCCGCACTTATAAAATAAATACTGTCTATTTAAATGAGATTAAATAATGGCCAACTGAATTATCCGCCATGCGGATTATTAGTACATTAACACGTTGAATTTACATTAATCAATGTTATTTAAATAATACGTTTAACCAATGGTTTTATTGTAAAAAGGATAGTAAGTTGATTATCTTACGACATTAAATATCGCAAGGTAATATGGTATTTTACTTACCAGCCATTTTAAAGTAACCAGAATAATTAAAATAAAACGTTATAATGAGAGATGAATATTATTAGCTGAGTAGGGTAATTGCCGGCAATAAGGGCATCAGACAGCCGCCCTCCCGTGCAAAACTACAAGCTCTGCGCATCGGTAATGTGCGCACTGACATAGTCCAGAAAACAGGTAATACGTGCGGCCAACTGGGCATTGCGATAATACACCGCGTTAATCGGCTGCCGTACATCCAGCGTTTCGGCCGCCAGTAACTGAACCAGACGCCCTTCCCGCAGATCTTCCCGCGTCATAAAATCGGCCAGTTGCGCGATCCCTTCGCCACGCAGCGCCAATTGCCGCAGCGTTTCACCGCTGGAAGCCGACAACGTTGGGGTAATGGCAAAGTGCTCTGCCTGCCGATGGCGCAGTGGCCATAGATTGAGCGATTCGGGTTGCGTAAAGCCCAGCAGGCTATGGTGGCTGAGTTCTTCAACACTCAGTGGTACCCCATGGCGGGCAATATATTCTGGGCTGGCAAGGATACGTAACTGGCTGGCCCCCAGCAGGCGCGCGTGGATGGTGGAGTCACGCAATGTGCCAATGCGAATGGCGATATCGGTGCGCTTCTCCAGCAGATCGATAATCAGGTTATCAGTGTTCAGCTCTAACTCAATTTGTGGGAAACGTTGGCGGAAACCGGCGACCAGCGGCACGATCACATGTTCCATAAAGGGCGCAGCAGCGTTGACCCGCAGCCTGCCCGCCGGGTTCAAGCGACGCAACGCCATCTGCTCCTCGGCATGTTCCACCGAGTTGATAATCTCCCGCGCATGGGCCAAAAAGCTCTGCCCTTCTTCGGTCAATTCCAGACGACGTGTAGTGCGGCGCAGCAAAGTCGTATCGAGCTTCTTTTCCAGACGGCTCAGCGCCCGGCTGATGCCAGAGGTGGTTTGGCCAAGCTGCTCGGCAGCGGCAGTGATTGAACCGCTGTCGATCACGGAGGTATAAGCCAAGAGTTCTTCGAGGGTAATTTTCATGCATTCCGCCCTGGGTTATCGGGCGCAGCACGCAGTGCGCCTGGGATGGCACAGTGTAAAAACTTGGGGCCGCAGTTGCGGCCCCACAGGCATCAGACGGAAAGCTCGGCGGTATCGCCCTTGTCTTGCAGCCAGTTGCGACGGTCTTCCGAACGCTTCTTCGCCAACAGCATGTCCATAATGGCCATGGTCTGATCGGTATTCTCGTCATCGATGGTCAACTGCACCAGACGGCGCGTGTTGGGATCGAGCGTCGTTTCACGCAGTTGCAGCGGGTTCATCTCACCCAGCCCTTTAAAGCGCTGTACGTTCGGCTTACCCTTTTTACGCTTCAACTGCTCCAGCACGCCGGCTTTCTCTTCCTCGTCGAGGGCGTAATAAACTTCTTTGCCCAGGTCGATACGGTATAACGGCGGCATGGCAACGTGCACGTGCCCCCCCTTCACCAGCGTACGGAAGTGGCGCACAAACAGCGCACACAACAGCGTAGCGATGTGCAGACCGTCGGAGTCCGCATCCGCCAGGATACAGATTTTGCCGTAGCGCAATTGGCTGAGATCTTCGCTGTCGGGATCGATGCCGATCGCCACGGAAATATCATGCACTTCCTGCGAGGCCAACACTTCGTCTGAGGAAACCTCCCAGGTGTTGAGGATCTTGCCCTTCAGCGGCATGATCGCCTGGTATTCGCGATCGCGCGCCTGCTTGGCCGAGCCGCCCGCCGAGTCCCCTTCGACCAGGAACAGTTCGGTCATGCTCAGATCCTGCGAGGTACAGTCCGCCAGCTTGCCCGGTAACGCAGGCCCGCTGGTCAGTTTCTTACGCACCACCTTCTTCGCCGCACGCAGACGACGTTGGGCACTGGAGATCGCCAGCTCGGCCAACTGCTCGGCCGCCTGAACGTTCTGATTCAGCCACAGGCTGAAGGCATCTTTCACCACGCCGGAAACAAACGCCGCGCACTGACGAGACGACAGCCGTTCTTTGGTCTGGCCAGCGAATTGGGGATCCTGCATTTTCACCGACAGCACGTAGGCGCAGCGATCCCAGATATCTTCCGCAGACAGCTTCACACCGCGCGGCAGAATATTGCGGAATTCGCAGAACTCGCGCATCGCATCCAGCAGCCCTTGGCGCAGACCGTTGACGTGTGTCCCGCCTTGCATGGTCGGGATCAGGTTGACGTAGCTTTCCGTCAGCAGCTCCCCGCCCTCCGGCAGCCACAGCAACGCCCAGTCCACCGCTTCGGTATCACCGGCAAAATTGCCGACGAAGGCCTTTTCCGGCAGAGTGATCAGGCCGTTCACCGCTTCCATCAGGTAGTCGGTCAGGCCGTCCTGGTAGCACCAGCGCTGCTCGGTATTGTTCAGCTTGTCGATAAAGTAGATTTCAACGCCGGGGCACAGCACCGCTTTGGCTTTCAACAGGTGTGAAAGACGCGAGACCGAGAAGCGCGGGCTGTCGAAGAACTGCTCGTCAGGCCAGAAGTGAATGCTGGTACCGGTGTTGCGTTTGCCGCAGCTCCCGGTTACCGCCAGATCCTGCACCTTGTCGCCGTTCTCAAAAGCGATGCCATAGACGTTACCGTCGCGCTTGACGCTGACTTCCACCCGTTTTGACAGGGCGTTGACCACCGAAATCCCCACGCCGTGCAGGCCGCCGGAGAACTGGTAGTTTTTATTGGAGAATTTACCGCCCGCGTGCAGACGACACATGATCAACTCAACCGCCGGTACGCCTTCTTCAGGGTGGATATCCACCGGCATGCCGCGGCCGTCGTCGATCACTTCCAGTGACTGATCGGCGTGCAGGATCACGTCGATGCGCTTGGCATGACCCGCCAACGCTTCATCGACGCTGTTATCTATCACCTCTTGACCGAGGTGGTTCGGACGCGTCGTGTCGGTATACATACCGGGACGACGGCGCACTGGTTCTAGACCGCTGAGTACTTCAATGGCATCAGCGTTATAGCTGGATTGAGTCATCGTTGATTATTTTTTCGTGGTTGAGGGAAGGTGCCGAAATCGCCCGCTGCCTGTTCAGTATATCTGTGATAGCTGAAGTTGCCGCGGCGTCATAGCCCTAAAAAATCCACAATCTGGGGGAAGTAGTGCTCGAAACCGACGAAAGCGTGGTTTCCACCCGACTCCACCGTTTGCCGGCAGGCGGCGTAATACGCCACTGCCTGACCGTAATCGAGAATTTCATCGCCCGTTTGCTGTAGCAACCAGATTAAATCCGGCGACTCCAAGGGATCGACCTGCATCACTTTCAGATCATAAACGTGGCGTGACTCTAACACATATTGCTGCCCGGTGTAGGGGTTCTCGTTGCGCCCGAGATAGTCGATCAGCAGCTCATATGGCTTCACCGCCGGGTTTACCACTACCGCTGGCAGGGAAAAACACTGCGAGAGCCAGGTGGCATAGTACCCCCCCAATGAGGAGCCCACCACGCCCATCGTCTGGCCCGCCCGCGCCATCACCATATCTTCCAGCATTTCCGCGGCCTCCGCCGGATAAGGCGGCAGCTGCGGCACCAGCATGTCGATATTGGGGTGATGTTCCGCCAGCCAGGCTTTGAAAGCCGTGGCTTTGGCCGAAAGCGGCGAACTGTTGAAACCGTGCAGGTAAAGTAAGGTTGAAGGCATCAGTAGCCATCCGAATCCATGTCGGGGCGGAAGTCATCGTTTTCCAGCCGGAATACCTGGGTTTCCACCCGGCCATCCGGCAACAGGTCGAGATAGCGCCAACCTGGGGAAACGTCGTCGATAGTAAAATTGGTGCAGTGCGGCTTGAATTGCACACAGGTAGACGGCGTAGCCAACAGCCGACGCCCGTGCCAACCCAGATCCAGTTCCTGATGGATATGCCCGCACAGCAGGGTATTCACTTTCGGGTAACGCCACAGCATGGCCGCCAGCGTATGCGGGTTGCGCAGACTGTGTTGATCGAGCCAGGTGCAGCCGGAAGGCAACGGATGATGGTGCAGTAACAGCAGCGTATAACGCTCTGGATTGGCCTCCAGGCAACGCTCCATCCACTCGAGCTGATAGTCGCTCAGTTCACCGTGCGGTACGCCAAACACCTGGCTATCCAGCAAGAGTACCTGCCAGTTGTCCCCCAGCAGCACCTGCTTTGAAGGCGAAATTCCGGCGGCGGCCAACGCGTCTACCATCGCAGGCTGAAAATCGTGGTTGCCCGGCAGCCAGACACAGGGCGCGGGTAAACGGGTAATGCCATCGGCAAAGTGCCGGTATGCCGCCTGGGAATGGTCTTGCGCCAGATCGCCGGTTGCCACGATCAGGTCACACTCGCGCTGCTGCGCGATCACCGCATCCAGCACCGCGTGATAGCTGGCATAGGTATTGATGCCGAGCAAGGTCTCATGCTTGCCAGCAAACAGGTGGGTATCAGTTATTTGTAGGATCCTGACCTTGGCCCCACTCGCCACGGGCAGTCTAAACAGGCTTTCCAAATAGTGTCCTTTGTTAACTCAGTCTGTCTAACAAGCCGGAACCGCCATTGCTCCATGCGCTAAACAGTAGCGCAACCAATCAGCAAGAAACTGGTTAATTTGATGCTTTTCGTCGCGTTGATGCAACTTTTTGTTCGGATAATCATAACGCGCTTTAAACCGATAGATCTGCTGGCTGGAACACACTTCCGCAACCATCGCGTCGTGGTACAGCCGCACCGTCATCGCAGGCAGACTCCAGTAGCTGACCGCAGGCGCGGTCTGCTCAATCTGCACCAGCGTGGTGTAACGGGTAGATTCAACAATAGTCAGACGATAATGGGCGCCATTCACCTGATAAGTCACGGTTTCATCGACTTCGTCGTTACGCGGCATCAAACGCCGCAATTGCGCGAAGTTGGTTTCACACAATCTCATCATTTCAGGGAAGTCAGGGGTATAGCGCTTTTGCATTTAGTTGGCCCATTCTGCTCTAAGCGATTCATGGTGCAACGCCAGCCACTGCAATGCAATCACTGATGCGGCATTATCAATCGCGCCTTCTTCAACCCAGCGGTAAGCCTGCTCGCGGCTGACCACGTGGACACGGATATCTTCATGTTCTTCGGGCAATCCGTGGATCCCTTCGGCCGTCAGGGCGTCAACCTCGCCGACCATAATCGACAGGCGTTCGCTGGTGCCGCCGGGGCTAGCCAGATAACTCAGCACCGGTTTACAGCGCCCTACCACTACGCCAGCCTCTTCCAACGCTTCGCGGCGGCACACGTCCTCAACGCTTTCTCCCGTCTCGATCATACCTGCAACCATTTCCAGCAGCCAGGGGGATGCTGAACTATCGATGGCCGGAATACGCAACTGCTCCACCAACACCACCTCGTCCCTGACGGGATCATAGGGTAGCAACACCGCCGCATGACCGCGCTCAAAAACCTCGCGAGTCACCTCACCGCTCATCTCACCGTTGAACAAACGATGGCGAAACCGGTAGAGATCGAGTGAAAAAAAACCACGGTATCGCGTCTCTCGTGCAATAATTTCTACATCATTTTTGTCGAAAGTAACGGGTGAAGGTTGCGAGCGGTTCATCTAAGGATTCTCCTGTGTGATTGTGCCGGTAAAATAAAGGGATTTGATGACAGAAACGGCGGGGTTATCTTCACCCGCTTTGTGTTAGATTGTGAACCATGATATCAGGTAGCGCCGATGCGAATAGACAAGTGTAAGTCAACGTAACGTCTACAAAGTTAAAAGTTCTGTGAGATGGCACATTAAGCCACCTTCAGCGATCGGCAGACTCTGCTAGAATTGGCAACTATTCGTCTATCGTCAGCGCTAACATAGCAATATTGCTGCACAACAAGGAATGCAAATGAAGAAACTGCTCCCCCTTCTTATTGGTCTGAGCCTCGCAGGCTTCAGTACCATGAGCCAGGCAGAGAACCTGTTGCAGGTTTACAAACAGGCCAGGGAAAGTAACCCGGATCTGCGTAAAACCGCTGCTGACCGTGATGCGGCGTTTGAAAAAATCAACGAAGCACGCAGCCCGTTGCTGCCACAGCTTGGCTTGTCTGCCGGTTATACCTATAACAACGGCTTTCGCGATGCCAACAACTCCAACAGCAACGTGACCCAAGGTTCATTAGGCCTGACCCAGACCATCTTTGACATGTCCAAATGGCGTGCGCTGACGTTGCAGGAAAAAGCAGCCGGGATCACCGACGTTACCTTCCAGACTTCATCACAGCAGTTGATCCTGGATACGGCAACCGCCTATTTCAACGTATTGCAGGCGATCGATGCCCTGTCCTACACCCAGGCCAATAAACAGGCGGTTTACCGCACCTTGGATCAGACCACCCAGCGCTTTAACGTGGGCCTGGTAGCGATTACCGACGTGCAGAACGCCCGTGCCAACTACGATACCGTGCTGGCCAACGAAGTGACCGCCCGTAACAACCTGGATAACGCGGTGGAAGTATTGCGCCAGATCACCGGCACCTTCTACCCGGAACTGGCCTCGTTGGATACCAACAAATTCAGCACCAAGCGCCCGGAAGCCGTCAACAATCTGTTGAAAGAAGCGGAAAGCCGTAACCTGAGCCTGTTGTCTGCCCGCCTGAGCCAGGATCTGGCCCGTGAGCAGATCAAATCGGCACAAACCGGCTATATGCCAACCGTCGATCTGAACGCTTCTTCCAGCGTCAGCAATAACAGATATAGCGGTTCTGCACGTACTTCAGACAATAGAGATATTGGCCAGAATCAGATCGGCGTCAGTGTGAGTGTGCCGCTATACAACGGCGGCATCACCAATTCTCAGGTACAACAGGCGCAGTACAACTTCGTCGGTGCCAGCGAGCAGTTGGAAAGTGCTCACCGCAGCGTAGTGCAAACCGTGCGCTCCTCCTTCAACAACGTTTCTGCCTCCATCAGCAGCATCAGCGCTTATAAACAAGCGGTGATCTCTGCTCAGAGTTCTTTGGATGCCACCGAAGCCGGTTATGAAGTCGGTACTCGTACCATCGTCGACGTGCTGGATGCGACAACCACGCTGTATAACGCCAAGCAACAGCTTTCCAATGCGCGTTATTCTTACCTGATCAACCAGTTGAACATCAAATCGGCGCTCGGTACGCTGAACGAAAACGATCTGATGATGCTGAACGGATCCTTGGGTAAACCGATCTCCACTGCGCCAGACGTGGTTGCGCCACCAACCTCGGCACAAGATGCCTATGTTGACGGTTCCAGCACCACCCGGCCAACGGCCAGCAGATAACCTGCTGCGACAGCTTAAAGCAACGGAATAACGGAGCCAGGCATTTGCCGCGCTCCGTTTTTTTAGCCGCTAATCCGACTTCTGCCCACCATCTCACAGCCTCCCTAGGGGTTAATGTTATGATTAGCGCCATATTTATCTGCTGAACGGGCTCTGATGGATAACGCTTCACTCTGGCAACGGTTGATCACCGAAGGCGTATTACCGCCACAGTTGCGCCCCTCCCCGGCCATTTATGCCTCCTGGCTGCGTTGCAGCCACCTGATGCAACCCGGCGTGTGGAAAGCCCCACACCGCGCCCTCGGCACCACTTTTAACTCTATCTGCCAACGTAAGAATGATTTTATTACGCTGGGACAGGCGGCGTTGGAGGATGCCTGGGAATATATGGAACAGCGCCACTGCGTGCTGCTGATCCTCGATGAAAGCGGCTGCACGCTGTGGCAATGCGGCGACAAGTCGACCATTGAACAGTTGCTCAAGCTGGGCTTTGCACCCGGCGCTTATTGGGCTGAAGGCGATATCGGCACCAATGCCCCTTCTCTGGCCGCATCGGAAGGCCACCCGGTACAGATCCACGGCGATGAACACGTACGCCAGGCGCTGCATGGCTGGTCATTTTGCGCCGCACCGGTGCATGATCATAGCGGCCGTCAGCGCGGGATGCTGGCTTTGGGCTGCCAGTTGGCCGATTGCAACGCGGGCGATCTCTCGCTGATCCTGGCGATCGCCCGGGAGATCGGTAATGCCCTGAACGCCGATGGCCTGCTGGCCGAATCCAATCGCCATCTCAACCAGCTCAACGGATTGTTGGACAGCGTAGACGACGGCGTCATGGCCTGGGATCATCGGGGTTACCTGCAATATATCAACCCACGCGCCGCCGCCATGCTGAAGCTGCACGAACAGCAAAGCCAGGGCAAACCGCTGGCACAGCTGTTGACGCTACCGGCGTTGCTTAACCGCGCCATCAATCAACGCCAGCCGTTACAGCATGTAGAAGTTACCTTTGAAAGCCAGGGCCAGTTTATCGCCACGCTGCTCACCCTCAAACCGATCCTGGACGGTGAACACTGTAGCTTTATCGCTTTGCTGCATCCTCTGGAAAGGCTGCATCAGTACGTCAGCAGCCAGATTGGCCGGGTCAGCCATACCTTTGAACAGATGCCTTCGGGAACCCAGGAAATGCGCCGCCTGATCCGCTATGGCCAGCAGGCAGCGAAAGGCCATCACCCGATTTTGCTGTGCGGTGAAGAAGGGGTGGGGAAAGAGCTGGTCAGCCAAGCCATCCATAATGCCAGCGAGCGCGCCGCCGGGCCTTATATCGCCTTGAATTGCCAGTTGTTACCCGAGGCGCAAGGGTTAAGGGAACTGCTGGGCAGCGATGCCAATGAAGATGAGGCGGGCCAGCTCAGCAAGTTTGAACTGGCTAACGGCGGCACGCTATATCTTGAGCAGGTCGAATACCTACCGCTGGCTATGCAGTCCGCCCTACTGCAGGTGCTAAAAACCGGCGTGGTGATGCGCATGAATTCCAGCCGCGTGATCCCGGTAAACGTACGGGTGATCGCTACCAGCGCCGCCAATCTGGCGCTATTGGTACAACAGAACCGTTTCCGCCGTCAGCTGTTTTATAGCCTGCAAGCCTTCGAGATCCAAATTCCGCCGCTACGCCAGCGTCTGAGCGATATCCCTTTGCTGGTCCAGCACCATCTGCGTGCCCTGGAACAACACTTCCAGTGCCGCTTCCGGGTGGATAATGAGGCGATGACCCAGCTTGGCCTCTACCTGTGGCCGGGTAACGATCTGGAGCTGAAAGGAGTCATAGAACGTGCCGCGATGATTTGCCACGGCCATCATATCCAACTGGCCGATCTGCCCGCTCACCTGCTCAGCCATCAGCCGTTAGTGGAAAGCGACACTCAGCCAGCCATGCCGCTGCTGACGTTGGCAGAAATGGAGCGACAGGCGATCATCCGCGTGGCCAACGTCAGCCACGGCCAGCTTAATGAGATGGCGCAGCTGTTAGGCATCAGCCGCACCACCTTATGGCGTAAGATCAAACTGTTGCAGATTGATATCAGCCAATTCAAACTTCGGGCTTAATGACTGAGCTGCAAGGTACCGCGCGCCGCATCCAGCATCGCTTTCTGGCCGTTGCGGGTCTTGCTCAAGCATTCGCTCATGCCTACCACCATCGGGATCCCCATCGCTTTGGCCAGGATCGCAGTGTGAGACAAAGCGTTACCGCCACTCAGGCAAATACCCAGCACCATACGGCGGTCGAGCATTACGACGTCGGAAGGCATCAACTCATCCATAACCAGGATCGCTGGCTCATCAAGCACGATCGCCGGGATAGGCTGCCCTGCCAGATGGCTCAGCGTGCGGCGCAGCATGTCACGCACGTCCAGTTCACGCGCCTGTAAATACTCATCATCCAGCGCCCGATAATCGGCGGCAATCTGCTCCAGCTCCAACCGCCACGCCTGTTCCGCGCTGCATTGCTGCTGGGCGATACGGGTGAAGGCGGCCTGTTGCAGATCGGGATCGTCCAACAGCATGCTGTGCGCCCCAAAGATCGCCGCCTGCGGTTTGCCGATCAGGGTACCGGTGCGATCCGCCAGCTTGTTCAGGTCGTTGAGCGTTTGCTGCAATGCGATGCGCAGGCGCTGCTGCTCATCGAGCACGTCATCGGCCCCAAGTTGGCGCTCGGCCGTTTGCGGCCAGAAGTTCAACACCTGGTATACCGGGCCGCTACTGATGCTTTCCTCCACTGGAATACCGTGCAGCGAAGGCAGTTGCTGCTCAGACACGGTTTCACCAAAATGCTGCTCCGCCAACGCCTTGAAAGCTGCCAACGCCTGATCGGCCTGGGCACCATCGGCAATCAGGCGGATGGTGTCGCCGTGGCGAACCTGCAACAGCGCCAGCTGATTCAGGCTGCGCGGGTTGGCACACTGGCCGTGTTTTTCCAGCACCAGTTCAGCCTCAAAGGGAGCCAGAGCCTCTGCCAAACGCGCCGCCGGGCGAGCGTGCAGCCCGTGCGGATTTTGTACCGTCCAGCTCAGGCTTTTACCCTGGCTCAACGGTAGATTCAGGGGTTTGCTGACAGACACCTCCTCGCCAAGCTGGGCCTGCTTGGCCTGCAACGCCCCTTTCGCCTCCGCCAGCACCTGTTCCAGGCTGCCACCCGCGTTAGCCGCCACGACCGCCGCCAACGTGCCTTCAACCAATGGTGCCGCACACAGCACCACCTTGGCCGCCACTTCTGGGTCGAGCAGCTCAAGCGCGGTTTCCGCACTCAATAAAGCGCTGCCGAGATCCATCAGCACCACGATCCCCGTCCCATCGGATACGGACTCGATCGCTTCCATCACTTTCACCGCATCGGTGCCAATCGGGTGTAATTCATCATCCACCCCCGCCGCCAGCACCAGTTTGCAACCTTCCCCACGCATCATCTGGCGGGCCAGTTGTTCAACACCCTGCGCCAATTGCGCACTGTGCGAAACCACCACGATATTGATCATCCCGCCTCCTCGACCACCTGGGCCAGCGTTTGCATCATCAGCATCACAGAGGTTGCCCCCGGATCCTGGTGGCCGATACTGCGTTCGCCCAGATAGCTGGCGCGCCCTTTGCGGGCCTGCATTACGATGGTGGCCTGTGCAGCCTGCTCTGCCCGAGCAGCGGCCTGTTGCAGCGCCTGAGTCACGCTGAGCTGCTGCTGTAGCGACTCGCCCAGGCTGGCGACCACCGGTCCCCAGACATCACACATGGTTTTATCGCCCGGCTCAGCCTTGCCGCGCATCGCTACGCCTTCCGCCCCTTCCTGCATCACCTGCTGCAACTCCGCCAGATCCAGGCTCTGCTTGGCGTTGGCCGCCTGAGCCGCACGGATGAAGAAGGTGCCAAACAATGGACCACTGGCACCGCCTACGCTGGAAAGCAACGTCATGCCAGTGTTCTTGAGAATAAAACCGATATCCTTATCCGCCACCGAGGGCAGCTTTTCCACCACCTTGTTAAAGCCACGATTCATATTCAGGCCGTGGTCGCCATCGCCAATATCGCTATCCAGTTGAGTCAGGAAATCACGTTCGCGGGTAAATACCTCACCACAACGCATCAACCACTCAACGACCTGCTGTTTGCCTAATGTCATGTTTCCTCCTCAAGCCCAGCGCAGCGCTGGCGTGTTCACCGGCGCATCCCACAGCGATAACAATTCGTCATCCACTTGCAGCAAAGTGATGGAAATCCCCTGCATATCCAATGCGGTACAATATGACCCCACCAGATTACGTTCGATCACGATCCCGGCTGCGGCGCAACGCTGTGCTAAACGGTGATACACCCCGTACAGTTCGGAAAGCGGCGTGGCCCCCAGGTTGTTGACCAGTGCAATCACCCGATCGCCCTGCGCCAAGGCCCGCTTGCTCTGGATCTCTTCACGCCATTCTCCCTGCTGGCGATCCCAAACGCGGATTGTACGCTGATAATCACCGTGGTCGATCAGGGTAGCAAACATGTCATCCACCGTTTGATCGAGGGTGGTGAACGTCCGTCGTTCGATCCCCGGTTCACCGTGAATGCCAACGCCGAACTCCATCTCGTTTTCTGCCAGGGTAAACGATGGCTTACCTGCCGCAGGCACGGTGCAAGCGCCTAGAGCGATCCCCAGCGAGTGACCCTGGTTGTTGATTTTGTGCCCCAGCGTCACCAGTGCGTCCAGGTCGTCACCCCGTACCGCCGCCGCGCCGAGCAGTTTCTCCATCAGTACCGTGTTGGCAACGCCACGTCGGCCAGCGGTAAACAGGCTGTCTTTAACCGCCACATCATCATCCACCAGCACCGTGGCCACCGATACGCCGCTGTCATGCAGCAATTCGGTCGCCGTTTCAAAATTCAGGATGTCACCGGTGTAGTTCTTGATGATCAGCAACACCCCGGCACCGCCGTCGATGGCCTGGCCGCAGTCATACATTTTATCCGGCGTCGGCGAAGTGAAAATTTCCCCCGGGCAGGCACCGTCCAGCATTCCTTCACCAACAAAACCGCAGTGCATCGGCTCATGGCCGCTACCACCGCCTGACAGGATCGCCACTTTGCCAGGGACCGGCCCCGCTGTACGGGTCACAAACACGGGATCCTGATGCACCTGCAACTCCGGATGAGCGGCGGCCATGCCGAGTAACTGTTCGTTAAGCACCGAATCGACCTGATTGATTAGCTTTTTCACAATGAATTCCTCTGTAGGGAACAGCGGGCGCGTTAACCGCGCCCGATGATTTATGCTCGTTGCAACCAGGCGCTACCCAGCTTGTCTGCCGTCAGGATGGCCGCCAGTACGCTTTCCGGTGTCACGCTAAATGGCATGTTGTGAATGGTTTCACCCTTGGCACAGCTGGCCTCTGCCACTTTACTGATTTTCTCTGTCAGTTCGCCGGTGATGCCCATCTGCGCCAGGGTGATCGGCAGCCCGACCTGCTGACAGAAGTTCAGTACCGTTTCAATCTGCGCCATTGGGCTGTTTTGCAGCACCAGTTGCGACAGGGTACCGAACGCCACTTTTTCCCCGTGATACAGATGATGGCACTCTTCCAGCACGGTAAAGCCGTTGTGAATGGCGTGCGCCGCCGCCAGGCCGCTGCTTTCAAAACCGATACCGCTCAGATAGGTATTGGCCTCGATGATGCGTTCCACCGCTTCAGTGACCACCCCAGACTCTGCCGCCAGCTTGGCCTTAACGCCTTCAGCCAACAGCGTTTCATAGCACAGACGCGCCAGATTGAGCGCCGCCAGCGTGGATTTGCCTCCTGCCATGCTGGTGGCCTGAGCATCGAAACAGGCCTGAGCCTCAAAGTAAGTGGAGAGCGCGTCGCCCATGCCCGCGACCAACAGACGGACCGGCGCTTTGGCGATAATGGCGCTATCCATCACCACCATATTCGGGTTGGAGGGGTAGATCAGGTATTCTTCGAACTCACCGCTTTCGCTGTAGATCACCGACAACGCGCTGGTCGGCGCATCCGTCGAAGCAATGGTCGGCATCAATACCACCGGCACATGCTGGTAATAGGCAATTGCCTTGGCGGTATCCAACGTTTTACCGCCGCCGATACCGATCACCCCTTTGCAGCCGTGGTTTTTCAACTCCTGGCCAAGACGATCGATTTCCTTGTGGCAGCATTCGCCATTGAAGGTGCAGGCATGATATTTCACCCCGTGCTGATGCAGGCTGCCCATCACCGTATCGCCCGTCAGTTTCATGACGAAGTCATCGGCGATCACAAAGTAATGGTCGGCAAGGGCCTTGGCGTATTCGCCAACGGAAGCCAACGCATTGGCTCCCTGGATGTATTTGCTGGGGGATTGGATGATTCTCAACATAACTGACTCCTTGTAGGGACGTTAACAGGTAACGTTCAGATTTCAGATGTAGGTATCGACGCATTGTTCTGTTGCTGACTATACGGCTTGCGCTCAGGTTGGCGAGCAAGGAAAAAAACGTTACATAATGGAACATAGCTTCAGGCAAAACGTTCCATTATGTAACGCTTTTGCTGCGGTTATGCGCCGTAAAGCGAACTGGCGCACACCCTAACGTATAAGTGCGTAAAGAGTGGGCTCTACGGGCATTTCAGCTTTAATTTTGAGCATCTTTCCCCTATCCTATCGAGCACTACTGGGCAAGGGCGATTACAGCCCGCATGATGGGATAAATATCGATGAAACGGACCAAAAACATCAACAAAGACACCTTCCGCAAATCCTGGCGCAGCTACCGTGTTGCACCCGTGGCTTTGGCGATCAGCGCAGTATTTATGCTGGCCGGCTGCGAACAGGCGGATGAGACGGTGTCTCTGTATAAAAATGCCGACGATTGTTCAACCTCCAACCCGTCGATGAGCGAGCAGTGCACCACCGCGTACAACAACGCGCTGAAAGAAGCGGAAAAAACCGCGCCTAAATATGCCACTCGCGAAGACTGCGTCGCCGAATTCGGGGACGCACAATGTACTCAGGCTCCAGCACAGGCTGGCATGGCCGCAGAATCACAAAGCAGTGGCAGCATGTGGATGCCGCTGATGGCCGGCTACATGATGGGCCGTATGATGGGCGGCGGGGGCTATGCACAACAACCGCTGTTCAGCTCTAAAAATGCCGCCAGCCCGGCAAACGGCAAGTTTGTTGATGCTTCCGGTAAAAGCTACGGCCCGGCAACGGCTGGTGGCCGTTCCATGACGGTACCAAAAACCGCCATGGCCCCCAAACCGGCGGTGACCAATACCGTGACCCGTGGTGGTTTCGGTGAGTCCGTGGCCAAGCAGACCAGCATGCAGCGCAGCAGCGCTACTTCCAGCTCACGTAGCATGGGCGGTTAAGGCATGAAACGCGTTGCGATTAGCGAGCGCCCAGACTGGCGCGAAAAAGCCACCGAGTTTGGATTCCAGTTTCACACCATGTACGGCGAACCCTACTGGTGTGAAGATGCCTATTACCAGTTCACGTTAGCGCAGATCGAAGAGCTGGAAGATGCCACCGCCGAACTGCACCAGATGTGCCTGAAGGTGGTAGAGAAGGTGGTCAACAGCGATCAACTGATGGCCAAATTCTGCATTCCCAAGCACACCTGGGAATTCGTTCGCAGCTCCTGGCGCACTAATCAGCCTTCGCTGTACTCGCGCCTCGATCTGGCCTATGACGGCATCAATCCGCCCAAGCTGCTGGAAAACAACGCCGATACACCAACCTCCCTGTATGAGGCGGCGTTCTTCCAATGGCTGTGGCTGGAAGATCAGATCAACGCTGGCAAGCTGGATCCGGCCTCCGATCAGTACAACAGCCTGCAAGAAAAGCTGATCGAGCGTTTCGCCGATCTGCAAGCCAACCACGGCTTTGGCCTGCTGCATCTGGCCTGCTGTCAGGACAGCGAGGAAGATCGCGGTACGGTGCAATACCTGCAAGACTGCGCGCTGGAAGCTGGCGTGCCGACCGAATTCCTGTTTATGGAAGAGATTGGCCTGGGCGAGAAAGGCCAGTTTACCGACCTGCAAAATCAGGTTATCGGTAACCTGTTCAAGCTTTATCCGTGGGAGTTTATGCTGCGCGAGATGTTCTCCACCAAACTGGAAGACGCTGGCGTCCGCTGGCTGGAACCGGCCTGGAAGAGCATCATCTCCAACAAGGCCTTGCTGCCATTGCTGTGGGAAATGTTCCCGGATCATCCAAACCTGTTGCCAGCCTACTTTGCCGAAGACGATCACCCACCAATGGATCATTACGTCACCAAGCCGCTGTTCTCACGCGAAGGTGCCAACATCCAGATCGTTCAGAACGGCCAGGAAGTGGCGCGCGTAGACGGGCCCTACGGCGAAGAAGGCATGATTGTGCAGCAGTTCCATCAGTTGCCACAGTTTGAGGGTAGCTACACGCTGATCGGTAGCTGGCTGGTTAACGATCAGCCATGCGGCATTGGCCTGCGTGAAGATCGCGAGCTGATCACCCAGGATCTGTCACGCTTCTACCCGCATATCATTCTTGGTTAAAATATAGCTGAGTCTGAGGCGCGAAATTTTCGCGCCTTTTTTATGCGCCATCGCTGGTGATTAATCGATTAACCTCGTATACTCAAAAGCGTCTGTTCTCCTCGGGCGGAGCTACCAGATATGAAATTGACCGCCATTATCCCACCGCAGGTAAATCTGCAGGATGGGCGCTTTACCGCACCTGATGTACAGCATAAATCCACGACCCTGGGCAGCCTGGCGGGGATATTTGCCGATCGTCACGCCTGGCAGGCAATGCCAGCAGAGTTTGCCGTCTACAGCGTAGAAATGCTGCCTTCCCCATCGCAGGAGGGTGAGTTGTTTGTCGGTACTACGCATCTACAGCCGGGTAAAGTGGGTGACGAGTTCTTTATGACTCGCGGCCATTATCACCAGCGCCGTGAACAGGCCGAGTTCTATTTCGGGTTACGCGGCAAGGGCTTGCTGTTGTTGCAACATCAGGATGGCGACTGCATCCTCGAACAGGTATTTCCCGGCAGCGTCCACCATATTCCCTCCTTTACCGCCCATCGCCTGATCAATATCGGTGATGAGGTGCTCTCTGCGCTGGCGGTCTGGCCAACGGTGGCCGGACATGATTACAGCGCCTTGCAGCCACAGGGCTTCAAACTAAGGGTGTTTGCCGACGGCGATAGCTGGAAAGCGGAGGCGCAATATGAGTGACTCCATGTTGCCATTTGGGCTGGACGTGCGTGTGACCCACGATCCAATGGGTTTTGGCTATGGAGACGAGGTGATCGGGCCGCTGCCAGAGATCCGCACCTTGGACCAGATCCGCCCTTCACTACGCGATCCCGAGTGCGACGGCCCAGAGCAGGTGTACGCCATCGTGATGGATGTGGCCAAGCAGCAGCATCTGGCCGAGCTGAAAAAACGCATGTTGCTCTTCGGTATTGTGACCTATGCCAAAGGCCAACTGGGGCGTGAACCGATACGCAGCCAGGGGCATATTCACCGCGTCAGCCAGCACAGCGGCTGGTCGCCACCGGAGCTTTACGAAATCTGGCAGGGTAAAGCGATTATCTATATGCAGGAACGGGTCGAGCGAGATCCGGGCCGCTGCTTCGCGGTCCATGCCGGGCAAGGGGAAAAAGTGTTGGTGCCGCCGGGGTGGGCCCATGCCACCATTTCCGCCGATCCTCATCAACCGTTAACCTTCGCCGCCTGGTGCGATCGCGAATACGGCTTCGAGTACGAGGCGGTACGGGCCCACAAAGGACTGGCCTGGTATCCGTTATTGCAGGGCGATAACATCGTCTGGCAACAAAATCCCCATTATCAATCCGGCAGATTGCACGCCGTAGGGCCACGCCATTACGCTGAATTTGGCCTGAGCGATGAACCGCTTTATACACAGTTTGAAGCCGATCCAGCGCGTTTCCAGTTTATTGCCAAGCCGGGCAGCGTAGCGGAGAAATGGCTGAGGTTTGAGCCTTGATTGAAGATGGGCGCAGCCTTTGGTTGCGCCCAGTAACTAACGAATTAAGAGAATAAACCGCAGGCGACGCCAGCAGCGGCCAGCACCAATAGGCCAAGCATCGCCTTCACCGGTGAAAGCCCACGCTTGGCCATCAGATACCAGGTGGCCAGCACCACGATCAGCGGCATCAGGTTAGGGAAAATGCCGTCCAGCATCTGTTGCAGGTGAATGTTCACCCCATCCTTGGTGATAAACTCCAGGCCGGTCCCCAGCTTGACGTAGCTGGCCGCCACGCCCCCCATCACAAAGACCCCCAGCAGGGAAAGCGCTTCACGCAGGCGGGAGGATTTGCTGCTGACCAGCATCTCCACCGAGCCGGACCCCATGTTGTAGCCCTTCATAAACAGCCAGTAAGAGCCAGGAATGACGATCAGGCTGAAGGCAATAATATAAAACAGCGGCCCAATCACGCTGCCACCCGCGGCCAAGGCCATGCCGATACTCAGCAAGATGGGGATCAACATTCCCGGCAGCATGGAATCACCGATCCCAGCTACTGGCCCCATCAGGCCCACCTTCAAGGTGTTGATGGTTTCACCGTCGATCGGCTCTCCGTTGGCCCGCTTCTCTTCCAGCCCGATCACCATGCCGTTGACGATCGCGCCCAGCTGCGGTTCGGTATTGTAAAATGAGGTGTGGCGGCGGATCGCCTCGATACGCTGTTGCTTGTCCTGATACAGCTTTTTCAGCGCGGGCATCATGCTCAGGCAAAAACCGTACGACTCCAGGCGCTCAAAACTCATCGAAGACAGGTTATACATCATCCAGGCGCGCCAGCAGCGGCGCAGATCCTGCTTATTCAGTTTGGGTGTTGGCGTTTCCATCAGAATTCATCCTCATCATCGGCCTGTGGCCCAGCCTGTACGTTGGCAACCTGCGGCTCTGGCTTATAGTTGTAGTGAATGAGTGCCAGCAGCGCACCGACAATCACCAGCGCCACCATATTCAGCTTGAGGAACACGATGCAGATAAACCCCACCAGGAAGTAAATCAGCATGCTGTAGTTTTTAATGATCTGCTTGAGAAGAATGGCAATCCCCACCGCAGGCAGAATGCCGCCGACCACGTTCATAGTGGTCAGCACCAGCGCGGGTAGGCTGTCCATAAAGGCGTTGATGTAGCGCGCCCCGAAGAATACCGCGATAAAAGTCGGCACAAAGCGCAGCAGGAAGTTGGTCACCTGCGGCCAGATGGCACTGTTGAGATAGATCCCCCGCTCATCGCCCTGCTCTACCGCCACGTCCGCACGGTGATTCCAATAGGAATTGAGCACCATCATGGCGTTGAACAGCACGGTCCCCATGATGCCGATGGTCGCCGCCAGCGCGACTGCCACCTCCGGTCCTTTGCCGGAAAGTATTCCCAACGCAATCGCCGGAAAGGCCACAAAGTTAAGGTCGGCCGGCATCGATCCGCCCGGTGTTACCATGGCGATATACACCGCCTGAACAGCAACACCGATGATGATACCGGTCTGTACATCGCCGAGGATCGCCCCCACCAGCATACCGGACACCAACGGGCGGCTGAGAATATACCAGCCTCCTGTCAGCCCCAGCAGCCAAGGGCTACTCAGCGCGCCGAGATAGCAGAGTATCCCGATAAGCGTCGCTTCAAACCACATAGTTAACTCCTGTCAGTCAGACCTGTTTGAGTTTCTTTTTGGCATCCAACCAGCTGAAATGGCTGGCGTCGGGTACCAGACGGAATTCGATCGCGTGACCACGCTCGCTGAGGAAATCAAAGGCGGCGCTCTCTTCGTGATTTACCGACTGGTTAGGACCAATGGTCACGGTTTGTGCCCGTGCCGACATCGGCCCAACGTTGATCTTCTGGTTACGGTTTTTCAAATCGATACCGGCTTCCAACAGCCTGCGCAGCGTGACGGGCGATTTACCGATCACGAAGTATTGCTTGTCGCTGGCGATCACCTTCGGCAGCTTTTCTATCGCCTGCGCCACGGTGAACAACCAAACTTTGGTATCCTGTACCGCTCCTTTCATCACCGACGACAGCAGCGGATCTGCCGCTACCTCATCGTCGATCGCCACAATCCCGTCGCAGGGCAGTTCCTTCGCCCAGCGGGTCACCAGTTGGCCGTGGATCACCCGATCGTCGATACGTACAAATGAAATCGCCATTGTTTCTCCTCAGAAATCGTCCTGTTGCACCGTTTGCGCCGGGCGGGCAACCACGATGGTTTCTCCCCCCTGCGCCACCAGCTCACGTGCGGCATGTTGCACATCCACACCCTCCAGCAAATCGGCACTCATCAGCAGCATGGGGAAGTTCACCCCGGTCACCACCGCCATCGGCACCGCGTTATGCGGATCGAATGCATGGCGGCAAGCCACGTTATAGGGAGTGCCACACAACAGGTCGCACAGCACCAACACACCATCGGCATCAGGGCTAATCCGTTCCAGTTCAGTAGCAAAGTCCTGTTTAAACGCCTCAATGCCACCGGCTTCGCCCAGGCTGACGTGGCTGGTGTGCGGCAGCTCGCCGTAAACCATACGCGCACTTGCCATCAGCGCTTCCGCCAAAGGGCCATGTGAGATCACCATCACTTTCAACATCGGTTTATCCCCTTACCCAGGCTTTGATAGTGGCGAGGGTTTTGCCCTGGCTGCCGCCAGCAGGGCTGATACGATAGGCCCCAACCGCTGCCGGGACGATAAAGGTTTCTGCGTAATGCACCACAAATGGGGCGAATCGGCCTTCCGGGCTATCGACGACCGCCTCTTCCCCCTCGATCAGGTTCAGCACGTTGACCCGCCCTTCGGTATGGTGCAGCACCGGTTCGCTGAACCAATGACGGCGGGTTTCAATAAACTCACGTTCGTGCAGGCCGGTGCGCTCTTCTCGCCACCCCTGGCCTTCGGCAACCGGTTCGATACGGTTCACCAGATGCTCCTGCACCCACGCGGTATCGCGCTGCCAGTCGATCACCTGCTCGCCATGTTCCAGATGTACTGGGCGCGGCAGCCCATCCAGCCCCAGACGGCCCCAGTCCCATAATTTGAAGGTGAAAATGTAAGGCGTCGCGCTGATTTCCAGCACCATGGCTCCATCGCCGGAACAATGCACCGTCCCCGCCGGGATCAGGAAGTGATCGTGTTTCCTGGCCGGGAACTGATTGACGAACCGCTCATCATCAAAGGCCTTTTCGCCCCGCTGCGCAGCAGCCAGATCCGCCATCATGGCCTGTGGATCGGTCCCGGTTTTTACGCCCAGATAAACCTTGGCCTCCGGCTCCGCAGCCAGAATGTAGTAGCTCTCATCCTGGGTGTAGTGCATGCCGAAATGCTGCTGGATATATTCGGTTATCGGGTGCACCTGGAAACTGAGATTCTGGCCGCCGATGGTATCCAGGAAGTCGAAACGGATCGGGAATTCGGCACCGAAGCGGGCATGAACCCGTTCGCCCAATAGCGGGCGAGGATACAGCAGCACCAAATCCTGTGAGGGGATCTCGACCCTGACGTCACCAAACCGCATTAGCAGGCTGTTTTCCTCGGGCACGCAGTCAAAACACCATGCGTAGTTGGCTGCCGCCGGGTCGAGATCGAACTGTTGCTTCATCCATTGACCGCCCCACACGCCGGGGTCAAAGAACGGTACTACACGAAACGGCTGCTGAGTGGCCTGCTGTAAACCGGCGTGGAACGCGGCACCGGCCACCAATTTGGGTGAACCCGCCTGATTGGTATCCAGCACAAAGTTGGCACGCTGCAACAAAGGGGTTTTATGACGATCGAAGACCCGCCATTCCACAAAGAACGCGCGCTTATAACGGCGCAATACGTCTTCATCCAGGTTGGCTACGCCCCAGTTACCCAATTCGCCCCGGCGGAAGCGCTGTTGTATCTCCCAACGAGCCAGATCGGCATAAACCAACACATCCCCTTCGGCGATCAGTGCCGCCCCTGGCCCATACACCACCACCAAACCACTCTCGATGGCCGCGATGGCCGCGCGCAGCCGTTGTATGGCCTCATCGGCAAAAAACTCCGGCATTTCGTGGCAGGACAATACGCCAAACACCCGGTCATCCGTCAGGTTGCGCTCGATCATAGCGTGGATATGGCTTTCAGCGTATTTGGCCTGTTCAGCGTTCACGACCAGCGCTGGCCGTAAAGGCTCGATCAGCTGCGATTTCAGCTCGGCCATATCCACGCCGTGGTAGCAATCCACCACCAGCACTGTCTTGGCTAATCCTTGCGCTGCGATATGGTTGCCGATGGCCTGCACGATACCCGGCCAGCCTTGCCAGGCTGCACGGTCAAACCCCTGCACTACCAGCTCTGGGTACTTGTCATAGTTTGCCTTACGATGTTGCTCGGACATAATCTTCTGCCTATGCACTGAAAACATAACCAAAGATTAATCGATTAACCTATGATTAAACAGCTTGGTTAACGGGATTAACCTCAAATAACGGCGATAAAGCGGTCAAAAACCCAAATTATTGCGATGGCCATCACAAATTATTTTGGTTATTTGCCAATAAGAGGTTAATCGTTATACCTTAATGACAGATCCCGCCTGCAAACAGGATAGCAAATGAGCACTATAACGCTGGCCGACGTCGCCGCCCGGGCGAACGTCTCCACCGCCACGGTTTCCATGGTATTGCGCAACCGTGGCCGCATCTCGGATGAAACCCGCAAGCGCGTACTGAGCGCCATCGATGAACTGGGCTATGTCTATAATCAGACGGCGGCCAACCTGCGCAATCGCAGCAGTAATCAGGTCGGCCTGTTACTCCACGACATCACCAACCCGTTCTACGCGGAAATGACCGCCGGGCTAAGCCAGGAAATGGAACGCCACCAGTTGATGCTGTTTTTGGCCAACAGCGAAGAGTCCGCCCCCAGGCAGCAAAAGTTTGTCGACTCGCTGTTACAGAACAATGCCAGTGGCATGGTGCTGTGCTCCGCACGCCAAACTCCACCGCTGTTCTTTGAAACGCTGAAGCGCCGTAAAATCCCGGCGATTATGGTGGTACGCCCGATAGCGGATGCCCATTTCGATTTTGTCGGCACCGACAATTTTTTGGGCACCCAGTTAGCCACGCAACACCTGCTGGATCTGGGTCATCGGCACATTGCTTTTATTGGCGGTTCGGTCAGTTCCACCTCTCGCGCTCAGCGTTTGGGCGGCTATACCAGCAAGCTGCTGGAAAGGGGTATTCAGGTTAACGGGGAATGGATCGTTTGCAGTGAGGCCAGCCAGAGTTCCGGTGCCAAAACCTCAGAGCAGCTGTTTACTGCATACCCGGAGATCACCGCAGCAATATGCTATCAGGATATCGTGGCGCTGGGGGTAATGCAGACGTTGCGCAAGCTTGGCCGCCAGGCAGGCCGCGACTTTGCGCTAATCGGCTTTGACGATATTACCGAGGCTTCCCTGGTACAGCCGGGGCTGACCACGGTGTCCGTCGCCTCACGCGAGATTGGCCGCAAGGCCGGGGAACTGCTGTATAGCCGCATTCAGGGCAACGACGAGCCGCCAAAGCGCATCATTCTGCCGCCTTCGCTGGTGATCCGTGAGTCCTGCGGTTACGGGGGGTAATAGGTTTTTTGTAGAGCGTCAGCAAGCATTTCGAATATTGCGATTTTCGATTATTTCGAATATATTGTATTTCGTGCTATAGAAATCAGAGAGACATGCCATTATGACCAGTGCAACTTTTTCCAAAATCAACTTGCCTGGTGTGCAAGAAAAAGAGATTGCTCAAAAAGGTTATCGAGATTTATCGGCGATGTTGGCAACAAAACTAGATATTCGCCACTTCTCGATCAGGGACGATGAGCAAAATGAACACGCTATTGAGGTTCCACCTTCTGCGGTGAAAATGCTCGTTGAGATACTAGGAGAACTAGCAAACGGGAACGCTGTTCAGGTTGTGCCCGTTCATGCGGAATTGACTACCCAAGAAGCCGCCAATTTACTTAATGTATCCAGGCCGCATGTTGTGAAAATGCTAGAAGAAGGCAAAATCGAATTCCATAAAACAGGGCGTCATCGCCGCATACGCTTTGCAGACCTTATGGCCTACAAAGAGCAGCGAGACATCGAAGCTGCTGCAGCAATGGATGAACTGACTCGTCTTTCACAGGATATGGATATCTATTAATGACGCATTCGCCTTACCCAGCATTGCTTGACGCTTGTGTGCTTTACCCAGCAAGACTGCGAGATCTGTTGATGCATTTAGGCCTAAGAGGTCTTTATCAGCCCAAATGGACAGCGCGAATCCACGACGAGTGGAAGCGTAATCTACTGGTTAATCGGCGAGATTTGTAGGCCGAGCAGTTGGATCGCGTTCATGCTCTAATGGATAAGGCAATGCCGGATGCGAATGTGATAGGCCACGAACAATTAGTAGACAGCATTAGATTACCTGACCAAGACGATCGCCATATTCTGGCAGCTGCAATAATTGCAAACGCTGAGGTCATCGTCACTTATAACCTTAAAGACTTTCCGGTAGATTATTTATCGACTTTTGGTATCGAAGCCATACATCCTGACGACTTCGTGTCAGACCTTATTGATCTTAACCATGCGTTAGCACTTGAGGCGGTGACAAATCTAAGGCAAGCACTGAAGAATCCCCCCATGACAGCGGATAGTTTTCTAGCTTCTCTCACTCAAATTGAGATGGCAAAAACGGTTAAGGCATTGGAAGACTACAAGTTCATACTATAAGAAGCCCCGCAAAGGGGCTTCTATATCAACCAAGCTGCACCGAAAGCATGCTCAGCGCCGCCATTTCAATCCCATCGACCGGGATCGAGATCGGCTCTTTACCATCCCAAGCCCCCAGCACATACAACAGCGGCAGGTAATGCTCCGGCGTCGGGTTCGACAATGCCGCGCCTTCATGTTGCATAAAATTGACCAAAGGGTGGTGTTCGCCCTGATATTCCAGATTATCACGCACGTACTGGTTGAATGACTCCGCCCAAGGATACGGGCTGGTGTCGCCCTGCCATTTCGCCATGCGCAGGTTATGCACCACGTTGCCACTGGCCACAATCATAATGCCCCGATCACGCAGTGCCGCCAGTTTACGGCCCAGCTCATAGTGGTATTCCGCTGGCTGAGTCGCGTCGACGCTCAATTGCACCACCGGAATGTCGGCTTGCGGATACATCTTGATCAATACGCCCCAGCTACCATGATCCAAGCCCCATTCGCTGGTATCGGCAATCACCTGAACCGGTGCCAGCAGGCGTTGCAACTCTGCCGCCAGCTCCGGCGAACCCGGTGCCGGGTACTGAGTATCAAACAGCGCCTGCGGGAAGCCGCCAAAGTCGTGGATGGTTTTTGGCTTCGCCATCGCCGTCACCGCCGTTCCCCGGGTATACCAGTGGGCAGAGACGGCAACGATGGCCTTTGGCCGTGGCAATTGCTCACCCAACGCACGCCAGGCCTGGGTATAGCGGTTTTCTTCCAGCACGTTCATCGGGCTTCCGTGGCCAAGAAAGAGTGCAGGCATACGTGAGGTGGTCATAAAATATCCTTGGTTAAGGTGACATTCGTTCTGCTGACTACATTACGCTGTTTGCTTTACCGAGGCTGCCGGATAACCCTGATGATGATCTTCAAGAAATTTGAATGGCTGGAACGATTGAAACCATCAGCCAAATCCACTCGATTTATGCCTTGGCTCTGTTAGTATCAGAAACTGATAAATATTATTGGCATACAAGGAGAATGCATGTCTGTACCGCTGATCCTGACCTTGTTAGCCGGGGGCGCTACCTTTGTCGGCGCACTGCTCGGCATTATTGGCCAGAAGCCCTCCAACCGCCTGCTGGCGTTTGCACTCGGCTTTGCCGCAGGGATTATGCTGTTAATTTCACTGATGGAAATGCTGCCTGCCGCGCTGCATACCGTCGGCATGTCGCCCATGCTCGGCTACGGCATGTTTATGCTTGGCCTGCTTGGCTATTTTGCCTTGGATCGCCTGCTGCCACACCAGCATCCGCAAGACCTGGTACAAAAGCCGATCAAGCCCCATAACCTGAAACGCACCGCCATGCTGCTGACGCTCGGCATCAGCCTGCACAACTTCCCGGAAGGGATTGCCACCTTTGTGACCGCCAGTGCCGATCTGGAACTGGGGATGGGCATTGCGCTCGCAGTGGCCATTCACAATATTCCTGAAGGATTGGCCGTCGCCGGGCCGGTGTATGCAGCAACCGGTTCCAAAACCAAGGCTCTGCTGTGGTCCGGGATCTCCGGGATGGCCGAAATTCTTGGCGGCGTACTGGCCTTCCTGGTGCTGGGACCCATGGTTTCACCGGTGGTGATGGCCTCAATTATGGCTGCGGTGGCGGGGATTATGGTGGCGCTGTCGGTGGATGAATTGATGCCGTTGGCCAAAGAGATCGACCCACACAATAACCCAAGTTATGGCGTGCTATGTGGCATGGCGGTGATGGGATTCAGCCTGACGCTGTTGCAAAGCGGCGGCATTGGTTAAACCATTCGAGCATAAAAAAAGCCGCGTATCAGGCGGCTTCAGACGGGCATTGATGATACAGAAGGGCGCAGCATGCGGCGCCCTTACCCGATTTCGGTCAGCTAATCAGCTGGCCTTCTTTTCATGCGACTGGCGGTAGGCCACCAGATCTTCGATGGTCAGCACCACCATGTCATGCTGCTTGGCAAAGGTGATCACTTCCGGCGCATGAGCCATGCTGCCGTCATCGTTAGTCAGTTCGCACAACACGCCAGCGGGTTTGAAACCGGCCATGGAGACCAGATCGATAGTCGCTTCGGTGTGGCCACGGCGGCTCAAGACGCCACCAGGCTGGGCACGCAGCGGGAACACATGGCCTGGGCGGTTCAAATCGCTCGGCTTGGCACCGTCTGCAATGGCTGCACGGATAGTCGTCAGGCGATCGCCTGCTGATACGCCAGTGGTCACGCCCTGCGCCGCTTCAATCGTCACGGTAAAGGCCGTCTGGAACTGGCTGGAGTTGTTGGTGACCATCATCGGCAGCTCAAGCTGCTGACGGCGATCTTCGGTGATACACAGGCAAACAATGCCGCTGCCGTGGCGAATGGTCAGCGCCATTTGCTCAACGGTCATGGTTTCTGCGGCGAAGATCATGTCGCCTTCGTTTTCACGGTTTTCATCATCAAGCACCATCACACCGCGCCCGTTGCGCAGTGCATCAAGAGCGCGTTCAACGCGTTCTACCGGCGTGCCGAAATCTGAAAGTAGAGTCTGATTCATGGTAAAAAACCTCATTAAAATTATGGATTACCAGAACCAGGGCGATCTTGAGGAGTGACTATGCCAATAGCCAAAAAAATAACGCAAGCGAGCATAAGCCCGACAGGTGTCGTTACTCTCTCCCATCCGGACTATAACCGTCGGCCCCGGAATTACACCGGATCTGCTGACCTCTAACCCACTCCTGAGAGATAGGTTGAGCGCTCGCGGGCTTTCACCGCGAAGGGTGATTTACCGCCGGTGGGGACTTGCACCCCGCCCTGAGAATAAGCATATCGACTATAACCCCATCGCTTTGGGGTTTCAAGCCATCCGGTCGCGTAATGAGGGATCGCGCAGCAAACACGGTAATAGTTTATCCGGCAGGCAACTCGCATTACACTAAGCACCAGCCACCAAATATCAGAAAGGGAAACGCCATGATTGACCCGAAAAAAATTGAACAGATCGCACGCCAGGTCCAAGAGTCGATGCCCAAAGGCGTACGTGAATTCGGGGAAGACGTTGAGAAAAAAATCCGTCAGGTGCTGCAAGCGCAGTTGACCCGTCTGGATCTGGTTAACCGCGAAGAGTTTGACGTACAGACTCAGGTGCTGTTGCGCACCCGTGAGAAGCTGGCACTGCTGGAACAGCGTCTGACCGAGTTGGAAGGCCAACTGAATGCCGCACCGGTGAAGCCGGAAGGCGAATAAGTTTGCACCGAGGGCGTGGCTACACGCCCTGACTGTTTGGCGACGCTTTACGCGGCAGCACCAGCCAGATCAGCACCAACATCGCCAACGCATACAGGCTTTTCCAGCCGATAATCACCAGCAATAACAGGCACAACGCGGAGCCGACGATCGCCATCAGCCGCGAGCGCCCCTGCAAGATCCGCCACCCCGCCAGCATACACAGCAGATAAATCAGCACAAAAATGCCATTGGCATACACCAGCAGCGTATCCAGCGGCAGCTTCAGGGTATAAATCAGCAGGGTGAAAAGCAGGCAGCACCCCACCACTGCGCTCAACGCATTGACCGGCACCTGGCCCACAGAGAGTTTAGCCAAACCACTGGCAGGCTTTTCCTGCGCTTGAGACCAGACCAGGCGGGCAAAGCTCTGGGTGTAAATATTCACGCTGGCAAAGCAGGCCAGATAGCCGATGATGCAGGCAACCCACAGCGCATGTTCGCCAAACAGTTGCACCACGATCCCCGGCAACGAAGCCGCCGCCGCCTGATGTTCACCATAAGCATGGAAGTGCAGCACCGCTACGGTACAACCCCAATAAACCGCCCCCGCCACCAGCAGCCCCAGCATTAATGCACGTGGAAAATCCCGCTCTGGATCGCGGAACTCGGTCGCCAGATGAGCAAACGCCTCCAGCCCGACAAAGCACCAGAACATCACCGCCAACGCGTGGAACATATTAGGAGGAGAAATATCACTGACCGCAGGCCACGGAATTTGGGAGGGAGCAATACCGCCTTGCCACCAGATAGCCCCAACCAGCGCTATCACCAGAATGGCAATCAAGGTCTGAATATTGGCACTGGAACCGGCACTGCGCGTACCAAGCAGCCAGATTGCCACCAACGTGGCAATCTGCACCAGCAACAGGCCGCTAGCATCCCAGCCAAAGGTTGCCTGCCAGAATCCTGCAGCGATTTGTAATGCGGCAGGCAAGCCAACGGGGATCACGGAGAGGAACAACCACGCGGTCACCTTTGCCATGCGTGGCCCAAAAGCCAGCCCCACAAAATGCGCGGCACCGCCAGCGCTAGGGAAATGACGCCCCAAAGCGGCAAAGGCGATAGCGATCGGGAATACCAGCACAATCAGGATTGGCCAGGCCCACAGGCTGTCACCACCTGCTACCTGCGCCGCCAATGCCGGAACGGCGAACACCCCGGTACCCAGCAGTGAAGTGGACAATAGCCCAACGCCCTGCGCTAAACTCAGCTCCTGCCTTAATCCACTCACCGCAAACCACCCTGTTTACCCGCCGTCATTTCGGGCGCAGCGTTCAGCGCCCCTCTGTCAAAGAATGTTAACCGCGCCCGTCCTTGATAGCCTTGATGATGTTGGTGGTTGATAACCCATCTTCAAAATTCAGCACTCGAACGTCGCCACCGTTGGCCCAGACCTCGGCACTGCCGGCAATTTCATGCGGTTGATAGTCGCCGCCTTTTACTAACAGATCCGGCAGGATATCGGCGATCAGGCGCTGCGGCGTATCTTCTTCGAACGGCACCACCCAATCCACGGCTTCCAGCGCACCCAACACCACCATACGGTTTTCCAACAGGTTAACCGGGCGGGTTTCCCCTTTCAGACGCTTGGTCGAGGCATCGCTGTTCACCGCGACGATCAGACGATCGCCCAATTTACGAGCATTCGCCAGGTACGAGACATGGCCAGCGTGCAGGATGTCGAAGATGCCGTTGGTCATCACCACCTTCTCACCGCGTTGACGCGCCTGCGCCACCGCTTTTTTCAACTCGGCCTCGGTCATGACGCCAAAACCGGTTTCGGCACGGCCACGAATGGCGTTTTCCAATTCGATTGGCGAGACGGTAGAGGTACCCAGTTTGCCTACCACCACGCCTGCGGCGGCATTGGCCAGGAAACAGGATTCCTCCAGCGTATTGCCCGCAGCCAAAGCGGCAGCCAACACACCAATCACCGTATCGCCAGCACCGGTCACGTCGAACACTTCCTGTGCCTGGGTTGGCAGATGCAGCGGCTCACGGCCCGGCTGCAACAGCGTCATCCCTTGCTCGGAACGGGTGATCAGCAGCGCAGACAGTTCAAAGTCCGCCACCAGCTTCATCCCACGCGTTACCAATTCTTCTTCGCTCTGACAATGGCCGACCACGGCTTCAAATTCGGACAGGTTTGGGGTCAGCAGCGTGGCTCCACGGTAACGTTCAAAATCGGTGCCTTTCGGGTCGATTAGTACCGGAACCTTGGCCGCGCGTGCCAGAGCGATCATGCCCTGTACCTTGCTCAACGCACCCTTGGCGTAATCTGATAGCACCAGCGCGCCGATCTGTGGCAATGCCTGCTGGATACGCTCCATGATCGGCTGTGGATCGACGTTGGAAAAACCTTCTTCGAAGTCCAGGCGGATCAGCTGTTGGTTGCGGGAAAGTACGCGCAGCTTGGTGATGGTCGGGTGTGTAGGAACCGAGACAAAATCACAGCGTACGTTAACTTCGTTGAGCTTGGCGCTCAGCGCACGGGCTGCGTCATCGATCCCCGTCAGGCCTACCAGACGGGAATTGGCCCCCAGCGAAGCGATGTTCATCGCGACGTTAGCCGCACCACCTGGACGCTCTTCGATGGTCTCAACCTTGACCACCGGCACCGGCGCTTCCGGTGAAATACGGCTGGTCGGCCCATACCAATAGCGATCCAACATGACGTCACCAACCACCAGCACACCGGCGCGGCGAAAATCAGGTAGTGTAACTTTCATCCGATAACTCCAAACAAGTCAAAAATAAATTCGGCAGATATTAGCATAATAGCCTGCAATACCCGTAAAAGTGCCCAACAACTTAATGCTTGCCCCTCACCCCAACCCTCTCCCAGAGGGCGAGGGAGCGAGTACGGAGCGGCCATCAGGCATCAGAGTCAATATGTAGCACAGGCTGTCCCCTCTCCTTGGGGAGAGGGTTAGGGTGAGGGGATGGACATCGACACCCTCAGCCCAGCCATTTGCTCCAACTGGCACGTACCTGCTCACGTTCGGCGGCAAACAGTTCGCTGCTGACTTTGCTGGACTGCTCCTGCAACGCCAGATGGTGGATCTCATCACGCATGGTGACATAGGCCTGGGTCAACGCCCGGGCTTCGTCTTCCGGCATGATGTCGTAATTGGCCATCAGCTCAAAGATACGCACGTTATCCGACCAACGGGTCAGGCGCGGCTCGCCCCCTGCGTAACCTAAGACCAGATATTGGGCGATAAATTCGATATCGGTGATGCCACCTTCGTCCGCTTTGATATCAAACAGATCGCGCTGTTTGCTGCCCAGGTGGTTGCGCATTTTCTCACGCATTTCACGCACTTCCTGCTGTAGCTTGTTCACGTCACGCGGCTTGCATAAAATCTCGCGGCGGATCGCATCGAACTGCTGATGCAGCGCAGGATCGCCATACACGATACGCGCCCGTACCAGAGCCTGATGCTCCCAGGTCCAGGCTTCGTTACGCTGATAGTCGGCAAAGGCTTCAACGGTACTGACCAGCATCCCGGCGGCACCGGAAGGACGCAGACGGGCATCCACCTCATAGAGAATGCCCGAAGAAGTGCGAGTGCTGAACAAGTGCATCACCCGCTGTGCCAGGCGCAGATAGAACTGACGGCCATCAATGCAGCGATCGCCATCCGTCATCACGTCAGGCGGGCAATCCAGCAGGAACACCAGATCGAGATCCGAACTGTACCCCAGTTCCCAGCCCCCCAACTTGCCGTAGCCGATCACCGCAAAACCTAATCCCTCCCGCTCATGCAGATGGGTCGGTTGGCCGTAGCGCGCGACCATATCTTTCCACGCCTGTTGCACCACGGCATCAATGATCGCCTCTGCCAGGAAGGTTAAGTGATCGCTCACTTTCATCACCGGCAGCGCTTCTGCGATATCCGCAGCGGCAATGCGCAAATGCTGCGCCTGTTTGAACTGCCGCAGCGCTTCCAGTTGCTGCTCTTCATCGTCTTCCGGCACCCGCAAGCGGTATTGGCGCAGTTCGCTACGATAGGCATCTGGGGCCACGGGTTGGTACAGCGTGGCCGGATCAAGCAGTTCATCGAGCAATAGCGGATAACGCGCCAGTTGGCTGGCCACCATCGGTGAAGCAGCACAAAGGCGGATCAGGTGGCTGAGCGCGGCATGATATTCCACCAGCAGCTCGAGGTAGGTAGTGCGGGTCACAATGCTCAGCAACAGTTGGATCAGGCGCGCCAGAGCCGTAGCCGCATCGTTACGCGAACACACTTCGGCCAGCAGGCGCGGCATCAGTTGATCCAGCACGTCACGGCCGCGTGGGCCAATGGTGCGTTTGTCCACGTCGTGACGGAAATCGGCGATGGAGCGCAACATCTGCCGCCGCGCTTCTTCGTCTAGATGAGGAGTCAGCGGTGCAAGCTCGTTCTCTTCCAGCGCATCCTGCCACAGGCTGTGATAATGCTGGTAGTTGGGATCTTCGCCTACGTCCGGGCTATCGTCGCCGATCAGGTCGTCAAATACCGCACGTACCTGGCGCATATGTTCTTCCAGCACCGTCATCAACAACGACCAGTCTGGCTGATCCATGCCCCAAGCCAAGCGCGCCTGATCCAGCTCATCCTGCGGCAGGGTTTGCGTCTGCTGGTCGGCGATCGCCTGCAACAGATTCTCCAAACGCCGCAGGAACAGATAACCATCACTCAGCTCGGCAACCTGTTGTGCTGTTAATAGCCCCAGTTCACCAACCGCCAGCAACGTCGGCAGCAATGAACGCCCTTGCAAACTGGGCTCACGACCGCCACGGATCAGTTGGAAAACCTGGGTGATAAATTCAATTTCGCGGATGCCACCGGCACCCAGCTTGATGTTGTCCTTCAGCCCCCGCCGCCGCACTTCGCGGGCAATCATGCCCTTCATGTTGCGCAGCGACTGGATCACGCTGAAATCGATATAGCGACGGAACACAAATGGCCGTAGCGTCTTACGCAGCTCCTGGCTGTAGGCATCTTCATGCCCGCCCATCAGACGCGCCTTGACCATCGCATAGCGTTCCCAGTCACGCCCTTGCTCCTGGTAATAATCTTCCAGTGCGGCAAAGCTCATCACCAGCGGACCGCTATCACCAAATGGCCGCAGGCGCATATCTACGCGGTAGACAAAGCCGTCGATGGTTTGTTGATCCAACGCCTTGATTAGCCGCTGCCCCAGGCGGGTAAAGAACTGGGCGTTATCCAACTCACGTCGCCCGCCTTGAGTATGACCATTTTCCGGGTAGGCAAAGATCAGATCGATATCAGAGGAGAAATTCAGTTCGCCACCGCCGAGTTTGCCCATCCCCAGGATCAGCAATGGCTGCGGCACGCCATCGGCATTGCACGGCGTGCCCCACTCGCGACAACAGGTTTGATAGAGCCAGTCCCGGGCGCTGACGATCAGCGTTTCCGCCAAGGCACTCAGCTGTTGCAGCGTTTGTTGCGTGGTGCATAACTGCTGAGCCTGCGCCCAGGCAATACGCACCAGGCTCTCACGGCGGAACAGGCGGAGCACACGCATGAGCTGCGCTTCGTCACGTACTTCTTCAAGCTCATCCTGCAACCAGGCGGCGTAGTGCTGCCACTCATCGGCAACCGGCGGCTGCTGGCGTAACGTTGCCAGCCATTCAGGGTGGCCGAGCAACATGTCGCTGACAAAATCACTCGACGCCAGAACGCTTTGTTCTGCGGCACTGAGCGCTAGCTCCGCGCCCTGAGTTTCCTGAAATCGCTGCACGATATTCTGTGCCTGAAGCTGTAACGCAGCAGAGAGTGGCAACATAGTGAATGACCCGTTCTATGGCCTGCAGCCCGGCAGGCCCGCTGGAGTTAACGAACCGCGCCGTTTAACCAGAATGGCGCATGGGATAATGCCTGTTTGCGGCTGGCTTCGTACCAACCCTGCCGACGCTCGGCAATCGCCGATTGCAGTTCGCGCCAGCTTTCGATATACGGCTCGGTTTCGCTGTCTGGATAAGCACCAGAGAGCAAGGTAAACGCCAGCACCTGTCGCGTCAGACGCGGGAGTTGCTCTTGATATTCATCTTCATTCAACGTGCGCGTAAAGGCTTCTTTCAGCTCTGCGGCGCTACGGCCCAGCATGATGTCGCTAAAACGCTTGAAGGAGCCATCCAGCTTCGCCTGTGATTTGGCATCGATAAACGGCCGCCATGCACCGGTAATCAGCCACGATGTGAGTGCCAACTTACATTGCAGATACTCCGTGCTGTAACACAACACCTGCGGCTGGGTCGTTTTATCCACCAGCAAAGGCTCCAGCGCCGTTAAACGAGCGCGCAGATCGGTGCTTGCCTTGCGTGGCACCAGGCCGCCAAAGATCACCAGCGCCTGACGGATCAGGCCGATGGCTTCCATCACCGCACGACGCGCCTGCTTGTCACCACGCAGCCACAGCTCTTCATGATACTGCCAATGGCTCAGCGCCAGCTCGAAAGCGGCAATCATGCCCTGTTCAACCGTCGACTTCGGTGCCGGTTTCAACACGCTTAGCGGGCGCAACTCACGTTCAGCATTGCCCTGCGCCAGGTGATAACCCCGAGCCGCTTTGCTGAGGCTGCCCTGGCGTAAACCGCCCTGTTCCGCCAACGCGGTTGCCAAGGCCAGCAAATCACTGGTCTCACCGCTTTTCAGCTCCAGCTCCAGCTCACATAACGGCTCGGCCAACTCACCTGCACACACCTCACCTTGGTCTAGGCCAATCTCGATCTCGCTTGCACCGTAAGTGACCACCCACTTTTCACGCACAAAATCGGTGCGGAACAGTGGCTGTAACGCCTTTTGCAGCGGGGCCAGTTTGCAGCCCTCCGGCCAGATATCCGCCGGGAATTTTTTCAGCGCCAGCGCAGGCTTGGCAATGGCGACGTTATACTCCGGCCGCTGGTGCAACCCGCCCACCACCGTGCCGGCGGTTTTGATGGTCATTTCATAGCTATCGTCACAACCGCGGATACGCAGACCCATATCATGGTTGCGCAGGAAGTTATCAGCGGTTTCATAGTAGATGTTGGTCAGCTTCTGCGGCGCAGAATGCTGATTTGGCCAAGCGGCAATTCGCTCCGGAAGGGTGGCCATCGCTTCAGGGGAAACAATAAATTTCAGTTCTATTTCAACGCTCATAGTTCTTATACACCAATAGGTTAGGCATTCGCGTGAGTCTTCACGACGGCGGAGCCCGCCAGCCGTACTCAGCCTGACGACGCACAATGGGAGTATCTTACCGCGATTCTCCCCGACTTGACTCTGCCAACTGCAGAAAAAACCTGTTACGTTATGGAATACGTCGCAACCCACGAGATCCACCATAGTAAGATAGTTCCCATTCCGGTTTTAGCGTTGCGCCGTCAGACTGAACGCTCTACTATCGTTCCATAAATCCACGCAGAAACGATGACATAATGCAGAAATTACGCCTGATTTGCCTTGCCGTGCTAAGTTTTAGCATCACTTGGGGCGCACATGCCGAAGATAAACGCTATATCTCCGACGAATTAAATACTTATGTCCATAGCGGCCCAGGTAACCAATATCGCATCGTCGGCACCTTGAATGCCGGTGAAGAAGTGGCGCTGTTAAGCGTCAATGACAGCACCAACTATGGCCAGATCCGCGACTCCAAAGGACGTAGCGTCTGGATCCCGCTCGATCAGTTAAGCCAGAGGCCAAGCCTGCGCACTCAGGTGCCGGAGTTGGAACAGCAGGTGAAAACCCTGACCGACAAGCTGGCCAACATCGATAACAGCTGGAACCAGCGCACCGCCGAAATGCAGCAGAAAGTTGCCGCCAGCGACAGCACCATCAGCGGCCTGCAGCAGGAAAACCAGGATCTGAAAAATCAGCTGGTGGTGGCACAGAAAAAGGTCAATGCGGTTAATCTGCAACTCGACGACAAGCAGCGCACCATTATTCTGCAATGGTTTATGTACGGCGGCGGCGTTGCCGGTGTGGGTTTGTTGCTCGGCCTGCTGTTGCCGCGCCTGATCCCGCGCCGCAAGAACAATCGCTGGATGAACTGATCTCAGTTTCGACAGTTTGGGCACCTGCGGGTGCCCTTTTTATTGGTTTGCGCATCCATCGCCCAATTCATGTAATCTGAACAAACGAGCTATAGAGAGGAGTTACACCGTGAAAATTTACCTGGTCGGCGGTGCCGTCCGTGACACCCTGCTCAATTTACCGGTCGTCGATCACGATTGGGTGGTGGTCGGTGCCACCCCGGCCGATCTGTTGGCGCTTGGCTATCAGCAGGTGGGTAAAGACTTCCCGGTATTCCTCAATCCACAGACCCATGAGGAGTATGCGCTGGCCCGTACCGAGCGCAAATCCGGCCAGGGTTACACCGGTTTTACCTGCTATGCCGCCCCTGACGTGACGCTGGAAGAAGATCTGTTACGCCGCGATCTCACCATCAACGCCATGGCGCGGGGCGATGACGGGGAATTGGTTGATCCCTATAACGGCAAGGCTGACCTAGATGCCCGCTTGCTGCGCCATGTCTCTGACGCTTTCGGGGAAGATCCGCTACGAGTATTGCGCGTAGCTCGTTTTGCCGCCCGCTTTGCCACCCAGGGCTTTACCGTCGCCCCAGAGACCAGCGCGCTGATGCAGAAGATGGCCGAGAGTGGTGAACTAGCCTCCCTGACGGCAGAGCGCGTGTGGAAAGAGACAGAGAAGGCGTTACAGAGCCAAAGCCCACAGGTTTACTTCCAGGTATTGCGTGACTGCGGGGCGCTGAAGGTGCTGTTCCCAGAGATCGACGCTCTGTTTGGCGTGCCGGCACCAGAGAAGTGGCACCCGGAAATTGATACCGGCGTACACACGCTGATGACGTTGGCGATTGCCGCTCAGCTCAGCCCCGAAGTGGATATCCGCTTCTCGGCACTGTGCCACGATCTCGGTAAAGGCATCACGCCGAAAGAACTCTGGCCCCACCACTATGGCCACGGCGCTGCGGGCGTCAGGCTGGTCGAAGCGCTGTGCCAGCGGCTACGGGTGCCCAATCCAGTGCGAGAGCTGGCCAGGCTGGTCGCGGAGTATCACGATCTGATCCATACGGTCAACAAACTGCGGCCAGAAACGCTGTTAAAACTGTTTGATGCTATCGACGTGTGGCGCAAGCCACAGCGGCTGGAACAGATGATCCTCACCAGCGAAGCCGATGCCCGTGGGCGCACCGGTTTTGAAAACAACCCTTATCCACAGGGTGATTATCTGCGCCAGGCCTATCAGATCGCCAATGCGGTTTCGGTCAAAGAGGTGGTGGAAAGCGGCCTGCAAGGGTTGGCGATCCGCGACGAGGTCAAACGCCGCCGCCAGCAGGCACTGGCCGACTGGAAAAAGCAGCAAGAACCTCAGCCTTGAGTTAAACGGGCGCAGCATGCGCCCATACACCCTATATCCCCTCCAGCACCAATGAATCACGGCTGATTTCAGCGATACTTTTTGCGCCGGTCAACGTCATCGCGACGCTCATCTCTTTCCTGATCAGCTCAAGCAGATTTTCCACGCCCGCCTGGCCCGCAGTTGCCAGAGCATAGATATAGGCTCGTCCCAGCAGCACGCTATCCGCTCCGAGCGCAATCATCCTCACCACATCCAATCCGCTGCGTACCCCACTATCTGCCAGAATCGTGATATCGCCTTTTACCGCATCGGCAATCATCGGCAGTGCCCGGGCGGTAGAGAGTACCCCATCCAACTGACGGCCACCGTGGTTGGAAACCACTATCCCATCGGCACCAAAGCGCACGGCATCACGTGCATCGTCAGCATCGAGAATACCCTTGATGACCATTGGCCCCTGCCAGAAATCACGGATCCACTCCAGGTCCCGCCAGGAAATTGACGGATCAAAATTGCTGCCCAGCCAACCGATGTAATCGGCTAATCCGGTGGGTTTTCCCAGATAAGTAGAGATATTCCCCAGATCGTGCGGGCGCCCGTTCAAACCCACATCCCACGCCCAGTAGGGATGGGTAACAGATTGTCCATAGCGCCGTAATGCGGCATACGGGCCACTCATTGCCGAATGTGCATCGCGGTAACGCGCACCCGGCGTCGGCATATCTACGGTGAATACCAAGGTGGTGCAGCCTGCGGCTTTCGCGCGCTCCAAGGCGTTGCGCATAAATCCGCGGTCTTTTAACACATACAGCTGGAACCACATGGGCCGCTTGATGGCGGGGGCCACCTCTTCGATCGGGCAGACCGACACGGTAGACAGCGTAAATGGAATGCCTTGTTGTTCCGCTGCCCGTGCGGCCTGCACCTCGCCACGACGGGCATACATACCACACAGCCCCACCGGACCAAGGACGACGGGCATAGATAGGGTTTCGTTAAACAGTCTGGTTTCCAGACTGAGCGCCGACATGTTCTTTAGCACACGCTGTCTCAATGCCACCTGCGCCAGATCTTCCACGTTGCGCCGCAAAGTGTGCTCGGCGTAAGCGCCGCCATCGATGTAGTGAAATAGAAACGGTGGCAGCTTACGTTGCGCCGCAGCGCGATAATCCGTGCCTGCTGAGATAATCATCGAGCGATCTCCCTTATTACAGTGAATTTTCATCAGGCAGACGGGTAATGCGCGCCTGCCTGGCCTCATCTTCATGCAGATTTTTAATGGTGGAATGGACGAACCCCAGGTGGGATTTTGCCGCTTTACCCGCACGTTCAGGATCGCCTGCCAGGATCGCCAACAGCAATTCCTCGTGCTGCTCAGTCAGCCGTGTGAAGATCGTCGGTAAGGTGTACATACGCTGACGGCTATGTATTACGGAGGACTGCATTAAATCGAAAAAACCACGCATGGTTTGCAGCAACACCACGTTGTGCGACGCTTCGGCAATTGCCAGATGGAAGCGCACATCGGCCTGGGCGGCCAGATCAGGATGATCGCTTTCTTTGAGCGCTAACGTGGCGTCAAAACAGGCCTGTAGCTTCTCCTTGTCGGCGGCGGTGGCGCGCATTGCCGCGTGCCAGGCGGTGCTGGCCTCAATGGCGTGGCGGGCCTCCAGAATGTCATAACGATAGCCTGGATCGTCGGCAACCAAGGTTCTCAGCGGTTCCACAATGCTATGCTGCGACCAGGAAAACTCGTCGCAGACATAGGTGCCGCCGCCACGTCGGCTGATGAGCGTTTTTTCGCTGATCAGCTTTTGAATCGCTTCACGCAAAGAGGAACGCGAGACCCCCATTTCGTCAGCCAATTGGCGTTCGGCAGGCAAGCGCATCCCCTCAACCAGTTGGCGTTCGTGGATCATGTTCTTGATGCGCTCGACCAAACGATCGGCCAAGCGTGCGGGCTGAAGCTTGTCTGTCATGGGATCATCCAGGTCAGCCAGTAAGCCTGTAGCGTGGTGATAATCCCCACCATGCAGGTAAAGATCAGGCTATGTTTTACCGTGAAGCGGAACAGATCAGACTCTTTGCCCACCAAACCCACGGCGGCACAGGCGATAGCGATAGACTGCGGCGAAATCATTTTTCCTGTGACTCCGCCCGTGGTGTTAGCCGCAACCAGCAGCACATCCGAAACGCCAATCTGCTGGGCAGTCGTCGCCTGCAAGGCGGCGAACAGCGCGTTGGACGAGGTATCAGAGCCTGTCAGGAACACGCCTAACCAGCCAAGGAACGGAGAGAAAAAGGTGAACGCGCTGCCGGTGTGCGCCAATGCCAGCGCCAGAGTGGCCGACAGGCCGGAATAGTTGGAAATAAAAGCAAAGGCTAGCACCATGCCGATGGAATAGATCGGCAGCATCAACGCTTTTAGCGTTTCAGCCAGCGTGGTGACCGCGTCTTTAGGCTTCATCCGCAGATAGATCACCGAAGCGATCGCAGCCACCATAATGGCGGTGCCGGTGGCAGAGAACCAGTCAAGTTTGAAGACCGCGGCATAAGGCGTGATGTCGGCTACCACCGGTGGCATTTTAGCCACCAGCTTATCCAGGAACGGCACCGGAATAGAGAACACCCAATCGTACAGCGCACCACCTTGAGCGAACAGCGCTTTAAACGGAGGGATGCTCCACAAGGTGACCGTCGCAGTCAGGAAAATAAACGGCATCCAGGCGCGAATAATCTTCCCTAAAGCATAATGTTGCTGCGACTGCGTTTGATCGCTAGTTTCCCCTTCAGCGCTCTCAAAGCGGAACAGGCGCTTTGGCTGCCAAACTCGTAGAAACAGCGTCAGGCACACCAGTGAAACCAGCGAGGAGATGATGTCCGGCAGTTCTGGCCCAAGAAAGTTGGAACTGAGATACTGCGCCAAGGCAAAGCTTCCCCCCGCCACCATCACCGCAGGCCAGGTTTCCTTGATGCCGCGCCAACCGTCCATAATCGCCATGATCCAGAACAGCACGATGATGGTCAGGAACGGCAATTGACGCCCGACCATCTGGCCGATCTCAAAGCTGTCCAACCCGGTCACCTGCCCGGCCACGATAATCGGGATCCCCATAGCGCCGAAAGCGACCGGCGCGGTATTGACGATCAGGCAAAGCCCTGCGGCATATAACGGATTGAATCCCAAACCAACCAACAAGGCAGCGGTGATCGCTACCGGCGCACCAAACCCGGCGGCGCCTTCCAGAAAAGCACCAAAACAGAAGCCGACGATAATCATCTGTAAACGTTGGTCGGGGGTAACAAAGAGAATGGAAGAGCGGATGATGTCGAACTGCCCGGTCTTGACCGAAATCTTATAAACAAATACCGCGGCGATAATGATCCAGGCTATCGGCCACAGCCCATAGAAAAAACCATAAACCACCGCAGCGAGCGCACGGTCAATGGGCATCCGGTAAAGGAATAACGCCACCAGCAAAGCTATCCCAACCGTTAACGTCGCTGCAATGTGCCCTTTCAGTTTCAGCTTAATCAGCGCAAAGAAAAAAAACGCAATCGGCAGTGCCGCGATTAAGCTTGATAGCCAGATATTGCCAATAGGATCATAAACTTGTTGCCAGGCTTCCATGTAAATTTCTCCAGCGATTAGTCATCTTCACGCCCCCGCTTAATTGGTCCTACCAATAGAGCGAAGTCATACAATTGATAAACGATGGTTAATCCATTGTTAAAAATATGCAATCTCTGTGGATGGGTTTTTGCCGTTTATGTGCCTGAGATTCACATTTTTCCGGCTTTGGTCGGACCAAAATGGGGGGAGAAGGGAGTGCTAAATGAGCAAGATTAAGCAGCGCCATTATTTGGGGATCCCTCGCGCTATAGCCTGCTATAATGCGTGCATGATGTCGTGTAGATAACACGTAACCCATCACAGGAGAGCACACCATGACAGTAAAAGTACGCAATACACAAAGCGTCACAATGACTGTAGAACGAGGCCTGCTTAATCGGGCACGTGATGCTGGAATTAACCTTAGTGCCACTTTAACTGCCGCACTAGACGCCGAACTACGCCATCACGCAACGAAGAAATGGCAGGAAGAAAACAGAGGGGCTCTTGAGGCGTTAAATCGTTTCCATGATGAGAATGGCTGCTTTAGCGACGATTACAGGACGTTTTAACGATGCAATTCACCGTCTACTACAATCCCGGAAAAAGCATCGTTTATCCCCTGCTACTTGACGTAACGAGCGATATTATCGGCCAGTTAAACCGCCGTATTGTGATCCCGCTGTTGCCTGTCGAAAAATATCCGGGCAGCAGTCGCCCAGATCGAATGAATCCTCTGATCATGCTGACGGACGGCAAAGAATACGCCGTAATGGCTCATGAACTTGCAAGCATACCTGTTCGTGCCCTAGGTGCTGAGTTCTGCAGTGCAGCGCAATATCGCCCACAGATAAAAGCAGCAATAGACTTTCTTATCGATGGGATTTAAAAACAAAAACTGCTGATACCCCCACCAGTCTCACCGCGTAGGGGCGCTGCTGCGCCCATCTGGATAAGCAAGTAGGTTAGTTAGGGCCGAACATGTTCACCCCTCTACAAATTCAGCAACATTGCCACCTTGTCATCAATCAGAATAGTGGGCAGAGCGCCCACTATTGGTGAGGAAAAACGTTCGTGCAAAGTGGTGAGATTACATAAACACCATGTACACCGCCGCCGCGACAACAAAGCGGTAGATAGCGAACGGCACAAACGAGATACGCTTGATAAGCTGCAGGAAGGTCTTGATCGCGATCAACGCCACCACAAACGCAGTGGCGAAACCGACGGCAAACATCGGCAGATCATTGAGCGTCAGGAAGTGCAGGCTCTTGTACAAGTCCAGCCCGCTGGCCCCGAGCATCATCGGCACCGCCAGAATAAAGGAGAACTCCGAGGCCGCATAACGGCTCACGCCAACCAGCATACCGCCTGAAATGGTAGAGCCGGAACGGGAAAAACCAGGCCACAGCGCCAGACACTGGAAGCAACCGATCAAAAATGCCTGCCGATAGGTAATATCGTCCAACCCGACTGCGCGCGGCTTTTTCGGTTTCAGCCATTCGGCGGCTAGCAGCAGCAACCCTCCAACGACCAAGGCATACATCACGTTTTTCGGTTCAAACAGGGATTTGATCACGTCGTGGAAGATCAGCCCCAGAACCACCGCCGGGATCATCGCCAACAAGATATGGCCTAATTTCAGTCGCCCTGCCGTATGTCCTTCATGAGGCACCGGTTTACCACCAAAATGAATGCCGATCAGGCCAAACAGACGGCGCCAGAACACCACAACTACTGCCAGGATCGAACCCAGTTGGATGATAACCTCGAAGGTTTTCGCCTTATCCCCGGTAAAACCCAACAATTCCCCTACGATAATCATGTGCCCAGTAGAGGAAACCGGAAGGAACTCTGTCAGCCCTTCGACTACCCCAAGAACAAATGCCACAAACAATGAATGCATGTCCGCCATCAGCCCGCTAACCCCATTTCAAATGTAAAACCGTTAAGGTACAAACACAAAAAAGCGGCAATGTTCAACACCTTGCCGCTTAAACAATTCTAGTTACAGACCAGAATACCGCTCATTAGTTGCATAAAAGTGACAACTCATCAGGCAGGGCGCTGGCCACGCTCAATGATCACCCCAACCCGGTTGGCGTGCGCAACCGCACCCGGCTTGCTGACCTTAATACGGACCCAGGGAGATTTAAAGCGCCGCAGCAAAATTTCGGATATCTCCTCTGCTACCCGCTCCACCAGTGCAAAACGATTGGGTTGCACATGCTGGATCACCGCATCGCTGATATCGGCATAGCTCAGGCAGTCATTCACATCATCACTGGCGGCTGCCTGGCGGTTGTCCCACGCCATTTCGATATCGAACACCAGCTTTTGCTGGATGGTCTGTTCCCAATCATAAACGCCAATGGTGGTGATCACGCTAAGCTCTTCTATAAATACGATATCCATCACGTCATTCTCAGTTTTTGGCCTTGCCGGATACCACTTCCGGCGGAATATGCGTATTATCCATAGATGTTGCGAGTAAAACGACCATTATTAAACGGAACCGCGTTATGAGTGCTACCGCGCTTGGCATGATTATCTTCGCGTATCTGTGTGGCTCAATTTCCAGTGCGATCCTGGTTTGTCGGATCGCCAGGCTACCAGATCCGCGTGAACATGGATCGGGAAATCCAGGGGCGACCAACGTCCTGCGTATCGGTGGCCGCCTGGCTGCGGCTACGGTGTTGGTGTTCGATATTCTCAAAGGAATGCTGCCTGTCTGGTTGGCTTATGCGTTCAACGTCCCACCGCTGTATCTCGGCCTGACGGCGATCGCCGCCTGTCTTGGGCACATCTACCCGGTGTTCTTCCACTTCCGGGGCGGTAAAGGCGTGGCAACGGCGTTTGGTGCCATCGCGCCGATCGGCTGGGATCTCACCGGCCTGATGACCGGTACCTGGCTGTTGACCGTACTGCTGAGTGGCTATTCCTCACTCGGGGCGATCGTCAGCGCGCTGATTGCGCCATTCTACGTCTGGTGGTTCAAACCGCAGTTTACCTTCCCGGTGGCAATGCTCTCCTGCCTGATCCTGATGCGTCATCACGATAATATCCAACGCCTGTGGCGCGGCCAGGAAGGGAAAATCTGGGGTAAGTTCCGCAAGAAGAAAGACAGTGTTGTGGAGCAGGAAGAAAAACCGGAAGAGTGATCAAAAAAAGGCTGGAGACTCCAGCCTTTACTGTCATGCTTTTACTTCGGGATACCTCAAGGCGTTATATACCCCCTCTGGCTCCGATAAAGAGTTAACCTTCGTCAGTGCAGGTGCAGCCCGAACCATCGCCGCGAATAACTCACTTTTCGAGACGTTGATACTTTTACCAAGCGGCGTGATCGCCGTGGCGCTGAAACCGTTTGGCCCTTCAATGACAGAAGCAGAACCCTCTGCGCTAACAATGTGATTAGAGAGTTCAAGTGTCTTGATTTTTGCTGTTCTACTGACCATACCTAACTCCTTTTCGCATTGTTGCTAGTGTTGTTATTATTGCTCATATTTTACTCACCATCAACCAAAGGCAGTTGAAGCGTTGTAAACCAAGAGGCGAGCTCATCTGCCGAACGGTACAGTATTAACTTTGCCCCATCGGTGATATCAACAAACTCATGTCGATTAATATAGTAATCCGCCACGCGATCGTTGATTGGGCACATCAGTCGAACGCCCGTTCCTCCGATATCTGCCAGAAAAAAGACAATGGTAACAAGCGAGTAAGTCAACATGTTGCCGTCAAGGACTGAGCCTTCCGGCGCAAAATTTTGCAGCATGTTAACATTCAGAACCTGTTCTTCCTGAACATACTCACAAACACAAACACCAGCGGGTCGCTCTGCCGAGTCCAGCAGTTTGAACGCAAAATTGAACGCTTCCTCGTCATACAAAAAAGCGTTTACCGTATCCCAAGGGAGCCGTCTCTCCTTTGGCAAATTACGTACCATTGCCATGCACCATTCCAAATCTTGCGGACTCAGTGCATTTGCCATGAGAGGCAAACGAGTAGCAAGAAAATACTGGTTGGTGGTTGCGATGGCTTCAGTCCCATGCTGACGTATTGTTAGGTTCGGCATCTTTGGTTCCATCCATTAATGCAAAATGTGATTTGTTTTTACACCGCAGGCAGCTCTGCCAGCGGCCAACGTGGGCGTACGGTAACGCCCAGTTCCGGATCGCCACCGTTTTTCAGCCGAACCATCCCGGCATAGGCGATCATCGCACCATTGTCGGTACAGAATTCCGGGCGGGCATAGAATACTTCACCACCGCGTTTTTTCATCAGCTCTGCCAGCTTGCTGCGCAATGTGCGGTTGGCGCTGACGCCACCGGCCATCACCAGGCGTTTAAACCCGGTCTGTTCCAGCGCACGCTTGCATTTGATCGCCAGCGTATCCACCACCGCATCCTCAAAGGCACGGGCGATGTCGGCACGGGTCTGATCGTCGTTGCCGTTAGAACGGATGGTGTTGGCAGCAAAGGTTTTCAGGCCGGAGAAGCTGAAATCCAGCCCAGGGCGATCGGTCATTGGCCGCGGGAAGGTAAAACGCCCTTCCGTGCCCTGCTGCGCCATTTTAGACAGCATCGGCCCGCCAGGATAATCCAGCCCTAACAGCTTGGCGGTTTTGTCGAACGCTTCGCCAGCGGCGTCGTCGACCGACTCCCCCAGCAAGGTATATTCACCGATCCCGGTCACGCTGATCAGTTGGGTGTGGCCACCAGAGACCAGCAACGCCACAAACGGAAACGCCGGTGGATTGTCTTCCAACATCGGTGCCAGCAAGTGGCCTTCCATATGATGCACTGGCACCGCAGGCACGCCCCAGGCAAACGCCAACGCGCGGCCAATGGTTGCCCCGACCAGCAAAGCACCGACCAAGCCAGGGCCAGCGGTATACGCTACGCCGTCGATATCGCCTGGCTTCAGGTTCGCCTCTTTCAGCGCAGCCTGGATCAGCGGCACGGTTTTACGCACGTGATCGCGAGAAGCCAGCTCCGGCACCACGCCGCCATAGTCGGCATGCAGTTTTACCTGGCTGTAGAGTTGGTTGGCTAACAAACCGGTTTGATCGTCATACACTGCAATACCGGTTTCATCGCAGGACGTTTCTATACCCAATACGCGCATTACATTTCCCATCATTCACGTGCGGCCGCCAGTTTATCACAATCAACGCCATTTACCGCCTGCCCGCAGCACCCAGACCGCCATGGCGCGCTATGTCGATGATTCGCAAGGTTGCCCGTCGGGTGATTAATAACGAGCAATTTTTTCTGATTAGTCTATAATCGGCGGCCGATGCATAATTGCGCGAGTTTGCCGGAACGCGGCATGTTTCAATTTGCTATGGTGCTTTACAAAGCAGCATCCATTGAAGTAAAATTCCGCACCATTTTGAAAAGGCTGGCGCTTGGCCAGCAGCAAACCGAATTCTATTGAGGTGAGAGGCACATGCCGGTAATTAAAGTACGTGAAAACGAGCCATTTGACGTTGCACTGCGTCGTTTCAAACGCTCCTGCGAAAAAGCAGGTGTTTTAGCTGAAGTTCGTCGTCGTGAGTTCTATGAAAAACCGACTACCGAACGTAAACGCGCTAAAGCTTCTGCAGTAAAACGCCACGCGAAGAAACTGGCTCGCGAAAACGCACGCCGCACTCGTCTGTATTAATCCTTCGGGGGTAACCCCACCGCGTGATTTTTTTCTTTTTCAAGAACACGCAGACCGAGTAGTTGCATACGAAGGCCGTGCTTTCCGAAAGGAATGCGCGGCTTGTTCTCGTTTATAGGCAATCGTAACAGGGGCTTATGGCTGGACGAATTCCGCGTGTATTTATCAATGACTTGCTGGCTCGCACCGACATCGTCGATCTGATTGACGCCCGGGTAAAGCTTAAAAAGCAGGGCAAGAACTATCACGCGTGCTGTCCGTTCCACCACGAAAAAACGCCTTCATTCACCGTTAATGGCGACAAACAGTTTTATCACTGTTTTGGTTGTGGAGCGCACGGTAACGCCGTCGACTTCCTGATGAATTACGACAGACTCGAGTTTGTCGAAACCATCGAGGAACTGGCCACCATGCACGGGCTGGAAGTGCCTTACGAGGCAGGCACCGGGCCGACGCAAATCGAACGCCATCAGCGTCAAAGCCTATATCAACTGATGGAACAGCTCAGCGCGTTCTATCAACAGTCACTGCATCAATCCCACGGTACGCAGGCGCGCAACTACCTGCAACAGCGCGGATTGAGCGACGACGTTATCCGCCATTTTGCCATCGGCTTTGCACCTGCCGGTTGGGATAATGCGTTAAAGCGTTTCGGGCGTGATACCGACAGCCGGGCAGCATTGAACGATGCCGGAATGTTGGTGACTAACGATCAAGGGCGCACTTACGATCGCTTCCGCGAACGTGTGATGTTCCCCATCCGCGACAAACGCGGGAGGGTGATCGCCTTTGGTGGACGAGTGCTGGGCGACGGTATGCCCAAGTACCTGAACTCGCCGGAAACCGAAGTATTCCACAAGGGCCGTCAGTTATACGGCCTGTATGAAGCACAGCAGAGCCACGCCAACCCGCAACGTTTGCTGGTGGTCGAAGGCTATATGGACGTGGTGGCGTTAGCGCAATATGGCATTGATTATGCTGTTGCCTCACTCGGAACCTCGACAACGGCTGAACATATTCAGCTGCTGTTCCGCGCTACCGATAACGTTGTCTGCTGTTACGACGGCGACAGAGCTGGCCGTGAAGCCGCCTGGCGCGCGTTGGAAACCGCACTGCCCTATCTCAACGATGGGCGTCAGCTGCGGTTTATGTTTTTACCAGATGGTGAAGATCCGGACACGCTAGTCCGTAAAGAAGGCAAAGACGCCTTCGAACAGCGAATGGAGCTGGCGCAGCCGCTTTCCACTTTCCTGTTCGAAACGTTGATGCCGCAGGTCGACCTGAGTAGCCCGGATGGCCGTGCCAAACTGAGTACGTTGGCACTACCGCTGATCACTCAGGTACCGGGTGAGACATTGCGTCTGTACCTGCGCCAACAGCTTGGCAGCAAGCTGGGCCTGCTGGACGATAGCCAGCTCGACAAGCTGATGCCCAAACAGGCGGAAAATGCGAATACTTATCAGGCGCCCCAGCTAAAACGCACAACCATGCGTATACTGATAGGATTACTGGTGCAAAATCCGCGTTTGGCTACACTTATCCCTTCGCTGGAAGGGCTCGAGCAGACTAAGCAGGCGGGCTTACCGCTATTTGTTGAGCTGGTGCAAACCTGTTTGGCACAACCGGGTCTGACTACCGGCCAGTTGCTGGAACTGTACCGCGATAACAAATTGAGTCCACAGCTTGAAACCTTGGCAACATGGAACCATATGATCGTTGAGGAACAAGTTGAGCAACACTTTTTAGATACGCTGACGAATCTCTACGACTCGGTCCTGGAAAAACGTCAGGAAGATTTGATCGCCCGTGACAGAACGCATGGCCTGAATGCAGACGAACGCAAGGAACTCTGGTCATTACAATTGGCACTGGCGAAGAAAGACTGAATACCAAACGGCTTAAGTGCCGATAAATGCGAGGGCTGAGCCCTGCAATATGCCGCCACAGTGGGCCGCGGCAACAACAAAAACGCCCCAAATGCTATTGTTGGCGGTTTCGCCGACCGACACCAACCCAAATACTCTGAAGTGTGGATACCGTCTTATGGAGCAAAACCCGCAGTCACAGCTTAAACTTCTTGTCCAACGTGGTAAGGAGCAAGGCTATCTGACCTATGCTGAGGTCAATGACCATCTGCCGGAAGATATCGTCGACTCCGACCAGATCGAAGACATCATCCAGATGATTAACGACATGGGCATCCAGGTGATGGAAGAAGCACCGGACGCCGATGACCTGCTGCTGGCTGAAAACAACAACAGCACAGACGAAGATGCGGAAGAAGCTGCCGCTCAGGTGCTGTCCAGCGTAGAATCTGAAATCGGGCGCACGACCGACCCGGTGCGTATGTACATGCGCGAAATGGGTACCGTTGAGTTGCTGACGCGCGAAGGCGAAATCGACATCGCCAAGCGTATCGAAGACGGCATCAATCAGGTACAGTGCTCGGTTGCCGAGTACCCTGAGGCCATCACCTATTTGCTGGAGCAGTACGATCGCGTCGAGGCTGGCGAAGCACGCCTGTCCGATCTGATCACCGGCTTCGTCGATCCTAACGCGGAAGAGGACATCGCGCCTACCGCCACGCACATCGGTTCTGAATTAACCACCGAAGAGCAGGACGACGACGAAAAAGACGAAGACGAAGAAGACGAAGCTGAAGACGACAACAGCATCGATCCTGAACTGGCGCGCCAGAAGTTTACCGATCTGCGCGATCAGTACGAAGCGACTCGTCTGGTCATCAAAAAGAACGGCCGCAGCCACGCCAGCGCAGCAGAAGAGATCCTGAAGCTGTCTGAAGTGTTCAAGCAGTTCCGCCTGGTGCCAAAACAGTTCGACTTCCTGGTCAACAGCATGCGTACCATGATGGATCGCGTTCGTACGCAAGAACGTATCATCATGAAGCTGTGCGTTGAGCAGTGCAAAATGCCGAAGAAAAACTTCGTCACACTGTTCGCCGGCAACGAAACCAGCGATACCTGGTTCGCAGCGGCACTGGCAATGGGTAAACCATGGTCAGAGAAGCTGAAAGACGTTAATGAAGACGTTCAGCGCAGCCTGCAAAAACTGCGTCAGATCGAAGAAGAAACCGGCCTGACCATCGAGCAGGTAAAAGACATCAACCGTCGTATGTCGATCGGTGAAGCGAAAGCCCGCCGCGCGAAGAAAGAGATGGTTGAAGCCAACTTGCGTCTGGTTATCTCGATCGCCAAGAAATATACCAACCGTGGCCTGCAGTTCCTGGATCTGATCCAGGAAGGCAACATCGGCTTGATGAAAGCGGTAGACAAGTTTGAATACCGTCGTGGCTACAAGTTCTCGACTTACGCCACCTGGTGGATCCGTCAGGCTATCACCCGCTCCATCGCCGACCAGGCACGTACCATCCGTATTCCGGTGCATATGATTGAGACCATCAACAAACTCAACCGTATTTCGCGCCAGATGCTGCAAGAGATGGGCCGTGAACCTACGCCGGAAGAGCTGGCCGAACGCATGCTGATGCCAGAAGACAAAATCCGTAAGGTACTGAAGATCGCCAAAGAGCCGATCTCCATGGAAACGCCGATTGGTGATGATGAAGATTCACATCTGGGCGATTTCATCGAGGATACCACCCTCGAGCTGCCACTGGATTCTGCCACCTCTGAAAGCCTGCGTTCTGCCACGCACGACGTACTGGCTGGCCTGACCGCACGTGAAGCGAAAGTGCTGCGTATGCGTTTCGGTATCGATATGAACACTGACCACACGTTGGAAGAAGTGGGCAAACAGTTCGACGTTACCCGTGAGCGTATTCGTCAGATCGAAGCCAAAGCGTTGCGTAAACTGCGCCACCCAAGCCGTTCAGAAGTGCTGCGTAGCTTCCTGGATGACTAAGGTTTAACAACCTCCGAAGAACCCCGGCTTGCCGGGGTTTTTTTATGCCTTATTGCAGTGCTAGAAATAGCTCACGGTAACTCTCGGTAAGCTGCTCCAACGTGGCACGATTCAATCCACTGGGATTAGGTAATACCCACACCTCAGTTTCGCCCAGCATCATCTCCTGACGCCCCCAAGACGCATTACGCACGCCAAACGCACTGCTGAACGCCTGTATCCCCAGGATCGCCAAAGCACGCGGCTGGTAACGCAGAATTTTTTCTTTGAGCGCCTCACCGCCACCACGCAGCTCATCGCGCGTCAGTTCGCTGGCCGCCACCGTTGGGCGCGCTACCAGAGCGGTGATACCACAACCAGTATCTTGCAGCTGTAACCACTCTTCCGGAGCCAACTGGCGATCGGTGAAACCCGCCTGATGGATCACCTTCCAGAAGCGATTGCTGCCGTTAGCGAACGGATAGCCCTGATGGGCAGAAGAAAGGCCAGGATTGATGCCGCAGAACACCACCTGTAGATTGGGTGCCAAAAGTTCCATAAGTATTGCGAGTCCGTTAACAGGGATTAATCACGGTTATCGCAAAATCTGCCTGCAATTACAACAGGCTAGGCCTGTACATAAAAACATCATATGGTTTGATGAGTGTAGACCTGCGTCCCCTGATTACCGTATAATCTCGCCTCTTGGCCCCTTAGCTCAGTTGGTTAGAGCAGGCGACTCATAATCGCTTGGTCACTGGTTCAAGTCCAGTAGGGGCCACCAAACATAACAAGGACTTACGCTAAAAACGTGGGTCCTTTAGTTTTTTGGGGATATGCGAGGGATATTTTGCACAGGTAATCATGGTGTTTTTTAGTGATACCCCTCAGAAATCCCCCCATGTGTGGGGCTGCACAGTTGGTTGTATACACCCGGAACATTTCAGTACAGGGTGTTGCGCATTAGCCGAGGAGTTTCGGTAGATTTGAAGCTATCCTGATAGCTACATGGTGGCCATGGAGCCGTTAAGCCAGGGAATAGAGTGAACAAAAAAATAATGACCGGGGCAAGTTCTTTTAACTTGATACGACTTGTGTTCTAGCGAAACTTTCTGGTTTTCATCAACATTTCCAACAAAAATTTCCCCGATGCTGGATCAATTTTGTAAGCACGGAATGCGCCTCTGCGAAAAATTCCGCGATACATTCTCGCCATAGAAGGGAAAAGTATAAACGGAATTACACCTGCCCCAAACGCCGCCAGCCCATATACCCAGTTCATTAAGAAAAGAGTGAGCAGTACAAAAAAATAGTGAATTGCAATAGCAAAACCGCCGCATTGACTTGCCCATTTAGGTATAAGCCACCGCACATAGGTTCTGTCATAACCGAACTCTTCCGCGATACTCTGAGCTGTAACATTCATGCCCAAAAACCAGAAAGCAGGTATGTAAGTGATAACCAATGAAGACACTACAATGATATCAAACTCATTCATTATTAGTTCCATTACTCAATAAAACCTAGCATAAATAATACGTTAATAACTTACAATATGGAACCTGCTGCTCTTGGTGCACGTGACTAGTCAGTGAACCCCCACCTTCTCGGAAGCAAACTGTATTAAAAGTTGCTTAACCTGCTCTTTCGCTTCCATGCCGTTCATCATGTGGATTGAGGACTAAAACGTCTCTGCCATCAAGCTCAGCTGTTAGTAATTCTCTGACAGGTCTGAAAAGTGAGTTGTTCGATAACATGCTGTGACATTGACTTTCTCCTGAAACGCAAAAATCCGCACTATTAGCGTAATCCAATAGTCCTTCCCCTCCCGACGACCAGTCATTCGCATTACTAATGCTTGCAATAAAACAGCAAACAAAGAATTAATTAAAACCCAGTATAAGTTGATTCATTATTTTTTAATTTAATCAAGTTGTTTCACCTTGATAAATAAGTTTGAGGCATTCGTCACAAACACCCACTGGCAGTTCATGATATATCTCTAAAGAAGTTAAATCATTGGGCTTATGCCACAGGGGAAATAATGAAGATAAATACATTAAATTATTTAATTTCAATAGGTTTTCTTGCATCCTTCTCTCTTCATGCAAACACTGGACTGACAGGCTCTGAGATCCTTGCAGTAGAAAAAGGAGGGACTCCAGACAAAATTTACACCACAAAAAAACCAACAATTAAGATAGCGACCTTTAACATTGGTAAAAATGAAACCTCGGACAATGTCTCTGACTTTACGTCATTGAACCAAGCCATCAAACATATCGATGCTGATGTCATTGCCGTAGAAGAAATCGATAATAAAACGGCCCGCAGTGGGAAAATAGATCAATTGGCAGAGCTCGCGAAGGCGAACGGTCTTTTCTATGCCTACGGCAAGGCCCTTGACTTTGATGGTGGTGAGTACGGAGTTGGGCTACTATCAAAGTACAAAATTGATAAGTCACAGGTGGTTAAACTCCCCTCTGGTAATGCTGAGCAACGAGTGGTTTTGCTGTCCCAAATCACCAAACCCGGCTTTGATTCACCGATAATAGTCATGGTCACCCATCTGGACTGGCAGAAAGATCCAGCCGTTCGCCTTGGGCAGGCCCGTTATATCCTTGACTTAAGTATTGGAGATGCGCCATCTGACTTTGCCAACATCGCGACATCGGTAAAAATTCTTGCCGGCGATTTCAACTCCACCCAAAACGAACAACCCATTAAGGAAATAAAATATTTCTGGGATCCTGTCGTGAAACCTGATGTGGACTTCAGAACGTGGCCAGCGATAAATCCAGCTCTCGATATTGACCATATATTTACTTTCAAAGGCCAGAAATGGAATATCAAGAATATCGAGATCCCTCATAACTCAAACAAGTTCCAATGGGCTGCAGCAAGCGACCATCTGCCAGTGATTGCAGAGCTTGAACTTACAGAGCAATAACTCGATGCACAAGGGGCAACGCAAACCGCGTCACCCCTTGTCTTTCATCTCACCAATCAGCAATCACTCAGCTTATTGCGGCTTCTGCTGTACCTCTTTCCACAGCTTCAGCGCCAATAGCACCAAGCCGCCTGCGCCCAGCACCAGCAGGAGCCAAAGCAGGCCCTTCTTCCACATGCTGGCCTCTTCTGCGGCATCTACCGCGCTCAAGCGTTCGGTGCCACCCAACGTGACCTGGGATTGCAATCCGGCTTCTGGCAACGCATCGGCATCCACCGCTTTACGCAGCTCGGCCGGGATAAGGCTATCTAAAGGGATCGCCTGAGTCTGGGCCGCTTTATTTCCCCATGCCAGCAGGAATGGCGTGGTTCCCTGGGCATTGAATATCACGGTTTGGCTGTCGCGCTCTGCCTTAACCTCTGGCAGCGAATCGCCCCATTGCTGGTTGATGCCTTTCAAGCGGATACCCTGCACCAACAAGCCGTTCAGCGGGATTGCCTCTGCGGTACGTCCATTAACCGAGAACACCACCTGCTTGGTCAGAGGGTGCCAACTGTCATTAGCTGCACTGCGGTAATCGATCTCGAGTGGCAATACCGTATTCCCCTGCGTTGGGCGAATGCTGATATTGTTCAAGGGCTGAGGGTTCGGCCAGCTATACTCCGCCTCACTGGGCGAAATGGCTTTTTGGTTAAAGGTCAGGCCGATCCTTTGCTGTTCGGTATGTCTGGAAGCCAAAATTCCCTGCACTGATTGAATCTTCAAATCAGGGGCCGTTTTGGCATCGTTGAACACCAATAACAGATAACGAGGTCTGGCATAGTCATCAAGATCGATGGTATCCAACAGCAACCGATCGCTGCCAGAGACCAGATCCATCAAGGGCACATCCTCGGCACTGCTCGACCAGTCTTTTAAATCACTGCTATAAAACAGGCTAACGCGGGTCTGCCAATTCTCGGGCAAACGCTCCCAGGCCAGTTTCAGCTGGGTCAGACGGGGATAGTCGCCCTCATGCTGCGGGATCTCCAGCAGATAGGTATTCCCCATTGGCTTGTCACTATCCACCGGTAAGGTCACTTCAACACCACCAGCGGATTTTAGTGAAATCACCTGCTGTTCCTGATTGGTGACCCTTTTGCCATTCATCGGGAACAGGCGCAGAGGGAAAGTCTGGTTATTTTCCTGAGTGGTAACGTTCGCGGTCAGTGCGAAGGGTACGGCCTGCCCCTGATTGTTGAACACCCGCACATCACGCATATCCGGCCAAACGCTCTCGGTATACACCGTTTCAGGCAGTTCTATGCGGAAGAACGGCGAGCTGCCTTCAGTGGTTAGCGACATGCCATAGGCGAAGTCTTGCGGTTTTTCAGCCACTGACTCTGCACTGGCAGCACCGGCCAAACAAAGCGATCCCAACAGCAACCAGTTATTCAGTTTTACTTTCATACATTCCCTCGTTCGCTTGCCACATTCGGCTCCTTACCGCGCACCGCTTTGGGTGGCAATGGGGAAAAATATCCCACGATCAACACCAATATCGCCACGCCGATAAACGAGATGGCACGAGCCAATCCGCCGCCCCGGGCGCTATCAACCAGCATCAATTTAACAATGACGATACCGAGCAACGCCGCACCGCCAAACCAGACTTCACGTTGTCCGCGACGGGTTGACCACACCATGACGATCAGCGCGATCAGCATCCACAGCAAAGCGAAAGTGGTCTGCACCAGACGGGAGCCCCAGAGCGTATCGGCCCGCCAGGCAATATCGGCGTAATAGGCCAGCGCACGCAGGACAGCCCCATTTCCCCACCAGAACAGCATCGCGAGGGTAAACAGCGGCAGCGCCTGTTTCAGCAATGCGGCAAATTGCGGGTATTCCCGCCGGACAAACAGCCCCAGAGTCACCAGCGCCAACAGTGCAAAACCGGCCCCCTCTTCCAACGGGTTCAACAGCGGCAAATAACGCCAGCCTATACTGACCCCATCAAACACGTTGCCTACCAGCAACAGCAGCAAGACCAACGCCGCCAATGGGGCCAAGGCTATTGCACCATACAGCTGACGATGTTCGGCAAACGGCCAACATCCTTTACGCAGTGCACCATGCGTGGCCAAAATGATCAGGGAGATGAAGCCCATTTGCAGGCCCAGTCGCCACTCATCCATGCCCCACGGCAAGCGCATCGTACGCCAAAAGACTTCATAGCCCAGCGCAAATATCACCATCCAGAACAGCGACAGGTGTAATCCTTGCTGCAGGCGTAGTAAAGGTAGAGAGCCCGCTTCGCGCTTGAGCAACCAGTACGCCACAGGCAAGGCCAGCAACCAGACCAGGTTCGGCCAACCGAAAGACCATAAAGAATCCATATCGGCCAGTTGGAATAACAGCAAGGCCAGCATGCCCGGCCATAGCAGCCAAATGCTATAACGCAGTTCGAGCCAGGCCAGTCGTTGTGCCACCCAACGCCACAGCACGACAGATAGCGTCAACAAGGCCAGCGCCAGGAAGGCCCCTTGGCTATAGTAAAGCGGCAATCTGCCGGCAAAACCTAGCAGGCAGACCAACCAGAGTAGGATCCCGCCAGCCAGCAGACTACGGCTGACAACCTGCCGGAATGCAGCATCGGCCACGATATCGCGCCAGAGGAATGCTGCCGCAAGCCAGGTTAATGCCAACACGGCAAACACCAGGGTGAAGGAAAGCGTCGTCATGCCCGCGCCAAGGGCTACCAAGGCAGAAGCCAAGGCCAGCACCAGCAGGCCAGAACCGCTGAGGCTCATGCGGATTTGTTTTTGCTGACGACCAAGCCAAAGAATACCCAGCCCTTCCAGTGCCCAAGCCATGGATGTCCACTCAGCGGACAGCGCCAATGGGATCGCTAGCGTAGTGAACACTCCGCCAAGCGCCAAACCGGAAACCGCTAACATTCGGCCCAAGGATGGGTAACGCTTCAAGGCAGCCCAGGCGAGTAACAGGTAAGCCAAACCGAAGCCTAGCGCCGAGAACGCCGGGCCAAATTCCCACTGACGGGTAATCAGATACTGCATACCAAAACCGATTAACGGTGGGCCAAACAGTAGCGCCCCATCGATGATCTTCTCGCCAGGCAGTTGTGCACGTAGCGTCAGGGCCAGGCAGAGCACACCAAAAATCACGATATTGGCAATCAGGAACAGCTGGCAGCCCAGGTAGTATTCAGGTAGGTAGTTGTTTACCCCCCACAATCCGGCGACACCAAAGGAAAAGACAAAGCCCAACAGGTTAAGCGGCCGCCACGGCTGCCAGACGCTGATCGCTAAAATGCCCAGCGAAAGCAGCAGGTAATAGGAGAACAGAGCGATATAACTTCCGCCACCGGTAGATAGCAGCAGCGGAGAAAGATAGCCGCCAATGCTGGCAAGCATCGCCAGGCTGAGGGCGCGTTGCAATACGGCCAACCCCACGCTGGCGGCGCAGATCACCAGCATCAGGCCAAATGCCAGCATATGTGGCAACAGCTGATACAGCCGGAAGGCACCAAAGACGGTGATATAGAGCGCGCCAACCGCGCCCCCTTGCAGGATCAGGGCATAAAGCGTCTGTTTAACACGCAAACGCCAGCCAAACCACAGTAAAACACCGCTCGCCACCGCCGCGCCCATTAACCTGAACTCAATAGGCAGCATGTCGCGTTCAACGGTGTATTTCATCAGGTAGGCCAAGCCGAAGAACAGTAACAGCACCCCCAGCTTCGCCAGCGGATTGCCTTGCATAAACCAGCCAATCAGCCCGCTGAGCAGGTCGTTTTTCGGTTGCTGCGGTTTATCAATAACAGGTTTAGCCACAGGTGGGCGAGGGAGGGTGGCTGCTGGTACGGCAGGTCCCAATGGAACTGTAACCGGTGGAGGTACGGCGATGTCAGCAACGGGTTTAACGGCAGGCTGTTGTGCCGCGTGTGCCGCAAAGTCATGCGTTTGCTTCGCCACCACCGGTTGCACCACAGGATCAGGAGTCGGCGTTGGTCGCGATCTTCCGGTTTCAACGAACCGCAGATCATCCACCTGTTTTTGCAACTGGGTGATGGTGAGTGTGAGTTGTGCAATCTCTCGCTGGTTGCGGTTGCCACGGCCAAGCGCTATCACCACCGAAATGGGTAATACCACCAGGCATAAGAACAACGCCAGACCAGCGATAAATAACAATCCGTCCATGGTGCAGCCTTTAGCTCATTTATCGTGGCATCAGTCTTACACCAAAACATAACCGCCGACAATGGGTTGATGCTGTAGACCCCACTCAGGCTAATAAAATACCGTTAACTTGGCGGCAGCTCTGTGACTGACTCAGGCTGGTTTTTTCTGAGCCGTGGATACTTCCATAGCCAGCGCCCGCTGACCATACGCCAGTAGAAGAAGACGCCACGCACGGCCCAGTCCATAAACATCCCCATCCAGACACCCACCACGCCCATACCCAGTACGATGCCCAGGAAATAACCGGCGACTACCCGACAACCCCACATACCCAGCATCGTCACCCACATGGCAAAACGGACATCGCGCGCCCCCTTCAACCCGGCAGGTAACACCCAAGACGCGGCCCAGATCGGCATAAACGCGGCGTTGAGCCAAATCAGGATCTTGATAACTTCTTTAACATCGTCTTCCTGGGTATAAAATGAGGCAAACAGCCCGGCAAAGGGAGCGGTTCCCCAGGCTAGTGCCGTCAGGCCGATCGTCGCCAGCCAGAAGATATGTTTCATCTGTCGCTCAGCCTGAGCAATCTGCCCTTTCCCCAGACGCCTGCCGACGATAATGGTCGACGCAGAGCCCAAAGCATTGCCCGGCAGGTTAATCAGCGCCGCAATAGAGAAAGCGATAAAGTTCCCGGCGATGACGTTGGTGCCCATACCAGCCACAAACATTTGTGTCAGCAGCTTGCCAGCGTTGAACAGCACCGATTCGATACTGGCTGGGATACCAATCCCTAACACCTCGCGCAGGATGCTACTGTTGAGTGGCGTAAAATAGCTTTTGAGCGTGATCCGCAGCGCCGGGTTAAAGCCCACCGCCAGCACGGCAATAATGGCAATTGCGCCAATATAGCGGGCAATAGTCAGCCCCAGCCCAGCGCCAACAAAACCCAGACCCGGCCAGCTAAATACACCATAAATCAGCGCGCTGCTAATAAGGATATTGAGGATATTCATGCCACCATTGATCAGCAGCGGGATCTTGGTGTTGCCAGCGCCACGCAGGGCACCGCTACCAATCAAAGCGATGGCGGCTGCCGGGTAGCTCCAGACGGTGGTTTGCAGATAAGATAGCGCCAACGCTTTTACCTCTGGCGTGGCTTCACCGGCAATCACGTTAATGATCTGCTCGCCGGCCAGATGGATCCCAATAGCTAGCGCCAGTGCCACCACGGTCATCAACACCAGCGACTGACGTGCCGCCGCCCGCGCCCGCTTGCGATCGCGAGTGCCCAGGCTAAAGGCCACCACCACCGTAGTCCCCAGATCCACCGCTGCGAAAAAGGCCATGATGACCATATTGAAGCTGTCTGCCAAACCAACGCCCGCCATCGACTCTTTGCCGAGCCAGCTCACCAGGAAGGTGCTGAGCACCCCCATCAGCAGTACGCAGGTGTTCTCCAGGAAGATCGGTACCGCCAGTGGCGTGATCTCACGCCAAAAAAGCACGCGATAGCTTTTTCGCTTGGCATACCAATGCGTCTTGGCAACGCGTTGGCGCAGTACCGTAGGTAAGTTCAAGGTTAACCTGTAGAAAGGAAGTGAAACGACGTTTCAAATGATGATTTATCAGCACTTATTCTGCAAGGAATTTTTTCACTTAATGTATGAGAAAGTTACAACATGTTGATTTAAGCAGACCAATGCAATCAATAGAGAACGGTTTTCATGGATGCTACATAGAATGGATTAACTTATAGCCCTTTAAAAAAAAGATAAACGAGTGGTTATTTTTAATATAGCCACTCGTTACCAATTAATTATAGGTTTCCGCTGTCGCTTTAATATGCTCAGCATGGCTATAAATATCATCCAATACTTCTATTGGATAGCGTGTTTCTTTTTTTTCGAAATCAAACAAGCCTATATACAGCTGACTCCGATTAAAATGAAGTCTACAAATAGGCCTTCTGTTATTATCATCAAGCAATATACCGAAATAACTTTTAGTATCCCGATAAGTAATTCGGCTTGGCTCAACAACAGTACGAATTATAGATTTAACAATATGGTAGCCCTCAATCTCGATTTCAGTGGTTACAATACCATCATCATCTACAACCGGAGCTAACGTCTGCTCAACAATATCCTCTTTAGGTTCAATTGCTAAAGTCTGCGAGGCACCACTGATTGCAGACTTGAGACGTTCATTTACCTGATCATTTAACCACTGACTAGAGGCTTTTTTGGTTAACGTTGTAAATAGCTCACGTACTTTTTGAGTTAATATGCCATCATAGACTCTGGAGGCAAAGAATTTAATAAAATCTTCCTCAGGATTATTAAACTGAGTCGATATTATTTTTTTAATCTGACTTACATACTTCAATTCACCGGCAGCATTTACTATAGAATCCACATCAAATTTTGATTTGGTTAACTTGGCTATCTCAGGAACAACATTTTCATCAATATCTAATAAATCCAGTTCAAGAAATGGCTTTTCATCCATTTTGTTAGGCGCATCAATATCGGTGAAAAATTTATATACCTGCCCATTAGTTAAAATGGATATCCTCGCATTAGTCACATGAAAATACCTGAACAATTGCGAAGCATGGTTGACGTTTAACGGTTCACCAATTTTCTTACACTCAACAAGTATCTGAATCTCGTTATTCTTCAAAATAGCGTAGTCTATTTTCTCCCCTTTTTTTGTGCCTACATCGCAGATAAACTCAGGGGTAACCTCCGTTGGATCAAAAACATCATAACCAAGCACTTTATTTATGAATGGCATTACGAAAGCACTTTTTGTAGCTTCTTCGGTTTGAATAACTGCAGCCTGCTGTTTGATCTTAGCTGAAAGACTTTGCAATTCGTCTAAAAGCTCCATAAAAACCACTCCATGTCAAATAGTTATAATACCTTCACACTATCTAATTTATATAAAAAAAATGCGGTTGTCTTTTTTTATTCTCAGAACAAGACAATGATCACTTAATTTAAAAAAACACTCCAAAAATAGAATTATTTATCATAACAATCAACACATTAAATCCATAGCCATTTCCATCAGTTAGAGAATCATTCAGTATAAACGTTGAATAATTAACATTCGTATAGTTCATATATGAAATCATATATAATTAAAAAAGATAGATATGCAATATTTAGCTTTATTTAGTTCCGCCCCCCAAGAAACAACTAATTATTTATATAGTATTTTCCTTTATCACTCTCCTCGGTTACTATCGCGACAAACTGTATAAAAAAACAGGTAACAACATGCAACCCTTACTGCTGCAATCCGCCAGGATCGCCCGCGATCAGTTCCGTGGTGAAACCATCACCAACGGCAAGTTCCTCAACTGCGATTTCTCCGGTACCGATCTGACCGATACCCAGTTTATCGGCTGCGTTTTCTATGACGAAGAAACCCAACTCGGCTGCAACTTCGGCCGGGCGGTATTGAAAGATGCCAGCTTTAAAAGCTGCGATCTGTCGCTGGCCGATTTCAGAAATACCCAGGCCCTCGGCTTGGAGATCCGCGAATGCAAAGCACAGGGGGCTGATTTTCGAGGTGCCAGCTTTATGAACATGATTTCGCAGCGCAGCTACTTTTGCAGCGCCTTCATCATCAAAAGCAATCTAAGCTACAGCAATTTCTCAAAGGTGGTATTGGAGAAATGTGAACTGTGGGAGAACCGCTGGAGCGGCGCTAACGTGCTGGGTGCCAGCTTTATTGGCTCAGATCTGTCCGGCGGGGAGTTCCATCAGTTTGACTGGCGGGCCGCCACCTTCAACCACTGTAATCTGACCGGTGCAGAACTGGGGGACATGGATATCCGCCAGATAGATCTGGAGGGCGTACAGTTGGACAGCCAACAAGTCGTTGGGTTAATCGATCGGCTGGGGATCATTCTGGTCAGCGATGAGTGACGAATAGCTCATTGAATAGCACTTTTAAAGGTGCTATTGTCGATATTATAAACAGGAGAATACTATGGCCTTTCAAATTTTAACGACCATCGCTGCCAGCATCACCGACCTGAAAAAGAACCCTATGGGAACCGTTGCCGATGGGGAGGGCGCAGCAGTTGCCATCCTCAATCGTAACGAACCAGCATTCTACTGCGTGCCTCCAGAACTGTATGCTTACTATCGGGAGCTTGCCGAAGATGCAGAATTAAACCGTATTGCCGATGAACGCATGGAGGATGCGGAGTTTGTAAGCGTGGATCTCAATGACTTATAAACTCAAATTTGAAAAGCGCGCCCTGAAGGAATGGGAAAAACTGGGTCATCCAATCAGGGAACAACTGAAAAAGAAACTGGCCGAACGTTTAGATAATCCACATGTTCTCGCATCCCGCCTCGGTGGCCACCGCAACCGTTACAAAATCAAATTGCGCTCATCGGGTTATCGGTTGGTTTATGAAGTTCGGGACAGTGAAATTGTTCTGCTGGTGATCGCCGTTGGAAAACGGGCTGGGGATGAGGTCTATTTTGCTGCCGACAAGCGATAGAGCTAACCAATAAGAGTCCCCTTCACTAATCGGCCAAGCCAGCTTAGTGGCAGATCAGGTATCACTGCACCTAATACGCCATTACGATTAATCATCGGCCATCGCCTTGATTTTATTGCATTGCTCACCAATGATTGGCAATACCCTTCTCATACTCAAGGATCCGTATGACCTCACCAGCTACCATTCTCTACACTGACGCCGACTTTTTCAGCCCGTATGCCATGTCAGCCTTCGTTGCGCTTACAGAGAAAGGCATGCCGTTTACCGTCAAGCCGGTGGATCTCTCACTGGGGGAACAGCAAAGCCAGGCTTACGGCAACTTGTCGTTAACGCTCCGAGTACCAACATTGGTGATAGGAGGCTTCCAGCTTTCTGAATCTTCGGCCATTGAGGAATATTTGGAAGAGCTTCATCCCGCTCATCCACTCTATCCGCGTGACATCAAACAGCGCGCCAAAGCCCGTGAAGTCCAGGCTTGGCTACGTAGCGATCTATTGCCACTGCGAGCCGAACGCCCAACCGAGGTGATTTTCAGCGCCGGTAAATTTGCCCCACTGAGTGAAGATGCCCAACGGGCAGCCAAAAAGCTGCTGGCTGCGGTGGAAAAGTTGCTGAGCCACGGCCAGGATCATCTGTTCCACGAGTGGTGCATCGTCGATACCGATCTGGCCCTGATGCTTAACCGGCTGGTGATGCACGGCGATCCGGTGCCGGAGAATATTCGCCACTATGCACAAAAACAGTGGCAGCGCCCTTCGGTGCAGGCCTGGTTGGCATTACCAGAAAAAATGCGCGGATAAAAAACCGGCGGCCACGACGCCGCCGTTCTCAACGGTGAGAAACATCACTTCTTGCTAGGGGAAACACTCCCCGCCAGCAAGGGCCGCCGGAGAGCGTTCAGGTCTTGAGGGTTAATAGCTCACATCAATGCACAGATATTTCATTTCCAGATACTCTTCGATCCCATAGCGTGAACCTTCACGCCCCAGTCCCGACTGTTTGATACCACCGAAAGGCGCTACCTCGTTGGAGATCAAACCGGTATTGATGCCCACCATGCCGTATTCCAACGCCTCTGGCACCCGCCACTGACGCGCCGCATTTTGGGTAAACAGATAGGCCGCCAGGCCAAACTCGGTATCGTTGGCCATCGCGATGGCTTCCGCTTCGTCATGGAAACGGAACAGCGGTGCGACCGGGCCAAAGGTTTCTTCTTTGGCAAAGCGCATTTGCTGTGTCACCCCGGTAACCACCGTCGGCTGGAAGAAGGTACGGCCCAGCGCATGCGGCTGCCCACCGGTGGCGATTTGCGCCCCTTTAATCAGCGCATCATCAATATGGCTCTGTACTTTCTCTATCGCGGCCTCATCGATCAGCGGCCCCTGGGTGGTCCCTTCCTGGGTGCCATCACCGACCTTGAGTTGTTCAACGGCGGCCACCAGTTTATCCACCAGGCGATCGTAGATACCGTCCTGCACGTAGATGCGGTTGGCGCAAACGCAGGTCTGGCCGCTGTTACGGAATTTGGAGGCCATGATCCCGGCGACGGCCGCGTCCAGATTGGCATCGTCAAATACGATCACCGGTGCGTTACCGCCCAGTTCCAGCGAAAGCTTCTTAATGGTTGGCGCACATTGAGCCATCAGGATCCGCCCAACTTCGGTCGATCCGGTAAAGCTCAGCTTGCGAACTACCGGGCTGTCACACAGCACTTTACCGACCTGTGCCGCCTCACCGGTCACCACTTGCAGTACGCCAGCGGGAATACCGGCATCCTGCGCCAATTTGGCCAGAGCCAATGCCGTCAGCGGCGTCTGCTCCGCCGGTTTGACGATCATGGTGCAGCCTGCAGCCAGCGCGGGAGCAGCCTTGCGAGTGATCATCGCCGCCGGGAAGTTCCAGGGCGTGATCGCCGCGCAGACACCGATCGGCTGCTTCACCACCACCAGGCGCTGCGAAGCCTGCGGAGCCTGTAACACGGCACCATCGACACGTTTGGCCTCTTCGGCGAACCAGGTAATAAACGAGGCGGCGTAGGCCACTTCGCCACGTGCTTCCGCCAACGATTTACCCTGCTCGGCGGTCATCAGCTGCGCCAGATCTTCCTGGGCCGCCATAATTTTATCGGCCCAAGCCAGTAACAGCACGGAACGCTGCTTGGCGGTCTGTTGCTTCCAGCCGATTTGCGCCTGCTGTGCGGCGTTAATCGCCTGCTGAGTCTCTTCTGCACTCACCAAAGGCACCGTTGTCAGCTCTTCACCGTTGGCCGGATTGATCACAGCCTCACGTTTACCGCTGCGGGCATCGCACCACTCACCGTTAATCAGGCATTGGCTACGTAGCAGATCGGGGTTTTGCAGTTTCATGGGTATTGCTCCTTATTGGGCCAGCGCACGGGAAAGGATTGCCAGCGCCTGGTTAAACTGGGCATCAGGGATGGTCAGCGGGTACAGGAAACGGATCACGTTACCGTTCACCCCACAACTGAGCAGCAACAGTCCTTCTTCCTGGGCTTTTTGCTGTACCTGACGGGTAAACTCCGGCGACGGTTTGCCGGTTGCCGGGTCATTAAACTCGACTGCCACCATGGAACCCAGCGCGCGGATATCGACAATCGCCGGGCAGTGGCTGCGTGCCTGTTGCAGCACTTCCACCAAATGTTGTCCCAAACGCTGTGAGCGTTGGCACAGTTGCTCTTCTTCAATCACATCCAGTACCGCCAGCGCGGCGGCAACGGCTAATGGGTTACCGGCGTAAGTACCGCCAAGGCCACCGGGGGCTGGTGCATCCATCACTTCAGCACGGCCCGCCACGGCGGACAGCGGCATGCCACCGGCCAGGCTCTTCGCCATGGTGATCAGGTCTGGCTTCACCGCATAGTGATCCATCGCGAACAGTTTGCCGGTACGGGCAAAGCCGGTCTGCACTTCATCGGCAATCAACAGGATACCGTGCTGGTCGCACAACGTACGCAGCGCCTGCATGAACTCTGCCGGGGCAACGTTAAAGCCCCCTTCACCCTGCACCGGCTCCAGCACTATTGCGGCAACCTGCTTGGGATCGATATCGGCCTTAAAGATCCGCTCCAGGCTGTTCATGGCATCTTCGGTGCTGACGCCATACAGCGCATTCGGATATTGGCCGTGGTACACCGAGCCAGGGAACGGGCCAAAGCCCAGCTTGTAAGGGGCCACTTTACCGGTCAACGCCATGGTCATGTAAGTACGGCCATGGAAACCACCGCCGAAGGTGATCAAACCAGGGCGCCCGGTATAAGCGCGGGCAATCTTCACCGCGTTCTCTACCGCTTCTGCGCCAGTGGTGAAGAAGGCGGTTTTACAATCACCTTCGATCGGAGCGCGCTGGTTGATGCGTTCTGCCAGCGAGATATAGCTTTCATAGGGGACAATCTGGTAAGCCGTATGGGTAAACGCCTGAAGCTGTTTTTCAATCGCGGCGATCACCTTGGGATGACGATGGCCGGTATTGAGCACGGCAATGCCCGAGGCAAAGTCGATCACCTCATTGCCTTCCACATCCCACAAGGTGGCATTCTCTGCACGTTCGGCGTAAAAACCACACATCACGCCAATCCCTCGTGGGGTAGCGGCCAGACGACGTTGATTCAGTTCTGCGTTTTTCATGCTGTTCTCTCCGGGCGGGACCAGTTGTCGGGTTTGTTCACAAACGTGAAACATTACGTGTATTTACACCGGATGTGGCCCTATAATCGAGTGCCAGTTACGATTAATTGAGGGATCCAATTGCGCTCATTAAGTGGTGACCTGCTGCTGCAACGCCTCGGCGAGCAGCCCGACGATAAACTGCACAAGCGGTTATACAATGCCATTCGTACCAGTATTCTGGACGGCAGCCTGCCCCCCTCCAGCCGCCTGCTGGCGTCACGCGATCTGGCACATGAGTTGGGTCTCTCACGTAATACGGTTTTAACCGTTTATGAACAATTGCTGGCGGAAGGATATGTGTTTTCGCGCCAGGGAAGTGGAACCTTCGTCGCAGAAACGGTACCCGACAGCTGTTTATCCACTGCCAGCCAGCCGATCAGCGACAACGGTGAACCACGGCGTGCCGAGCTGTCACAGCGCGGAACCGCGCTGTTGCAGCATGCCAGTGCCAGCCCAAAACAGTGGGGAGCCTTTATTCCCGGCGTCCCCGACGTGAATGCTTTCCCGCATCATATCTTCAGCAAACTCCAGGCACGCATCAGCCGCCGCCCAACCTCGCAACGTTTAACCTACAGCAATCAGGGCGGTAGCCCGGAATTGCGGCATGCGCTGGTGGACTATCTGCGGGTATCGCGCTCGGTGCGCTGTTCGCCGGAACAGATCCTGATCACCGAAGGCATTCATCAGGCGATCGATCTGGTCACCCGCATGTTGTGCAATCCGGGCGATGACGCCTGGATCGAGGAGCCCGGTTATTGGGGGATCCGCAATATCCTGCGCATGAACGACGTCAATATCTGCCCGTGGGCGGTAGACGAGGCCGGGATGGTGCCACCAGAGCAACCGGCGGCATTACCACGGCTGATTTTTGTTACCCCCTCACACCAATATCCGTTGGGCTCGGTGATGAGTCTGGCACGGCGGCAGCGGCTGTTAGCCTTGGCCCGTGCCGCGGGCGGTTGGGTTGTGGAGGATGATTATGACAGTGAATTCCGCTTCTCGGGCCAGCCGATCCCCGCCTTACAGGGGCTAGAAGCCGATGCGCCAGTGATCTACATTGGCACCTTCAGCAAAACGCTCTATCCGGCCTTGCGGCTGGGCTATGTGGTGTTGCCTAAGCCACTGATGGACCAGTTGAAAACGGCTCACGCCGAGCTGTATCGTGGCGGCCATCTGATCATTCAGGCAGCGCTGGCGCAGTTTATTCAGGAAGGTCACTACACAGCACACATCCGGCGCATGCGGTTGCTGTATGCCAAACGCCGTGGGTTCCTCACCGCATTGATTGAACAGCATCTGGGTAAGCAGGCGTTAAGCGAGTTCAACAGCAATGCCGGGCTACACCTGGTGCTCAACCTGCCGGATGATGCCGATGATGTCGCCATCGCCGCTGCGGCCAACGAGCGCGGAGTATTAGTGCGGGCGTTATCGCGTTACTACATGCTGCCCAACGCGCGGCGCGGGCTATTGATGGGTTTTGCCTGCGTGCCCGAGGGACAGATGGCAGCGGCGTTTGACGTGTTGTTGGAGTGTATTGCCCAACCAACCCCCTGACAGCGCCCCCTCCATTTGACTTTTTATTTATTGTAGCTACATTAAATACATGAAAATCACATGCGACCCCATCAAAAATGAGACCAATAAGCAAAAGCACGGCGTCTACCTTACCGATGCTGAATACCTTGATTGGGATCTGATGGTCGCCGCACCTGATTCTCTCGGCACCTATGAGGAAGATCGTTACATCGGCATTACGTACGGTTTTGCTTACCTTAACGACAGGATCTATGCCATCGTTTTTACCTACAATGACAGCGATGGCGAGGAAGTTTATCGCATCATTAGCCTGCGAAAAGCCACTAAAGAGGAGGTTCGAAATTATGCCAAAGCTTAAACCGGGAACCATCCTGCCAACGGATGAAGAAGATCGCAAAATCCGGGTGGCTGTTGCCCAGGACCCCGATACCAGACTGCTGGAAGGGGAAAGTGTAAAACTGATACCTTTTAGTGAGTTGAAAGCCATCCGCAAGTTGGGCCGCCCTATTAAAGTGGCGCCGAAAGAGCAAGTCAGCATCCGCTACTCACCCGAAGTGATTGCCGCATTCAAGGCCACTGGGCGCGGTTGGCAGACACGAATGGATGCAGCGATGAAGGACTGGCTTAAAAATCACTCTCCAGCCGATTTGGAAGTTTGACAACTGAATCCCCCCTCATTCGTAAGATGAGGGGGAAGATCCTTAGCTAATCCATCAATCCAGCAGATGAGAAATATCATCCTGGGTGGCGGGAGGATCCTGACGCATCCCCTTGGTCAGCCACAGCAGATAAATAAAGCCGGCAAACAGCCAGGCGAAGCCCACTTTCAGCGCTTCGGGATCCAGGTTAAACCACAGCCACACCGACATACCAAAACCAATCAGCGGCAGCAGGCCGTATTTGAACATCGCGTTCAGCCCACGGCGTTTCTGGTTAATCAGGAAGTGTTTGATCACGCTGAGGTTAACGAAGGTAAATGCCCCCAGTGCGCCAAAGCTTATCATCGACACCACCATGCTCAAATCCATCCACAGCGCCAGCAGAGAGATGATGGCGACAAACACGATCGCCCGCCACGGGGTGCGGAAACGTGGATGAAGGTGATAGAACACTTTGCGTGGCAGTACGCCCTCACGCCCCATGGCGTAGAAGATACGTGAGACGCCGGTTTGTGCCGACATGGAAGAGGCATACACCCCGGTAAGGTAAGTGGCCATAAAGAAGCTGTACATCCACTTGCCGCCCACGTGCTCGGAGATAATCAGGCTGGCAGTGTCCTGATGTGGGATCAGCGCTTGCCAATCGGGATAGGCCAGATGCGCCGCGTAGGAGACGGCAACAAAGATGGCACCGGCACAGATCACGGTGATGAGGATCGCGCGCGGCAGCGTGCGCTTGGCGTCGGCGGCCTCTTCGGCCATGGTAGCAATAGCATCAAAACCCAGGAAAGCCAGACACAACACCGCAGCCCCGGCGATCAAGCCAGAGAAGTCACCGGCATCCACCAGCAGCGGCTTCATCAAGGATGCAGGGCTGAGGTCGGCTTCGCTAAACGCCAAGACGATAAACAGCACGATAAACACCATTTGCAAGGCGATCAGCGTGAAGTTCACCGAGCTAAGCAGACGCACCCCGAGAATATTCAGTGCGCTGACGCTGGCGATGGAACCAAGAATAAACACGTAAGCAGGGATCGATGGGAATGCCTCGTGCAAGAAGATACCTAAAACCAGATAGTTAAGCATCGGCAGGAACAGATAATCGAGGATCTGCGCCCAACCTACCAGGAAACCGGTTTTCCCCCCAAAGCTGCGCTGTACGTACGAATAGGCCGAACCTGCCAGCGGCATGGCGTTGGTCATCCGACAATAGCTCAGGGCGGTAAACAGGATGGTCACGATGGTAACCAGATAAGCGACGGGCAAGTGGCCCTGGCTTAACACGGTAACCTGACCGTAGGTGGTAAATACGCCCAGTGGCACCATATAGGCAAGGCCAAACGCAACCAGGGCGGGGGTTTTAAGAACTCGTTGCAACCGAATGTTTTGCGGCATTACCGTATCATCTCCTGGCACAGCTCAGCGCTATTTAGGGCCAATCCCAATAGGCTATTTTATTCGCTGCGGACAAAAACAAGGGGACGGATTCTGGCACAAGAAAGGCTGCCGGGGAAGCTAACAATCGGCTTTCAAGCAACTAGGCGGCGATAGGTAAAAAACTGGATCGTAACCCGTTGCTTTATTGTTTCTTTAATCAGTAAAGCGGTAAAAATTTACCGCTTTACTTCAATTAGCTATCAGGACTGATAGCTAATCTTCCCGCCGACCAAAGTACGCTCGATTCGGGTCTGGTACAGTTTCTCTGCCGGTTGCTCAAACAGATTATGGTGCAGGACAATCGCATCAGCAAATTTCCCCACTTCCAGCGAGCCAATGTACTGCTCTTTGGCAATCATATAGGCCGCGTCGATGGTGGCTGCGCGCAGCGTTTCGATCAGGGTCAGATCGCGATCGTTGTCCAGACGTGGCCCAGCAGGATTGCCTTCGCTATCCCAGGCGCGGCGGGTCATTCCCACTTGCAGGTTATACCACTCATCCAGGCGATCGATCGGCCAGTCGCTGCCATAGGCCAGCCGCGCACCCGCATCCAGGAAGCGGGCCGCAGGCTCCAGATGCGGGAAGCGTGCCTCACCCAACATCTCGCGCTCTTCATCGATCAGCACGCCCGGTAAACCGGCCCACTGGAACGACAGCACCGCGGTAGCCTCCAATGAAGCAAAACGCGCATATTGGTGCGGCGCAACCAGTTCGTTATGTGCCAACCCTGGGCGGATATCCTTGCCTGGGCAAGCCGCGCGCATCAGTTCAACCGCATCCAGTACCTGCTCAATCGCCCCATCGCCTACCGTGTGGGTATGCGGGTGCAGGCCAGCGCGGCCACACTCGACGATCAATGCGTTCAGCACCGGCGTGGTGAAGTAGAGATCGCCATAGCGCTCACCCTTGGCCTCGCCATGATGCTCGCGGTAAGGCTCTAACAGCGCCGCCGTCATGGTCGGTGGCTGCAATACGCCATCCACAAACAGCTTGAGATGGCCAACCGAGATCCCGGCCTGCGGCGTCCACTCTTGCTTGCTCCACTGTTCGGCAAAGGCGACGATTTCCTGTACCGCACGGGCTGCATCTTCCGGCCCCTGCACGCTATCTGGCGTCACTTCTTTGGCGCCCAAGACGCGCAGTGTCAGCTCACCGCGATCGCGCAATACCGCGAAAGCTTCAAGCTGTTCCGCAAACACGCGGGTATCCATCACCGTGGTGACACCCTGCTCATGCAACACCTGCTGCACATGAGCCGCCACCTGCACGTTCTGTTCTGCCGTGCCGGAAGGAATGCTGTCGAAGGCACGCATCGCCGGAGCATCTTCCAGAATGCCGGTCAGTTGACCATTGGCATCGCGGGCAATTTTGCCATCTGGCGGCACCGGCGTATTTTCATCAATACCCAGCATCTCCAGCGCACGGCTGTTGGCCGCTAGCGTGTGGCAGTCATTAGCGAACAGTGCCACCGGGCGGCGTGTGTTGAGAGAGTCCAACAGTGCGCGGCTCATGTCCGCACCGACTGGGATCATCGCCTGACGCTGCCAGGCACGCACCGTCAACCATTCGTCATCGCCAGCCGGATATTTATCCAGATGCGCCTGAATATGTTGCAGGGTCTGCTCGGCCGTCAGTGCTGCATAGTGCAGGCTACAACCCTTAAGCTGTTTGCCGCCCCAGAACGGATGCATATGGCTATCGATCAAACCCGGCATCATCATTTTGCCGTGCAAGTCGATGCGTTCGGTGGTGGGTGTTGCCAGCGCAAGCACCTGCTCATCAGTCCCTACCGCAAGAATGTATCCCTGCCCTATCGCCAACGCGCTACAAACACGATTTTCCGCATCGGCGGTGAAGATAGTGCCGTTGTAATAAATTACCTCGGCTGCTGTTGCCACTGGAGTCATAGTCATTGTCTCAAACCTAACAAAATTGCCCTAAGTATACCTAAAACTCCCCCGCTTCGCCCCTCAGGTAGCCTGAAAGCACCAACCCTGCGCAGTCCAGGCCAATCGATGGGTCAAGCGTAGCGCCTGCAAGAAGTCCTCGTCGTGCGATACCACCAACATCGCACCGGGAAACTCCGCCAAAGCCGCCTCAATCGCCTGCGCAGAGGCCAGATCCAAATGATTGGTCGGTTCATCGAGCAACAGGAGTTGTGCCGGTTCCCGCCGCCACAGCACGCAGGCCAGCGCCGCTTTCAACCGCTCTCCGCCGCTCAATGCCGCCAAGGGCAGCTGTACTCGGTCGGCATTCAGTTGCAACTGCGCCAACTGGCTACGTAACGCTCCTTCGGCCAGTGGGGTATCCTGTAAACCCAGATGTTCGACCACCGAGTACGTCAGGTCGAGCTGAGTGAGATTTTGATCGAGATAGGCCAGCGATACCGAGCAGTGACAATGGCCAGCGGTAGCGGCCTGTTGCCCCAGGATCACCTTCAGCAACGTAGATTTGCCACAACCATTCGGGCCAGTGATAGCAACGCGCATCGGGCCATCCATCCGCCAGTCGAGCGGCGGCAAAGAGCTAAACGGCAGTTGCAGCCGCTCCAGCACCAACACCTGCTTACCTGCCGCTACCGCGCTACCCGGTAAGGTAAACATCACCGGGTTAACTTCCTCTACCCGCTCCCGAGCCTCGCGCACCGCCTCATTCAGCGTGCTCTTTTGCCCCTGATGCTGTTTACGCAGGGTGCCCATGGTGTCGCGGGCTGCTCCCTTGAGGGCCGCTTTCTCAAACGAGGCGATATTCAGCGAGTCTACGGTTCTCAGCGTACGGGCGGAATGGCGCTGATAGTTATCATGTTCTCTCTGCTGGCGGGTACGGACGCGGCGTCTTTCCAGCGTGGCATGCTCCAGTTGGGCACGTGCCGCCTGTTGCTCTTGCTCACGCTGGCGATGGTAATCATGATAATTGCCACCATAGCTGTGCAGTGCATCGGGGGTCAGCTCAACGATCCGCTGCATGCGTGCCAGCAGTTGCCGATCGTGGCTGGCAATCAACAGCCCACCACGCCACTGCGCCAGTTGCTGATACAACCATTCACGGCCTGTGGTATCTAGGTGGTTAGTCGGCTCATCCAGCAACAGGAAGTCGGCTTCCGTCAGCAACGCGCCACACAATGCTGCACGCATACGTTCACCGCCGCTCAAGTCGCTGGCTGGCCGCTGCGGATCAAAAGCGGGCAATCCCGCCGCCACAAAGGCTGCGCTCAGGCGCTCTGCCAGATCCCACTGACCTTCAAGGCGATCGATATCGTCCAGTTGTGGGCAACCCCGCTCGAGCCGAGCCTGGGCAGCAAAAACCTCGCCATAACCCAACAGTTCCGCCAGGGAGGTTTGTACAGTGATGTGCGGTTGCTGGGCCACATAGGCGCAAGAGGCATGAGTCTCAATATGCCCTGACGCGGGTTGATCCAGGCCGGCAATCAGACGAAGCAGGCGGGTTTTTCCCACGCCGTTACGCCCCACCAGGCCACAGTGCAGCTGTTCAACGGCCAGGTTAAGCGGGCCAAATAGCGTTTCACCATTGGCAAACTGACAGGTTAATTGATGTAACACGAAATAAGGGGACTGCGCAAAATGAGCCATAAGCACTCCTGTATGAAATCAAAATATCCCCATACGGCACGGGCGTGCTCGCTATAGGGCCAGATATCAGCAGGTGTGGTTGTTCATTTTCGGTAATGGCTCCGCAGAGAGAAAAGAGTAAAGCGAGCAGATGGTAGCCGATCTTTTATACCGATTGCAAACATGAGGTCTATCACATTCAGCACATCCGCGTTTCCCAACTGCGGCGACAACGGCTAGATTTATCTCATCCGACCACTTCAAGGTCGTCTATAACAATTACAACTCATACCCTATGGATTTCAAGCTGCAGCTAGGCGACAAGCTTACTCATCCCCAGGAGCTTACTTTTGGGTAAGTGACTGGGGTGACAAATCTGTCAGGAACAGATTTGAACGCTGTACACAGCGGCCCCGAAGGGGCGAGGCCCACGGACGGGCCGAGTAGCTAAGTGCAGGTAACAACGCTGCAGCTTGAAAGACGACGGGTATACATTTTGGAGACTGCAATGAGCGCTTACCCCAACCTGCTTGCGCCGCTGGATCTTGGCTTCACCACCCTGAAAAATCGGGTGCTGATGGGCTCGATGCATACCGGCCTGGAAGAACTGCCTAATGGCCCCGAACGTATGGCGGCCTTCTATGCCGAGCGGGCGGCTGCCGGTGTCGCCCTGATCGTCACTGGCGGTATTGCCCCCAATGAACAAGGCGTGGTGTATCGCGGGGCATCGGTCCTGAACCAGCCACAGCAGGTAACCCATCACCGGGTCGTGACCGATGCGGTCCATCAGGCTGGGGGCAAAATTGCCCTGCAAATCCTGCATACCGGGCGCTATAGCTATCAACCACAGCCCGTAGCTCCTTCGGCGCTACAAGCTCCGATCAACCCGTTCAGCCCAGCGGCGCTGACCACCCAAGAAGTTGAACAAACCATTGCCGACTTCGCCAACTGTGCGGCATTGGCGCAGCAGGCTGGCTACGACGGCGTGGAAGTCATGGGGTCTGAGGGCTACCTGATTAACCAGTTTCTGGTATCACGTACTAACCAGCGCACAGACCAATGGGGCGGTAATTTCAGCAATCGCATGCGTTTCGCCGTGGAAGTTGTGCGGGCCGTGCGCGAGGCAACCGGGCCGGAATTTATTCTGATCTACCGCCTGTCGATGCTCGATCTGGTGGAGGATGGATCCAGCTGGCAGGAGATCGAACAGCTTGCCGTGGCGATCGAACAGGCTGGCGCAACGCTGATCAACACCGGGATCGGCTGGCATGAGGCACGTATTCCCACCATCGCCACCATGGTGCCACGCGCCGGGTTCAGTTGGGTCACGCGTAAACTGATGGGTAAAGTGAAGATCCCGCTGATCACCACCAACCGCATCAACGATCCTGCGGTGGCAGAGCAGGTGTTGGCCGACGGCTGTGCCGATATGGTGTCCATGGCGCGCCCGTTCCTGGCGGATGCGGCGTTCGTGCAGAAAGCCGCCGAAGGACGCGCTGACGAAATCAACACCTGTATCGGCTGTAACCAGGCCTGCCTGGATCAGATTTTTGACCATAAGCTGACCTCCTGCCTGGTGAACCCTCGGGCCTGCCGCGAAAGCGAAATGCCATTCACCACTACGGCAGCGCCTAAAAGGTTGGCCGTGGTCGGGGCCGGGCCCGCCGGGTTGGCATTTGCCACCACCGCCGCCAGCCGTGGGCATCAGGTGACGCTGTTTGACGCAGCCGATCAGATCGGTGGCCAGTTCAATATCGCCAAGCAAATCCCCGGCAAAGAGGAATTTCACCAGACGTTACGCTATTTCCGCCGTCAACTGGTGCTCAACGAGGTGGAACTGAAACTGGGCCAGCAGGTCAAGCCGCAGGATCTGGCCGATTTCGATGAGGTGATCCTCGCCTGCGGCATCGTGCCACGCCTGCCTGAGATTGCGGGCATAGAACATGCCAAGGTGATGAATTATCTCGATGTGCTACGCGATAAAAAACCGGTTGGGCGGCGGGTCGCCATCATCGGGGCCGGGGGGATTGGTTTCGACGTGGCCGAATACCTCAGTCAGCATGGCACCTCCAGCAGCCTGGACCCGGCAGCGTTTAATCGCGAATGGGGGATCGATCCACAGCTTAACGAGCGTGGTGGTTTGAGTGCCAAAGGGCCGGAAGTTGCACCATCGCCGCGCCAGATCTTCCTGTTACAGCGCAAAACCAGCAAGGTGGGTGAAGGCCTGGGTAAAACTACCGGTTGGATCCATCGAACCAGCCTGGCAGTACGAGGCGTGAAAATGCTCAATAGCGTGAACTATCAACGTATTGACGACGAAGGGTTGCATATCCTACGTGCCGAGCAGGAAAGCTGCTTGCCAGTCGATACGGTGGTGATCTGTGCCGGGCAGGAGCCGCGCCGTGAATTGCAGCAACCGCTGCTGGAGATGGGGAAAACGGTACATCTGATTGGCGGTGCCGATGTGGCCGCCGAACTGGATGCCCGCCGCGCTATCGATCAGGGCACGCGGCTGGCAATGACACTGTAATCAGTTGGGCGCTGCATGTGCAGCGCCCTCCTACTTAATACCGGGAGCCAGACTTGACCGCTTTGAGGATCAAGAACTTCTGGTTGGAAGCCACCGTGGTGCAGTTGCCAAACAAACGTCTCAACTTCTGGTAGTAATCCAGATGGCGGTTGCCCACGATCCACAGCTCACCCCCCACCTGCAGGCAGCGCTTGGCGTCGCAGAACATCTGCCAGGCGGTATGATCGGTGATCGCATGCTGCTGGTGGAACGGCGGGTTACACAATACGGCCTGCACGCTTTCACGTTCAATGCCAGCCAGCGAGTTGTTCACTTCAAACTGACAGCGATCCATATCCTGCGCCAGGTTGTGTGCCACGTTCAGTTCGCTGGAAGCCACCGCCATATAAGATTCATCGACGAAGGTCATCTGCGCCAATGGGTTCTGTACCAAGGCACGCATACCGATAATGCCGTTGCCACAGCCGAGGTCGACAATATGGCCCGGCAAATCTTTCGGCAGGTGCTCCAGGAACAGACGTGCGCCAATATCCAGGCCACCACGTGAGAACACGTTGGCGTGGTTGTGGATCAGCCAATCTGTATCGTCCAGCAACCAGTCGGTGGTTGCCGGCGCGGCCGGTGGCACGATGTCGGCAACCTGGCAATAAATCAGGCGCGCCTTTTTCCAGGCCAGGCTGGTGCGGGTCGGGCCAAGCACTCGCTCAAAGACCTGCATGGTCGAGGTATGTACATCACGGGCTTTAGCACCGGCCACGATCAACGTATCTGGCGCGACTACGTCACGCAGAGCACGCAGTTGTTGCTCCAGCAACGCCAACGCTTTCGGGATGCGGATCAGCACGACTGCCGGGTTGGCTGGCAATTCTGCCAGGCTGTCTTGCAGAGTCACCTGTTCAACATCGAGTTCATTGAGCTTGAGGTTGTGGCGGGTCGCCAACTGGCTCATGTAAGAATCGCTGATGCTGTAAGGCTTATGAGCGTGCAGCGCACAGGCCAGCGTGCCAAAGTTGTCGTTGAAAATCAGCACCGGGCGTTCGCCGATGTCGACATTGTCCAACTGCTGCAGCAGATATTCGTCCGCCGCTTCCCACGCCTGCAACTGGGTGGCTTCTTCCTGTTGGGGATAACGCTCCAGCTCAAGTTGCTGTGTTCCCAGATCGAGTTGGCTCATTGCCCCTCCTGAATAGTAAATTTGGGCTGTTTATCCCCTAAAAACGCCCCACAGTAAAATGTTTTTTGGGATTAATTGCCCTTTAGCGGATTTGAGCAAGAAAACGTCATACAATGCTCGCCCCGGTTTACCACTGAATACTGAATAACATGTCCGAACTGAGTTACCTGCAAGGCTATCCCGATCATCTGCAAATACAGGTGCAACAACTCATCCAGCAACAGCGGCTGGGCGAGGTTTTGTTACAACGCTATCCACAGGTGCACGGCTGCACGACCGACAAGTCGCTCTATCAGTTTACCGTCGATCTGAAAAATCAGTACCTGCGCAACGCGCAACCGCTGAGCAAAGTGGCCTACGACAGCAAGATCCAGGTGATGAAACACGCTTTGGGCCTGCACACCGCCATTTCCCGGGTACAGGGTGGCAAGCTGAAGGCCAAGGCCGAGATCCGCGTGGCGACGGTATTTAAAAATGCCCCGGAACCGTTCCTGCGCATGATCGTGGTCCATGAGCTGGCGCACCTGAAAGAGAAAGACCATAACAAGGCGTTCTACAGCCTGTGCTGCCATATGGAACCCGGCTATCACCAGTTGGAGTTTGATACCCGCCTGTATCTGACCCATCTGTCCCTATTTGGTGAACTCTATGAATAATCAGCATTTTTAAGCAAATATTCGCCTAACCTTTGCGGCGTGATAATCTGGTTCCCTAAGCTATCTTCCTGTGGAAACCGGAGTCACCCATGATTCGCTTTGCTGTTGTCGGCACCAACTGGATCACCGAACGTTTTATCGATGCGGCTCACGAAAGCGGCAAGATGAGACTGACCGCCATCTATTCGCGCAAGCTCGAACAGGCCCAGGCATTTGGCGCCAACTACCCTGTCGAACACTTCTTTGACTCGCTGGAAGCGCTGGCGCAGTCGGACGTTATCGATGCGGTGTATATCGCCAGCCCCAATTCTCTGCACTGCCAGCAATCTTTGCTGTTCCTCAGCCATAAAAAACATGTGATTTGCGAGAAACCACTGGCGTCAAATCTGCGCGAAGTAGAACAGTTGGTAGCCTGCGCCAGGGAGCATCAGGTAGTGCTGTTTGAAGCGTTCAAAAGCGCCCACTTACCGAACTTCCTCGCTCTGCAACAGGCGTTGCCGAAAATTGGCAAACTGCGCAAGGCGTTTATCAACTATTGCCAATACTCATCTCGCTATCCGCGTTACCTGGCCGGTGAAAACCCAAACACCTTTAACCCGCGCTTTTCCAACGGCTCGATCATGGACATTGGCTATTACTGCGTGGCCAGCACCGTGGCGCTGTTTGGCGCACCGCAATCGGTATTGGCTAGCGCGACGTTGCTGGATACCGGGGTAGATGCTCACGGCAGCGTGTGCCTGAACTATGGTGACTTTGACGTGGTGATCAGCCATTCCAAGGTCAGCAACTCGACTATTCCGAGTGAGATCCAGGGCGAAGAGGGTACGCTGGTGATCGACAAGATCTCCGAAGCCCAAGGCGTGGTGTTGACGCCGCGCGGCGAAAATAGCCAGGTACTGACCCAGCCGCAGCACATCAATACCATGCTGTACGAGGCGCAAGTGTTTGCCGAACTGGTAGAGCAACAACAGGTCGAGCATGTGGGGCTGGAAAACTCACTGATCGTCGCCAGCCTGCTGACGGAAATCCGCCGCCAGACCGGCGTAGTGTTCCCCGCCGACGGAGAATAAGATGAAACCGCTGTTGTTGATGCAAACCGGCGATGCGCCACCAGCCATTCAGCAGGAACTGGCCAACTTTGAGCAGATGTTTCTGCAACAGGGGAACATCGCCACCGATCGTGTGCATATCGTGCATGTCCTTGCCGGTGAGACGCCATTACCGCCCACAGATTATTGCGGCGTGGTGATCACTGGCTCAGCAGCGATGGTGACCGAACGCTTGCCCTGGAGCGAACAGGCAGCAGAGTGGTTACGCCAGGCGATGCGCATCAAGCTGCCGATCTTTGGCGTGTGCTACGGCCACCAGCTTTTGGCTTATGCGCTGGGCGGCGAGGTGGGTTACCATCCACAGGGCATGGAAGTCGGAACCCTGGATATCGAGCTGTTGCCCGCTGCCCACCTTGATAAGCGTCTAGCCGCCCTGCCCTCGCGCTTCAAAGCTAACCTGATCCATTCGCAAAGCGTGCTGACTCCGCCGCCCGGAGCCGAAGTGCTGGCCCGTTCGCAACAGGACGCCTGCCAAATCCTGCGCTACGGCGAAAACGCCTTGACCACCCAATTCCATCCGGAATTTAACGGGGCGATCATGCAGCACTACCTGAGCTGGCTCAGTGAATTGGAGCCGGCCAAACAGCAAACCTATCAGCTTAAACAACAGCAGGTTAGCGATACCCCGTTCAGCCAACTGTTGCTGCAAGATTTTGTCGCCAGCCTTGGGGCTCGCCAGCCAATGGCCGGGTGATCCTCAGCACGTCATAATCTATTAGTCGGGGCGCTAGACGCCCCGCGATTATTTGGCAAATAGCCTTAAACGCCAAATGTTATGGCGATCACACAAATGTAAACAGCATGTTATCAATCATTGATCCGTGCAGGGAATTTCACCTTCCCCTCTTTCCAACACCCATCGTTTACTGAATACTGACCAGGCAAACATACTTAGTTACAGATATGACGATAAGTTGCCCGGCCACGTTCCGCCGAGGCGCAGCAGTCTGTACATCACATTCTCAGGGAGCGGAAACGCAAGAGCATCATGAATAAACTATTACTACGGATCACTCAGGGCAGCCTGGTTAAGCAAATTATGATCGGCCTGGTTGCAGGTATTGTAGTGGCACTGGTTTCGCCAACCGCCGCAACCGCTGTTGGGCTGCTCGGCACTTTGTTCGTCGGTGCTTTAAAGGCCGTTGCTCCACTGCTGGTGCTGGTGTTGGTCATGGCTTCCATTGCCAACCATAAGCAGGGCCAAAAAACCAATATTCGTCCAATCCTGTTCCTCTACCTGTTGGGGACCTTTGCCGCCGCGCTTACTGCCGTGGTGATCAGCTTTATTTTCCCTTCCACACTGGCACTGGCCGTCGGCACCACCGATATCAACCCACCGGGCGGCATCGTTGAAGTGATCAAAGGCCTGCTGATGAGCGTCGTGGCTAACCCATTCCATGCGCTGATCAACGCCAACTATATCGGCATCCTGGCTTGGGCCGTTGGTCTGGGGCTGGCACTGCGTCATTCCTCTGAAACCACCAAATCGCTGATCAATGACATGTCTCACGCCGTGACCATGGTGGTACGTGCAGTGATCCGCTGTGCACCGCTGGGTATTTTTGGTCTGGTTGCTTCGACACTGGCGGAAACCGGCTTTGGCGCACTGTGGGGCTATGCCCAACTGCTGTTCGTGCTGATTGGCTGTATGCTGCTGGTAGCACTGGTGCTGAACCCGCTGATCGTTTGGTGGAAAATCCGCCGCAACCCTTATCCACTGGTGTTCACCTGCCTGCGTGAAAGTGGCGTTACCGCCTTCTTTACCCGCAGCTCCGCAGCCAACATTCCGGTGAATATGGAGCTGAGCAGAAAGCTGAACCTGAATGAAGATACCTATTCGGTTTCTATCCCGCTGGGCGCGACCATCAACATGGCCGGCGCCGCAATCACCATCACCGTGCTGACGCTGGCGGCAGTTAATACGCTGGGTATCCCCGTTGATGTGCCGACGGCACTGCTGCTGAGCGTGGTTGCCGCAATCTGTGCCTGTGGTGCCTCCGGTGTGGCGGGTGGTTCACTGCTGTTGATCCCGCTGGCGTGCAACATGTTCGGTATTCCCAACGAAATTGCGATGCAGGTGGTTGCCGTCGGCTTTATCATCGGCGTGTTGCAGGATTCGGCAGAAACCGCATTGAACTCCTCCACTGACGTGCTATTTACCGCTGCCGTCTGTCAGGCAGAAGACCAACGTTTAGCCAGTGAAGATCCGCTGAAAATTCGTTAATCATTTACGATCGTCAGCCAGGCGCCCTTCTGCAACGGGCGCCTTTTTTTCGACCGCAAAAGGATCGATGCCGCGCAGTTGCAGACGGCGGAAGCGGATAATGTTGAAACCGTTCATCAGCAGGAAACTGCCTTCAATCAGCGAACCGCCGATCGAGCCCAACCAGATATTGTGGGTGACCCAACAGGCCGTTGAACACCACATCACGCAACGGGTGGTCAAACCACGGGTGCGAAACAGCGCCCAGGTGCTGATGGTGGTGCCAAAGATCGGCAAGAGTTCGATCCAGTAATGGAAACGGGATAAACCGATGATCAGCGTGAGGGTGATGAAGATCCACATCACCCAGAGGCTGCGAGTCTTCATGGAAACCAGGTTGCGACAGGCGCTGAGCAGTGCGCTGCTCCCTGCCGCATTGGCTCCCATCAGCAGGAAATGGATGCCGATAATCAGGCTGTAGCCCGACAGCTGCAGTTTGAAACGCTGGTCATCGCGATTAAAAAAGCTGGTGATACCCACCAAAAAAGCCAGCACGCCAACGGACTGCGCAAACCAATAAAACGTCATGAGGGAGATCCTGAGGCGGTAATAACAAGGCGCTGAAAGGTGAAACGCCGTTTTATGCTACTCCCGCCCGCCAGGCATTACAACGTTACGCCGCTTTTAAAGATCGCCAACTCGCGGAAATCATTCACTTCATTGCGCGCCGGTTTACCATCGGCAATGGCTGCGATCAGATCGACAAACTGCTCCAGCATCTGCGCCATCGGCAGGCCGTGGATCAGGCGGCCGGCGTCAAAATCGATCCAGTGCGGTTTTTTCGCCGCCAGCTCCGAATTGGTCGCCAGTTTCACCGTTGGTACAAAGCCACCGTAAGGCGTCCCCCGCCCGGTGCTGAACAGCACCATATGGCACCCAGCTCCCGCCAGCGCGCTGGTGGCAACCGCATCATTGCCCGGAGCACTCAGCAGGTTCAGCCCCGGCAAACGCAGGCGCTCACCGTATTTCAACACGTCCACCACCTGGCTCTGCCCGGCTTTCTGGGTACAGCCCAGGGATTTCTCTTCCAACGTGGTGATCCCCCCAGCTTTGTTGCCCGGCGAAGGGTTCTCGTAAATCGGTTGATTGTGGGCAATAAAATACTGTTTGAAGTCGTTGACCATGCTGACGGTTTTTTCAAAGGTCCCTTCATCGCGGCAACGGCTCATCAAAATGCGCTCGGCACCAAACATTTCCGGCACTTCGGTCAGCACGGTGGTGCCACCGTTGGCAATCACGTAGTCCGAGAAACAGCCCAGCAACGGGTTGGCCGTGATCCCCGATAAACCGTCCGACCCCCCGCATTCCAGACCAAACTTCAGCTCGCTGAGCTTGCCCGGCTGGCGGCGATCGTCGCGCATAATCTGGTAAAGTGCATGCAAATGTGCCAATCCATCGGCAACCTCATCATCCTGCTGCTGGCAGACCATAAAATGCACGCGCTGCTCATCAAATTCACCCAGCGTACTGCGGAAGGCATCCACCTGGTTGTTCTCGCAGCCCAGGCCAATCACCAGTACCGCACCGGCATTGGGATGACGCACCATATTTTGCAGCATGGTGCGAGTGTTCTCATGATCCTGGCCAAGCTGCGAACAGCCGAAGGGATGGCTGAACAGATGCACGCCGTCGATCCCCACAGCATCTTCCGTTTCCTTCTGGAAGCGTTGCAGGATCTGGCGCGCAATACCGTTCACGCAGCCCACGGTCGGAATGATCCACAATTCGTTGCGGATCCCGACCTCACCGTTGCTGCGGCGGTATATCTGTACTTCACGGTCTGCCGCCTGCGCCGGTAAGGTCTGGAACTCCGGTTGATACTGATAGCTGTCGAGATCGCTCAGGTTGGTTTTGGCATTTTGCGAATGAATATGCTCGCCAGCGGCAATGGCTACCAGCGCATGGCCGATCGGCAAGCCGTACTTGACGATCATCTCACCGGCAGCAATAGGCTCAAGTGCAAACTTGTGCCCACGCACCACGTCTTGTACCAGGCTGATCGATCGCCCTTCCCAGCTGAGCTGGTCACCCGCAGCCAAATCACACAGCGCGACCGCCACATTATCTTTTGCATGGATCTTTATGATGCTTTGCATAAACCAACCTTGAGCTATAGCTACGCTAATTCGATAGCGAAATAGTGTTTGGCATTGTCGAAGCAGATGTTTTTCACCATCTCGCCCAGCAACGCAATATCTGCCGGTGCTTCGCCATCTTCCACCCAGCGGCCAATCATCTGGCACAGGATGCGGCGGAAGTATTCGTGACGGGTATAAGACAGGAAGCTGCGGCTGTCGGTGAGCATGCCGACAAAGCGGCTAAGCAGCCCAAGCTGTGCCAACTGGGTCATCTGGCGCTGCATTCCGTCTTTCTGGTCGTTAAACCACCAGCCAGAGCCAAACTGCATTTTGCCTGGCGTCCCTTCCCCCTGGAAGTTGCCGACCATGGTGCCGATCACTTCGTTATCCCGTGGGTTGAGACAATAAAGAATGGTTTTCGGCAAGCCACCCTGTTTGGCCTGAGCATCCAGCAGGCGAGACAGGGCTTGTGCAACAGGCTGATCGTTAATGGAATCGAAGCCGATATCTGGGCCGATGGTAGTGAACATCCGGCTATTGTTATTGCGCAGCGCGCCAATATGGTATTGCTGCACCCATTCGCGGCGCTGATATTCAGCGGCCAGGAACAGCAACACGGCAGTTTTGAACTGGGCAACCTGCTGTGGCGTTGGCAACTCACCGCTGAGGCGCTGCGCCAGGATCTTGTCCAGCGTGGCTTCGTCAGCCTCGCCGTACATCACCACGTCCAGCGCGTGATCGGAAACCTTACAGCCGTGAGCGGCAAAGTGATCCAGACGTTTTTTCAGCGCATCACACAAATCACTGAAGCGACTGATGGAGGTGTCTGCGGCAACCTCCAACTGTTGCAGATAGTCATTGAACCCAGCGGCTTCGATATTGAAGGCCTTGTCCGGGCGCCAGCTTGGCAACACTTTGATATCGAAGCTGCCGTCGGCAGCGATGGCTTGATGATGGCGCAGATCGTCGATGGGATCGTCGGTGGTGCCGACCATTTTCACCTTCATCTGCTGCATGATACCGCGTGCGCTGAAAGCATCCTGCGCCAGCAGTGCATTGCCACGCTGCCAGATTTCATCTGCGGTGGCCGGGGAGAGCAGCTTGCCGGTAATGCCAAACGGACGACGCAATTCCAGGTGCGTCCAGTGATACAGCGGGTTGCCGATGGTATGCGGCACCGTGGCCGCCCAGGCATCAAATTTTTCGCGGTCAGAAGCCTCACCGGTACACAGGCGTTCAGCCACACCGTTGGTACGCATTGCGCGCCATTTGTAGTGATCCCCCTTCAGCCAAATATCGTACATGTTTTTAAAACGGGTGTTTTCAGCAATCTGCTGCGGCGGCAGATGGCAGTGATAGTCGAAAATCGGCTGATCCGCCGCGTAGTCGTGATACAGGCGGCGGGCAAATTCACTGTCTAACAAAAAATCATCGCTCAAAAACGTGGCCATAATGGGTTCCTCACCTTTTTCCTGGCTAGCCTTGCTGTCAACTTTCGAAAAGTTATCACACCAATTTAATCTAGCGTCTAGCAAAATTTTATCATTCCTGGCCCTTTATCGCGGCTTTCAGGCCTATACCTAGACAACTCTTGTTAAACCAATGCCATATGATGCGATGTATTATCACCTAAAAAAATAATGGCTTTTGTGATGTCACTCAACTTTTAAATCTGTATGACAAGTTATCTTTTCGCCACCTTGCCAACGGTTATCAATCACGCACCATGGCAATGCGCTGGGCGGCGCCGGAAAGCGATATACCGGCAACACCATGACCAAAGACCGCCACGGGCTTGCCAGTGGCCGAAATTTTAAGACTGGGAGAGAGTTGGGATGCGTAAAATTAAAGGCTTACGCTGGTATATGATCGGCCTGGTGACTATCGGCACCGTGCTCGGTTATCTGACCCGCAATGCGATGTCTGTCGCAGCACCCTCGCTGGAAGGCTCGCTGGGGATCACGACTCAGCAATATTCCTATATTGTTGCCGCCTATTCAGCCTGTTATACCCTGATGCAGCCCGTTGCAGGTTATATCCTCGACGTGCTCGGCACCAAAATCGGCTATGCGATGTTTGCCATTCTGTGGGCCATCTTCTGTATGGGTACCGCGCTGGCTAACAGCTGGGTCGGTCTGGCGATGGCTCGCGGTGCGGTCGGTATGGCCGAAGCGGCCATGATCCCTGCAGGCCTGAAAGCCAGTAGCGAGTGGTTCCCGGCCAAAGAACGCTCCATCGCCGTGGGCTACTTTAACGTTGGCTCCTCCGTGGGCGCGATGCTCGCTCCCCCCTTGGTGGTCTGGGCGATTGTGGCCCACAGCTGGGAAATGGCGTTTATCATTACCGGGGTCTTGAGCCTGATCTGGGCCATCTGCTGGCTGATCTTCTATAAACACCCGAAAGACCAGAAGAAACTCAGTACCGCCGAGCGTGATTACATCCTCGATGGTCAGGAAGCGCATCACCAGACTACCAACGCCAAGAAGATGTCTGCCTGGCAGATCCTGCGTAACCGTCAATTCTGGGGCATCGCGCTGCCGCGTTTTCTGGCAGAACCCGCCTGGGGAACTTTCAACGCCTGGATCCCGCTGTTCATGTTCAAGGCTTACGGTTTTAACCTGAAAGAAATTGCCATGTTCGCCTGGATGCCGATGCTGTTCGCCGATTTCGGCTGCATCCTGGGCGGCTATCTGCCGCCATTCTTCCAAAAGCATTTTGGCGTCAATCTGATCGTCTCACGCAAACTGGTCGTCACCCTGGGTGCCGTGCTGATGATTGGCCCTGGCATGATCGGCCTGTTCACCAGCCCGTACGTCGCCATCGCCCTGCTGTGCGTCGGGGGCTTTGCCCACCAGGCGCTGTCCGGTGCGCTGATTACTCTCTCGTCAGACGTCTTTGGCCGCAACGAGGTCGCTACCGCCAACGGGCTGACCGGGATGGCCGCCTGGACGGCGAGCACCATGTTCGCTCTGGTGGTCGGTGCTTTGGCTGACACCATGGGCTTCAGCCCGCTGTTCGCCGCGCTGTCGGTATTTGATATTCTGGCCGCCATCGTGATCTGGACCGTGCTGCAAAACAAGCCGGTTTCCGAGCTGGAACAGGAGCGATTGCAAACGGCAGAAGCCAACAGTTAATCCACCACAGCCCGGCCTTGCAGCCGGGCTTTTCACATCTGACTCGCTAGCAGCTACGGCCGATAAGTGGTATAACAGGTCTTATGGCAACACGCCCTTCTACCGCCGAGCATTCACTATGGAATTCACTGAAACCAGACGCCTTTATCAGCAATTGGCCGCCGAACTCAAACGGCGCATTGAGGGCGGAGTCTACCCGGTCGGGGAGAAGCTGCCAGCCGAGCGTTATATCGCTGAAGAGATGAACGTGAGCCGTACCGTAGTACGTGAGGCGATCATCATGCTGGAAGTCGAAGGCTACGTAGAAGTGCGCAAAGGTTCGGGCATCCACGTGATCTCCAACCAACAAAAACACCTGGTAATCCCTGGTGACAGCCTTGAATTTGCCACCTCCGGACCGTTTGAGCTGCTACAGGCACGCCAGTTGATCGAAAGTAACATCGCGGAGTTCGCCGCCACCCAGGTGACCAAACAGGATATCGTTCAACTGATGGAGATCCAGGAGCAGGCGCGCAAAGAGGATCGCTTCCGCGATTCGCAGTGGGATCTCAAATTCCACGTGCAGGTCGCGCTAGCCACCCAGAACGCCGCCATGGCCACCATCGTGGAAAAAATGTGGGTTCAGCGTGTCAGTAACCCTTACTGGATCAAACTGCACGAACACATCGATGAGCGTTCCATTGCCAGCTGGTGTGACGATCATGATGAGATCCTCAAGGCTCTGATACGTAAGGATCCGCACGGAGCCAAACTGGCCATGTGGCAGCATCTGGAAAACACCAAGCAAATGCTGTTCAATGCCACCACCGACGATTTCGAATACAACGCCGATCGCTATCTCTTTGCCGAGAATCCGGTGATCCATCTGGACAACGTGACCACCACGGCCAAATAGCTTTTGGCCAGCAGCAAATGAAGCCGAATGTCAGGTATTGTAAAAACGGCTGAATCGATCCCAGTATCGCCGCCCGCTGCGTGATATTTCCCCTGTGGCCACGTAGATTTCCCTGTTGCCAATCATGCTATTTTGGTAGAGTTAGCCCACTTTTTTATCGACTGACTTTGGGGGCGGAACGCGAATACATGCGCTGGTTGTTTGCCATGCTTATTGCTCTTTTCTGCTGGACCGCTTCGGTTTCCGGCCCAAAGCTGTATGCATCACAAACCTTAGTCTTAGCCTCCGCGTTAAGTGTTCAGGTACCCTTTGCTGAGCACGTCGTTTCCCCCTACGATCAGGATTACCGTCCACACGGTGAACTCCGCCGCAAACCCCTCGGCAAATTACTGCTGTCATTGCCCCGGATGCATTCCTATCTCAGCGCGTTGCAGACCCCGCCCCAGTCAGTTCCGGCCTATACTTTAGCAACGAATCTGGGCTACCACCTGCGGCCCCAACGGCAGGCAGATAACCCAGCCCCCAACCGGCTGCGGCAGGTCAATTGGACGCTGGATTTCCCACAGCAGCAAAGCCGGCTTGGGGGCTGGAAAGAAAGCAACATGCTTTACCGTGGCTCGCTAACGTATCACTCATGATCCGGTGTCGCCCCGTTTTACCCTATGGATTTCAAGTTGCAGCAAGTGCAGATAACAACGCTGCAACTTGAAAGACGACGGGTATAGAACCAAAGAATAAAGCAACACCGATCATCATCTTCAGCAGCCAGGGCCCTTCGTGAGCTTACCGCCGCCCGGTCGCTGAACGAAATAAACAATGACGTTTTTAGGAACACCGGATGGATATCATTAAGCAACTGTTGGATGCCTTATGGCAGCAAGACTTTGAAACGCTGGCCAACCCCTCGTTGGTCTGGACGCTGTACGTTCTGCTATTTATGATTTTATTTCTGGAAAATGGTCTGCTGCCCGCCGCCTTCCTGCCGGGCGATAGCCTGCTAATCCTGGTCGGCGTACTGGTCGCCAAAGGCACCATGAACTTCCCGGTGACCATTCTGATCCTGACGACCGCGGCCAGCCTGGGCTGCTGGGTCAGTTACATCCAGGGTCGATGGCTCGGCAATACGCCAACGGTGCAGAGTTGGCTATCTCATTTGCCGGCTCATTACCATCAGCGCGCCCACCAACTGTTCCACCGCCATGGCCTGTCGGCCTTGTTGATTGGCCGCTTTCTGGCCTTCGTGCGTACGCTGTTGCCGACCATTGCCGGTTTGTCAGGTTTGAGCAATGCACGCTTCCAGTTCTTTAACTGGGTGAGTGGTTTGCTGTGGGTGCTGATCCTGGTCTCGGTCGGCTTTGCCCTCGGGAAAACCCCAATGTTCCGCAAGTATGAAGACCAGTTGATGTTTGGCCTGATGATGCTGCCGCTGGTGTTGCTGGTTGTTGGGCTGGTCGGTTCTCTGGTGGTGCTGTGGCGCAAAAAGCGCGCTGACCGCGCAGGGAAAGACGCGTGAAAGCCAAACGCTCACGCTGGCAATACGCGCTGATGCTTTCAGTGCTATTGCTGGCATTGGCCACCGTGCTGCTGCCGTACATCCTGCGTACGGAAAGCGAACTGCGCATCCACGCGGTTCACCAGGGCCTATCATTGCCGGATGGTTTTTTTGTCTATCAGCGGCTGGATGAGCGTGGCATCCGCATCAAAAGCATTACGCCAGAGGGCGATGGGCTGGTGATCCGCCTCGATACTCCTGAACAGCAACTACAAGCCCGCGAAGCCCTGAAAAATATCCTGCCCCCTGGCTATGTGATTGCCCTGAACGACCCCCAGTTCCCCGGCTACTGGGTACGTAAATTTACACGTGCCCCCCTTGATCTGGGATAATTCGTTCTCATTTAAGACATTATCTCACTCTCAATCGATTATCATTGGATCTTTGGGGTTCTACGCAATTTGTGACTATGCTAATTATCAGCATGGGTCAGCCGCGTAGGCCACCTGTCGCACTGCCCCTTGGGCAGCAGGAAACCGGGAGCAACACCGTTGTCTCCCAGCATTAAGGAATTGAAATTATGAAATTACGCCACACTTTATCACTGGCCATCCCACTGTTCGCTTTTTCTGCCCTTTCACAGGCAGCGGTCGAGACTTGTGCCAGCAAGGCCCAAGAGATCCAGACCCAGATCGATTATGCCACTAAGCATGGCAACAGCCACCGCGTGGCAGGCTTGCAGAAAGCCCTGAGCGAAGTGCAAACCCATTGCACCGAGGCCGGTTTACAGGCCGATCGCCAGAAGACCATTGCAGACAAGCAGGAAAAAGTTGCCGAGCGTGAGCAGGAGCTGAAAGAGGCCCAGGAAACCGGCAAGGCGGATAAAATCGCCAACAAGCAGAAAAAGCTGGCAGAAGCCCAGGCTGAGTTGAAAGCCGCGCAGGCCGAATAATTTTTTATATTAGCGGATTTATCGTTTAGAGGCCCATCTGGCGGGATTTTCATAAGCCATCCCGCTGATGATTAGGGATATCCTCCGGGTATAAACCTTTGCTTAAGTGAATAAATCCGCTATGTTAAAAGTCTGTCGAAGTTAATGTTAAGGAGTTATCGAAATGGCACATGATTCAAATGCAGAAAACTTACGCGCTGAACTGAAGTCCCTGGCCGATACCTTGGAGGAAGTGCTGAACTCTTCCACCGATAAACCTAAAGCTGAACTGGACAAACTGCGTTCCAAGGCCGAAGGCGCACTGAAAGAAACCCGTGCCCGCCTGAGCGATGCCGGTGACAAACTGGCACACCAAACCAAGCAGATGGCTGGTCAGGCCGATGATTACGTACGTGAAAACCCGTGGACCGGTATCGGTATCGGCGCTGCGGTTGGCGTGGTGTTAGGCGTTCTGCTCGCGCGCCGCTGATTATGGCAGAGCAGCCGCAAACGCGCGCACAGGGCCCCGGGAAAGGGGTCCTGGATATCGCCCAACGGATTGTCACCATTATGGTCGGCATGGTGGAAACCCGGGTGCGTCTGGCCGTTATCGAGCTGGAAGAGGAGAAAGCCAACCTCATTCAGCTGCTGATGATGGCGGGTCTTACCCTGCTGTTTACCGCCTTCGGCCTGATGAGCCTGCTAATCCTGATCTTCTGGGCCATCGACCCCGCTTATCGCCTGATGGCGCTGGGCACAACTACCGCCGTTCTGCTGTTCCTGGCCGTTGTGGGGATCTTCTGGACGCTGTCCAAGGCTCGCCGTTCGACACTGTTAGGGGCAACACGTCAGCAACTGGAACTTGATCGTGCTGAACTGGAGGAGAGCCATGAATCACCGCCAGTACCGTGAACGCAGAAAAGAGCAACTTATCCGGCAGATCCAGCAGCAACGTCTGGATCTGGCCGACAACAAAAGCCAATGGCTGCAAAAGACTGAACCCTTCGATCGCAGTTGGCAGACTTTGTATGGGCTGCGTAAATATATGGCTATCGGTTCCAGCGTGATTGCGCTGTACGGTATACGCCATCCCAGTAAGTTGATCCGCTGGTCACGGCGCGCACTCAGCGTCTGGGGCACAGTTCGTCTAATCCGTAACGCCCTCGCCAAGAAATAACCCCACTGGTAAAGGTTCAATTATACCGTTGCTAGCCTCGTCAATCTGCGTGTTTTTTGTTCCACCCTCGGTTTTAAAAACATAAACACATGATTTTAATAAATTTTCACCGCGCGACCAATATTCATATTTTTTGAAAAAGTTCGACAATTTTACTTGCTAACAACCCGCATCATTCCCGTCTAACATTCACTCCATCAACCAGTCATGGCGGCAACAGCCCCCTTGGCGGTACCAATGCCAAGATTGGCAAGCCACAACACTTTTTGGAGTTAATGATGAAAAAATTAGAAGATACAGGTCTGCTGGTTGCACGGGTTCTGATGCCAATTCTGTTTATCGTTGCAGGCTACGGCAAAATGGGTGATGCCTATGCTGGCACCCAACAGTACATGCAAGCGATGGGCGTACCTGGCTTCTTGTTGCCACTGACCATCCTGCTGGAGTTCGGCGGTGGCCTGGCAATCCTGTTCGGTTTCCTGACCCGTACCGTGGCACTGTTCACCGCCGGTTTTACCATCCTGACCGCACTGCTGTTCCACACTAACTTTGCCGAAGGCGTGAACCAGCTGATGTTTATGAAAAACCTGACCATTGCCGGTGGCTTCATCGTGCTGGCGATTGCCGGCCCTGGCGGCTTCAGCATTGACCGCATTTTGAACAAAAAGTGGTAAGCTTATAATATCGCCAACAGGCTCGGCTCCATGCCGGGCCTGTTGACTTTTTCAGACACATTGGAGGATCTCATGGGACAACTCGTTGATGGCGTTTGGCAAGACACCTGGTATGACACCAAATCCACCGGGGGCCGTTTCAAGCGTTCAACCTCTCAGTTTCGCAATTGGGTTACGCCAGACGGTACTGCGGGAGAACACGGCAAAGCGGGTTTTAAGGCCGAGCAAGATCGCTACCATCTATATGTTTCGCTGGCTTGCCCCTGGGCGCACCGTACCCTGCTGATGCGCAAATTGAAGGGGCTGGAGAGCACCATCCCGGTTTCCGTGGTGCATCCGCTAATTTTGGAAAACGGCTGGACCTTCGGCCAGGATTTCCCTGCGGCCACCGGTGACACGCTGTATCACGCTGATTTTCTTTACCAACTCTATCTGCGGGCCGATCCACAATACAGCGGGCGCGTTACCGTGCCAGTGCTGTGGGATAAACAGCAACAGACCATCGTCAGCAATGAATCTGCCGATATCATCCGCATGTTTAACAATGCATTCGATGCCGTAGGCGCACGGGCTGGGGATTACTATCCGCAGGAACTGCGTGAACAGATCGATTCGCTCAACGGCTGGATTTACGACTCGGTGAACAACGGGGTGTACAAGGCCGGTTTTGCGACCAGCCAGGATGCCTATGACGAAGCCGTGAACGGCGTGTTTGCCTCGCTGGAACGGTTGGAACAGATCCTTGGCCAGCACCGTTATCTGACTGGCGATCGCCTGACCGAGGCCGATTTACGCCTGTGGACCACGCTGATCCGTTTCGATCCGGTCTACGTGACCCATTTCAAATGTGACCAACGCCGCATCAGCGACTTTCTCAACCTGTACGGCTTCCTGCGCGATATCTACCAGATGCCGGGGATCGCCGAAACGGTCGACATGGCGCATATCCGCAATCACTACTATCGCAGCCATGCCACCATCAATCCGCACGGGATCGTTTCAATCGGCCCGGCGCAGGATCTGGATGAACCCCACGGCCGCGATGTACGTTTTGGTTGATTGTAGGGCACCGAACGGCGAACTCGTGTTGTGTGATTAAATAATGTAATAAGCTGACGGGGTAATTAGTTGAAGTGATTTTCGGCGTAAGGTGGCAGTTCGTTGAGCCGACTGTTGAGTCAGGTCGGCAAACGGGTCATACATCTCGCACCCAGACATAAGGATCATGGCCGTTGAACTTGGCGGTTTCCAGCAGGTTCAGGATAGATGCCATTCGCTGCCCGGCACGCAACGACCCGGCAAAGAGCCTGCCAATATTCTGGCCGAAAATTCGCCCTTAGGCCCCACGAACGCATGATCACGCAGGTCTACGCTAATACCTCTAAGTATTGAGCGTACCGCCACCTTGAACGGGTGCACTATAAAACGGAGCAAACGCATCTGGGCAATTCTGGTGTTGTCTGTAGCGCGTCTGCTTCGCCTAATACTTTATTTCTCTCTAAATGCCTCTTGAACACGCAGCAAAGGCCTAATTAAATATTGCAATAGGCTCTTCTGACCCGTTTGAATATCCACAGTGGCTGTCATACCAGGAATAACCTTAAGTGTCTTGCTGCCGGGTTTGGTTAGCGTATTGCTTTCCGTGCGCACCATTACACGATAATAAGTATCATCCATACCGGCCCCTCGCTGGGCTTTAGCATCTTCATCCTTCAATGCGCCCGGGCTGATATTTTCTACCCGTCCCTTAAGCCCACCATATATTGAATAATCATAAGCAGAGAGCTTGACCATGGCTTCTTGCCCAAGGGCTAAAAAAGCGACATCTGAAGGCTTGATTTTTGTTTCAACAAGCAATTGATCGTCAAGCGGCGTCACTTCCATAATCTCGGCTCCAGGCTGGATAACACCACCAATGGTATTTATTCGGATATTGTTGACCACACCCCGCACTGAAGAGCGAAGTTCGGTACGCTCCAAGGTATCGTGCCTCCCCAGAGCCGTCTCCTGAAGACTGGTCAGTTCAACCTCAACTTTAGACAGTTCGTCATTAGCTTCATTGCGATAACGGTTACGACGTTCAGTAATTTGCAACTCGGCATCATTAGCCTGACGTTCCAGCTTTAATACCTCCGTATAGGATAAAAGGGATTTCTCGGCCAACTCTCTGGCCATTTTTAATTCCTTTTCAATCAATGCCTTTGTTTTAATATAGCCAGACACCGATTCATCAAGTGTACGCTTTCGCAATTTCCAAGCTTCGGTTTCCCTTTGCACCAACTCAGGTAATTCAAGTACCTCTGCGGGGAAAACCAGAGCTTCGCCAGATGTCTCCGCCCTAAGGCGGGCAACTTGAGCTTCCAGGGCCTGTATGCGGTTAGCACTTTCTCGGAACGACGCCTGCGCACGGGTAGGGTCTATTCGGGCAACGATCTGCCCTTTTTCAACGGTATCCCCTTCATGAACCAACATTTCTTGCAAAATCCCCCCCTCCAGACTTTGCAGAACCTGTTCCCGGGAGCTAGGCACGATTTTCGCAGAACCCGTGGTAACCTCTTCAATATCAAAATTGGCAGACCACACCATGACGACGACAATCAACGCTACCCAACCCCAGGCGATAAAAAGCCAGCCATCCCATCGATCATGGCTTGCCGCCCTCACTATTTCACTTGCAGTAACATGACCAAATTGATATTCAACATCCGTGCGTGAAATATCTGCCCGGGTTCTGTTTTTTTCTCGATCAACCTTAAACATCCTTTTACTCCTTGCCATCCATCGGTGCAATACCTACCCTGACCTCAGGTTTTGATGCGGCGCGTATCACCGATGCTGCCGGGATCTTTCCTTCATTTAACATTCGTACAATTTCATCTTTTTGACCATCAGCAACCTTCAATCCTTCGTCCATAATAATAACTCGGTCGACATAGTTTAAAATGGCGGGTCGATGCGTCACGATCACCACGGTTTTTCCCTCCATTGCAGGCACTAATGCTTGCAGCACCATACGTTCCGATCCCATATCCATTCCGGAAGTCGGTTCATCTAATAACAAAACATCAGGTTGCGTTAATAAAGCTCTCGCCAAGGCAATGGCCTGTTTTTGTCCCCCGGATAATGTTTCGCCCCTTTCGCCAATAGGCATACCAAACCCCATGGGATGGCGCGCCACTATGCTGCTGACACCTGTCATCTCGGCTACTTTCATCATTTCATCGTCACTGACGTGTGGGGCCCCCATCAATAGATTGTCACGCATTGAGCCAAACATCAGGCGGGGCTCCTGATTAACAAGAGCGATTCTTGAACGTAACTCCGCGGGAGCTATTTCACGAATATCTACACCGCTAATAGTAATTTCTCCCCCTGTTGGCTGATAGAGGCCAACCAAAAGACGCAGCAGTGAAGACTTTCCGCTCCCCATTTTGCCAAGAATAGCGACCCGTTCACCATGTTTAAGCTGCAAGTCCAAACGTTCAGTCACGGCTGGCAGTTCTTTTTTATAGGTGAACGTTAAATCCCGGCAGATTATTTCGGTTTTGCTCCCCTGAGGTAACTGAACATAGATTTTCCCTTGTGCATGTTCCGTTGGCGTTAGCATGACTTTATTGAGAATATCCAGAGAAGTTCTAGCCTGCTGAATACGCAATCCTAAAGCGGCAAGGGTGGCAATCGGTGTCACAGCTCGCCCCATTAGCGTCATGGTCGCAATAATACCGCCCATGGAGACAATCCCATCACCGACCAGGTAGACCCCCCATACCAGTAACAATACCGTACCAAATTGCTGGGTAGCCTGAATAATGCTGGATCCGACCGTTGCCAGGAAACGTGATTTCATTGAGACATCTGAAAGCTTCACACTGGCAATATCATGTTTGGCAGATACCAGGTTCTCAGCGCGCAGTGCTTTGATTGTTTCAATATTATCCAGCGTTTCAATGACCAGCCCATATCGGTTGCTGCCGATTTTTACTGACTCCTCCGCATGACGCTTCAGAGGGATCTGCATGAGCAGTACCATGCAGGTAATGGCGAGCAGGATCAGGATGACGCACCAAACCAGAGGCCCTGCAACCAAGTAAATTACCGTCAGGAAAAGAAACACAAAGGGAAGATCGGCAAAGGTGGTCAAGGCAGCGGAAGTTGTCAGATCGCGTACTGTCTCAAAGCTTTGCATGATGTTACCGAAAGCACCGCTAGACTGTGCCCGGTTTTCCATTTTCCCTTCAAGCACATGACGAAAGATGCGCGCACCTAATAGAAGATCTATTTTCTTGCCAGCACGATCGGTGATCCAGGCGCGGGCAATTCGGGCGCCAAGTTCGAAAAACAAAGCAATAGTCACACCAATGGCCAGCGTCCATAAAGTCACATAGGTCTGATTCGGCAGGACACGGTTGTAGACTGTCATGGTGAAAATCGACATCGCCAGCACCAGCACATTGATCACGACGGACAGTGCTGCGGCTTCAAGAATATAACGCTTAAAACTCCAAAGCGTGTGCCAGAACCAATGCTCTGGGCCAACCCTCACCAAATCATCAGAACGATGATCCATAAAGGATTTTGGGCGAATCAACAGCAGTTCGCCCGCATAATCTCTCACTAATGTTTCAGTATCAATTTCAACCGGTTGAGCCCCTAATTCTGGTGCAATGATACGGCATGCTTTTGCATCGTGGTGGGTAAGCACTATAAAGCTATTGCCCAGACGAACTACCGCAGGTAACAAAAAGGATTTGACATCCTGCAGGCTTATTTTTTGCCATACTGCGACCATTCCTCGGCCTTGTAGTACTTGTCTGGCCCATTCATTTTGCTCTTGCGGTAAATCCTTGCCAGGGCAAGGCGGCATACCAGAACTGATTTCATTAATTGTAAGGCGAACATCAAGTAAGCGTAGAATGCTCTGTAATGATAATATCAATGATTGATCATTAGCTTTATTTTCAGAATGACCGATGTCGCCAATCTGATGCAATGTACTTGTACCGTCTGATGTTGAGCCATCTTCATTTTTTCCTGAATTGAACATTACTCTTTACTCTTTAAATTCATGCGTTCTTACAAAGGTCATCCATGATGGCTCATTAGATGTGCTATTCTCAGTTGTCGAGCCTTGGGGTTTACCGTCTACCGCACCTTTATTTTCATCAGCCTTCGTCAACCAAGGAAAATCACGTAAATCATTAAGTCCACCCGAGGGCTCTTTGGCCACTGAAGCACCTGAGGTATTTACAGCGACCGAATCACGAGAAACTTCTTTCGTGAAGCTTTCTGTACGAGAATCGCTTTTTGGCTGTGAAAATGAAGCAGACACTGAAGCGTCTACTCTTTTGGTTCCTGCTGGTTTTTCATTTCCATTCGCCACTGTTTCCCACTGCAATCCAGGGAGACCTTGATGACTTGCTAGCGAATTATTCACCTGACGAGAAGAGCTAGCAAGAACCTCCTGTTTTTTGGCAGGTATAATCGGTGGTGAAACCTGTGAAACTTTTTGTTTCCAATTCTCAACATCATTTTTAAATTGTATGCTTGAATTTTCAGCAAACGTCTTATTTGTAATACCCTCATTATTTATTGCAGGAACCGTGTTATCTTTCAACGTATTAGCATAATTAGCGGATAATAGTAATTTATTGGCTGGCAATGATTTTACTTTATTGCTCAGATCGCTGAGTTTACCCAATGCGGCTACAACCTGCCATTGGGTGGCTAAATACTGTATCCTTTGTTCTTCATAGCTTGCCAAGCTGGAATAATAATCAGTAGCGAATGATATAAGATCGGTAAGAGGCCTCTTACCCGCAAAGAATTGTGTTTCCCCTGCCTGCCAGGTTTTAAGTGCCGAATTTGATTGCTGTAACAGCGCATTCATCTGCTGCTCCCGCAAAGGCATAGAGATCCATAACTGTTCTACCTGCTGTTTCAGGTTCCTGCTTGTCGCCTCCATCTCTTGCTCTGCCGATGACAGGCGCTGAGTCTCACCCTTTAATGTGGCAGAACCCGCTCCACCGTCCCAAAGATTAAGATCACTACTGACTTGCACGGTTGCAGCCTTGAAAGGTTCCATTTCCCCATTGGTACGGGGGCTATTAAGCGTAAGTTGAACCCCCCATTTTGGGCGATTCCATTTTGAGGCAACCTGGACAGCTGCCGCTGCGGCATCCCGTTTATAACGTGCCGCCACAAAGGAGGGGCTTTCCATCAGGACGCTCTCCGCCGTATTAAGATCGGCAGGTAACAAGCCTGCTTTTTTTAAATCGGGAAGCTCATAAGTTAACGTAATAGATTTATGTAGTAACAACGAAAGCTGTGTCCACGCCTGCTGTTGTGAGGTATTACTCGCTTCACGGCTGGCAATCACCGAACTTAGCCTGGTTGCCACCTGATTGATTTCAGAGGCGCGGCCAGGATCAATACTCGCAATGGTTTTTACCCTTTGCAGTAAATCTTTTAGCGTTTCTATCTCTTGATCAAGGATTTCAACTACTTTGGCATTGCTCACCGCCGTCGTGAAAAGTGATAACGCCTGCTGATTGATATTTTCTCGCGTCACCATGATTTGGGCACGTTGCATTTGATATTCAGCTTCCTTGCCATCGACCATGGCATCAGTGCGCCCATGGTCATATAACACCTTGCTGATATTGATATGAGGAGACACCAGGTTACTCTCGTTTCCCGGCTGCCCTGCATACCCAACGGAGCTGACCCCAGCACTAAACTGTATATTACTCGCAGATTTTGCAACATCAATATCAAAAGAGGCTGCACCTGCAGCGGATTGAGCTGCTTGAATAGCGGGATGATCTGCCGTCATCCGGATAATATCAATAAATTCGGTTGAATTCGCTTTCATACAATGCGTTGTGACAACCAATGAAATAATCACTCTTTGCAATGCAATTGCAGAAATATTAAAGCGAAAATACCGTTTCATAGATCCCTTAAAAAATTAACTCGCTAGCCACTTCAGGCGGTGGCCAAAGCCACCGCCTTTCTTTCTTGTTACACTACATTCATGCCATGCTGGATCATAAGTTTGATCGTTGAATCATCATTATGAACATAGACATCATAGGTAACACCATTTTCAGTTTGTGAAATAGAACTATCCCACACAGATTTATCAATGCTGACGGTATCTTTAGCGCCATTAGCGTTTGAGTTACCATCATCACCGGTAATGTATAGAACCGTCCCCATTTCACCATTATCTTTCATCATATCAAGAACATCACCTGCATTAATAACCAACGTTTGTGCGGTGTTATTCCCCATGTGAATCGTTTCGACACCGGTAATTTTCGAAGATACGCTCCCTAATTCGAAGTTGTTATTTGAATCCCACACCAGGATATCGTTGCCACTTCCACCATGAATACTGGTGAAGTTAGTGCCATTGATGAAGATGGTGTCATTTCCCTCTTTGGCATTAACGGTTACTGCGCCTCTGGCATCCAACACATCACTACCTTCAGTACCGTTCAGGTAGAACTGTGCAGGTTGATACTCAATGTGAGTAACACCGGTGCCGTCGTCACTCAGCCCAAGCGTTTCAACCAGGTCAACAATGCGCCCCTTGATGGCGGAGCCGGCACCGTCACCGACACCCTTATCCGTCCAACTGACGTACAGTTGCCCACCTTCGATAAAGGTCGCATCCACTTCCACCTGATTACCGTAGGTCAACTGGTTGATCTGCATCTGCTGACCCACCTTGTTACCCTGCGCGTCAAAGTACTGTGCATAGA